>NZ_VFVW01000001.1:0-1189683 GCF_006442305.1 Mesorhizobium sp. B2-3-6 | reverse complement strand
GCACCAAGATCTACACCGATGCCAACGGCATGACGCTCTATACCTATGACAAGGACGAGAAGGGCAAGACCAACTGCTATGACAAATGCGCCACAAACTGGCCGCCGCTGAAGGCCGAGACCGGCGCCAAGGCGGACGATGAATGGACCGTCGTCGACCGCACCGACGGCACCAAGATGTGGGCCTATGACGGCAAGCCCGTCTACACATTCATCAAGGACAAGAAGGCCGGCGATGTGTCGGGTGATGGCGTCGGCGGCGTCTGGCATATCGTCAAGGCCGACTAAGGCTGCCACTTTGACTTCGACGTTGCTGCCGGGCGTGCCTTCAACGCCTGGCAGTCCGCATCAGACGCGCTGGCGCGGCATTTGACTCGGTCCACAGGGTCGCCGGCGACCTCATCGGCGCCAATTTGAGCCGCTCCTCACCGCTCCAGCCATTTGTCTTAGTTACCCCTCAACAATGTGATCTTCTCCATACACTCTTAGAGTGTATTGCTGCCGGCACTCTTGCAATTTGGCCGCTTCCCCTTGACCGGATGCAAAAGCGCGGCCATGTGAGCGACGAACAGAACCGAGATTTCGTCGCGCGCAGCGGAATTCTTCTGCCGCATCACAGCTGATATGAGCCCTCATGGACGTCGTCGTCGTCGAATCGCCGGCCAAGGCGAAGACAATCAACAAGTACCTCGGCAAGAACTACAAGGTTCTGGCCTCGTTCGGCCATGTCCGTGATTTGCCGGCCAAGGACGGCTCGGTGCGACCGGACGAGGATTTCGCCATGTCCTGGGCGGTCGACACGGCATCCGGCAAGCGCCTCGCCGACATCGCCAAGGCGGTCAAGGACGCCGACGGCCTGATCCTCGCCACCGACCCGGACCGCGAGGGCGAGGCCATCTCCTGGCACGTTCTGGAAGTCTTGCGGCAGAAGCGCGCGCTGAAGGACAAGCCGGTCAGCCGCGTCGTCTTCAACGCCATCACCAAGAGCTCGGTGCTCGAGGCGATGGCCAATCCGCGCCAGATCGATGCGCCGCTGGTCGACGCCTATCTCGCCCGCCGGGCGCTCGACTATCTCGTCGGCTTCACTCTTTCGCCGGTACTGTGGCGCAAGCTCCCCGGAGCCCGTTCCGCCGGCCGTGTGCAGTCGGTCGCCTTGCGGCTGGTCTGCGACCGCGAATCCGAGATCGAACGCTTCATCCGCGAGGAATACTGGCAGATCGCTGCCATCCTCGGCACGCCGCGCAACGAAAATTTCGAGGCGCGCCTGACCGCTTTCGAGCGCAAGAAATTGCAAAAGCTCGACATCGCCAACAAGGCGCAGGCCGACGACATCAAGGCCATGCTCGAGGGCGCGGCCTTCAAGGCGCTGTCCGTCGAGGCAAAACCCACCAAGCGCAATCCGGGCCCGCCCTTCACCACCTCGACATTGCAGCAGGCCGCCTCGTCGGGCCTCGGCTTTTCGGCCAACCGCACGATGCAGGTGGCGCAGCGCCTCTATGAGGGAATGGAGATCGGCGGCGAGACCACCGGCCTGATCACCTATATGCGAACCGACGGCGTGCAGATGGCGCCCGAGGCGATCGATGCCGCACGCGATGCCATCGCCAAGGAATTCGGCCCGAAATACCTGCCGGAAAAGCCGCGCCTGTACACGACCAAGGCCAAGAACGCCCAGGAAGCGCACGAAGCGATCCGCCCGACCGACTTCATGCGCACGCCGGCATCGGTCAGGCAATATCTCGATGCCGACCAGATGCGGCTCTATGAATTGATCTGGAAGCGCGCCATCGCCAGCCAGATGCAGCCGGCGGAGATCGAACGCACCACGGTCGAGATCGAGGCGGTCAACGGTGCTCGCACGGCCGAGTTGCGCGCCGTCGGTTCGGTCGTGCGCTTCGACGGTTTCATCGCCGCCTATACCGATCAGAAGGACGATGATTCCGAGGACGAGGAAAACCGCCGCCTGCCCGAAATCCGCGCCGGCGAGCAGCTTGCCCGCCAGGCGATCAACGCCACTCAGCACACGACCGAACCGCCGCCGCGTTATTCCGAAGCTTCGCTGATCAAGAAGCTGGAGGAGCTCGGCATCGGCCGGCCGTCGACCTACACGGCGATCCTGAAGACGCTCGAGGACCGCGACTATGTCACCATCGACAAGCGCCGGCTTGTGCCGCAGGCAAAGGGCCGGCTGCTATCGGCCTTCCTGGAAAGCTTCTTCGAGCGCTACGTCGAATACGATTTCACCGCATCGCTCGAGGAAAAGCTCGACGAGATCTCCGACGGCAAGCTCGCCTGGAAGGACGTTCTGCGCGATTTCTGGAAGGATTTTTCCGGCGCCGTGGCCGACATCAAGGAACTGCGCGTCACCGACGTGCTCGATGCGCTGAACGAGGAGCTGGCGCCTCTGGTCTTCCCTGCCCGGGAGGACGGCTCCAATCCGCGCATCTGCCCGAAATGCGGCACCGGCAATTTGTCGCTCAAGCTCGGCAAGTTCGGCGCCTTCGTCGGCTGCTCGAACTATCCCGAATGCTCCTTCACCCGCCAGCTCGGCGACGCGTCCAATCCCAATGGCGAGAATGGCGGCGGCGAGGACGGCACCAAGGTGCTCGGCAAGGATCCCTACACGGCTGAGGAGATCACGCTGCGCAGCGGCCGCTTTGGCCCCTACATCCAGCGTGGCGACGGCAAGGAAGCCAAGCGTTCCAGCTTGCCCAAGGGCTGGACGCCCGATTCGATCGACCATGAGAAGGCGCTTGCCCTGCTTTCCCTGCCGCGCGATGTCGGCAAGCATCCGGAAACCGGCAAGATGATCTCGGCAGGGCTTGGCCGCTACGGGCCTTTCGTGCTGCATGACGGCACCTACGCCAATCTCGACAGCATCGAGGATGTGTTCTCGATCGGCCTCAACCGCGCCGTTTCGGTGATCGCCGAGAAGCAGTTGAAGGGCAAGGGCGGCCGCAATGGCGGCACTGCGGCAGCCCTCAAGGAGCTTGGCGATCATCCCGACGGCGGCGGCAAGATCGTCGTGCGCGACGGCAAGTACGGGCCTTACGTCAATTTCGGCAAGGTCAATGCCACGCTGCCCAAGGGCAAGGATCCGCAATCGGTGACGATGGAGGATGCGCTGGCGCTGATCGCCGAGAAGGAAGCCAAGGGCGGCGGCGGCAAGAAGCCTTTCCGCAAAGCGGCGGCGGCCAAGGCGCCCGCTACCAAGAAGACGGCGGCCAAGAAGCCTGCCGCCAGGAAAAAGGGATAGAACGGCGTGGCGCGCAGGATCTCCGCACCAACCCACGGCGACCCGCGCACCGCCGACACAACGGCCAAGGTCAAGGGCGATTACAGGCCCTCGCGTGACGAAATCCTGCGCTACATCGCCGAAAATCCGGATCGCGCTGGAAAACGCGACATCGCCAAGGCGTTCGCGCTGCTCGGCCCGGACCGCATTTGGCTGAAGGATCTCCTGCGCGACCTGCAGGACGAAGGCGTCCTGACCAAGGAGCGTAAGCGCCTGGCCCGCGTTGGCGCCCTGCCCCATGTCACGGTGCTCGACATTTTCGACCGCGACGCCGACGGCGTGCTGCTGGCGCGTCCCACCGAACACACCGCCAATGGACCGCCCCCCATCGTTTCCATCCGCCTGTCGCGCAGTGGCGGCGGACCGGCGCCTGGCATTGGCGATCGCGTGCTGGCCAAGACCTTTCCCGCCGACGACACGAATGTCGCCTTGGGCGGCCCGGCCTACACAGGGCGGGTGATGAAGATATTCGAGAAGCGCACGGATGCCGTTCTCGGCGTCTTTCGGGTGCTTCAGGACGGCAGCTTCCGCATCGAGCCGGTGGAGCGCCGGCAACCCGAACTGATCGTCGACAAGGAATTCCAGAACGGAGCCAAGAACGGCGATCTCGTCGAGGTCGAGCCCGCCCGGGCCTCGCGCTATGGCTTGCCGAGAGCAAAAGTGCTCAACGTGCTGGGCTCGCTGACCAGCGAAAAGGCGGTCTCGATGATCGCCATCCACGCACATGACATTCCGCATGTCTTCCCGGCCGACGTCATCGCCGAAGCCGAAGCCGTCAAGCCTGCGACGATGGCCAACCGCGAGGACTGGCGCGAACTGCCGCTGGTCACCATCGACCCGGCCGACGCCAAGGACCACGACGACGCAGTGTTCGCTACGCCCGATCTCGATGAGAAGAACCCCGGCGGCGTGGTCATCACGGTCGCCATCGCCGACGTGGCTGCTTACGTCCGCTACGGCACTCCACTCGACCGTGAAGCGCTGAAGCGCGGCAACTCGGTCTATTTCCCGGATCGCGTCGTGCCGATGCTGCCCGAGCGCATCTCCAACGATCTCTGCTCGCTGCGCGAAGGCCAGGATCGCCCGGCACTGGCCGTGCGCATGACCTTCTCGGCGGACGGGCGCAAGGTCAGGCATTCCTTCCATCGCGTCATGATGAAGTCGGCGGCCAAGCTCGCCTACCCACAGGCGCAGGCGGCGATCGACGGCGTGCCGGACGACAAGACCGGGCCGATCCTCGACGCAGTGCTGAAGCCGCTATGGGATGCCTATGCGGTCCTCAAGCGCGGACGCGATGGCCGCCAGCCGCTCGAACTCGACCTGCCCGAGCGCAAGATCCTGCTGAAGCCCGACGGCACTGTCGATCGCGTCGTCGTGCCGGAACGGCTCGATGCCCATAAGCTCATCGAAGAATTCATGATCCAGGCCAATGTCGCCGCCGCCGAGACACTCGAGGCGAAGAAGCAGGCGCTGGTGTACCGCACCCACGACGCGCCCTCGCTGGCCAAGCAGGAATCGCTGCGCGAATTTCTGCAGACCCTGGGCCTGTCGCTGGCGCGCGGTGCGCAGATGCGGCCCGCCCAGTTCAACGGCATTCTCGAGCGCGTGCGCGGCGCCGACAATGAAGGCCTGGTCAACGAGGTGGTGCTGCGCTCGCAGAGCCAGGCCGAATATTCGCCCAAGAACATCGGCCATTTCGGCCTCAACCTGAACCGTTATGCGCATTTCACCTCGCCGATCCGCCGTTACGCCGACCTCATCGTGCACCGCGGGCTTATCGCCGCACTCGGTCTAGGCCCAGGGGGCCTGACGCAGGAGGAGGAAGCGCGGCTCGAGGATGTTTCGGTGCTGATTTCCGGCACAGAACGCCGTGCAATGGCGGCCGAACGCGACACGGTCGACCGGCTGATCGCCGCTTATCTCGCCGAGCGCATCGACGACCGTTTCGACGCCCGCATTTCGGGTGTCACCAAATCGGGACTATTTGTCCAATTGCCGCAGTATGGCGCGGATGGTTTCATCCCTGTGTCAACTCTGGGCGGCGATTACTATATATATGACGAAACGGCCCGCTCGCTCTACGGAGAACGCTCGGGCAAGGGTTATCAGCTGGCGGACCGTGTCGAGGTCCGTCTCGTCGAAGTGGCGCCGATGGCCGGCGCGATGCGCTTTGAGATGTTGACCGACCCGAAGCCCCTGCCTGGCTTCGTCAGGTCGTTTCACAAGGCAAAAGGCCGCGCCCGTGCGTCACAATCGCGCCCAGGCTCGCGTGGCAGGAGACGATGATGGCAAGAGGCACGGAAGAACAGGTTTTCGGCGGTGAACATCACTCGGGCCGGGTCGCGCGTCCGCTGTGGACGGCGATGAAGCGCGGCATGCTCGGCCGCTGCCCGCATTGCGGCGAAGGCAAGCTGTTTCGCGGCTTCACCAAGACCGTCGAGACATGCAGCGTCTGCGGCGAGGAGATACACCATCACCGCGCCGACGATCTGCCCGCCTATCTGGTCATCGTCATCGTCGGCCACATCGTGCTCGGCGCCTTCATGGGCGTGGAGGCGACGTCGACCCTTTCCACCTGGCAGCACATCGCCATCTGGGTACCCTTGACGATCCTGCTGTCGGTTGCCCTGCTGCAGCCGGTGAAAGGTGCCGTCATCGGATTGCAATGGGCATTCTATATGCACGGTTTTGCTGGCGAACACGACGTGGCTGAACCCCATCCCGGTGCCTGAGGTGCTGCCTGGCGCAACATGCCAACCGTCAAGGCTACTTTCGCATGCAAGACGTTTCCGCTAGGTCCTGCGCATGGAAGGAATGACCAAGGCGGACGTCGACAGGATCGACAAGGGTCTGGCCACGCATGGCGGCCGGGCGATTCGTCCACGCGATGCCGCGACCCTGATCCTGCTCGACGGCAAGGGCAACGATGCGCGGGTCCTGATGGGTCGCCGTCATGCCCGTCATGCCTTCATGCCAGGCAAGTTCGTTTTTCCCGGCGGCCGTACCGACCCGGCGGACAGCCGCATCCCCACCGCCACCGCGCTGCATCCCGAGCAGGAAGCAAAGCTCATCGCCGGCCCCGGCCGCACGAGCGAGGCGCGTGCCCGCGCCATCGCCTTGTCGGCCATCCGCGAGACCTATGAGGAAGCCGGGCTGCTGATTGGTCGCAAAGGCGCCTTCGCCACGACAAGGTCTGATTGGCAAGGCTTTGCCGAACATGGGGTGCAACCTGCCCTGGACATGCTGCGCTTCATTGCGCGCGCCATCACGCCGCCCAACCGGGTGCGCCGCTTCGACACCCGCTTCTTCTGCGCCTGGCGCGATGATGTCGCCGTCGAACTGACGGGCGGCGGTCCGACCAACGAGCTCGAGGAACTGGTCTGGCTGCCGCTTGCCAAGGCCAGGGAAGCCGACATTCCCGACATCACCCGGATGATCCTGGACGAGCTGGAAAGCCGCCTCGCCCATGATCCGCTGTTGCGTCCGGGCGGTCCCGTGCCCTTCTACCGGCTTGTCCGCAACCGCTTCACCCGCGAAATTCTGTAGAACATCGAGTATTCAGACATAACATGACGGTCGATACCCAACCAAAGGGCGACGAGCGCGTACACTGGCTGCCGATGGTGGCGGCGATCTCGTCGATCAGCGTCGTCGGCATCGCCATCGGCCTCGGCATGCCGCTGCTCAGCGTCATCCTGGAAACGCGCGGCCATTCGGCCTCGATGATCGGCCTCAACACGGCAGTCGCCGGCCTGGCCTCGATCGCCGGCGCCCCTCTGGCCACGCCGCTCGCCATGCGCTTCGGCGTCGCCTGGACGATGATCGCCATGATTGCCGCCGGTGCGCTGGCCTTCGTCGGCTTCCACTTCGCACCCGATTTCTGGATGTGGTTTCCGCTGCGCGTCGTGCTGCACATCGCGCTGACGGTGCTGTTCATCCTGTCCGAATTCTGGATCAGCACCTCGGCGCCGCCGCATCGGCGAGGTCTTGTGCTCGGCATCTACGCCACCGTGCTGTCGCTCGGCTTTGCCGCGGGGCCGTGGCTGTTCGCCCATCTCGGCAGCTCCGGCTTCAGGCCGTTCGGAGTCATCATCGCATTGGTGGCGCTGGCCGCGATCCCGGTGCTGGCGGCGCGCAACGAGAGCCCGACGATTGTATCCGACGGCGAAACCAGCAATTTCCTGCGCTACATCTGGCTGGTGCCGACCGCGACCGCCGCCGTTCTGGTGTTCGGCGCTGTCGAAACCGGCGGTTTCGCCCTGTTTCCGGTCTATGGCAACCGCATCGGCTATTCCGAAGCCGACGCAGCCTTGCTGCTCACCATGATCGGCCTCGGCAACGTGCTCTTGCAGATCCCGATCGGCATGATCAGCGATCGCGTCTCGGACCGCCGCTATCTGCTTCTGGCGTGCGCCACTGTCGGACTCGCCGGTACGATCTTCATGCCGCATCTGGCCGGCAACTGGCACCTGATGGCGGGCCTTCTGTTCGTCTGGGGCGGCGTGGTCGCGGCCATGTACACGATCGGCCTCGCCCATCTCGGCTCGCAGCTTTCCGGCCATGAGCTGGCTTCGGCCAATGCCGCCTTCGTGCTGTGCTACGGCGTCGGCATGGTGCTCGGCCCGCAGGCGATAGGCATCGGCATGGATGCGTTCGGTCCCTCTGGCTTCGGCTGGTCGCTCGGCCTGTTCTTCGCCGCCTACATGGTTCTTGCCAGCGTCAGGTTGGTCCGCAAGATCTTGTAAGCCGCCACCGGCGCAAACCGGATTCACGATCGCCCACTACCGGCTGGCCCATAACTGGCTACCCCCGGATGACTGGCTGCTGACAGAACCGTGTCAGCAGCCACGGTTTATACGGAGACCTCAAAACACCTGAAGTTGAGGAGACTCCGATGATCGACAGCGGCTTTGAAACCACATCATTGCGGATGACGCTGCTCCTGCTTGTCACTTTCCAGGCGCCGGCCGCGGATGTCGACCGCATCATGGACGCCGTGGTGGCGCTGGCGCCGCTGGCCATGGGTAAATATGACCGCAACGCCTACCAGTCGGCGCATGGCATCGAGCGCTACCGGCCACTTGACGGCGCAGCCGCCGGCGCCGAGACCGAATTGCGGCGGCGCCCCGGCACGGTCGAGGTTTCGTTCGAACTACCCGATGACCAGGAATTGGCGGCGCGCGTCGTCGAAGCGATCTTTCAAGCGCACAGCTACCAGGAACCGGTGATCCGCATTCAGCCGGTCCTTGCCAGCCGTTCCAAGGGACTGGACGACCGCGCCAATCCGAATCGCTGGTGGAACACCACGGGAGACTGGAAGAAAACCATCGTTCTGGAGGCGGAACACGTGTGAATGCCGACAGGCATGGCTTCCGTGACGGCCGCAAGGCGCGTCGGGCTTGACTTTCCGGGCGCGTTCTTTATGTGTCGCGGCAAGTTTCCCGCGTCCGGGTGTTTTCCCGTGCTCCAGCGGCCAAAACCCCACGAACAAACGGACTGATACCATGGCCAAAGCCGCAAACATCAAGATTAAGCTTCTGTCGACCGCCGACACCGGTTTCTTCTACGTGACCAGCAAAAACAGCCGCACCAAGACGGACAAGCTGTCGTTCCGCAAATACGACCCGGTCGCCAAGAAGCACGTCGAGTTCAAGGAAACCAAGATCAAGTAATCTGGTTTTTCCAAAAGAATGCCGAAACGCCGCCCATCGGGCGGCGTTTTTTGTTCCTAAAGCATTGATTTCATTGGATGGTAGTCAAACCCAGCATAACGGCCAACATAATGGATCGCGCTACCGATAGGGCTGCTATAGTCACAAAGCCCGCGTGAGGCAGGGGCCTTGTCGAGCGGCTCTCATAAACCGCGAAAGGCGTGCGCGTCGTCACCGCATAAATCTCCACGACAAAAGCCATGGCGCCTCAGCAAGGATCCAGAGAATTTGTCTCTACGCAGCTTTGCCCTAGCCACAAGAAAGTGGTTCCAAGTACCTTTTCATGACATGCAATGGCACGTAGTCACCCTCGACTAGATTTCCACCTTCCTCGTTCACAAGCACCATTAGAGCCTGAGTAGACTTTCTCATAAACACAGATAACTCAGATCGTATTGGTATATTACAAGAGAATCCTTTAATCATGATTAGAGAGAGTCGATTTTCGTCCATATTGAATTCGAGTTTAGACAAATCATCGTTAAACGGCCGACTGTGGAAAATGATAAGCTCTCCACGATCATTTATGGCTATTTCAATTTTAATGGGGAATTCAAAATTAATTCCTCCAATTACATAAGACTCACGTCTCTGAACTATCGCTAGGATTTTAGATATATCATCTTTAATATCAGATGTGTCGTTCTTTATCGAATTCGCTATCTGCAAAAATTGGTCAAATTTGGCTTCGAGTTTCGGTAGCGAATTGCGCAAATATCCAAGGCGAGACGCGATGAAGGCGACCTCCGCTTTGTGATTTTGCTTCAATGCCTCCCGCATGAAGGCAAGGAAAATAAGAGCCCAGCCCGGCTCATCATCTGTCGCCTTTCCACGAAAAAATGACGCGAAATCGGCAGGAACGGCCAGTTGGTCCTTTCCCTGCTCCGTTCCAGCGATGAGATCGCGCAGAACGCGCTTGCACGCTGCATCCAGACTCGCCTGGACCGCTGCAAAGTCGCGAGCCGATAGCGCGCCGTCCAAGTTTGTCTCTATTTCATCGACAACGTCCTTGTTGGATTCTAGCTTGAATGGCCCGCCCAATCCGATCTGCTTATGCAGATAGCGGCGCGCGGCACTAGCGAACTGAATCCTCGCGCGACGCTCCGGCGGCCGTCCGCCAAGCCGCAACTGGTCGGCCTCTTGCGTATCGACATACATGCGCACCATCACGAGTGAAGAGGTGAGTTCACTGAGTCGAATGGCGTGCTCCAAATCGTGGTTTGCTGGAACCGCGCCTGTATGAGCGCGCAGCTTGGATGCGACGTCCTCGTAGATCGCTTTATAACGTCCGCCAAACAGCGTCTCGCCGATCTTATCTAGGATGTCGCCGGCATTTTCGAGCGCCTTCCAACCGATCACCGCCCCGATGTATCCGCAAACCGAGATCATTCGTCTAGGTCCCTGATGATGGCCCAAAGTAGGGCGGCAGTTGACCAGAAATCAAGAATACCAAACGGCTGAGCCTAGCTCATATCCCGCCGCGGACGGTGGAGTTCAAAGAGATTTAGGCTGCTTTGCCGGCCGCCCTGGGATAGAGCGTGGCTTGATACTGCTGCCCTCGCTGTCCGCTAGGCGTCAATTCGCGACTGAATCTGTTCCGTGATTTCGCTGCGTATGAAAGCAATTCTCCGGTCTCCGAGCGTGATGGCAGACGGAAGCCGTCTTCTGACATACCGGTTCACCGGCCTAGGCTGGTCATTCTCGCGGCATGGTTCAGTGATACGAGCGTCGGCGGAGTTGTTATTCGCAGGCATTATAAATCTCCCCCCCGCCGCGTTGCGGCGATTCAAGAACCAAACTGATTGATGAAAGGACGCCACATGATGGCGGCAGGAGGAGGTTTCTATTAATGTGGCTCCGCAAAGCGGTTGGCCCGGGTGAAGCAAGTTTCGACTCGCCAAAAGGCCGTATGGTTAGAATATGCCCAGCGGGCAACAGAGTGGCCGCTCGGCGGCGGCGCCCCTACCCTACCCGGTCGCCGCTTTTCGGGTCGAAAACATGCAGCGCCGCCGGATCGGCCGATAGCCGCACCGTCTCGCTAGGCTTCACGCCGGCGCGGCCCATGGCGAACACGCAAAGCTGCTGGCCGGCCAGCTTGACGTAGAACTGCGTCGAGAGGCCGAGCGGCTCGACCACCACCACTTCGCCTTGCAGCGGGCCGTCATCCGCCAGCCTTATATGCTCCGGCCGCAAGCCGACGGTAACCGCATCGCCTTCCCTGAGCGGCAGGCCATCCGGCAATCGCAGTTTCTGGCCATCGGACAGCACGGCATCCGCCTTGCCGCCCTTCTCAACACTCGCCGGCAGGAAATTCATGCCGGGCGAGCCAATGAATCCGGCGACGAACATGTTGGCCGGCCGGTCATAGAGGTCGAGCGGCGCGCCGACCTGCTGGACGACGCCGTCATGCATGACGACGATGCGATCGGCCATGGTCATGGCTTCGATCTGGTCATGCGTGACATAGACCGATGTGGTCTTCAGTTGCTGGTGAAGCGCCTTGATCTCGGCGCGCATGTGCACGCGCAGCTTGGCGTCGAGGTTCGAAAGCGGTTCGTCGAAAAGAAAGACCTTGGGATCGCGCACGATGGCCCGGCCCATGGCGACGCGCTGGCGCTGGCCGCCGGAAAGCTGGCGCGGCAGGCGTTGCAGAAAATTGTCCAGCCCAAGCCGCCTGGCGGCGCCGTCGACCCGCGCGTCGATCGCCTGCTTTTCTGCCTTCCTCAGCATCAGGCTGAAGCCCATATTCTTCGACACGTCCATATGCGGATAGAGCGCGTAGGACTGGAATACCATGGCGATGTCGCGGTCCTTCGGCGCGACGTCGTTGACCAGCCGCTCGCCGATACGGATCTCGCCATCGGAAACCTCCTCCAGACCGGCGATCATGCGCAGAAGCGTCGATTTCCCGCAGCCGGACGGACCGACGAGGACGACGAACTCGCCGTCGGCGATGTCGAGGTCGACCGCGTGCAGCACACGCACGGCGCCATAGTCTTTGCGGACTTTTTCCAGCGTAACGGAAGCCATCGATTATCCCTTCACGGCGCCGGCGGTGAGGCCGGTGACGAGATAGCGTTGCAGGAAGCCGAAGAAGATGCAGACCGGAATCAGCGCCAGGATCGACGCCGCCATCATCTGCCCCCAGTCGACGGCGAACTTGCCGATGAAGGTGAGCAGGCCGACGGCGAAGGTCTTCTTGTCATCGCTGGAGATCAGCATCAGCGCGAACAGGAGTTCGCTCCAGGCAGCGGTGAAGACAAAGCCGAGCGTGGCGCCCATGCCGGGTAGCGTCAGCGGCACGATCACCCGGCGCATCGCCTGCGCGCGTGTGCAGCCGTCGATCATCGCCGCCTCCTCCAGGTCCTTCGGTATGCCGTCGAAGAAGGACTGCATCAGGAAGGTTGCAAACGCGGTATTGAAGGCGGTGTAGATGATGATCAGCCCGGTCAGGCTGTTGATCAGGCCGATCTGGCCCATCACGCGATAGATCGGTGGAATGACCATGACTAGCGGGAAAGTCTGGGTCAAAAGCAGCATCAGCGCCAGTGCCGCCTTGCCGCGAAAGGTGAAGCGCGACATGGCATAGCCGGCAAGCGTCGCGATGACAGTCACCAGTGCAGCCGTCGAAACCGAGACGATGACGCTGTTGAGGAAATAGCGCGGAAAGTCGGTCGCCTCGAGCACGGTGACGAAGTTCTGCAACGTCATCTGCGACGGCCAGAAGGTGATGCCTTCGGAATAGAGAAGCCGTTCCGGCGTAACCGATATCTTCAGCGTCCAGAAGATCGGGAACAGGGCGAAGATCACATAGGCCGCGATGGCCGCATAGAGCCCGACGCCGCCGAAGAAGCGCTGCGAAGATGAGCGTCCCGCAATCATCAGACGTGCCTCACCAGGGAGCGGCGGATGGCGATCAGCGCGATCGCATAGGCAATGAGCAGGACGAGCAGCAGCACGGCAACCGCCGATGCGTAGCCCTTGTCCAGCGACTTGAAGGCGCTGACATAGATATAGACCGGCACCGTGTTGGTCGACCCGGCCGGCCCGCCCTCGGTCATGACGAAGATTAGGTCGGCGAAAGTGGCGATCCAGATGGTACGCAGCATCACCGTGATGGCGATGGTCGGCGCCAGGAACGGCAGCGTCACCTTGGTGAAGCGTTGCCAGGGCGAGGCGCCGTCGATCGCTGCCGCCTCATGCAGTTCCGAGGGAATGGATTTCAGTGCCGCCAGCAACGTGATGGCAAAGAACGGGATGCCGAACCAGACATTGGCGACGATCGGCCCCCACATGGCGGTCGAGGGATCGGAGAGAACGTTGGTCGGCTCGGCCTTCAGCCCCAGCGCGAACAGCCAGTGCGGCAGCGGCCCGATGATCGGATTGAACAGCCATGCCCATGTCAGGCCCGACAGGAAGGACGGCACCGCCCAGGGCAGGAACACCAGCGCCTGCACCACCTTGCGGCCCCGAAACGGCTTGTCGAGCAGCAGCGCCAGGCCAAGGCCGAGGAAGAACTGGAAGAACAGGCTGGAGAGCGTCCACCACAACGTATTGACCAGCGCCTGGCCGAGCACGGCATCCGACAGCATCGCCTGGTACTGGCCGAGCCCGACATATTCCGACTTGAAGGCCGAAAACTTACGGAACGAATAGCTGATGCCGATGACCAGCGGCACCAAAAGCACCACGACCAGCAGGATGATCGCCGGGCTGAGATAAAACCAGGGTTCGGTGGCAGCGTGCGTCAGCCGCTTGCGGCGCGGCCTCCCGGCGGGTCGTATTTCGGAAACGGCATAGGTCATTTGGGCTCAACAGTGGTGAGTGGGTGCCGGCGAAGGCGACAGCACCCTTCTCCCCGTATACGGGGAGAAGATGCCGGCAGGCAGATGAGGGGCAGCGCCAGGCTGACAGAACGTAGCGCCGCCTCTCATCCGGCCCTATCGGGCCACCTTCTCCCCGTGAACGGGGAGAAGGAAGAAAAACTACTTCTTGTTCTTCGCCATCCAGTCCTGCTGTTCCTTGGTCAGGAAGGCGGCCCATTGGTCGGCAACCTCCTTGGCCGTCTTTTGGCCCAGCAGCACTTCCTGGAAATTCTTGATCGCCACCTGGTCGACGAAATTGCCGAGATTCTCCAGATGCGTCGGCGGCGTCACCATTTCATACTTGGCGCTGTCGCTGAGCTCCGTGAACCAGCCCTTGAACTGCTCGGTCTTGAAATGCGGATCCTGGTCGGCGCCGTTGTGGATCGGGACGACGCCGACTTCCTTGGCCCATTCCAGATTGTCCTTGGGCGAGAGCAGCGTCGCCATCAGCTTCCAGGCGTCGTCCTTGTGCTGCGAATTGGCGAACATTGCCCAGCCGGCATAGCCGAGCGTCGGATAGGACTTGCCGCTCGGCCCGACCGGCAGCGGCGCCACGGCGAAGTCGTCGGCGCTCATCTTGTCGGCGATGCCGAGCAGCGCGTCCGGATCCTGGTTGAGCATGGCGCAGGTGCCGGAATAGAAGCCGGTGACGGTTTCGTTGAAGCCCCAGCTCACCGCGTCCTTGGGCGCCAGGCCCTGCTTGTACATGTCGGCCAGCATCTGCAGGCCCTTGACCGAGCCCTCCTCGTTGATGGTCGAGGTGCCGTCTTCGTTGAAGTAGCCGCCCTTGCCGGCGGCGATGTTCATGAACATGTGCATGCCATTGAAGGCGCCGGGCCCGCCGCGCAGGCAGTAGCCGTATTTGCCGGGCAACGCCGAGATCTTCTTGGAATCGGCGACGAACTCGTCGAGCGTGGCCGGCGGGCCGTCGAGGCCGGCTTCCCTGAACAGCTTCTTGTTCCAGAACAGCGCGTTCACATAGTAGCCGTAAGGGATCATGAACTGGGTGTTATTGACGGTCGAGCCGAACTGCTTGGCGCGCTCCCCGAGCGTCTTGGCGTCGTCCCACTTGGCCATGTACGGGCCGAGATCCTCGAGCTGGGCGTTGTTGGCGTAGAGGCCCATCCAACGTTCCGGCATCTCGACCACGTCGGGCGTATCGCCTGCCTGCACCATGGTCAGGAACTTTTCGAAAGCCTGCCCCCAGGGCAGCGAGATCAGCTCGACCTTGATGCCGGGATTGGCCTTTTCGAATTCGGCGATCTGCTTCTTCAGGAACTCCGTGCGCGGCGGGCTGGTGATGACTTCGACCATTTTCAGGGTCGAATCGGCCAGCGCGTTTCCGGCGGAAATCGCCAATCCCGCGGCTGTGGCAAGCATGACGGTCAGTTTTTTCATCTTCAAGACTCCCATTTTGAAGCGGCTTGTTATTTTCTGGCTTTTTCGAAGGCCTGCGCCACGTCGGCCCACAGGTCCTCGACACTTTCCAATCCGACATTGAAGCGGATTGTTCGGGGGCTGACGCCGAAGCGCGCCATCGAATTCAGTCCCGGCGTCTGCTCCAGCGACGCCTTGGCCGGCACGACCAGGCTCTCATGGCCGCCCCAGCTCACGCCGATGCGGAAATATTTCAACGCATCGACGAAGACGGGGATGTCGATGTCCTCGGTGACCTCGAAGGAGAACAACCCCGCGTAACCAGCAAGCGTCGCCTTGCCCGGATGGTTCGAATAGGCGGGGTGGTTGACGCGCTCGACATTGCCATGCGCCTTCAGCCGCTCGGCGATGGCAAGCCCGCTCTTCATGTGATGCGGCAGGCGCAGCGGCAGCGTGCGCAGCCCGCGCAGCAAGAGCCAGGCCTCGAAGGGCGAAAGCTTGCCGCCGAGATAGGAATAGGTCTGCTCGTTGATGTGCTTGATGTGGGCGGCCGAGCCTGCCACCACGCCGGCGACCGTATCGCTATGGCCGCCGAGATATTTCGAAGCCGAATGCAGCACCAGATCGACGCCATGCGTGATCGGCTTCTGGAACACCGGTGTCGCCCAGGAATTGTCGATCGTGGTGACGATGCCCTGCTCCTTCGCCAGCCGGGTCAGGTGAGCCAGGTCCTGCAACTCGAACATCATCGAGGTCGGGCTCTCCAGATAAAGCAGCCTGGCGCCCGGAAGGGCCGCCGCCACCGCATCCGGATCGGAGCCGTCGACATAGTCGACCCTGATGTTGAGCCGTGGCAAAAGCCGCTCGAACAGCCGATAGGCATCACCATAGCAATTGCGCACCGCAACGATGCGCTCGCCGGCGCCGACGAAGGCGAGCACCGTGGCGCTGATCGCCGCCATGCCGCTGGAAAAGCCGCGCGCGGCCTCGGCGCCCTCGAGCGCGGCGACGCGTGCCTCGAACTCCATCACCGTCGGATTGTCGCCGCGCGAATAGATCGGCTGCTTCCGTTTGCCGGCAAAAGTATCCGCCATCTCGGCATAGTTGGCGAAGGTGAACAGCGATGTCTGGTAGATCGGCGGCACCACCGCCCCACCGGGGAAAGGTTCGTCATGCGCCAGAAGCGTCGCCGCCTCGGCAAGATAGTCGTGATCGAAACCTGAGGGATGCTCGTTCATGTCTGGCTCGAAAGTTTGAGTTTGGCGGCGCCGCGCTTCAGATCGTCCTCGACGGTGGCGATCAGCTTGAGCGCCTCGCCGCGGGCGCCGTGCGGGTCGCGCGCGGCGATGCGCTCGTAAATGGTCCGATGATAGGGAAAACTGGCGTGGCCGAAATCGCGCACGCCCAGCGGATGCTCCCAGAAGCGGTGGAACAATTCGTGCATGGCGGCGATGATCTGTTCGAACAGCGGGTTGCCGGAAACCCTGTAGATCGCCTGGTGGAACTCCCAGTCCTCTTCCGAAGACATGCCCTCGCGCGTGCGGAACGCCTGCTCCATGATGTCGAGCTTGCGCTCGATTTCGGCGATATCGGTCTGGCTCGCGCGTTCGGCGCAAAGGGCGGCGGCTTCCGCCTCCAGCGCGCGACGGATTTCAAGCGTCTGCATCAGGCTGGTGAAGTCGTTGCCGCCCGCAAGCGTCAGCGGCAGATGCAACATGTCCGGCGAAACGGCTGCCTTGAGATAGGTGCCGCTGCCTTGCCGGCGCTCGACCAGGCCGAGCCCTTCCCAGCGCGTCAGCGCCTCGCGCACCGTGTTGCGGCTGACCTTCAGCCGCTCGGCCAGGATGCGTTCCGTTGGCAGCCGCTCGCCCGGCTGGAGGGCCTCGGCACGAACAAAGCCTACCAACGCCTTCAGAACGGCGTCGTCACGCGCCGTCGTCTGAATAGGTGGCAGGCTGTTTTGATCCACGCGCGTTCCAAGTGGTCCAATGGTCCAACCAATTTCTGCACAGATGGTACCTCCTGTCAACGGGATGTCAGGAGACCTAGCACCGTAAAAGCTCGCAACGCATGACAAGCACGCGTTTGCGGGCGATGCGCCAGGCCGGCCTCGACCCTGCTACGCCACATCAACGCGCGGCCCGAACCAGGTGGTCAGCGCATCGGCCAGTCCCTGTTGGCTTCCGGAACCAACCCATGCCACGTACCCGTCCGGGCGGATCAGCACCGCGACGGGCCTGGCGACGGCCCCGAGAACTGGCAGCTCCCAGTCGCCGTCGTACACGGCGTCGACCTGCTGGACCCGATCCGCCCATGGCTTGATGTCCAGCATGCCGGGCGTGCCGAGGTTGATCAGCACCGGCCGGGCATGATGCAGCAAGGTAAACAGCCGCACCGGCCCGCTGGCGGTGAGCAGATCGAGATCGGGCATTCGCCGCCCAAGCAACGGATGGCGCTCGCCCAAGCCGTAACGAACGTCCAGGCCGGACATTTCGGCCGCGATGCGTTTGCGAGGCTCGTCCATGCCGAGCAGTTCGGCAATGGTGTCGCCCAGAGCCTTGGTGCGGTCATCCATGCGCCGAAGCGCGACCTGTGCCATCGTGTTGCGCAACACACGGGCGGCGACCGGATGGCGCTCGGCATGGTAGCTGTCGAGCAGGCTGTCCGGTGATGCCCGTTTGACGACCTGGGCCAGCTTCCATCCCAGGTTGACCGCGTCCTGCACGCCGATGTTGAGGCCCTGTCCGCCCATTGGGGGATGGATATGCGCAGCGTCGCCGGCCAGCAGGACACGTCTGTCGCGGTAAGCGGCAGCCTGGCGCGTCATATCGGTGAAACGAGAGAGCCAGGTCGGACTGTGGACGCCGAAATCGGTGCCATAGATAACGGTGAGCGCCTCGCGGAGATCGTCCAATGTCGGTTCACCACCGATGATCAGTCGTTTCTCGGTCAGCACGATGCCCAACCGGTCGCCGTCCTCGATCTTGCCTATCGCATGGGTTCCGTGGGCGTCGCTGCGAAAGCCCAATGGCGGTTCTTCCGACATCTCGACCTCGGCGATCATCCAGCTCATCGTCGGATCCCATCCAGCGAATTCGATGCCCGCCGCCTTGCGGATCGTGCTGCGTCCACCGTCGCATCCGACGAGGTACTGCGCCTTCATCCGTCGGCCATCGGAAAGCCCCACATCCACGCCACTGTCGTCCTGCATGAAATCCGTGACTTCCTGTCCGCGATGGATCGGCACCCCCAATTCGCTGATCCAGTCGGCCAATATCCGCTCGATGTGGTTTTGCCGCAGCGCCAGCAGATAGTTGTGCCGGCTGGGAAAGTCGCTGATGTCCAAACGGATCATGTGGAAGCCGACGGTCGGGAAGCATTGCCCCTGGGAGAGGAACCGGTCGGCGATCCCGCGCTGGTCGAGCACCTCGATTGTGCGTGCGTGCAGGCCACCCGCGCGCAAGCCAATCAGCTGCTGGGTCGGGCGCCGCTCGACAATGGCGACGTCGATGCCCGCCAATGCGAGTTCGCCTGCCAGCATCAATCCTGTCGGGCCGCCCCCGGCGACAATCACCGCATGATTTCGACGCGATCCATCTGTCGGTGCACGCATTCCCGTCACTCCGCTCCTATTGGCTAGGGCCGCGGTTTTACGGGAGGAACCCGGGCTTGAAGCAAGCCCCTTGGGCGCCATATGTATGAAGTGAGGAGCAACGCCCTCCGCCGGATGGCAAGAGAGCGTGCGCCGCAGCTCTCCACATCGTGGCTCGCCTTTTACAGTCCAAATGCTGTCGATATCCTGTGCGCAAAAAGCTCCTGATATCCAGAGGTTGGCGCAGAATCCTGATGCTATTTTGAAAGGGGGCCGGTCGGCGTTTGGCAGCGGTACGAGGAGGCCACTATGTGCCAGCGCCGGCCGGCCGACCCCACGGACCCAGGAGATGCGGCGGACCTGAGCATCATGGGGTATTTTTTGATCGACCCGGCTGTCTGTCCTCGTGCCGGCGTCGCTCTGTCCGTGGCCGCACATTTGCGCAAGAGCTTATGAAAATCAACAGTTTCTTAACCAAGCCTCGTGAATCGCTTGGATTAAGGTAAATGGGTAACCTTGCCGGATTGACGGATACTCTTACCCGGTCCGTCAGGCAGCCTTGGCGACGACGCGGTTGCGGCCACCGCTCTTGGCTTCATAGAGCGCCAGATCGGCGCGTTTCATCAGCGCCGCCACCGTATCCACCCCCTTCAGCACCGACGACACGCCGACGCTGACGGTGACCTCGATGGCCTTGCCGTCAGGCCCGATGACGAACGGCATCTGGGCGATTTCGGCGCGGATGCGTTCGGCCACCTTTTCGGCGATCGCTCCATCGGTGTCAGGCATGACCACTACGAACTCCTCACCGCCGAACCGGCAGGCCAGATCGATGCCGCGCACGTTCTTGCGCAGCCGCCGCGCGAATTCCCGCAGCACCTCGTCGCCACCGTCATGGCCGTGCGTGTCGTTAATCGACTTGAAGCGATCAAGGTCGGTGATCATCACCGACAGCGGCCGGCGCCGCGCCACGGCGCGGTCGAACAGCGTCTGGAGATGGCTGTCGAGATAGCGGCGGTTGTGCAGCCCGGTCAGCCCGTCGGTCACCGCCATTTCGATCGTCTGCGTCACGCTGGCGCGCAATTGGTCGTTGTAGCGCTTGCGGCGCACCTGGGTGCGCAACCGCGCCGTCAGTTCCTGCTGGTCGATCGGCCGCATCAGATAGTCGTTGATGCCGAGTTCGAGGCCGCGGATGATGCGCTCCTCCTCGCCCTCCTCCGCCAGCAGGATGATCGGCAGGAAGCGTGTGCGATCGAGCGAGCGCAGTTGCGAGCAGAGCCGAAGCGGATCGAAATCGGCGAAGCTCGTCGAGATCATCACGCATTCATAGGGCGTCTCCGCCGCCTGGAAGAAGCCGGCATGCGGATCGCTGGCGACATCCAGGTCAGCACAGTCGCGCAGCATCTTCTGGACGCGCTCGATCGACGATTTGCGCTCATCGATCAGAAGCACTTTCGGCGTCGTGTCCTCGGAGGCGAAATTGCGGCTGAGCAACTCTTCGATGCCGATGTTGCGCGTGGTCGAAGCGCGCAGCCGCAACTCGTCGGTCAGCGACTTCAGCCTGACGAGACTCTTGACGCGCGTCATCAGTTGCAGGTCGTTGACGGGTTTGGTCAGGAAATCGTCGGCGCCGACCTCAAGCCCGCGCACCCTGTCGGAAACCTGGTCGAGTGCGGTGATCATTACCACTGGAATATGCGACGTCGCCGGATCGCTCTTCAGGCGGCGGCAGACCTCGAAGCCGTCCATGTCCGGCATCATGACGTCGAGCAGCACGACGTCGACCTTACCGTTCTCGCAGGTCTCGATCGCATCCGGGCCGTTGGTGGCGGTCAACACCTCGAAATATTCAGCCAGCAGCCGAACCTCCAGCAGCCTGACATTGGCAGGGATGTCGTCGACGACGAGAATCCGAGCGGTCATTTCACAAGGCTCCGGCTTTGGCGGCAAGGTGCATCAGGAATCACCCAGGTAAGACTTGATGGTTTCGATGAAGCGCGGCACCGAGATCGGCTTGGAGATATAAGCCTCGCAGCCGCCCTGGCGGATGCGCTCCTCGTCGCCCTTCATCGCGAAGGCAGTGACGGCAATGACCGGGATGACGTGCAGGTCGTCGTCTTCCTTCAGCCATTTCGTCACCTCCAGCCCAGACACTTCAGGCAACTGGATGTCCATCAAAATGAGATCCGGCCGGTGCTGACGCGCCAGATCGAGCGCTTCCAGACCGTTGCGGGTGCGAACTGTCTCGTAACCGCTTGCTTCGATGAGGTCCCGAAAGAGCTTCATGTTGAGCTCATTGTCCTCGACGATCATGACCTTCTTAGGCATCGATATCCCGTCCCGGCCGCTGTTCCGCTCGAAGGCGGCCGTTATGCGCCCTTCCGGGACGCACCAAACCCTACTCGACTCTACGGCAATATGATTGACGAAACGGAAACCTGCGGCGAGAAAAGCTGCTCCGTTTCCACCTCGGGTCCCGCACTGAAGAGGTAACGACTTGCCGCAAGCGACGCTTGCCATTACTGCGGAAGAGACTCACATTCCGCATACCCTGAAAGGTAATGATGGCAAACGCAGCGTCAATGCGCGAAGAGGCCGAAACCATTGCCGTGAAGGCTCTGGCCTTCGTCGCCTCTGATCCCGAACTGCTGCCTCGCTTCCTGGCCATCACCGGCATCGAGGCGCATTCGATCCGCAAAGCTGCCGGCGAGCCGGGATTTCTGGCCGGTGTGCTGCAGTTCGTTCTCGCCCACGAACCCACATTGCTGCGTTTTGCCGAGGAAACCGGCACGCCACCGGCCTCCGTCGGCAAGGCGTTGCGCGCGCTGCCGCTGGGCGACGATAACCACGAGCATTCTATATGAGTGACGATCCCAAGGCGGCGCCCCGATCGCCAGGTCGAGCGAAGTCTGACTCTTGTCGCCCGGTTTGAGCGACAAGCATAAAACGAAGGCTTGAGGCGCGTCGCGCCAATCCGTTCGAAGGCGACGCGCTTTGGTGAGCCGAGTGGCTACGGTGTCGGATCCGCCTGGTCCGTCTCGTCGCCGCCATCGTCAATGCTGTCGTCCTCGGCAGGATCGGCCGGCTTCAGCATGACGCCATTGACAATGACCGAACCGTCCGGCTTGGCGTTGACGACCCATTCCATGCGGCCGTCCGTCAAGGTCTTGCCGAACCCTTTCACCATCAGGGCCACAGGCACGTACTGCGCCACCTCCGGTTCCGATTTCGCCGCTTCCTGCAGGCCTTCGACGATCTTGTCGAAGCCGGCGACGTCCACCGTCACATTGGCTTCCGGCTTCTCGCCAGGAAACGTCATTTCGCCTTCCAAGGCGATTTCGGTATCCTTGTTCTTGATGGTGCTATGGCCAATGACCACCTTCGGCGTCTTGGCCATGAAATCGGTTTTGAGCTGCTCTCCGAATTCGGCCGACAGCGGCGGGTTCTTGTTAAGATCAAAGGCTTCGATTGCCTTCTTCGCCATGCTGTCGAGATCGATGTTGGCGCCGCCGAAGTTCAGGTCGATATCGGTCGGCAGCAGCGCCATGCTCCAGCTCGGCAGAAGCTGCTGCGGCACGGTCAACCCCGACGCCTTGATCCCGTAGCCGATCGTACCGCTCTGGGCGACGCCATCCATTCCGAAGGCGGTGCTGAGCTGCGCCGCACCGAACGTGCCGACCGGGCTCTCGACCGCGAAATTCTTGAACCCGTATGTCCCGTCGATGCGCTCCCACACAGGAAGCGCGGCGAGCAGAAGCGATTTGAGCTGCGCCTGGTTGGCTTTCAGCGTGGCTTCATTCTCATTGGCGACGGCAAATGCCAGGAGATCGAGCAGCGGCTTGGTCTGCACGCCCTTGCCTTTGGCATCCACCGACAGTTCCGGTGATTTGACGGTGACCGGGAATTTCAGTCCGCTTTCGGGATCGTCGAATTTGATCGCCTCGACAAAGTTCGACACTTTTTGCGACAACGCGAAATCGACCCCGCCATTGGCAGCCTTGGTAGCGGCCATGGTCGCGGTGCCGCCGTCGGCGCTGACTTCCATGTGCTGCTTGGCATCTTGCGACACCATCGTCATGCCCGCCATCGAACTGGTGCCGCTGGTAAAGGCCGCCAGATTGGGGTCGTAGACACCGGAACCCTTGCCGTCCTTGATAGAAAATTGCGTGCTCTGCAGCCCCTGCGGCCCGTTGAACTCGAAGGAGGCGCTGTGCGAAAGATCCATCGAGACATCCCAGGTCCCGTCGCTGCGCGGCTTGACCAGCAGGGCGTAGGGCGCAAAGTCGAATTTCAACAGCTTCTGGTCGGGCAAGGTGCCGGCGAGCGCCTTGAAATCGAACATGATCTTGTAGGCGCCGCCTTCGACCGAGACCTTCAGGATGCCCTTGTCGAGGGTCTGTTTGCCGACATAGCGGGACAGGTTCTCGGATAGCTGCTTCGCACCCTGGCTGTCGACGCTCTGGCCGAAAGCGGGCGCGCTGAGCAGAAGCGCGGTAAAGGCGATTGGCAACATCCGGTTCACGTAGAATTCTCCGTTTGGTCGAAAAGGCAAAATCGTCTCCTACTTCTGGTAGGGAAAGACCGTCACAACTGCAAGACGGCGAAGTTCAGGCGCTCGGCTCCAGCACCAGCCGCATCAACGGCCGGCCCGCCTTGCGTTCCAGGAGCCGCTCGAACCCGGCCTTCTCGAACACGCGCGACGAGCCCACGAACAGCCCGATGGAGCGTGAATCCTTCGACAGGTCTATCGGGCAGGCTTCCACCATTCGCGCGCCGTTCCTGCGGGCGAAATCGATGCCGCCTTCGACCAGGCGATGGCTGATGCCCCGGCCCCGTGCCTTGGCGCGGATGAAGAAACAGGAAATTGCCCAGACGCTCGGATCCGATGCGTCCGCGGGATCGACCGGAGCCGAGCCCCGGCCCCGGTTGTTCCACTCGGGCACGTCGGCGCGCGGCCCGATCTGCATCCAGCCGACTGCCTTGCCGTCCTCGAACGCCAGCATGCCCGGTGGCGGGCCTGCTTCGATGCGCGCCCTGATGTGGTCTTTGTTGCGTTCGCGGCTGCTTTCGCGCCGAGCCGCCGGCGCCAGCCGGAAATGCGTGCACCAGCAGCCGTAGCAGGCGCCCTGCTTGCCGAAGAGATCTTCGAATTCACGCCAGAGCTCAGGCGCCAGCGGCACTATGGTCGTGCTCATGCGTTCTCCCCAGGCCAAGCTTGTCGCTAGCCTTGCACTGTCGTACCATTGTGTTTGTTCTCTTTATGTTCGCAGCGATGGCGGCTCCTGTCAATAATCCTGATCACGGTTTCTGCCGCGACTGCCTGGCCTTTCAGCGCAGCGACGCCAGGCGCTGCGAGCGATGCGGCAGCCCCAGGCTTGCCCGTCATCCCGAGCTGTACCGGCTGCATCTGGCCCATATCGACTGCGACGCTTTCTATGCGGCAATCGAAAAACGCGACAACCCGGCGCTGAAGGACAAGCCGCTGATCATCGGCGGCGGCAAGCGCGGCGTCGTCTCCACCGCCTGCTACATCGCCCGGATAAGGGGCGTGCGTTCCGCCATGCCCATGTTCAAGGCGCTCGAGGCTTGCCCCGAAGCGGTGGTTATCCCGCCCAATATGGAAAAGTACGTGGTCGTCGGGCGCGAGGTGCGCGCCATGATGCAGGCGCTGACGCCGCTGGTCGAGCCGCTCTCGATCGACGAGGCGTTTCTCGACCTTGCCGGAACCGAACGGCTGCACGGCCTGCCGCCGGCGGTGGTGCTGGCCCGTTTCGCGCTGGCCGTCGAGAAGGAGATCGGCATCACCGTTTCGTCAGGTCTGTCCTACTGCAAGTTCCTGGCTAAGGTGGCGTCGGATTTCCGCAAACCGCGCGGCTTCTCGGTCATCGGCGAAGCGGAAGCCGTGGGTTTCCTCGCCGCACAGCCGGTGAGCATGATCTGGGGGGTCGGCAAGGCATTCAACGCCACGCTCGAACAGGACGGCATCCACACCATCGGCCAGCTCCAGAAGATGGACCGTGGCGACCTCATGCGCCGCTATGGCGTGATGGGCGACCGGCTTTACCGGCTCTCGCGCGGCGAGGACGTCCGCCGCGTCGATCCCGACCAGGACGCCAAGAGCGTATCGGCCGAAACCACTTTCGACACCGATATCGCTTCGCTGGACGAGCTGGTCTCGGTGCTGCGGGGCCTTTCGGAAAAGGTCTCGGCGCGGCTGAAGAAATCCGGCATCGCCGGGCGCACGGTGGTGCTCAAGCTGAAGACGCAGGATTTCAAGATCCGCACCCGCAACCGCCAGCTCGGCGACCCGACCCGGCTCGCCGACCGTATCTTTTCGACCGGGGTCGAGCTGCTGCGCAAGGAAACCGACGGCACCAAATACCGGCTGCTCGGCATCGGCGTCAGCGATCTTTCCGCCGATGACAAGGCCGATCCGCCCGATCTGGTCGATATCCAGTCGCGCAAGCGGGCCATGGCCGAAGGCGCCATCGACGCGCTGCGCGACAAGTTCGGCCGCAAGGCGGTGGAAACCGGCTATACGTTCGGCAAAGGCCGCGACACCCACCCGCCAGAGCCGCTGGAAGACTGATAAGGATATCAGCTGTCGAGATTTAGGTGCGCTGCAGATCGATCCTGCTTGTCACCATGCTCTTGCCGGTTTTCGGATCAGTGTCGATCACCGTCAGCCGCATGCCGTTCTCGCCTCGTTTCTCGACCTTCATCTGCGCCTTTCGGTCACCATTGACCTCCTTGGCCCAACGGATGCCGAGATTGATCGCGTTGCCCGAACGGGTGCCGTTCAATTGCGCAGGCCCGGTACGAGACCCGACATAAGTGCCGCTATATTTCGCTCCGGCAGTCCTCAGGTCCGCGCTGATGGCGCGCGTCACCACGATAAGCCCTCGGCAATTGCCATCGAGCGACAATGAGGTCGACGTCGCGTTTGACCTGAACGTGCAGGACACATTCACCGTCGGCGCGTCGGTAGTCACCTTGACGATGCCCTTGCCGGTGAAATTGCCCTTGAATGACTGGAGAAATCTGGACTCGTCGGCATGTGCCGCGCCTGCCGTGACCAACAGGCAGCCAGCAAGCGCAAATTGCGCAAATGATCTCATCGAAATTCTCCTATCGACATTGAAAGGCACCTGCGAAGCACTTCCGATATTCGGAACTCAACGCCCCCTGCCGTGCCAGGTTCCGCCTTCAACATGACTGTTTTGCAACATCCGGCTGGCCCAGAAGAATGCGGCTGCTAGCGGTTGCGGCAAAAGCCACGGCCTGCGACATAGCGGAAATGGCACCCACCCCTTCCATCCCCAAGGCCGCGTTCTGGATGGCGCTGTCGATCGCCTCGTTCCTGGCGATGTCGGTCGCGGGCCGCGCCACCACGGCCGAGCTCAACGTTTTCCAGGTGCTGGAGCTGCGCTCGGTGATCGGCTTTTTCATCCTGCTGCCGCTGGTCATGCAAAATGGCGGCTTTGCCGCCATGCGCACTGGGCGCCCCCTCGCCCATGTCACGCGCAACGTGGTTCACTATACCGGCCAGGCGGCGTGGCTCTACGCCCTGACGCTGATCCCTTTGGCGGTGCTGATCTCGATCGAATTCACGACGCCGATCTGGACGGCGATCCTTGCGGTCACCTTTCTCGGCGAAAGGCTCACCCGGCCGAAGCTCGGCGCCGTGGCGCTCGGGCTGATCGGTGTCGTGATCATCGTGCGCCCAGGCGTCGGCTCGGTCGATCCGGGACATCTGGTCGTGCTGGGCGCGGCAATGTGCTTCGGCATCTCGCTGGTCCTGGTCAAGTCGCTGACGCGGACCGACAGCGTTGTGCGAATCATCTTCTGGATGCTGATCATCCAGTCGGTGCTCGGCCTGATCCCGGCGCTCTACGAATGGCGCAACCCTTCGCTCGAGCTGTGGCCGTGGATCCTGCTGATCGCCTTCACTGGCATGTCGTCACATTTCTGCATGGCCTGGGCGCTGAGCTACGCCGATGCCACCGTCATTTCTCCGATGGATTTCCTGCGCGTGCCGCTGTCGGCATTGATCGGCTGGCTGCTCTACAAGGAGCAGATCGACGCTTTTACCGCAGGCGGGGCATTGCTGATCCTGATGGGCAATATGCTCAACCTGCAGCGCCGGCAGCCAAAGCCGGCGCAAGCGGCGGCATCGTAGCGCGCCTCAATCGCCCCTCAATCACCGCTGTCGGGTATGTTGAGGAGGTGGCCGCAGGCCTTGCAGTGAACGGCGTCCGGCTCGTGCCGTTGCAGGCCGCATTGCGGACAGGGAAAGAACACCTTGGCCGGTCGGAAGATCGCCTGCGCCAGCCTGACGAACAGCGATATGCCGATGATCATGGTCACGATCGCCGTCAGTTTCCCCGCCATTCCCGGCAGCACGATGTCGCCGAACCCGGTCGTGGTCACCGTCGCGACGGTGAAGTAAAGCGCGTCGATGTAGCTTTCCAGCCCCGCTCCGCTGCGGAAGAAGAAAGTGTAGACGAAACCGGTGATCACGAAGAGGAACGTCAAGAGATTGATCACCGCGTGGCTCGCTTCGCGCCAGGGCCGCAGGCCCTGCATCTCGAAATGCCGCCAGAGCGAACCGCTGCGCGACAGCGACCACAGCCGCAGGATGCGCAGAAAGCCGAGATTGGCGAGCGCCGTCGGCATCAGCAGCGTCAAAAGGATGAAAATGTCCACCCAGGAGGTCGGCTGCTTCATCAGCCGCAGCATGTCGTTCGAGGCAAGCAGCCTGGCAACCAGGTCGGCGGCGACCAGAGCCGCCACCGCATAGTCGAGCCACAGGAATGAGGCCGACTGCTGGATGACGGGCGTGGCGATGAAGAAGGCAATGATGGCCAGGTCGATGATGACCGCAACCAGCTGAAACCGAAAAGCCGCCGGCGTGCGGCCGTGGTAGAGCTTGCGCAGCGTGTCGCGCAGCCACGCCATTGTGGAACGGTCCTGCAATCCGTCGCTGTCTTTCGTCTTCATGGCAATTGCGGTGACTTGAGCGGCGGATGCCGCCCGGCGGATTGCCACCAGTCCCCGGAAGGGGCGATCACACCAGCTCCACTTCGACCACGCCTGGCACGGCGCGCATCGCCGAGGCGATTTGCGGCGAGACGCGGTAGCCCCCCTGCAGGGCAATCTCCACCTCGCCCTGCGCTTCTTCCTTGATAACGATGATGCTCACCTGACTTTCACCACGCTGGGTAAGCTGCGATTGAATGATCGAGGCAGGCGCATCGTTTCTGACGAAGATGCGCAGCGCCTTCTGGATGCGGCTGGCCTCGTCCTCAAGCGACTGCACGGTCTGGATGCGCAGGTTGACGCCCTCCGGCCTGTCCTCCGCCGCCACGGTAATGACCACGGAGCGGCCCGGCTCCAGCATGTCGCGATACTGCGCCAATCCTTCGGAAAACAGTACCGCCTCATACTGGCCGGACGTGTCCGAGAACTGCACCACGCCCATCTTGTTGCCGGTCCGCGTCTTGCGCTCCTGCTTGGTGGTCACGGTGCCGGCGAGGCGCCCTGCGGTGGCACCGCGCTTGACCGCGGCCGAAAACTCCGCCCAGTTCTGCACCCGCATCTTCTGCAGCGCCGCCTTGTACTCGTCCAGCGGATGGGCGGAGAGATAGAAACCGACCACCTGGAATTCGCGGTGCAGGCGGTCGGCGGCGAGCCACGGTTCGGTCACGGGCAAGTTGAGCGCCTGCGACTGTGCCCCTAGAGACGCGCCGAAAATGTCGGCCTGGCCTGAGACGGCGTTCTGCTGCGCCAGTGACGCCAGCCCCATCATCCGCTCGACGCCAGCCATCATCGCGGCGCGGTCATGGCCGAAACAGTCTAGCGCTCCGGCCATGATCAGGCTTTCGAAGACGCGCTTGCCGACGATTTTCGGATCGACCCTCTCGCAGAAATCGGCCAGGCTCTTGAACGGCTTCTCGCCGCGCATGGCGACGATATGCTCCACCGCCGCGTCGCCGACGCCCTTGAGCGCGGCCATCGAATAGTAGATGCGGTTCTCGCCGACCTCGAAGGGACGAAAGCTTGATATCACCGACGGTGCCACCACCTCGATGCCGAGGCGCAGCGCATCCTGGCGGAAATCCGCGAGCTTGTCGGTGTTTCCCATGTCGAGCGTCATCGACGCCGCCAGGAACTCGACCGGATAATGCGCCTTGAGATAGGCTGTCTGGTAGGAGACGACGGCGTAGGCGGCCGCGTGCGATTTGTTGAAACCGTAGTCGGCGAACTTGGCCAGCAGGTCGAAAATGAAGTCGGCCTGCGGTTTGGCCACGCCGCGCTCGACCGCGCCCGAGACGAAGCGCTCACGCTGCTTGTCCATCTCGGCGCGGATCTTCTTGCCCATGGCGCGGCGCAAAAGGTCGGCTTCGCCCAGCGAATAGCCGGACAACTCCTGCGCGATCTGCATCACCTGTTCCTGGTAGACGATGACGCCTTGCGTCTCCTTCACCAGATGGTCGATCTTGGGATGGATCGAGGCCATCTCCTCCTCGCCGTGCTTCCTGGCGTTGTAGGTCGGGATGTTCTCCATCGGTCCCGGCCGGTAGAGCGCGACCAGTGCGATGATGTCCTCGATGCAGTCGGGCCGCATGCCGATCAGCGCCTTGCGCATGCCGGCACTTTCCACCTGGAACACGCCGACCACTTCGCCGCGCGACAGCATGGCGTAGGTTTCGGGATCGTCGAGCGGGATCGTCGCCAGGTCGATATCGATGCCGCGGCGGCGTATCAGCTTCACCGCCGTCTCCAGCACGGTCAGCGTCTTCAGGCCGAGAAAGTCGAACTTCACCAGCCCGGCCTGTTCGACATATTTCATGTTGAACTGGGTGACCGGCATGTCCGAACGAGGATCGCGGTACATCGGCACTAGCTCCGACAGCGGCCGGTCGCCGATGACGATGCCGGCGGCGTGCGTCGACGCGTGGCGATAAAGCCCTTCCAGCTTCTGTGCCATGTCGAGCAGCGTCTGGACGATCGGCTCCTTTTCGGCCTCCTCGGCAAAACGCGGCTCGTTGGCGATAGCGTCCGCCAGTTTCACCGGATTGGCCGGGTTCTGCGGCACCATCTTGGACAGCTTGTCGACCTGGCCGTAAGGCATCTGCAGCACGCGGCCGACGTCGCGCAGCACCGCGCGGGCTTGCAGCGTTCCAAAGGTGATGATCTGGCCGACCTGGTCGCGTCCATATTTCTGCTGGACATAGCGGATCACCTCTTCGCGGCGGTCCTGGCAGAAGTCGATGTCGAAATCGGGCATCGACACGCGGTCCGGATTGAGGAAGCGCTCGAACAGCAGCGAGAAACGCAGCGGATCGATGTCGGTGATGGTGGTGGAATAGGCGACCAGCGAGCCCGCACCCGAGCCGCGCCCCGGCCCGACTGGAATGCCTTGCGACTTGGCCCATTTGATGAAGTCGGCAACGATCAGGAAGTAGCCTGGGAATTTCATCTTCTCGATGATGCCGAGCTCGAACTCGAGCCTCTCGCGGTATTGCTCGACCGTATAGCCCGGCGTCGGTCCGTGCGCGGCAAGCCGGGCCTCCAGCCCTTCACGCGCCTGGCGGGCAAGTTCGGCGGCCTCGGCCTTCTCGGCTGCGTCCTTGTCCGACGCGTCGCCGCCGGTAAAGCGCGGCAGGATCGGGCTGCGGGTTTTCGGATAGTAGGAGCAGCGCAACGCGATCTCGACCGTGTTGTCGATCGCTTCCGGCAGATCGGCGAACAACGCTGCCATCTCAGCCTGGCTACGCAGGAAGTTATCCGGTGAAAGCCGGCGGCGATTGTCCACGGCGACGACCGAGCCCTCCGCTATGGCGATCAGCGCATCATGCGCGTCATAATCGTCGCGCGAGGAGAAGAACGCCTCGTTGGTGGCGACGAGCGGTAATTCGTGGGCATAGGCGAGATCGATCGTGGAATGTTCTATCAGCCGGTCGTAACCGGAAACTCGTTCCAGTTCGACATAGAGCCGATCGCCGAACAGGGCTTTCAGGGTCGACAGCCGGGTCTCCGCGAGATCGCGTCGATCCTCCTTCAGAGCCGCGCCGATAGGGCCGCGGGGACCGCCGCTGAGGCAGATCAGCCCGTCTGCCTGGCCCTCCAGCATCTCGCTGGTCAGATGCACCGCCTCGCCGGGCGGCGTCTCCAGATAGACGCGGCTCACCAGCCTGACCAGATTGGAATAGCCGGCCTCGGTCGCCGCGATAAGCACGACTGGCCGCATCTCGGGCCCCTGCCGCCGGCGGTCGCGCTGGCCGTCGACGTTCTCGCCGGAAAAGGCGAGCGCGATCTGGCAGCCGATGATCGGCTGGATGCCGTCCTTCACCGCCTTCTGCGCGAATTCGAGCGCGCCGAACAGATTGTTGGTGTCGGTGACCGCGATTGCCGGACACTCGTCCTTGACCGCATGGCCGACGATCTTGCCGAGTTGGAGCGCGCCTTCCAGCAGCGAATAGGCCGAGTGGACGCGAAGATGCACGAAAGGACGCGCCGGCGCTTCTGGCGCCGCCCCCTTCACTGCCGCTTCGCGTAGCAAGGGGTCGCGTGGAAGTCTGTCATCCGCCATGGTTTTTCGCGTTTCCCGAAGGACTTGAGTCGATCAAGATGTATTGTCCGGCACCGGGCGATGCCAGTCCAGCACAAACGAACATCGGCCACAGGCTTCCGCCCGCCCTCGCTTCAGGCGAATTCCATGATCACCGCGTCGACGGCCAGGCTGTCGCCCGGCTTGACGTTGAGTTTCGCCACCACGAGATCGCGCTCGGCGCGCAGCACGTTCTCCATCTTCATCGCCTCGACGACGGCCAGAGTCTCGCCGGCCTTGACCTCCTGGCCTTCGGCGACGGCGATCGAGACGACGAGGCCGGGCATGGGACATAGCAGCAGGTTGGACGTGTCGGGCTCCAGCTTTTCCGGCATCAGCCTTTCCAGCACGGCAATGCGCGGCAGCATGGCGCGCGCTGTCACCGAAAGCCCTTTCCAGGCGATGCGAAGGCCGTTTGGCGCAGGGCGCAGTTGCGCCACCATTTCGTGCCCGCCGACGCTGCCGCGCCAGACGAGTTCGCCCGGCCGCCAGGCCGACGAAACCGTCAGCGGCTTGCCGCCCTCGATGGACAAGTCGACTTCCATCGGAATGGAGATTATGCCCTCCAGGATGGACGCGGACAGATAGTCCTTGCCAATCTTCACCACCCAGTCGCGCTTGAGTGCTCCCGAATGCGGCGCCAAGCGCCCGCCCAGCCGGTCGAGTCGGTCGCGGCGCAGCAATTCGACCACGGTGGCGACCGCCGCCAACACGGCCTTGTCGTCATGGTCGGGCAGGATCGGCGCAAAGCCGTCGGGATATTCCTCTGCGATGAATCCGGTCGAAATCCGCCCTTCCCGCCAGCGCGGATGCTGCATGAGCGCCGCCAGAAAAGGGATGTTGTGCTCGATGCCGTCGACGACAAAACTGTCCAACGCTTCGGACATCGCGTCGATTGCCTCCAGCCGGGTCGGCGCCCAGGTGCACAGCTTGGCAATCATCGGGTCGTAGAACATCGAAATCTCCGATCCCTCGGTGACGCCGGTGTCGTTGCGGATGACGACGTCGCCGACTTGCCCTTCCTGTGGCGGTCGATAGCGCGTCAGGCGGCCGATCGACGGCAGGAAGTTGCGATACGGATCCTCGGCATAGAGCCGGCTCTCCACCGCCCAGCCATTCAGTTTCACGTCGCTTTGCTTCAAGGCGAGCTTCTCGCCGGCTGCCACACGGATCATCTGCTCGACCAGATCGACACCGGTGACAAGCTCCGTCACCGGATGCTCGACCTGCAATCGTGTATTCATTTCAAGGAAATAGAAGTTTTTCTCAGCGTCGACGATGAATTCCACCGTGCCGGCGCTCTGGTAGTCGACGGCCCTGGCCAGCGCCACCGACTGCTCGCCCATGGCCTTGCGCGTCCTGGCATCGAGGAAAGGCGATGGCGCCTCCTCGGCCACCTTCTGGTTGCGGCGCTGGATCGAGCATTCGCGCTCGCCGAGATAGAGCGCGTTGCCATGCGCGTCGGCCAGCACCTGGATCTCGATGTGGCGTGGATCGACGATAAACTTCTCGATGAAGACGCGGTCGTCGCCGAACGAGCTCTTGGCCTCCGAGCGCGCCCGGTCGAAGCCGTCGCGCACCTCGGCCCGGTTCCAGGCGATGCGCATGCCCTTGCCGCCGCCACCGGCCGAGGCCTTGATCATCACGGGATAGCCGATCTCTCCGGCGATCTTCTCCGCGTGGTCGGCGTTCTCGATGACGCCGAGCCAGCCGGGAACCGTCGAAACATTGGCGGCGTTGGCGAATTTCTTCGATTCGATTTTGTCGCCCATGGCCTTGATGGCCTTCGGCTTCGGCCCGATGAAGACGATGCCCTCCTTCTCCAGCGCCTCGCAGAAGGATGCGCGCTCGGACAGGAAGCCATAGCCGGGATGCACGGCCTGAGCGCCGGTCGCCTTGCACGCCGCGATGATTTTCTCGGGCACGAGATAGCTCTGCGCGGCTGGCGACGGTCCGATATGCACCGCCTCGTCGGCCATCTCGACATGCACGGCATCGCGATCGGCGTCGGAATAGACGGCGACCGTGGCGATGCCCATCCTGCGCGCGGTCTTGATGACGCGGCAGGCGATCTCGCCACGGTTGGCGATCAGGATTTTGGTGAACATGCGGGCAAATTCCCCTCCGGCGGACGGTCCAGTTCTATGGATTATGTCGCCATGTCTCAAGTACCGTGTGCGTGGCGCGAACGCCTGCGGTCAAGGGTATGCTACCTGCGTCAAGAAAGCCGATATTTCGTCTCATCTGGCGGTTGATGAGCAGGCCAAAACCTGAAAGCCTGAGCGCAAAATTGCGATGGAGGATTGCCAGATGAAAACCCGCGCCGCTGTTGCCGTTGCTGCCGGAAAGCCGCTTGAGATCATGGAGGTCGACCTCGACGGCCCGCGCGAGGGCGAGGTGCTGGTCGAGATCAAGGCGACCGGCATCTGCCACACCGACGAGTTCACGCTGTCGGGTGCCGATCCCGAGGGCCTGTTTCCCGCCATTCTCGGCCATGAGGGCGCCGGCGTGGTAGTCGATGTCGGCAAGGGCGTCACCTCGGTCAAAAAGGGCGACCATGTGATCCCGCTCTATACGCCCGAATGCCGGCAGTGCCCGTCGTGTTTGTCGCGCAAGACCAATCTGTGCACCGCCATCCGCGCCACGCAGGGGCAAGGCCTGATGCCGGACGGCACCTCGCGCTTCTCGATCGGGGGCGAAAAACTGTTTCACTATATGGGCTGCTCGACCTTCTCCAACTTTACGGTGCTGCCGGAGATCGCCGTGGCCAAAGTCAATCCCGACGCGCCCTTCGACAAGATCTGCTACATCGGCTGCGGGGTGACCACCGGCGTGGGCGCGGTCATCAACACCGCCAAGGTCGAGCAAGGCGCGACCGCGGTGGTCTTCGGCCTCGGCGGCATCGGGCTCAACGTCATCCAGGGCCTGAGACTTGCCGGCGCCGACATGATCATCGGTGTCGATCTCAACAACGACAGACGAGCCTGGGGCGAGCGCTTCGGCATGACGCATTTCGTCAATCCGAAGGAGATCGACGGCGACATCGTTCCCCATCTCGTCAACATGACCAAGCGCGGCGCCGACCAGATCGGCGGCGCCGACTACACGTTCGACTGCACCGGCAACACCAAGGTGATGCGCCAGGCGCTGGAGGCTTCGCATCGCGGCTGGGGCAAGTCGGTGGTCATCGGTGTGGCGGGCGCCGGCCAGGAGATCTCGACGCGGCCGTTCCAGCTGGTCACCGGGCGGACCTGGATGGGCACCGCCTTCGGCGGCGCGCGCGGCCGCACCGACGTGCCCAGGATCGTCGACTGGTACATGGACGGCAAGATCGAGATCGACCCGATGATCACCCACACGCTGAAACTCGAGGACATCAACAAGGGTTTCGACCTCATGCATGAGGGCAAGTCGATCAGGAGTGTCGTGGTTTATTGAGGGCGGCCACACGCCGCGGGCAACGGGCCCGCGACCTCTGTGGTCAAAAATGGGAGGAGAAAAGCATGGCGGAAAAACTGCATCCGAAAATCGACAATGGTCTGCCCAGGGAGAGTGCGAGCTTTACCGGCGGCACGCTGGTCTGCGCCTGTACCAGCAATCCGGTCAAGGTGAAGGTCAAGGGCCAGATCGCCCACAACCACGCCTGCGGCTGCACCAAATGCTGGAAGCCCGAAGGGGCGGTGTTCTCGGTGGTGGCCGTAGCCAGCACCGGCGACGTCACCGTCACCGAGAACGGCGACAAGCTGAAGGTGGTGGACCCGAGCGCGTTGATCCAGCGCCATGCCTGCACCGGCTGCGGCGTCCACATGCATGGACCCGTCGAGCGCGACCATCCGTTCAAGGGCCTGTCCTTCATCCATCCCGAGCGCTTCGAGGAGGATGGCTGGTCGCCGCCGGGCTTTACCGCCTTTGTTTCTTCGATCATCGAATCCGGTGTCGACCCGAGCCGCATGGACGGCATTCGCGGCCAACTGAAATCGATCGGCCTCGAACCTTATGACTGCCTCAACCCCGGCCTGATGGACTATATCGCCACCTGGACCGCCAAGAGGTCGGGAGCGCTTCCGGCCTGACGACCATGAGATTTGAGGCATGGGGCCGGACGGGTTGCCGGCCCCATGCTCATTTGGAGAGACAATGCCCGCACCCGCCATCCTCGTCGACGCAGACGCTTGCCCGGTCAAAGCCGAAGTCGAAAAAGTTGCCGAGCGCCACGGCGTCGTCGTCACCTATGTTTCCAATGGCGGCCTGCGCCCCTCCCGCGACCCAATGATCCGCAATGTCGTCGTGTCCAAGGGTGCCGACGCCGCCGACGACTGGATCGTGGAAAACGCAAAACCCAACGACATCGTGGTGACCGCGGACATTCTACTGGCCGCACGCACGGTGGCGCTCGGGGCCCATGTATTGGGGCCGACCGGACGTCCCTTCACGCCGGAAACGATCGGCATGGCGGTGGCAATGCGCGACTTGAAGCAGCATCTGCGCGAGACCGGCGAAAGCAAGGGGTACAATGCCAGCTTCGCACCGCAGGACCGCTCGCGGTTTCTCGGCGAACTCGACCGCATCTTGCGGCGCGCTCTAAAATCCGCCACACCGCAGTAGAAGCCCAGCGCCATTCGGAACCATCATGGCCGCCGAAATCCCGTCCAGGACGCCCATGCACCGGCACATGCTGTTCGCGGTGTCGGCTTGTGTCGGCGTCTTTGCGCTTCTGGTGGCCTTGCTGCTTCACGCGCCGCTCGCTTATTCGATCGGGGCCAACGCCTTTTTTGCCGCCTATGTCACGCTGGTTGTCGCCCAGATGCCCAAATTCACCGGCACCTATCTCAGCAAGAATGCGCGCGACACCGACCAGCCTGTGCTGGTCATCTTCGCCGTCACGCTGGTCGTCGTCGGCGTTGCCATCGCCGCATTGTTCCAGTTGATCAACCAGAAAGGCAGTTCGAACGCGATGGAGCTCGGCTTCGCGCTGCTGTCGATTCCCCTCGGCTGGTTCACCATCCACGCCATGGCGGCATTGCACTATGCGCATGTGTACTGGATGGACGGCGACCTGGTCGATGCCGGAACCAAGAAGAAAATCCCGGTCGGCGGCTTGCTGTTCCCCGGCGACAAACGGCCGGAAGGCTGGGATTTTCTGTACTTCTCGACGGTCATCGGCATGACGGCGCAGACCGCCGACACCAACATCTCGACAACCCATATGCGCCGCGTCGTGCTTGTTCATTCGATCCTGTCGTTCTTCTTCAACACGGTCATCGTCGCCGCCGCCGTCAATCTCGCCGTCAGCCTGGGCGGCCCTTGAGCTTCGATCTGATATTTTCGTGATCGATGAAACATCGGCTTGGCTGGCGACGTATCAGGAGGAGAATGATGCAGACAGCGGCCGCGCCGGATGGAACGGCCAGGAAGCGAGACCAGATGGAATCGGTTGCCATGAACCAACCCGCCGCCAGCGCGGACAGTGACGCTACGAAGGCCACGACATTGATCTACCGGCAATCGGCCTGGACGCGGCTGACGCACTGGCTGTGGGCCATCTCGCTCTTCTTCATGCTGCTTTCCGGCCTCCAGATCTTCAACGCCCGCCCGCAGCTCTATCTCGGCAAGCAGTCCGGCTTCGACTACAACAACACCGTCTTCGCTATCGGCGCCGAGAATACGAATGCCGGGCCGCGCGGCTATACCGAAATCCTCGGACACCGCTTCGACACGACCGGCGTGCTCGGCTGGTCTGGGCCGGCAGGACAAGAGACGCCCCGCGCTTTCCCGTCCTGGGCGACGATCCCGTCATACTACGACCTCGGCACGGCACGCGTCGTGCATTTCTTCTTCGCCTGGGTACTGACGACGACGCTGCTTGTGTGGCTGGTCGCCAGCCTGGTCAACGGCCACATCAGACGTGACCTCGCCCCTCGCCTGGACGATCTCAGGCGCCTACCGCAAGATATCGCCAATCACGCCAGGCTGAAATTCCACCACACGCGCGAATACAACACGCTGCAGAAAATGGCCTATGGCGGCGTGCTGTTCGTGCTGTTGCCGCTGATGATCCTCACGGGGCTCGCAATGTCGCCAAGCATGAATTCGGTGCTGCCGTTCCTCAACGACCTGCTCGGCGGCCGGCAGACGGCGCGCACCATCCATTTCACCGTCATGGTGCTGCTGGTCGCCTTCTTCACCATCCATATTCTGATGATCGTCGCCGCCGGCCCGATCAACGAACTGCGCTCGATCGTCACTGGATGGTATCGGACCGATCCGCCGGCCCATCACGCAAAATCCTCCGAAAGGAGCGCCTGACATGGCAAAATTCGAGATCAACCGCAGGAAATTCCTGACCGCGGCCAGCCTTGGCCTTTCCGGCATCACGCTTTCCGGCTGCGATGCTTTCGACAGCCAGCTCGGCGTGGGCGACGGCCTGCGCAGCTTCCTCGAAAACGCCAACGATCTCACACATCGCGCGCAACGTCTGCTCGCGGGCCGCGATTCGCTGGCGCCGGAGTTCACTGAAGCCGATGTCCGCCAGCCGATGCGCCCCAACGGCGTGACGTCACCCGACGACGATACCTACAAGGCCCTGCTCGCCAACAACTTCGCAGACTGGCGGCTGGAGGTTTCGGGTCTGGTCGAAAAGCCGCTGTCGCTGACCCGCGAGCAGCTCATGAACATGCCGAGCCGAACGCAGATCACCCGCCATGACTGTGTCGAAGGCTGGAGCTGCATCGCCAAATGGACGGGCACGCCGCTCTCGCTGGTGCTCGACCAGGCGGTGGTCAAGCCGCAGGCGCGCTACGTCATGTTCCATTGCCTGGACACGATCGACCGCAGCCTGTCGGGCGACATCAAATATTACGGCAGCATCGACCTCATCGACGCCCGCCACCCGCAAACGATCCTGGCCTACGGCGTCAACGGCAAGCCGCTGCCGGTCGAGAACGGCGCGCCTCTGCGTGTCCGGGTCGAGCGCCAGCTCGGCTACAAGATGCCGAAATATCTCTACAAGGTCGAGTTGGTCGACGGCTTCGCCGCCGTAGGAGGCGGACGTGGCGGTTATTGGGAAGACAACGGCTACGACTGGTATGGCGGGATCTGATCGCAATCGGCACGCTGCCGCCATTTTATTTTGCACGTCGCATGCAGGTGACAATCCGTCGTTGACGGGCTATGGATGACGAGTCGAGGGCTTTTGCGAGCCCTACCTGTTTGCGGGAGAGAGCAGCGAGAGCTGTCGCCGAAGGGGAAATCGCCCGAAATCTCTCAGGCAAAAGAACCGTAGACGGGAAAGACACTCTGGAAAGTCGGGGCCTGCCCCCGCGCCGAAGGTGTAAGCGCTGCCGACAGAGTTACGGGGCGCGAGTCTCTCAGGCTTCAGACAGAGGGGCACGGACTGGTCGCCATTCGCGACCGATTGCGTGCGACTCTGGAGAACACATGACGGGCGACACCAAACACCTTCCTCTCGAAGACATCCACGCAGCTGCCGGTGCGCGCTTTGGCGCCTTTGCCGGCTGGTCGATGCCGCTGACCTACCCGGCCGGCGTCATGAAGGAGCATCTTCACACCCGCGAACATGCGGGCCTGTTCGACATCTCCCACATGAAACTGTTCAGGGTCAGCGGGCCGGGCGCGATTCCCCTGCTCAACCGTGCCTGTCCGCTCGATGCGGGCGCGCTCGAAATTTCACAGTCGAAGCTGACGTTTTTCCTGAACGAGGCCGCGGGCATCCTGGACGATCTGATCGTCACCCGGCTGGGCGATACCAACTTCATGGTCGTCGCCAATGCCGGCAACGCGATCGCCGACGAGAAGCATTTGCGCGAGCTTGCGACCGACTTCGACGTCAAGGTCGAACCGCTCGATCGGGTCTTCCTCGCCATCCAGGGTCCCGAGGCCTGGGCGGCGCTTTCCCGCGCCGGTATCGAGACCGGGTCGCTGCTGTTCATGCATGGCATTGAACCGCGAGAGAACTGGTTCATGAGCCGGTCCGGCTATACCGGCGAGGACGGCTTCGAGATCGGCCTGCCGGAGGCAGACGCGCGCGGTCTCGTCGCGAAACTGCTCGAAGACGAGCGCGTGCTATGGATCGGCCTTGCCGCCCGTGACAGTCTGCGGCTGGAAGCCGGCCTGTGCCTACACGGCCAGGACATCACCACGCAAACCGATCCCGCAAGCGCGGCGCTGATGTGGGCCATCCCGAAGGACATCCGCGCCAACGGCACTTTCATCGGTGCCGACACGCTGCGCGCCGCCGTCGAGCGCGGCTCCGCCCAGAAGCGCGTCGGCCTGAGGCCGGATTCCCGCCAGCCGGTGCGCGCCGGCGCCACGCTCTTCGATGCCGACGGCAATCCCGCCGGCCACGTCACCTCGGGCGGCTTCGGTCCGTCTGCCGGCCATCCCGTCGCCATGGGTTATGTCCCGACACCGCTGGCAAAACCCGGAACTCGGGTTTTCGCCGACGTGCGCGGAACGAAGATACCTGTCGACGTTTCTTCCCTGCCCTTCCTCCCGCATCGCTACCGCAAAGGATAATTTTCAGATGGCAAAGACCTATTTCACCGCCGATCACGAGTGGCTCAGCGTCGAGGGCGGCATCGCCACCGTCGGCATCACCGACTACGCGCAGGAGCAGCTGGGCGACCTCGTCTTCGTCGAACTGCCGGAAACAGGCAAGAAGCTCGCCAAGGGCGACACCGCCGTCGTGGTCGAATCCGTCAAGGCGGCCTCCGACGTGTACGCGCCGGTCGACGGCGAGATCACCGAGGCCAACGCGATGCTGTCGTCCGACCCGTCGCTGGTCAATTCGGCGGCGACCGGCGCCGGATGGCTGTGGAAAATGAAGCTTGCCGACGAAAGCCAGCTCGCCAGCCTCATGGATGAGGCCGCCTACAAAGCCCATATCGGCTGAAATCAGGACGCATTGACATGACCGCAGCACCCTACCCCTTCTCGGCCCGCCATATCGGACCCGGCATTGCCGATGTGAGAGCCATGCTGGCCGTCATCGGCGTGCCCTCAGTGGAGACGTTAATCAGCCAGGCCGTGCCGAGATCGATCCGCCTCGACCAGCCGCTGTCCCTGCCCGCGCCGGCCAGCGAAGCCGAAGCGCTGGCCGAATTGTCGGCGACCATGGCCCGGAATACGGTTCTGAAGAGCTTCATCGGCGCCGGATATCACGGCGTGCACGTGCCGCCGGTCATCCAGCGCAACATGTTCGAGAACCCGGCCTGGTACACGGCCTATACGCCCTACCAGGCGGAGATCAGCCAGGGCCGCCTGGAAATGCTGTTCAATTTCCAGACATTGGTTGCGGAACTGACCGGCCTGCCTGTGGCATCGGCTTCGTTGCTCGACGAAGCGACAGCGGTCGCCGAAGCGATCGGCATCGCATTGCGCCATCACCGCGACAAGCGCACCAAGGTGGCTCTCGCCGGCACGCCGCACCCGCAGACGCTGGATGTGGCGCGCACCCGCGCCGAGCCGCTCGGCATCGAGATTGACGGCGAGACGATCGACGACAACACAGCCGCCCTGCTCGTCTCCTGGCCGGACACTTTCGGCGTCTATGGTGATCACAAGGCGGCCATCGACAAGGCGCGCGCGGCCGGCGCTCTGGTCGTCTTCATCGCCGACCCGCTCGGCCTGACACTGACCGACACGCCGGCAAGGCTCGGCGCCGACATTGCCGTCGGTCCAATGCAGCGCTTTGGCGTGCCGATGGGCTTTGGAGGCCCGCACGCCGCCTACTGCGCGGTTGCCGACAAATTGACCCGATTGATGCCCGGCCGCCTGGTCGGCCAGTCGACCGACAGCAAGGGCCGTCCAGGCTACAGGCTTGCCCTACAGACGCGCGAGCAGCACATCCGCCGCGACAAGGCAACGTCCAACATCTGCACCGCCCAGGCGCTGCTTGCCAACATGGCGACAGCCTACGCCATCTGGCACGGCCCCGCCGGCCTTCAGGCAATCGCCGGGCGCATCCACGCGCTGGCCAGCCGCCTGGCAGCCGGGCTCAAGGCGGCAGGCTTGCCGGTGATCGGCACGAGCCGCTTCGACACGGTGACGGTGGAGACGAAGGGAAAGGCCGCGCAGATTGCCGCCGCCGCCGAAAAGGGCGGCCGGCTTCTGCGCGTCGTCGATGCCGACCGTGTCGGCATCGCCTTCGACGAGACCTCTGACGAAACCGACCTGGAAGCCATTGCCGCCTTGTTTGGGGCCAAGCCAAGCGCGGAGGCCGCCGCCACCACGCCCGGCAAGCCGCGCGGCAAGGAGTTTCTCACCCAGCCCGTCTTCCACGAGAACAAGTCGGAAACCGAGATGATGCGCTTCCTACGCCGGCTGGCCGACAAGGACCTGGCCCTCGACCGCGCGATGATCCCGCTGGGGTCCTGCACCATGAAGCTCAATGCCGCGGCCGAGATGATGCCTGTGAGTTGGCCTGAAATCGCCAACATGCATCCCTTCGCGCCGGCCGCGCACTCGGCAGGCTACCGCGCCATGATCGACGATCTGGAAGGCTGGCTTTCGGAGATTACCGGCTTCGATGCGGTAAGCCTCCAGCCCAACGCCGGCAGCCAGGGCGAATATGCCGGATTGCTGGCCATCCGCGCCTATCACCGCTCGCGCGGCGAGGGCCATCGCACGGTCTGTCTGATCCCGTCCTCCGCGCACGGCACCAATCCGGCGAGCGCGGCGATGGCCGGCATGAGCGTGGTCGTCGTTCGCTGCCTGGAGGACGGCAATATCGACATGGACGACATGAGGGCCAAGGCCAACGAGCATTCCAGGAATCTCGCGGCGCTGATGTTCACCTATCCCTCGACGCATGGCGTCTATGAAGAGGGCGCGCGACATCTCTGCGCCCTCATCCATGAGCATGGCGGCCAGGTCTATTTCGACGGCGCCAACCTCAACGCTCTGGTCGGCCTCGCCCGCCCGGGCGACATCGGCGCCGACGTCTGCCACATGAACCTGCACAAGACCTTCTGCATCCCCCATGGCGGCGGCGGCCCGGGTGTCGGCCCGATCGGCGTCAGGGCGCATCTGAAGCCCTATCTGCCGGGCCATGTCACCGAAGGCTCCGCGCATGCCGTGGCCGCCGCCCCTTTCGGGAGTGCCTCTATCCTGCCCATCACCTGGATGTACATCCGCATGATGGGCGCTTCCGGCCTGAAGCAGGCGACCGAGACGGCGATCGTTTCGGCCAACTACGTCGCGACGCGGCTCGCCCCACACTTCCCGCTCCTTTACAAGGGCAGGAGCGACCGCGTTGCCCATGAGTGCATCCTCGACACCCGCGTGCTCAAGGAGAGCGCCGGCATCAGTGTCGAGGACATCGCCAAACGGTTGATCGACTACGGTTTCCATGCGCCGACCATGTCGTTCCCGGTCGCCGGCACGCTGATGGTGGAGCCGACCGAATCCGAGCCCAAGGGCGAGCTCGACCGCTTCTGCGAGGCGATGATCGCCATCGCGGGCGAAGCGGCCAAGGTTGCGAGGGGCGAGTGGCCCCTGGCTGACAATCCGCTGGTCAATGCGCCGCACACCGCCGCGGAGGCGCTGGCCGGCCAGTGGAGCCATCCCTATTCGCGCCTGGAAGCGGCCTACCCCGCCGGAGACGCCGACATGGCGGCGAAATACTGGCCGCCGGTATCGCGCATCGACAATGTCGCCGGCGACCGCAACCTGGTCTGTTCATGCCCGCCGCTGTCGGACTATTTGGGCGCGGCCGAATAGTCTCGCAAACTATGCTGAGCGCAAGGCCGGCTTGATCGGCTCGGCCTTGCCCATCCTTTTGTGGCTGACGACGCAATTGCGGCCCGCGCGCTTGGCGGCATAGAGCGCTGCGTCCGCCTCGGCCAGCACCTCGCCGAGGCTGTTGCCGTTGGCGCCGCCAAAGCCGATGCCTCCGCTGACAGTGCTGCGCAAGGGACCGTGGGAGGTCGCAACGATCTCGGTGCCGAAGGCGACGCCGATCTTGCTTGCGAGCTCGTAAGCCCTCTCTTCGGTCACCCGGGACATGACGATCGCGAATTCCTCGCCGCCGAGACGAAAGGCGTCGACGCCCGTTCTGGCATATTTTCTGATGACTGCGGCGAAGCGGCACAGAACCTGATCCCCCACCGGGTGACCATAGATGTCGTTCGTCTTCTTGAAATGATCGAGGTCGAACATGACGACAGCCATGAACGGACCGAAGGCCCGTTCGCCATGGAGCGACATCAATCCCCGGCGGTTCATCAGCCCGGTCAACGGATCGGTCATCGTCTCGGCCTTCAGCTCGATCTGCGCCTGCAGGTGATGCAGGGAAAGCGTCAATGCGCCGAGACCGGTCATGCAGGCCACGGCCACGACCGAATTCAGGCGTTCGGCCCAGTTATCGGGGGCTGCCCCGAGCGTCCATTGCCCCTTGGCCACCAGGACGACCGCGCAAAGTGCAAACGACACCGCACAGGTGCCGCCTAGGAACGAAACCACCAGCAGGATTTTGCGATCATGACTGCCGTTGAGCCAGAACATGGTTCCGATCGCCGAGAGCAGCACAGTCACCGTTACATAGGTAACGATGAAGCCTACCCCGTCGAGACCGAGGGAAGTCACCGCCGCGCAGATCGTCATGGCGGCCAATGTCGGCAAAATGGCACGCCGGTAATCCGGCACGCCGAGATACTGCATGGCCGAGAGGCAGATGACCAGGAAACCGAGGCTGAGCAATGCAAGCGCGACCTGGCAAAGCAGCGGATCAGGCTCCTTCGTGTATCGCCAGAACAGGATGACATGCACAACGAGCACGAGAATGCCGCACCCCACCGTCAGCACGAAGCTGGCCCGGGGCGCGGCGAACCAGATCGCGAACATGGTGATGCTGAGGCAGATGCCCGACAGCGCGGCTGCGAGCAGGAGCGAACTGAAATCCAGCATATTGGGCGGGGGTTCCCTGAGCGTCGGCCTTACCGCTGCATTCTAGGTCAACGACAGCCATCAGACATGATTTTCAACTGATCTTCCGGCTGAGACCTTCGGATAGAGTTTACAAAGCGTCGACGCCGAGTGTCCCAAAATCGTCCTCGCGACGATCGTGGCCACCAGACAGCCGTCAGCCCTTGTTCAGGAGGGCAAGATTGGCATCGACGACCGTGGGGTCGGCCATGCCGGCCTTGGCTTCGAGCAGCAGCGCCCTTGCCTTTTTCCTGTTGCCGCGCAGCAATTGCGAATAGCCCATATTGTTGACGATCTGCGGCTTGCGCCCGGCGACCTTGAGCAACTGATCGTAGGCACGATCGGCGAAGTCGAAGCGGCCGAGTTCGTCATAGGAAGCGGCGAGGCCCATCCAGGCTTCCGGATTGTCGGCCTTCAACTCGACGGCCTTGCGGAAATGCTGTTCGGCAAGACCGTAATTCGCGTCGCGAAATTGCGCCTTGCCTTCCGCCAGATCGGATGTGCTGACGTCCTTCGCGGCCGGTTGAATGCCGGTGGTTTTGGTGGTGTCGACGCCACTCGTCGTACAACCAGACATCATCAAGACGGCCGCCATCGCGGCCATTGCCGTGAAATTACTGTGACGCATGCCCCTGCCCCATCGCCCGGTTTTTGCCGGGTCGTTCTTCAGGAAACACACTATACCGAAGCAATTAAACTTAGGTGCCGAAACGCCGCCAAAATTAGGCCTTGGGTACACCACCTATTAACCACCAGGCCGCAACGCCTCAGCCATGGCCAGCGGCGTTCTCACGGTTCCAGGGCCTTGAGCCCCGCCGGAACCGTATACCGGCTGCCGTCATAGCGCAGCCGGTAGGTTTGGCTCACGGACTTGCCGGGATGGGACTGGCACTCGCCATTGTTGTCGGGCAACGGATTGTCGGTGTCCATCCGTTCGACCACCACCATGTCGTGGTAGCCATGATGTTTGGCCGGGCTCATCGCCAGGCTCACCTGACTGGTATGGAAGGATCCGGCGCAATTGGTATCGCCCTCGCCGCCATTGCCGGCCACGACCAGGCCATCGAGAACCATCCGCAGGGCATCGTTGTCGATGGCATAGAGCCGCAGGTCGATTTCACTGAAAGGGTTAGGCAGCGAATTGTTCGCCATTTCGATGCGCAGGCCGAAGGCGGAGACATCGGGCGCCAGCGCATACCGGCCGGTATCGAGTTCGACCTTGCGGATGGCGATGGCATCATCATTCATCAGCCCGGGCTGCAGCAGGCGCTGGCGCACCTGCCGGCTCTTCCTGTCGATGACCAGAAGCTCGATATCGCCGGCATGCGCGTAGTCGCTGGGTTGCGAGCTGTCCATCAGCGGCACCGCGACCAACAGCAGGGCCTCATGGGCGGGCCATATCTTGCAGACCAGCCCCGGCGGGTCGCCAAATGCAGACGTCAGGGCGATGCTGGTGTAGGGTTCGAGCGTGAACGAGGCACCGTCAGCGCTTTTGCGGGCGTTGGGATAGGCCTGCTGCACCAGGGCAGCGGCATCGCCGCAATCATCGGCCGCAGCCCAGGCGGGCGACAGACTGGCCCCGGCAAGGCCGAGGACGAGCAACAGCATTCGCATGGACTTCTCACTCATTTACGGACTTCGCAGGTCGCTCAGGCCGGCCTCACTGAATATCAGCAAATCCTAGTGGCCGGTCATTTTGACGATGATCGGAATGACCGCGATCATCAGCACCACCGGCAGGATGCAAACCACGACCGGCACCGACATCTTGGCCGGCAAGGCATGCGCCTTTTCCTCGGCCAGCGACATGCGCTTGTGGCGCATCTCGTCGGAAAAGACGCGCAGCGCCCCCGACAGGCTGGTGCCAAGCTCCTTGGACTGTTGCAGCAGCGTGGCGAAGGAGCGCACCTCGTCCAGGCTCAGGCGATCGGCGAGCGCCTTCAGTGCATCGTCGAGGCCGCGCCCGGCCCGCAACTCCAGCGACACGAGCTGCAGGTTCTGGCTGAGCGACGGGTAGGTCTTTGCGAGTTCCTTCGAGACGCGCTCGACGCCCGCTTCCATGCTCATGCCGGCATCCGAACAGACGATCATCAGGTCCATGAAATCGGGGAAGCCGTTGCGGTATTCGCGCATCTTTTCCCGTATCTTCTGGGTCAGCACCAGCCCTGGCAGGAAATAGCCGGCCACGCCCGACAACACGACGAAGGCCCAGCGGCTGGTCACCGTGGCGTCGGGACTGGCCATCCAGCGGTTGAGCACGAAGACGGCGAGCGCGATGCCCACCATCGCCGTGAAACGGATGAGGAAGAACATGCCGACGGCGCGCGGCTCCATGTAGCCCGCCTGGATGAGTTTCAAGCGCAGGCGGGCGACATTTTCCGGATCGCTCTTGGCGTAGAACTCCTGCGCCTTCTTCACCGCCTTCTCGCGAACGACACCGGTATTCTTCTTCTGGGCCGGTTCCGGCCTGGCGGCCACTGGACCCTCGTCGACCTTGAGTCTGCGCCTGACTTCGTTGCGATCGCCCTTTGCCACCACCATCGGCCAGGCAAAAGCGGCAGCGCCCACGGCCAGCAGCAGGACAGCCACCGGCATCAGCGAGGTCGGCGCGAGCGAGGCGAGGAATTCGATGACCTTCTGCATGTCAGAATTTGAAGTTCGACATTTTGAACATGATCAGATTGCCCAGCATCAGCCAGGTGACCGAGCCACCAACCATGTACCACGTCTTAGGCACGCCCCAGACGTCGCTGTAATACCCAGGCATGAATGCCATGATGGTCGTGAACAGCAGCGCCGGCACGGCCGTCAGGATATAGGCCGACAGACGGCCTTCGGTTGAAATGGCGCGCACCTTGCGGCGCAGCTTGCCGCGTTCGCGGATCGTCGTCGACAGTCCGTCGAGGATTTCGCGCAGATTGCCGCCAGAACTCGTCTGGATCGACACGGCGGTGACGAACAGCGGCAGATCCTCATGGCCGACCCTGTCGAACAGCGAATTCAGCGCCGAAACCAGATCCGAACCAAAGGTCACCTCATCGGCAATCACGCCGAACTCGGTGCCGATCGGGTCGGGCATTTCGCGCGACACCATGGCGATGGCCACCGGCACCGGATGGCCGGCCTTGAGGCCGCGTGTGATCAGTTCCAGTGCTTCCGGCAACTGCATGCCGAACCGCTTCAGCCTGCGCTTGCGCATTGAGCGCATCGCCATCACCGGCAGCACCGGCACCACCACGACAAACAGAATGGCGCCCATCAGCAGCGGCAAGCCATACCAGATGGCGGCAAGGGCCGCAGCCAGCGCCATCCCCGAAGTGATCATCAGGAACTTCGACAGCGGCATGATCATGCCCGACTGGGCGCGCAGGGCGCGAAAACGGTCAGGCGAGAACAGCGACGTGCCCGCATCGAGACCGCGCTCCTTGCGCAATTGGATCAGCACCTGTTCCTGGCTGATCCTGTTTTCCTGCAGCTTCATGCGCCGGTTGATGGCGGTGCGCCTGTCGCTGCGGCCGGCATAGAGCAGGTAAACGGCCTCGGCGATCATGATGCCGGTCAATGCAGCCCCGGCATAGACGACATAGATCGCGCTGAATCCGTCCAACACCTGGTTACTCCTGCGGCCGGCCGGGTTCGAAATAGCGCCCGGGAAACTCGATGCCCATGGCGCGCAGGTCCTCGAGGAAGCGCGGCCGGATCCCGGTCGCTTCGAAATGGCCGAGGATTGTGCCATCGGCGTCCATGCCGGTACGCACGAAGCGGAAGATCTCCTGCATCTGGATGACGTCGCCTTCCATGCCCGTCACCTCGGCGACGCTCGTCACCTTGCGCTTGCCGTCGGAGAGCCGGGTCAACTGGACGATGATGTCGATGGCGCTGGCGATCTGGCTGCGGATCGACTGCACCGTCATCGGCATGCCGGTCATGCCCAGCATCTGCTCGAGCCGCGAAATGGCATCGCGCGGCGTATTGGCGTGAATGGTGGCCATCGACCCTTCATGGCCGGTGTTCATGGCCTGCAGCATGTCGAAGGCCTCCTCGCCGCGGCACTCGCCGAGGATGACGCGATCGGGCCGCATGCGCAGCGCGTTCTTGACGAGGTCGCGCTGCTTGAGCTCGCCATGGCCTTCGATGTTGGCCGGCCGGGTTTCCATGCGCGCGACATGCGGCTGCTGCAACTGAAGCTCCGCCGCGTCCTCGATGGTGATCAGCCGCTCGTCCTCGGGAATGAAGGCCGACAGCGCGTTGAGCATGGTCGTCTTGCCGGTGCCGGTGCCGCCCGAAATGATCGTCGTCTTGCGGGCATGTACTGCCGCAGCAAGCACTTCGGCCATGTTCTGGGTGATGGCGCCGAATTCGACCAGCCGGTGCAGGCCGAGCTTGTTCTTGGAAAATTTGCGGATCGACACCAGCGGCCCGTCGACCGCCACCGGACGGATGGCGGCGTTGAAACGCGAGCCATCCAGCATGCGGGCGTCGACCATCGGCTGCGATTCGTCGACGCGGCGGCCGACCGCGGCAACGATTTTGTTTATGATTCTAAGCAGATGCGCCTCATCCTTGAACGGAATGTGGACCTGCTGCAGCTTGCCCTTCTTTTCGACGAAGCAGTTCTGATGGCCGTTGATCAGTATGTCGTTGATATCGGGGTCCTTGAGCAGCGGCTCGAGCGGGCCGAGCCCGACCATCTCGTCGACGATGTCGTCGACCAGGGCATCGAGTTCGACGGTGTTGATCGCCATCCGCTCTTCGCGCGTCTTTTCCGACACGAAATCATGCACCTGCCGGCGCATCTCGTCCCTGGGCAGCCGCTCCAGCGCGACAAGATTGATCTCCTCGAGCAGCAACCGGTGGATACGCACGCGCGCATCGAGCACCTTGTTGGCGCTCTTGCCCGGCACGGCTTCGACTTTCGCCGGCAAGACCTTCCGGCTCGTCGGGATGACGACCGCGTGGTGCGCAAACGCCGTCGGCTCGGCGGAGCGCTGCGGACGCGCATCGCGGTTCTGCAAGGTGGAAAAGCGGCTGCTCATCCGGCCTTCCTCTTCAAAAGGCTCTTGCCGAAGCCGAACAGCGATTTCGATTTGCCCGGCGCCGCCGCCACTTCCTCCGGAAGGATGATCCTCTTGAGGTCGTTGACGACGTTGGCATTGGCATCGATCTCGTGCAGCGGCACGCCGCGATCGACAGCTTCGCGCACCAGCCGGTAATTGTTGGCGATGCCGCCGACGAAATGCTCGCCGAGGATTTCCTGGACGTCCGCCTGCTTGATGCCGCTGTCAAACATCTTCTGCTCGAAACGGTTGACGATGACGTTCGGCTTCACTTCCTTGCCGGCGGTCTCGTAGACCGCCTGGATCAGGCGTTGCGTGTGGCGCAGGCACGGTACCGTCATTTCGGCGACGATGTAGAGCTTGTTGGAGCCGAGCAGCACCGTCTCCGTCCACGGAAACCAGGTGCGCGGCATGTCGATGACGACATTGTCGAAATAGGCCGAGACGAGGTCCAGCATCCGCACCACGACATCGGTCTTGAACGAGCGCATCTCCGCCGGCTGCGTCGGTGCGGCCAGAACACAAAGTCCGCTGGCATGCTTCGACAGCATCACGTCGAGCAATTGCCTGTCGAGACGCTCCGGCTGGTTCTCGATTTCGGTGATGTCGAAACGTGGCTCCAGGTCGAGATATTCGGCGCAGGCGCCCTGCTGGAAATTCAGGTCCACCACGCAGGTCGAGGCGCCGCGCGTCACTGAATGATGCAGCTGGAACGCGGTCTGCAAAGCCAGCGTCGTGGTGCCGACGCCGCCTGCCGCGGGCATGAAGGTGTAGATCTGCGACTCGGTGTTTTCCTCGCGCCCCGGCCCTTGCAGCGCACGCACCACCGAACGTACGAGATCGGCCGTGGTGATCGGCTTGACCAGGAAATCCGCGACCTTGAGCTGCACGAGGATGCGCGCGGCGGCGGCGTTGAACTCCTGGGTGACGACCACGACCGGCGCCTTGCCTTCCAGCCGACGCATGACGCGTTGCAACGCATCGATCTCCTCAAGCTTCGCTGCGTCCATATCGACGATGATCGCGCCGAGATCGGCCTCCTGGACCTCGCCGCGAAGTTCGGTGATGTTCTTTTCCACCGTCGAGAGCTGGATGATCTCCGAGGCGGCAAACGCCGTCCGCGTGTCCTGCGCGAAGGTTCTGTCCGTCGATATGAGCAGGATTTTCCTGGTCTTGATGCCGTTTGCCATTACTTGTCAGCCTGTGATCTCGGATCAATTGTCGGCGCTGGCTTGCGATGCCTTGGCGCTGGCCGCCTGCTCGGCGGTGGCGGGTTCCGTGCTGCCGCGCTGGGCAGGCACGAGAAGCCTGGTGTTCTGGACGCCGTATTTCCAGGGATCGACCATCTGCATGACTGTGTTGGCTGCCTGGGCCTCCCCGGCGCCGCTCGTCACGCCTTCGCTGCGCACATAGTCGTCACTCGTGCATCCGGCGGTGAAGCCGGCAAGCAGCAAGGCGACGCTCGAGCTCAAGACCATCCGCATGGCTTCAGTCCTTCGGCAGGTCGAGGAAATGCCCGACTTTGGTGGCGGGAGCGGCACGCGCGGCGCTGCCGTCAGCCAGCGCCAGCGCGCGATTGGTGTCCGACGCCCTCACCTCCTCGGTGTTGTTGAGGAAATAGTCGACATTGCTGGCAGGCTGCGTGCCATCGGTCGGCTCGGCCATTTTCTTCGACGGATCCACCGGCTTGACCAGGTAAGGCGTGACGATGATCACCAGGTCCGTCTCACGCCGCTGGTAGGATTTCGACGAGAACAGGGCCCCGAGCACAGGCATCTTGCCGAGGCCCGGTATGCGCGAGGTGGTGATGTCGTTCTGCGACTGCAGCAGCCCCGCGATCATGAAGCTCTGGCCGTTCTTCAGGTCGACCGACGTCCTGGCGCGGCGCACGATGAAGCCGGGCACCGAGATGCTGCCGATATTGTAGGAAGCCGACGCGTCGATCGAGGAGACTTCCGGCGCGATGTCGAGGCTGACCAGCCCGTCCTTCAGAACCGTGGGCGTGAAATCCAGGCTGACGCCGTACTTCTTGTAGCTGACGGAAATCTTGCCGTTGTCTTCGGAAACCGGGATCGGAAACTCGCCGCCGGCCAGGAAGCTCGCGGTCTCGCCGGACCGGGCGATCAGGTTCGGCTCGGCCAGCCGACGAGCCAGGCCGCGCTCTTCCAGTGCCTTGATGGCGATGTCGATGGAAACGCCATTCGACAACAGCTTGCCGATGATCTCGCCGGTCCCCGCCGGCTCAATGGTGCCGGGAGCAATCGTCACGTCGCGTCCGCCCATGCCATAAGCGAAATTGGCGCTGTATTTGGCGCCGAGGTCCTGTCCGGCCTGACGGTTGATCTCGACGAAGCGGACATTGAGCTGGACCTGCTGCGAGGACGAGATGTTGACCGAATTGATCACCTCCTCATTGCCGGAGAAGCGGGTGGCGATCTTGTTGGCCTTTTCGGCGGCGACCGCGTCATCCGCCTCGCCCGACAGCACGACACGCCCATTGGCGGAGCCGACCTTGATCTTGGCGTCCGGCACGCTGGCGCGGATGGTGTCGGCCAACTGGTCGGTATCGAGCGTCACTTCGATGTCTACGGTGCCGACGAGCTGCTTGTTCTCGTCGAACAGCGCAATGCCAGTGGTGCCGAGATTGTTGCCCAGCACATAGAAGGATTTGTCGGTCAACGGGTTGACGTTGGCGATCTCCGGATCGCCGATGACGATCTGGTAGAAGGCCGCGCTCGTCATGATCGTCTTTGGCTTGCCCTTGGCGACCTTGATCGAGGCGTTCTTGGTCGCCGAGACATAGACGATGTCGTTGTCCGCCCTGGCCGGGCCGGCGAAGATGCCGGCCGCCGCCATCGTCACCGCCATCGCCATCGCCTGCGCGACGTGCAACCGGCCTGTCGTTCGATATTGAAGTTGCCTGAACATTGTTCCCGTCCCGTCCGGTCCCCACCGGTCCTGCTCTGGTTCCACTCAGGAACCTGATATTCCTATTTCTGGTCCCGCGCAGGAACCTGATATTCCTCGGCCGTCGTTCCACGCGTCACGATGACCGTCTTGAATTTCGGCTTCTCAGGCTCCTTTGCCATGGCGTCGAACAGCGAGCCGGCCGCGGCCTGCGCCTTGCCCGCCACCGATCCGCCAAAGGAGGAGATGGTGGTCACACCGTCCTTGCCCTCGCCGCCCTCGCTGGCGGAGCGAAGCGACAGCGACAGCGTGCCGACAGTGCGGGCCAGCGCCACTTTCTGCGCGCCTTCGGTGGTCACCTCGATGGTTATGGAATTGGCCACCTGCGGCGTCGTTTGGCGCTCGTCGGCGCCCTGCCCGACGCTCAGCACCTTCGCGTCGGCAACGACGATCTCTGAGGTGATGGTCGAACCGGCGGCGCCTTGCGCATTCTTGGCCACTTCCTGGATTTCGCCGGCATCGCGCGTCAGCACGACATCGACCCGATCGCCCGGCGTGACGAAGCCGCCGACGCCCGCGATCTCGTCGGTGCGGATGGTGACGGCCCGCATGCCGGGCGTCAGCATGTTGGAGAGCGTGGCGCGGCCATTCGGGCCGGACAGCTTTGTAAGCAGCACCGGTTCGTTGACCTCGATCGGCGACAGCACCACGCGGTTGCCGTCCCCGAGCAGTCCATCGATGGTGGCGAAGGCGCCCTGCGGCAGCGAATCCTGCGGCCACGGAATTTCGCTGAGTTTCGCGCGGTCGAGATCCATGCCGTACCGCAACGGTGCATTCGCCACCACGATGGTCTTGAATTCGACCGTCGGCGCGGCCGGAGCGGTGATCGATGCGGTTTTCTCCTCGGCGTCGGCCCTGGCCTGGCGCTTGACCCAGAAATCCGCGGCAAAGATCGAGATCGCGCCGAAAACGGCGGCGATGCCGATCATCGTTATGGCCTTGCCCCTCACGCCCAAACCCCTGATGCCCGTCGTTTCTTGTTATGTTGGCTCACGCTAGGCGGCATTGTTAAAGAATCAGGAATCTTCTCGCTGGCTATCGGCCTGATTTCCGCCGGCTTGGTTATCGAATGGTTTTAGGATAAGAGGGGGTTAATCCCCGAACGTAACAGGAACCTCCGTCGCTTGGCGCTGAAAAGCGTGGCAGTATCGGCGGGTGATTCGCAGCTTGGGCTCTATGGCAGGCATGGACGACAACAACGATCTTTTCGGCAATCTGGAGAAGCAGCCGCAACCGGTTCGCACACCGGCGCGTCCGGCCGATCCGCTGGTGCAGGCGGCAGCCAAGCGTCCGGCGGCGGCGTCTCGTGACGGCTCAGAGGGCTACAGCGCCGCCGATATCGAGGTACTCGAAGGCCTGGAGCCGGTGCGGCGCCGTCCGGGCATGTATATTGGCGGCACCGACGACAAGGCCATGCACCATCTGTTCGCCGAGGTTATCGACAACTCGATGGACGAGGCGGTTGCCGGCCATGCCACATTCATCGATGTCGAGCTTTCGGCTGACGGCTTTCTCACCGTCACCGACAATGGCCGCGGCATTCCCGTCGATCCGCATCCGAAGTTCAAGAAGCCGGCGCTCGAAGTGATCATGACGACACTGCATTCGGGCGGCAAGTTCGATAGCAAGGTCTATGAAACCTCGGGCGGCCTGCACGGCGTCGGCGTCTCCGTGGTCAACGCACTGTCGGATCATCTCGAAGTCGAAGTCGCGCGCGGACGGCAACTTTACCGGCAGCGCTTCTCGCGCGGCATCCCGGTCAGCGGCCTCGAGCACCTTGGCGAAGTTCACAACCGGCGCGGCACCAGGACCCGCTTCCATCCCGACGAGCAGATTTTCGGCAAGGGTGCCGCGTTCGAGCCAGCGCGGCTCTACCGCATGACACGCTCGAAGGCCTATCTGTTCGGCGGCGTCGAAATCCGATGGACCTGCGATCCTTCGCTGATCAAGGAAAAGGACACCACTCCGGCCAAGGCCGAATTCCATTTTCCCGGCGGCCTCAAGGACTATCTGAAAGCGTCGCTCGGCGACGAATTCCAGGTAACGCGCGAAATCTTCGCCGGCAAGAGCGACAGGCAAGGCGGCCATGGCTCGCTGGAATGGGCGGTGACCTGGTTCGGCGGCGACGGCTTCATCAACTCCTACTGCAACACCATCCCGACCGGCGAAGGCGGCACCCACGAGGCCGGCTTCCGCAACGTCTTGACGCGCGGCCTGCGCGCCTATGCCGACCTCGTCGGCAACAAGCGCGCCTCGATCGTCACTTCGGAAGACGTCATGATCTCGGCGGCGGGCATGCTGTCGGTGTTCATCCGCGAGCCTGAATTCGTCGGCCAGACCAAGGACAGGCTGGCGACGATCGAGGCGATCCGCATCGTCGAGACCGCGATCCGCGACCCGTTCGACCATTGGCTGGCCGACAATCCGCAGGAAGCGTCGAAGCTGCTCGAATGGGTTATCGCACGCGCCGACGAGCGGGTACGACGCCGCCAGGAAAAGGAAGTGTCGCGCAAGAGTGCGGTGCGCAAGCTGCGCCTGCCGGGCAAGCTTGCCGATTGCACGCAGAATGCGGCCGCCGGCGCCGAACTCTTCATCGTCGAAGGCGATTCGGCCGGCGGCTCGGCCAAGCAGGCCCGTGACCGCGCCAGCCAGGCGGTGCTGCCGCTGCGCGGCAAGATTCTCAACGTCGCGAGCGCCGGCAACGACAAGCTGGCCGCCAACCAGCAGATTTCCGATCTGATCCAGGCGCTCGGTTGCGGCACGCGGTCGAAGTATCGCGACGAGGATCTTCGCTACGACCGCGTCATCATCATGACCGACGCCGACGTCGACGGCGCTCACATCGCCTCGCTGCTGATCACCTTCTTCTACCAGGAGATGCCGAACCTGGTTCGCGGCGGACATCTCTATTTGGCGGTGCCGCCGCTCTACTCGATCCGGCAGGGCGGCAAGGTCGCCTATGCGCGTGACGACGCGCACAAGGACGAATTGCTGCGCACCGAGTTCACCGGGCGCGGCAAGGTCGAGATCGGTCGCTTCAAGGGCCTGGGCGAAATGATGGCCGCGCAGCTCAAGGAGACAACCATGGATCCGAGGAAGCGTACGCTGCTCCGCGTCGATGTGATCGATGCCGAGGCCGCCACCAAGGACGCGGTCGATGCGCTGATGGGCACCAAGCCGGAGGCTCGTTTCCGATTCATCCAGGAACGCGCCGAATTCGCGGAAACGGAAGTGCTGGATATCTGAGCGCAGGCCGGTCGATCAAGGCTTGCGGAGACGCGCGTGTGGGCTGGCAACGGCTGAAAGACTATTTCGAAGCGGCTCTTGCCGGGCTGACACAGCCGACCCGGTCGGACTGGATCTTCGCCTTGCGCACGGTCTCGGCCGGCCTGATCGCGCTTATGGCCGCCTACGCCCTCAAGCTCGATCACCCGCAATGGGCGATGATGACGGTGTTCATCGTTGCCCAGCCGGTCGCCGGCATGGTGTTGGGGAAAGGCTTTTATCGGTTGCTCGGCACGCTGGCGGGCGGTGCTGCCGCAATTGCCATCACCACTGTCTTCGGCACGAATCCCTGGGTGCTGGTGACGGTGCTTGCCCTATGGATCGGCATTTGCACCTTCGTGTCGTCGCTGCTGCGCAACCCGGAAGCTTACGGAGCGGCGCTGGCCGGCTACACCGCGATGATCATCGGCTTGCCGGCGTTTGGCCAGCCGCATCTCGTCGTCGACCTCGCGGTCGCGCGCTGTGCCGAGATCGTACTCGGCATTGTCTGCGCCGGCCTGACCAGTCGGCTGATCCTGCCCAAATTGGCCAGCGAGGCCATCATCTCGCGGCTGAAGCGCAGCATTCTCGACCTTGCCACCTATGCCGGCGGCGCCTTTTCCGGTGGCGACACGGCAATGCTTTCCGGCCTGCACCAGAAGCTGGTCGCCGACACCCAGACGCTCGCCGAGATGCGCGCCTATGCCAGGCTGGAGGCCCCGAGCTTCGCGCCGCGCGCCCATCCGGTCCGGCGCACCATCGGACAACTGCTTTCAGCCCTGTCCGCGGCCCGCGCGCTGCATTCACACGCCGCACCGAAGAACGCGGCGCTCATTCCGGTGCGCTCGGAGCTGCAAGCCCTCGTCACTGAAATGGCGGCGACGCCGGGCGCGCTCGACGACACGGCGCCCTGGCTGGCACGGCTCGACGCGATCGGCGCCAAAGCGACGCAGATGCCCGACGCCTTGGCCGACCAGGACGGCGACAGAGTCGGCACCGTCACCCGGCTCACCATCGCCGCCGATTTCGCCGAAGCGCTGAAGCAGACGCTGCGCGGTCTCGATGCCTTGCGTGCGCCCGTCACGCGGCCTTCACGCGAACGCAGCCCCCCGGCGCTGGTTGTACATCGCGACTATCACGGGGCGAGCCGCAACGCGGTCCGCGCGGCACTTGCAACGCTGCTGGTCGCCGCTTTCTGGCTGACGACGAGATGGTCGGAAGCCGCCGGCACGGTCATTCTGGTTGCCGTCGTGTCGAGCTTGTTTGCCGCCCGCCCCGATCCGGTGCGGGTAGCCTGGGGGTTCTTCCAGGGAACGCTGTTGGCTCTGCCCTTTGCCTTTCTCGTCGGCCAGATCGCGCTTCCCGTTTTTCCTGGTTTCGGCTGGTTCATGCTGTTCGTCGTACCGATCCTGGTGCCGGCGGCGCTCGCCATGGCCAATCCCCGCTATGTCGGCGTGGCGACGGCCTTCGCCATCAATTTTCTTGCTTTCCTCAGCCCGCACCAGGCGATGACCTACGACCCGGGCCCGTTCTTCGCCGGCTCGGCCTCGATCCTGGTCGGCATCCTTTTGGCAATCGGCGTCTTCATCATCGTGCTGCCCGCCGACCCATGGCTCGCGGCGCACCGCATCGTGCGGGCCATGCGCGAGGATCTGGCGCGGCTTTGCCTGCACGAGCGCGTGCCGAGGCGTTCGGCCTTCGAGAGCCTCGCCTATGACCGCATCAACCAATTGATGCCGCTGGTGCAGACCAGCGGCAGGAAGGGTGAAGCGGTTCTGGGCGGCAGTGTCGCCGCCGTCACCGTCGGTCTGGAGATCCTGCGGCTGCGTGCCGCGCAGCAGGCGCACGCGGTTCCGGCCGAGACGACGCTTTCGATCGCCAACTTCCTGCGTGGACTGGCACGCGAACTGCTCTTCCGCGCCCCGGGCGACCCGCAGACAGCCACCATTGCCGTCGCCCGGCAGTATGCCGCCGGCATCGCTCAGCGAAACGCCACTGGTGAAATGCTCCAGATTGCGGCGTCACTACGGATTATCGCGGCGGCGATGGAGGATTTCCCGGATTTTTTTGCCAAGGATAAAGGCTAAGTTAAGCGGCGGCAATCGCCAGCGCATGGCCGCGCGCATTTTCACGCAACGCAGCGAGATGGATCGACTTGATCAGCGCGGCGAGATCGCCTTCCGCGGACTGTCCGCCCAATTCCTTCAGCATCAGCCAGCTGACTTCCTGCACGCCGGCGACGCGCTTGCCGTTGGCGACCTCTCGCCAGATTTTCAGCGCGCGCAAGATGACCGCGTGCGTGGCGGCAGCCAGGCCGGCACTGCGGAACAGCGCCTGCAAGGCCACGTCGTGTCCGCCGGCCAGCAGCGCCCTCACTCTTTGGGCGGACTGCTGGCTGAGCGCGACCAGCGCCGAGCCGAAGAAGTCGACCTTGCCATGCGCGATGGTGCGGATGAGGAAGCTCGCGGTGAGATCGCCGCGTAGCCTGAGATGCTCGATCAGTGCTGCATGCTCTTCCTGGCGCGTGCTCTCGATCAGCGTCACGCAGGCCTTAACGCAGGCGTCGCGCATGACGCGGTCGGCCCGGGCGGCTCCCATCAAGGCCATGACCAGCGGCGAGGTCTTGAGCATCTCACCGAGCTTGACGAGCAGCATGTGCCGGCAGTCGGCGGGCAGGCGTGAATCCGATATAAGCGCCTCGCGCACCAGCGGCAGATGGCCGTGGCGCTCGGCCATGCGGCGAAAACTCAACGAAGCGACATCGGCCCCGCTGTTGGCCAAAAGCACGGCGCAGGCCTCCGCCTCGCCGATCTCTGCGATAGCCGCCGACAGCGCCATCGAGACCAATGGCCGATCGGCGATCAGTTTTTGCGTCGCCTTCGGACCTGAAGCCACGCGATCGATCAGGTCTGCGTCGGTAAGCAGTGGCGATCGCGTCAGCACGACGCCGGCGACTTCCGGCTGGTCGGAAGCAAGCGCGCTGATGATCTGGGGCGGTGCGTGATGGCTCATGGACAGCGCCTCGGCCATCGCCAGCCGTACCTTCGACGATGCGTCGTCGAGCAGCAAGGTCAGCGCCGCCTCGGCGGCGCAGCGATCCTCGAACGGCAATTCCGCGTCGACATAGGCGCGGGCGAGCGCGCTTGCCGCCGCGGCGCGCTCCGATACCCTGGCCGTGTAGATCCATTTCAGGAAATGCGAGACAACAACCATACCGCCTGCTTACGCCCCTTGCCGGAAGGTTTCCGACCCCGTGCCGGACGTTAGGACGAATTGGTTTATGAAGCGTTCACCATGTTTGTTAACTGGCTTGCGAGCGCTGGATGCAGCGCCTATCAACCGTCCAGCAGCGGAGGAGAATGAAATGGCTGGGCTTTATCTCGAGGAGTTCGTCGTCGGCCATGTCTTCCAGCACACGCTGCGCAAGACTGTCACCGAAAGCGACAACATGCTGTTCTCGGTGATGACGCTGAACCCGCAGCCGCTGCATATCGACTTCGATTTCGCCGCCAAGAGCGAATGGGGCAAGCCGCTGGTCAACTCGCTGTTCACGCTCGGCCTGATGATCGGCATTTCGGTTAACGACATCACCGTCGGTACGACGGTCGCCAATCTCGGCATGAAGGAAACGGTGTTTCCGCATCCGGTCTTCCATGGCGACACCATCCGCGTCGAGACCACTGTCGTCTCGGTGCGCGAATCCAGGTCGAAGCCCGATCGCGGCATCGTCGAGTTCGAACATCGGGCCTATAACCAGAACGGCGACCTCGTCGCCAAATGCACGAGACAGGCCATGATGCTGAAGAAGGTAGCCTGATGCGTTCGCTGCTGTTCGTTCCCGGCGATTCCGAGAGGAAGCTGGAGAAGGGCTTTGGCGCCGGCGCAGACGTGGTCATTGTCGACCTCGAGGATTCGGTGGCGCCCCAAAACAAGGCATCGGCGCGAATGACCGCGGCGCGCTTCATCGCCAGCCACAGGGCGAAAACAAGGTCGGCAATCTACGTCAGGGTCAACGACCTTTCGACGGGATTGACGGACGACGATCTTGCGGCGCTTATCCCGGCAAAACCCGACGGCGTCATGCTGCCCAAATCGGCTGGCGGCCAGGATGTCCAGCACCTCTCGGCAAAGCTCAGGCTGCGCGAAGCGGAGAACGGCCTGGCCGACGGCGCGACAAAAATCCTGCCGATCATTACCGAAACACCGGCGGCCGTGCTGGCGGCGGCGAGCTACGCCGGGGCAAGCGCGCGACTTGCCGGGCTGACCTGGGGCGCGGAAGACCTGTCGGCGGCGATCGGCGCGCGCACCACCCGCGACCAACATGGCCGTTACACCGAAATATTCCGCTTCGCTCGCGCCATGACCATTCTCGCCGCCGGCGCGGCGGAAGTCGCGGCGATCGACACCGTCTTCCCGAATTTCCGCGATATGGCGGCCTTCGAGGCCGAATGCAGGGAGGCCGAACGTGACGGCTTCACCGGCAAGATGGCGATCCACCCTGATCAGGTGCCGGTCATAAACGCCGCCTTCACGCCCTCGGTGGAAGCGGTGCAACAGTCGGCGGCAATTGTCGCGGCATTCCAGGCGGCGGGAAATCCCGGCGTCGTCGGCATCGACGGCAAGATGTATGACCGGCCGCATCTGCGGCTGGCCGAGCGGCTTCTGGCACGCGCCCGGGCAGCCGGAATCTCCGCCTGACCGCTACCAGACCAACGGGATCAGGCGGTAGCGGACATGGGCCGCATAGTCGTCATAGCCGCGCAGGCCGGTGCGAAGCGTTTTTTCCTCGATGAATGTGCGGATGGCCAAGAGAACGATGAACACGACGACCAGTGCCAGCCCCCACCAGGAGCCGAGCAGGAGAGCCGTGCCGGCAAAGAAGAGGATGGCGCCGGCATACATGGGATGGCGCACATAGCTATAGGGACCCGTTGTGATCACTTGCTGTCCGCGCTCCGCCTGGATCTTCACGACGGGCGCCGCGAAGCTATTCTCCAGCATCGTCAGATAGCTGATCCATAGTCCGACCAGCAGAACCAGCGCACCGATCGCCTGTACCCAGACCGGAACGACGGACCAGCCGAAGCGGTAGTCGAAACCCATGAAGGCCAGCCAGGCAAATATGCCGAGCAGGAGTATGCTCAACAGAACCTTGTCGGCCGCGGTCTGGTCCTTCTGGATGGGAGAGCTCAGCCGTTCGTTCATCAGCCCGGGATCGCGCCGGGCCAGCGTCACGCCAAGGGTCAGGCTCAGCCCGGTCATCACCGCCAGATATACCCAGGCTCCCGGCCAGGTCAGCGTACCCGCTGTCAGGAAAAGCAGCGCGCCCATGGCGCCGAACCACACGAACGTCTGGAGGATCAATCTCGAGACCATGATCAACCTTCCATGATATTTGCCGTCGGCATTTACCAGCAACAGACTACCGCCGACCCTCAGCGGACTATCGCCCATCCCGCGGCTGGACGAAACGGTCCTGGTGTGCAGAAGGTTTCGTCATGCCGCGTCATCAAGCTCAGGGCGCGTCGTGATGACGGCTCGCCGTCAGGAAAGCACAGTGACTGGGCCCCCTTGCGGGCTAATCCTTGCCCCAACGCGGCCGGCGCATCGAAAACACTTCGTTGACGCTGGCATAATCCATGTAGCCGAGGCGAGCGACATTGCCGGCCTTGCTGATATCGAACAGGCCGTCTTTCAGGTAGGCATCGTCAATATGCACGCCGATCACTTCGCCGGCCACGACGACGGCGCTGGTCGGCGTTCCGTCCAGGGCCTTTGGCCGGAACACTTCGGTCACCTTGCATTCGAGTGCGGCGGGTGCGGCCGCCACGCGCGGCGGCGCGACAAGACGCGACGGCGCCATGGCGAGATCGGCATAAACGAACTCGTTGACGCCGCGCGGCGCGTCGACCGACGTCCGGTTCATCTTCTCGGCGAGATCGCGGCCGACCAGATTGGCGACGAACTCGCCGGTCTCCTGGGCGAAGGAGGCGCTGTCCTTCTCGCCCTCGGAGGAAAACCAGACGATGAAGGGCCTTGTCGAAACGGCATTGAAGAAGGAATAGGGCGCGAGGTTGATCTCGCCGGCCCCGTTCAGGGTCGAGATCCAGCCGATCGGGCGCGGCGCCACGATCGCCTTCGACGGATCATGCGGCAGTCCGTGCCCCCTTTGACGGCTCGTAGAACACTTACCCCGCCCAGGGCCCGGCATAGTTCGCATAAAGCTTTGCCGGATCGGGGCGCGGCCGCTCCGGCGCCGGGCCGCCATAGGAGCCGATATGGACGAAGCCGATTACGCGCTCTTGCGGCGCCAGCCCCAGGATCGCCCTGCCCTCCGGCACGTCCGAATACCAGTTGCTGATCATGTTGGTGCCATAGCCCAGTGCGTTGGCGGCAATCATCAGGTTCATCGCCGCCATGCCGCCGGACAGGAACATCTCCCATTGCGGGATTTTTGGATTTTCCTTCGGCACCGACACGACGCCGATCACCAGCGGCGCGCGCGAGAAGCGCGCCAGCTCCTGGTTGCGGCGGCCATCCGGTAAAGGTCCCTCCCGCTGTTCGGCAAGGGCCGCCAGCTTCCTGCCGATCTCGATGCGGGCATCGCCGCGATAAAGAATGAAGCGCCAGGGCTCGAGCCGGCCATGATCGGGCACGCGCGTGGCGGCGGCGATCATCGTGGCGATCTCGGCGTCGCCGGGCGCGGGCTCCTTCAACTCCGGTATCGGCGCTGAATTGCGGGTCAGCAGGAAGTCGATGATCGGGGACGCCATGGGCGCAAGTCTCCTAAGTTCGATTTTGAGCTGAAGCGCGCCATGGGAATGCGGGGCGGCTCGGGCATCGACGCGGGCGCGCCAGGCTGGAGAGTCGTATCCGTCGGACTCTTAAGCCTTGAAATTGCCACCGCCATGGGCTTCAACGCAAGGCATGTTTGAGGGGGCTTTGCGTCTTTTCCTGATCTGGGTCTGCACCCTGCTGCTCATGGCGCCGGTTTCCTTTGCCGTGGCACAGAACGTGGATGGCGTCAGCGACCTGAAGCTTCCCGGAATTTCGAGCTACGCGACGCCGAAAGGCGAGACATCGCTGGCGCTTGGTGGCGGCGGCGCCATCACCTTGTCCGCGCAATTGACCGACAAGGGAGGCGATATCACTCGCGGTATCGTCTGGCGCGTCTTCAAGCCGGAGGCCGTCAACGGCAAATTGCCGATGGTGGCTTCCGCCCATGGCGGCACGGCGGTCTTCCAGCTCGAACCCGGCAGCTATCTGGTTCACGCTTCCTACGGCCGGGCCGGTGCCACCAAGCGCATCACTGTCGGCAAGGACGCCAAACGCGAGAGCCTCGTGCTCGATGCCGGCGGCCTGAAGCTCGACGCCGTCCTTTCCGGAGGGGCGCGCATCCCGCCAAAGAAGTTGCGCTTTTCGATCTATGAGGGCAATGCCGAACCCAATGGCGATCGCGCGCTGATCATTCCCGACGTCGAGCCCAACAGCGTCGTGCGTCTCAATGCCGGCATCTACCACGTGGTCTCGACCTATGGCGCGGTCAATGCCGTCATCCGCTCCGACATCCGCGTCGAGGCCGGCAAGCTGACCGAAGCCACCGTCGAGCATCACGCCGCCGAGATTACCTTGAAGCTGGTGCGTGAAGCGGGCGGCGAAGCGATCGCCGACACGTCGTGGTCGCTGCTCAACGAATCCGGCGATCCGATCAAGGAAACCGTCGGCGCCTTCGCCTCCATGGTGCTGGCCGAAGGCGACTACACGATCATCGCCAAGAACCGCGACCGGATCTACCAGAAGGATTTCACTGTCGTGGCCGGACAGAACCAGGAAATCGAGGTTCTCGCGACGGAAGCCGCCGCGATGGATCCGGAAGAAGGCGCGGATTAGTCAAAACCCCGGGTAAGCCTGAGGCGGTTCCCTTCGGATCGTCGACGAAATGGACCTAGGCCGCCAGCTTGGCCCGTGCCGGCAGGAATGGAATCCGGCGGCGAGGCACCGGCGGCGCCAGATCGAAGACGCCTTTATAGAGGCGCTCGAGCAGCGCCTTGCGGTCGCGCACGGGCTCCAGTTCGTTCCAGTTCAGCACATCGCCGACACGCACGTCGATCGACTTGCCGGAAAGCCGGGCGAACTCGTGGATAAGCAGCGAAATGCGCAGCGTCAGCGATGCCTTGCCGACGAACTTCGCCACGCGTCCATCACGCTCGGCCATGTTCATGGGACCGCTGACCAGATGGAACAGCCTGCCGTTCTGGCCGGAGAAATGCATCGGCACTACGGAAGCCTTGGCATCCTGTACCAAGCGGGCCGGAAACATCTTCCATGGCAGGTCCCGTGCCCGGCCAAAGCCTTTTGGCGCGGTGGCGACGCCGCCGGCCGGAAACACCACGATGGTGACACGTTCTTTCAAGAGCCGCACAGCCTCGTGACGCACCGCCATGTTGTTCTTCAGAGCGTCCTTGGTCTCGGAAAAGTCGATCGGCAGCGAGTAGGGCTCCATCTCGCTGATCTTGAGCAGATCCTTGTGGATCATGACCCGGAACGGCCGCCCAAGCTGCTCGGCCAGCGACAGAGCGGCAATGCCGTCGCCGATGCCGAAGGGATGATTGGCGACGATCACCAGCGGCGTGTCGGGCAGGTTCTTCGGGGGCCATTGGTCGGGGGTTCGCACCCGCACGTCGATCAATTCGAGCATGCGACTGAACACGCGCTCGCCGGTCGGGACCACCTGGCGGCGCCAAAAATCATAAAGCGCTGCAAACCGATCGCGTCCGGACAGGCCTTCGATGGAATGGATGACCCACCGCGTCAGGACCGGCTGTCGTGGATTGGCATAGGAAAGCTCGGGAAACGGTTTTTCGCGCATTTTCAGCTTGAGCATGAGGGCTTGTTACAAGACTGCCGTGACAAGGATGTGAAAACGGCGGGATGTGAGAACGGCGGGGTATAAAAATGGCGGTGGACTGCTCCACCGCCATTTCGGCTTCAAATACTGTCTGATCAGGCGGCGCGTTGGCGCCGGCGATCGGGCGTGATCGCTTCTTCGGTCAGCTGCGCGACCGCTTGGGCGAGACCCAGCGACTCCTGGTCGCGCGATCCGAGCCGGCGCATGTTGACCGTCTGCTCCTCCGCCTCGCGCTTGCCGCAGACAAGAATGACCGGAACCTTGGCTAGGCTGTGCTCGCGGACCTTATAATTGATCTTCTCGTTGCGCAGATCCGCCTCGGCGGACAAGCCCGCGGCTTTCAGCTTCGCCACCACTTCGTTCGCATAGCCGTCGGCGTCCGAAGTGATCGTCGCCACCACTACCTGCAGCGGCGCGAACCACAGCGGGAAATGGCCGGAATAGTTCTCGATCAGGATGCCGAGGAAGCGCTCCATCGAGCCGCAGATGGCACGGTGCACCATGACAGGCTGTTTCTTCTCGGAATCCGAGCCGATGTAGAAGGCACCGAAACGCTCCGGCAGGTTGAAGTCGACCTGCGTGGTGCCGCATTGCCATTCGCGGCCGATGGCATCCTTCAGCACATATTCGAACTTCGGCCCGTAGAAGGCGCCCTCGCCAGGATTGATCGAGGTCTTGATGCGGTTGCCCGATCGCGTCCTGATCGTCTCCAGCACGCCGCTCATGATCGCTTCGGCGTGATCCCAGGCTTCGTCGGTGCCGACGCGCTTGTCCGGCCGGGTCGACAGCTTCACGCTGATTTCGTCGAAGCCGAAATCGGCATAGGTCGACAGAATCAGATCGTTGATACGCAGGCACTCCGACGCCAGTTGCTCCTCGGTGCAGAAAATATGCGCGTCATCCTGCGTGAAACCGCGCACGCGCATCAGCCCGTGTAGCGCGCCCGACGGCTCATAGCGATGCACATTGCCGAATTCCGCAAGCTTTACCGGCAGGTCGCGATAGGATTTCAACCCGTGCTTGAATATCTGCACATGGCCAGGGCAGTTCATCGGCTTCAGCGCGAAGACGCGGTCGTCATCGGTATCGTCGCCGGCGACCGTCACCTTGAACATGGCGTCGCGGTACCAGCCCCAATGGCCCGACGTCTCCCACAGGCTCTTGTCGAGCACCTGCGGTGCGTTGACCTCCTGGTAGCCCTGCTCGTCGAGGCGGCGGCGCATGTAGTTGACCAGGTTCTGGAACATCTTCCAGCCCTTGGCATGCCAGAAGACGACGCCCGGCCCCTCTTCCTGGAAGTGGAACAGATCCATCTCGCGGCCGAGTTTTCGGTGGTCGCGCTTTTCGGCTTCCTCCAGCATTGTCTGGTAGGCGTCGAGCTGCGCCTGATCAGCCCATGCCGTGCCGTAGATGCGCGTCAGCATCGGGTTATTCGAATCTCCGCGCCAATAGGCGCCCGCCACCTTCATCAGCTTGAAGGCATTGCCGATCTGCCCGGTCGAGGCCATGTGCGGACCGCGGCAAAGGTCAAACCAGTCGCCTTGCGCGTAGATCTTGAGATCCTGATCGTCAGGAATGGCATCGATCAGTTCCAGCTTGTAGCGCTCGCCCTTCTCGGCGAAGACCTTTTTGGCCTTGTCGCGCGACCAGACTTCCTTGGTGAACGGCTTGTTGCGCGCGATGATCTCGCGCATCTTCTTCTCGATCACCGGGAAGTCGTCCGGGGTGAACGGCTCGTTGCGGGCGAAGTCGTAATAGAATCCGTTCTCGATCACCGGCCCGATGGTCACCTGCGTTCCCGGCCATATCTCCTGCACGGCCTCCGCCAGCACATGTGCCGCGTCATGGCGGATGAGTTCCAGCGCGCGCGGATCGTCGCGGGTGATGATCTCGATCTTGCCGGACTTGCCGAGCGGATCGGAGAGATCGCGCACGGTACCGTCGATGGCATAGGCCACGGCCTTCTTGGCCAGCGACTTGGAGATCGATTCGGCAAGGCCGGCACCGGTCATCGCCGCGTCGTAGTCGCGCACGGAGCCATCGGGAAATGTCAGGGAAACGGCATTCAGCATCAGGTATTCTCCTATCCAGTCCCGCAAACGAGCGCGGGTGGTGAAATGCAGGTCGTCAGCTGTTCGAGGCTGCGACCTGCCAGGTAGCCGGAGGCGTCCGGCGGCGGCAGTCTTTTATGGGCAGATGCCGCCGCCGTAAAGCCTCGGCTATTTAATCAGCATTGGCAGGTCCTTCAGGAAGGCCGCGCGCGTCGCGAGCCCCTTCGGCATGTCGCTCCGCTTGGTGTCTACGACAAGTCGGGCAAACACGATCTGGCGGCCGTCTTTCTGCGCCCAGCCGACGAACCAGCCTAGCGAACGCCTGTCCTTGCCGCCCTCCCCGACCCTGGTGCTGCCTGTCTTGCCCTGGACGGTCCAATCGCCGGCCTTGAAGCTGGGTATGACGGCTTTCGTCATGTCGTGAGCCTTGGCCGAGACCGGCATCTTGCCGGCGAGCAGCTTACGCAGGAAATCGACCTGCTCGACCGGCGTGATCTTGAGCGAGGAGTTCACCCAGGAATGAGTCAGGCCGTCATTCTTGCCGGGATCGCCGGAAACGTCCGCATTGCCATAGCCGAACTTCGAGACGTAGCCGGCAAAGCTCTCCGGTCCAAGCCGGCGGGTGATCTCGCGCGAATACCACAGCACCGAGTCCCGCTCCCAGATCGTCGGATCGACGGTCTTGTGGTCCCGCTTGACCGCCTTGAATTCAGGCTTGTAGTCCCAGCTCGGCGTGTGCTCGTCGCTCAGTATGCCGGCATCGTAACCGATCAGCGACAGCGGCACCTTGAACGTCGAGGCCGGGCTGAATCGCTGATCGCAGACGCCGTTTTGGTAAAGCGTCTTGCCGCTCTGCGCATCGGCGATCAGCGTGCATTGCACATCCCCGAGCGGCGCCGACTGCGCGCGCATCGGAAATCCCAGAAGCCAGGCAAGCAGGAACAGGACTCCGGCAAGGATGAAGGGAAGACGGTCGACATTGCGCATTGGATGCTCGCTCCAGAGGGGGTTCGGCGAGCGGCTTAGCGAGGTCTCTTGTCTCGATTTTGTCTCAAATTCGCAGTTGTTGTGCAGGCTGCCGTTAACCCTACCAGATCGTAAACGGTTGCCTTGAAGAACTGACCGGCACTCAGCTTCGCGCCTCGTCGCGTTTGCTGCCGATCCGCCAATATCGCCACGGCGTGAACCAGACATACCGATCCGCCAGAACCTCCGGAACAAGGTCGACGCCATGGGTGCCGAATGGTCCGCAGCGCAGAACCCTGAAAAATCCCATCCAGCCGCCGGCCCAAAGGCCATGGCGGGCGATCGCCTCATGCGCGTATTCCGAGCAGGTCGGCAGGTGACGGCAGGAATTGCCGATGAAGCTGGACAGCGTCAGTTGATAGAGGCGCACCAGCGACGTGCCCAACACCCGGCCGGGGGTCTTGCGCCACGGGCCGGACCAGTTCCGGCCTTGCCGCGGCGGCCCGGCTGTATGTGTATGCCGATGCTGGTCGCCCACTGCGATCTCCGTCTTTCCACACGATAGATGTGGGCTTCATCGGGAGAACGCAATCCCGCCCCTGCTTGCGGAGCTTTCACGGGCGGAAGCGGCGAAGTGGCTGCCGATCAGCCGGCGGTGCCCATCGGCAGGGGCTAGACTGCTCCTCGTAACGCTTTCGACAGGTTCTTTCGTCACGCCACTGAAAGGTTGCAATCCGCATCATATCGCCAAGAATCTCCAGCAACTGGATCATGGCCGTATCTCCTTGGCGACGAGTAGACCGCCGCTGGCCTTCGCCTTCAAACGAGTATAATTTCCACTTCGGATAACCCTGGGTTATGCGAATGAAGCGTGGGCGACTGCCGCTGACGGCCTTGAGGAGCTTTGAAGCAGCCGGGCGGCACCTGAGTTTCAGCAGGGCGGCCGAGGAGCTTTTCGTCTCGCAGGCAGCGATCAGCCGGCAGATCCGCGAGCTCGAGATCTTTCTGCGCCGGCCCCTGTTCGAACGTCACCATCGCCGCGTCGAACTGACCGATGCGGGCCGCCAGCTGCTCAGTCAGCTGGTCAGGAGTTTCGACGCCATCGACGCCCTGCTTTCCGAGTTGGTGGCGGCTCCCGCGCAGACAGTGGTTCGCGTCAGCGTCGAGCCGTCTCTGGCATCGGTATGGCTGGTGCCGCGGCTCAACCGTTTTCGCCAATTGCGGCCCGACATCGACGTCGCGCTCGAAGTCGATCCAAGGCTGATTGAGTTTCGCGGCGACCAGCCTGAACTTGCGTTACGCTTCAGTGCGCATGCTGCCTCGTGGCCGCGCAGCGAGGCCGAGCAGCTTGCCTCGACGGTCGATTCACCGGTTCTGTCGCCGGCGCTGCTTGCCGCGGGGCCTCCCCTCGACAAGCCGGCCGACCTTGGCCGCTATACGCTGTTGCATGAGGAAAACCGACAGGGTTGGGCGCGCTGGTTTGAGGCGGCTGGTGTGCCTGCCGACGCCGTGCCCGCGCGCGGTCCCATGCTGGCGGATGCATCGCTTTCGAAGCAGGCCGCCCTGCTCGGACACGGCGTGGCGCTGGGCGATCTCCTGCAGATCGGCGAAGAGCTCGCCTCCGGCACGTTGGTCAAGCCGTTCGACATCGACGTCGCGTCCGGCGCCTATTGGCTGGTGGCCAGAAGCCTGCGCGATCTCCCCGAGCCAGCCGCCGCGTTCGCCGACTGGGTGAGAAGCGAATTCGCCGAAAGCAGACGGCTCCAATAGGCCGCCAAATGGGCTATCAGGCGGCTTCTTCGGCGCGCTTCTTCTCGATCTGACCAATCGCGTCGACCACCGCGTCGAAGGTCAACATGGTCGAGGCATGGCGCGCCTTGTAGTCGCGCACCGGTTCCAGATATTTGAGATCGGCGAAGCGGCCTTCCGGCGGCGCTCCGTTCTCTTTCAGCATTTTCAGCATGGTCTCGCGCACCGCGCGCAATTCGTCGGCCGTAGCGCCAACCACATGCTGCGCCATGATGGAGGACGAGGCCTGGCCGAGCGCGCAGGCCTTCACGTCATGTGCGAAATCGGTAACCACGCCGTCTGCCATATTGAGATCGACGGTAACGGTAGAGCCGCACAATTTGGAATGTGCCCTCGCGCTGGCGTCGGGATGATCGAGCCGGCCGATCCGTGTGATATTTCCGGCAAAACCGAGAATTTTCGCATTGTAGACGTCGTTGATCATTATTTTCCAGTCCGTCGCCGCCAAGCGAACAGCGTTTGCCGCTGACGCGTCTTTCTTTCGCTCGTCATGACCATATATAATGGTGGCAGTCCGGTATCGACAAGGCGACGAAAAGCCCACGTCTTTGCCGCAGTTTGCTCACGCCGCTTACGGGGCTGGAAACCGGGCGAGTTTCCGACGCCGAAAGGTCGTGGTCCGTTCAACTCGTTCCTCCTGAGAGAGGGACTACGGGAGACGCCTTTATGGATGCCGTTATCAAGAAGTTCATGCCCCAGTCGGCCTACATGGAAAAGCCCGTCACCGACCGGCCGAGCGAGGCCGAGGTCGAGGCTGCGGTCCGCACGCTTTTGCGCTGGACCGGCGACAACCCCGATCGCGAAGGGCTGGTCGACACGCCCAAGCGGGTGGCCAAGGCCTATCGGGAAATGTTCGGCGGCTATGACATGTGCCCGGCCGAAGAGCTTGGCCGCACCTTCGAGGAAGTGGCTGGTTACGACGATCTTGTCATCGTCAAGGACATCCAGTTCCATTCGCATTGCGAACATCACATGGTGCCGATCATCGGCAAGGCCCATGTCGGCTATCTGCCGGACGGCAAGGTCGTCGGCCTGTCCAAGATCGCGCGCGTGGTCGATATCTTCGCCCACCGCCTGCAGACCCAGGAAGCCATGACCGCGCAGATCGCCGGCGTCATTCAGGATGTGCTCAATCCGCGCGGCGTTGCCGTGATGATCGAGGCCGAGCACATGTGCATGGCCATGCGCGGCATCCGCAAGCAGGGCTCCACCACGCTGACCTCGACCTTCACCGGCGTGTTCAAGGATACTCCCGAAGAACAGGTTCGTTTCGTCACCATGGTGCGTGGCGGTGGGGTGTAAGCCGCCTCGCCCGGCATCGTCGGGACCATGATTCCGAAAGTGGCTACCGGTTTTCGGATAATCATGGTCAAACAGGAAGATAGCCCGGCGATGTCGGCACTGGAATTTCCGAAGGCTCCCTCAGACAAGAAATCGCTGGAAGAAGGCGCGGTGTTTTCACCGCGCTTCGATGCCGCCGGCCTGGTCACCGTCGTCGTCACCGATGCGGCAGACGGCGTGCTTTTGATGGTCGCGCACATGAATGCGCAGGCTCTGGCGTTGACGCTTGAAACAGGTATCGCCCACTACTGGTCGCGTTCGCGCAATGCGCTGTGGAAGAAGGGCGAAACGTCAGGCAATCTCCAGCATGTCATCGAGGTGCTCACGGATTGTGACCAGGACGCCATATGGTTGCGCGTCAAAGTGCTAGGCCACGACGCAACTTGTCACACAGGCCGGCGTTCCTGCTTCTATCGGACGGTGGGGCTGATCGACGGCAAGGCGATGCTTGCCGACGATGGCAGCGAGCCCTTGTTCGATGCGGAAAAAACGTATCGGAAGCTCCCGTGAATAACCAGCTTGAACCTTTTGCCCGCAGCCAACCACATAGATTCACCATTTCGATACGGCCCGCCTATATATTAGCTGTGGGACAAGGGAGATCATGATGCTCGAGTGGGCGTCATTGCGTAACAGAGCGGACGTACGAGAGGCGAATGGTCCCGCTTCGTCCGGCGGCGCGGCCGAAACAACATCACCAAAGAAAACTGGCATCTCGCTTGCACTGGGCGGCGGTTGCGCAAGAGGCTGGGCGCATATCGGCGTGCTGCGCGCGCTCGATGAAGCCGGCATCGAGGTTTCGATGATTGCCGGCACCTCGATCGGCGCGCTGGTCGGCGGCTGTTACCTCGCCGGAAAACTGGACGAGTTGGAAGAGTTCGCCCGCAGCCTGACCAGGCGGCGCATCTTCGGCCTGCTCGATCTAAACCTGCGCGGCAGCGGTCTGTTCGGCGGCATGAAGCTGGATGCTCGCCTGCGTGAGCATGTGGCCGGCATTCGCTTTGAGGATTTGTCCAAGCCGTTCGTCGCGGTCGCTTCCGAAATCCGCACCGGCCATGAGATTTGGCTGTCGAACGGTTCGCTGATAACAGCCATGCGCGCTTCCTATGCCTTGCCCGGCGTGTTCGAGCCGGTGACTTGCAATGGTCGCGTGCTGGTCGACGGAGCTTTGGTCAATCCGGTGCCGGTGTCGGTCTGCCGTGCCTATGAGCAGCCGCTGGTTGTCGCGGTCAACCTTCATTACGACCTGTTCGGCCGTGCCGCCGTCATCAAGCATAGCGCCGGCGAACTGGTCGTCGAGAACGATGCGCCGCGCAGTGGCCAATTCGACCCTGAGCACCGGGCACATCAGACGCGGCTTGGCATCACCGGCGTCATGGTCGAGGCCTTCAACATCATCCAGGATCGAATCTCGCGCGCCAGGCTTGCCGGCGATCCGCCCGACATGTCGCTGCAGCCCAAGCTCAGCCACATCGGCCTGACCGAATTCCACCGCGCCGACGAGGCGATCCAGATCGGCTATAGGGCGACGATGGCACAGATCGGCGAACTGACCCGGCTTCAGACGGTTCTCGCCTGATCAAAGACGCATCAGGCGCGTGCCGCGTCGACGATGCGGAACTGCACGCTGCGATTGCCGTTCCAGTAATTGCCCGACAATGAGCCGGCGACGTGGATCGTCTTACCGCGGTTCTTGAACAGGAAGTCGCCGAGCACGGTGTCGACGGCACGAAAGGCGATCGCCTGGATGCGACCGCCACTGCCCGACTGGAGGTCGGCGCGGATGTGGTTGGTGCCGACCAGCCGGGCGTCGGCCAGCCGATGGCGAGGCAGCGCGAAAACAGGCGCGACATGCCCTGCACCGAACGGGCCGGCCTTTTCCAGCGCATCCAGCAAGGCCAGCGTCGCACCCTCGGCGGCAAGCGCGCCGTCGATCGCCAGGCTTTCCTCGTCTTGCAATCGGAACACGTCGGCTGCTGCGCGCTCCTCGAAAAATGCCCTGAGCTCGCCGAGCCGCGTGCGCTCGACGGTAATGCCGGCTGCCATGCCATGGCCGCCGCCCTTGACGATCAGCCCGGCATCTGCGGCTTCGCGCACCAGCCGGCCGAGATCGAAGCCCGACACCGAGCGACCTGAACCGGTGCCGGTGCCGGTGGCGTTGAAGGCGATGGCGAAGGCCGGCCGTCGGGCATGGTCCTTGAGCCTGGAGGCAAGCAGGCCGACGATGCCGGGATGCCAGTTGGTGCTAGCGGTAACGACGATGGCCGGCCCGCTGCCGCCGGCAAGCTCGGCATCGGCCTCGGCACGCGCCGCAGCCAGCATCTCGTGTTCCATCAGCTGCCGCTCCTGGTTGAGCCGATCGAGCGTCTCGGCGATGGTGCGGGCCTCGACCGGATCGTCGGTCGCAAGCAGCCGGCTGCCGAGGGCGGCGTCGCCGATGCGCCCGCCGGCGTTTATGCGCGGTCCGATCAGGTAGGCCAGATGGAAGGTGCTGAGCGGCTCGCCGACGCGCGAGACCCGCGCCAGCGCAGACATTCCCTCGTTCTTCTGCTGGCGCGCCACTTGCAAGCCCTTGACGACGAAGGCACGGTTGACGCCGGTGAGCGGCACCACATCGCAGACCGTGGCCAGCGCCACGAGATCGAGCAGCGAGAGCAGGTCCGGCGGCGTGGCGTCGGCCAGCCGGCCGCGCAGGACCTTGGCCGTCTGCACCAGCGCGAGAAAAACCACTCCGGCGGCGCAGAGATGGCCCTGCCCGGAAAGGTCGTCGTCGCGGTTGGGGTTGACCACCGCGTGTGCCGCCGGCAAGGCGCCGCCGACCTGGTGATGGTCGAGCACCACGACATCGGCACCGGCGGCATTGGCCGCGTCGATGGAAGCAGCGCTGTTGGTGCCGCAATCGACGGTGACGATCAGCGTCGCGCCGCGCGAGATGAGCTCGCGCATGGCTTCGGGATTGGGACCGTAACCCTCGAAGATACGATCGGGAATGTAGATTTCCGACGATATCGAGAAATGCGCGAGGAAGCGTTTGAGCAAGGCCGACGAGGCGGCGCCATCGACATCGTAGTCGCCGAAGATCGCCACCTTCTCCCGGGCCATCACCGCGGCGGCTATTCGAATGGCCGCCTTGTCCATGTCAGTCAGCGAAGCCGGGTCCGGCAGCAGGTCGCGGATCGTCGGGTCGAGAAAGCGCTCCGCCTGTTCCGCCGTCACGCCACGTCCGGCAAGCACGCGCGCGACGATATCGGGCACGCCGTGCCCCTGTGCGATGGCAAGCGCGACCATGTCCTGCCGCTCGGTCAGCCGATGTTCCCAGGAAACACCGGTGGCCGACTGTCGGACATCGAGAAAAAGGCGTCTCTCGCCCGTCATGCGAGGCGACGTTTGCGGATGATCATTGCCCACAATATGCGACGGCCAGTCAGGAATGCATCAAAACTTTTCCAGGTCCTGATGCCGGGCCTTGATCTCGCGCACGGTGCGCGACGACGAGCGCAGCACGATCGTGTGCGTTGTGATGTAGTTGCGGCCGAACTTGACCCCTGCCAGCATGTTGCCGTCGGTGACGCCGGTGGCCGCGAACAACACATCGCCGCGCGCCATGTCCTCGGCCCGGTAGACCCGCTTCGGGTCGGCAATACCCATCTTGCCGGCGCGGGCGACCTTTTCGGGCGTATCGAGGATCAAGCGGCCCTGCATCTGGCCACCCGTGCAGCGCAGCGCCGCCGCGGCCAGCACGCCCTCCGGCGCGCCGCCAATGCCGAGATAGATATCGATGCCGGTTTCCTCGGAATCGGTGGTGTGGATGACACCGGCGACGTCGCCATCGCCGATCAGCCGGATTGCCGCCCCGGTGGCGCGCACGGCGTCGATCAGCTTGCCATGGCGCGGACGGTCGAGGATGCAAGCGGTGACATCGGACACCGCGACGCCCTTGGCCTTTGCCAGGCTGGCTATGTTTTCGGCCGGCGACGCATCGATGTCGATGACGCCCTCGGCATAGCCCGGACCGATGGCGATCTTGTCCATGTAGACGTCGGGCGCGAACAGCAGGCTGCCCTTCTCGGCGATGGCGATCACGGCCAGCGCGTTGGGCAGGTTCTTGGCGCAGATCGTGGTGCCTTCCAGCGGGTCGAGCGCAATGTCGACCGCCGGGCCTTTGCCGGTGCCGACCTCCTCTCCGATATAGAGCATCGGCGCCTCGTCCCGCTCGCCTTCGCCGATCACCACCGTGCCCTTGATGGCGAGGCGATTGAGCTCCTGGCGCATGGCGTCCACCGCGACCTGGTCGGCGGCCTTTTCGTCACCGCGTCCGCGCAGCCTGGCGGCCGCGACGGCGGCGCGCTCGGTGACGCGTACCAGTTCCATGGTGAGTATCCGGTCAAGTCCGGCGATAATGTTGTGGGCCACGTTCATCAGGTCGATCCTCGTTCGCATGCCGCCTCCCGCCGGAGGCGCGCCTCTTGTGTCAAACGAGCATGACAACGGCAAGACCTCTCGAAGGTTTTCTCGAAAAGCCTGCAATATCAACCGATTAAATTATGGATAGCACGATTCCGGCGAACTTGGGCCGCTTTCAAAGTAGGTATCGAGATCTAAAACACGGCCAGATATTTCAATAGCGAAACGATGCCGATGATGATGACGATGATCTGCGCGATCTGCCGCATCCTGGCGTCCAGCGGCAATCGCTGAATGAGGTAAAGCACCAGAATGATCACCAGGAACGTGATCAGGATGCCGATCAGGACGGAAGAAGCCATAGTGCTCCCCTGGAAATTGCTCGACGGACAGGTAAGCCGGCAAAAACCGGCTCGGTCGTTACCGGATCAATACCAGCGGCGCTGGCTGTCATTCATCGACTGGCCAACGGCGAGGCCGGCCAGAAAACCCAGCAGCCCGATGACGCCGACCACTGCCGTCGTCGTGCCCGGGTTTTCACGCGCGACCTCCGAGACCGCCTGGGCGTGGCTGCGCAACTGCTGAGCCGTTCGCGACGCACGGCTCGCCGCGCTGTCGTAGACGTCGGATGCCTGAGCCGAGGCCTCGTCAACCAGTTCCGCACCTCGCTCCGAAAGGCTCTTGTTGATCCTGGTGATCTCCTTGCGCAGGTCGGCGATCTGCTTTTCGAGCGTCTTTTGGATGTCGTCGATCTGGGGGGTGTCGGATTTCGATGTTTCGGCCATTGGCATTCCCTCGGTTTGCACCTCGGGAGAACGGCGCTGGCCGGGATTGGTTCCGGCGAGCCAGGCAGCGGCATCGGCCGCAACAGTATCGTCGCAGCAATCCAGTGGTACACGACGGAAGGAAATATCTATCCTGCCCGTTCGATCCGGATGACCTGCGGCTTGTCGGTCAGGTGGCCATCCTTGGTGATACCGTCCACGGCCTTGCGCACCGCGGCTTCGGTGGTCTCGTGGGTGACGAGGATCACCGTCTTTTGCGCCGCCGCTTCGCCGCTGATCGCGTGCTGGACGATCGATTCCAGCGAGATATCGTTGTCGGCCATGCGCTTGGCGATGGCCGCGAACACGCCAATGCGGTCATGCACGGTCAGCCGGATGAAATAGCCGCCGGCATGGCTGCGCATCTGCGCCTTCTTGTAAGGCTTCAATTCCCTCGCCGGCCTGCCGAAGACCGGGCCGTGCTGGAAGCCGGGACGGCTCTTTGCTATATCGGCGATGTCGCCGATGACGGCCGAGGCGGTGGCATTGCCGCCGGCGCCGGGGCCGGAGAGCAGCAGTTCGCCGAGGATGTCGGTTTCGATCGCCACCGCATTGATGACGCCGTGGACCTGCGCGATCACCGAGGCCGTCGGCACCATGGTCGGATGCACGCGCTGCTCGATGCCGCTCTCGGTGCGCTGGGCAACGCCAAGCAGCTTGATCCGGTAGCCGAGATCGCCGGCCGCACGGATATCGGCCTGGGTGATGTTCGAGATGCCTTCCATGTAGATGTCGTTGGCGGCGATCTTGGTGCCGAAGGCCAGGCTGGTCAGGATCGACAGCTTGTGCGCGGTGTCATGGCCTTCGATGTCGAAGGTCGGGTCGGCCTCGGCATAGCCCAGCCGCTGCGCGTCCTTGAGGCAGGCGTCGAACGAGATGCCTTCGGCCTCCATCCGGGTCAGGATATAGTTGCAGGTACCGTTGAGAATACCGAAGACGCGGGTGACCGAGTTGCCGGCCATCGCCTCGCGCATCGTCTTGATAACCGGAATGCCGCCCGCCACCGCGGCCTCGTAGTTGAGCAGCACGCCCTTCTTCTCGGCGATCTCGGCCAGTACGACACCATGTTTGGCCAGCAGCGCCTTGTTCGCGGTAACGACATGGCGGCCGGCTTCGAGCGCCGCCCTGACCGCCGCGAACGCCGGCCCCTCGTCGCCGCCGATCAGCTCGACGAAAACGTCGATCTCGGCGGCCTGCGCCATCTTGACCGGATCGTCGAACCATTTCGCGGCATTGAGATCGACGCCGCGGTCGCGCTTGGGATCACGCGCCGAAACCGCCGACACGACGACGTCGCGCCCACACTGCCGTGTCAGCTCCGCCGCCTTGTCGCGCAGCACGCGCGCCACCGAGGCGCCGACCGTGCCGAGGCCGGCAATTCCAACACACAGAGCTTCAGCCATGGCCGGCGATGTCCCCCGAAAGATCAAACGAAATTGTGTGCGGAAAGCTTACCGATGGGCGGAAAGCGGCACGACATTGTTGGGTTGTTTGGCACTGGTCGCCAGGAAGCGCTTGATGTTGCGCGCCGCCTGCCGGATCCGGTGCTCGTTCTCGACCAGCGCGACACGCACGAAATCATCGCCGTGTTCGCCGAAGCCGACGCCTGGCGCCACCGCAACGTCGGCATGTTCGATGAGCAGCTTGGAGAATTCGAGCGAGCCGAGATGGCGGAACGGCTCGGGAATCGGCGCCCAGGCGAACATGGACGCAGCCGGAGCCGGAATGGTCCAGCCCGCGCGGCCGAAGGCATCCACCATCACGTCGCGCCGCTTGTGGTAGATGTCGCGCACTTCGGCGATGTCGGCGCCATCGCCGTTGAGGGCGTGTGCGGCCGCCACCTGGATCGGGGTGAACGCACCGTAATCGAGATAGGATTTCACCCGGGTCAGCGCCGAGATAAGCCGCTCGTTGCCGACCGCAAAGCCCATGCGCCAGCCGGGCATGGAGAAGGTCTTCGACATGGAGGTGAACTCGACGCAAACGTCGATCGCGCCCGGCACCTGCAGCACCGAAGGCGGCGGATTGCCGTCGAAATAGATCTCCGAATAGGCAAGGTCCGACAGGATGATGATGTCGTTCTTCTTCGCGAACGCCACCACGTCCTTGTAAAAATCGAGCGAGGCGACCAGCGCCGTCGGGTTCGACGGGTAGTTGAGGATCAGCGCCAGCGGCTTCGGAATCGAATGGCGGATGCCGCGCTCGACCGCCGGGATGAAACCGTCATCGGGTTCCACCTGCAGCGACCGGATGACGCCGCCCGACATGATGAAGCCGAAAGCATGGATCGGGTAGGTTGGATTCGGGCACAGGATCACGTCGCCAGGGGCGGTGATCGCCTGCGCCATGTTGGCGAAGCCCTCTTTCGAACCCAGCGTTGCCACCACTTGCGTATCGGGATCAAGCTTCACGCCGAAGCGGCGCTGATAGTAAGCGGCCTGGGCGCGGCGCAGGCCCGGAATGCCGCGCGAGGAGGAATAGCGATGGGTGCGCGGATCGCGCACCACTTCGCACAATTTGTCGACGATTGCCTTGGGCGTCGGCAGGTCCGGATTGCCCATGCCGAGGTCGATGATGTCGGCGCCGCGCGAGCGGGCGCTGGCCTTGAGCCGGTTGACCTGCTCGAAGACATAGGGTGGAAGCCGGCGGACCTTGTGAAACTCTTCCATGGCAGTTCCAGACATCACTTGGCGTTTGGCAAGGCGCGCCGTGTCGGCAAGTGCCTTGGGCGCGCGCTATATACTTATTTGCAGGTAGGGTCGAGGGTGGGGTCGCATTTGCCTTCGATCTGCTTCAGCGTCTGCGCGCCATGCTTGCTGGCCAGGTCCGTCAGCGCCGCCTGATTGGTGACGTTGGGGGCGCCGCCATTGGCTGCCTGCGCGCTTTCGTCCCCCTTCAATTCCGCGAGCCTGGCATTCCTCTCGGCATCGGTGAACTGTTTGGCCGCTACTTTCGGCGGGATGTTCAGGTTCGGAAAGGTGCCGGTATCCTTCGGTCCCGCTGATGTGGCGATGGGCACCGGGCCGCTGGTATTGGTGCTCGAGCAGGCCCCAAGGCACAGCAGGGCAATTGCCGCACCGATGCGGCAAAAACGACCGGCGCCGAAAAAAACAGTCTCGCCAATGTTAATCGTCATATTGTTTCCTTGGCAGCCGGGGTAGAGCGAGGTTGGACCCAGTCGGATGTCCCATGGTAATATGTCAAGAAAACGCTTCGGGAGGAACCCCGCGCACCATGTCCAAAACACCCGATTCGGGCAAAGCGGAAGATGGCGGACCTTCGACGGTCGAGCAATATCTGGTGAAGGACCCGGAACGCTTCGCCCTGAACATGGCGCGCATGATCGAGCAGGCCGGCAAGGCGGCTTCCGCCTGGGCCGAGCCGCGCGAGAAGGGCGAAGTGCGCGACCATGTCGCCGAACCGGTCGTCGACATGGTGAAGACCTTCTCCAAGCTCAGCGAATACTGGCTTGCCGACCCACAACGCGCGCTCGAAGCGCAGACGCGGCTGTTCGCCGGCTATATGACGGTTTGGGCGAACGCCATCCAGCGCGTCAGCGCCGATGCCGAGCGAACCGAGGACGCGGTCAAGCCGGAGCGCGGCGACAAGCGTTTCCAGGATCCGGAATGGGGCCGCAACGCCTTCTTCGATTTCTTGAAACAGGCCTATCTCGTCACCTCGCGCTGGGCGGCTGATCTTGTCGAGCACGCCGAAGGCCTGGATGACCACACCCGCCACAAGGCGAGCTTCTACGTCAAGCAGGTGTCCAACGCCATCTCGCCGTCGAATTTCATCCTGACCAATCCGGAACTGTTTCGCGAAACCATCGCCTCGAACGGCGAAAATCTTGTGCGCGGCATGAAGATGCTGGCCGAGGACATCGCGGCCGGCAAGGGCGACCTGAAGCTGCGTCAGGCCGACTACTCGCCCTTCGAGATCGGCCGCAACATCGCCACCACCCCCGGCAAGGTGGTCGGCCGCAGCGACGTCGCCGAGATCATTCAATACGATCCCGCCACCGAGACGGTGCTGAAACGGCCGCTGCTGATCTGCCCGCCCTGGATCAACAAGTTCTACATACTCGACCTCAACCCGCAGAAATCCTTCATCCGCTGGGCGATCGAACAGGGCCATACCGTGTTCGTCATCTCCTGGATCAACCCTGATGAACGCCACGGCATGAAGAACTGGGAGGCTTATACAAGAGAGGGGCTGCAATACGGCCTCGACACTATCGAGAAGGCCACAGGCGAGAAAGAGGTCAACGCTATCGGCTACTGCGTCGGCGGCACGTTGCTGGCGGCGGCACTTGCCCTGCTGGCGCAGGAGGGTGACGATCGCATCAAATCGGCGACCTTCTTCACCACCCAGGTCGATTTCACCTATGCCGGCGACCTCAAGGTGTTCGTCGACGAGGAACAGGTCGCGGCGGTGGAAAAGGCGATGAACGAAAAGGGCTATCTCGACGGCACCAAGATGGCGACCGCCTTCAACATGCTGCGCTCGGGCGACCTGATCTGGCCCTATGTCGTCAACAACTACATGCGCGGCAAGGATCCCCTGCCCTTCGACCTGCTTTACTGGAATGCCGATTCGACACGCATGGCGGCGGCCAACCACTCCTTCTATTTGCGCAACTGCTATCTCGAGAACAACCTCTCGCGCGGCAGGATGGAACTTGCCGGACGCACCGTTTCGCTCGCCGACATCAAGATCCCCGTCTACAACCTCGCCTCCAGGGAAGACCACATCGCTCCCGCGCTGTCCGTCTTCCTCGGCTCGAAATATTTCGGTGGCGAGGTCGAATACGTGATGGCGGGCTCCGGTCATATCGCCGGCGTCGTCAACCCGCCCGCATCGGGCAAGTACCAGTACTGGACCGGCGGCAAGGCGGAGGGCGACTTCGGCGAGTGGATCGCAAGGGCTACCGACCATCCTGGCTCCTGGTGGCCGCACTGGCAGAGCTGGATAGAGGCTAAGGACAATAATCGCGTGCCTGCCCGCAAAGCAGGCAAGCATATGAAAACTTTTGGTGATGCCCCCGGCACCTATGTCAAGGTGCGTGTGTAACCGACTGTAATGTCTGGTGAGTTGACGGACCCGTAAAAGCGGGCGAAATGGTGTCGTCAACCATCTTGCCGCCTAAATTCGGCAATTGCCGCAAAAATACTTCCAGGCTTGCTGATTTGACACAGGTCTCGTTTCCGGATCGGAGACAAGGGGCACCTCGACGCAGCCGTTCGGACGCCGCGCCAAGGATATACCGATCGGATATCGAGGGGGAATTTGACTTTGAAATCAGCAGGGTGGAGCCTCGCGAAGGGAGAACGCCGCACCATTGCGGCGGCGCTCTGCTCCGTGCTCCTGGCCTCCTGCACCTCGGCCGGCGACCCCACAATGTCGGTTGGCATGCCCGGCTACAATGCCTCCGCGTCGGACATCAACGCAGCCTCGACAAACAAGCCGATCGTGGCCGGCGATTCGTCGTCGCAGACGGCGACCACGCAGACCACAGTGATGGCGGAAGGCGACACAGCGCTGCCCGAGACGGTCGCCTACGTGCCGATTACCAAGCCGCAGGCGGCCTTCCCGCTCACCGCGCCGGCTGAAGCTGAAACGATTGCCGGAAACACGCCGCAATCGCTGGAGCAGCAGCCGCAGACGGCGCAGCAGACCGATGCGGCGGCGCAGAAGATCGCCGCCGCCGACGCGGCCGTGACGGCGCCGAAGCAGGCCGCCACACCGGCGATGAACAATCCGGTCTATGTGACCGCTGGCGAGGCGCAGCAAGCGGAGGCGCCGAAGAAAAGGGGTTTCCTGGCCTCGATGTTTGGCGCCACGCCGGCTTCGGCGAAGCCCGCTCCACTGGTCAACACGCGCGCAGGCGAACAGCCGGCTGTGCAGGCCAAGCCCGCCCCGGCGGCGGCAAAGCCGATCATTACACTGGCCTCGGCCGATTCCACGGCGAAACCGGTGCAACTGGCTTCGCTCGGCGACGACTCAGGTCACATCACCGGCAGCGATGCCCTGCCGGGCGTCCGCCAGACGGCGCTGTTCGAGATCAAGCGCAAATCCGGCCTCGACGACGAAAGCGACGTCGACCTCAACGAGGATGAAGGTTCGGGCGGCCTCTACCAGGTAGCTTCCGCCGCCGGCATGGCGCGCCTGGCGCCCAACGGGCTCTTGAAGCAGAACGAGAGTGTCGACGTGGCGTGCCTCAAGCCCTCGCTGGTGCGCGTGCTCAAGACAATCGAAGGCCACTACGGCCGCAAGATGGTCGTCACCTCCGGCTATCGCGACCCCGCCCGCAACCGCCGTGCCAACGGCGCCAAGAATTCGCTGCACATGTATTGCGCCGCCGCCGACATCCAGGTGCCGGGCGTCTCGAAATGGGAGCTGGCGAGCTACGTCAGGACGATGCCCGGCCGCGGCGGCGTCGGCACCTACTGCCACACCGAATCGGTCCACGTCGACGTCGGCCCCGAGCGCGACTGGAACTGGCGCTGCCGCCGGCGCAGCGGTGGCGAAGGCTGACCAGGGCCGGCTCGGCTGGACGCGCCAAAGCGCGTCGCGCTGAAACGGAGCTCACTTTTGAGCGACATGCATTTGCATCGGGCCGCTTCCGCAATCGTCTGAAAAGTGCCCGGAAATCCACGCAGCGGCTGGTGACGGCCGCCAGAAAAATTGCCGCTGGCGCTGCGTGAATCACTCGCTTCGGCAGGCAGGAAAAAAGTTGTCCAAGCCGGCACCTGACGGGTTGCCGGTTGCGCACAACGCCAGTATAAGCCGCTTTCATCTGAGCGCGCCCATCGTCTAGCGGTCAGGACACCGCCCTTTCACGGCGGTAACAGGGGTTCGATTCCCCTTGGGCGTACCAGCTTCACTCGATGTCCCCTCCGCTCCTTTCGGCGTCAAGAGCTATTGCGCCGGACAGGGTAACACCCCCTTCCGAAACGTCATTTTACGTGTTGACCATTCCGCCGCCTCGACCTTGTCGAGGGCAAGGCTCGATGGTTAAATCGGCTTTCCCAGGGGGATGCTAATATGGCAGTTCACCTTTCGGCGGATGCTCGAGCTCCTGCGGCGACGCCGCCACAAAGATATCTCTTTGGCCCGCTGGCCGACTTCCTCATGCTTGGCGGCAGCGCATTCCTGATTTTGCCGGCCCTGTACTTCGTGCCTACCAAATACGACAGCCTTGTTGCGGCGGCGATGTTTTTCCTGGCCTACTTGATAAACTATCCGCATTTCGCCCACTCTTACCAACTCTTCTATCGCAATTTTGGAAGCAAGGTGCGCGGCGAGGGATACGACAGGGGCCTCCAGATCCGCTACATTTTCGCCGGCATTGTCGTTCCCCTGCTCATGGTCGGGTTTTTTGCTTACGGCTCGATAACGGCGAACGCCCGGCTGCTCGGAAACGCAGCCAACGCGATGTTCTTTTTCGTGGGCTGGCACTACGTCAAGCAAGGCTACGGCATGTTGATGGTGGACGCCGTGTTGAAGCGCAGGTTCTTCACCAATCCGGACAAGAAAATCTTGCTGGTCAACAGCTATGCCGTATGGCTGTTCGCATGGCTTCAGACGAACACGGCGGTCAGCCAAGCAAAATATTACGGCTTGGAATATTATACGTTTGCTACGCCTGCGTGGCTCAACACGATTGCGCTGTCGGCCGCGGCCGCTTCCACGGCCGCCACCGTCGTGATGCTGATCAATCGCTGGAGTAAAAATGGCGGCAGCCTGCCGTATAACGGCGTCGTCGCTTATATCGCGTCCCTATATCTTTGGATCCTGGTCGTGAGAATAAACCCGCTGTGGCTGCTCGTGGTGCCGGCTCTCCATTCGCTGCAGTACCTGGCCGTGGTCTGGCGCTATCAAAGCAATGTCGAGCGTGACGGTCCCGATGCACAAAAGGTTCCGGACTCCAGAATCCTGTCCGTTCTTGGTCCGATCTACAGGACGCGAGTCCTGGGGTTCGTCGTCGCCGGCGGGGTCCTCGGCGGTCTCGGTTTCTGGCTGATCCCGGCGGCACTGACTGCCTTGATCCCTTACGACAAGGAAGTCCTGGGTTCGTCGCTGTTCTTCTTCATAGTGCTGATCTTCATCAACGTGCACCACTACTTCCTTGACAACGTCATGTGGCGACGCGGCAACCCCGAAGTTTCAAAATATCTGTTCCGCTAGCGGTGGCATGGACCGGCTGTGGGACGCCTTGCGGAGCACTTCAGGCGGAAAGAATTGGCATCGGCTCAGTGGCCGCGCCGGCCGATATCTCTTTTTGCACGGCGAAGAAGAACCTGCGCACCTCGTCGCTGGCCGCCGCCCTGTCCCTGCCTGACCTGACGACGAGATCGAACAACTCCGTCGCCTTGGCCCTCCAGAACGAGGTGGCGCTGTCGCCATGCAAACTGTCGAGCCTGGCAGCCACCTCCCGAACCAGGAATGCCTGACGGTCGATCGGGAATGCACGGATTTTTTCTGGGGACATCTTCCGAACCACGAGACTGACGCAACGAATCAACCATTGCCGAACAAGCATGGCGTAGCCGCGAAAGTGGAAACGGAAGCTTAATGGCATCGGCATCGATGCGCCGTTCGGCCAGGAGAACGAAAGAGCGCAGCGCACCTCAGGCTTGCAGCCCTCTCGCCTGGCCACCGCGCTTGCGCGGCGCCATCATGTCCCGGGCCATCAGCCCGGTCACCCGGCAGAACGCCATGAACGCCCGGCAGGCATCCTCGGTCTTGACCACGTCCACGGTGGCGCCGAAGCAGGCGTTGAAGGCCTTCTGGTAAATCGGGCCTTGCCGGCGCAGCGGCCAGGCCTGGAGAAAATCAAGGGCCTGTTCGACGCTGTAGATCTCCTCGACAGGTAGGCCGGGTCCGGGCGCGATACGCACCGGCACCTCAAATTGCAGTCTGTCCATCCGCCATCTCCCGAACTGTCGTCACCAGCGGCAACGCCATCCGTCGTAAAAAGTTGCTCTGGCCGGTCGCTACCGCAGGAATGTGGCGTCTCCGCGGTCATGGACGTTTTGCCGCAGCCGCCGCAAGCAAGCGCCAAGGCGCCCGGCCTTGTCGAACGCGGGCGCCTTGGCGGTCCGGCTACTGGTTGGCGGGATCGGTCTCCGCATCGAAGGCCATGCGCACCGCCGTAAGCAGCACGAGAGCAGACGGCACAGCGAAAATCCCGCCAAGGACAAGTGCCCCTGTCGCCGAAAGGCCGAGCGTCTCCGTCAGCGCCCAGTAGACGGTTCCGATACAGATGAGCGCCTGGACGGAAAGGAAAATGGCGGCGCAGGCCGCGCGCGAAAGGCTCTTGAGTGTCTTGATACGTTGCATGGAAACAATCCGGAAATGACGCGCTACGCACCGCTGCGCGACCGAAGCCGCCGCGCGGATCGAGGCGCGAACAGGAAGTGGTTTGAGTGAAGGAGCGGTTGAAACCGCTCAGGCCGGAACCGATGGCGGCGCGCGCGGCTGATTGGCAGTCGCCCACGGTGTGCGGGCGTCCCTGTCGGCGGCGACGACCTCTGCCGGCGGAACCGAAACAAACCAGGAAAAGACGGTGTCCCGAGCCGGCAGGGCCGGATGGCCGCCGGCGAACTTAACCAGGGCCGGCCGGCCGGAACGAACTTCCAGCGCCTGCCCCTTGCCGGTGATGCGCAGCAGCGCCGCCGCTTCGCCGGACCGCTCCACGCCGGCGCTGGCGACACCGGAGGCTGCTCCGGCAAAGACGGGCACCTCCGCCCGGCCAAGCGACAGCATCGCCAGCAGCACAAGGCTCATCAGCAATGAGCAGGCCGCCTTCAACGGCGCTTCAGGCAATCTGGCGTGCTCGACGCTCATGAAATCTCCAAAAACCTCCCTCGCCCTACCGCACGGTCGACTGAAAGGGAAGGAACAAGGGCGTCAAGGACATCGGGGCGCGCCGAATATCCCTGCCGCTTGGTCGTGTCCGGGCAGTTCTTCCTTGAACCTTTTGCCCTCAAGTGCCAAATCTGGCGAGATTTTCACGCCGGCTCCCTTGCAGAGCCACACCGGCAAGACGGACACCAATGGTCACTTATCTCGACGCCGCCACGGCACCGCTCAGAAACACCGGCCAGATCCGCCTCTATGGCGAGGAAGGTTTTGCCGGCATGCGCAAGGCATGCGACCTCACGGCGCGCTGCCTCGACGAACTGGTGCCGATGGTTGCGCCCGGCGTCACCACCGACACCATAGATCGTTTCGTTTTCGAGTTCGGCATGGATCATGGCGCGCTGCCGGCGACGCTCAACTACCGCGGCTACACCAAGTCTTCCTGCACCTCGATCAATCATGTCGTCTGCCATGGCATCCCCGACAACAAGCCGCTGAAGGATGGCGACATCGTCAACATCGACGTCACCTACATCCTCGACGGCTGGCACGGCGATTCCTCGCGCATGTACCCCGTCGGCACCATAAAACGCGCGGCGGAACGCCTGCTCGAAGTCACCCACGAATGCCTGATGCGCGGCATTGCCGCGATCAGGCCTGGCGCCCGCACCGGCGTCATTGGAGCGGCCATCCAGAGCTATGCCGAGGGCGAGCGCTGCTCGGTGGTGCGCGACTTCTGCGGCCACGGCGTCGGCCAGTTGTTCCACGACGCGCCCAACATCCTGCATTATGGCAGCGCCAATGAGGGCGTCGAGATGCGGCCCGGCATGATCTTCACCGTCGAGCCGATGATCAACCTCGGCCGGCCGCATGTGAAAGTCCTGTCGGACGGCTGGACCGCGGTGACACGCGACCGCTCGCTGTCGGCGCAATACGAACACACGATCGGCGTGACTGACACCGGCTGCGAGATCTTCACGCTCTCCCCCAAAAAGCTCGACCGCCCCGGCCTGCCAGCCTAATGTTTCGTTCTCCCGGCGCTCGCGGTCGGGGAGTTGGGGGGCAGACGAGATGTCAGGTGACGACGACGAGCGCAGTTTCTTTGCAGAAAAGCCTGCGCAGCTTTCCGCGACCATGCACTCTCCTGGGACAGCCGGGCCTGCCGCGAAGACCAAGGGGATCGAGGAGAAGCCGCATTATCTCGGCCATCGCGACCGTTTGCGCGAACGCTTCGCCTCGGCAGGTCCCGACGCCCTGCCCGACTATGAGCTTCTGGAACTCCTGCTCTTCCGCCTGATCCCGCGCGCCGACACCAAGCCGGTCGCCAAGGCGCTGCTCTCCCGCTTCGGTACCCTGGCCGAGGTGCTTGGCGCGCCCGTCGGCCTCCTCCAGGAGGTCAAGGGCGTGGGCCCGGCGGTAGCGCTCGACCTGAAGGTCATTGCGGCGACGGCCCAGCGCATGGCGCGCAGCGAGGTCCATGGCCGCGAAATCCTCTCCTCTTGGCAGCAGCTTCTCGACTATTGCCGGTCAGCCATGGCCTTCGAGGCGCGCGAGCAGTTCCGCATCCTGTTCCTCGACAAGAAGAACACGCTGATTGCCGACGAGGTGCAGCAGACCGGCACCGTTGACCATACGCCCGTCTATCCGCGTGAGGTGGTCAAGCGCGCGCTCGAACTGTCGGCGACGGCGATCATCCTGGTGCACAACCACCCGTCGGGCGATCCGACGCCATCGCGTGCCGATATCGAGATGACCAAGGAGATCATCGACGCTGCCAAGCGGCTGGGCATTTCCGTGCACGACCACATCATCATCGGTCGCAAGGGCTATTCCAGCATGAAGGGCTTGCTGCTGATCTAGATCATCGGCTCGGCGAAGCTATCCGAATGAAAGCAGGCAATTCGCCGACGCAGTCTTTCGGCTTAAGAATTGAAAAACGTTCAATTCTGGAACGAATGACCCGCAATTGGGGGCCACATCGCCATAGTTTTCCAAGTTTCTCTGCAAATTCCAGACCTTTTTAGAAGATAATTCCGTTGAGGGGCGGCATTTCCGTTGATACCGTTTGAAACGCTTCAATCGGAGCCAACCATTGCAACGCAAGCGCCCAACCATAGCGGATGTCGCACGCGCGGCCGGTGTCTCCATCGGAACGGTGTCGAACTTTATCAATGGGACTGCCGGCCTGAAGGAGGCCACGCGCGAACGCATTGAAAAGGCGATCGCCACGCTGATGTACCGGCCGAGTTCGTTTGCGCGTTCGCTGCCGGGCCGCGCGCCCCACAGGCCGAAGAATCTCGATCATCTGCCGAGGCTCCTGGTCGCGGGCCGGGTCAGCGTCGACTTTCTCTGCCGCGTCGACGTCCTGCCGCATCGCGACGACCGCATCACAGCCAGTCATATCGAGAAGGCGCTGGGCGGGCCGGCGGCCAATCTCGCGGTTGCCGCCGCCGGTGTTGGGACGCCCTACGCTCTCGACGTGGAACTGGCGACGGCGGTCGGCGAAGACCCGGAGAGTGACTGGGCGCTCGGCGCGCTTTCCAAACTGGGCGTCCACGCATTGCCGATCCGCAACACGCCCAACAACCGCCTTTCGCAGGCCATCGTGATCATCGAGCGCAATGGCAGCCGCACGATCATCAGTGAACCGTTCGAACTCGGCGAGATCGATCTGACCGCCAATCTGGACATCCAGCCCGAACCGCGCCCGGCCTGTCTTCACATCGAAGGCTTCCACTACGAAACGATGACCGCTTCCATCGCGCGCTTTCATCAGGCCGGCTGGAGGGTGAGCCTGCATTCGGCCGGCCTGCCCAAGAGCGCACGCACGCCTGAAACCTTCACGCAGATGGTCCGGCACATCGACCTGACCTTCATCAACGATGTGATGATGCGGGAGATTTTCGACTTTCGCTCCAGGATGGCGACGATGATCGAAGAGGTGCGGCTGATGCTGGCGCGCATCAAGCCGCGCGGAACGGTCGTGCTCACTCTCGGCGAGTTTGGCGCGGTCGTCTTTCCGGCGAATGGCGGACCGCAGATCGAGGTGCCGGCACTGCCTGTCGACCGCGTCGATGCGACGGGCGCCGGCGACAGCTTCGCCGGCATATTCCTAAGCCTCTGGCTGCATGGTGCGTCGCTGGACGACGCCGCCCGCCATGCGGCGATCGGCGCGAGCCTGACGACCACGGTCGAAGGCGCACAGGGCTACATCGCGGATTTCGCGACTTTGAAGGCTGCCGCTTTGGCGAACAACGCCATGTTGGCAAGCTGAACCAACAACTTACGGGAACCCAGGAGAGTATTGGTCATGGCGAAAACAAGAGTGCTTCTGGTCGGCGAGAGCTGGATGAGTTCGGCGACCCACTACAAGGGGTTCGATCAGTTCGGCAGCGTCACCTTTCACCTGGGCGCGACGCCGCTGGTCGATGCCTTGAAGAGCAGCGAATTCGACCTCGACTACATGCCGGCCCACGAGGCCGTCGAAAAGCTGCCCTTCAGCATGGAGGGCCTGTCGCAATACAAGGCCATCATCCTCTCCGACATCGGCGCGAACTCGCTGCTGCTTCACCCCGATGTCTGGCTGCACGGCAAGACAGTGCCAAACCGGCTCAAGCTTCTGCGCGACTGGACGCAGGCCGGCGGCGGCCTGGTCATGATCGGCGGCTATTTCTCTTTCCAGGGCATCGACGGCAAGGCGCGCTGGCACCGCACGGCCGTCGAGGAGGCGCTGCCGGTAACCTGCCTCCCCTATGACGACCGGCTCGAGATTCCCGAAGGGTTCCGGCCTGAAATCACCGGTCCCAAGGATCACCCGATCTTTGCCGGCATCGAAGGCGAATGGCCGCTGCTGCTCGGCGCCAACGAGGTCGTCGCTCGCGATCGCGATGACGTCGAAATCCTCGCACGGTTGCCGCAGGATCACGGCGGTCATCCGCTGCTGGTCACCGGCCGCCATGGCCAGGGCCGCACGCTGGCCTGGACGTCGGATATCGGCCCGCATTGGCTGCCCAACAGCTTCGTGGAATGGCCCGGCTATGCGCGTCTTTGGACCAACGTGCTGCGCTGGGTCAGCAAGGCCGTCTAGCCGACCAGCAACCGCCGGGGAACCGCCATGACAGAACCGTTTCTTGTCGCCAGAAATATCGCAAAGCGCTTCGGCGCTCTGACTGCGCTTGCCGATGTCGACCTGGAAATCCGCTCCGGCGAGGTGCTGGCGCTTCTCGGCGACAACGGCGCCGGCAAATCCACCTTCATCAAGATCCTGGCGGGCGCCCATCCGCCCAGCGATGGAAAGCTTCTCATCGAGGGCAATCCGGTGGCTTTCTCCTCGCCCAAGGATGCGGCGTCGTCGGGGATCGCGACGATCTTTCAGGAACTGGCGCTCTCGGAAAACCTGTCGATTGCCGAAAACGTCTTTCTCGGCCGCGAATTGAAACGCTCCATTTTGGGTATTCCCTTCCTGAAGCGCAAGGAAATGCGCCAGCGCGTCGACGGCCTGCTGAAAGAGCTCGACGCGCATATTTCCGATCCGGAAGCACCCGTCGGCAGCCTGTCCGGCGGTCAGCGCCAGGCCGTGGCCATCTGCCGGGCCCTCAATCTGAATGCCAGGCTGGTCATCATGGACGAGCCGACGGCGGCCCTTGCCGTCGCCGAAACCCGCAAGGTCCTGGCACTGACGCGGCGGCTTGCCGCGCGCGGTTGTGCCGTCGTCCTCATCAGCCACAACATTTCCGAAGTGTTCGAGGTTGCCGACCGCATCGTAGTGTTCCGGCGCGGCCGCAAGGTGGCCGAACGGCTGGCGGCCGAGACCAATCACGAGGAAGTCGTTTCGCTCATAACAGGCGCTCATCCCGACGTGCGGGCGCTTGAAAAATCAAACTGAAATGCACGTCCATTCCAGAGAGGATAAACCAATGCTTTCTCAACTCAAAAAAGCGCTCGCCGTTTCCGTGCTGTCACTCGTGGTCGCCACGGCGGCGCATGCCGCCGACAAGCCCAAGGTCGCCTTCGTCCCGCAATTGATCGGCATACCCTATTTCAATGCCATGGAAGCCGGCGGCAATCGCGCCGCGAAGGACCTGGGCGTCGATTTCATCTATTCCGGCCCCGTCGACACCAACCCGGTCGATCAGTTGCAGATCGTGCAGAACCTGATCGACCAGGGTGTCCAGGCGATCTCAGTCAGCGTGCTGGATGCGTCCAGCATCGCGCCCGTCGTCGAGAGCGCCAAGGCCAAGGGCATCAAGCTTTTCACCAGCGACAGCGATGCACCCGACAGCGGCCGTGCCGTCTATGTGGCGCAGGCGACCGACGAAGGGCTCGGCACGACGATCATCGATGAGTTGGTGAAGCGCGTCGGCGAGGACGCCACGATCGGCATCGTCTCCGGCGAGGCGACGGCGTCCAATCTCAACGCCTGGATCGGCTTCATGCAGAAAGAGGCCACCGCCAAATATCCGAAGCTGAAACTGCTCGCTCCGCAATTCGCCGGCGGCACGGCCGAGCGCGCCGCGCAGATATCAGGCGATCTCATGGCCGCCAATCCCGACATCAAGGCCATCATCGCCGTCGCATCCTCGACCTGTCCGGGCGTCGCCCAGGCCATCGAAACCGCCGGCAAGATCGGCTCCGTCATAGGCACGGGCTATTGCAGCCCGAACACGGCGCGATCCTACCTGAAGAGCGGCGCCTTCGGCTTCACCGTGCTGTGGGATCCCGAACAGCTGGGCTATCTCACGGTCTGGGCCGGCAAGCAGTTGATCGACGGCAAGAGCTTCGAAGCGGAAAACAAGATCGCCGGCCTCGAAAAGCCCGCCACCTATGATGCCGCCAAGGGCATCCTGCTGCTCGGGCCGCCGGCGGTCTTCACCAAGGACAATGTCGACAAGTTCAACTTCTGAGCCTTGGGATGAACACGGTGCGACAGTTTGGAGACGGCGTTTTGGCCATGAACGGGCGAGAGTGGTCCTTGCTTGCCGCCTGTCTCCTGGCGATCGTCATCTTTTCTGTCGCATCGCCCCACTACGCGACGCCAGGCAATGCGGCGACGGTCCTGCGCAACAGCGTCGAACTGCTGCTGATCGGCCTTGGCATGACATTGCTGCTTGCCATGGGCGGCATCGACGTGTCGATCGGCATCATCATGGGCCTCGCGGCCATTGCCATCGGCCGCGTGCTCAGCGCCGACGGCAGTCCGCTGCTGGCGCTCATCGCTGGCCCGGCGGTCGGTGCGCTGCTCGGCTGCGTGACGGCCACCGTCGTCGTCCTCGGTCGCGTTCCGGCAATCGTGGGAACGCTCGGCCTGCTTGGCGTCTACCGCACCGCCGTCTTTGTCCTTCTCGGCGGGCAGTGGCTCTCGGGCCTGCCCTCGAGCCTTACCAATGTTCTGGCAACCACCGTACTCGGCATTCCGGTCCCAGCCATCGTCATTGCCATCGCCTATCTGGTCGTCTGGCTGGCATTGCGGCGAACCCCCTACGGCCCGCATCTGCTCGCGATCGGCAATTCCGAGGAAAAGGCGCGGCTGTCCGGAATCCCCGTAGTCAAGGTACGCTTCATGACCTTCGTCATCAGTGGCGTCCTGACTGGCATTGCCGCCACGTTTTACGTCGCCACCTACCGCAACGTGGAGATGACGATCGGCAGCACGCTGGCGCTCGATGCGATCGCCGCGGTCATTCTCGGCGGCACGAGCATATTGGGCGGCAGATGCAGCTTGATCGGCACGGTCTTCGGCGTACTGCTTCTGAGAATTCTCCAGAATGGATTGCTTCTGATCGGCGTCCCCTCGCTTTGGCAGCCTGTGGTTACCGGCGTTCTCATCATCGGCGTGCTCGGCTTCGAAGCCGTCTCCAACCGGCTGCCGCTTGCCCAATTCCTGCGAGCCCGCGCATGAACAGGATCCGGAACCTGCAGGGCCCCGCCCTCACTTTGGCTCTGCTGTGCGGCCTTTGGCTGGTCGTTATTGTCGGCCTGCTGGCGCTCAAGCCTTCGGTCTTCAATCTCGGCACCGTCACCACGATTTTGCAATTTTCGACGATCCTGGCCCTGGTCGGCCTTGGACAGGCGCTGGTCGTCCTGGCCGGGGGCGCGGGCATCGACCTGTCCGTTGGCGGCGCCGTTTCGCTCTCGGCGATCGTTGCCATGCTTTCCCTGAAGCTGGGGTTGCCACCCCTTCTGTTGCCGGTCGTCTGCATCCTGGCTGGCGCTATGCTCGGCGCCTTGAACGGATGGCTGGTGAACGGGCTCGCCCTTCTCCCCTTCATCGCGACGCTGGGAACATTTTTCGTGTATTCCGGCCTGGCGCTTGCGGTCACCGGCGGCGCGGCCCAGTCCGGCGTGCCTGCCTGGCTGCTAGTTTGGGGGCGCGGTGCGATCATGGGCATCCCCGTGCCTTTCCTTACGCTCGCCGTCCCCTGCTTCGCGCTTGCCGGTCTCGTGCTGCTCTCGACGGCCTGGGGGCGCTGGATCTACGCCATGGGCTTCAATGAACGTTCGGCCAAACTGGTCGGCATCCCGGTCGATCGCGTGCGCTTCATCCTTTATGTGCTGAGCGGCGCGCTTGCCGGTGCGGCCGGCCTCGTCTCTCTCGCCTGGCTCGGCAGCGGCAGGCCCAATATCGGCCAGAACCTCGAACTGGAATCGCTGACCGCGGCCATGCTGGGAGGCATCGTCATCACTGGCGGGCGCGGTGGCGTCGGCGGCGTGTTCGCGGCCGTCCTGCTGCTGGTCACGTTGAAGACCGGCCTTTTGCAATTGAACATCAACACGGTCTGGCAGGTGGGGATTGTCGGCGCCCTTCTGGTTTTCGTCCTTCTCGCCGACCGACTTTCCCAACGTTGGAGATAACAATGCCTTCCATGGAAGAGACCATCGCCGCGCGCGTCGAGGCAGCCGCCGAGCGCATCGTTAAGACGCTGAGCGATCTCGTCGCCTTCCCTTCGATCGTGAAATCGAATCCGAAGGAGGCCGGCCCCGGCGAGCGGGATTGCCAGCTCTACCTGCAAAAGCGCCTTGAGGCACTCGGCTTCTCGACCGATCTCTGGGATCCAGACGGCCCGGCACTCTACGAAAAATACAAGGGACGTGCCGGCGCCAACAAGGGCAGGACGTTCGAGGGCCGGCCCAATCTCGGCGGCGTTTTGAAAGGCACCGGCGGCGGGCGGTCCATCATGCTGACCGGCCATATCGACGTCGTGCCGCCGGGTGCCGCCGGGCACTGGACCACCGATCCCTTCCAGCCTGTCCTGAAAGATGGATTCCTGCACGGTCGCGGCACGGTCGACATGAAGGGCGGCGTCGCTTGCATGCTGATGGCGGTCGAAATCCTGAAGGAACTCGACGTTTCCCTCTCCGGCGACGTCGTCTTCACCACCGTCGTCGACGAGGAAATCGGCGGCATGGGGTCGCTCGCCATGGTTGATCGCGGCTTTCGCGCCGACGCCGGCATCATGACGGAACCGACGGCGAACAGGATCGCACCGCTTTGTCACGGCATTCTGTGGGGCAAGATCATCATCGACGGCATAGGCGGCCATGCCGAACTGACGCCGAACGCCTGGTATTCGAGCGGCCCGGTCGACGCCGTCCAGCTTTGCCGGCAGATCCTCGACGGCATCGACATCCTCAACCGGCGATGGATGTTCGATCCCAGGAAGAACCACCCGCTGATGGACCTGCCCAACCAGATCATCGTCACCCAGATCAATGCCGGCGAACATCCATCCTCCATGGCAGGACGCGGCGAGATCATCATCGACGTACAGTATCTGCCGAGCGAGCATGACGAGTTCAGGCTGGGCGGCAATGTCAAACGCGAAATCGAAGAGCACATCGCCAATGTCTGCCAGGCGGATCCTTATCTGCGAAAGCACCCTGCCCGTGTCGAATGGATCCTCGATGCCGATTGCGCCGAGATCCCGTCGGACAACCCCTTTGTCGGCCTGTTCCAGGAGGCCGTCAAAGCAGCCGACCTGTCGCCGGCCCTGAGCGGCTTCGGCGCACACAGCGACATCGGCCTGCCGACCGGCCTGGGCAACACCCCGACCGTCAACTTCGGTCCTGGCGATCCGGCGCAGGCGCATCAGCCGAACGAGCGCGTTTCGGTGCGCGATCTCGTCGACTGCACGAAGGCCATCGCCTTAGCGGTGGAGAAATGGTGCCGATAGTTTTTAGCTGACTGCGAGCGGCAGGAAGTTTGCGGAAGACGTCCGGGAGGAGCGGCGAGAGCAATTCCAGGAAAAGTGTGTACGGTTTTCCCGGGAAAAGCGCGTAGCGCTTTCCCTATGGAATTGCGCAAAAACAAAGAGATAGAGCGGTTCGCCGTTTCCATGAAACGGTGAACTGCTCTAAGAGGCCGCCCGTCAGCCACCAAACCTCGGCTCGGGAACTCCGGTCACGCCAAGGCCGGTGATGGCGAACAGGCTGCCGCGCAGCACGCCATCGCCGGGAAAACGCGGCAGCGGCGGCTTGGCCATCGAGGTGACGTAGAGCGTGTCGAGCTTCGGTCCGCCGAACATGGCGCTGGTGATCTTCTTCACCGGCATGTCGATGATACGGTCTATGCTGCCGTCCGGCGCGTAGCGCACCAGGCGGCCGTCATAGACCAGCGCATTCCACAGACAGCCTTCGGCATCGACGGTCGAGCCGTCGGCGGCACCACCGCGGCTGGTATCGACGCGAACGAAGGTGCGGCGGTTGCTGGCCGTACCGGTCTCGATGTCGTAATCATAGGCCCAGATCTCGCCGGTCCAGGTGTCGGCGAAATAGAAGGTGCGGTCGTCGGGGCTCCAGCATGGACCGTTGGAGCAGATGATGCCGGAATCGATCCTGGTGACGGAGAAATCCGGATCGAGCCTGTAAAGGCCGCCGGACGGCCCCTCTTCCATCGTGTCCATCGAGCCGGCGAAGAAGCGGCCGCGCCGGTCGACCTTGCCGTCGTTGAGACGGTTCATTGGCTTGTCCGGCTCCGGATCATGGATCGGCGTCACCTCGCCGGTGGCGAAATCGAGCAGATGGAAACCGCGCTGCAACGAGACGACAGCGCCGCCGCCATCCTTGCGCAGCGCCATCGAGCCTATCTTCATCGGCACGTCCCAGGAGCGGATCTCGCGCCCGTCGGCGGTCGCGCGGAAGACGCGCCCGTCGAAACTGTCGATCCAGTAGAGACGCTCCTGCTCGACGTCCCAGAGCGGTCCCTCGCCAAGCGTGGTCTTCACGTCCACCACGACTTCGATCTTCATGCCGTCCTCCTCTTTGCTCGCGCGGCGATTGGCTGCGTCAGAAAGCGACCTTGTCGCCGCCCTTCAGCGACAGGATCTCGCGCGCTTCGTCCGGCGTCGCCACCTCCATGCCGAGCCCCTCAATGATCTTGCGCGCCAGCACGACCTGCTCGGCATTCGACTTGGCAAGCTTGCCCCTGCCGGCCCACAGGCTGTCCTCCAGCCCGACGCGAATATTGCCGCCGAGGGCCGCCGATTGCGCGGCGATACGCAACTGGCTGGCGCCGGCGCCGAGCACCGACCACCGGAACTGGTCCCCGAACAGCCGGTCCGCCGTGCGCTTCATATGCGCGACATCCTCCGGATGCGTGCCGATGCCGCCCAGCAGGCCGAACACCGACTGCACGAAGAAGGGCGGTTTCACCAGCCCACGGTCTGCGAAGTGGGAGAGATTGTAGAGATGCGCGATGTCATAGCACTCGAACTCGAACCGCGTGCCGTTGTCGTAGCAAGTCGCGAGAATGTACTCAATGTCCTTGAACGAGTTGCGGAAGACGAGGTCGCGCGTCGCTTCCAGATGCGGCTTTTCCCAGTCGAACTTGAAGGTCTCGTATTTGTCGGCGAGGTGATAGAGCCCGAAATTGATCGAGCCCATATTGAGCGAGGCTACCTCCGGCTTGAACTGGGCGGCCGGGCGCACCCGCTCCTCGACCTTCATGTAGGGGCTGCCGCCGGTGGTGATGTTGATGGCGGCGTTGGTGCCTTGCTTGACGCGCGGCAGGAAACGGGCAAAGGCCTCCGGCGTCTGGTCGGGCTTGCCGGTCTCCGGATCGCGGGCATGCAGATGCAGGATCGCGGCGCCGGCTTCCGCGGCGGCGATCGCCTCCGAGGCGATCTGGTCCGGCGTGATCGGCAAATAGGGCGACATGGTCGGCGTGTGGATCGCCCCCGTCACCGCGCAGGTGATGATGACCTTGCCCCTGGCCGCCGTGGCGCCGGGCTTGCGGCTGGTTTCTTTCATTGTCCGAACTCCTGATCCGATTTCTTCTTGTGCGCCGCCAGCGCCATCAGCCGGCGATCGCGCCATACCTGCCGATCGCCCAGTTTCTCCCTGGGCAAGCGCCTGCTACGCTCGGCCTCGACGGTTTCCATCACCTCGCCCGCCCAGTCGACGCGACGCAGCATCTGCGGGAAAATATTGGAATAGATGCCCTGGTAGCGCTCGGCATAGTCGCGCACGCCGCCCGGCGCGTTGAGATCGATGGTCTCGAAGGGCCCCATGAACGACCAGCGCAGCGCCAGCCCGTCGCGGATGCCGATATCGACGTCCTCGACGCTGGCATAGCCGTCGGCGACAAGCCGGAAAGCTTCCTCGAGCAGCGCCCCTTGCAGCCGGTTCATGATGAAGCCGTCGAGCTCGCGCTTCATCACCAGCGGCGCGTGGCCGGCATCGAGGAGGAAGGCGCGCGTCCTTTCGAGCGTCTCGGCGGACGTCCACGGCGCCGGCACCACCTCCGCCGCCGGAATGAGGTAGGGCGGGTTGATCGGATGCACGACCAGGCAGCGGTGCCGCCCCGGGAGATGATCGGTGAATTTCGACGGCAGCAGCGCCGAGGTGGAGCTGGCGATCACCGCCTGCGGATCAGAGAGGGAATCGATCCGCGAAAACACCTCGCGCTTCACTTCGAGGTTTTCCGGTGTGTTCTCCTGGATATGCACGGCGCCGGCCAGAGCCGCGTCCAAGTCTCCCATGACGACGATGCGCTCGAGCACCGCGTGCGCGGTCTGTCCGCGCAGCAGATCATTCGAAGCGAGATCGCCGAGCACGCCTTCTATGTAGTCGCGCGCGCCGCCTGCCGCGACCGGCGACTGGTCCCACATGCGCACATCATGGCCGGCGCGCGCGAAGCTGATCGCCCATGCCCGTCCGATGAACCCGCTTCCGACAATTGCAACCCTGGCCATGGCTTGCTCCTCAAAGCGTTTCGACGTTGCCGTCGACGCCGAGCGACTGGCCTGAAATGTTGATGCCCGCGTCGGACAGCAGGAATGCGACCATCGAAGCCACGTCGTACGGGCTGGTCATGCGGCGCAACGAGATGTTCTGCAAATAGCGTTCGGTCATCTCCTGATGGCTGATGCCGACCTGTTTGGCGCGTGCCGAGATAACGCTCTCGATGCGCGGCCCCTCTATGATGCCCGGCAGGATGGCGTTGACCCTGATCCCGTGCGGCCCAAGCTCCTTGGCAAGGCTCTGCGTGAAGCCGATGACGCCGAATTTGGCCGCCGAATAGGGCGTGCGGAACGCATAGCCGTGGCGGCCGGCCGCCGACGACATCGAGACGATCGAACCGCCGCCGGCCCCCTTGATGAGCGGCACGGCGCGCCGTGCGCACAGGAACTGGCCGGTCAGGCCGATGTCGAGACAGCGCCTCCAGTCGGCCGGATCGATTTCGTCGACGCCGCCGGTCGGCCCGGCGATGCCGGCATTGTTGATCAGTGCGTCGAGGCCGCCGAGTTTCTCCTCCACCGCCTCGAACAGCCGGTCGACATCGTCGTCGCGCGACACGTCGGCCTTGACCGCTGCGACGAGCGCCATCTTCTTGGGGGCGGCCGCCAGGGCTTCGTCGGACACATCGCAGACGACGATGCGCGCACCGAGCCGCGACAGCGTTTCGGCAATGGCGAAGCCAATGCCGCCGGCGCCCGCCGTGACCAGGACACGTTGCCCTTTGAGCCCCGCCAGGAATTCGTCGGGCGATTTGGGTGCGCTCGTGCTCATGATTCCATTCCCTTCATTGTATGCGTCTTTCGCGCAGCGCCATGACGGCGCCGAGCACCACCAGCCCGAACAGGATCGCCCGTGTGGCGTAGGGCAGCGTCGTGCCGGCCAGAAGCATCTGCAGCGCCGTCAAAAGCAGCACGCCGCCGAGCATGCCGAGATAGTGGCCGCGCCCGCCGGTGATCAGCGCACCGCCGACCACGACAACGGCGATGGATGGCAGGAGATAGTCGTCACCCATGCCAAGGCTGGCCTGGCCTGAAAAGCCGGTTAGCATGACGCCGACGATCGCCGCACACAATGCCGACAGCATGTAGACGAAAATCAGCGTCCGTCCGACGGCGATGCCCGAGAGCTGGGCCGCGCGCAGGCTGTTGCCGATGCCGTAGACCTTGCGGCCGAAGGCGGTACGGCCGAGCAGCAGCACCGCAAAGACCACGAAGACGATCATGAATGGCACGACCGGCGTCACCACCCATATCTTGCCGGTCATGAACCAGCGCAGCATCGGCGAGGAGAAGCCGGCCGGCGTGCCTTGCGAATAGAGAAGCGCGAAACCTTGCAGGATGCCGTTGGTGGCGAGCGTCATGACGATCGGCGAGATGCCGAGGAAAACGATGCCAATGCCGTTCGCCAATCCGATAAGACAGGCGATGGCGAGCACCACAGGCAGCGCATAGGCGAGTGCCGCGTCCGATCCGTTGACCATGCCGGCAAGGAGGATGCCCGACAGGCCGATGGTCCACGGCACCGACAAGTCGAGCCCGCCGGTGAGAATGACGCTGCCCTGCCCGAGCGCAAGCACGGCAAGGAAACTCGACAGCACGAACAGCGAGTTCCAGTAGGTGGGATTGAAGATGGCCCGGCCGAGCCAGATCTGGGTGACGATCATGACGATGGCCAGGCAGACATAGGCCGGCAGCGCGTAGCGCAGCGCCTCGGCATTGCGCACGCGAAAGCCGGGCGCCTGTCCTGGAATGGGCGTTTTGTGAGCGATGCGCAATCTGCGGTCGGTGGGATCGAGTTGCGACGGCAGCATGCCGGCACGCCAGGCGGCGAGCCGCGCGCGCAAGGCGCGGATTTGGTAGGCGAGGACGGAGCCATGCGACAGCGAGCCCGCGAGCACGGCAAGGATCAGGATGGTGCCCTCGGCAATGGTCGAATAATAGGCCGAGACGTTGAGCACGAGCAGGACGTTGACGACCATCATCAGGATATAGGCGCCGAAGACGGTGCCGAACGGACCACCCTGCCCGCCGCCGAGCCGCGTGCCGCCGACCACGACGGCGGCGAATATCGACAACAGCAGCGGATTGCCGACCAGCGGATCGCCGCTGCCGGTCTGGGCGCTGATGAACACGCCGGCAAGCCCGTAGCAGCCGCCGGCGATGACATAGACGAGGAAGCGCACGAGAGCGACGCGCACGCCGACCGCGGCCGCAGCGTCTGGATCGCTGCCGACCGCGTAAAGCGCCGTGCCGAACCGCGTGCCTTTCAGCCAGAACCATGCCAGCAGGACCATGCCGATGACGACCAGCGGCATGGGCAACCAGCCCGGGATCGCATCGCCGAGATAGAAAGAACCGAGATCGGGCGAGACGAAGCCGCCGGGCTTGTCCATGACCAGCAGTGTGATGCCTTGCAAGATGAACATGGTCGACAGCGTGACGACGATGGGCTGCATGCGCAGCACCGCGATGAAGAAGCCGTTGAACGCCCCGACGAGCATGCCGACGCCAATGCCGGCCATCGTCCACAGCCAGACGCTCGTTCCGGTCGCCATCGGATCCATCGACGTGGCCAGCACCACATTGACCAGCGAAACCACGGCGCCCGCCGACAGATCGAAACCGCCGGACAGAATGACGATGGTCTGGCCCATCGCCGCCAGCGCCGAGGTGGCGCCGCCGCTCGACAGGAACGAAATGTCGAAATAGGTGAGCCGCCCGGCGCTGATCAGGTCGACGACGACGAGCAGCACTGCAAAGACGATCGCCGCGATGATGGCGCCGCGATGCCGCGCCAGGAGGCGCACCAGGGATCCGGCCTGTCCGGTTGCCGTCGAACCGACCGCGCTCACTGTGCTGCCTCCAGCATATTGCCGCCATGTCCCAGCGCCGGACGCATGATCGCGCTCTCGGTGATCTCGTCGCCGGCGAGCTCGGCCACCAGCCGTCCGTCATAGAGAACGAGCACGCGGTCGCATTGATGGACGAGTTCGGGAATTTCGGTCGAATGCAGCAGGATCGAGCCGCCCGCCGCCACATAGTTGCGCATCATCACGTAGAGCTCATGCTTGGTGCCCACATCGATGCCACGGGTCGGGTCGAAGAGCAGCAGGATGCGGCTTTCGGCGACCAGCCACTTGGCGATGGCGATCTTCTGCTGGTTGCCGCCGGAAAAGGCGCCTGCCCTTGTCCACAGCGCTCGGTTGTCCACCTCGACCGTCGAGAAGGCCGCCTGCACGGCGCGTGCTTCCTCCTCCTCGCGGATCAAGCCGAGCCGGGTGAAGCGGCCGACCACCGGCAGCGATGCATTCTGCCGGCCCGACAATTTCAGGAACAGGCCTTCGGTCTTGCGATCCTCCGGCACCAGCCCGATCGCCATGTTGGGCCTCAGCGCATCGGCCGGCGAGCCGAGCCACACTTTGCGGCCGTCGACCATGACGTGGCCGCGTTCGATCTCGGCCATGCCGAAGCAGGCGAGGAACAGGTCTAGCTGGCCCATACCCTGAAGTCCGGCGATGCCGAGGATTTCGCCCCTGCGCAAATCGAAACTGGCGCCGTCGAGTTTTCTGCCCGCCTTGAGGTCGCGCACGCCGAGCACCGGCGGACCGAAGACGGCCGCGCCCTCGGGCTTTGGCGGAAAGGTCTGCGCGAGGGCGCGGCCGATGATCTTCTCGATCACATCCTCATCCGAGATGTCGGCCACCGGTGCGGTGATGATGTGGCGGCCATTCCGAAGGATGGTCAAGGTATCGCAGAAGGCCCGCACCTCACGCATGCGGTGGGTGATGAACACGACCGTCGTTCCGGCGGCCTTGAGCCGCGCGATGATTGTTCCCAGCCATTCGACGTCGCCGCCCGAAAGCGTCGAGGTCGGCTCGTCCAGCAGCAGGATGCGCGGCTTGCGGTAGACGGCGCGCGCGATCTCGATCTTCTGGCGGACCGCGAGATCGAGCGTCGCAACCTCGGCGTCGAGATCGACCGAAAAACCGAGATCGGCAATGTGCCGGCCGACTGCCTTGCGCGCGGCCGACCGCCTGATCAATCCGGTCGGGCCGGATGGCGCATAGGGCAGCAGCATATTGTCGAGAACGCTGAGGTCGCGGACCAGCGTCATCTCCTGGAACGCCGTCTGCACCCCGCGGTCGTGCGCGGCGCGCGGCGAACCGAGCGCGGCCGGCGCGCCAAGGATGCTGATTTGGCCCTGATCGGGCCGCACCAGTCCCGATAGGAGCTTGACCAGCGTCGACTTGCCGGCGCCGTTCTCACCTAGCAAAGCGTGCACGCTGCCAGGCGAGATCGCGAAGGAGACGTCGTCAAGCGCGACCGTGGCGCCAAACGCCTTGCGTATGCCGTCAACGGCAATAGCCGGCACATGCGTTGTTGAAGTCATCATTCCCGGTTCCGGCATGCCATGCTTGCGGGCGCGTGGAGCCCACAGTGCCCCACGCGCACGGATTGCTGAAGCCTACTCCTCGGGCTGGCCGACGAGCGCCGCGTTGAGACCGATCTCGGGCGTCTGGTCGGAGAAGATCGACGCGAACCAGCCTGGGTTGGAAACCAGCGACGGCTTGAAGGTGTTGCATCCGGCCTTCATTTCCGCCCAGGTGCCCTCGTTGCAAAGCTTGATCGTCTCGTTGGTGACGATCGGCAGCGGCAGGATGGTCGCTTTCGGCACATCCTTGCCCTCGAGCGCCTCGATGGCGAGCTTCAAGGCGAGCGCGCCGGAATAAGGCGGCGAGGCATAGGAAATGCGCGGCGCGCCGAGCGGCGCGTAGGGAGAAGCAGCGCCCTCGACCTCCGTGCCTTCCGGCAGCATCTGGATGCGGCCGCCATTGGAGCCTTCGCCGGCGCAAGGCAAAAGCGCGCCGGCTTTCCTGCCTGCCTCGAGCTGCATCGAATTGGCGGTGAAGCAGCCCACCTGCATCCACAGCCCGTTAATGTCGTCCCAGCTGCGCGTGGCGAGAATCTTGGAAAGCTCGGTGCGTGCCACGGCCTGGCTCCACATGCCGACCGCCTCGCCGACGATCTTGATGTCGGGATATTTGGCGAAGACCGCCTTGGCGGCCTTGGTGCGCAGGTCATCGACCGAAGTGCCGGGAACGCCGGTCACGGCGATGATGTTGCCCTTGCCGTTGAGCTTCTTGGCCAGCCATTCGGCTGTCACCCTGCCAGCCTCCTCCTGGTCGATATGGACATTGTAAGCGCATGGCTCGGTGATCTCGGCGTCGTAGGCGAAGACCTTGACCCCCTTCTCGCAAGCGTTCTTGACGACCTGGTTCAGCGCCGTCGGCGAGATCGGATAGATCACGATCGCCTCCGCTCCCGCCTGCACCATGGCGTTGATCTGCTGGATCTGGCGCTGCGCGTTCGGTCCGGCCACCTGGACCTGCAGGTCGATCTTGTCGACCATGCTCTTGTGCGCGGCCATCGCCTTGACCATGTTCGCCGCCTCGGCCTGCCAGTCATTGCCGATGAAGCTCATGCTGAGAAAAATCTTGTGTTTTTCAGCGGCCTCGGCCGCGGAGATGCCAAAAGCACAGGCAGCCATGCCGGCCAGCAGCGCAAGCCGCCGGGCTTTCAATCCGATACCCATTATGAAACTCCTCCCGATCCGAACGATCGGATGCCTCCCAAGGGCACGAGACGTGACCTTGCCATCCGATATCGCAACCGTATCACCATTTGATCAAAGATCAATGATGAAATATGCTCATGACAAGGCGACGGCCGGGGTGCTTGACGCCGCAGCCGGAAGCCTGCATTCCGGATACGGGTTATGGCGCAGCTTGCGCGGGAAGGTTGAGGGGAGATGGCTGGAGCGGCGTTCAGAAAGCCGGGTGTCGAGATCGCGCCCCTGTCCAAGGAGACCTTGCAGGACAGGGTCTATCGCCATGTCACCGAATTGATCCTCGACGGCAGCATCGTGCCGGGCGAGATGGTAACGGTGCAAAGCCTTGCCGATGCTTTCGGCGTCAGTCCGATGCCGGTCAGGGAGGCCCTGCGGCGGCTGACCGCCGCCAACGCGCTGATGGTGGTTTCAGGCCGCTCGATCGGCATTCCCGCACTCAGCCGCACACGCCTCGTCGATCTGAGAAACGTCCGCTTCGAGATCGAAGCGATCGCCGCCGCATGGGCGGCCGAGCGTATGGACGACCAAGCTATCGCCCGGCTGCGCCAGCATCTGGACGCGCTCGAACAGGCCAATGCGGCGGGAGACGTCAAGTCCTATCTGCGCGCCAACTACGCCTTTCATTTCTCCATCTACCGGGCGGCCGGCTCCGAGAACATTCTCAACATCATCGAGAACTTGTGGCTGCAGATCAGTCCTTATTTCAACATGCTGCACGATTCCGGAAACTATTCGACCGCCAATGCGCACCATCAGGAGATGTTCGCTGCGTTGCGCGACCGGGACGCGGAAGCGGTCAAGGCCGCGGTCCGCGCCGACATCGACGCCGCCTTCGACGTTCTGGTCGGCCTGCTGAAATAGCACAAACGAAACTTCGTCGGCGCGAAGATCGAATTCGGCCTGCCGACGTGGCTTGGCACACCCCACCGTCGACTTCGCCCAAACGATCCGGCGCAGGCGCATCAGCCGGACGAACGCGTCCCCGTGTGTGATGGACGGCTCCTCTCGAAGGGTTGGCGCAGGCAAGGCGGGATTTTTCCCGTCAAGACAGTCGGCTCTAGAATTGCGACCCCAAATCAAGCTATGATGCACTTGGCATTTCCGGAGACGGCTTCGCGCCCCTGGAATGCCGGGAGGAACGGGACATGGCCTTCGCGCTTGTACTCGTTTTGATAGTTGTGGGCTCGGTGCTGTTCCACCTCCTGAGCCCATGGTGGTGGACGCCGATTGCCTCGAACTGGGACTATATCGACAACACCATCATCATAACTTTCTGGATCACCGGCGTCGTCTTTGCCGCCGTGGTTTTGTTCATGGCCTATTGCGTCTTCCGCTTCCGTCATCGGGAAGGCAATCAGGCGGCGTATGAACCGGAGAACAGGCGGCTCGAATCCTGGCTGACGGTTGTCACCGCGGTCGGCGTAACGGCTTTGCTGGTTCCCGGCCTGTTCGTCTGGAACCGGTTCGTCAACGTTCCGAGCGACGCAACCGTGGTCGAAGTTGTCGGCCAGCAATGGCAATGGAGTTTCCGCCTGCCCGGCAAGGACGGCAAGCTCGGCACGTCCGACACCCGCGGCGTCACCGCTGACAATCCGTTGGGCGTGATCACCAGCGATTCCAATGGCCAGGACGATGTCGTGGTCGAAGCGGCCGATCTGCATCTGCCGGTTGGCAAGCCGGTCAAGATGTTGCTTCGCTCGATCGACGTGCTGCATGATTTCTATGTGCCGGAATTCCGCGCCAAAATGGACATGATCCCGGGCTCGGTCACCTACTTCTGGTTCACCCCAACGAAAACCGGAACCTTCCAGGTCCTGTGCGCTGAACTCTGCGGCCAAGGACATCCGATGATGCACGGTGTGGTGATGGTCGATACGCAGGAGGATTACCTGGCGTGGCTTGGCCAGCAACAGACGTTTGCGCAATTGTCGGCGCCCCAGCAGACGGGCTCGGCAAGCCAGGCGTCGGGTCCAACGACGGTGTCAAGTTCGAGGATTGCAGCAAAGCTCGAAACCGTCGGGTCTCGCTAAAAAGGACACGGAGGTGTTCCTATGGTCGATATTACCCCTGCAGATGCCATCCCGCCGGCCGAAGTCGCGGAAGTCGAACTGTATCATCCGCACAGTTGGTGGACGAAATACGTCTTCTCGCAGGACGCCAAGGTCATTGCCATCCAGTATTCGGCGACGGCAACGGGAATTGGCCTGGTCGCCCTGGTGCTGTCCTGGCTGATGCGGCTGCAACTCGGCTTTCCCGGCACCTTCGACTTCATCACGCCTGAAGCCTACTACCAGTTCATCACCATGCACGGCATGATCATGGTGATCTATCTGCTCACGGCGCTGTTCCTCGGCGGTTTCGGCAACTACCTGATCCCATTGATGGTGGGGGCTCGCGACATGGTCTTTCCCTATGTCAACATGCTGAGCTACTGGATCTACCTGCTTGCCGTGCTGGTATTGGTGTCGAGCTTCTTTGCGCCTGGCGGACCGACGGGGGCCGGCTGGACGCTGTACCCGCCGCAGGCAATCATGACCGGCACACCGGGGGGCCAGGACTGGGGCATCATCCTGATGCTCGTCTCACTGATCCTGTTCATCATCGGCTTCACCATGGGCGGGCTGAACTATGTCGTGACGGTGTTGCAGGGCCGCACGCGCGGCATGACGCTGATGCGTCTGCCGCTGACTGTCTGGGGCATCTTTACCGCGACCGTCATGGCTCTGCTCGCCTTCCCGGCGCTATTCGTCGCCTGTGTGATGATGCTGCTTGATCGGACGCTCGGCACCAGCTTCTTCATGCCGGCGATCGTCGAAATGGGCGAGCAATTACAGCATAATGGCGGCAGCCCGATCCTGTTTCAGCATCTGTTCTGGTTCTTCGGCCATCCCGAGGTCTACATCGTGGCCCTTCCGGCCTTCGGCATCGTGTCGGACCTGATCAGCACCCATGCGCGCAAGAACATCTTTGGCTATCGCATGATGGTCTGGGCCATCGTCGGCATCGGTGCGCTGAGCTTCGTCGTCTGGGCGCACCACATGTATGTCAGCGGCATGCATCCCTATTTCGGTTTCTTCTTCGCCACCACGACATTGATCATCGCGGTTCCGACCGCCATCAAGGTCTACAATTGGGTGCTGACATTGTGGCGCGGCGACATCCACCTCACCATACCGATGCTATTTGCCCTGGCTTTCATCGTCACCTTCGTCAATGGCGGGTTGACCGGGCTGTTCCTTGGCAATGTCGTGGTCGACGTCCCGCTGTCGGACACGATGTTCGTCGTTGCCCATTTCCATATGGTCATGGGGGTCGCGCCGATCATCGTGATCTTCGGTGCGATCTACCACTGGTATCCGAAGGTCACCGGCCGGATGCTGAACGAGGCGCTGGGCCGGTTCCATTTCTGGGTCACCTTCCTCGGCGCCTACCTGATTTTCTTTCCCATGCACTACCTCGGACTGATGGGCGTGCCCAGGCGTTACAATGAACTGACCGATATGACGGTGATGACAGAATCGGCCCACCATCTGAACTCGTTCATCAGCATCATGGCGTTCATCGTCGGCTTTGCCCAGATTGTGTTCCTGTTCAATCTGATCTGGAGCATCCGTCATGGCCGCGAGGCCGGCGGCAACCCGTGGCGGGCCACGACCCTCGAATGGCAGACGCCGCAAACACCACCGGCCCATGGCAATTTCGGCAAAGACCTACCGATCGTCTATCGCTGGGCCTATGACTACAGCGTACCGGGCGCCAAGGAGGACTTTATCCCGCAAAACGTACCGGGCTCCTTCGGTCCCTCCAAGGAGCCGGCATGAGCGTCATTCTGGTCTTCATGCTCGTGATCGCCGGTTTTGCCGGATGGTGGCTTTCCCACCAGCGGCTGATGACCAAGCCATGGCTCGAGCAAGGTATGGCCGGGGATTTTGTTGGTATGGAAGGATCGGCGCTACCGACCGCCAAGATCGGCCTCGGCGTCTTCCTGGCGGTCGTCGGCTGTCTGTTCGCGCTGATCACCAGCGCCTACTTCATGCGCATGGCGCTGTCGGACTGGCAGGCGCTGCCGCTGCCGCGGCTGCTCTGGTTCAACACCGGCATGCTGGTCCTCAGCAGCATTGCGCTGCAATGCGCCTCGCTCGCGGCGCGTAAGGGTCAAATGGACATGGTTAAGCTCGGCCTTGCCACCGCCGGGTTTACGGCGCTCTCCTTCCTGATTGGACAGTTTATGGCCTGGCGCGAGCTGTCTGCCGATGGCTACTTTCTGGCTTCCAATCCGGCCAACAGTTTCTTCTACCTGCTTACCGGAATGCATGGCCTGCACATACTGGGCGGACTGGTGGGCCTGGGCAGAACAACCGTCGGCGCTTGGAACGGGGCAAGGCCGGCGCGGCTTCGCCTCAGCGTCGAGCTGTGCGCCATGTATTGGCATTTCCTGCTTTTCGTCTGGCTTGCCATCTTCGCGCTTCTGGCCGGCTGGGCCGCGACTTTCATCGATATTTGCCGGGGGTTACTGACGTAGGAGGAACGGGCGGATGGCTGAGACACTCACGCATATCGCTCAGACAGAGCCGCGGCCCGCAGGCTGGCAAGGCATCGCCGCCGACTGGTCCTCGGATCAGCGGGCGTTCAAGAACGTGTCATGGGGCAAGGCCATGATGTGGATCTTCCTGCTCAGCGACACCTTCATCTTCGGCTGCTTTCTGCTCTCCTATATGACCGCGCGCATTTCGACACGCGTGCCGTGGCCCAATCCCAGCGAGGTCTTTGCGCTTCGTATCGGCGGCTCGGATATTCCGCTGATCCTTATTGCCATCATGACTTTCGTGCTGATCTCAAGCAGCGGAACCATGGCCATGGCGGTCAATTTCGGCTATCGCCGCGACCGCCGCAAAACGGCAATCCTGATGCTTCTGACCGCAGCACTCGGTGCGACCTTTGTCGGTATGCAAGCCTTCGAATGGACCAAGCTGATCACCGAAGGCGTGCGGCCCTGGGGCAATCCCTGGGGCGCTGCCCAGTTCGGGTCAACCTTTTTCATGATCACCGGCTTCCACGGCACGCATGTGACAATCGGGGTGATCTTCCTGATCATCGTGGCGCGAAAGGTGTGGCGTGGAGATTTTGACTTTGGGCGGCCCGGCTTCTTTACCAGCCGCAGGGGCCGCTACGAGAACGTCGAGATCATGGGACTCTACTGGCATTTCGTCGACCTGGTCTGGGTCTTCATTTTCGCGTTCTTCTATCTTTGGTGAGAGGCAGATATGGCTGAAGCAACCGCAAACGGCCTCGGGCAACACACGCTGCACGCTACTCATGACGCGGCGACGACCGGCGCCCCCCCGGCAGAAGTTCATCAGGAGCACCCGATCAAGCTTTATCTGGTGGTCTGGGCATGGCTGTTCATTCTCAGCACCTGCTCCTATCTGATCGATTATTTCGGTCTGCACGGCTATCTCAGATGGTCGCTGATCCTGATCTTCATGATCCTCAAGGCAGGGCTCATCGTCGCCATTTTCATGCACATGGCCTGGGAACGGCTGGCGCTGACATACGCAATCATCCTGCCGCCCGTGCTGGTGTTGGTATTCGTGGCGATGATGGTCTTTGAAGCGGATTACACGCTTCTCACCCGGATGGCGTTTTTCGGGGCTGGGCCCTGACGCCAAATCGGAGTTCAGACCTTGTCGATGGCCGATCAGGGATTCCGACGATGCTGCGGGCGGTCCGGTGCCGCCACCCTCGCCTTGAAACAATCGACGGTTGGGCCATCTTTATTCATACCGAAACGACGGAAGCGAAATGATTGCCGCGTTTTGACCTGCGTCGCGAACTCAGCAAGGGACGCCCAAAATGACAATCGCAAACAAACTGAAGGACTATATCGACCGGAAAGGGATTTCCTACGATACTGTCGCGCATCATCGCACGGCCACAAGCAGGCAGGCCGCCATAGCCGCGCACGTGCCCGGCAGCATAATGGCCAAATCGGTGCTCGTTCACCACGATCTGGGTTATGCGCTGGCCGTGGTCCCCAGCACACATAGGATCGAGCTCGGCGCGTTGCAGAAGGTCATGGACAAGAATCTTGGACTCGCCACCGAAGATGAAGCGGTTTCGCTCTTTGGCGATTGCGATACCGGCGCCATTCCGCCGATCGGCGCGGCCTACGATGTGCCGGTAGTCCTTGACGAAAGCCTTGGCGGTGCCGCCGATATCTATTTCGAGGGCGGCGATCACAGGACGCTGGTGCGTGTCAGCGGCAAGGATTTCCGTAACCTGACTATGGGCGCCCACCAGGCCCGCTTCAGCCATCCGGCTTACTGAAGCCGGAAAGGGCTCTGATCAACCTGCACGCACCGGTCCTTGCCGGCGCGGCAGGGAGTTCATCGAGGCGCCGGTCCGGCCGTCGGCGGCGGTTCCACGACCTTGCGGTAGACATGCCAGGTAGCGTGACCGAGGATCGGCAGCACGATCGCCAACCCCGCGAATACTGGCAGCGTGCCGATGATCAGGGCGACGGCGACAATCAGGCCCCATACCGCCATCACGATCGGGTTCGCCAGCACCACGCGCACCGAGGTGTGGATGGCTTCATAGGCGCCGACATCTCGCTCGAGCAACAACGGGAAGGCGACGACCGTCGTGCACAGCACGATCGCAGCGAAGACGAAGCCGATGGCGTGCCCCAGGATGATGAGCGTCCAGCCGCGTCCTGTGGCGAATATGTCATTGATGAAGCTGGAGAAGGATTGCGGTGGGGCGGGGCCGAACAGGTGTTGGTAAAACGCCTGCGCAGTCAAAAGCCAGGCGATGAAGATTGCAAGCAGCATGATCGCAACCGCGGCGATGGCTGGCAGCGCCGGAGAATTCCTGACCTCGAAGGCGGCCCTCCATGAGGCGTCTAGCCCGGCTTCCCGTCGCCGGCTGATCTCATAGAGGCCGATTGCGGCGAATGGACCAATTAGCGCAAATCCGGACACGAGCGGAAACAACAATGGGAGCGTGTTATTGCCTGATGTCCAGACTGCAAGCACGACCCCCGCAAGCGGGTAGATCAGGCAGAGAAAAATGATGTGCGACGGTTTGACCATGAAATCGTCGACGCCGCGCCTGAGCGCATCGAAAAGGTCGGTGACACCGATCTTGCGAATTCTGGTGTGCTCCAGCGTCTCGCTGGCGCCTGCTATGACGTGAAAGCTTGCCATGACCATTCCTCCAGACAGGTCTGGTAAGGCCGCGGTTTCACGGTGCTGCCGTTCTGCATGACTGGCCACGCAAACCGCGACCTGCACCAGGATCAATATACTCTCATGCGAGCGACTTGTCGCGCTTTGTAAGAAGGTTGGGTAAGAAGGCCCGGTCGCCTGTCTAGCTCTGGACGCCTTTCTTCGATATTCTCCTCAAGTCGAAGGTGAAGGGTCATGGACGGAAGGACAGTTCTCATACTCGGCCTTGGCGTCGTTGTTCTGATGCTGCTGGGTTTTTGCGCACTGCCGACGTAATGTTTTGCGCCGGCGTCAATGGCCGGCTGATGCGATCGTACGCATTACAATAGTGTCGGCAAGTAACGTTGCAAAGATCGCGAACAGATAGAAAATCGAATAAGAAAACAACGCCTTTGCTTGCTTCATCTCCTTGTCGGGGATGGTGAGCACCTTGCAGGCGCGCCAGACGAATCCCGCACCCAAGACGGTCGAGACAGTCCCGTAATATCCGCTCGCGAATCCAAAGGCCCAGGGAAGCACGCCGATTGGCGCCAGAACCAGCGAATAGGCCAAGATTTGCTTTCTGGTCGAGGGTTGGCCAGCCACGTTCGGCATCATGGGGACGCCCGCCGCGGCGTACTGTCCGACCTTGAACAGGGCTAGCGCCCAGAAATGCGGTGGTGTCCAGAGGAAAATGATCAGGAACAGAATGATGCTTTCAATGCCGATGGCGCCGGTGGCAGCAGCCCACCCGATCACCGGAGGAAGAGCGCCTGCCGCGCCACCTATGACGATGTTCTGCGGTGTCGAGCGTTTCAGCCAGATCGTATAGATGACGACGTAGAAGAAGATGGTGAATGCCAGCAGCGATGCGGCAAGCCACCCCACCAGCACGCCGAGCACCGTCACCGAAAGTGCGGAAAGCACCAGACCGAAGCCGAGGGCTTCGCCTGGCGCGACGCGGCCCGACGGGATTGGCCGCTTGGACGTGCGAGACATCAACGCATCTATGTCCGCGTCGTACCACATGTTGAGCGCCCCGGCCGCGCCTGCTCCCATCGCAATCGCACTGATGGCGATCACCGCGATGACCGGATTCGTCGGGCCAGGCGCCGTCATTAGGCCCACGAAAGCAGTGAATACGGCAAGCGCCATGACCCGCGGTTTTAAAAGCGCGAAGAAATCACCCGCCGTCGCTTCCGGAAGGCGGATGACGATATCCTTGAGGCGGCTTTCCCTAGTCGACATCTCAGACCGATGGAAGCAAGAAACCTAGGCCATGATCCCGAACCGAAGGCACGCGTGAGCGAAATTGAAACCCGGTTTTTGCTTACGCGGCCCCTTCGGGTTCGGACGAGATCACGGCGAACGAGAGGATAGACGCATGGCGGAGGAGAAAGTCACTTGGAGAACGTTTTCAAATAGGCGATGACGTTGGTCACGTCTGCATCGTTCTTGAGGCCGGGAAACGCCATCTTGGTGCCTTTGACCATAGCCTTGGGATCGTGAAGATAGGTCATCAGTGTTGGTTCGTCCCATTTGACGCCGGATTTGCCGGCCGCAATCATGGCGTCGGAATATTTGAAACCGGGATGCGTACCGGCAGTGCGGCCGATGACGCCGTGCAGCGATGGACCGATCTTGTTCTTGTCCTCGTCCGCAATGTGGCAGGCCTTGCATTTGGTGAAGACCTTCTCGCCAGCCGCAGTATCCTGAGCCTGCGATGGATTAGCGACGAAGGTTGCAACAAACACGACGGCGAAAAATGCGGCTAAGCGCATGACTTTTTCCTCCCTGATCGTCAAATGCGCCTGAGACGATCTGGTATAAGCCAGCATCGTCAGCGATGCGCCTTGTACGGCAGAACAGATTGTCCGCTTCTCCCATATGAAATTGCGGCCTCTATATACCACGGAATCTGGCCGGCAGGTAGAAGAGGTCGACCTACAAAGGTTTAGGTTGTCCGCAGCGGATCAAGGCATAGCAGCGTTGCAGCTGCCGGCGAGCTGGCTGACCGCTTCATCAAATCCGGTCAGGTCGAAATCGGCGTGGCCCCGCCCCGACAGCAGCCCGAAGCGCCACGAAAGCTGGAGCCGGTTCGCGGCGGTAAGGCGCTTTATGCCGTCGGCGCCATCGCGCACCAGCATGCGGCCGCGCGGGCCGACCAACCAGCTCTCGTCGAACTTGTTGTCGTCGTCGACGGTGACCGACATGGTGATCTTGCGATTGGCCGAGACGGTGTCGTTCAATTGCAACCATTCGGTCCAGCGCGGTTGGCTGTCCGGGCGGCAGGCGATGGTCAGGATCGGGCTATAGCTCAGGGCGCCACCGCCGGTGATCAGCTTGTTGGTGGCATGGACCGAAGCCGTGACAAGGCCGTCATCGTCCGTGCCGATGCGCCAGGTGCCGGCATCGGCCTGGGCGAAATCGCAGGCAAGGGCCAGGACGATCGCCAAGGCGACGACGCGTCGCGTTTCGAAGAATAGGCTCAACCGCCCCTCCAACAACCCTGTGGTTTGCAGCAGGAGCGCAGATAGTGATCAATGCTTGGTATCGACAATGGTCACCGTCCGCGAAACGGATTGGCTGTTGCAGTTTCGCAACGAAAAAGGCCGCCTCGAGGGGCGGCCTTCGTCAGTTCCATCAACTCGGGATTTACTCGGCGTCCTTGGCGGCCTTTTTCTTCGGCGCTGCCTTCTTCTTCGGCTCTTCCGCGTCATCGCTCTTCTTGTCTTCAGTCTTCTTCGACGCGGCCTTCTTCGCCGGCTTCGCCTTGGTCGCGGTCTCGGCTTCCTCGTCGTCGGCCATCAGCTCTTCCTTGCTGACCTTGACGTCGGTGACCGAGATCTGCCCGAGCAGGTGATCGACCACCTTCTCCTCGAACATCGGCGCGCGCAGCGCGTTCAGCGCCTCGGGATTGTTGCGGTAGAACTCGAAGGCTTCCTGCTGCTGGTTGGCCGGGAAGCGACGAACCTGCTCGAACAGACCGCGCTGCAATTCCTCGTCCGACACGGTGACCCCGGCCTTCTCGCCGATCTCGGCCAGCACAAGACCAAGGCGCACGCGGCGCTCGGCGAGCCGCATATATTCGGCGCGCGCTTCTTCCTCGGTCGTCTCTTCATCGGCGAAGGTGCGGCCGGCCGCTTCCAGATCGCGGTTGACCTGCGCCCAGATGTTATTGAACTCGGCCTCGACAAGCCTCGAAGGCGCCTCGAACGAGTAAGCCGCGTCAAGCTGGTCGAGCAGCTGGCGCTTGACCTTCTGGCGCGTCATCGAGCCGAACTGGCTCTCGATCTGGCCACGCACCACATCGCGCAGGCGCTCCAGCGATTCCAGGCCGAGGTTCTTGGCGGTCTCATCGTTGATTTCGAGTTCGCCCGGCTTGGACACTTCTTTGACCGTGACGTCGAAAGTCGCTTCCTTGCCGGCCAGATGCGCCGCCTGGTAGTTTTCCGGGAAGGTCACGGTGACCTGCTTTTCATCGCCGGCCTTGGCGCCGATGAGCTGATCCTCGAAGCCCGGAATGAATTCCTTGGAGCCAAGCACCAGCGGCTGATCCGTGCCGGCGCCGCCGGCAAAGGCCTCGCCGTCGATCTTGCCGACATAGTCGATCGTGACGCGGTCGCCTTCGGCCGCCTTGCCGGTCTTCGGCTCGTAGCTGCGCGCCGATTCGGCGACGCGCTTGACCTGCTCGTCAATCTCCGCGTCAGGGACGTCGAACACCTGGCGCGTCACCTTGATGTCGGAAAAATCCTTGATCTCGATGGGCGGGATGATCTCGTAGTTAAGGCGGAATTCGAAGTCGGCGCCGCCGGCCAGGATCTTCTCGGCTTCCTTCTCGTCCTCGGTCATGATGACTTCGGGCTGCATGGCGGCTTTTTCGCCGCGGCCCGAAATGATCGACCGGGTCGAATCGTTGAGGATCTCGTTGACCACTTCGGCCATGAACGACTTGCCATAGACCTTGCGCAGGTGCTGCACCGGCACCTTGCCGGGACGGAAGCCGTTGATGCGAACCTTGTTCCTGGCGTCCGTCAGCCGCGCCATCAGCTTGGCTTCCATGTCACCAGCCGGCACGGTGATCTTGATCTCGCGCTTGAGACCGGAATTGAGTGTTTCGGTGACCTGCATCGTAAAACCTTTGTTTTCACCAATGAGGCTGCCAAACGGCTCTCTGCCGTTCACAGCCTGCCGGTATAATCTTGCCGGGAATGGCTTTTGGTACGGAACCTGGCGATTTGACCTGAAATACGGCTCAAACTCTTCCAAACTGCGTTCCAAAATGTGAATAAGTCTTTGTTTTTCCTACTTCTTATCACATTTTGCAGAAGCGGATCGTCGCGTCCCGTCACATTCGACACGCCTTTTGTCACAGGCGAGGCCAATTTTCAACCATCTTCGCGTTTAGGCGAATAACCATCATTTCGGCCCTGACATTGACAGAATGATGGCTAATGGGATCGCCAGACCGTGCGGGCGTGACGGAATTGCCAGACCCTCAGGTCGCGGCTGGCGGCTGCCGCGATATTCAAAGGACGATGCGGTATTCCACCTCACTCCCAAGACCTCGACAAGGCCGCCGAGGCTCTGCTACAGCCCGCCCGAGGCGCGTGTGGTGGAACTGGTAGACACAGCAGGTTTAGGTCCTGCCGCCGCAAGGCTTGGGGGTTCGAGTCCCTTCACGCGCACCACTGCCGCATGGCATCGGATAGTCCACTAGCGCACAGGCGCTGGCAGGAAATCAGGACACTGCCTAGGCGAGCTTCTTGATACGTCCCTTGTCGAGGCGGAAGATGCCATCGTTACCGCCTTGGCGCTGGAAATCATCCTGCAATTCGTCCCATGTGCCAAGATACTGACCGCAGTCGTCGCACCGGATGCCCGTCGAAGGTTCGGCATCGGCAGGAATCCGCAGCCTTATTGTGCCGCAAAAAGGACACTCCAACTGGTGATCCAAGTACCCGGTCGCCATGGGCTTTCCATCTTTCTGAATGCCACCGCCAGCGTCGAGAATATACCTACCACGCAACACAATCCAGTGGCGAGACGCTAGCGCCTAAAGGACGCCCCTGAGGTCGATTAGACGTAAGCTTCCAAGGCTTGAGCCTTCGAGGCCGCACCGCCCTCCCCGTTCAAGCTATGGATGGCAGCCCACCCCTGCACACCTTAATATAGAGGCTCCTGAAACAGCGTCTTGTCGCCGTCCACCAGCGCCTTGATCTGGGCGGTGCCGTCGCTGGCCAGTGCAAGACGGATCCCGAACGGGCGTACCCGCATGTCGTTCTGGATTGCCATCCCCTCGCCTTCCGGCAGGTAGAACCGTTCGATGCCGTAATCCGGCGCGATCGTCAGTCCCTCGCCGCGAAGATCCCAGCCTCCGGCGACATGACCGCGAATATCGGCCTCGTCGGCACCGGTCGGTGTCGGCGCCGCGCCGAACCACGCGGCGCTCGGCGTCCAGTAGCCGTCGGCGTTCTTCTTCAGACGGACGACGATCGAGGTGTCGTCGCTGGAAAGTTTTCCGGCCGGGATGTTGGCGATCATCTTCACCGGTATGCGCGAGATGTCGTAGCCGAGGATGATATGGTCGCCGCGCAGCAGGTCGCGCGGATCGACAGGCTCGATCTTCAGCAGCACTTCCTTGCCGCTGCGCAGGATCGCCGCCCGGCCGGCGATGATCCAACCCAGGAAGCCGATCTGGACGAGCGCCAGCACCAGCGCCGAGATGACGAGCCTCTTTCCGGTCATCATGCCGTGGCTCCTCCGGTGGCCGGATCCTTCATGCGTTTCTCCACGCGGATGATGACGATCGCCAGGATGCCAAGCAGCACCGCCGCGGCAAGGAAGAAGCCGGCGGTGTCGAGCATCGACTGCAAGGTCACGACATAGATCATGGCGAGTTCGAAGGCGAAGCCGAGATAGGCAAGCCAGCGCAGGCCACGGCTCTCGCGCCCCGCGAGCACAATGGCGGCGACAATGCCGGCCAGCGCGACGACCGAAGCAATGGCGAAGCCTCTGTCGTAGCTGCTTTCGCCGGCCAGTTCGAACTGGATGATGGCCAGTCCGGTGAGGAAGCCAAGCAGAGCATGCAGCGGCAAGCGGCCGCCAAGCTGCACGATCCGGTCTACCGGTTCCGGCGCGAAGAGGGAAGCCACGAACAACAATACCGATACGATGACCAGCGGGATCGCCACAGGCAGCGTCTCGTGATCCACGGCGACCAGCACAAGATAGAAGAGCAGCGACAGGATGATCAGGTGCCGCGCCGCCTGGCTGCGGGTCCAGAACGAGACGGCAAACAGCACAGCCGCCATGACGAGGAAGAGATGCGGAAATTCGCTGCGATTGAAATAGTCGAACCCTTTCAGGAACAGCCAGGCGTCGGCGATGCCGACCGCGGCGACGGTCAGCGGGTTGGACCGCAGCGCCACCGCCGCCAATGCGGTGCCGGCGCCCCAGGTGATCAAGGCCGAGGCCTCGTCGCCCGACAGATGGTACATCTGGCCGATCAGCGCGATCGAACCGCCGAAAGCCGCCGCCGCCACGATCCACAACGCCTCGCCGATCGCCGCGTGGTCGCGGGTTTTCAGCACTGCACCGCCGACATAGCCGCCAAGGATCACGGCAAAGAGCGCGGCAACGCGCGCCAGCCGCGGGATGGCTTCCCAGTTGGCGGCGACGAAGATCAGGATGGCCGCGCCGAACAGCAGCGCCGCCATCATCGCCAGGATCGAACCGAAGCTCAACGACTGGCGCGCGTTGATCTCGACGTCGCGCCGCAATGCATCGGCCGTCGGGGCGTCGATCAGTCCGGCCTCAAGCCATCGCGCAATGTCCGACCTGACCCGTGTCGCGTAGCCCGCCATGCTTCCCCCTGCTGCTTGGTCGGTTTTTCAGCTGGAGCTGCCAAACCGTTGACGTCACGGCACTTTCTGATTCTGGCTTCTTTGTGTCAGGTCCGCGAAGGCTTGTTAATGTTGCATTGCACAATTTGCATTGCTGCCATGCAGCCATAGCGCTTTTAAATCGATATGGGCCCGCCTATTTATGGTTTGTACACAAACGGAATGATCCGCAAGAAAAGACGAAACGAGAAATACCATGAACCTGATCCGCAACTACCGCAACTGGCGCCGCTACCGGGACACAGTTTCCGAGCTGAGCCGCCTGAGCAACCGTGAACTGACCGACCTCGGCATCAGCCGCAGCGACATTCCTTACGTCGCTCGCAAGGCGGTCTAATCCTTCGGACCGCGAATGGTCCGAACCAGTTTCGAGAAGAGCATGACAATGAACCTGATCCGCAACTATCGTAACTGGCGCGTTTATCGCGAGACGGTTACCGAGCTGGGTCGCCTTTCCAACCGCCAGCTGCACGATCTCGGCATCGTCCGCGACGAAATCAAGATCATCGCCCGCCAGGCGATCTAACAACGGAATTTCGCCAGGGTCGACCTCCTCCCCGACCCTGACGAATACGGTCACCCCTTACCTCCTCCCAAGGGTTGACCACCAAAACGGCGCCCGCCGCACCTCCTCCCGCGGCGGGCGTTGTTTCTCGGAGCAAAACGAGTTTTGCTCCAGAGGCTTCGCCCCTCTTCAAAATGGCGAAAAGAATTTCGTCAAAGCCGACCTCCTCCCCGGCGATGACGGATAGGCCCGACCTTCACCTCCTCCCGAAGGTTGGCCACCCAAACGGCGCCCGCCGCACCTCCTCCCGCGGCGGGCGTTGTTTCCCCGGAGCAAAACGAATTTTGCTCCAGAGGCTTCGCCCCTTTTCAAACGGCGAAAGGAATTTCGTCAAAGCCGACCTCCTCCCCGGCGATGACGAATACGGTCGGCCTTCACCTCCTCCCGAGGGTCGACCCCCAAAACGACACCCGCCGGACCTCCTCCCCCGGCGGGTGTTGTTGTTTTCAGGGCAGCCTTCGCCGCCGCGGCCATGTCGTTCCAGGCGCAGCAATTGCAATCGTCCCGCCAAGCGATTATTCCGGCGCTCATGAGCAAAAACCCCATCCACATCATCGGCGGTGGCCTCGCCGGATCCGAAGCCGCATGGCAGGCAGCCCAAGCCGGCGTTCCCGTTGTGCTGCACGAAATGCGGCCCGTTCGCGGCACAGAGGCGCACAAGACCGACGGTCTGGCCGAACTCGTCTGCTCCAATTCCTTCCGCTCCGACGACGCCGAGAACAACGCCGTCGGTCTTTTGCATGCCGAAATGCGGCTGGCCGGCTCGCTGATCATGAGCGCCGGCGACGCCAACCAGGTGCCGGCCGGCGGGGCGCTGGCCGTGGACCGCGACGGATTTTCCGACGCGGTGACGGCCAGGATCGAGGCACATCCGCTGATCTCCATCCAGCGCGAGGAGGTTCCCGGCTTGCCGCCGGTCGAATGGGACCAGGCCATCATCGCCACCGGCCCGCTGACCGCACCGTCGCTTGCCCAATCGATCGCCGAGGCAACCGGCGCCGATGCGCTCGCCTTCTTCGACGCCATCGCGCCGATCATTCATTTCGACACGATCGACATGGACACCTGCTGGTTCCAGTCGCGCTACGACAAGGTCGGGCCCGGCGGCACCGGCAAGGACTACATCAACTGCCCCATGGACAAGGACCAGTATCTTGCCTTCGTGCAGGCACTGGTGGACGGCCAGAAAACAGAATTCAAGCAATGGGAAGGCACGCCCTATTTCGACGGCTGCCTGCCGATCGAGATCATGGCCGAGCGTGGCGTCGAGACGCTGCGCTACGGGCCGATGAAGCCGATGGGCCTGACCAATGCGCACAATCCAACCGTCAAGGCCTACGCCGTCGTGCAACTGCGGCAGGACAATGCGCTGGGCACACTCTACAACATGGTCGGCTTTCAGACCAAATTGAAGCACGCCGAGCAGGTGCGCATTTTCCGCACGATTCCTGGTCTGGAGAACGCCGAATTCGCCCGCCTCGGCGGCCTGCATCGCAACACCTACATCAACTCGCCGACCTTGCTCGACGCCTCGCTGCAGCTGAAGTCGCGCCCGGGCCTGCGTTTCGCCGGCCAGATCACCGGTTGCGAAGGCTATGTTGAAAGCGCCGCCATCGGCCTGCTCGCCGGCCGCTTCGCCGCTGCCGAGCGGCTCGGCCACGCGCCGTCGCTGCCGCCACTCACCACGGCGTTCGGAGCGCTGCTCAGCCACATCACCGGCGGACACATTGTTTCAGACGACGAGCCGGGAAAGCGCTCTTTCCAGCCGATGAACGTCAATTTCGGCCTGTTCCCGCCTGTCGAGGCGGTGAAGATCGAAGGCAAGCGCCTGCGCGGCAAGGACAAGACGGTCGCCAAAAGGCACGCGATCACGTCGCGTGCGCTGGGTGATTGCCGGCAATGGCTGGGGCTGCCGGCGCAAGCTCAAGCGGCGGAATAGCCTTTCAGATTGGCTTGCCGCGGAAAGTAGGATAGTATCCTACTCGCTCGATCATTGGAGTCATCGCTTGGAACCAGCCGAGAAACTGTCCGTCACCGTCACGCCCGCCATGGCGCGCATGATCCGCGAAAAAGTCGAGGACGGTTCCTTCGGCTCGGCGAGCGAAGTCATTCGCGCAGCACTTCGCGCTTTCCAGCGCGAAGAGGACGAGCATGCCGAACGCATGGCGTCGATCCGGGCGCGGGTAAAATCTTCGATTGAGGACACAAGGCCGAACCTTTCCGGAAAAGAGGTTCGCGACCAGCTTAAGAAATTCGCTGAGCAATATTCGAGCCGCATTGATGATTCGGCGGCTTGAGGTCGAGTATCGCGAAAGTGCCAAAGACGATCTTACCAACATTTTCAGATACATAGTTGAGTCGGGCGGAAGCCCCAACGCGGCGCTGAGATTCGTGCTTCGAATTGAAGACCATTGTCAAAACATCGGCAACGCACCTCGTGGCGGTCGCCTGCGCGACGACATCGTGCCGGGACTGCGAACCGTTCCGTTCGAGCACTCCGCCGTCATAGCCTATAATCGAGAGCGACATCATTCGCGTCGTCAACATCTTCTACAGTGGCCGCGACTACGAGACATTGATGCGAGATGGCGGATCGAGTGGCCTTTCCTAGAAAGGGCTACGAAATAACTACTCGGCCGGCTCGGCACGCGCCGGTCGCAGCCCGGGCTTCCCGGCCTCACCCGGATTTCGCCTGACATAGGCTGCTTTCAGGCTCTCGGAGGTTTCGCGCGAGCCGTCATGGCTCCAGCCGGGCGGCTTGATCAGGTAGTTCAGGCGGTCGCTCAGGGTCAGATCAGGTGCGAAGGCATCCCTGAACATGCCGATCCATTCGTGGAAAGCCACTTTCAGCGGATTGAAGGTGCCAAGATTTTTCACGATGCCGTAGCGCGGGCGGTCCTCTTCCAACTCTTCGACGAAGGTGGCGAACATGCGGTCCCAGATGATCAACGTGCCGGCGTAGTTGGCGTCAAGGTAGCGCGGATTGGTGGCGTGGTGGACGCGGTGGTGCGAGGGCGTGTTGAAGACGAATTCGAACCAGCCCCACATCTTGCCGATCGTCTCGGTGTGGATCCAGAACTGCCAGATAAGGTTGAAGCCGAAGGTGAAGGCAATCACCGCCGGATGGAAGCCGAGCAGCACCAGCGGCGCCTGCAGCACGAACATGAAGGTGAACAGGCCCGTCCAGCTCTGCCTGAGTGCCGTCGACAGATTGTAGTGCTGGCTGGAATGGTGGTTGACGTGCTCGGCCCACACCCAGCGCACCCGATGCGCGATGCGGTGGTAGATGTAGTAGCGCAAATCATCGAGCAGGAAGGCCGCCAGGAACACCCAGATCGACAGGCCGAGGTTGAAGAAACGGAACTGCCAGAGCCACAGCAGCGCCCAGTAGGAGACGACGCCGAGCAGCAGCCCGGCGACGACATTGCCGGTGCCCATCATCAGGCTGGTCAGCGTGTCGTGCGTCTCGAACGAGCCCTTGGCCCGGCCGGTGCGCACCAGCCACAGCTCGATCAGGATGACGGCAACGAAGAACGGGATGGCGAGCTGGGTAACCTGCGGGAAATTGTAATCGCCCATCACGCGGCCTCCTTGGTCGAACTAGGATGCTGCGGCTGAAGAACTCTTAGCACAGCGTGCGCGTCGGCAGCGTTAGCGAAGGTGAAGTGACCGCCTTTCCAGGTGAAATCGGCAAGGCGCAGCGCAATCGTCCCGGCACCATCGTCACTCCGCGCCAATACATCGCGCGGCGTGATGATACGCGTCAGGAAACGATCTCCGATGGCATGGACGATGCCAAGGCGCCCTCGCCCGAGTTCCAGGAACGCGGTTCGGCCATCGGATGTGAGGTGGATGGCGGCCGCCGGTTCATCCGGAAAATCCTCGGCAAAACGCTCTCGCGCCTGCTCTGCATCGGCCAGCCTGGCCTTGCGGCTGCCGCCGGTGAAATGAACGGCGGCGACCGACAACGCGATGCCGAATACGACGATCACGACCAGCACGGGCAGGCTCATGGACAGGCATCTCCTCCAGCCGGCCTGTTGTCTTGGCAACAGTTCCGGTTGAGCGATCCCTTATCACAATTGACGTTTACGTCAAACTGCTGGCCAGCCCACCATGGCGCGACGCAGCATGAGCCAGTGGCGGCGCATGGTCGAGAGTCGCACCGTGCCGTTGAGCGGCGGACCGCGTTCCATTTTCGTCAGGTAGGCTCGTGACAGGACCAGTGGCAGAAAGGCCGGGCGCAGCGAAGCCGGCAAATCCGATGCGCCTTTCTCGAAGGCCGAGAGATGCTCCCGCGCCAGCGCGATCATGGCGGCGACGGCGCGCTGCGCACCTGGTCCACCATGGTCGGTGACGAATTCCTCCGGAGACGAACCCGCCGCGGCCAGGATATCGGCCGGAACAAAACACTGTCCGCGACTGCGGTGCAGCGGCAGCAGGAGCAACAGTCCCGTAATCGCCTGCGCGCAACCGGCCCTACCGGCCAGTTCGGCGAAACGTGGCGCCACTCCTGGATCCAGCACCATTGCCGCCAGTTGAATAAGCGCGGCTGCCGTTTCGCCGCAATAGCCTTCGAGATCGGTTCGCGACGGCATCGGGTCGTCATAGAGGTCGAAGATGCGGGCCTCGAGCATATTCTCGAATGCCTGTTTCGGCAGGCCGTACCTGGAAATCGTGGCCTTCAGCACATCCGCGATCGGATGGCCCGTCTCGGACCCTTCGGCTGCGATGACATCGCGCCACCATTGCAACCGCACCTCGCCCGGCAAGGCCTCGCGGATGCGATCCCGAATGCCCGCGATTTCGGCATTGAAGGCGTAGAGCGAAAACAGCGCTTCGCGCTTGTCCGTCGGCGCGTAGAGCGCGCTGAGATAGCGGTCATGGTCGGCGGCGCGCACGGCGCCCATGACGATTTCGCCCTTTTGGTCCACGTCAGTCGACGGCGATCAGCGCGGCGGCTACCGCGCGATCCTCTGCGAGCAGGACATTATATGTCCGCACCGCTGCACCGGTCGCCATCGGGTCGGCGGCTATGCCCGCGGTCTTCAAGGCGGCGCGAAGCCCCGCCGGCAAGGGTCGTAAATCCTTGCCCGTGCCGACCAGCAGGATTTCGATCTTCTCGGCCTGGGCCAGCAGCCGTTCGAAATCCGCCACCGTCAGCGCAGATGGGTCCGCCGGCTCCCAGCCATGGATACCCGACGGCAGGCACAGAAGCGAACCGCGATGCGACATGTCGGCGAAGCGGAAGCCGCCATTGCCATACGCCTCGATAGGGGCGCGGCCGGGGAAATGCGCCTCGCGGATGACGATGCCTTTGGCCATCCCTGCCGATCCGCCCTTCGGGTCGCGCGTCAGGTCGCGACCGCCTTGCCGCCGCCGACCGGCTTTTCCTCGTCCGAGCTCGTGGCCTGCGGCCGCAGCTTGAACAGGATCAGCAGCGGCGCGGCGATGAAGATCGACGAATAGGTGCCGAAGATGACGCCGAACAGCATTGCCATCGTGAACGAGCGGATCACCTCGCCGCCGAACAGCACCAGTGCCAGGAGCGCCAGGATCGTCGTCACCGAGGTCAGCGTCGTTCGCGACAGCGTCTCGTTGATGGCGTTGTTGAGGAGCTGCGGCAGCGGCATCTTCTTGTATTTCCTGAGATCCTCGCGAACGCGGTCATAGACCACGATCGTGTCGTTCAGCGAGTAGCCGATGATGGTCAGGATCGCCGCCAGCGACGATTGGTTGAACTCCAGCCCGGTTATAACGAAGAAGCCTATGGTCATGACCACGTCATGGACCGTCGCCACGATGGCGCCGACCGCGAACTGCCATTCGAAGCGGAACCAGACATAGATCAGGATACCCACCAGCGCGACCAGCATGGCGATCGTGCCTTGCTTGGCCAGTTCTCCTGACACGGTCGGTCCCACCACCTCGACGCGGCGGAAATCGTAATTGTCCTGCAACTCGCCACGAACCTTGTCGATGACGGTCTGCTCGGCATTCTCGCCGCCGTCCTGCGTGCCGACACGGATCAGCACGTCATTCGGCTCGCCGAACTGCTGCACCTGCACTTCGCCGATATTCAGTTCCGAGAGCCTGGCTCTGATGTCGGCAAGATCGGCATTGCCGCTCTTGGACTTCACCTCGATCAGCGATCCGCCCTTGAAATCGATGCCGTAATTGATGTCGACGGTCATGAACAGCACCACCGACAGGACCGACAGCAGGCTCGACAGCGCGAAGGTCCAGCGGCGGATGCCCATGAACGGGATCTTCGTGCCGGGCGGAATGAAGGTCACCGGCGCCCGCGGCAATTCCTTCGGGCGCGCGCGGCGCAGCCAGATGGACACCAGCAGCCGGGTAAAGGTGAAGGCGGTGAACACCGTGGTCAGGATGCCGATGGCGTAGGTGATGGCAAAGCCCTTCACCGGCCCCGTTCCGAGATAGAACAGCACCACGGTCGCGATCAGCGAGGTGACGTTGGAATCGACGATCGTCGCCAGCGCCTTCGAGAAGCCGGTGTCGATCGCCTGGATCACCGAGCGTCCGGCGCGCCGCTCCTCGCGGATGCGCTCATAAATCAGCACGTTGGAATCGACGGCCATGCCGATGGTCAGCACGATACCGGCAATGCCTGGCAAGGTCAGTGTCGCGCCAAGCAGCGACAGCAGTCCGACGATCATCGCCACGTGCACCGCCAGCGCGATGTTGGCGAGGAAGCCGAGGAAGCCGTAGGCGACGAACATGAAGGCGACGACAAGGATAGAGCCGATGATGCCGGCGACCTTGCCGGCATGGATCGAATCCTGGCCGAGGCCCGGACCCACCGTGCGCTCCTCGATCACGGTCAGCTTTGCCGGCAGCGCGCCTGCGCGCAGCAGGACCGCGAGGTCATTGGCGCTCTCGGCCGTGAAATTGCCTGAGATCTGGCCGCTGCCGCCCAGGATCGGCTCGCGGATCTGCGGCGCCGAAATCACCTGGTTGTCGAGGATGATGGCGAACAGCTTGCCGACATTCTGCGATGTCGCCTGCCCGAACCGTGTCGCGCCGCGCGAGTTGAAGGTGAAGGAAACCACCGGCTCGTTGGTCTGCGAGTTGTAGGTTGCGGTCGCTTTGGAGAGGTCTTCGCCGGAAACGATGACGCGGTTTTCGATCAGGTAGGGAACCGGCGGATCGTCCTGCGAATAGAGGATCGATGAACCGGCCGGCGGACGGCCCTTCAGCGCATCCTGCACCGGCATAGACTGGTCCACCATCTGGAAGGTCAGCTTGGCGGTCTGGCCGATGATTTCCTTCAGCCTTTGCGGGTCCTGCAAACCGGGCACCTGCACCAGAATGCGGTCGTCGCCCTGCCGCTGCACGATCGGTTCGGTGGTGCCGAGTTCGTTGACGCGGCGTTCGACGACTTCGATCGACTGTGCCAACGCAGCCGACGTGCGATATTTTATGCCGGCGTCGGTGACGGTGAATTTGAGCAGGCCGGGCTCGGAATCATCCAGCGCCATCTCCTGGACGGAGCCGCCGGTGAACAGGCTGGCGGCGACCGGATCGGTCAGCGGCTTCAGTGCCGTCTTGGCCGCATCGAGCTGGTTCGGGTCCTGTATGCGGACCTGTACGGTCCTGCCCGTGCCCGCCAGGCCGGTATAGCCTATCTTGGCCTCGCGCAGCAGTGTCCGGATCTCGTCACGCGTCGTCTCCAGCTGCGCCTTCACCAGATCGTTCTGATCCATCTGGAGCAGGATGTGCGAGCCGCCCTGCAGGTCGAGGCCGAGCGTCATCTGCCGCTTGGGCACCCAGCTCGGAAGCTGCGCCAGCGTGCTTGCGGGAATGAGATTGGGCGCGGCGAGGACCACTGTGGCGGCCACGGCCAGCCAGATCAGGATCATCTTGAAGCGCGAGAAATAAAGCATCAGTTCTTATCCGTTCAGGCGTACAAGCGGCAGCATTCCGCCATCGGTTCGGTTCGCGGGCCCGTTTCTCATTCTGAGCACGGCCGGCCCTATCGTGCTTCTTCAGCGATTGTCAATCTTGCCGGCAATGGGCCGGTTCGCAACAGCATGGCGATGGTGTTGGCTTCCCGGACAGTGAAATTGCCCGAGACTTGACCGTAACCACCATCGATGGGCTCGCGAATGACAGGTGCTGAAATCACGTGGTCATCCAGGATCACAGCCAATGGCTTGCCCACATTTTGCGTTGTAACCTGTTTGAACCGTGCCGCGCCTTTGGCGCCAAACCGGAACACGACAACCGGTTCGTCATTTTGCTGCCCACTGTAAGTTGGGCGGGCGTCGAGCACGTCCTTATCCGAGAGGATGACCCGATTCTCGACCAGGTAAGGAACCGGCGGATCGTCCTGCGTATACACCACCAGCGAGCCAACAGGCGGGGAACCGCTGATCGCATCGTTCACCGGCATCGAAAGGTCAACCAAATGGAAGCTCAGGCGACCAGGCCGGGTGAGAATTTTTTCCAGCGTTTGCCGATCGGCGATGTCTGACGTCTGAACAAGTATGCCGTCTTGGTCCGCTGGTTGGGCCACCGTGCCGGCGACACGCAGATCTTGGAGACGATTTTTGATGACCTTAATCGACTGAGAAATCGCGTTAGAGGTCTGATACTTCAAACCCGCATCCGTCAGCGTGAATTTGAGCAAGCCGGCTTTGCCGGAATCCAGCGTCATTTCCTGAACGCGGCTGTCCGGGGCAACATCCGTTACCGTCTTGAGCGCTGTCTTTGCCGCCTCAAGCTGAGCCGGATTCGTGATGCGCACCTGCAAGGTCCTGCCCGACACAGCAAGCCCCGTGTAGCCGATCCTGGCCTCCATCAGAAGCGCCCGGACATCGCCACGCGCAATCTTCAGCCGGCCGTCGATCACATCCGCCACCACCAGATGGAGCAGGAGATGCGAACCGTCTTGCCCTGCTCGAACGACTGCCGGACTGTCGGCAGGCCGCTCGGGCCGCATGGCATGCGGACTGGCGGCGAAAAGGTTGGACGCGTCGAAGACGGTCATCGTGGCTACGGCAAGCCACGTCAGCATCATCTTCAGGCGCCAAAAATGAGACATATGCCGTCGCTTGTCAGGGCCCCGTCCGCGGATCGCTCCGCCTGGAATTTGGTTATTTCTTGGCGTTCTGGTTCGCTACCGGCTCGCCCTTGACGCGCACGTCGGCGATCGTCGAGCGCAACGCCGTCACCTTCGTGCCGCCACCGAGGTCGATCTCGAGCTCATGGTCGTCGATCACCTTGGTCACCTTGCCGACGAAGCCGCCGCCGGTGACGACCGTGTCGCCGCGGCGCACGGCCGCCAGCATCTCGCCGCGCTTCTTCAGCTGCGTGCGCTGCGGCCGGATGATGAGAAAATACATGATCACGAAGATCAGGACGAACGGCAAAATGCTGATGAACATGTCGGGAGAAGCCCCAATGCCTTGGGCATATGCCGGTGTCACGAACATCGAGGTACTCCTGAATTTTGAAAACAGCCGCCAAACGGTTCAGTGGATTTGGCAGCCCCGCGAAATTTGGCCGGAATATAGTCGGTAAAGTTGCCAATGCAACTGCGTGGCCGGGCAAATCGGCTGCTTTTCCGGCCTGTTCGCCCGTGTTAGAGCATGACCGCGAAAAGCGCGAGCGGGTTTTCGCAAAAGATCGCGCTGTAACAAACGGTTGCAGCGAGTTTCGAAACCGTCGGGATCGAACCCGGCCACACCTTCCCTCGCGGAACCAGAGCAAAAGACCTGAGATGACCGATACCAGCATCGACGCATTGAACCAGAAACTCGACCGCCTGATCGAGGCGGTCAGCCGCCTCGCCCCGCCGCCTGTGCCTGAAACCGACCTTGGCGGAGCCGATTGCTTCGTCTGGCAGGCGGATCCGGGTTACCTGGAGCCGGTGCGCAAGGTGAACCGCGTCGACATCGGCCTGATCCGCGGCGTCGACCGTGTGCGCGACATCCTCGTCGACAACACAGAACGCTTCGCCTCCGGCTATGCCGCCAACAACGTGCTTTTGTGGGGCGCGCGCGGCATGGGCAAATCGTCGCTGGTCAAGGCCGTGCATGCCGCAATCAACGCCTCGCCGAAACTCGACCGCCCGCTCAAGCTGATAGAGATCCATCGGGAGGACATCGATACGCTGCCGAAGCTGATGACGCTGCTGAAGGCCGCGCCTTACCGCTTCATCCTGTTTTGCGACGACCTCTCCTTCGACCATGACGATACCTCCTACAAATCGTTGAAGGCAGCACTCGAAGGCGGCGTCGAAGGCCGCCCGGCCAATGTCATCTTCTACGCCACATCGAACCGCCGCCATCTTCTGCCGCGCGACATGATCGACAATGAGCGCTCCACCGCCATCAATCCGTCCGAGGCGGTCGAGGAGAAGGTTTCGCTCTCCGATCGCTTCGGCTTGTGGCTCGGCTTCCACAAATGTTCGCAGGACGAATATCTCGAAATGGTCAACGGCTACGCCAGCCATCATGGGCTCGACATCGACCCTGGGCAGTTGCGGGCCGAGGCGCTGGAATGGGCGACGACACGCGGCAGCCGATCGGGCCGCGTCGCCTGGCAGTTTACGCAGGACCTGGCTGGCCGGCTCGGCAAGCCGTTGAAGGACTAGGCGGGGTACAACGGGTGGGCAGGAGCCGGTCACAAGCTTCGTGGCCGACCCTGGACGCCGGGTTGTCTATATCGTGTTCATTCCCGCACAGGCTTTATGCTTCCCAGGACCATCGGAATATCGGTTTGTATCCCGAGTGCGTCAGTCGCCCAGGCCTGCATTTCTGGTGAAGCATCACCTGATTTCAGGATGGAAATGGCCAGCTGGGACATGTCTGTGGGCGGCTTGGTATTGATCACCGCATAGGAGAAATAACCGGCCAGAGCGGCACTTGCGATCGAAATGACCGGCGCAACAATTAAAGCAGTTGCTCGCACATGCGATTGCCAGCGATGCGTTGGGCTGGCGGACGGAAGTTCATCCTCTTCGACAGATTCAGTCATTCCACTCTCCTTGCAGAGCGTCGAGAATGACTTTCCTCTACATTAGTTAAAATGCAGATAACCGCTTTTCTGACTGCGGCCCCGGTTTTGGAACGACAACATACATTGAGACAACGACGTGCATCCAGCAACCAACTGAAAAAGCCCGCTCCTTGCGGGGCGGGCTGAGCCGGCGGGCCGGACTGGAGGTCAGGCGGCCCGCAAATCGCTTTTTTTATTCTATTCGAAATAGCCCCGACTATTCGAGATAGCCGGAGGGATCGACCGGGGCCGAGTTCTTGCGCACTTCGAAGTGCAGCTTCGGCGAGTCCGTCGTGCCGCTCATACCCGACAGCGCGATCTCCTGGCCGCGCTTGACCTTCTGGCCGCGCTGGACCTCGATCGAGCTGGCGTGACCGTAGACGGTGACCAGGCCATTCTCGTGCCGCACCAGCACCGTATTGCCGAATTCCTTGAGGCCGTCGCCGGCATAGATGACGACGCCATTCTCGGCCGCCTTGACCGGCGTGCCTGCCGGCACGGCGATGTCGACGCCGTCCTTGCCGGAACCGAAGCCGGAAATGACGCGGCCGCGCACCGGCCAGCGCATCTTGCCTATGCCGGTGGCGTCCGGCGCCACAGCGTCGTCATCCTCGGCCTGCTGGATGACCTTGGCGTCTTTCTTCGGCGGCGTGTAGGAAGCCAGCGTTTGCGACGGCGTCGTCTTGGCCGTCGGCTGCGTCGTGGCTGTCGTCACCGGGTCTACCGTCGCCGGCTTTGCGGCGGCCACCGTGGCCGTTCCGCCGGCCGGCACCTTCAGCGTCTGGCCGATCTTCAGCAAGCCGTCCTGCATGCCGTTCGCCTGCTTGATGGCGACAACCCCGACGCCAGTCTTCCTGGCGATCGAGGAAAGCGTATCGCCCGACTGCACCGTATAGGCGCCGGCGCCGGCCTTGGGCGCGGCGGCGGCCGTTTGCGGCGCGGGCTTGCTGTCTTTGGGCTTGTTCGCCGCGGCCGAAGCATCGACCTGCGCGGCTGACTTGCCCTCCTTGAGCTTCGGCTGCTGCGGCAGCACGGCAACCTTTTCCGGCGCGGTGGCCGGCACGTCGCGCTTGCCATTAGCGGGCTTGGCATCGGCCATCTTGGGCTCGGCCTTGCTGGAATAGGCGTAGGCCGGAATGATGATCTTCTGGCCGGTCTTCAGCCCCTTGGTCGCGCTCAGCCCGTTGACCTTCATGATCACGTCGGCCGGCACCTTGTAGTGCTGCGCCAGCCCGGAGATCGTTTCACCGTCCCTGACGACGATTTCGGTGGCATGCGCCGTGCCGGCTGCCTTGGCGTCGGGCTGGGCATCCTTGAAGGGCTTGGCCGCGGGAGCAACCGTGCCGGTCGCCGTCCGGTCGACATGCGGTGCCGGGCGCACCAGAGCGGGCGCCGATGCAACACGCACCGGATTGGCGGCGGGTGCCAGCGCGGGAGCGGGCTGCGCCTGGGCGACCGGTGGCGGCAGCGGCCGCGTCGACACCGGCTCGAGGCTGGAGCGGCTGACCGACTGCGTGTGGCTGCCATCGAGCGGCGCGGCCGCGACATCCCCCGGATAGGGCTGCTGCACGGCATCCTGCTTGTTGATGATGGCGCGCTGATTGTTTGTCGAGGAGGTGAAGACGTCGTCGACGCCGTTGAACCGCGACACTTGCGAGCTGCACCCAGCCGCGGCACCCGCGATCATGAGAACAGCGCAGCCCCGCGCCAAATTGCGATTGTTTGCCTTCAAAACACTGAGTTGCATCGCACTAACCCGCACAAACTCTGCACCAACTGGACAGGATTAAAGCGCGTTAATGTTACTGGTCGGTTAACCCCTTAGAATCAGACGCAAAATTTCTTAAAATATTTGAGGCCGCCCAGACTGCCCATATAGAGGCACGCGCAGCCGCCGTTGCAGGCCGGCTGACATGGACAATCCCTAGATAACGGCCGCCAGGCTGCGCAATACCGGCTGCAGGCGCACGAGGCCGATATCCTCGCGCTCGAAACGGCTGCCGACCTTGGTGAGCTTGGCCAGCACCTGCTCGCCCTCCTCCGGTCCGATCGGCGCGATCACGATGCCGCCGCTCGACAACTGGTCGAGCAGGAAACGCGGCAGGCTGTCGAAGGCGGCCCAGGCGACGATCCGGTCGAACGGGCCTTCTGCGGCCAAACCGGAGGAACCATCCACCTGGCGCGCGATGACGTTGCCGATGCCGAGCGCCTCGAAGCGCTGCCGCGCCTGTTCGACCAGCGTCTTGTAGCGGTCGATGGTGACAACCCGGCCTGACAGGCGCGACATCACCGCTGCCGTATAACCGGAGCCGGTACCGATCTCGAGCACGCGATTCCCGACTTCGATGGCGAGTGCGGCGATCACCGCCGCCTGCATGTCCGCGCCCTCGATCGCTTCGCCGCATTCGATCGGCAGCATGCGGTCCGACCAGGCGATGGAATGGAATTGGGCGGCCAGGAAGCCGCGCCGCGGTGTCGCCTCGAAGGCCGCGATCAGCGCCTTCGGCACGGTCCCCCTGCCGCGCAGGCGCAGCAGGAAGGCGGCAAATCCTTCTCGGTCATCGATCGGCAGGTTCATGCAAGGGCCTTGCTCAGCTGGTCACGAATCTCATGCGCTGTGAGGTCGAGCTGCAACGGCGTCACCGACACCAGGCGATTGCGCAGCGCAAAAAGGTCGGTGCCCTGCTTGCCCTCGACGGGTTCGCGGCCGAAGCGCAGCCAGTAGTACGGCAGCCCGCGCCCATCGCGGCGTTCCTCGACCCACAGGCTGTGTACGAGCTTGCCCTGCGAGGTGACCACCGTGCCGGCGACCTCTTCAGGCAGGCAGTTCGGAAAATTGACGTTGAGCAGCACGCCGTCCGGCAGCGGCGTCGCGACGAGTTTCTTGAGCAGCGCCGGCGCCAGCGCCTCGGTGGTCTCGTAGGGAACGACGCGGTCCTCGCCGATAGTGCTGTAGCCCTGGCTGAGCGCGATCGAGCGTATGCCGAGCAACGCGCCCTCCATCGCGCCGGCGACGGTTCCCGAATAGGTGACGTCGTCAGCGATGTTGGCGCCGGAATTGATGCCCGACAGGATCAGGTCGGGCGCGCCGGGCAGAATCTTCTTCACGCCCATGATGACGCAGTCGGTCGGCGTGCCGCGCACGGCAAAGTGCTTCTCGCCGATTTTCCTCAGCCGCAGCGGCTCCGAGATCGAGAGCGAGTGCGCATAGCCGGACTGGTCCTGCTCCGGCGCCACCACCCAGACATCGTCGGACAATGTGCGCGCGACGCGCTCGAGCGACGCCAGGCCCTCGGCATGAATGCCGTCGTCATTGGTCAGGAGAATACGCATTATTTCGATTCGATCTTTTCCAGCCCGCCCATATAAGGCCGCAGCACTTCAGGAATGGTTACGCTGCCATCCTCGTTCTGGTAGTTTTCGATGACGGCGATAAGTGCGCGCCCGACAGCCGTGCCTGAGCCGTTCAGCGTATGGACGAAGCGGTTGCCCTTGCCGTCTTTGTCCTTGTAGCGGGCTTCCATGCGCCTGGCCTGGAAATCGCCGCAGACAGAGCAGGACGAGATTTCGCGATAGGCGTTCTGGCCGGGCAGCCACACCTCGATGTCATAGGTTTTTCGCGCGCCAAAACCCATGTCCCCGGTGCACAGCACCATGGTGCGGAACGGCAATTCGAGCCGCTTCAGCACTTCCTCGGCACACTCGGTCATCCGCTCATGCTCGGCGAGCGAGGACTCCTGATCGGTGATCGACACCAGCTCGACCTTGTAGAACTGGTGCTGGCGCAGCATGCCGCGCGTGTCGCGCCCTGCCGAGCCGGCCTCCGAGCGGAAGCACGGCGTCAGCGCGGTGTAGCGCAGCGGCAGTTTCTCATGGGCGGTGATCTCCTCGCGCACGAGGTTGGTGAGCGGCACTTCGGCGGTGGGGATCAGGCCAAGCCTGCCGTCCCCATGCGGGGTGAAGAACAGATCCTCCTCGAATTTCGGCAGCTGGTTGGTGCCGAAAAGAACATCGTCCTTGACCATCAGCGGCGGGATGACTTCCTCATAGCCATGCTCGGTCGTGTGCAGGTCGAGCATGAACTGGCCGATGGCGCGTTCCATCCGCGCCAGCCCGCTCTTCAGCACGGTGAAGCGCGAGCCCGACAGCTTTGCCGCACGCTCGAAATCCATCATGCCGAGCGCTTCGCCGATCTCGAAATGCTCCTTCACCCAGTTCGGGCGGGTCGGCACCTTGCCGATGATATGCTTGACCACGTTGTCGTGCTCGTCCTTGCCGACCGGCACATCGTCGAGCGGCACATTGGGCAGCACCGCCAGCGCGTCGTTCAGCGCCTTGTCGAGCTCGCGCTCGCGCGCCTCGCCGTTCTGGATGAAGGTTTTTATCTCACCGACTTCGGCTTTCAGTTTTTCGGCAAGGGCGGCATCGCCCGAACGCATGGCATTGCCAATCTCTTTCGAGGCGGCGTTGCGGCGTTCCTGCTTGGTCTGCAGCTCGGTAACATGTTCGCGCCGCGCCTCGTCCCTGGCGATCAGGTCATCGACGGTGGACTGCGCTTCCTCGACCGACCACGAGCGCTTGACCAGCGCCTCGACAAGGGCCTTCGGGTTGTCGCGAATCCATTTGATGTCAAGCATGGTCTGAAAGCTCCTGCGGTAGCTTGCCGCCAAAGCGCGCGGCGGTTTGCGCTACGATATGCTCCAAGAATATAGCCTGAAACGCATCGTCGGTTTCGCGATGCGTTTCAGGCCAGAGGGGGTAAACCGCATCTCTGATCGATGCAAGATCGGGCTTGCTGACGGCAGGGGCCGCGAGCCCGCTTTCGAGTGGTGAGGGATAGCGCGACAGTCCAGAAATAAAAAACCCGCCTCGGCGGCGGGTCGTTGGCGCAAATCAGCACCATAACCGAATATGTACCATAGCGGCGGGCACCAAGTCAAGAAAAAATTCCTATCGGCACCGGGCCGCGCACCGATTCCGAGGCCGGCAGCCCGCAGGGGCGACGCGCCTGCCCTATGTGGAGGATGCGTCTGCCGGCTTTTCCGCCACCTCTTCCTCGGATTGCTGCTTCTCCCGCGCCAGGCGCTCGCGCTCCTGGCTGCGTTCAATCATCCGCGCCGACCAGATGGCGACCTCGTAGAGCAGGATGGTCGGGATGGCGAGGCCGATCTGGCTCATCGGGTCGGGCGGCGTCAGCACCGCCGCGACGACGAAGGCGATGACGATCGCCCATTTGCGCTTCTCGGCCAGCGCCTTGGATGACAGCATGCCGACGCGCGTCATCAGGCTGGTCACCACCGGCAGTTGGAATACCAGGCCGAAGGAGAAGATCAGCGTCATGATCAGGCTGAGATATTCCGACACCTTCGGCAGCAGCGAAATCTGCACCTGGTCGTTGGTGCCCGACTGCTGCATGGCGAGGAAAAACCACATCACCATCGGCGTGAAGAAGAAATAGACCAGCGAGGCGCCCATCAGGAACAGGATTGGCGACGCGATCAGGAACGGCAGGAAGGCGTTGCGTTCGTTCTTGTAGAGGCCGGGCGCGATGAACTTGTAGATCTGCGTGGCGATCAGCGGAAAGGCGATCACCATGCCGCCGAACATGGCGAGCTTGACCTGCGTGAAGAAGAATTCCTGCGGCGCGGTATAGATCAGCTCGACCTTGTGCGGGTCGAGCCCCGCCCATTGCGTCGCCCATTTGAATGGCACGACAAGTAGGTTGAACAGCTTCTTGGCGAAGAAGAAGCAGACCAGGAACGCGGCGAAGAAGCCGCCGAGCGACCAGATCAGTCGGCGGCGCAACTCGATGAGATGCTCCATCAGCGGCGCCGAGGATTTCTCGATCTCGTCCTTTTCCTTGTCCGAAACGCTCACTTGGCGGCTCCCGCCGTCTTTTTGGCCACCGGCTTCTTCGCTGGAGCCGGTTTCGCCTCGGCCTTGGTCGTCGCCGCCTTGGCTGCTGCCGGTTTTGCAGCCTTTGACGCCGCCACGGGCTTCGCCGGCGCTTTGGGTGCTGGCGCGGGTTTGGCGGTCGCCGCTTTCGCAGGCGTGGAAGCTTTCGCGCCGTTCGCCGAAGCCTTGGCGGGCTTGGCCGCTTTCCCTGCCGCAGGTGTCTTTGGCGCCAGCTCTGTCGGCGCTGAGGACGCCACCACCGATTCATCGGTCATGACTGGGAAGATCGGCGCGGCCGGCGCGGTATCGGGTTCATTGGGCCCCGGCATGGTGGTCGCGCCGTTCTTCAACGGTTCGGCCGCCTGCGGCACCGAGCCGGCGGGCGCTGCCGTATCGACGGCCGGCTTCGGCTTCATCGCCGCGTCGACGCCGGAACGTACATCGGCGGCCGCCTGCTCGAACGGATTGAGCTGTTTCCTGATCTCGGCAACCGGGCTGAGCCCCCTTAGCTCGTCGACCGATTTTTTGACGTCGTCGAGCTCCGCTTCCTTCAGCGCCTCGTTGAACTGCTTCTGGAAATCGGCCGCCATGGCACGCAGCTTCGCCGTCGTGCGGCCGAAGGTGCGCAGCATGTTGGGCAAATCCTTCGGCCCGACGACCACGATCATGACGATCGCGATCACCAGCATTTCGGTCCAGCCGACTTCAAACATGGCTATCCGTTCCGACTAATGCATGCCGCCCAAAAGTGCGAAGCGGTTCTGGGACAACGACACGCACAAAGCAACAACCCTTGGCTCAGCTCTTGCTGGCCTTTTCCTTCGCTGCCGAAACGGTTTCGTCGGCGCGATGTTCGACGGTACGCTTGTCGTCGGCAACGTCGTCGTCCGCCATGCCCTTCTTGAAGCTCTTGATGCCCTTGGCCATGTCGCCCATCAGCTCGGGTATCTTGCCGCGGCCGAACACCAGAAGCACGATGACCAGCACGATCATCCAGTGCCAAATCGAAAATGAACCCATAGCAACTCTCTCTCGAATGGTTTCCCTGGCGATGATCTATGCGTTTTCGCGTTGGGATTCAAACACAACCGCGACAGAGTTTATGAAAGGGTGTCGGATGTCACGCATTTTCGGCAATGCGGTCCGCTACCAATCGGCGCATCTGGCCCGGGAAAGCCTCCAGGAACAGAGGCTTGCGGTCAATCTTCCGTGACGCGCGGCGTCAGCAGGCCGAGTTCCTCGAGATCGATATCGGTCAGCGGATCCTCGTCCTCGGTCAGTACATCCGGGTCCGCCGGCGGCTGCGGAATGGAGAAATTCGAAGGCATGCGGCCCGAAAGCAGGCCGGCACCCTTCAACTCCTCCATGCCGGGGAGATCGCGGATTTCCTCGAGCGCGAAATGGTCGAGGAAGGTTTCGGTGGTGCCATAGGTGACGGGACGGCCGGGCGTTTTGCGCCGGCCGCGCATGCGCACCCATTCCGTTTCCAAGAGCGTATCCAGCGTGCCTTTCGAGGTTTCGACGCCTCTGATGTCCTCGATCTCGGCGCGCGTTACCGGCTGGTGATAGGCAATGATCGCCAGAACTTCGAGCGCCGCGCGCGACAGCTTGCGCTGCTGGACGGTGTCGCGGCTCATCAGGAAGGCGAGATCGCCGGCGGTGCGAAACGCCCAGGCATCACCGACCCGCACCAGGTTGACGCCGCGCCGCGCATAGATCTGCTGCAGCTCGGCCATCGCGAGGGCGATGTTGATGCCATCGGGAAGGCGCGCGGCCAACTGCTTTTCGCTGACCGGCTCGGCACTGGCGAAAACGATCGCCTCGGCCATGCGCACCGCCTCCGCCATATGCAGCCGCTCGGCGGGATTCTGCGCCGGATTCTGGGTCGGATTCTGAACCGAAGCCTGGTCGACCTCGCCCTCCTCCGGTTCGTTGTCCATCTTGAACGGGACAACCGAAGCGTTGGCGCGTTCGCTCATGATGCCACCTCGACTGCCTTGATTGCCTGTGCGCGGTGGTCGCGCAGATAGATCGGCGCGAACACCTCGTCCTGCCGCACATCCATCTTGCCCTCGCGCACGAGTTCCAGTGTCGCCGCGAACGAGCTGGCGATCGCGGTGCGCCGCTCTTCCGGGCTGGACAGATATCGGACGAGAAAACTGTCGAGCGCCGTCCAGTCCTGCAGCGAGCCGATCAGCCTTGTCAGGATATCGCGGGCGTCCTTGAGCGACCAGACGCCGCGCCTGGCGATCGTGACATTGGTGATTGCCTGCTTCTGGCGCTGCTGGGCATAGGCGGTGAGCAGATCGTAGAGCGACGCCGAATAGGCATTGCGCTTCTCGATGATGACCATTTCCGGCATGCCGCGCGCGAACACGTCGCGGCCGAGGCGGTTCCGGTTGACCAGCCGCGCCGATGCATCGCGCATGGCTTCCAGCCGCTTGAGCCGGAATTGCAGCACCGCCGCCAGTTCCTCGCCGCTTTCGCCTTCCTCGCCCGGCTGCTTCGGAATCAAAAGCTTCGATTTGAGGAAGGCGAGCCACGCCGCCATCACCAGATAGTCCGCGGCGAGCTCAAGTCTTAGCGCCCTCGCCGTCTCGACGAAGGCCAAATACTGCTCGGCGAGCGCCAGGATGGAGATGCGCGCGAGATCGACCTTCTGGTTGCGGGCAAGATGCAGAAGAAGATCGAGCGGGCCTTCGAATCCTGCGACGTCGACGACCAGCGACGGATCGCCGGTCAGCCGGGTATCATCGCTTTCGGCCCACAGGCGGTCCATCGGTGCGGCCTTCCCGGCCTTGCTTTCCAATGCTTCCGCCACGTCCCGTTCTTCCCTCTGTCAGGCCACCGCATCGAAATAGGTGGCGAATTCGGCGCGTATCTCGGTTTCTTCAGCCGCGTCGCGTTTTTCTATATAGGTCATTGCCCGGTTTGCGCGCTCAAGCGACTTGCCCTCAAGCCCTTTGGTTCGCGATGCGATGCCCGCCATCTCCTCGAAAACGCCGTTGCAGTGAAGGACCAGATCGCAGCCGGCCGCAAGGATCGAGGCCGCCTTTGTCGGGAAATCCCCAGAAAGTGCCTTCATCGAGGTGTCGTCGCTCATCAGCAGCCCATCGAAGCCGATCTCGCGGCGAATGATCTCGTCGATGACCTTGCCGGAGGTGGTTGCCGGGTTTTTCGGGTCGATCGCGCTGTAGACGACATGCGCGGTCATGGCCATCGGCAGGTGGTTGAGTTCCCTGAACGGCGCAAAATCGTGCCGCTGCAGCTCGCTCATCGAAGCGTCGACGACAGGCAGTTCGAAATGCGTGTCCGCGAAAGCCCGGCCATGGCCGGGAATATGCTTCATGACCGGCAGCACGCCGCCAGACATCAGGCCTTCCGCCGCGGCGCGGCCGAGCTCGATGACCGGGCGCGGCTCCTTGCCATAGGCGCGCGCGCCGATGACGTCGCTCGCCCCTTCGATCGGCACGTCGAGCACCGGCAGGCAATCCGCCGTGATGCCGTAGCGCAGAAGGTCGAAAGCGTGCAGCCGCGCCATCAGCCAGGCGGCGCGGGCTCCGGCGTCATGGTCGTCGCGCCACAGCGCACCGAGCGCGCCGCCGGCTGGATAGTTCGGCGCCAGCGGCGGCCGCAGCCGCTGCACCCTGCCGCCTTCCTGGTCGATGAACACCAGCGCGTCCGGGCGTCCGATGCAGTCGCGCATCTCGGCGACCAGGTCGCGGATCTGCTCGGTCTCGCTGATGTTGCGGGCAAACAGGATGAAGGCCCACGGGCATTCATTGCGATAGAAACTGATTTCTTCGCGGGTGAGCGATTTCCCGGCACAGCCGAGGATCATGGATTTTGATTCGGTCATGCCGACGAGTCTAGAATCTTCCGCGGCCAAAGGGAATCACGTCGAAAAGTGCAAAATGAAAACCGGCGCGGCGTTGAGGCCGCGCCGGTTTTCAAACTGCTCTCCTCCGACACGGGAGGTGAATGACTACCTCGACACGAAGCAGTTGCCGCCGGCAGCCTTGTAGCTGGTGCACAGATTGATGGCATCGTTGCGCGACTGCGCGGGCACGCGGACGCGGTAGAAAGTCCCCTTGCCGGCGATCTCCGCCTTGACGATGTTGGCGGTGCGGCCGGAAAGCACGCCACCATAGCGACGCTGCAGATCCTGATAGGTCGACTGCGCGCTTTCGACCGTCGGCTGCGAGGCGATCTGCATCGACCACGAACCGCCGCCGGTCGAGGGCGCCGCGGGACTGATGGAGGCAACCTGATCGGGCTTGACCTCGCCGACCACGTCGACCGGCTGGTCGGACGGGCGCTGCGGCGCGACCGGAACCTTGGCCGGCGTGTTGGCCGACTGGGCCTTGGCTTCCGCCTTGGGCTCGGCCACCGGTTTCAGGGCTGGCTCGTCGTCCGCCTGCGCGGCGTCCGGCGCCACCGTGCCGGTCTGGTCGGCATCGGCCTGAGCCGACGGCGCGACATGTTGCGGCGCCGGATCGACCGGCTCCACGGCAGCCACTTTCGGTGCGGCAGGCGCCGGATCCTCACGCGGCACCAGCGACCCGTCCGATTTGACCACCATGGTCCTGACCTTGCGCGGCGCCACGGCGACGACGTCGGGATTCGTTCCCTTGTCGGCATCCTGGAGAACCTGCGCGATACGATCCTCGGACTTGGCTGCGGGCGCGGCGTTGTCGGCTGGCGCCGCTACGGCGGTTGAAGCATCGCCGCTGTCGCCGTCCGCGCCGGCTGCGGTCTGGTCGGGCGAGAGATCGACGGCGCGAGCCGGATCTTTCGCCGCCACATCGACCGGTTCCTCGACATTGGTGACGAGCTTCTGCTGGACCGGCTCGGCGGGCTTGGCGCCCTTGGCCACCGCGTCATAGACCTTGTTGTCCTGGTTCGGCACCACGGCGCCGCCCGGGTTTTCCGGCTTGACCTTGATCGGTGCGTTGTCCGCCTTGACCAGGACCGGGGCGTCACCGCTGCCCTGGCCGCCCGGAGACAGCGCGAAGGCGCCGAGGCCTCCGGTGACAACGACTGCACCGACAATGGCGGCGATGAGCAGGCCGCGCCTGCGCGGCGACCCGCCGGCCTCGCGTTCGGCGAGACCAGGAACCGACATCGCCTCGTCCAGCTCGGGATCGTAGTCGAGCTCGTCGACGGCAAAATCGTCGGCCTGTGAAACCGGCTGGCTGCCGGGCAAGTCGTCGACGTCGAAGCCATTGGTGGCGTCGGCATAACCCGCCGGCGCTGTCGCGCGGGCAGACATTTCCGCTGGCCGTGCCGCGTAGGTGCGCGCCTCGGGCTGATAGCCCGGCTTGAGCCCCTCATAGCCCGGCTTGAGCGTCTCATAGCCCGGCTTGAGAGCCTCATAGCCCTGTTCAAAGGCATCGTATCCCGACTTGAAGCCGGGATTGTAGGAGTCGTCGGCATAGGGCGCGCTGGTGTTTGCGGGAGCCGCAGCGACATCCACTGTATTCATCTCGGTCAGCAGATTGGAGAATTCGGCGTCGAGATCGTCGTAGCCGGGCGCGGCCGGCTCATCCTCTTCGAAGTGCAATTCCGGAATGTCGAGATCATCCTGAAGCGCCACGACGCGCTCCGGCACATCGACGGTCTCGACATCAGGCATCTCGTCATCGAACGCGGACTGCTCGCGCTGTGCGGCGGCCGGCGCCGCATAAGCGGCAGGCTCGGCCGCACGATAGGTCGGGACCGCGGCAGACGGCGCCGCGGCCATGGGGGCCGCCGAAGCCATCGGCTGGGCGGTAAAACTCGCCTGTTGCGGCTGTGGGACCGGCGTAACCCGGCTCCACGAGCGGGCCGGCTCGGGCGGCGTGGACTGCATCGTCAGCCAATCGAGGGGATCGTCGCGGAAAGTTTCCGGCGCGGCGGGATCCGCGGCGACGTCTTCATCCCGGTCGATGCCTTCGGCCAGGTCGATGCTTGCGGCGAGTTCCGCTTCGAAATCATCGCCTTCAGAGGCAGCGGCATGCGCGCCGAGGTCCTGGTCCTGAAGCTCATCGAGCATGAGATCGTCAAGATCGACGTCAGCGGCCGAGACCGCCTGATGCTGCTGCGCCGCCGCAGGTTCGTCCAGGTTCCAGTCGAGGTCACCGGCCGCCGGTTCTTCGTCGGGTTTCGCGGTCGCGGCGACAGGCTGCTGAACCGCTACCTCCTCCTCGGCCACCGGCGCCGAGCGTGCGCTCATGGCGCCCAACAGCGCGTTCAACTCGTCTTCAAGGCTACGCTCGTCGGCGGCGGCATGCACCGGTTCGGCCATAGCCGGGGCGGCCGGATGAACGGGGGCAGCCACAGGCTCAGCGGCCGGCTCGTCCGTCGCTTCGGCAAGCGCGTCGTTGAAATCCTGCTCGAAAGCATCGTCCAGCGGCTCATCGGCGGCCAGGTCTGCCGCCTCGCCTTCCGCATCCGTCGCCTCGGCGAACACGTCCTCCATTTCGTGCGCATCTGCCGTCTCGGCGATCACGTCATGCGCGTCAAGCGCATCCGTCTCCGCAGCCACGGGCGCATCGGTCGCGACCGAGTGATCGGCAGCCAGATCGAAATCGATATCCGCCAGCCCGTCGTCGAAAGCCGTGGCGTCATCAAAGCGATCGCCAAAATCCTCTTCGGAAACCGCATGGTTCGCGTTCAGCGCCGCCTCGACGGGAGGCTCGACCGGAGCCGCGGCCGCTTCAGGCTGCTGCTCCGCCACGTGACCATCGAGCATCAGTTCGTCTTCGAGCGAAAGGGCAAAGCCATCGTCGAATTCATGGTCGACGGTAGGCTCCGCGACAGGCTCCGCCACTTCGGCGGCCAAGGCGGGCTCGGCCGCATCGGTCGCGTCATCAAGCCGGAAGTCCTGATCGAGCGATGCCGCAAGCTCGTCCGCCATGGGCAGATCGTCATCGAGCGGCGAAACGCCATCGAGAGAGCTGGCTACCGCATCGTCGAAATCCGTATCGAAAGCGGCATCGACGGTTGGCGCGGCCTCGGCAACAGCGTCGTCGGCACCATGCTCATCGTCGAGCTGCATGTCGTCGAACGCCATGGCGAGTTCGTCATCCATGCCGTCGGTAGCGGCGGCGTCGAACGCCGGCTCATCAACATCGGCGACCGTCGCGGCGTTGCCTTCGGCAAAGTCGAAGTCGCCCATCAACTCCTTTTCGAGATCGATGTCGAAATCGACCTCCTGCGCCTGCTGATCAGCGGCGGCTTTCGGTTGGGCGGGCGCCTGTGGCTTGACCGGCTGGCGCGGGTCGAACCCCATGATCCTGGTCAGTTCCGCGAACGGATCATCGTTGGCGATGTCGTTGTTGTCGGCTATTCTCAGCTGGGTTCTGTCTGCCATTATTGTTCCCGAACTCGCACTCATTCGGACGCCATGGACGTCGCGCAGGGTTGGCCCTTACCAGCGCAATGTGGGCAAAAGGTGACAGGTTTTTTAGTCAAACCTAACGCATTTCGGTGGGCGCCGCGGCGCCGATCAGCGTCAGGCCGGACGTCAAGACATCCGAAACAGCCTGCACCAGCCCTAGTCTGGCATGCGTCAATTGTCGGTCGTTAACCTTAACAAAACGTAAGTCCGGATTATCGGTGCCGCGGTTCCAGTGCCCGTGGAAGCTTGAGGCCAGATCGTAGAGGTAGAATGCCAGCCGATGCGGCTCGAGCGCAAGTGCCGCCGACTCGATCAACCGTGGATATTCAGCGAGTTTCCTGATCAGGCCGATCTCGCCTTCGTCGGTCAGCAACGCCACGGCAGCCGCCAGGCTGTTGCGATCGAAATTGGCCTCTCCCAACTGCTCGCTCGCCTGCCGGAATACCGAATGGCAGCGCGCCGAAGCGTACTGCACATAGAACACCGGATTGTCCTTGGACTGCTCGGTCACCTTGGCGAAGTCGAAATCGAGCGGCGCATCGTTCTTGCGATAGAGCATCATGAAGCGGATGGGGTCGCGGCCGACTTCCTCCACAACCTCGCGCAGCGTCACGAAATCGCCGGACCGCTTGGACATGCGCACCGGCTCGCCATCGCGAAACAGCTTTACCAGGTTGCACAGAAGAACCGTGAGCTTCACCTCGTCGCCGGCGATCGCCCGCGCCAGCGCTTCCAGCCGCTTGACGTAGCCGCCATGGTCGGCGCCGAGCACGTAGATCAGCTCGACGAAGCCGCGATCGACCTTGTCCTTGAGATAGGCGACGTCGGCGGCGAAATAGGTGAACGAACCATCCGACTTGACCAGCGCCCGGTCCATGTCGTCGCCGACCGCCGTCGAACGGAACAGGGTCTGTTCGCGATCTTCCCAGTCGTCCGGCCTCTCGCCCTTGGGCGGCGGCAGCTTGCCCTTGTAGATATGGCCCTTCAGCGTCAGGTCGTTGATCGCCGAGCGGATCTTCCTGGCATTGTCGGCGTGCAGCGTGCGCTCGGAGAAGAACACGTCATGATGCACGTTGAGCAGCGCCAGATCCTCGCGGATCATCGCCATCATCGCGTCGATGGTGCGGTCCTTGACGATGGCGAGCGCCTCTTCGTCCGGCATCTGCAGCAAGGACCGGCCGAACTCCTTGGCCAGCGCCTGCCCGACCGGGACCAGATAGTCGCCTGGATAGAGCCCGGCCGGAATCTCGCCGACCTCGTCGCCAAGCGCCTCGCGATAACGCAGCATCACCGAGCGGCCGAGAACGTCGATCTGCGAGCCGGCGTCGTTGATGACATATTCCTTGGTCACGTCGTAACCGGCAAAGGCCATCAGATTGGCAAGCGCATCGCCAACGACGGCGCCACGGCAATGGCCGACATGCATTGGCCCCGTCGGGTTGGCCGATACATATTCGACATTGGCCTTCCTGCCGCCGCCGATGCTGGAGCGGCCGTAATTGCGGCCCTCGCCCAGAAGCGTCGTGAGATGTGCCTGCCAGAAACCGTCCTTGAGCCGCAAATTGACGAAGCCCGGGCCAGCAACCTCGGCGGCCGCGATATCCTTGTCGTCCCGCAGCGCGAGCGCCAGGCGCTCAGCCAGCGCCCGCGGGCTCTGGCCGGTGGGCTTGGCCAGCACCATCGCCGCATTGGTCGCGAGGTCGCCATGGCTGGCATCGCGCGGCGGCTCGACGGCGATGCGCGACAGGTCGGGCGAAACGCCGTCATTGTCTTTCAGATCAAGCGTCTCGACGGCTTTTATGATTCGCGCGGTGAAGTCGGCGAAGATGTTCATGGGTATGACTCTGGCGGCTTTGCAGGGAATCCGGCTTGTTGGCCGGCAAAATCGAGCCCGCCCTAGCTCAAATCCGGCGTATCGTCAAACAAACGCCGGTGTTCCTTCAGCGCGTAGGTGTCGGTCATCCCCGCCAGAAAGTCGGCCACGCTGCGCGCCTTGATGCGATCCTCGGCCCGGTCGAGCCCCTCGCGCCAGCCGTCCGGCATAGCGCGCGGGTCGGCGAAATAGACGTCGAACAGGTCCCTGACGATCCGCTCCGCATCGGCGCGCACGCGCATGACTTCCTTGTGCCGGTAGAGGTGCTTGTAGAGAAAGGCCTTCAGCTCTTTCTCGGCGACGGCCATTTCGGCGGAAAAGGTCACCATCGTCTCGCCCGCCGCCCTCACCGCATCGGCGCTCCGCGGCCCGGTGCGTTCCAGGTTGGCGGTGGTCGACCTGATCACGTCCTCGACCATGGCGGTGATCTGGCGCCGCATCAGCTCGTGGCCGGTGCGCACCTCGTCGAGATTGGGATAGCGCGCGCGCACCCCCTCCAGGATGGTCCCCGGCAGCGAGACGGCCTTCAGCATGTCCAGCGTCAGCAGCCCCGCCCTCAGGCCGTCGTCGATGTCGTGCGTGTTGTAGGCGATATCGTCGGCGATCGCAGCACACTGCGCCTCGATGCCGGCGAACCGGTCGAGTTCGAGGTCGTGCAGTTCCGAATAGTCGCGGATCGCCTGCGGCACCGGACCCTTCAGCCCCTTGCCGTTGGCATCGGTCAGCGGACCATTGTGCTTGACCAGGCCTTCCAACGTTTCCCAGGTCAGGTTCAGTCCGTCAAACTCGGCATAGCGCGCTTCCAGCCTTGTCACGATGCGCAGCGATTGCGCGTTGTGGTCGAAGCCGCCCCAATCAGCCATCTTCTCGTTGAGGGCGTCCTCGCCGGTGTGGCCGAAGGGCGTGTGGCCGAAATCATGCACCAGCGCCACCGCTTCAGCCAGATCCTCGTCGCCGCGCAGCGCCCGCGCCAGGGCGCGTGCGATCTGCGCCACCTCGATCGAATGGGTCAGCCGGGTGCGGTAATGATCGCCTTCATGGGCGATGAAGACCTGCGTCTTGTGTTTCAGCCGGCGGAACGCGGTGGAATGGATGATGCGGTCGCGGTCGCGCTGGAATGGCGTGCGGGTCGGGCTTTCGACCTCTTCGAACAGGCGCCCGCGCGAGCGCGCCGGATCGCTGGCATAGGCCGCGCGGGGCCTATAGCCAAATCCGATGTCGCCCAACTCGTTGGTCATGGTCGATGCCGCCTGACTTTGGCCGCCTGACTTTGGCCGCCAGACTATGGCCGGTTGACTTGGCCCTTCGCGCTTCATACCTATCATGTGAAACCGAAAGCAAGGTGACGCCCATGGGCGCGGATGCCAAGACCGCCATGAAAGTCGAGATGACCGATGCCGCCGCAAGGCGGATCGCCAAGATTGTGTCGGACGAGGCCGGCAAGACGGCGTTGCGCGTTTCCGTCGAAGGCGGCGGCTGCTCCGGCTTTTCCTACAAGTTCGATCTGGTCGACGCGCGCAACGACGACGATGTCGCCATCGAGAAGGACGGCGCCACGGTTCTGATCGATGATCTGTCGCTGGTCTATATGGGCGGGTCGGTGATTGATTTCGTCGACGACCTGATGGGCCAGTCGTTCCAGATCCGCAACCCGAATGCGGTCGCCTCCTGCGGCTGCGGCACAAGCTTCTCCATTTAGGAACAACATGCCTGCCATTGGCGCGGTTCGTCAGGTCGCGCTCTCGGCCGGGCGAGACCTCGACGCGACTCTGGCCTTCTGGTGCGACGTGCTCGGGATGAGCGTGCATGTGCGTTACGATCCGCCGGGCATCGCCTTCATCATGGCCGGCAGCGTGCGGCTGCTGTTCACCGACGGCATTCCGGCCGGAACCGTCTATCTCGACATATCAGGTCTCGAGGATTTCCACGCCGGCGCGAAAGCTGCGGGCGTTCCCTTCACCGCGCCTCCAACGCTTGTTCATCGCGACACCGAGGGCCAGTTCGGTCCGGCGGGGGAAAGCGAGTGGATGGCCTTTCTAAAGGATCCCGCAGGCAATACGATCGGCCTGGTCGAACGTCTTGCCCCGGAAGAACATTGAGGCCGCCATGAAGATCGTCACCTGGAACATCAACGGCATTCGCGCCCGCATCGGCAATCTCACCCATTGGCTGACCGAAAGCGCCCCCGACATCGTCTGCCTGCAGGAGATCAAGACGGTCGACGAGCAGTTCCCGCGCGCCGAGATCGAGGCGCTTGGCTACAATGTGGAAACCCACGGCCAGAAGGGTTTCAACGGCGTCGCCCTGCTGTCGAAATTGCGCTTCGACGAGGTCATCAGAGGTCTGCCCGGCGACGACGCCGACGAGCACGCGCGCTTCATCGAAGGTGTGTTCTCGACCGACAAGGGCGCGCTGCGTGTCGCCTCGCTCTATCTGCCGAACGGCAATCCGATCGATGACGAGAGGAAATTCTCCTACAAGCTGTCCTGGATGGCACGGCTGGAGCGCTGGGCCGAGGAGCGGCTGAGGCTGGAGGAAGCCCTGGTGCTGGCCGGTGACTACAACGTCATTCCCGAACCTGTCGACGCGAAGTTCCCGGAGAACTGGCTGAATGATGCGCTCTTCCAGCCGCAGACGCGGCAGGCGTTCCGCAGGCTGAAGAATCTCGGCTTCACCGAAGCGGTGCGTTCGGTCACCGATGCGGGCGACACCTTCACCTTCTGGGACTACCAGGCCGGCGCCTGGCAGAAGAACAACGGCATCCGCATCGACCACCTGCTGCTGTCGCCCGAGGCCGCCAACCGGTTTTCATCGGCCTCGATCGAAAAGCATGTGCGCGCCTGGGAAAAACCGTCCGACCACGTGCCGGTGGCCATCGATCTCGATTTGCTGCCGGCCTGAGGGAGACCCCGGGCCCGCGCTGGACCTCGTATCGCCACAATCAGGCGCATGATGGGAGATCATCATGGCGGCTGGGGTTCCCATGACCATACGACTTGTCCTTTGTCCGATCGGCCTGGCATTCGCTGTCGCCGTCCCTGCGGCGGCTTTCGCCGCCGAGGAATGTCTTGCCAATGGAAAATCCTACCCGGTCGGCCAGGTCGCCTGTCTGACGATCGCCGACAAGAACCACCTCGCCCGCTGCGAGATGGTGCTCAACAACACCTCATGGACGAAAGTCGGGGACAGCTGCCCGCAAGACAGGCTGGCGCCGCACCGGCGGATGACGCCGATCTCGGCGCCGGCTCCCAGCATGGTGCCGGCGGAGCCGACCGAGAATTAATGTCTGATTAGCGATCTCCTCGTGGGGAGATCATCCTTACTGATCGGCGCTGTTGCCCTTGGTCAGGATGTCGTCAGCGAGCGAGATCGCTGTGCGGCGGTCGGCTTCGCCGGCGGCGGCAAAGGCCTCCTCCTGCATGCCGCGGATCCAGGGCTGGTCGGCGGGCGCCGCACGTTCGAGTGCTGCCGTCATCATCGCCAGGCCGCGCACGATCTTGCCGCTCTGGAACAACAGATGGCCAAGCGTCGCCTGCGCGCCGGCATGGCCTTTTTCGGCGGCGAGCTGGAACCAGCGCCCGGCCTGCTTGACGCTGGCCTTCACGCCGCCCTCGCCCTTCAGGAACATCTGCCCCATCTCGAACTGGGCATTCGGGTTGCGGTAGTTGGCGGCGGCGCGCATGTAATATTCCTGGGCCGCCACTTCGTTCTCGGTCACCGGGCTGCCGGGAATGCCCTTGCGCAGGTAGTCGCCCAGCGCCACCAGCGCGTCGGAAACGTAGCTTTCTTCCGGTGAGCCGGGCTCGACGTCCTGATCGACGATCTCCGAAAAGAACTTGAACGCCTCGTAATCGTCGCGCGCCACGCCGTCACCCTCGGCATACATGCGGGCAAGCTTCCAGGTGGCGCCGATCTGGCCGTTCTCGGCCGCGTATTTATAGGCCTCCGCGGCCTGTTCCTTGTGGCCGTTCTTGTAGGCGGAGAAGCCGAACTGGAACACCGCCCAGGGGCTCGACTGCGGCTTCACGCCGGTCTTGTCGTCGAACACCTTGTCGTCGAAGGCCATGGCCTGGCCGACGGCGCCAAAGATCGCTAACGCGACCAGTGCCGGAAGGACAGACGACCTCAACAACTCTGGTGTTGACTTCAACAACTCAGATGTCCGCATAGCAGTGTGTTTCTTTGGCACCGCCCGGATGGGTGACCGCGCCGTCGCGGGCGGACCCTACCGTCTGTGCGTATTTCCATATCGCGCCGGACTGATAGTCGGTCGTGCGCGCCTTCCAACTCTTTGCCCTCGCAGCCAGTTCCCTATCGGACAACGCCACATCGATCGTGCCGTTCACGGCGTCTATAGAGATCACATCGCCATCCCTGAGCAGCCCGATCGGACCGCCAACGGCTGCCTCCGGCCCGACATGGCCGATGCAGAAGCCGCGCGTCGCGCCCGAGAAACGGCCGTCTGTGATCAGCGCCACCTTGCCACCCATGCCCTGGCCGTAGAGTGCCGCCGTCGTCGACAGCATCTCGCGCATGCCAGGTCCGCCGCGCGGCCCTTCGTAACGGATGACGAGAACTTCGCCTTCCCGGTAGTTGCGATGCGTCACCGCTTCGAAACATTCCTCTTCCGAATCGAAGCAGCGCGCCGGGCCGGAGAATTTCAACTCCGTCATGCCCGCGACCTTCACGATCGCGCCTTCGGGGGCAAGGTTTCCCTTCAAGCCCACGACACCGCCGGTTTGGGTAATAGGTCTGTCGGCCGGGCGGACCACATCCTGGTGTTCATTCCAGGCAACATGCTCCATATTTTCGGCCAAAGTGCGGCCGGTGACCGTCAGGCAATCGCCATGCAGGTAGCCGTGGTCGAGCAGCGTCTTCATCAACAGCGGGATGCCGCCGGCCTCGAACATGTCCTTGGCGACATATTTGCCGCCGGGCTTGAGGTCCGCGATGTATGGCGTCTTCTCGAAAATCCGGGCGACATCGAACAGGTCGAACTTGATGCCGGCCTCATGCGCTATGGCCGGCAAATGCAGCGCCGCATTGGTCGAGCCGCCGGTGGCCGAAACCACCGTCGCCGCGTTCTCCAGCGCTTTCAGCGTGACGATGTCGCGCGGCCGGATGTTCCTGGCGATCAGTTCCATGATCTTTTCGCCGGAGGCGAAGTTGAAACGGTCGCGCATTTCATAAGGCGCCGGCGCGCCGCAGGAATAGGGCAGCGCCAGGCCGATCGCCTCGGCCACGGTCGCCATGGTGTTGGCGGTGAACTGGGCGCCGCAGGAGCCGGCCGACGGACAGGCGGCCTGCTCGATTTCAAGCAGCTCGGCATCGCCGATCGTGCCGACCGAGTGCTGGCCGACCGCTTCGAACACATCCTGCACGGTGATCTGGCGGCCGCGGTAGCTGCCGGGCAGGATCGAGCCGCCATAGATGAAGATCGACGGCACGTTGAGCCGCACCATGGCCATCATCATGCCGGGCAGCGACTTGTCGCAGCCGGCGAGCCCGACCAGCGCGTCGTAGCAATGCCCGCGCATGGTGAGCTCGACCGAATCGGCGATGACCTCGCGCGACACCAGCGACGACTTCATGCCCTGGTGGCCCATGGCGATGCCGTCGGTGACGGTGATGGTGCAGAATTCGCGCGGCGTGCCGTTGGTGGCCGCGACGCCCTTCTTGACCACTTGCGCCTGGCGCATCAGCGAAATGTTGCAGGGCGCCGCTTCGTTCCAGCAGGAGGCGACGCCGACCAGCGGCTGTGCGATCTCGGCCGCCGACAGGCCCATGGCATAGAGATAGGAGCGATGCGGCGCACGCGCCGGACCGACGGTCACATAGCGGCTGGGGAGCTTAGCCTTGGAGATGACTTTGGCGTCCATACTCTTCCTTGCCCCACATCTTCCTCGCAAGAGGGCGGTGCGGCCTGCTCCCATCGCCGAGCCTTTTGGCGCGTGTCCCGAGACAAGATCGAGGTGCGCCGGGTTTATGGCGGGAAATGGGCAATTTCGTCGGCCTGACTTCTAGCGCAGGGGTTGTTCAGAAAGTGTTGCCAAAACATCACAACGACACGAGGCGGAGCTGGTGCGGTTTATCTGCAACGCAGCCCTGGGGCCGACAGGCTCGGCCACAGCCCCGGAACGAAAAAGGCCGGGCATTGCCCGGCCTTTCATTTGATTTTACAGAGACTTAGAACTTGATCTTCACACCACCAGAGATCGCCGTGATCAGATCATTCCCGAAATCATAGCTGGCATCCTCGCCTGCAACATAGCCGTTCTCACCAGCCAATGTCCCCGAGTGGCCGCTGGTCAAAACGCCGACCGCTCCAGCGAGCCGCACTTCGATGTTGGGCTGCGGCGTATAGGCGACGCCGCCGCCCAGGGTCCACGTATCGGTCTGCGCACCATAGCCATGCGAGGTGCCACGATCCCAGGTCAATTGACCGGCGGCACTCCATTGATCATTGAACTTGTGGCCGATACCACCTGAAACGGTCCAGCCGTCACGATACATCAGGTCGAGCGACGTCACCTGACCCGGGCCGTTCGTGAAGCAAGCCGCCCCAGGCGCAATTGTTGGACAGATCGGAACGCTCTGCAGCACGCTCCAGTTGACCCACTTGATTGAGCCGAAGGCCAGCCAGTCAGGCGCAATACCGGACTGCAGTTTCAGTTCCAGCGAATCCGGCATCGACTCCTCTGCGCCATAGATCGGCCGAGAACCTCCAAGAATAGCTGGTAAGGTGAGTGTGCCCGAAATGTTGTCTAGCTTGACCTTCGAATTGTAGACCAAGCTGGCGCGGAGCGCGATATCAGGGATTTCGTAGGCAACGCCGGCGCGCCAGCCCCAACCGTTAGCCTCCAGATCGACACGACCAAGCAGCGGTTGTCCGAGGGGAGTAAAACCGACCAAGCTTTCCTTGAAGCCTGAAATGTCCTGATAGAACAACCCGCCGATAAAGCGGAGCTGGCCCTTGCCAGCATCAAACTTGTAGGAACAGGTGCCGGCGTAATTGTTGCTCTTGATATCAGTCTCGACGTTAGAAAGCGCTCCGTTCCACATACCTGGTGCGGTATGCGCGCCCCAAGGCTGCGAATAATCGACCATGCAGTCGACGCCCTGCACAACCTGGGCCTTCATTCCTATGCGCGGTACCCAATAGCCCTCGGCTCCGTCGGCCGAGGTACCAAGGCCGAGATTGGCTCCGCCGGGACCACGCGCATTCTCGTACTTACGGTCCGGCATCACATAGGTCGCTTCCGCGTCCGTCGCGAACGGCGCCGGATCAAACAGCAGGTCGATATCGTAGCCGCCACGTTCCAGGCCGCCGGCATGTGCCGAGCTCATTGCCGTCCCCAGCAAAGCCAGCGAAAAGCACCCTGCCCCCAGCAGTGCTTTCAAACGCAGATTGTTCATGGATGTCCTCCCCGAATAGTCAGTGCATCCAGCTAGAACCAATTCGGGTTAACGGTGCAACAACGAATTCTTGGGGCGTACATGTACATGTCCACCGGACGCATTCCGGACAAAATGCAGACCAGCGCAGCGAGGCAGAAAAACGGTTCGCCGGGCGTGTCTCACTCAGAAAAACGGGAGAAAATCGGCCAAAAAGGCCAAAAATAATCAGTTTTGAGCAGTCGAATGCCCCATTGTTACATTATGGCAACAATGGGGCGAAAACTTCCGTTTACGTCAACATTAACGCTACGGAATGCCGGTTTCGAGGCAAAAAGCCACCCCATTTTAGAGGGCCCTAAAGTCTCCCGAATCTGCCCTCAACCCGCTTCGCGAACCCTGGCCAGCGCCACCGAAAGCTTGCCCTGCGCCTCGCGGTATTCGGCCAGCTTTTCACGCTCGGCTTCCACGATCTCGGCCGGCGCGCTGGCGACGAATCTTTCGTTCGACAGCTTCTTGTGCAGGCGTGCGATCTCCTCGGTCACCTTGGCCAGTTCTTTCTGCAAGCGCGCGGCCTCGGCGGCGAGATCGATCAGGCTGCCGAGCGGCAGGCAGACCGTTGCCTCGTTGAGCACGATCTGCGCCGAGCCCTTGGGTGCGGCGTCAACCTGCGAGATGTCGCCGACGCGCGCCAGCCGCTTGATCGCGGCGGCGTGGCGCTCCAGCCGTTCGCGGGTAAGCGTGTTGGCTCCGATCACCATCAGCGGCGCGATGGCTGCCGGCGGCACGTTCATTTCCGAACGCACGGAACGAATGCCGGAGACGAGATCAACCAGCCAGTTGATGTCGGCGGCCGCTTCAGCGTCCTCGAAATCCGGCGACGGCCACGCGGCATGGCAAAGCAGCGAAGCGCGCTCCTTGCCCTCGCCCGCGGTCTGCGCCCAAAGTTCCTCGGTCATGAACGGCATCATCGGATGCAGGAGCTTGTAGATTTCGTCGAGCACGAAGGCGACGCAGGCGCGGCTTTCGGCCTTGGCCGCCTCGTCCGTGCCCATGAACACCGGCTTCAGCAGCTCCAGATACCAGTCGCAGAACAGGTTCCAGACGAAGCGGTAGGCCGCCCCCGCCGCCTCGTTGAAGCGATATGAGGTGATGCCGTCCGTGACCTCTCGCGCGGCGCGCGTCAGCTCGGTCAGGATCCAGCGGTTGACCGCCAGCTTGGCGTCGTTCAGCCAGAAATCGTCGTTGCGCGCGACTTCGTTCATCTCGGCGAAGCGCGTCGCGTTCCAAAGCTTGGTGCCGAAATTGCGGTAGCCGGCAATGCGCGCCGGGTCGAGCTTCACGTCACGCCCCTGCGCCGCCATCACCGTCAGCGTGAAGCGCAGCGCGTCGGCGCCATATTCGTCGATGAGGTCGAGCGGGTCGACGACATTGCCTTTCGACTTCGACATCTTCTGCCCGTTCTTGTCGCGCACCAGCGCGTGCATGTAGACGGTGTGGAACGGCTCCTCGTCCATGAAGTGCAGGCCCATCATCATCATGCGCGCGACCCAGAAGAAGATCAGGTCGAAGCCGGTCACCAGCACGTCGGTCTGGTAGTAGGTTTTCAGCTCCGGCGTCTCATCCGGCCAGCCCAGCGTCGAGAACGGCCACAGCGCCGAGGAAAACCAGGTATCGAGCACGTCCTCGTCACGGGTCAGGATTTCGCCCGGCTGGAAATTCTCGAGCTTGTCCTCGACCCAGGCCTTCCAGGGTCCTTCGAGCGCCAGATAATATTCGATCGCGGCACTCAGCGCCTCTTCCTCCGTCTTCTCGACGAAGACGCGCCCGTCCGGCCCATACCATGCCGGAATCTGGTGGCCCCACCAAAGCTGGCGCGAGATGCACCAGGGTTCAATGTTCTCCATCCACTGGAAGTACGTCTTTTCCCAATTCGCGGGTATGATCTTGGTACGCCCCTCGCGCACCGAGGCGATCGCCGGCTTGGCCAGTTCGGCGGCGTTTGCATACCACTGCTCGGTCAGGAACGGCTCGATCGGCACGCCGCCGCGATCACCATGCGGCACGGCGTGGCGATGCGGCTCGACCTTGTCGAGGAAGCCGCCTTCTTCCATCAATTCGACGATCCTCTTGCGCGCGACAAAGCGGTCAAGGCCGTTGAGTTCATCCCAGACGGCTTGGCGCTCCGGCGTCACCTCGAGCCCGGCGAGGAAATCCTCGTTGTCCCTGAGGTTTACCGCCGCCTCGACGGTGAGGATATTGATCGCCGGCAGCTTGTGGCGCTTGCCGACCTCGAAGTCGTTGAAGTCATGCGCCGGCGTTATCTTAACCGCGCCAGAGCCCTTCTCGGGGTCGGAATACTCATCCGCCACCACGGGAATCTTGCGGCCGACGATCGGCAGGACGACATTCTTGCCGACCAGGTGCCGGAAGCGCTCGTCGTCCGGATGCACGGCGACGGCCGTATCGCCCAGCATCGTCTCGGGGCGCGTCGTCGCCACGATGATGAAGGTCTTCGGGTTTTCCGGATCGAAGGCCACGCCTTCGACGGGATAGCGGAAGTGCCAGAGATTGCCGTTGACCTCCTGCTGCTCGACCTCGAGATCGGAGATCGCGGTGAGCAGCTTGGGATCCCAGTTCACAAGGCGCTTGTCCTTGTAGATCAGGCCTTCCTTGTAGAGCGTGACGAACACTTCGAGCACGGCCTTGGACAGGCCTTCGTCCATGGTGAAGCGTTCGCGCGACCAGTCGGCCGAGGCGCCGAGCCGCTTCAGCTGGTTGAGGATCGCGCCCCCGGATTCGGCTTTCCACTCCCACACTTTCTCGATGAACTGTTCACGGGTGAGGTCGCGGCGATGGATCTGCTTTTCCATCAACTGCCGCTCGACCACCATCTGCGTGGCGATGCCGGCATGGTCCATGCCCGGCTGCCACAGCACGTTCTTGCCGCGCATGCGCTCGAAGCGAACAAGAATATCCTGCAACGTGTTATTGAGCGCGTGGCCCATATGCAGCGAGCCGGTGACGTTGGGCGGCGGGATGACGATGGTGAAGGCCTCGGCCCCCTCCTCGGCGCCGGCGCCGGCGCGAAACGCGTCGGCCTCTTCCCACACCTTGGCAATCTTCGGTTCGACGGTTTTGGCGTCGTAGGTCTTTTCAAGCATGGGAAAATGGTCCGCGCTGTCGGATTTTTGCTGGTCCGGTGTAAATCGGAAGGCTTTGACCGAGTCAACCGTAGGGGCCGCCTCGGCAACCGGCACAACGAAAGAGGATCACCGTTCAGATAGTGTCTGTCCCGTATGCGACAATCCCTGGTGGCGTCGGCACTGTCACCGGCTCCAGCCGGAGAGGCATTGCACGCCTACGCCGCCCAATCCCAAATGCCAGCTCGGGTCGTACGAAACGAGGAATAGTGCGACGTCTCAGGACGCGCTGGAGTCCTCTGGTTTTTCTTTCAAAGCTTCGGCGAACTTGCACATGAGCCGCACGAGTTCGTCGATGTCGTGTGCGTCCCAGCTTTCGAAAACGGCGCGAGCGTTTCTCTCTCGTGCTGCGTCGATCTTGTCGGTCATCGCCTTGCCCTTTGGCGTGACGACAGCCTCATTCACGCGGCGGTCTGTCTCGCTCTGCCGGCGCACGGCCAGGCCAAGGCTTTCGAGCTTCGCCACCTGACGGCTGACAGTGGTGTAATCGCGGCCAGCCCGGTCGGCGAGGTCCACTATCCCGATCGGCCCAAGCCGCTCTATCCCGACCAGCAGAGGAAACAGTGCGCGGTCGAGTGCAATTCCGGCCTCCTTTACCATCTGCTCATCGCGCTGAGGCCGGTTCATAAGGCTGGCAATCTCGATCAGCGCTCCGTGGAGTTCACGAATCTGATGACTCCCAATATGTGTATTTTTCACGTTTTTCATTGACGCCACTCCGACTCTCCATTATGTGCATTTTACACACAAGGAGATCGACATGACAAACGGTTTTGCGGCAGATGTGCTCATCTGCGGCGCGGGAGCGGCTGGCCTGACGCTTGGGATCGAGCTTGCACGGCGCGGTATATCCTTCCAGCTCATTGAGAAGATGAGCGAACCCTTCCGTGGCTCGCGCGGCAAGGGCATCCAGCCGAGGACACAGGAGATTTTCGAAGATCTTGGCATTCTCGACAGGGTCGTTGCCGCAGGCGGCGTCTATCCGCCGATGCGCGTGTATGGCGATGACGGCAGCTATATCGAAAAGGACACCGGCGAGCGCCCCGATCCGACCCCGGCAGAGCCTTACGCCATCGCGCTAATGATTCCGCAATTCCTCACCGAGCGGATCATGCGAGAGCGGCTGGCAGAACTAGGCCATAGGGTCGAGTACGGATGTGAGTTGGTTGGGTTCGAGCAAGGTGAGAACGGTGTCATGGCACGTCTTGCGGGGCCGAATGGCGAGCAAACCGTTCGCGCACGCTATCTTGTCGGGGCGGACGGCGGGCACAGCTTCGTGCGCGGCGCGCTCGGCTTGAATTTCCCCGGCAAGACGCTGGGCGTGCGTGCGGTCGTGGCGGATGTGCTGTTGACCGGGCTGGACCGCGATGCGTGGCACCAGTTCAACGACGGTGACATGGAGCGAATGGTCGCGATTTGCCCGCTCGCCGGAACCGATCTCTTCCAGATTCAGGCACCCATTCCGCTGGACGGCGAAGTGGACCTCTCAGCAGAACAGCTGGGGCGCTTGATTAATGAGCGGACCGGCCGCGGCGACGTGCGGGTGGATTCGGTCGCCTGGGCGTCGGCCTACCTGATGAACGCCCGGCTTGCCGATCGCTACCGGGTCGATCGGGTATTCCTCGTTGGCGATGCAGCTCATATCCATCCGCCAACCGGCGGCCAGGGCCTGAACACCAGCGTGCAGGATGCCTATAATCTGGGCTGGAAACTTGCCGCCGTCCTCGACGGCGCGGATGATTGCCTGCTCGACACCTATGAGCAGGAACGACGTCCGGTCGCAGAATCGGTTCTCGGCCTTTCGACCCGGCTGCTCGACGCCCAGAAACAGGGTGGAATACACCGCGGCCGCGAGGTGCGGCAGCTCGATATCGCCTATCCGGAATCGCCGCTCTCCAGGGAAATGGCCGAACGCAGCAGCGGCCTGCGTGCGGGGGACCGCGCGCCGGATGCCCAAATCAGGGGCACAGCGGGGCAACCATGGCGACTGTTCCAATTGCTGCAAGGGCCGCATTGGACACTGCTTGTTCATCAAGCCGGGAGAGAGACGGTTAGGCCACTCAAGGGGCTGCATGTCCACCACATCGGCCCGCAAGGCGATGTCATAGATGCCTGGGGACACCTTCGCGATGCTTATGCACTGGCACCGGGCGAGTGTGTGCTGATCCGGCCGGACGGATATATCGGTGTGATGGCGATTCTTGATGCAGACCGAACCGCGAAGCTCGAAACCTATTTGGCCCGCATGGGCCTAGTCCAACCCGGAGAAGACCCGAAATGACTGCCGAGATATGTTCGAACAATGAGGTTGGCGGGCTCTATGCTTGGGTCGGGCCTATATGAAGCGTGGAGCGGCGTGGTCGTGGCAATCGCCATCATCGGAGCTATTATTGCGGCCACCGCCTCCTTCGACGTGCCGATCCTGAGATTACCGTGCCTGCGCCAGGGTGAAGGCGCAGCGGTGTCCAACTAGCCACCTAAGGCGACCCGGGAAAATCATTACGCGCCGCGCGCCACGCGCTCGATCTCCTCGCGCACCAGGCGCTCGACCAGCGTTGGCAGGTTGTTGTCCAGCCAGTCCTGCAGCATCGGCCGCAGCATCTCCTCGGCCATCTCGTCGAATGTCTTCTTGCTGCGGCTGGCAAAGGCGTCGGAGAGTTCGCCAAAGGCCGCGGCGACCTGCCGGCCCGTATGCTCGGAAAGGATTGCCGGACGGGCCGCAGGCGTTTCATCCGCCGCCTTGCGCGCCTCGTCGGTGCTCGCCGGGGCGGCGATCGAAGGGGTCCGCTCGAACGCCGGCTCCGGCATCGGCTCGTCCACCGGCGCTTCGGGCTGGACAACCGGCTTGCGAATGCCTGGTATCGCCTTCGCCTGCTCGCCGACCGCCGCGATCTCGCGGCGCCAATCGGCGACGATGGCATCGCTTGCCGCGCCGGCCTCGGGCGTCGCGGGCCTGTCGGTCCTTTCGGCGGGCAGCGGCTCGGCGGCGATCCGGGCGCTCACCTCGGCAAGCGTCATCGACGCCCTTGGTGCCACGGGATCGGTTCGCTCCGGCGCTTCCATGCGCGCGACCGTTGGTTCGGCCGCCGATGTCTGTGCCTGCACCTCCGCCAGCGTGACCGGCTTCCTGACCTCGGGAGCGGCATGCAATTCGGCGCGGAACGCATCGACGTCGGGAGCAGCGCCCGCCGCCGGCTTCAGATCCTGCCGCAAGTCATCGGCATCGTCCGGCTGCTTGCGGCCGCTGTCGCTGTCCTCGATGATCCTCCTGATGGAAGCCAGTATCTCTTCCATGGAAGGTTCGCGCTGTGCGCTGCTTGCCGTTGCCATCGTCACATCCGCCGCCCTTGTGACCTGTTACAGACTTCCGCTCCGGTAAACGCCGGATTCGAATCATGGCGACAGCGTAACCGACGGAGCGCCGTACGAGAATCCCCATTCTGGGGACATGTGGGATTTCAACAGATTAGCGCAATTCGTCGGAAAGCATGTGACGGGTTGCCGGCGCAGTTGCGCAAACAACGAAGCGACCCGGCGTTTCGATCGAACGCCGGGTCGCTTCGAGAGAACTACTCGAATCTGTGGAGTTTAGCGGCCGTCCGGCGTGCGCAGGCCGATCCACTTGTCCTTGACGGCATTGTAGTGCTCTTCAGGCCTGTACTTCGTCGCCTGCAGCGCAAGGCGCTCGGCCGAGAGGCGGCCGATCGCCGACAGGATGGCATAACTCGCCACCACAACGTCGTGCTCGGAATTTGCCTGGTTGATCTTGGCGGTGATGACGGTGGCCTGCGCGTTGAGCACATCCAGCGTGGTGCGCTGGCCGACATTGCGTTCCTCGATGACACCGTTCAGCGCCAGTTGAGCGGCGTCGATCACCTGCCTGTTGGCGGCGACGCTCTGCTGCGCGGCGGTGTATTGCGACCACGCCGAGGCGACGGCCTGGCGCACCTGGTCGCGGCTGACGTCGACCTGGATGCGGGCCTCGCCAAGCGATTCCTTGTTCTGTCGCACGACCGCCGAGGTGCGGCCGCCCGAATAGATCGGGATCGTCAGTGTCGCACCGATGTTGGCCGAGGTCGAACCGCCGTTGCTCCCCTGGAGGTCGGGATTGCGATGCAGATAATCCTCCGAAATGCCGGCCGATGCGGAAAGCTGCGGCAGCAATGCGCCCTCGGACGACTTCACCGAAAACGCGGCCGCATCGACCAGATGCTGGGTGGCGAGGATCGCCGGATGCTCGGCCGAGGCGATGGCTATCGCCGAATCGAGGCTCGGCGGCAGCAGCCTGGCCAATGGCGAGGCAGGCCTGAGCTTGCCCGGCTCGTCACCGACGATCTGGTGATAGCTCGCCGCACTTGCCAGCGCCTGCGCGCGGGCGGCGCTGAGCGACGCCACGGCGGAAGCGCGCGACGCATCGGCCTGCGCAACGTCGGTGCGCGTGCCTTCGCCGACCTCGAACCGCGAGCGCGCGGCGCGCGCCTGCTCGGTCAGGAACTGCAGATTCTGCTCCGTCAGCACCGCGATCTGCCGGTCGCGAATCACGTCCATATAGGCCGTGGCCGCGCTCAACAACGTGTTCTCCTCGGTGTTGCGCAGGCTTTCGACGGATGCCTTGACCCGCGATTCGGCTGCCGCCACATTGTTTCTCGTCTGGAAGCCGTCGAACAGGCTCTGGTTTATGACGATGGCCACACTGGCCGACCCCGTCTTGACGTTGGCGCCGCTGGCACGGGTATTCACATAATTCGTGTCGGCCGTCCCGGTGATGGTCGGGCGCCAGCCGGACTTGGCTATGGCCACGCTCTCGTCGGTGACGCGTACGCCGGCTCGTGAGGCATTCAGCGAGGAATTGTATTGATAGGCCTTTGCAAGCGCGCCGGAGATGGTTTCGGCCGAGGCGGCCAGCGGGGAAAGCGCGGTCGCCGAAACGAGGACGGCGGTGAAAAGTGACTTGCGTAGAGACGGCACCATTAAACCCTCATTCGTTTTCCATGGGAACCACGCCGCACCGGCTTCTCCTTAGAGAACCGGAGCGGCGTGTCAGAATGTTCCCTGTCGCTCGGCCCAAAGTGCCCCCATTGGGATCAGCAACGATTGTTCAAATGCAAGCGACCATGACAAAGCCTCTGCTGCAAGGCCAAATCATTCAGAATTCGAAAGCATGCTCACGTTCGAACCCGGGTAGTGGCTTAATTGCCGCATTAAATGCCCGTCTACCGGTTACAACCCCCCCTGCTTTGAAAAAAAGCCGCGCCACGCCAGAATTGCCCTGCCCTTCGACCGCGACGAGGCGGCCGCCTTCGGCGAGCTGGTCGAGCAGCGCCGCCGGCACTTTGCCGACGCTGCCGCCGACGAAGACGACATCGTAGGGCGCCTTGGCCGCATATCCCTGCGGCAGCGGGCCCTGGACCACGGTCACATTGCCGCAGCCCAGCGATGAGAGCACCGACTTTGCGGTTTCGGCCAGCGCCGAATCACTTTCAAGCGCCACCACGGAGCCCGCCAGTCGCGACAGGATGGCCGAGGCATAGCCGGTGCCGCAGCCGACATCGAGGACCGAATCAGCCTGACTGATCTCGGCCAGTTGCATCAGCTTGGCCAGCGGCGAAGGCTCCATCAGATATCGCGCGCCGCCGGGGCCGTCCGCGATGCGGATGTCTTCGTCGATGTAGGCGAGATTGCGCTGGCGTTCGTCGACGAAAAGCTCGCGGGGCACGGAAAGCATGGCGTCGAGCAGCGGCGTGCTGGTCACGTCGGTGGTGCGGATCTGGCCATCGACCATCTTGACGCGAAGCTCGGAGAAATCAGCGCTCATGTCCCAACCAATCCGCTTGCCGCGCCACATCGCGGTTCATTTAGACGGGAACGGCGAGCTCCCTGCGCTGACGCGCGGGAGCCCGGAGATTGGAGGCCTCGCCCGGAATCGAACCGGGGTGCAAGGATTTGCAGTCCTCTGCGTAACCACTCCGCCACGAGGCCTCGTTACTCCCGGCGTTCCACCCGGTTCCAATAGGTTGCGGCGAAAAAGCCGTCAAGCGGCGACAATGCATTCGCGACGGTTTCGCCTGCGCCAGTCCCCGCACCCCGCCCTAAATGCGAGACAGGGCGGTTCGAGCTGCGTTAGCAAGCCGTTAAGCATGGCGGATGATCGGGAGAAACTCCGCGCACCGGGCTGCGTTGAGGCCGAGGAGGACTGCGCCATGCAGCTGGCCAAACCGGACGAGTCGACCAACAACGCGGACAGCTCGCCGCTGCTGGGGTGCGAGGAGCTGGTGCGCTACGCCATGGATTGCCTCAAGATAGAAGGCACCGGCCGGCTTTCACCGCGCGACCGCGCGCGCCTTGCCTCGGCTTCCGCCGTCCTGAAGGAAATCAGCGAGGATCTGAGAGCAGGCCAGCAGGACGCCCCGGAGGAGGCGAGCACTGGAACGCAGGATAGCGCTGCGATTTGATTCGGGCCCCAAAGGCCGCCGCGACGAAGCCGGGCAAGGTCCCCGGCGTGGCCGATCAATCCGGCCGGCGCCGCCGTTCCCACCAGACGACGAACCGGCGCCGATGGCGGCGCACCATGGCGAATTCGTAGGAGAGCACCAAAAGTCCGAGCGGCACCATCCAGAAACCGAGAATCGGCAAGAACCCCAGAATGCCGCCAATCGTCAAAAGCACGCCGATTGCAATCCTGAGGCCGCGCGAACGCGGCATGGTGAACTTGCGCCCGAAGACCGATATCTTTCGCGCCGGTGCCTGGTTTTCTTCTGCTGCCGTCATCTCGAATGGCTGGTCCGTCTGGTGGTTTGAGGATGTCACTTGACGAAAGCCGCGACCGCGCATTCGGTTCCGCGCCCTCGCAAGACGGCTAATATGAGGACGAACGCCGCCGATTGCGAGAAACGCCTGAGCGAAAAAGTCTCGGAAAAATGCGAAATGGTTCTTTGCAAAGCCGAAAAGGGTTTGCTATAGGCTGCGCCACTCGCATGAGAGCCTCTGTTCCCCGGTAGCTCAGTGGTAGAGCAACCGGCTGTTAACCGGTTGGTCGCTGGTTCGAATCCGGCCCGGGGAGCCAACATTTTCAAAGACTTAGTCGATCCTAAAAAGCTCCGGAAATCGGCCGATCTACAGCATATCTACAGAATCTGGTTTCGCTATGGACCTATTCTGATGATTGCCGCGATCAGCGTGACGGAAGGCTTTGTACGAACTTCACCATCGCCCAACGCCCTTTCACGGCGGCAACGGGGGGTTCGATTCCCCTTGGGCGTCCCAGCAAGTTCACCAACATGACGCCAGTCCGATATTTGCGGTCCCGATAAGAGACCCGTAACGCAGCGTTCGCCGCAGCCGAACCCACTTTCTCGCGATGGCCCGAGCCTTCGGCGGCGAACCCAACAACAGTCAATCGGAATTCGCGACGGGTGCATGTACAGCGCATTTCGTCGTACTTTTCTTAACCGCCAATCACGCGGGTAAAGGAAGGTCAGCAAGCGGAGGATCAGATGCCGCGCACGAGCAAACGTCAGAAGCAGCCTGAAGAAGAGCACACGCATCTGGCCCTCAGGGTGGAACGCTGCGAGGCGAGCGTCGAAGCTGCCGTCAACTACAACGTTTACGCGCCGCAATCCGCTTGGCACTCAGATGATGACGACCCACTGCATCGGTTCACTACGCGCCTGACCGTCGCTGGAATATCCACCTACCCTGAGGAACGGGCCGGCGACGCCTATGAGGTTACAATCTATGGCGACAACTTGGGCTCTGGCGACATTCGTGCGACGCTCAAGGATGTGCAGGAGCGCGATGAGCACGGCTCGCCCAAATATCGTCAATACCGAGGTAGGCAGATCCCCATATACAAGCCACCTCCGGGCATGGGTCTCATCGATAAGATCCGCGGCGAACCGCGCTGGACGGCGTGGCTTCGCGTGTCCCCACGCTTTGCGAGCGACGCACTCGCACTAATGAGCAACGGACGATCACTGTACCTAGCGATACACGAGCGCAAGGCGCACCGCACGCGCTGGGTTCAGAGCGTGAGCTTGCAAACGACCGACCCTGCAGAGGAATAGGCGACCGCTGAGCACCCTCAGTCACCGCGCTGAGGCGCCCCACTTGCTCAGTGAGGAGAGAAGCCTTCACGTGCTTAAAGGCAGCCGACAATGTTGACCACGCCGAGATTCCGCTATAGAACAAAGCGCGAACATAAGACCTGTGGCGATTTTATGTGCGGAGCAAACTTGTTGTTAGGCTGATTGATCGTTAGCGCGGTTGCATCCACCAGCAACTTCCTACAATTGACGAATCATGACACCGAGCTGATGCTGCTCGAAGACGGGGACGATGGACATTGCCTTACCTGGATTGGGAAAAGTTGCTCAATGCCCAACGCCGGAAGGATAAGGCCAAAGGTCTTGGCGCGGAGCGCTCGGCCAAAACAGTTGAGCAGCGGACCGAGCTAGAGCGCGATCATGACCGCATCCTGTTTTCTACACCTGTGCGACGCATGCAGGACAAGACGCAAGTTTTCCCACTCGATCCGAACGACAGCGTGCGAACGCGCCTCACACATAGCCATGAAGTGGCCAACATGTGCCGCAGCTTCGGCACGGCGCTTGTCCACGCATATCCTGAGCAGTTTAGCTTGTCCAAAGAGCTCAACGCCGAGCGGAACATCCCTGCCCTGCTTGAAGCTATCGGCCTGGCCCACGATCTTGGCAATCCCCCGTTCGGTCACCAGGGTGAGGATGCGATCCAGTCATGGATAGAATCCAAGGCCCCGGAGATATTCGAGGGGCTTCAGGAAACCGCATTGCGCGAAGATTTCCTCAAATTCGAAGGCAACGCCCAGGCGTTCAGATTGCTGACCCGCTTGCAGATCGTCAACGACGACTTCGGGCTGAACATGACCTATGCATTCCTTGCGGCTCTTTTGAAGTATCCAAGTCCTTCGGACAAGGTCGACAAGTCTGTTCTGGCGCGAAAGAAGTTCAATTTCTTCCAATCGGAGGCAGGCATCGTCGAGGAGGTATGGAAAGAAACCGGGCTTTCAGAAGGCATCCGCCACCCGCTCACCTTCATTATGGAAGCCTGCGACGACATCGCCTACTCCGTCGTGGACGTCGAAGACGCCGCGAAGAAGGGCCTTGTCAACTTCGATAGTCTTGTCGGCTACTTGCTGCACAAGGCAGACGACGACGTCGTCGTGCTGAAGGTGATAGCAAAGGCCAAAGAGCAGCATGAAGAATTTCGCGAGCAGTCGTTGTCGGCAGCCGAACTCGACGACATCACCATGCAAATGTTCCGGGTCAATGCAATCGGCGCGATGATAGTCGATGCGACTGATGCGTTTGTCGCAAACTTGAGCGCCATCATGGCCGGGACCTTCGGTGGGGAATTGATGGCTGCATCAAAATCCGCTCGTCTGTGGCGTCTGCTCAAGGAGTTTGCCGGCCAGCACATTTACCCGCGTCGCGAGGTGCTCGAGGTGGAATTGACAGGCCATCAAACGATTCACGGGCTCATGGACGTGTTCTGGGCGGCCATAACGAATCGCAAAGACGCAGCGAATCTGTCTTCGAAGCGCACTTCGCCGCTGCACAGCTATGTCTATTCTCGAATTTCAGAGAACTATCGCCGCGTAGCGGAGCACCAGAATAATCGTATGCCAATGCGCTACCGAGAGCTGCAGCTGATGACGGATATGGTGTCGGGGATGACGGACAGCTTCGCGATCTCAATGCTCCAAGAGTTGAGGGCACGCGGCGCCTCATGACCAACTGCGAGCTGTTGCTAGACCGCTATCTGGGCGGAGATATAGCCAATTTCATCAGAGGATCGGAGGGGCACGAGATCGGTGAGATCATAGATGGCCTTAGCCCGGTGGGGAATTGTGCGATTTTTGGCGGCCTTCCCCGCGACTTTGCGCGCGAAGGCCGCGACGCCTTCGAATCGGATGTGGATGTGGTGGTGGATGGCGCCCCCAGCGCGCTCGAGCCCCTGCTTATGCGCATGAATGGCCGGCGCAACCGGTTTGGTGGATACCGCCTGAAGTACGGTCGCTTCGACTTCGACGTTTGGCCCCTGCAAATGACTTGGGCGGCCAGAGCGGGTCACGTGAACGTCTCTTCGCTGAAGGACCTCACCAAGACCACATTCTTTGATTGCGATGCGGTTCTGTTCGATTGCCGCAGCTTGGAGATCAGTCGATCCGATCGGTTTTGGACGAGCATCGGCAACCGTATCGTCGACATAAATCTTGAGGCCACCCCCAACTATATCGGTACGCTCGTTCGCATATTGCGCCTTCATTTCGATAAGAAGCAGCAGCTGGCGCCGCGGCTTGCTGGCTATCTGGCAAAAGGCGTTGCACATAGCCGCAATGAAATCCTCGACTATGTCGCGCGAAATAACCAACAAATAGGCTTGGGGTCGCAGATGGAACTGGATGGCGCGTTTCGTCTTCTGGCGGGCCGTCGCTCTTGACGAGGGTTGACTCGCCATGCCCCTTCCCGGCTCTACCACCACCGAACTGGAACATTCCCAACGTTCGCATAGGGACAACGGTTCTCACGCGCAGGCTAGGGAAGCATCGGCCGGGGGCTTCAAAGGCCTATGCTGGTGAACTCAGGAAAGGCTGAAGCGCAAGAATCGTGCGGTCAACTTCGACTTGCGTGGTTTGGATCGACAGGCTGAAACGCAGCGTCGCGCGTGCATCGTCCAAGGATACACCCATCGCTGTCAGCACATGAGAGGGAGCGGTAGCACCAGCCGTGCACGCTGATCCGGTAGCGATGCAAATGCCACGCAAGGCAAGCTGTTCGGTGGCGTCATCAGCTAGAAGCTGGGGAAAAGAGATCGAACTCGTGTTGGGCAAGCGCGGAGCATCGCGGGAATGAACCACCGCATCGGGTCGCAGGGCAACAAGTCGGGCTTCAAGCTGATCGCGCAGCTGGGCCACCTTCGCCATTTGATCAAGTCCCGCCGTGGCCAGTCGGGCTGCGACTGCCAAGCCGGCCGCACCGGGCACGTTTGACGTCCCGCCGCGTAGACCCTTCTCCTGCTCTCCCGAGATCAGGGCGTTTATCGCCACACCACTGCGGATGAAAAGACCGCCAATCCCCTTGGGGCCGTGAAACTTGTGCGCGGAAAAGGAGAGAAGATCGACTTGTTCGAAGGCATTAGAAAGGTCAATTGCAAGGCGCCCCACGGCCTGGGTGGCGTCGGTGTGGAACAGTGCAGAGGGCGCCAGCTCCCGAACCAGCACGCCAAGGGATGCGAGCGGCTGAATCGCACCGGTTTCGTTGTTGGCCATGTGGATCGAAACGAGCCGCGTTTCTGGACGAAGTGCGGCAGCTAGACTCTCACCGTCAATCAAACCCTGCTCATTGACCTCTAGGACATCAATGTGATGCCCGCGCGCCTGTGCTGATCGCGCAGCATGCAGTATGGATGAGTGTTCGCTAGCCGAGATCACTCCATGTGAACCCGGCGCAAGTGCGCCGAACATGACCCAGCTATTGGCCTCACTCGCGCCTGAGGTGAGGACGATCTGATCGGCGTCTTCCTCCCCACCCAGCAGACCGAGCATTGCGATACGCGCCTCCCGAAGTGGGCGTGCCGCCCCTAGGAGCTCGCCCGCTGTGGAGGAGGCGTTGAGGAAGAGTGTCTCTTGGTAGTAGCGCACGGCCTCAATCACCTCACGGTGGGGGCGAGTGGTCGCGTTGTTATCAAGATAAGCGTTGATTTCCATGCGCGTCAGCCTAGCCCACGCACCAACGCAGCTACTAATTGCTCAAGACGATCGGTATCGATAAAGGGAACCTGGGCATAGATCGGCGTGGTCCCGCCGCCGATAATAGCAGCAAGATGGCCCTTCCCGAGCAGTCGCTCGGCTCCTCCACCCTTGACACCCAGGGAAAGATCCGAGGTGCCAGCGCTGTCTACGCGCAGGATGAGGCGGTTTCCTAGATTGCTGCGCAGTTGCATTGGAAACACACTGGCGTCGGGACGCTGCGCTGCGAAGATCAAATAGATGCCTGCGGCGCGTGCCTTGATGCCCAGCCGGTTGACAACGGCTTCAACGCCAGCGCGGTAAGTGTCGAGCTGCATCCAGTCGGCAAACTCGTCGTGGATCAGCCAGAGGAGAGGCAGAGGGTTGCTCGTCGCCTTGTTGTAAGCAGTTATGTTCGAGACACGAGCTTCCTTGAAGAGTGAATAGCGGCGCTGCATCTCCACCACCAGCTCATCAAGGCGGGTAAGCGCAACATCTTCCCGATCGATGATTGGTCCGTCGAGGTGCGGGAGCGTTTCAAAAGCAAAGTAATCAACGCCCGCCTTCGGATCTATCAAGATGATGCGAGACTGATCGGGCCGATTTGTGGCAGCAATACCGAGAATGATGTTTTGAATGAGGATCGATTTTCCGCTACCGGTGCTACCGGCCACGAGGGTGTGGGGCGCCGGCTCGGGTTCAAGGAACAAGGGTGTGCCATCATCTTCCTTGACCGCGATCAGCAGCTTTGCATTTGCGCCCTCGGGTTGGGTTTTCCATCCGGCCCAGACCTCGGGCAGACCAAGCGTCATCCGATGCGGCCGCTTAATCGAGACGACCACGAAACCCGGTTCGGCTCGCACCCCGATGAGTTCGAGGCCATGGGTCGACTCAAGCTCTTCGCGCTTGTTCTCGACTTTCGCAACAGTGAGATCGTCAGAACCCCGGAACCGCAGCAAAGCGGCATTGGGGGTCAGCACCTGTTGTTCGAGTCGAGCCGACATGCCGTATCGTAGCAGCGCAGCGCGACATCGCTGTGCGGTATCGTCGAGCCACAACGTGTCGCTTTCCTGTGAAGGTCGGTCCTGCGCCCATAGTTCGAGCAGTGCCTGGAAGCTGAGTGAGGTCTTCGATCCTTCGCTAAACTCCGACCCTTTGGAATCTTGGGCATGGGCGGACGTTCGTTCGGCCTCGCCGTTTTCACGAGGAGTCACCAACTCAGTGGGCCTGTCGAGGGGAAGACCGGGAACGGCGGACGCCTGCGTCACAGGCAGCCGGGCCGCAAGCGTCTCGGCAAGCAATGTGGCGCCAAGTTGGAGGCGCAGCGGCGTGGGATCGCGGTTGTCAGCATAAGTCTTCACAATCTCGCGAACCGTCGCTGGCGCAAATCGCTCCTGGTACCCCGAACGCGTTCCCTCCACTCCGGTCATGTGATCGGCCAAGGCGATCTCAGCGTCACCAAAGCCATGACTGAAAACATGGCTGTAGCCAGCCACGCGGATCGTGCATTTGCCGTCCCGGATCGCTATGCGCCAATTCGGATCGAGGCTGGTGCCGTCGCGCTGCGCATCTTGCAACATCTCAGCTAACCGCGCGCGCCAGATTGCGGCGTCGGCGGGCTCGCCTTCGGCGGAAAGTGCCTTTTCGAACCGCCGCAGGCTGGCCTTGAGCTGGCCCTGGCTGTGATCAGCCTTGTCGCGCAGCTTGGTCGTTGAGACAAACTTGGCCTCGGTGACGATGACATCCAGATAGCGGTTGCCATCGACGTCTATCGATGGGGCGAGACACAGCAGATCGGCCATGCGGCCCTCTGCTTGACCAAGCCAGCTTGCGTAATCGTCCAGGAAGAGCCATGCGCGGGGACGATGGCCAAGCTCCCGGTCGACCAGATATTTGCTAAGGACCACACCGATCAACTCGCCGGCACTCGTCCCGCGCCGCGCGGCGCGCAACACAATATCGCCTGATACCGAGTTAGCGTCGTTGATGAGCCTACCGGCAAGCGCCCCGGCGGTTTCTGCATCATAACTGGCATCGAGCCCGCGAAGGCGGCTGCACAAGGTTGCGCGGAGCAACGTGTCGGAAGCCTTGGACGAGATGATCAGCGAACGGTTGCTGCCTGCTGCATGCTTGTAGCGGATGACCGAAATACCGCTGTTGAGAAGCTGGCGCCGGTCGAGAAGGTCGTCGAAATTTACGACCCATGCTCCTAGGCGATGGGTCTCGTCGAGCACCTGCCGGGTTTCGTCGGACTGGAGCACGGTACGCCGATCGGGCACGCGACACAGTCCGCGATCGCGCGCGGCAAGCGCAAGCCCGGCGTCGGCGAGCACAGCAACCGCATCGAGATAGCTCCAGCCAGCCTTCGTCTGGGCTGGACAAGTAAGGTGCAGTACAGCGTCTCGATCGAAACGCCCGATCGCCTTGCGGCGCGACCACTGGGCTGGATCAATGTCGATCGCTGGTCGCTCTATTCGTGGCACATCAGACCAGCCGAGTTCGGCTTGACGAGAGATCACATCGTGGCAGAAGACAATGTCAAACGGAGGCCCATCGCTGCTCTGCGACGGGCGTTGCTCGTTGACCAGGATCGAAATGCGGAGCCGCGACATAAAATCGCGCGCCGCTTCACTCGCATGCAGCCCATCCTGTTGAAGTTCGCGATTGACGAGCTGCTGGTAGAGCGCACGGAGCTGTTTGCCATCTGTGTGCCGCAAAATCACCTGGCACATCGCTTCTTCGCCTTCTCTCTCGGCGTCTTTGCGGACCGCATCCACCACCGCTTGAGGCAGAGCCGCAGCATCGCAATTGAAAAGCACGATCGATAAATTGTCGCGCTCATGCGGCTGTAGCTGGAGATAGACCTGGGCGAGATCGGCAATCTGCCGGGCAGTGGGAAGCACATTCTCATTGCTCGGCGCATCGGCGCCGGCGCGCGTGACCGGTCGTTCTAGAAGCGAGTAACCGTGGAGTGTATCCACCTCGCTGATCAGGATTGCCTGTGCGCTTGGCCACGTCATCGTGATGTCGGGACGAGCGGGATTGCGAAGATTGCGCGAGAGTTCGTCGAAAAACATCGTGCCGCCGTCAGCGAACTCCGGCGCTTGCGGAGCAAAGAGCGCTTCGAGCGCGCGACGAAACTTTGCGAGTTGGGCGTTAAGAGCTTCGAGGCGGAGCGGGTGCCACGGGCAGACGATGACCGACGAGCGAGCGCTCGTCACACCCTGGATCGGCGCGACCCCTATCTCGAACAAAGGGCGAAGGAGGCCTTCAATGACCATTGGGTGGCTGGAAAGGGAAGCGCAAACCGTATCGATCAGTGCGCCATAAGCTTGCGCTTGAACTGCCAGCGATGGCGAGCGCAGACCATGCGAAGCCCAATCGGCCAGTGCGCCCTCATAGGATCTTTCAAAAGTGTCAAAAGCGCCAGCGAGTCGGTCGGCCGATTCCATCTCAAGCACACCAGCCTTGCGCGCATCGGCAAGCGCCCGGCGCCAATCCAAGGCCAGAGATTCACAACGAGAGCTCGACGGCACGAACGACCCGCGGTTACGTTGAGCCGCCGGATCAAGTCCAGAAAGGTCGCGCATATTGATACCGGCCTGGGTGGCGCGCGCACGCTGGCGATAGCCAGCAGAACATCGCACCAGCGTGGTGCGTGACTTGTTGTCACGTAGCCGCTCAAGATCGCTCGCAAGGCCAATGCCGACCGCGTCGAGTGATCCCTCCCATACCAACCTGACGGAAGCGCCGCTGGTTGCCTCTTCCTCTACACGAACTTTGAATCGAAGCTGTCGAGACTTGCGCGCGGTACTTTGCGCACTCCGCCGACGGCTGGCAATTTCGTCAACAAAGCTGTCATGGCGGAACGCAAGAACACGCCTGAAGCTCACCAAACCTTCAAGTGCAGCCTCAAGCCCGCGGTAACGCGCAGCGAACATCGCACAAATGTCTTCGTTGAGCGAAAGAAAGGCGCGTTTCTCATCCTCCACTGCTTCGACAACGAGGATCTGTCGACCCGGCGCGCCCGGTCGATAGAGTCGGCGTACGCATTGAAGCAGGCCCTCGATCAGGTCGGTACAGGGAACTTCGGGGCCGAAGATGAAGCGGTCCCACAGAGCGGCGAGCCTAGGCTCGTGACGAATGTCGACAATGTGGTCGCTGTAAAACTCCTCGTCGCGCTCGTCCTTGCTGGGATTGCGTCCGCGCTCATCGGCCAAGTCATCCAGGTAGCGCCACTCCGCGTGGGTCAGCCGGTCTTCGCGCGCGAGCTTGTAGAAGGCGCGGGTCTCGCTTCCTATCGACTTGGAGTCAGCACGCTGCGCCTCCTCAAAGAACTGACGTACGTCAGGCCAGTCGAGTTCGAAGGGAGCAAAGGATGCAGGACCTATCCCTGGCGGAGCTTCAACATAGGCCGCGAGCACGGCATAAACGTCGCCCGGCAGGATCGAAGACATACCGTCGAGCTTCTCGCGCAGCCTCGCGGTCGAAAAGGGTGTCTGGCTTTGATCACGCTTGTAAATGTAGCAATCGCGCTTCCAATGCGCGAGGAAACGCGCCCGCCACTGGGAATAATGCCCGCGCCGCGCTGGTGAAATATCGTCGAACAGTTGATCGAAGCGAGGAAGATGCAATTTGGGAAGTGCGGCGCCCAAGGCAGCAGGCAGGGGGTTGCCGCCGCGGAGGTTAGCCGCCACAGCGACCAGATAGTCAGCGAACTGCCGCATCGACACGCGGTCGAGCTCCATCAGTGCTCTGATTGCCGCGCGCCATTGAATCGCGCGATCGCTGTCTGGAATCTCGGCAGCAGCGCCGCTGTGACCGAACCACAGATCGAGATGATCCAATGAAAGGAGGGACCCCGCGTCAATTGGATCCACTTGCGATAAAGACTGCGCCTGCGATTCATCAAGTAGGACCAGCAGCCGCGCTTCCTTGTCGCATTTGGCGTGCCGCAGATCGGTCGTGTTGATATCGGTCAGATGCTCAGGCGCTATCCCCTCGACACCGGCAAACGCATAAGCTGGGAGACAGATGTCGAGCCGCCGGCACAACCCCTTGTCGTCCTGTATCGCAAGGACGATGGCAACCATCTCTGCTGGCTCCAAGCCATACAGAACGAACCGCGCCGTGCCATGATCCTGATGCGCGCGGTCAATTCCTGAGCGGATGATGTCGCGACCCACGCGGCCAATGAGCGTCAGACCAGCGGACACGTCACTGCTCCACTGAGAAGGGGTTTATGACATAGGCACAGCCGTCAGACAGCCGTTGCAACAGACCCATGCTGGCGAGCCGAGCCTCCAGCCGCGCACGGTTGCGCTCAAAAGCTGCCGCGTCGAATTCCACCGGGTCGAGTGCCGCGCGCGCCTCGGTCTCACCGAACACAAGGCCGTACTGGTGATAGAGATCAGAGAGAAAACGCTTGAACTCGACACGCTGAGCGACGCGCGTAATAACGAGCGTCTTGAGCAACGCATCATTCGGCGCGTAGCGCATGCGGTTGGTTCCACGGGAGGAAGCGAGGCCAATCTGTTTGGTGTAGCTGCTGTGGACCCGGCCAGCGCCCACCTCGTGCTTTTCTTCCACTTCGCGGCGAAGGTTGGCGATGAGATCGTGCGGTGCGGTGCTCCGGCCGGCTGTTTCGCGATAATGGAAGCGCGCCTCGACCAAACCGGCAGCACGATCCGCGCGTTCCTGGTCCGAGACTTCCTCGCTCAACAGCGCCAACCACTCCGACTCCTCTTCGAACCTGTCGATTGCCGCGTCGAGCGCGCGCAAGGTAAGACTGTCATTGTCCTGGTAAGAAATGATCGAGCGCTGACGCACGAATTCCCGCCTTTGCGCGATCAGTTCGCATACGAGTGGGGGACGCACGGGACGACCAGCCAGTGCGGCGGCAGTTTCCAGCTGATAGAGGACGACATGGAACGCCCCGATTGGTACCAGATGCGCAAACGCATCTTGCCCGGGCAGCCCAAGTGCGAAGATCGCTATCCAATCTTCCGCTAGACGATCGAATGCCGGGTGTTGGCGATAAGGGAGGTAAGTCTCGCCTTTCTGATCACGGTTCGTATCATCGTCTCCAGGAGCCGAAAGCAGAGCGATCAGCCGATTCTTGGGCTGGTTGGGATCGAATAATGAGGCGAATGACGCACGCAATTCGGCACCCCTGTGGGCGCGGCTTGCCATCATGTAGAGGATTTCACCGGTACGGCCAAAATTGTTGAAGTCTGCAGTGATCGCACCGGTCTTCTCATTGAGAGTGGCGTCGCTGAAGAGTGCGTCAACGCCAAACGGGAAGATGAAGCGGGACGAGCTGCGACGATTGGATTCGTTCTCCAGCGTGGTCTGGCGCACCAGACCAACTAGTTCGGCGAAATCGCGAAAACTGCTGAAGCGATCGCGCAGATAGTCGAAGTCAGTGCCTGCACTCAGGCCCTGCATCGTTGCGAGCCATTCCGTCCACTGGCTTTCACTGTCATCGGACGCTGCTGCGATCCGTTCCATATCATCGTTGCTGAAAAGAATAGCGCGCAAACCCAATCGGAAGCGCATTTTATAAGGGTGAAGCTTGTCGGGTGCCCTCGGCGAGAACGCGGTGTCCGCATCCGTGCGATGGAACGCTTCCGCAACGTTCAGAAACTCGAGAAACAACAGCCATGGCGTCTGACGTGGCCACAAGCGATGACCAAATAGCGCCTCCTCCACCCAAACGGAACTCTGTCCAGGCGCGCCGGATGCGCCCGCGACTTCGGCTCTATTGGCTTGCGCCAGGAAATTCATATCCGAATCCCCAGCTGTCGTGTGGCGAGAGCGCCATCCGTGCCTGCGCTTAGGATCGACAGCAGTACCGAACGCCCCGCGTTGATCTCATAGAAGTCGGAAAGCACGCGGGTCTTGAAGGAAATAATGTCCTCGTAGCATTCTTTCGAAAAGCTTGAGGGCAGCGCACCTTGGGCCACACGCATTAGAAATTCGAACCGCATCAGGGTGAGCGGAAGTGCGGCATCATGGTCTTTGCGCAGATGAACATGCAAGACGGGTACGTGGCGATCGGAATCGAAACTGAAGCTCAACCCAGAGCCGTTGAAATCGAGCTCGAGCGGGACAGCGTTGAGATAGAGGTCGCTAACCCGCGCGGTCGTAAAATCAAGACCGGTCGTCAGAAAGAGTCTGTCCAAAGTGCCAGCTAGCATGCCTGTCCAGACACGATTAAGGCCCTGAACCAGACGCGAGAGCAGCGCCGGATTAACGACGTTGCCCGCGCGGAGGGGAGCGAGCATTTGGCTGCGATACACGCCGGCTGACTGGAACACACTCAGCTGCCAGGGGTCGAACCTCGGATGGTCTTCGGTCAAACGAAAAAAAAGCCGTATGCGCTCCCCAATTAATCCGGCATGGAATTCATCGGCGGCGCCGCGATCCTCCTCGGCCTCAAGATAAGCTTCTCGCAGTCGCTCGAAGCCTGGATTGACCCCATAGAGTGGGTCGTCGCCCACGAGCCGTTGATGATGGGCTTGGAGATCGGTGTCATTTTGGCCAAATACCAGCAGCGCATCGAGCGCGTTGCTGGTCTCGAGCCCGATACGAAACCCGGTGAAGAAGCGGAAAACCGCATAACGCTCGCGCCGCGCCTCGGTCAGATTTGCGCCAAGCAGATTGTCGTAGAGACACGCCTCATGGTGCCGGCCGTCACGCACCAGTTCGCGAAGTGCGTCTGGGCGTGCCACCCCGTCGCCTCCTTTGTAGCCAAGCAAGGCATTTACCAGGAGCAGCAGGATCTCGCGAATCGAAACGTGAAACCCATTGCTGTCACACAACTCGCCTAGCGCTTGCAGCCGTTCGCGAATGCGAGGCTCATGGAGCAACCGAAAATTTTTGGTCAGAGGCGACGAAAAGCTAAAGGCCGGGTCGCTCGCCTCAACATCGAAGCACTTCCACTCCGGTCGAGCGAGCAAGCAGTCGAGTGCGCGTTCCAGCAGCTCTCGCGTCGACATGCGGCTCAGGTTCAGGAACAGCAAAGCCGCGCCTGTTTGGCTGCGCTGATCGCGCGTCAGCAGCGTTTCGATAAGCGGCTTTAGCCGTGTGTCGGCGCCTTCAGGTAGCGAATCGAACGCCTGCACGAGCTTGCCGTCGTTGCCGGCTACCACGAAAAATTCCAGAGGTTCGGGATCAAAGACCGAACGAGCAAAGCGGTTTAGCAAGTCAATTTGATCGGTCGTCCACGGCTGGCGCTGTTCGGGCGTGAAACCGCTTAACTCAAATATGAAGTGAAGGGTTCGTTCGCCATCTGGCGTCTCAAGTATGACCTTGCCGTAATTGCTACGATCCGTTCCTGCCTTTCGGCTCTCGTCGCCGGTCAGCCGGTACCACAACTCGCTACACAGGCTTGTTTTTCCATCGCCTGCCGTGCCGGTTAGGATGACGTTAGTTAGCTTTCCCTGCGTCGGTGCGATCGCCTTGGAGAGCGCGTCCGCCTCAGGATGTTCGAAGGCGAGCGGCGCTACGCCATGCGCCTGAGCCTGCTGTGAAACAGTTTCGGCATACATACCTTCAAGCTTGTTGATAGGACCATAGCTGCGCAGGAAGGAAATCCAGCGCTCGCCTGACGAGCCACGGTCCTGTAGGGAACTCGTCACAGCTGGCAAATCATACAGCCGTCGCGCGGCGTGGGTTCTGTCTCCAAGCCGCCAAGCACATCGACAAGCGGTCGCTGGCTGCGCCGCGCGCGTTTACGCTCCTGAGTGCGTTCCCAATTCTCTTGGATCGCAGCCATACGTTCAGGCCGCTCGAGCTGTTCCAGTGGCTCGTCGGTCCAATAGAAGACCTGAGCGTTCACGCGGTTGGGCTTCTCGTAGCTCTTGGCTTCTTCGAAGAGCTCCGGATAATGTTGTTTGAGGCGCACCCACTCAATCTTTTGCTGGTAAAAGCAGAAGAAGCAGCCCGAACGGGTGCGCCCCCACTCGGTATAGGGCGGCATACCAAGCCCGGAATCAGTCAGGATGCGCACCACACCGGCGTAGTCGATCCCGTCGTCGCGGAATGGAAAAACCGCGCGAATGTTTGGCTTATGGCTGATATACCCCACGCGATCCTCGTCGGCACGAATGCCGACATAGTTGATGCAGGGCTCGTCTCCGATATACGCCTCAAAAGGCTTGAGCTTGAGGTAATCGGTGCACCAGCGCCGCCGCGCGGAGGGAAGCACTCCTCCCTTGCTGCGCAGGATATCGTCGAATCCCTGACGCGTGGTGGTACGGATTACCCGCTGCCCAAGATAGGATTCGAGCCGCTCAATATAGGCGACCGTATCGGGCAATTCCTTCCCCGTATCGTGGAAGATGTATTCCATGTTGGGTACGCGGTCGCGCAGGTGGATTGCCAGCGCGGTGCTGTCCTTGCCGCCCGAAAGGCTTAAAATATGGCGGACTGACGGGCCGTCCCAATTGATCACGATGTCCATCCTGTCTTTTGTGAAGTCGCTGCGTCGGCGTCTTCGTCGCTGGTGGCGGCCAGAAGCAACCGCGCGGCCGCGATCCGGCCGATCCGGCCTGTTCGATCAAGCAGCGGCGCCAGCTCAGCCTCGGCACGCTTGATCGCCGCCTCCTGCTCGACGGTGGTGCGGAAAACCCGCTCGACCTGACGGCCATCAGCGCAGGTCACCGCGATGCGATAGGCACTATCATCATCGCCTTGACCCGGGAAGTGGATCGTCTCCACCTGACGGAACCGTCGCGCAAAGAAGGCGAGCCGTTGGTGAAACTCCTCTTCATCGCTGTCGGTCCAGCGTTCGGGCGGCTTGCGCGCGACGAAGCTTGCGATCGACTCGAGCCAAGCGGTGTCGTCTAGCTTTTCGTCAGCAAGCCGCAGCACGAATGCACGCAATTCAGGTTCGACCAGAGCGCGAACGAGCGCGCGGCCCCGCAAGAGTACCGGGGCGCGCAGCTTTTCGAGATCCTCATCGGCCTCAAGCGCCGCACCGAGAGCCGAGGACAGGCGATTGAGCAGACGCGGATAGGCGTCGCGCAGCTCGCGAATTGCCCCTGCCATCGCCTTCACATACCGGACCACTGCTTCACTTCCAGGAAGGGTCTGCGGGCCAATCGCCTCCAGATCGAAAGCTTTGGGTAGGTCAGTGAAAAGGAGGGCGCTGGGGTCGCGTCCGCTGAGTAGCGCCGTGCGTGCAGAAAGCGTCGCGGGAGCCAGTCGGCGGGTCCGGCGCGAATAGTCGGGAAGCTGCTTACCCACAAACGTCATCAGCGGCCGAACGATATCAAGCAGCGCCGGGCGTTCGCTCAGCCGGGCTTCAAGCGCTGCCCCGAGCTGGACATAAAGCTCAGCCCGCACCCCTTCGACTGCGCAATGCTGGAACTCGAAATGCTCTGGCTCCTTTGTTATGCGAGTAAATTCAGGGCCGCCGACCTGCTCAAGATAAGTGCCGTCTTCGTAGACTGCAGTCTCGTGCCAGCGCGCGCGCAAATAGATCGCGATCACCAGCGGTATGAGTCCGTCGCGCATACCGAAAGTCGCGCCACGCAGGAGAGCTGTCAGCACTTGATAACCCACGGGTTTGTCCGTGGCCTTTAGGGTGTTACCTATTGCATTGAGCGCCGGCCCGAAATTCAGGCTGTCCTCATCCGGGTCTGGAATACGAATTTCCCACCGGCCCTTGTGCTGAACATGGATGCCGCCCTGCTGCAGCACAGACAAATAGATTGCGCGTTCGGGCGGGGTGTTGTGAGTTGGCAGGCCAAGGCCGGGCTGATCGGCACTGGTGGCTAGCGCTTCGATGAGAAGGCCCCGTGCGCGCGCAGCAGCCGTGCTCAAGGTCCGTCGATTGATAAGTTCGTTGCTTACCCATGGGCACTGCGAAAAGGCACGATCGCACAGATCGGAGAGATGCGAGACGAAGCTGCGAGACGACGCGAACTGCCGCTCACCGTCGCGGTCACGCCAGCGCATTCCGATGGCCGCGCTGCCGCGCACATCGAGCAGGCCGCCGAGCGTGCGAGCGAGTCGCTCCTCGGCGAGTGCCAGCTGCCGCGAGACCTCCGTACGGGCGATACGGTCGCCAGCCAGCGCGGAAGTATGATCGCGCACCCAGCGCCAGGCGAGTACGTCGCGTAGGAGTGGGTCGAGACCGGATGTGTGGCCCGGCAGACCTACAAGGGTTGTCTCAGGAAGCGTGCAATGCGCGAGGCGATCCCAGGCCTCCTCGCGTGCTTGCTCCGTGGTTGAAAGCAGCAGCACCACTCGACCGTCCGGAGCCTGAGTGTCCGGTACGATTGCGCCTTGAACCTCCTCCTCGAACCGAGCGCTGTCGACACAGACCAGCTCGAAATGCCGAAGTGCGCCGCGCTCGACATAATGGCGCCTGGCGACGATCGGGTCATTGCGGATCAATCGCTTCAAATGGTCGAACGTCTTGTCGATTGGACCGATCGCACGCTCAGCCGCGGCGAAGGCCTCATCTAGATCAACGCTCGTATGCGGCCACAAACACAAGGCACCAGCAGCACCCCTGTCATAAAGGATGCGAGCTTCGTGCGAGAGACGGGTGATCGCCGTCTTCGCGCGGTCGTTGGCGCGCTTGTCCACCCCGGCCACCGCGAGAAGCACGGCCTCACGCGTCGAAGGGAGTGATGGGTCATCGATGAGGTTGAGAAGTGCCACCGTCTTGAGAACGGCTTCTTCGTCCGCCCCGTTCGTCTCGGCTGAACGCAATATTTCTCGGATCTGGTTCCAGCGCGTCGCAAGGGCGCCTGAACCAAGTACGCTGGCGAAATTTGCAGCGAGATAGTCGAAAAAATCTTGCAGTCGATACGGCTTGAACCCTTCGATCGCATGCTGTGCATGCGCCATTAATCCGCAGGGTTCAGAGGAGGACAGGAAACTAAACAGCGACCGCTCATTCTGGCCGAAGCGGCGCATTGCACGGCTGATCACGGGCAGCAACGTCGCGTCGAGTGGAAGCAACGCCGGTGCGAGGTCGATCATCGCCGCGCGATTGACGCCGCTGCCATACCAATTCTGTTCGAGAGCGTTTGCCATGGTGCGCTCTGCCGCACGCACCAGGGAGGGAGGGCAAGCGTCGACATCCACGTCCAACGCAGCCGCAATCAACGTTGCGGCCTGCTCCAGGGGCGGCGCGAACACCACCTCCTCGTAGCGGCCGGCCACCTTCTCCCATTCGCGCCGATGCGCGCTTGTCAACCGGCTCGCATAACCGGCGATCGCTTGGTGTACGATTGCCATAACCATCACCGGCTGATCGCCGCTGCGGGCAGCATATTCGGCCAGATGCTGCAGCAGATAGATGTCGTCGGCTTCAGTCTGGGCGGCTGCAAATTCGAGATTTTTGCCGAGCTCATCGAGGATCACAAGAATGCCAGCAGCCTTGCCCTGCGCTACAAGCGCCGCACGCAATGCGTCCAGTGCAGCTATCACGCATTGTGGCTCGGGGCCTGCATCGAGCGCGCTGCCAAGCGCGCGAGGGATGCGAGCGAAGCACCGCTCGGCAGAAGCACGCAACGCGCGCATGACGCTTTGGCCTACTGGCTCACGCTCGCCAACAACAAGCACGGGTTCGAGGCGCTGCGCCGCGCTATAATCCTGCAGGTCCCGTGGCAGCAGTTTCTTGTCGGCGAGCCCTAGTCGGGCGAGCGCCAGTGCGAAACTTGACTTGCCCGAGCCATAGTCGCCGGTCAAGCGCCAAGCCCGCGCGGTCGAACCGCTTCGAAAGCCATCGGCAAGTCGCTTCGCGATGTCACGGATGAATGGAGTTACGACGTAGTAAAGACTGGCCTGAGGGTCGCCAAAATCCCGCTCTATCTGCACCGAACGCAGATGGTGTGGGCGTACCTGAAGCAACGCTGCGAAACGACCCTCCGGCGCGAAAGTCTCGGTTTTAAGCATCGGTCAGCTCCGCAGCGGATTGATGGCGAAACAAGTCGCGCAACAACCCGGTTGCAGCCGGGACCGCCGGCCGGCGCAACATAAATTGGTTGAAACTCTCGATGAGCTCGACTCGGGCGCCGCGGCCAGACGCAAGTCGCATCACACGCGCTAACACCTCATCTTCCGGCATCCGGAAAACACGGCCTGGTGACCTGTGGCCAAAAGCGATTGACGAGAGCGAGACGGTCTCTTCGAACTCGAAGGAGTTGCTCCACCAGTCGTGCAGGCAATACGAAAACAGAGCGTCGCTAATCATTGGCTTGGGATCGAGATCGAATGCGAACACCGGTTCGCGTCGACCCTGTAGTGTCTCGCGATCGCCGGCACGCGCCACCAGCCCGAGCGACGACAAGGGACTGTCAATCCCCTCCTCGCCGCGGCCATTGCGGCCCCGCAAATAGGTGTGAAGCCAAACATCGAAGTGTTGCCGGGCGCTAACACTCGAGAGGGGGCGGGCGGCCCGCTCTGCTTCGCGCGCAAATGCAATCATAACCTCAGACGTGGTGAAGAACCGCTCGCTCCAACGGTTGATCAGCAATTCCCAGGCGAAGAACGGACCTTCGCGTAGCGTGGCGATGTTCCAGTGGAGCAGCCAAAGAGTTTGTTCATCCTCGAGAAACCGGTCATAACCGCCAACGCCGAGCAACGCTTCGCCGAGCTGTGTGAGCCTCCACTTGCCGTCGTGGCGGGTGGCGATGCCATAGGCCTCCACCCAGACTCGCAGTGATTCGACCATGTTCTTCCCAAGGCCAAGCCGCACCACCCCGCGCAGCGGATCACTGAATACGTCGTCGCCATCCTGGATGGCTTGCGCCGCCTTGGGCAGCCAAGCAGTCCTGAGTGCGAAGCTCTGGTGCCCACCAAACCGGTAGGTCAAAGAATCCGGTGCAGACTTGTTCACGTTTTATCCATTACCCTCATACCGCGAGGACGCTATCAGGCCTATGACCTGACCACCACCCTCGATGGCAGAATCCTGTGCATCACCGGCGTCGGCGGCACTGCGCCAATCCGTTGGAAACCCTTGATTCGCGGCAAGCTGCGCGAGAGGGCGAATGAGCTGATCATAGCGATCCTCGATCCATTGCTGGGTAAGCCCTACGAGTTGCGGCGGATCGACGCCGAAAAAGCCAGCGTAGGCCTCGGCTAGGCCGGGCGGCAAACCGGGCTGGCGAAGAATGCCGGCATGCAGGCCGGCAAGCCTCGGCAGATATAGGTCAAGCGCTGGGAGATGATCGGATTTGTTGCGGTTTGCGGCCGGAATGATTGGAGCCAGATTCCAGAATTCGTCATGAACGACAAACGACCACGGCAGGAAATGGTCGACTTCGAACCGTTCACCGACTGTCTCGCCGCTGAAGATGTCCACTACTCCCGCATCGCCGGCCTGGGCGATCATCTGACCCCACTAGGCGCGAGCCGGGCCAAGCGAACGACGGCGCGGCAGTTCGAGCTTGTTAATGATGCCAGGAACATTCGGGTTGCGCGCCTGAAGGTACCGAGCGAGCTGCTGCTCGGCAAAGCCAAGCACGAGTGCACGGTTCGCCCCGAGCCAATCGCGCCAGCCCGGTGCGAGCTCCACCAGCACAGAGTCGCGCACCTCGATGAGTCGATAAGGACCGCTATGGGCTTGACCAAAGGCCCGATCGGACACTGCCATGAGTTCGCGCGAGCCGCGCCGATCATACGGGGTCTCGCGGGCTGCTTCGGGAAACCAGCTGCCCAGGAAGCGGCCGGGCACGAAGCGGGCAAGCTCATCCTCCCACTTCGGCAGCGCTGGCCACGCGCCGAGCGCCCTTGATAGTCGCGGTGCCGAGGTTCGCGCTCCCAGACCCGAGCTTGCCTGAAGAGAGCGCACGCAATCCTGGAGCCGATCCACCTTGCCTAGCGACAGGCGGAATAGTGCCACCGCCGCCCACCCGCGCATGACCATCGCCTGTACTATCCTTCCCGCGGGCAACGCGCGTTCGAATTCCGGTAATAGATCGATGATCGCGAGCAGCCAGAAGAATTTGTACGAGGAGGTTGTGTCCCGGAACACGGTCCCAAGCTCCCCCGTCCTTAAGGCGGGGGCGGAGAGCGGACTTGATAACGGGATTTCGGTAACTGGAGGACCTGTCGTCGCGTCCGACATCAGTTGAACCTTGCAGGCAAGCGGACGCTGCCAATCGCCACGCCTTGAGCCACGGCCAAGCGCTCACGCAGCTTCGCATCGGCCTTTCGTTCACCGAGCATATATTGCAGAAGTGCAAGGGCGAGAGTGGCGTTGGCGGTAATCATTCGGTTGCGGCGATCGTCCCAGATCAAACCCTTGAACGGCGCCTTGGTCAGTTCGAGTGGGACTTTCTTAACAAGCTTGAAGGTGGCGGCGAGCGTATGCTCCTTCTGCATAGAGGCAATCAGCCGCATTATGATCGTGAGGCCAACGGGGCGAAACATCAGCCGATGCTTTGGTGCGGCGCGGCCCGCCGGTATTAGGTCGCGGAATGTCTTGCTGCGCATCGCTCTGTCAAGCTCGGCATCGAGTGCGATGAGCCGCTCGAGATAATCCAGTACTTCGCCCGCATAGCGGTTTATGATGCGGTCGGGCAGGCGGACGCGCGTGGCGCGCTTCAGTTCGTCGTCGCCACGTCTCGCGCCGATGTCACTCAGCACCAATTTGATAAGATCGTAAAAATGACCAATCGAAGTCAGTGCGGGTGCTTGGGCGGGAATGCTCGGCGTGAAACGGTCGATGTCGATCTGTCCTCGATTGAATAACATCTGCTCATCTACGAACCGACGGGTGAGGATCGCGGCCAGATCGACCTCGTCGAGCGCAATTATATCGCGCTTTGCCACCGGGACCGCTTTCTTGTTGATCGCAACGAATAAGCTGCGGGTTCGCCGCACCCCCTTGGCGTCGGTTCGGTGCGCCACGAACAGGACCGACACGCGATCATCACCAATCTCGGCGTTCGTCTCGAGCGCGCGTCTGATGCCCGCCAGCCGATGTTGACCATCGAGCGCGAAAAGATTCTCGTTACCGTTGAACTCAAGATAGCCGAGAGCATCGCGATCGGTGTCGTCGATATCCGAGAGGCGATGCGCGTTATTGCGCACCTCCACGTCGAAAGGGTGCCATTGCGGATGTCCACCATGGACACCCACCACGAGTGAATTGAAGAACCGATCCTGGGTCTTGATCAGATAGTCCGAAATGTCTTGGGCTCGCGTTTTGTCATCTAGGCTGCGCTGAATCATCTCGCTGAGCTTGGGATTGTCGTGGATTTCCCGGGCATAGCGCACCCGCTCTTGAAGGTCGGCCAGCCTCATCAGCGTTGCGTAATAGACCCAACTGCCGAACTGGCCCTGAATGGCCGGAAGGTAAAGCGCGCTACTCATTGCCATGCATTTCGGCTTGCTTTCACCTCAGCGCTGAAATCCCGCACAGAGTAGGGAGGCATCAGACTGTCGTTCAGTGCGCGTTCGATCTCTCGCAATCGTGCCTTGTCGGCGTCATGCTGCGCGAAGCAGAATTCTGCCTCACCCCAGAAAACGTTCAAGAATTTGCGGATCTGCTTGCGGCCATGTGCACTGTTCCGCTCGATCAGATATTGCCTGTAGCGGCTTCGTAGATTTTCGGTCTCTCCAGCGTATAGCGGAAACTGAACTTGCGGCAGGCCGCTCAACGTGTGACCCACAATAAAGCAGTATAGCCCTGACGTCTCCGGAACCGCCGTGGCACCGCCATTGCGGAATGGGACTACCTCCCAGTTGAGTGTATGGTCCTGCGAGAATTTCGTCCATCGGCCTGGATAAGGAGCGCATCGGATGATCCGCATTTCATCAACTGCGATTTCCTCCAAGAATGCTTCCACGATTTGCCCCCCGGCAGCACTCCCCAGTGATTCTCACCAGAGGGTCAAGTTTTTTCGAACCAAATAAAAGTCCGCGTATCGGTGATAGTAGGATGTTCTACCCTGGCGCAAGTATCACTCAGTTGGTTACTTGTGCAACCACCCCGTCTCGCCCTGCGAGGGCAGAAGGGAGCGGCAGGTGCGAATGATCCCCAGGGGCATCAAAACAGGGAAGCTGGCGGGCCTCTTCTGGCTTCTAAAACAGGATAGCGACCTTTCGGCCCAATGATCTAAATGTCTGAGCCGACCAAGATGAACTTCATGTGCAATTCGTTTTGGTAGATCGACCTATCCACTCATCCATGCAAGTCTACATTTGACGCGGATCCAATTAGAAATGTTCACATGAATCGGGCAAGAACGTTCCAGCAGAAGGTCGATCTTCCGGGGATTCTCGGACAGTTTTTAGGCAACGCCAAGCTCGAAGATCTAGTTGTCGAACTCGTGCAAAACGAAGTTGACGCTGCCTCGTCAAAGACAGTCATCAGCTTTTCCGACACAGCGCTCATCTGTGAAGGTAATGGGGCCTACATCGACGGTGAGGGCTGGGAACGACTAGAACTCGTCCTCGGCGCCGGCGGCAAGACTCGTGCCAAGCATGACGGGATCGGCGCGAAGAATCATGGTCTGAGGACCGGCTTTCGGCTTGGAGACGAGATTCAAGTCCGCTCGAACGGGGAGCGAGTGGACCTCGTCCTCTTCCAATTCCCTAAATCACGAGAGCTGGATCCGGGGGTCTGGCCGCGCATCCCCGACTTGTCCGGCCCGCCGCAGGGAACGCGGATTACCATCCCCTACCGGACCCGAAGCCTACACGTTCCAAGCGGCGAGGAGTTCGACCTGGCTCCGCCGACCACTGAACGGCTACGCACGATGTTCGACGAAGCCGTCCGCGATGTGCCGTCTCGGCTCATTGCTACGGTTCTAGCGGGCAAGCGATACGAGCTCGAGTTAGTTTGGCGAGGGTTGGAGTCCCATCGGTTTATCTTCGAATGTAAGCCGGCCAGGCTCCGCGGATGGCCCGGCCTGCTACGGCGAACATGTGAACATATCGATGTAGAAGACAACACGGAACTTCTGATTCGCGAGGCGGTCGCCGAGTTCCCAATTACGCTTGCTCGTGATGATCGGGCAAAAGTCCCGCGCTTCTTCCGCCGCGCCGAGGGCATCGTCGGCGAGATTTCGTTGGCGATCGATGCAACCGGGCGCCCGTACGGCTGCGATGGCAAGCTTCGCTATCCAATCAGCTATCCGAATGGGGCGTCGGACGCGTACTCGGGCCACGGTTTTCACGTCTCGGCGCCATTCATTTCAGACACAACGCGTCACGGCCTCGCCTCCTCCAGCGAGCGCAACTACCGTCTCCTCGCCGCCGCCCGGAGTGCCGCAGCGCAGCTATTCAAACGGCAGCTGATACCAAGATATGGGCCAGCCGTGCTGGAGCTCGTTCGGCAACCCAGCAGGCCAGATCCAGCCGCCGAAATCGCACTCTGCGAGACCGTCCTAGCGGCCAAAGCACTTCTGATTTGCCCGAAATCGGACCGCGGCGAGATCGGTCGGCAGCGCTTTCAGCGCGGCGACGACCCTTTGGTGGCCGCGTTCCACGCTGATCACCCTAATGAGATCGTTCCGCAGCTCTTCGTCCTCGCGCCTGTGCGAAGTCAGTTGCTGGCCGCTGGGACGCCGACCCATGTCGTCGAAACGCTGCGGCTACTGGCGGGTGGCACCACCATCTCAGCGTGGACTGACCTCGACGCAGTTCGTGAACTCATACCTGCAAGTGCCGCCGCGCGCGAGGCACTTCAAGCTGAAGGAGTATCATCCGCCCAGGTCCGTGCCACTGAAAGGCGCTTGGCGCTGGCGCAACGCGCGTTAGATCGCGGCACCCTGCCCGACGGCTTAGTTGAAGCGCTCCGGTCCAACGCGCTCCTCCCTACGGCATCAGCAGGTTGGATGCCTTGGCCTCAGGTGTACTTCACACGGCAGCCAGCGCCGGCAATTCCAGGCCTTGTCACGTCGCCCACAATTCATAGGGGATTGGCGTCACTCCGGCTCCTCCGCGAAGGCCCGATAAAACTGCAGCGGTTCAAGATAGACACCTATCTGGAAAACGCGCGCGTGGCGGACCTTCCGGCATCGTCGAAGGAGCGCTTCTTCAGCTGGTTGGCGAAAAATCATTCGGCACTGCTCCCACAGACCCTGACGCACCTTGCCAAACAGGCGATCTGGCCTTCCGAAAATGGTGCGTTCTTAGCGCTCGACGAGCTTCTGTCACCGAAGTCTCCGCAACTGGCCGATCTCCTCAAGAAGGTCGTGCCAAGCCCCCGAGCCGACCTTCGGATTTTTCCGGGTATGAGGCGTAGCCGACGAGGTGTGCTCTATCTGCGCGCGTGGCCGTCGGAGGGCGAGCTTCAGAATTGGTATAATAAGCAAGCGGTGGCAATCGAAGACCTCAATCGCGGGGAACCTGACGCGCACTCCGATGTCGCGGCCGCGGTTGAGCAACTTGAACTCGACATGCAGTACCTCCTCAGCGAGCCTCAGCTGTGCGGTTTCGTACCGATCATCGCAGCAGCCCATCGCACGATCGATGGCACCGGAAACCTTGCCACCATTCGAGTTCTACACGATCGCGGCGCGTTGGCGGTGCTCGTCTGCGACCTTGACCCGCGGCGCCTTACCGGCGGCGTACATCGCGATCTCTACCTGAAACTTGGCGTGAAAGTCTCTCCAGACCCTGACGCTATCCTTGAAGCGCTCGAGAGGCGGTCCGCGTCTGGAGAAACCCTGTTCCGTCGGCTCGATGCTTTTTCCTCACGCGCGAACGCAGATCTACTGGCCGACCGGGCAATTATTCCAGCGGACGAACAAATGCGATGTCTCGGCGATCTCTATCTGTCGCATCCGCAGAACCTCGACCTGTGGGGTGAATGGAAGCGTGCATGGTCGCCACCGGGCCTTTCTCCGGATCGGGTCAGTCTCCTGATCAACTGTGGGGTCGCACGCTTCCTGACCGAGACCCTGTCGCTCGGCTTTTTCACGTGGCTATCTCATCAGGATGCGAAAAAGCAGGCACGCCACCTCGCCCAGGCAGTCCGCCACTTACGCGACCGTCAACACGGCCCGCTTAAGTGGTGGGAAGGCCGTTCGTCGCTGCCTTGCCTGCCAGTGCGCGGACCCGAGGGCGAGATAGAGTTCGTAAGCCATGCACGCGCTACGAGCGTCCGCAGTTCAATCTATCTTCCAGATTTCCCGCCACTGCACGACGCCCTGCTGGCTAATGACCGCTCGAAGCGTCTTGCCATAACCGACGTGGAGGGCGTCAGCGGAACGCTGTTCAGTGCCCTCCGAAGCGCAGGCGTCCGCTCGCTGCGTCGTGCACTTGGTCGTCCTACGACCTTTACCGCAGCAGGGGACGCTTCGCCCGGCGGCTCCGCTCTCCAGTCTGTGCTTCAGCGTTTGCAGTCGGAACGAATGATACTTGAGCTGCCCAAGCGGCTCGAGCGGCACGGCGTTGCCCAGGAACACCTCCGCGGCAGTTGGCGATCACTGCTCCGAAACCTGACCGGCATCCGGATCGCGCAGGATCTTCGCGCGACTTTCGAGCTCACTGGTCGATCCTACACCGTCACCTTCGCGGCCGGCGTTGATCCCAGAACCGGATTGGTTTGGCTCGACGGCAGTAGACCGGTCGGTGTCCAAATCTATGAAGCTATCGGTAATTATTTACTCGGCGATGATGCAGACCCACTTTCGTCGTACGCATTGATGCTTGCTGTGGAGATGCCTTTCGAGGCGTCAGCGCGTGCCCCGGAAGATACCGGCGACGTTGAGGGCGATGCGCTGCCGAGCAATTTGCCAGAACCATCGTCTGGCGAGACCATCGGGCGCGCTGAACGGGGACATGGAATTAGCGAAGCAGACAGGCGCGCCGCCGTGCCTCACCCCGAACCATTCCGGCCACTTTCACACGCCACCAACACACCTAAGACGTCATCCTCGCAATACCGGAACTCGCGCCCACGCGCTCCGGCGTCGACCGAGTATCTCCGCGGCTCGGTCGAGGAATTGGAGCAGATCCTGCGCCTGAAAGAGGATCACTACGCTTGGCATTGCCAAGCTTGCCTCGGCGACCGTGAAGTAGCCCAGGCTACGCCGCCCGATACCTATGTCTCGCTATCGAAATATCGACAAGGTCTGATTGAGGCACACCATGTTCAGCACCTACAGAACGAGGGAGCGCCAGGCGCCGCGAATCTGCTCGCGCTGTGCCGCTTTCACCACGACTTACTGGGAGATCAAGTCTCGCGCCAGGCTGTCAGTGACGCTCTCGGCGCCGCAAAAGGCGCTGTCCGGACTTTTCCCAACGATACTGCTGAACCCTATCAGCTGGCCGGTTTCGTGGCAAAATTGAAGCTGGACGTGGCACCATTTGAAGTCCACCTGTTTTTCACGGACGATCACCGCAAGGCGTGGCTGCCGCCGAAGTAGTTCGATCCTGACGTTAGGCGACGATCTAGAGAGCTGTAAAAGTGTTTAGGATGCCCACCGAAAAAGAACGGGTGTATTGTGACTTGCGGTGCGTCACCGAGGCGAACAGCTCATGGGCAGCGTGGTTCAGGCTACTCATTTCCTGCTGTGACGACTCGGGTGGCTCGCAACAGCCCTCTGGGCGTCCGTTGGCCCCATAAGCGCCCCTGCCCTTGCGTATCAACAAGACCCGCAGGACGTGCTGGAGACCGGGCGTCCGGGCCACCGAGGATCTCACAGTCTGGCGTCTTATAGATCAAAGCTCTGTCAGCTGGCTGCCACTGATGGCCGAGATAGGCGAAAAGTTGCCGTTCGGTTTAGCCGCCAGAACGAGCACGTCCCGCCCTTGGCTTGGGATTCAGATACCGAACATCACAAACGGCGCGTTCTCGCTGTGCTGATGATGTCAAACCCGCCTCCTAACAATGTTGCAGCGAGTGCCGTCGGCACTAGCTCCAGAGGAAGTTTTTTGCGGGTTAAGGATGAACCAACATCGCTTATCCATTCTTCGATGGTTGCACGCTCGAGCTCCCTTAAATTCTCAACGTGCAGCTCTGTGGAATGCCACCTCTTCATCATGAGGCCACTGGGCGGCAATACTTTTCCAAGCCACAGAGGCGTCACAAGTCTATTAAGTACCTCTGGCCATTCGAGAGATGGCTTATTGTGGTGCGCACTAAGCGCTAGCGCCGACCACTGCAAATAGGATTGCAATTTTTCCTTATTGCCAAGGACTTCAATGCTCTTGGCTAACGTCTCCGTCATCTTGTCGAGGCTGTCGCCGTGGAACAGGGCCAGGATCGTCGTGGCGCCGTATGTGTTCTCTGTATCTGCGAGCGTTCGGACGGCTATCGTGCGGGTACGCATGAGATGGTCGACTATCATCGGCCAGAGAATGTCCCCGAACATTGCCCGAGGAAAAAGGAGGCTTTCCGCCAGGCGATCAGCCAGCCAACTCGTATCCGCTGCGTAGAGCAATTCCTCGACGGCTGAAGCAGAACTTGCATCTTCCACAGCAAGCTGGACAACGAGGTACTCGTCGATCCAGGCCTTGAGGTCAGTTCGATCGTTGGAATCGGGCATAATCCAAGTCTGCCGATCATCATGCCGGAAACGGCTGCTTCGGGAAAGCCAGACCTTTCCCTCACGAGAGGCGCGTTCGAGGATTACTTCCATCTCAGTTGCGGCCGCCAGCCGATTTGCTGCGACTGCTGCCTGTCGCATGACATCGAGGGGAATGGGGTTGAAGTCGGGTCGAGTTGGTCGGTTGCGGCGATCGCCTAGTGTCATGCGCAGCCATTTGACCGCCCATTCGATATGCTTTCGAATTTCATTCTCAGCAAGGGTTGTGAGGATCGGACTCGGTTCGACGACATGCTGCCGAATCTCGATCACCGGCATGACACTGGATAGATTGCCCCGCGCACACGCAATGCCGTCTGTGACGATGCCGGCATTCGTAATTGAAAGAGAGACCGGCGCCTGATCGTTCTTTCTGCACGCATATTGGACGTTGCAGCAAGGTTCAGGGGTCGGTCCGCTAACGATCTCGCGGCTACGCCGCGAAGTGCAGAACAGGGTAGCACCATAGCGCAACGCTGCATCGCGGAAGTCGCTGCGGGGCAATCCATGTTTTCCATTCGCGCTCACTAGCACTGCGCGCGGTCGCAACCATTGCCAGACGGCATCATAAGCGTTGTCACGATCGACAAAGGAATTGGACCCATGATGCGGCGCTTTCACGACCTCGCAGCCTAGTCCCACGGGATGGCGTGCCATGAGATAGGTGAAGTTTTCGAGGTCTCCAGTGAACAAGAGGCGTCGGTGGACGACGCCAAGGCGAACCTCGACAAGGAGCACAATCGACGTGTCATTTAGTACGGAGTTTCCAAAAAACTCGGGCTCCACCCCCCTTTGTGCTGCCTGCCTAGCGAACTCTGCGGGGGTGGAGGGGCGCGGCGTCGGGGGAAGGTCCACGGGCACCTGATCAGGCCCGATCTCGCCAGTCGAGATCGCGAAACGAAGGTCCGCAAAGGGGTCTTCGATAAGTGAATCCGAGGCGGCCTCGGCTAGCAGCCATCCGAGTGGTGTGGGGTGCTCGAGGAAGAGGCTCAGCGAATCCTCGCCAAGCAAGAGGCGTTCGATGAGGCGGGCTGCAGGTGATAGGACCTTGATGGAGAGGCCGCCGTCAGGACTGGTCCAGCCAGCACCTTCGACGGGCCAAGATATCGCACTGTGTGCGCCAATCGCCTCTTGCAGCGCTTGGGTCTGATCTAAGCCGCGCTCGATCCGCGCCGGAAAAAGCCAGCCATGGCGACGAAACGCGGGAAGGCATGGGCCCCAATAGCGGTGGATTGGCAGTCGGTCTGCCAGCTTAGCATAGGCGAGCAACCCGTCGACATGGTCAGCATCGCAGTGGCTGAGTACTGCTAGGTCTATCGCAGTTGCCCCGACACGATTGAGCGTCTCCCTAATCCGCCGCTCGCCCGCCGCAGGCCCGCCATCGATAAGGATGGTGGATGCGCTTCCCTCTTCGGGTGTCCAATGTAGCAGCAGCGAGTCGCCATGACCGACGTTGATAAGTTCAACCATAAGCTTGGCATTAGGCGCCTTTGTCATTCACGAAACTCGCGGAGTTCTGCTGAGGAAGAGGAGTTCCTCCAATTGTATGTCATGGATTGACGAGTATCACATCCGGGAAAAGCGGATACAGGGTCTCCGCGCGGTTGCGGGCGGCGTCGGCTTGTCGCCTACCATGTCGGCCCGCGCGCTGTAACCGCGTAGGCGCCGCTCACCGCCGCGTCGTAGTAGCTCTCGATGATTTCGTAGCCGGTTGACCGGGCAAACGCCTTAACAGCCTCGCCCTGGCGCCTATCACTGTCTTTGTCGGCGCCAACGTTGGCTGCGGACGAGGTGGGAGATAGGCCACAGCCTGCCTCAAAGCCTTGCTAGTCATAGCTTGTCTACCCGATGGTGTCTCATTTGCTTGAGCACTCTAGCGTTCACGAGCGGAACGCAGTGTGTTCAGCCTCCGATCGTTCAGACTCCGTTTCCCCTTTGTGTCTTGGCGCGTACGCCTCGAACGCCTGCCTCCCCTTTGCGGCCCATAGCTCGCGCGCATGGTTGCCTCCATGGCTCTGCAGCTTGGCGGCGATCCAGAGCATCGCGCCGTAGATGGTAGCGCGATCATCCTTAGTGAGCTCGACAATGCCTGCCTTGACGACGAGCCCGCCAAGTTCGATGAGCTGCCGTGTGCGCTTGCGGCGCTCGACCTGCCAGGTGCGCATGTCATTGCGAGCCATTACCGCTTGCCGGCGATTGTGGGCTGCTCGGTTGCGCTTGAGCGCCGCGAGGGTTGCGCTGAGATGCCGAAGCAGCTCGCCGGGACCGGCTCTCGAAAAACATCACTCCACGCTTGGCCCATGCCTCACGCTTTGCGGTGTCTTTCGTCTCAGTGATTGCGACCAGCGCGCCGGCCAGTTCATCGGTACTGAGCTGATCGGCGCCGGTGGCGATCACCAGCTCGCCAAGATGCTGAACCTTCCGCGTTTTGAGTTCTCGCGCTTTGTCTTCCAGCGCCTTCAGTTCGGCATCGAAGTCTCGTGGTTTGCGCATGGCTGTCTCCAACGGTTGTCGATGTGGAGATGATAGTTGAGCGCCCCCCGCAAGGCTTCAGGGCTGCCGAGACAGCCCGGGACGGGCTGGTCCATCCCGAGAATTTTTCGAGGGAGGGCGCGCTTATACGTCGTGCCGACGTGCGCTTTGACGTGCAAATGATCTGGTCGCGATGGCGATCTATCATCTTCACGTCAAAGTCATTGGCCGCAAGGCAGGGAGCAGCGCTGTCGCGTCGGCCGCCTACCGCTCGGCCTCGCGGCTGCGCGACGAGCGCATCGAACGCAGCCATGATTTTTCAGCCAAGCGCGGTGTCGTCCATTCCGAGGTGATGCTGCCGGAGGATGCACCCGAGGCCTGGCGCGACCGCGAGAAGCTGTGGAACGATGTCGAGGCGTTTGAGGTCCGCAAGGATGCGCAGCTTGCCCGCGAGGTGGAGTTTGCGCTCCCGCGTGAACTGAGCCAGGCGCAAGGCATCGAACTGGCGCGCGACTTTGTTCAGGCTGAGTTTGTCAGCCGGGGCATGGTCGCCGATCTCAATGTGCATTGGGACAGGACAGAGGATGGCAGTCCAAAACCGCACGCTCATGTCATGCTGACCATGCGGTCCGTGGACGAGAATGGTTTTGGGTCAAAGGTTCGAGACTGGAATGCTACCCAGCTGGTTGAGCGCTGGCGCGAGCGATGGGCGGAGCTGGCCAATGAGCGTCTGGCCGAACTCGACATCGACGCGCGCATCGATCATCGCAGTCTTGAAGCGCAGGGCATTGCCCTGGAGCCGCAAACGCAGATTGGTGCTCCGGCCCAGCGCATCGAGGGCAGCAGCTTAGACGCGGGTGACATTGAAGCAGATCGCGCCGAACTGCATCGCGAGATCGCGCGCAACAATGGCGCGCGCATCATTGCCGATCCATCCGTAGCGCTCGACGCCATCACCCATCAGCAATCGACCTTCACCCAAAAAGACATTGCGAAGTTTGCGCATCGCCACAGCGATGGAATGGAGCAGTTCAACGAGGTCGCGGCAGCCATCAGCAACGCCCCCGATCTGGTCGAACTCGGCAAGGACAGGCACGGCGAAGACCGGTTCACCACCCGGCAGATGATCGAGACCGAGCAGCGCCTTCACCGCGCGGCAGAGCGTATCGTTTTGGACGAGCGACATGCGGTGAGTGACGCACATCGCGAGGCAGCGCTGGCATGGGCTGCGCAACACGGGCTTGTCCTGTCAGGCGAGCAGACCGATGCGCTTGCGCACATCACCGAAGGTCGCGGTCTTGGTGTCGTTGTCGGCTTTGCCGGAACGGGCAAGAGCGCCATGCTGGGCGTTGCGCGCCAGGCCTGGGCAGCTGCGGGCTATGAGGTTCGAGGCGCGGCACTCTCCGGCATCGCGGCCGAGAACCTCGAAGGCGGATCAGGAATTGCATCGCGCACAATTGCCAGTTTGGAACTTAGCTGGGGACAGGGCCGCGATCTGCTCAGCGCCCGTGATGTCCTGGTGATCGACGAAGCTGGCATGGTCGGCACGCGCCAGTTGGAGCGCGTGCTCTCCCATGCGGCGGACGCCGGAGCAAAGGTGGTCTTGGTCGGCGATCCGCAGCAGTTGCAGGCGATCGAAGCAGGCGCTGCATTCCGTTCGATCCACGACCACCACGGCGGCGTCGAGATCGGCCAGGTGCGCCGGCAGCGCGAGGACTGGCAGCGCGACGCAACGCGCGACCTGGCGACCGGCAGGATCGGCGCAGCGATCAGCGCCTATGACGCACAAGGCATGGTGCACCAGGCTGTGACGCGCAACGAGGCGCGAAGCGATCTGGTCGAGCGCTGGAATCGCGACAGGCAAGCACAACCATATGCAAGCCGGATCATTCTCACCCAAACAAACGACGAGGTGCGCGCGCTCAACCAGGCAGCGCGCGAGCGGATGCGCGCTGCCGGAGATCTCGGTGACGATGTTCAGGTGGATGTAGAACGCGGCGCACGGAACTTCGCGCGTGGCGATCGCATCATGTTCCTGCGCAACGAGCGTGGCCTCGGCGTCAAGAACGGCACGCTCAGTATGATCGAAGAGGTCAGCACACAGAGCATGACCGTGCGCACTGACGACGGCAGGTCGGTACGTTTCGACCTGAAAGACTACGCGCACATCGACCACGGCTATGCCGCGACCATTCACAAGGCGCAGGGCATGACCGTCGACCGGACCCATGTGCTGGCTACGCCAGGCATGGATGCGCATGGCAGCTACGTCGCCCTGTCGCGGCATCGAGACGGGATGGACCTGCATTATGGTGGCGATGACTTCATTGCGCGGGACCGGCTGGACCGCGCCCTGTCACGCGACCGAGCCAAGGACATGGCGTTGGATTACGAGCAGATCGACCCGGCGCAGCGCTATGCCGAGCGGCGCGGCATCACGTTCCGCGAGCGCGTGGTCGAGATAGTGCGCCGGATTGTTCCGGAAAAGCTGCGCGACAGGATCGGCGAGCTGCTGGACGGATTGCGCTCGCCCGCAGACGCCGAGCCCGGCCAGGACCGTGGGCGCGAGCCGGAAAGGGAGAATGTTGGGGCGTTAAGCGCAGACGGCGGTGCGGCGCATGAAAGAGATGTTTCGGTCAGGGGAGCGCAGCGCGACACGGATGCGGCGGCGAGCCCCGAAGCGGCGCTGCGCCGCGCTCGCACGAACGCGCTTGTGCGTCACGCGCGCGCCATTGACGCGATCCTGAGCAGCGGAAATGTGGATGGGGAGGGCAGCCCCGAGCAGATGCGCGAGTTGCGGGATGCCCGCAGCGCTTTCGAGAAGGTCCGGCCGCATGGCTGGCGCGATACCGAAGCTGCCTATGTCAAGAACCCCGAGTTGGTTCGTGAAGCGACGGCCGGCCGGGTCACTCGAATCGTGCTGGCTCTCCAGCTTGAAACCGAAATCCGCACCGGACTGGATATCAATCCGGGCCGCCGCGCAGACGGTTTCGTGGAACGTTGGCAAAAGCTCGAGCGAACGAGCCAGGGCCAATACCAAGTCGGCGACATGTCGGGTTACAAGTCAACCCGCGCGGCCATGTCCGACATGGCCAAGAGCCTCGAACGCGATCCGCAACTCGAATCGCTCCTCGCTAGCCGCAAGCGCGAGCTTGGCATTCATACCGATTCCGGCCGGCGCCTCGCTGCGGAACTCGCATTCAGCCATGGCATCGGCAGGGGACGCGGCATTGGGATCTGAACACGTCCGATTCGCAGCCGTTTCCACGCTGGGGCAAGACGACCCGGAAAACCCTCTTGCGCGTACGCAAGTGCCTGTCGTCTCTGGATCAGGAGCAATCAGAACCAACCAGCTAGAGGCAGTGCGACCATGCCTGAACCAGACCGGATCATCCGCCTGAAAACCGTCCTTTTCCGGACCGGCCTGTCTCGGTCCACGATCTATCGCAAGATCGCCGAAGGCACCTTTCCACGCCAGATACAGATCAGTATCCACGGTGCAGGCTGGCACGAATCCGACATCAGTCGCTGGATCACCAATCCCCTCTCGTGGCGTCCGCAAGACCAGGGCGACAAGTTGTGATGAGAGTGATGCACAACTGCGCGGAAAGCTGGGCTTCATCGAGACGCAGCCGTCACGGCGGCGAGGCAATTGCTTGAACCCATGTGGACCATGTCCATTAGGACCATCGCCGAGGCGAACGAACACGGCAAACCAGGAGCGATAGTCGGCCTCGCCCACCAAGATGGGTTACTCAAGCAGGGCAACTTTGGATCGAACCGCACACAACTGGCCGCTTATCTGCTTTCCCAGCCCACGCCGGATCGGTCGCCGCCCCTGAGACTGACACAGCAAGCGCTCAGCGCAGCGGCCGTGACAGCGGCCACCGATCAGGCCTACTTCGAGGCAGACTTCTTCCTCACCGCCTATGAAGGGCTGTCAACTAACGGTTGCCCAATCGATCTGGCAATCGTCGCCGGATCGATATTTGTGGTGGCGGCGAGGTCATCCAGCACAGACCGGATATGCGGCCAGGGGAAATCGCCTGGATGTTCCCAGTGCTCACCGTCACGCAGGATCACCTTGAGCTTGGCCAAAATGCCTTCGATGGACGTGGCCGCTGTCTGCGGTAGATCGTCCAGAAGGGCGCTTTCGGCTGTTTCCGATTGTCGGATCAGTTCGTCTGTTCTCGAATAGCCGATCTCAGCATCAGCAGCGTCCCAGCGCGCCTGGTGTGCCGCGAAATCCGCGAGCGCCCTGCCCCACTCGACTTCGTTTTCAGGAGAGTAGGCATCGTTCAGGCTCTCTATGGAATGGAGCGTCACGTCCGTACCATCGGCAAGCCGCACCTTGGCGCAGGGAAAGCCGACCGTCCTGGCGAGGAGTGTCTCCAACCGCTGCTGTTCGCGGCACAACGCCAGTGTCTTATCGTGGATCTTTTGCCAGTTCCCACACAGACGAAGAGCAGGATCGGCCGCGCTGCTGCCGTCCGTCAGTTCGGCGGCCCGCGTCTTTCCATGGAAGGGCCAAGCCGCCGCGGCCGCGGTCGTGCCCGCTAGCACGCGCCGCCGGGTGACGAAAAACGCACTCATGCTATTGTCGGAATCAGCCATGATCCGAGCTCCTAACAGCTGGGTTGCGGTGAGGCCGCATCGAGTGTTCGCGCATTCGGTGCGGCCGCTTTCTTAAAACGAAAGGATTATTGGTTTTTAGAAAGCCTCTGTCAACGTTTTCCGAAAAAGCTTGCGATTTTCATGAGTTATTACCAGTTTGCGACATGGATTCTGCTCAATGTCGCGCCGCACGAGCGTTGCTGAAATGGACGCAAGAGGATCTCGCCGCCCGCTCCGGCGCGAGTGCTGTTACCATTCGCAATTTCGAAAACGACCGTTCTGTTCCTCAAACAGGAACGCGATACCTCCTCCAAAAAACGCTTGAGAATGCCGGCGTCGAGTTCATTCCTGAAAATGGCGGTGGTGTCGGCGTGCGTCTGTCACGGCGTTCCGAAAGGACGTAGGATCGGTGAAGTAGCTCCCGGTAGGCAAGGCAGCGCGTCCATTGGCCGACAATCATTCGATTGCGGCGGCAGTCAGAGGGATCAAGATCAACCGCGAAGACTTCGGCGAGCAGCAGGAAGGTTTCGGGGGCGAACGGCGACTGCGCAGACCGGTTCATGCAACTGCCTTCGCTCGCAGAGGTTCGATGTTGCCCTTGCCTGCAATGATGCCGGCAAGCCGATCGGCCCAAAGCTCCAAGGCGTCCCGTTTCTCGCTCATATAGTCGTAGCGCGCATATACCCGCGACGTGATCGTACTCTTGGTCGCCGAAACGTGGTTCAACACTTGCCCGACGATGAACGGCGAAATGCCGATTTCTTCCATGCCCGTCGCAGCAGATCGCCGAAGGTCATGCGGCGTCCACGGTGCAATGCCCATGATCATTGCTACGCCGCGCTTGCTGATCTCTTCTCGCTTCACTGCCTTCGGGACAGATGCGCCGGTGACGGCTGCACGGGCGCCCGGTCCAGGAAAAACGAAAGGCGGTACCGCCCTGCCCTTGCGCTCCGACAGCGCCTTCACGTCTGCGATCTGATCGCCCATGATCCGGATTGCCATTTCGCACAGCGGGACAACATGGTCGCGGCCGTTCTTCGCGCGCCTGGCTGGTATCGTCCAAAGGCCGCGTGTCAAGTCCAGTTCGCCGTGCTCCATGCCGGCGATCTCGCCAACACGCTGTCCGGTAACCAGGCACAGGCGCAGAATGCGGCGGGTGCTTTCCCGCATGTCGGCTTCGGGCAAGGCTGCCCACATCGTCTTGATCTCGTCGGCCGTCAGCACGCGGTCGCGCTCGACCGTTTCGGTCGGCCTCGCCATACCTTCGGTCAAGTTGCTGTCCAGATCGCCACGACCGCGCCCCCATCGGATCATGGCACGAATGTCCTCGAACACCCGGTTCGCCTCGACGGCCGCGCCCCGATCCTTCACCGCGTCGATCGCCTTGGTGATGTCGCGACGATGCAGGTCCGCGAGCTTCACCTCGCCGATGCAGCCAGATGATGCCTTCTCGACCTTCTTTCCGTCAGCATCATAGCCGGACACATTCTTGCGCAGCCGGCGCGCGATCTCATCGACCGACCGCCGCGATGATGCCCGGCGGGTGAGATAGCTCTCGACCAAATCAGAGACGGTCATCGAGGCGGCATGCGCCTTCTTGGCGGCCACAGGGTCGCCGCCCTCTTGCACGCTTGCACGAGTGTCCTTGGCCTTCTGGCGAGCGCCCTTGTCGGTGCCGAGCGGTGTCTCGGGATAGGTGCCGAGCTTCAACCATTGCCGCTTGTCGGGCGGCCCGTAAACCACGAACCAGGTCTTTTGCCCACCCGCCGAGACGCGCAGCACAAGACCTTTGACGGTCGTATCGAAATAGTCGGCTTTTCGGCCGGAACCGGCCTTGGCGGCCTGGCAGAACTTGTCGGTGAGTTCGAGTTTCGGCATCTGTCCAGCGACCAATCTTGCTACAACCGGTTTGCCCGGGGTTCCGTGAGTGATCTACAAAATAATCTACAAAAAACCACGCGCTTTGTCGATACCGGCTGCGACAGGTCGCGACGGGATGAGACACTAATTAGTTGTTATTAAAAGAATTTCCGAAATTCAGGCTGTCGCACGCTGATCCAGAAAATCGCATTAGAAACCCTCTGTTAACCGGTTGGTCGCTGGTTCGAATCCGGCCCGGGGAGCCACTTAATCCAGAAATGTCTTTAAACCCAAGCACTGCAAGGGTTTCCGCCTCCCAGAGGTACACTGCGGGGTACACTGGGCTATGACGATCGGCGTGAACCACATTCAGAAGCGCGGCAAGGCCGGATGGGGCTACAGGCGCAAAATCCCTGGAGAACTTTGGACCATTTTGGGCACGCGAGAACACCTCGTGCCCGCTTGGTGCCACTTACCAGGAGGCGCTAAAGAAATACCCTGCGGTTCATGCAGAGGCCGAGAAGTTTTTTGTCCGACGCGGTCAAGCGCGCCAACTGCCCCGACAGCGTGGGATCAGTTCCGCGACGAAATAGCCGCTGCTGGCAAAATGGGATTTGGCGAGGTCATCGAAGCGGCGCGATCCTATGGCGAATTCGGCGTGGCCTGAAGATCACGTCGCCTTCCACGCAGCGGCTCGATATGCCGATCCGTTCCGCTCAATGTCGTCGAGCAAGCCGTCTCTCGAAGAAACCAAAGCCGATAGTGATCAATGCCGCCAGCAGGAAATATCCTAGCGCGGCGGCGAACAGAGGCTCGTAGACCCGAAATGTCTGCGCGCGAACGAGGTTCGCCGCACCCATGAGTTCGAACACCGTGATCGTCGACGCCAGTGCGGTCCCCTTCAAAAGCAGGATATTCTGGCCGCCGATCGCCGGCAAAGCCAACCTGAAAGCCTGCGGGAGAAGGACGGAAATCATGATCCGTGTTTTCGACAGGCCAAGCGATTGGCCGGCCTCACGCTGCCCTTCTGGAATGGCCTGTATCGCCCCTCTCCAAATCTCGCCACAGTAGGCCGCGGTGTTCAGGGAAAGGGTAAAAAACGCATAGAAGTCCGCGCCTCGCAAAATGGGCCAGAGCGGGCTGTAGCGGATCGAGGGGATCCCCGAGAGAATTTGGCCGATACCGAAGTAGCAGAGGTAAAGCTGGACCAGGAGCGGGGTCCCCCGGAACGCGAGGATAAACGCAACCGCTGGATATCGCAGCCATTTGCTGTTGGATAGCCGGGCCAGTGCAACCGGGATGGCAAGCAAATTGCCGACCACCGCACAGCCGAGGAACAGGATTATGGTGACCTGGACGCCGGCCAGAAGCTGATTGGCAAGGTAGGCTCCAAACTCAGTCACGCTAGCCCCGCCTCCCGCCACGGACGGTGGCTGTTTCGAGGGCATGGAAAAGCATCGCCGATATGCCGGACATGGCGAGGAACACGAACGCGATCGCGCAATAGAACATGAAGTAATCGCGCGTCGCGCCGGCAGCCATCTTGCCGGCGAGAACGAGCTCGGTAAAACCGATCAGGCTGACCAGTGAGCTTTCCTTCAAAACGACCAGCCACAAATTGCCAAGCCCCGGCAAGGCCAGGGGGACCATTTGCGGCACGGTGACCAGGAAGAAGGTCTGGCGCCGTGTCAGACCGAGTGCATGGGCTGCCTCGACCTGACCTCGCGGGATGGCCACGATCGCGCCGCGCAGGACCTCCGTGCTGTAGCCGCCTTGAACGATCCCAAGCGACAGGGTCGCGGCGACAAACCCATTGACCTGGAATTCGGAAGTCAGTCCCGCCAGGCTCACGGCCCAGCGCAACGCGTCCGTCGCGGTATAGTAGACGAGGAATATGATGAGAATGTCCGGTACGGACCGGATGATTGTCGTATAGGCAACGGCTGCGGAGACCGCCACGCGGTTCTTCGAGATCTTGGCCACCGCACCCATGAGGCCGAGGGTCAGGCCCACGAGATAGGCGCTGATCGAAATTCCAAGGCTCAGGCAAGCGCCAAGAAGCAATTCGTCGCCCCAGCCCTTGTCCCCGAAGCTGAGCAGGGTTGCCCAAGACACGGTCGAGTTCATACAGCGCGTTCCAGTTCAATGAAGATGGCGACGGCCGCCCCGGGCCGGCCGTCCCCCGGGCCTGAACCAGATGATCAATCGCCGTAAATGTTGAAATCGAAATAGCGCTTGGTGATCGTCTCGTACTCGCCGCTGGCGCGCACCGCCTTGAGTGCTGCATTGAGGCGGTCCCTCAGAGCGGTGTCTTCCTTGCGCAGGCCGCCGCCGTCGCCGTATCCAAACATTTTCTCATGCGGCAGCGTCACCTTGATTTCATAAGCCTGGCCCTCCGGCTTCTTCAAGAAATCCTGGATCTGGATGCCTGCCGCAGCCATGAGATCCACGCGTCCGGCCTGGATGTCCGCGATTTCGTCATCGAGTGTTGGATAGATCTTCACTTCGGCAATGCCGTTGAACTTATCCTGCATGTAGGTCGCCTGCAGGCTGGCACTCTGTGCCGCGACCGCAATCCCCTTGAATGTCTCCGGCTTGGTCACGTCGAACTGCCGCGTATCCGCCTTGGCGCCGACAAGCACGTTGGGCGAATAGTAGTACTTGTCGGTGAAATCGATCACCTCCTTGCGCTTGTCCGTGATCGACATCGAGCTCCAGATGACGTCGAACTTCTTGGCCAGCAGCGCGGGAATGATGCCGTCCCAGGCGATATCGACGATCTCACATTTCGCCTTCATCTCTTTGCAAACGGCATTCATCAGGTCGATTTCCCAGCCCTGCCAGGTGCCGCTGGCATCCTTGACGGAGAAAGGCGGGTATGGCTCCGCGGCGACACCGAAACGGATGACATCGTCGGCCGCCGACGATGAATTGGCGGCGCCAAATACCGCCACGATCAGTGACAAGGCGAGTGCAAGCTTTTTCATGATTGTTCCCCTTTTTGTTTATGTGGATTTGTATCTTCCGCAATGATGATGCTGGTAGCCGGGCATCTGCCGATCTTTCGACGTCGGCCCGTGGCCAGCCGGCAGCATCGAGCATCGTGGACTGGTTCGGATGTCGGCGATGCGAACTTGGCCATTCGGCTCAGTCGACCTTCTTTCAGGGCGGTGTTTGAAAACGCTAACAGTTCAAATGATCTCGATCTAATGCCCCCTGCCGTGCGGTTCATCACCAATAGTTATGACGATAGCCCCTTCGAGTGACGCAGTCCGGCGACCGGCAAACGATCGCCGCTCGTTGATCCGCGCGTGCGAGGACAGGGCTGAATTGAACGGTTCACGACGCCGCCATTGATCGCGACTATGAGTTTTCAGCGATAGTCCCGCGTCCACGGGAATAAGCTCGCGACTGTCCACCAAATTTCTGATGTGGCATCGTCGGCCGGTTCCGGGATGGCCGGCCGCAATGCAGTCGGCCCGCGGCCCGTTCGCTCTAAGGTGGTCACATGAATAGCAGCCCTTGCCGGTCCATCGAGGAGATGAGCGAAAAGATCGCTGCCGGCCTGTCGCCCGTGGAAATCGTGGAGGGCTGCCTCGAGCGCATCCAGGAGCTGAATGAACACATCAAGGCGATGATATTCGTGGCCGAAGCTGATGCCCTGGACGCCGCGCTTCAGGCCACACGCGAAATCAGATCCGGTCACAGGCGCGGCCCGCTGCATGGCGTGCCGATCGCGGTCAAAGACGTTATCGATGTCGAGGATTGGCCGACAACGGCTGGCTCCCGGTTGTTTCGGGACCACGTGGCGACGGAAACGGCAACATGCATTGCCAATCTTCAGGCGGCCGGCGCCATCATCATCGGCAAGACGAACCTGCACGAACTGTGCGTCGGCGGTCATGACAACCCTTGGTTCGGCAAGGTCGCCAACCCGCTTGATCCGGACCGTGGGACAGGTGGCACGAGCAGCGGGTCGGCCGCAGCGGTCGCGGCCGGTTTTTGCCTGGCAGCGGTTGGCACGGACAGCGGCGGGTCAAACCGATCCCCGGCTGCTGCAACCGGCTTGTTCGGTTACAAGCCGACGAATGATCTGATCGCCGTACAGGGCGTCATGAGCATAGCGCCTTCGCTGGACTGCATCGGCGTTCTTGCACGCTCGGTCAGGGACGTTCGCCTGATGACCGAGGCGCTTGCCGGAAAACGGCTCGCCCCGTCGGCAAGCGGGGGCAGCAAAACGACAACGGGCATCACGATCGGCATCTGCCCCGAACTGCTTGGCGCTCACGTCGACACGTCAGTCGATATCGCGTTGGCTACCATGCTCGATCGTCCTGAAGTGCGCACGGTCGAGATCACCTTCGACGACAGGGAGGCGTTCGTTGCCGCGGGACTGACAATCCTCCAATGTGAGTTCGCGCGAATCTACCGCAATGCAATCGAGCAGAAGCCGGACATGGTCGGCGACGCGGTTCACTTATTCCTGCAGGGCGGCATTCGCATCCATGCCGGCGCCTATGATAGCGCCATCGAAATCCGTAACGGCGTGCGAGGCCGGTTTCTGGAGAAAATCGCGGGCCTGGACGCTCTTGCCATCCCTACGGCGCCTGGATCGGCGCCGCGGCTTTCCGACGAACTCACCGAGGTGAATGGGGAAATGGTGCCGTGGGGAATGGCCGGCGGCCGCTTCCGCCGCTGGGCAAACATGCTTGGCATGCCGGCGTTGGCTATTCCTTTGTTGGTTCCTGACGGGCTCCCGGTGTCGGCGCAACTTGCCGCAGGTCCGGGTCGGGACGCCGGTTTGCTCGACCTCGCCGAAATGTTGACAGGCAACTGAAATCAGCTCCGCCAAATCGCTGAAAGTTCATAACCTCCAGGAATAAACTTCCTTCGCGCGCCTCTTGGAACATCCGGCCCTTCCCATTAATCTTGGCGTTCGCAGCTCGCTGTTTCGCACAGCGATCCAGCTGCCTGGCAAGGTAAGCGGGCATGAAATTTGGCGAAAAGGACACCGTCACGAAGGAGGCAGAGTTTACGCCTCGCGAGATCGAGGTCTTCGCTTCGGTCATGCTGCATGGAACAACCACCAAGGCGGCCGACGCACTTGACATCACGCAGCCGGCTGTCAGCAAGATGCTCCAGCAACTCAGCGAGAAGGCGGATTTCCAGCTGTTCAGGAAAAGCCGGCAGCGGCTGATCCCCACCCCTGAAGCACACATGCTCTATGCCGAGGTGAAGCGCGTTTTCGAGTCCGCGCGCGGCATCTCGCGCGCCGCGAGGGAGATACGCGAGTTGCGAAGTGGCAGGCTGAACATCTGCGCGCTCCCGGCCTTCGGGTCCACGCTGCTGCCGTCCATCATCACGAGCTTCTCAAAACAGCATCCATCCGTGTCGATTTCCCTGGATATCCGCAGCTCCGCCACGGTGGTGCAGCGGGCGAGCCGCAATCAGCTCGACATCGGAATAGGCGTAACGGCATCGGACGAGAATTCTTCAATCGTCAGGCGAGCGCTGACAGCGACCCCACCGGTTTGCGTCATGCCGGCGGGTCACCGTCTGGCTGAGCTCGACGTGGTGCAGGCAGAAGATCTCGACGGTCTCGACTTCATCTCGATGGGCTCCGCCGATCCGATGCGGCAGCAGCTCGATGCCTTGTGCGAAGAACGCGGAGTGGGACGTCTGTTGAAGATAGAGGCCAGCCTGTCCAGTGCGTGCATCGCCCTTGTCGCGTCGGGGGCGGGCGTGAGCGTCGTCGACAGGCTTTCGGCGTGGCTGGCACGCGACCTGCCGATCGAGATCAGGGATTTCCGGCCACGTCTCGATCTGAACCTCAGCGTCTACCGGCCTTGGGGTGTCATTGCATCGACGGCGGCGGACGCCTTCACCGAGCATCTCATCCAGACGACGCGAAGCTTTATGAACGGCGTAGAGGCAGGAATCACCGCCCTGGGTCCTCGCCGCCAGGCCGACAGAACTGTTTTCATTCACCGCTGAAAGCCTCTAGCGGAGCGGCAGGCATTCGAACAGGCGGCCGATATCGGCTTCGTCATTGTAGACATGCGGCGACACGCGCATCTTCGTGCCGCGCAGCGTGACGTGCACGTCAGCCCGCTTCAGCTCTTGTGCCGCATTCGGCGCGAGACGGCCCCCTATGTCGAGGATCGCGATATGGGGCGTTGGGTGTCGCGGACGCGCGACCGGCAGCCCTCTGCTTTCCGCCTGCGCCCAGACAAGCTCATTAAGGTGACGCAGGCGCTCAAACACGCGCCCGACGGTCCAACCGCGGATGAACTTCATTGCGGCGATTGCGATGGGCAGGACCGCGAAATCGGAGCGTTCCCCCATGTCGAACCGCCGCGCGCCGGGAAGAAACTCGGCCACGGCCACCTTGTGGAAGTCCGATTTGTCCCCGCCCATCCGGTTCCATGAATGATGCTCCAGAGTGCGCCCCTCTGTGTGCCAACGCCGGTCGGCGTAAAGGAATGCGAGGCGATATGGCCCCAGAAGGAACTTGTAGGTGGCAAAGACGAGAAAGTCCGGTCGGACGCGCCGGACATCGAAGGGTATCGCGCCAACCCACTGGGTTCCGTCAACGACAAGACTGGCGCCCGCTGCCCGTGTGGCGGCGGCCACCGCCTCCAGGTCGATCGCCACGCCCTCGAACCAATGCACCAGCGTCCCCGCAACGACCGCGATGGGACGGCTCGAGTCTTGGATTGCCGATACGATCGCGCTGGTCCAGTCGCCGTCGGCTGGTTGCGGGACGATATCAACGCAGGCGCCGGCGCGTTGCGCGAGGTCATACCAGACATATCTGTGCGAGGTGTGTTCGTTCTCCATCAGAAGGATGGCCGAACCTGCCGCAACCAAAACGTTGGCGGCTGCGATAGCCATGCCATAGCTGGTGGCGGCCACAATGGCGATCTCATCGGCATCGGCGCCCACCATTGATGCGGCGAGTTGCCGCGCCTCTTCCACCTCGTCGTAATAAGAGGCGATGGTCATTTTCCAGGGTTCGGCTTTCACCCTGACGCCGGCCTCGCCGGCCGCGACGGCGGCGGTCGGGATCGGAGACATGTATGCGGTATCCAGATAAGCTGTCTCGCGGGGAATGGAGAAGAGATCTCGTTGGCAGCTCAGCATGGCATCACAACCTGAAATCAATTGAGGTGCCGAGTCCGGCGTTGCGGGCGGAGATATAGACAAGATTGGCAAGCTCGATGTCTTGCGCCGGAACGCCGAGAGACCGGAAAAGCGTGATCTGATCGTCGCCAGTGCGGCCGGGTTTCGCACCTGCCAGCACGTCGCCGACCTCGCCACGGATATGATCGACGCCGATCACGCCGGTTTCAATCGCCTCGATCAGTTCTCCCGCGGCCGTCAGCGCCATAGGCAGGTAGTCGACCCAGATCTGCGCTCTGCGCACACAGTCGAGGTCGAGCTCGCGGCATGAAGCGACGCTCGCCCCGACCGCATTGATATGGACACCAGGCGGAAGCCATTCGCCGCACAGCACCGGCTTTTCGGAAGATGTCGTGGTGCAGATGATGTCGGCCTCGCGAACGGCCTCGCCAGGGTCGCGATGTGCCTTCGCCTGGAATCCGGCGGCTGACTGCTCCTCGGCGAAGTGCTGCGCCTTTGCAAAGTCGCGACCCCAAACATGGATTGCATGGATCGGCCGGACGTCCGCAATAGCCGCGACATGCCGGCGCGCTTGCTCGCCATATCCGAACAGTGTCAGCGTGGTGGTGTCTTCGCGCGAAAGTGCCCTGGTCGCGACAGCACTGGCCGCCGCGGTCCGCCAAGCCGTAAGCTCTCCCCCGTCGATCAAGGCTACAGGCCGTCCATGATCCTTGTCGAACAGGAAGACACCGCCGCGATGAGACGCGAACCCATGCGCGAAATTGTCAGGAAACACGGAAAGCACCTTCGCCCCGAACAGCGGCCGGTCATCCAGCGCAGCATACATAAGCGACAGACAACTCCCGGCCGCACCCGGCAGCTCAAGTGTGCGCCTGATCTGCTGGCGCGCCATGCCGCTCGATGTTTTGCGCAGTGCGGCCTCGGTCGCTTCAAGAGCCAGGGATAGGCTCAAAATGTCCCGGATCGCGTTCTTGTCGATCAGGAGGAATTCCGGCTCGCCACTCACCGTGCAGTCTCTTCCATTCCGCGATCCCCGATGCGCCGATAAGCGTAGCATTGCTCTCGCAAACGGTTGCGCCCGAATTTGATAACTTCGCACGAGAAGTTGCCCGTGCGGGCTAATGGGCCGACCTGGGCAGCCGCAGATGGCTGGGACATTGGTTCATAACTTTTGGCCATGAACGGCAGCGACCAGTTCAATTGACCGCAGTTGGCACCCATTGCAATGTTTTCAGGCAACCGAGGATGTTGTGCGGGGTTGCAAACACATCGCAGGCGCCGATCGAATTAAGAAGAGCGGCGTCAGCAGTACTGTCAAGAACTCCAGCAACATCTCTCAACGATATAGCGGCATTTGCATCGATTCGTCTTTCAGAGATTACTCGTATCGGATGACGTCATTAGCCCGGGAATTTTTGGAGGTCATCTTTATGCGTGTCGTGGTCATTGGTTCCGGTATCGTCGGCAGTTCCGCCGCCTATGAATGCGCCAAGGCGGGAGCAAGCGTCGTCGTGCTGGAGGCCGGACGGATAGCAGGCGGCACGTCGGCGGTAAGCTTTGCCTGGACAAATGCGACGACCAAGCAGCCCCGGCCGTATTTCGATCTGAACGTCTCGGGAATGCGCGCCCATCTTGAACTCAAGCGCGACTTCGGCGTCGCTCCCTGGTTCACCCAGACCGGCAGTTTCGATTGGCGAACAGTGCCGGAGTCGATGGACGATTATTTCGAGAACTTCAGGCAGATGAAGGAATGGGGCTACGGCGTCGAGTGGATCGACAAGAAGCGCGTCGCCGAGATGGAGCCCGATATCGATGCCTCCGCCTTCGGCGATTGTCCAATCTCCTACTATCCGGAAGAGGGCTGGGTCGATCCGGTGCTCTACTCGGCCTGGCTTTTGCGGGCGGCGAAGGAGCGCTGGGGAGCACAGGTCAAACTCGGTTCACGCGTGACCGAGATCGAGACCGAAAGCGGGCGCGTACGGGCAGTTCGGACGGCGAACGGAGGCCGACACGCTGCGGATGCCGTCGTGAGCTGCACCGGCGGCTGGTCTAGTGAGAGGCTCGGCGATGCCCAGGGTATTCCACTTTCCTCGACCATAGGCGTGCTCGCCTTCACCCCGCCGGTGGCGTTGACGCTCCGAAGCCAGCTGCATGCCGACGATCTGGATATCCGTCCCGACGGAGCGGGGCGCATCATGATCCATAAGGTCTCGGTAGACATGACCCTGGAGAAGCCGGAGGTGCTCAGCCCTGCCGGGAACGAGGCGGCGACGCTCCTGGATGCGGCGACCAAGGTCCTGCCTTCGCTCCGCGACGCAGGTGTGGAAGCCATTCGCACGACGGTCCGGCCGTTCCCGGAGGACGGCTACACCTGTGCCGGCGCCATGCCGGATATCGTCGGCCACTACATGGCCGTAACGCACAGTGGTGTGACCATCGGCCCGCAATTGGGCAAGGTGGTCGCCGACGAAGTCGTGCGCGGCAAAATCCATGACGAAATGGAAACGTTTCGTCCGCAACGCTTCTTCCAGGCCCACGCCCAGCGCTCCGCTGTCGCGCACGTCTGATCCCGCTCAGCAGACCGCTGGATTGCGTACGGCGGCCTGCTTTTGACCAACGCAACCAGGGGCCTCCGCCATGGGGAACATCGAACGATTCGACAAGAACGAACGGCTTAGCCGTATCGTCGTTCACAACGGCACGGCCTATCTCTCGGGCTTGACGGCCGATGACAAGAAAACCGGCACGTCTGACCAGACGAAGGAGATATTGGAAAAGGCGGATCGCCTTCTGGCGAGCGTCGGTTCGGATAGATCGAAGCTGCTGGTCGCGCAGATCTGGTTGAGGGATGTCGAAGACTTCGACGCGATGAACAAGGCTTGGGTCACATGGCTCGACGGCGTGGAGCCCCCGGCACGCGCCACGGTCGGGGCGAGCTTCGCCTTGCCCGAGATCCGTGTCGAGATCCAGCTTACCGCAGCGATTTGACACGTCGCCCGCCACGTCCAGGCCAGCGAGTCCAATCAGATTCGTCAGGGACATGCTTGCGCACCGGCCTTCGCGGCGCGATAGATGCGGCGGTTTGGGGAGGAATCATGCGAAAAGTCCTGGCATCGGCATTGCTGCTGGCGGCTGCGGCGTTCGCGACCGGCGCTCATGCGCTGGACAGCAGCGGCACGCCCGTCGTCGTGACACCCCTCGCCTCGCGCACGACCACCGCTTCCGGCCAGCCGATCACGCTGCCGCAGAAGAACGTGCAGGTGCTGGTGTCGACCTACGACATAGCGCCGGGCGCGACCTTGCCGGTGCACAAGCATCCGTTCCCGCGCTACGCCTATGTCGAGGCCGGCACGTTGAAGGTCACCAATGTCGAGACCGGCAACAGCAACACCTACAAGACTGGCGATTTCATCATCGAGATGATCGGGCAGTGGCATCAGGCCACCAATATCGGTGAAGGCCCCGTCAAGCTGCTGGTGATCGACCAGGTCGAGGAAGGCACCAAGAACACGGTTTTGCGCCAGTAAGCCACCGCTGCTCCGGGTCCTCGAACTGTCTCGCCACGGGAGCGCGCCGCGCTAAGTCGTTGGCCCAGCTCCCATCCGGTTCCGCACGACCGGGCTGACGATGCTATGCCGGTTGCCCGCCTTACCGGCGGAACCGGATTCCCCCTGTTGGGTTTTTCGCGAAATCCCTTTGCTTGGTGAATGCCTTTTCCTGGAGCAAACTCCCTGCCGGGGCTCAAGGAGCAGAAATGAGAGCACGAACAGCGACGGTCGGCGATCTGGAAGACGTGTTTCGCCATTTGTCCAAGCGGATGTCCGACGAATACATCGCCGCCGGCAAGGACAGCAAGGTCGCCTACGACAATCTGATGATGAACCTGAAGGAGGGCCGCGCCCATGCCCTTGTCGACAGCGACGGGACCGTAGCAATCGTCGCCTGGCACGAGCATGGCGACGCCGCGGACACGCTGTTCGCCGCGCGCGAGGGCTTTTTCAGGGCCGCGACCGTGCGTTTCTGCAGGCGGCATATCAGGCAGATCCAGGCGCTCGCCGGCAATCTCCCTATTCACTCCCGCAGCTGGCTCACGGGACCGGAAATCGCAAAATGGTTTCGCACCATCGGCTATGTCGAACGCGGCGAGGAAAATGGCGCCAAACTGTTCGAATTGCCGCCGGCCGCGACCCGGCCGGGCTAGGCAAGCAGGTTTGGTGCACCGCGAGTCCAGCCGCCATTGCACCGTGGCACGGCTCGCCTTCGCGCGGCCTTAGCCCCAGGCGCCGACCATTTGGCGTGTCGTGGCGTTCAGCCGATTGAAGGCGTTGATCACGGCGATCTGGATGACGAGCCCGGCAAGCGCCTTTTCGTCATAGTGCCGGGCGGCCTCGTCCCATACCTCGTCCGTCACGGCATCCGTTCTGTCGGCCAGCCTTGTGCCGGCTTCGGCAAGGGCAAGCGCGGCGCGTTCGGCATCGGTGAAGTACGGCGTCTCCCGCCAGGCCGACAAGGCAAAGATGCGTTCGTCCTTCTCGCCAGCCTTCTTGAGTTCGCGCGCATGCATGTCGACGCAAACCGAGCAGCCATTGATCTGGCTGGCGCGCAGATGGACGAGCTTGCGCGTCACATAGGGCAAATCGGCCGCCTCGGTCGACTTGTCCAGCGCCAGCAGCGCCTGCAGGGCGCCGGGGATGAGCATCACGGGGTTCTTGAGCCTGGCTTCCACGGTGTTTCTCCGTTTGAAAAGTTTGGTCAGGGCGCGGTTTGCCATGCCCGGAAGCGGCGCATCCGGGGAGACTTGTTGTGGTTCGCCGGCCATGGCGACCGGTTGGTCGAGGAGAGTCGGCTCAGCCTTGCTTCGCAGCCACCTGCTCAAGTCGCTCAAGAATACGCGGCCAGCCGCTTCCCATGCCGACATATCCACGCTCATCGGCCGGCCGGAACCCCGAGTGCTCCATCCGCACCCGGGTCGCCGCGCCCTCAGGCGTGAGCGACCAGGTCACCACGGTTTTCAGTCCGCTGTCGGATTCGCTTCCGTCGCCCCAGCTATAGGCAAGCAGGCGTGGCGCCTCGACTTTCAGCACGACGCAGTTCGTCACCCCGGACCAGCCCGGTACCGGTGAAGCGCGGAACGTGAAGCGATGCCCCTCTTGCGGCGCGAAGTCATTCTGCATGAGCCATTCTGCGACGAGTTCGGGCACTGTCAGCGCACGCCATATCTTCTCCGCCGAATGCGGAATCAGCCGTTCAACGACGATCGATTTGGTCTGTGTCATGCCGTGCTCCTCTTAGTCGTCGTCGAGCCACCGCTCGCGATCAATAACTCGATGGCTATGGGTTAACTCATAACCATGTAGTTATAAGACTGTCAAGCAGGGAAATGCCCCCTGGTCCAATGCGCCGTGCCGTTCCTGCTTTCGCGCCCGCCGCGCGGGTGCTACGGGCTTCTCACAACATCATGGACAGGATCACACCTTGACTGAAGAAGCCCGCCCGCCGCTGATCGAAATCTGTGTCGAGGGCATTGATGGCCTTCTGGCCGCACAGGCCGGCGGCGCCGACAGGGTCGAACTGTGCGCCAGCCTCGTCGAAGGCGGCATCACGCCGAGCTTGGGAACCGTGCGCGCCGCGCTCGACCAGGCGATTGTGCCGTTCCATGTCATGGTGCGGCCGCGTGGCGGCGATTTTCTCTACAGCGAAACCGAGTACCGTTCGATGCTGGCCGACGTAGCCGCCCTGCGCGACCTCGGCGTGCCCGGCGTGGTGTTCGGCTGCCTCACCGCCGAAGGCACCATCGACGAGCGCCGCATGAGCGAACTGACGGAGGCCGCCGGCGGCCTTAACGTCACGTGTCACCGCGCTTTCGACATGACGCGCGACCCGGCCGAGGCGTTGGAAGCGCTGATCCGCTGCAAGGTCGGCCGCGTGCTGACCAGCGGCCAACGCGACACGGCGATGGAGGGCCTGTCGCTGCTGGCGGACCTGGTGCGACAGGGGGGCGACCGCATCGTCATTCTCGGCTGCGGCGGGCTCGATCTCGGCAACATTGCCGAGGTGCGGCAAAGGACCGGACTGTCCGAAATGCATTTCGCCGTCCTTAAGGACGTGCCCAGCGCCATGCGCTACCGCAATCCCAAGGTCGGCATGGGTGGCTCCGATCTCGACCGCGAGTATCGCAATACGCTCACCGATACGCCGCTTGTGGCAGCGACGATCGCGGGGGCCAAGGCATGACCGCCCTCTCCCCGATCAGCCGTGTCAGGCAAAGCGACGAAGCGGCCATACTCGCGCTCAACAACGAGCATGCCGCCGAATTGTCGTGGCTTGAGCCCGAGCGCCTGTCTTTCCTGCTTGGCGAGGCGTTCTATGCGCGCCGCATCGGCGCGCTCGAAGCCTTCATCATGACCTTCGATCAAGGGGCTCGGTACGACAGTCCGAATTTTCTCTGGTTTCGCGAACGCTACGAGCGCTTCGTCTATGTCGATCGCGTCGTGGTGGCGGCGCAAGCTCGTGGCCGCGGCCATGCCCGCCTGCTCTACCAAGACCTGTTCGAGCACGCCACGCGCGCCGGCCATGCACTGGTCACATGCGAGGTCAATGCCGACCCGCCCAACCCGGCTTCGGACGCCTTCCATGCAGCGCTCGGCTTCACCGAGGTCGGCGACGCGGTGATCCATGGCGGCAAGAAGGCGGTGCGCTACTACGTCAGGCGGATCATCGCCTGAGCGCTGCTCCTTTCCAGGTCTCTGCCACTACTGGAACAACGCCGCTGCACTGACCAGCGTCGTCCAGAACCCCCACAACAGCGGGATGCCGACCAGCAGCCAGGCAAGGACCAATTTGACAGAATTGCTGTTGTCTTGCGCCATGATCACTCTCCTTACGCTGCAGCCGGTTCGGCCTTCATGTGGAACCGTGCATCCACCGGCCGCATCATCAGGTTGAGCAGGAAACCGACGACGAGCAGGCCGGCCATGATGTACATGGTGACCGTGTAGGCATCGGCCTTCGCTACTCCTGCATCGATCTGGTACTGCCTGATGTAGTTGACCAGGACCGGCCCCAGCACGCCCGCCACTGACCACGCCGTCAGCAGGCGGCCATGGATGGCACCGACATACCGCACGCCGAAGACATCGCGCAGATAGGCCGGAATGGTGGAAAAGCCGCCGCCATACATGCTCAAGATGACGCCATAGAACAGCACGAACAGGAACACGTTGCCCGACTGGCCCGTCCACGGCACCACTGCATAAAGGATCACGCCCAGCACGAAGAAGACCGCGTAGGTCGTCTTGCGGCCGATATAGTCGCTGGTCGACGCCCAGAAGAAGCGGCCGAGCATGTTGAAGATCGATAGCAGGCCGACGAAGCCGGCGGCGGCGGCCGGCGTGATGCGTCCCGGGAACATCTCCTGGCTCATGGCGGAGGCTTGGCCGAGGACGCCGATGCCGGCCGTCACGTTGAGGCACAGCACGCCCCACAACAGCCAGAACTGCGGTGTCTTCAACGCGTCGTCGAGATGGACGTTGGCGGTTGTCACCATCGTGTTTTGTGTCGTCGGCGGCGTCCAGCCGGCCGGACGCCAGCCATCGGGCGGCACCCTGACGATGACAGCGCCGATCAGCATGAAGATGAAGTAGACAATGCCCAGCATGATGAAGGTTTCGGCGACACCGATATGCTGCGGGGTCGAAAACAGCTTCAGCAGATAGACCGAAAGCGGCGAAGCGATGAAGGCTCCGCCGCCAAACCCCATGATCGCCATGCCGGTCGCCATGCCCGGCCGGTCGGGAAACCAGGTGATCAGCGTCTTGACCGGCGAGATGTAACCGAGCCCGAGGCCGATGCCGCCCAGGACGCCGTAGCCGAGATAGATGATCCACAGTTGATGCAAGGTGACGCCGAGCGCCGACACGATGAAACCGCCGCCGAAACAGCAGGCGGCCGCGACCATCGCCTTGCGCGGGCCGACGCGATCCAGCCAACCGCCGCCGAAGGCTGCCGCGAGGCCAAGAAACAGGATCGCGATCGAAAAAATCCAGCCGAGTCCGGTCAGCTTCCAGTCGTCGGGCGCCGAATCGGTGATACCGATCAGTTTCGACATCGGCAGGTTAAAGACGCTGAACGCGTAGGCCTGACCGATGCAAAGATGAATGCACAACGCCGCCGGCGGCACCATCCATCTGCTGAAACCGGGCTCGGCGATCGTGCGCGAGCGGTCGAGCCAGCCGCCGGCGTTTTCCCTGGTCGTTGCCATTCCATCCTCCCATGCAATGCTCCGATTCGAATAAACTAGGCGGAGCACGGGGCGGGACAACAAGGAATAGCTGCCATAATACCAATGTCTAAGGACATCGGGCTATCCGGCAAGCAGATCGCCAGGTCACCCCTGGCTATATTAGGACGAACTTACCAAACAAGCTGCCGGACAGGCGGCATCGAGCGAGGCTGACCTTGGCCGCTAGGCAACGCAAGGGAGGGACACTGCGGCGTCACTCACCAGTTGCGGTTCAGCCACTCACGCGACGGCCGCTCGATGACATAATAGCTGCAGAGCGCGCAGGCAAAGACCCCAGCCAGCATCAGCCATGGGTCGCTGCCTCGCTCATAGACGAATTTGTAGAATGGCTGCTGCCACAGATAGAGCGAATAGGACCATAGACCCAACGTCGCCATAGGCCAGGACGACAGCAGTCCAGAAAACAATCTCGTGCTGAAATCGAGAGCGTTGACGGCAAGCGCCAGGAGCGGCACGGCGACCAGATAGTGGATCGGGGTTGGTACCGGGTCCATGAACAGAAGCACCGCCGAGATGGCCGCCGCCACCGCCACATAAGGGCCCTTCAACAGGGCCGGCAGCTTGCCGTCGGTCTTCAGCAGGCAGATGGCGGCCGACAGCAGGATCGACGCAATATGCACGTCGGTGCGCCAGTATGTGGTCTCGTAGTCCATGTGCAGGAACCAGTACGAAACCGCACCGTTTGCCGTGGCCAGCACCGCCAGCACCAGGAGCAGCGGGATGACGCGGCTACGGCTTGCGACAAGTGCGCTGATCGCTGCCAGGATGATGTAGGCATGCTCTTCGACACAGAGCGACCAGATGTGGTCGAGCGCGCCGGCGCGGTTCACGAGAATTCCGGCATAGTTGTAGGTGAATGTCAGCGCCGTCAGCGCCGCCTTCCATTTGAAGGCGACGAACGTGCCCGACAGCGCAATCATCGAAACGATCACGAACACCAGCAGCGCGGGATAGATGCGGGAGAAGCGGCGCTTGAAGAATTTCTTCAGCGGGTAGCGCTCGACGAACAGGATCTCGGCCATCAGCCGGCCGCTGAGCACGAAGAAGAATTCGACGCCCAGTACGCCGAGATTGATCCCTGCAACGGGAAAGAAATGGCCAATGAGCACCAGCGCGATCGAAAGTCCGCGCCAGCCGTCGAGATAGGCCAGTCTTGTCCTGGCGGATCTGTCGGCGACGGATCTTGGCGGCACAACATGCGTCGCGGAGATGTCGGTCATGCCGCTCCCTTCGCATTGAAACATGCGAATAGGGTCGCAGGTCGTGATGAACACTCCGAACCCGGCTCGCGTTTGATCGCCGGCATAGTGCAGTGCAATATCGCTTTGTGCAAGTGCGAGATTGCCACAATGCGCCCATCTGCGGAAAAGGGGCGAGAAGTCCCTCTCCTGCCTGACAGGAGCAGGAAGGAATCAGGCGTTGGCGGCGGCCACCGCGCGCTTGGCCATGACCGCGACCAGATTGGCACGGTAGTCGGCGGAAGCGTGGATATCGCTCATCAGCTTGGTCGCCGGCACCTTGACGCCGTCGAGCGCCGAAGCCACGAAGTCCTTCGCGAGCGCGGCCTCGATCTCCTTCGAGCGGAAGACGCCATCGTCGCCGGCCCCGGTCACGGCCACCCTGACGCCGTCCACACCCTTGGCCACGAACACGCCGACAATGGCGTAGCGGGAGGCCGGATTGCGGAATTTTTTATAGGCTGCCTTTGCCGGCGCGGTGAAGGTGACGGCCGTGAGGATTTCGCCGTCCTCCAGCGCCGTCTCGAACAGGCCCACGAAGAACTTGTCGGCCGCGATCTGGCGCGTGTTGGTAATGATGGTGGCATTTAGCGCCAGCATGGCCGCTGGATAATCGGCCGCCGGGTCGTTGTTGGCGATCGAGCCGCCGATCGTGCCCCTATAGCGTACTGCCGGATCGCCGATCAGCGATGCCAGATGCGCGAGCGCCGGGCAGGCGTGTTTCAACTTGTCGTCGCTGGCAACATCGAAATGCGTGGTGGCGGCGCCGATCGTGACCGTCCTGCCGGACACTGTCACGCCTTGCAACTCCTTGATCCGCGACAGGTCGACGACATCGGAAGGGGCCGCCAGCCGCGTCTTCATGGCCGGGATCAGGGTCATGCCGCCCGACAGCAACTTGGCGTCGCCGCCCGTGACGAGCTTCGCGGCATCGGCGACTGAGGCGGCGCGGTGGTAATTGACTGCGTACATTTGGAGGCTCTCCCTGGTGAAGAGTGGATAGTCAGTAGTCAGTAGTGATTAGTGAGTAGCATTGGTCGGTAATTTGGTGAATAGCGGGTGATCAATTGCCGCGGCAACCGCGTTTTTGTTCACTACTCACTATTCACTACTCACTCTCCTTTCAGTGCTTCGCCGCCGCACGGATCGCGGCCCACACCGTGGACGGCGAAGCCGGCATGGCGATATCCGCGATTCCTATGGCGTCGGTGATGGCGTTGATCACCGCCGGCGGCGAGCCGATAGCGCCGGCCTCGCCGCAGCCCTTGATGCCGAGCGGATTGCCCGGACACGGCGTGTTCGAGGTCGAGACCTTGAACGAAGGCAGGTCATCCGCGCGCGGCATGGTGTAGTCCATGTAGCTCGCTGTCAGAAGCTGGCCGTCGGCATCATAGTGGGCGCCTTCGAGCAGTGCCTGGCCGATGCCCTGCGCGATGCCGCCATGCACCTGGCCCTCGACGATCATCGGGTTGATGATGTTGCCGAAATCGTCGGCCGCGACGAACTGGATAATCTCGGTCGTTCCGGTCTCCGGATCGATCTCGACCTCGCAGATGTAGCAGCCGGCCGGAAAGGTGAAATTGGACGGGTCGTAAAACGCCGTCTCCTTCAATCCCGGCTCCATGCCACCGGGCAAATTATGAGCGGTATAGGCCGCCAGCGCCATCTGGAACCACGGCACGTTTTTGTCGGTGCCGGCGACCTTCAGCGCGCCGTTCTCGATGACGATGTCGCCCTCGTCGGCCTCGAGCAGGTGCGCCGCGATCTTCTTGGCCTTGGCCTCGACCTTGTCCAGCGCCTTGGCAATCGCCGACATTCCGACCGCGCCCGAGCGCGAGCCGTAGGTACCCATACCCATCTGCACCTTGTCAGTGTCGCCATGGACGATCGAGACGCTGTCGATCGGCACCCCAAACCGTTCGTTGACCAGTTGCGCGAAGGTCGTCTCATGGCCCTGGCCATGGCTGTGCGAGCCGGTCAGCACCTCGATGGTGCCGGCGGCATTGACGCGCACCTCGGCCGATTCCCAAAGGCCGACGCCCGCGCCGAGCGAGCCCACCGCGGCCGACGGCGCCAGGCCGCATGCTTCGATGTAGCAGCTCATGCCGATGCCGCGCAGCTTGCCGTTCCTGGCGGCCTCCGCCTTGCGCCCGGCAAAGCCGGCATAGTCGGCGGCCTCCATGGCCGCGTCGAGCGAGGCGCCATAGTCACCGGCGTCATAGTTCATGATGACCGGCGTCTGGTGCGGAAACGTGGTGATGAAGTTGGTCCGCCGAAGCTCCGCCGGCGAGACGCCGAGTTCCCGCGCCGCGGTCTCCATCGTGCGCTCGATGAGATAGGTGGCTTCGGGCCGCCCTGCCCCCCTATAGGCATCGACCGGTGCCGTGTTGGTGTAGACCGTGCGGACATTGGCGTGGATCGCCGGGATATCGTACTGGCCCGACAGCAGCGTCGCGTAGAGATAGGTCGGCACGCAGGACGAGAACAGCGACATGTAGGCGCCAAGATTGGCCAACGTGTCGACCTTGAGACCGGTGATCCTGTTGTTCTTGTCGAAGGCCATTTCCACTGTCGAGACATGATCGCGGCCATGCGCATCGGAGAGGAAGCTCTCGGTGCGGTCGGCCACCCATTTCACCGGCACGCCGGTTTTCTTGGACGCCCACAGGCAGACGATCTCTTCGGGATAGATATAGATCTTGGAGCCGAAACCGCCGCCGACATCGGGCGCGATGACGCGCAATTTGTTTTCCGGCGCGATGTTGTAGAAGGCGCTCATCACCAGCCGGGCGACATGCGGGTTCTGCGAGGTCGTCCAGCAGGTATAGTGGTCTTCCGCCCTGTCATAGTGGCCCAGCGCTGCCCGCGGCTCCATGGCGTTGGGCACCAGCCGGTTGTTGACGATTTTCATGCGGGTGACGTGGGAAGCCGCCTTGATCGCCGCGTCGGTCGCCTTGGCGTCGCCGATCTCCCAGTCGAAGATCAGGTTGTTTTCGGCTTCCGGATGGAGTTGCGGAGCGCCCTTTTCGAGCGCCTTCGTCGCATCCACCACCGCCTCGAGTTCATTGTAGGTGATCTCGACCGCTTCGGCGGCGTCGCGCGCCTGGCCCTTGGTGTCGGCGACCACGACGACGACCGCATCGCCGACATAGCGAACCTTGTCGACCGCCAGCGGCGACCAGGCTCCCATCTTCATCGGGGAGCCGTCCTTGGAATGGATCATCCAGCCGCAGATGAGATTGCCGATGCCATCGGCCTTCAGCTCCTTGCCGGTCAGCACGCCGATGACGCCCGGCATGGCTTGAGCCTTGTCGACCTCGATCTTCACGATCTGGGCATGCGCGTGCGGGCTGCGCACGAAGGCCGCATGCTTCATGCCGGGTACCACCATGTCGTCGACATAGCGACCGGCGCCGGTGATGAACCGCTTGTCTTCCTTGCGCGCCACGCGAGCGCCAACACCTTCAATGCCCATCAGAAATTCCTCCCGAATTGTAAGGCAGTAGGTGAGTAAGGCAGTAGGGCAGTAGGGGAATTGGCTCTGGTCCGTACTGCCGTACTGTTCATCTCACGCCGCTTGCCTGACCTTGCCGCTCATCCCCTCCGATGCGGCGAGGATCGCCTTGACGATGTTGTGGTAGCCGGTGCAGCGGCAGATGTTGCCCTCGAGCTCTGCGCGCACCGTCGCTTCGTCGAGGCCCTCGGGGTGGCGCTTGATCATGTCGGCCGCCGTCATGATCATGCCCGGCGTGCAGAAGCCGCATTGCAGTCCGTGATGCTCCTTGAACGCCGCCTGCACGGGATGCAGGTCGGCACCGTTGGCAAGTCCCTCGATCGTCACCACGCTCGATCCGGACGCCTGCACCGCGAGCATCGTACAGGACTTCACCGCCTTGCCGTCGACATGGACGACGCAGGCGCCGCATTGCGAGGTGTCGCAACCGACATGGGTGCCGGTGAGGCCGAGATTCTCCCGCAAGAAGTGAACCAGCAGCGTCCGGTCCTCGGCCGCACCGCGGACCTGTTTTCCGTTCACCATCAACGAAACGTCCGACATGAATCCTCCCTGGGTATCACCTTGGTCATCACGCTGCCGACGCGGTGTTGGCTTCGGCCATGCGTTATTCGTACACCGCACAAGCCGTAAAAAACAGCGCGGCGCAAAAGCCGGATCATTGTACTTTCGGCCATGGCAGGGCGAAACACGCATTCCCCTCGCCCCATTGCCAAAATGCCGATTGGCGGCAACAATGGCTTTCGACGTTGGCGCAAGAAGCACATCAACAGCCGCGCACAGGCAGCGTCGGAGGAAATGCGGGAGAACGTCGCTGACCGTTTCACGGACGCGCTACGCATGCGGTTTGTCGGCGCTGACCACGGACGAGCCCGACCCCGACGTCTTCGCACGCGCGGTGGCGGCGGAGGCGGCCGCCATCGAGGCCGGCTTCGCCCTGTTATTCTTTTCCCAGCGCCTTGTCGAGGCCGGCGCCCTTTCGCGCGCAATCGCGGCTCATGCGCCGGCGCTCCACTACGCCGGCTGCTCGACCGCCGGCGAAATCACGCCGCAGGGCCTCGAGGAGGGCCATATCCTCGCCATGCTGCTCCCTTCGGCGTCGTTTACCGCGGTCAGCACCACGGTCGACAACCTGTCGTCATCGGGCTTGGACAGGGTCACTGGTGATGTCGAGGATCTGCGGCGCACGCTGTATGGGCGCATCGGCGGCGAGCGGGCTGGGAACACCTTCGCGCTCTGTTTCATCGACGGACTGTCCTATGCCGAGGAAGCGGTGAGTTCGGCCATCCATTGGGGCCTCGATGACATACCACTGCTCGGCGGTTCCGCCGGTGACGACCTGAAATTCGAGACGACGAGCCTGATCTCCAACGGCAAGGTCACCTCCGACAGCGCCATCATCGTGCTGGTCGCCACGGAAATCCCTTTCCATGTCTTCAAGACCGACAATTTCGTTCCCACCGACGAAAAGCTGGTGGTCACCGCCTCCGATCCCGATCACCGCATCGTGCGCGAGTTCAATGCCACCAATGCGGCCGAGGAATATGCCGCTTCGGTCGGTATCGTCGCGCAGACGCTGACGCCGCTGAGCTTCGCCTCGCATCCGGTGGTGGTGAAGGTAGGCGGTGAATATTACTGCCGCTCCATCCAGAAGATGCATGCGGACGGCTCGCTGTCGTTCTTCTGCGCCATCGACGATGGTGTCGTGCTGTCGATCGCCCAACCCAAGGACATGGTGGAATCGACCCGCGCGGCTCTGCTCGACGTCGAGGCGAGGCTTGGCGGCATCGACATGATCATCGGCTTCGACTGTGTCCTGCGCCGGCTGGATGCGCGCAACCGCCAGGTCTTTCGCGAGATTTCCGAACTCTACCGGGTCAACAACGTCATCGGCTTCGGCACCTATGGCGAACAATACCGGTCGATGCATCTCAACCAGACCTTCACCGGCATCGCCTTCGGCGAGCGCCCGGCCGCCGAGTGAGCGCTGCCGTGCCCCTCAAGGACATAGACGATCCCGACAGGCTGAAGAAGATCAACGCTGCGCTGGTCAGCCGCGTCGAGCGCTCGATGGACCAGCAAGGCAACGCTTTCTCGCTGTTCCAGACCGCGATCTCACTGGAAAGCAGGGTACGCGCCCGCACCGAGGAACTGCACTCGACCTTGCGGCGGCTGGAACAATCGAACATCGACCTCAGCGCCGCCAAGGAAAATGCCGAGCAGGCGAACCTGTCCAAGACCCGCTTTCTCGCGGCGGCCAGCCACGACGTGCTGCAGCCGTTGAATGCGGCGCATCTGTCCGTCTCCGCCCTTGCCGAAGTGCAGACCAGCGACGAGGGCCGGAAACTGGTACGGCAGGTCGAGCGCTCGCTGGAGACGATGGAGGACCTGCTGCGCACGCTGCTCGACATTTCCAAGCTCGATGCGGGTGTGGTCCAGCCCGACATTGGCGACGTCAGCCTGGAGGCGCTGTTCTCGTCGCTGCGGTCGGATTTCCAGCCTGTGGCCGAACTGAAGGGCCTGTCGCTGAAATTCCGCGCGGTCAACGCCGTGGTTCGCTCCGATCGCACGCTGCTGCGCCGCATCCTGCAGAACATCCTCTCCAATGCGCTGGGCTACACCCGCTCGGGCGGTGTCCTTGTCGGCACCAGGCACCGCGGCGATGCCATCCGCATCGATGTCGCCGACACCGGCTGCGGCATTCCCGACGACCAGCGCGAGGCGGTGTTCGAGGAATTTCATCGCGGCATCATGCCTGCCAATGCCGAACTCGCCGGCGGCGGCCTCGGCCTTGGGCTGGCCATCGTGCGGCGCATCGCCGGCGCGCTCGGCCATCCCGTGACGTTTTCCTCGAAGGTCGGGCGCGGCACGATTTTTCACATCGATGTCCCCGTCGGCATCGGTGCCACGGCGGACGCCGTCGCCAGCGCTGCAAGCCTGGAGCGGCCGCGCGGCTACGGCTTGTTCGGCACCAAGGTTCTGCTGGTCGAGAACGATGTCGAGGTGCTGCAGGCGATGACCTCGTTGCTCGAACGCTGGCAATGCCTGGTGCGCGCCGCGACCTCGACCGACGACGCGCTCGACATGCTCGGCGACACGGACTGGGTGCCCGACATCGTCATAGCCGACCAGCATCTCGACGGCGGCGATCTCGGCACCGCCACCATATCGAAGGTCCGCCGCTATCTCGGCCGCGCGGTGCCGGCGCTGATCGTCACCGCCGACAGTTCCGAAGCCGTCGCCAAGGCGGCGCGGGCCGGCGGCATCGAGTTGATGCGCAAGCCGCTCAAGCCCGCGCAACTAAGGGCGCTGCTGGCACATCTGCTGGCTTAGACCTGCCCCTCAAAACCCCGCCTGATCCCTGAAAAGCTCCGCATTGTCCAGCTTCGAAACCTCGATCACCGCTTGCGTGCGGCTGTAGACGTTGAGCTTGCGCAGGATCTCCGAGACGTGCGCCTTGACCGTGGTCTCGCCCACTTGCAGCTCATAGGCGATCTGCTTGTTGAGCAGGCCCTGGCGCAGCATCTGCAGCACGCGCAACTGCTGCGGCGTCAATGTCGAAAGGCGCTGCACCATGTCGGCGCGGTCGGTGCTGTCGGCGTCGGGGGGGCGGCCCTCATAAGTTTCCGGAACATAGATGGCGCCTTCCATAACCGAGCGTATAGCGTTGGCCAGATCGCTCTTGCGCGCCGATTTCGGGATGAAGCCGGCAGCACCGTAGGACAGCGCCTCGGAGATGATCTTGGGCTCCTCGTAACCGGACACGATGACCACGGGCAGGCGCGGATAGCGGGTCCGAAGCTGCAGCAACCCCTCGAAGCCGTGCACGCCGGGCATGCTGAGATCGAGCAGGGCAAGGTCGAACGGCTTTGTCCCGGCCAGCAGGTCGAGTGCTTCGGCGATCGAGCGCGCCTCCACCGTGTCGACCTCCGGATAGGCCATCTGCACGGCGCTGTGCAGCGCCTCGCGAAACAGCGGATGATCGTCGATGATCAGGAACCGGGCGCTGTCAGTGGCTGCTGTCATGTGGCTCGTTTCGGTTTGCCGGCCGCAGCATAATCCCGCGACCATGGCTGACTTATTGGCAAATAGTCTATCCCAGCGGACGATGCATCGCCGCGAAAGTGATGGAAACTCCGGATTCTTTATACGGCCGGCCGGCCAATGCTTTATGAAAAGCGACGCCTTGCCCGGCCTCTCAATTCGGCCGAAGGTGCCCGCGGCCCGACATCCAACTGCAGAGACAGACCATGACCGCCTTTGTCCTCCCCGCTCCGCCAACGCCCTCGGTCGCAGTGGCCGGCTCGAACGAGCGATTTGCGGTGCGCCGCATCTTCTGCGTCGGGCGCAACTACGCCGCGCATATCAGGGAGTTCGGCAATGACGAGCGCGATCCACCCTTCTTCTTCACCAAGCCCGCCGATGCGGTGGCAGACTCCGGCGCCACGATCCCCTACCCGCCGCTGACGACCAACCTGCACCATGAGATCGAACTGGTGGCCGCGATCGGCAAGCCGGGCTTCCGCATCCCGCGCGCCCAGGCGCTGGATCATGTCTGGGGCTATGCCGTCGGCATCGACCTCACCCGCCGCGATCTCCAGGACGAAGCCAAGAAAGCGGCGCGGCCCTGGGACTGGTCGAAGGCTTTCGACCGCTCCGCGCCGTGCGGTCCTCTGGTTCCCGCGCAAAAATCCGGCCATCCGAGCCAGGGCCGTATCTGGCTGGCCGTCGACGGCAAGATCCGGCAGGACGCCGATCTCGCCGAGTTGATCTGGCCGATCTCCGACATCGTCTCGATCTGCAGCGAAGGCATGGAATTGCAGCCAGGCGACCTCATCTTCACCGGCACGCCGGCCGGCGTCGGCGCGGTCAACCCCGGGGAGACGATGACCGGCGGCGTCGACGGCATCGGCACGATCGAAGTGACCATCGGCCAGCCAAATCGGTGAGTGCATGAGCGACATCGTCCTTCACAACTACTACCGCTCCTCCACCTCCTACAGGGTGCGGATTGCGCTGGAGATGAAGGGGCTGACCTATGACTACGTGCCGCATCACCTGCGCCATGGCGAGCATCTCGAACCGGCCTATCTCGCGGTCAACCCGCAGGGCCTGGTGCCGGCGCTGATCCTGGGCGACGGCACCCTGCTGACGCAATCGCTGGCGATCATCGAATTTCTCGACGAGACGACGCCCGAACCACCTCTGCTGCCGAAGGACGCAGTTGGGCGCGCCCGTGTCAGGATGCTGGCGCAGATGATTGCCTGCGATATCCATCCGGTGAACAATCTGCGTATCCTGACCGCGCTGCGAACCCTGTTCGGCGCCGGCGACGAGGATGTCGCCAACTGGTTCCGGCACTGGGTCAAAGAGGGTTTCAAGCCACTCGAAAACCTGTTGGGGGCTTCGCCCGAGACCGGCACGTTCTGCCACGGCGACACGCCGGGGCTGGCCGATATCTGCCTGGCGGCACAAGTCACCAGCAATGCCCGTTTCGGCGTCGATATGGCGCCCTACCCAACGATCTCGCGCATCAACGCCGCTTGCATGGCCCTGCCGGCCTTCCAGAACGCCGCGCCGCAAAACCAGATCGATGCCGAGTAACCTTCATTCGGCAACGCGCAGCGTCGCCATCGGCGTCTGCCCAAACTGCCGGCTTGTCTGGCGGAATCGATTTCCGCTTGACCGGCCAGGGAATCGGCTATCGTTCCCGGAAGTGCGCGCAAGGTGGAGTTGCCGATGAAAGCCGTCGTCTTCGAAAAATTCGGCGAAGAGCCGACGATCCAGACCGTTCCCGATCCGAAGCCGGCGCCGGACGGCGTCGTCATCAAGGTCGAGGCGACAGGCCTATGTCGCAGCGATTGGCACGGCTGGATGGGCCATGACGCCGATATCCGCCTGCCGCATGTCCCCGGTCACGAACTGGCCGGCGTCGTGGTAGCCGCCGGCAAGCAGGTGACCCGCTGGAAGGCTGGCGAGCGCGTCACCGTCCCGTTCGCCGTCGGCTGCGGCCATTGTTTCGAATGCACGTCCGGCAATCACCAAGTCTGCGAGCACCAGTCCCAGCCGGGCTTCAACGCCTGGGGCTCGTTCGCCGAATATGTCGCCATCGAGCACGCCGACACAAACCTCGTGCGCCTGCCCGACGAGATGGAATTCGCCACTGCCGCCAGCCTCGGCTGCCGTTTCGTCACCTCGTTCCGCGCCATCGTCGATCAGGGCCGGGTGACGCCGGGCGAATGGGTAGCGGTGCATGGCTGCGGCGGTGTCGGCCTGTCGGCGATCATGATCGCCAGCGCCATGGGTGCCAATGTCATCGCCATCGACCTCACCGAAGAGAAGCTCGACTTCGCCAGGAAGATCGGCGCGGTGGCGACCATCAACGCGGCGACGACCCCGAACGTCGTCAAGGCGGTCAAGCAGATCACCAATGGCGGCGTGCATATGTCCATGGATGCACTCGGTCATCCCACGACCTCGTTCAATTCGATCGCCAATCTGCGCCGGCGCGGGCGCCATGTGCAGGTCGGCCTGATGCTGGGCGATCACGCCCGCCCGCAGGTGCCGATGGACAAGGTGATCGCGTTCGAGCTCGAAATCCTCGGCAGCCACGGCATGCAGGCCTACCGCTACCCCGCGATGATGGAGATGATCCGCACCGGCAAGCTGAAACCCGAGCTTCTGGTCGGCAAGAAGATCAGCCTTGAGGAAGCGCCGGCTGCACTGATGGCGATGGGCGGCTTCGAAGGCATCGGCATCGGTGTGGTGACGAAGTTTTAGCCAGCGGCGCCGGTTGCGGGCCGTGGCAAATCCCGCCTGGCAAACTTTTTGGCGCCGAATACGCACAGCACCACGCCGAGCGTGATGACGACCATCAGGGGACTGACCTGCTCATGCAGCAGGGACGCCGCCAGGGCGAGGCCAAAGAAGGGCTGCAGCAGTTGCAACTGCCCCACGGCGGCGATGCCGCCTTGCGCGAGGCCGCGATACCAGAACACGAAGCCGATCAGCATGCTGAACAGCGAGACATAGGCAAGCCCGATCCAGGCATTGATCCCGACCGTGGCGAAGGACGGTGGCAAGGTGACCAGGGTCACCACCAGCATGACCGGCAGTGACAGCACCAGCGCCCAGCAGATCACCTGCCAACCGCCCAGCCTGCGCGACAGCGCGGCGCCTTCTGCGTAGCCCAGGCCGCAAACGACGATTGCGGCGAGCATCAGTGCGTCGCCAACGGGTGAGGCCGTCATGCCTTGCGCAAGGGCAAACCCACCCACCAACGCGCTGCCGAGGCATGAGAACAGCCAGAAGGCCGGTCTCGGCCTCTCGCCCCCGCGCAGCACGCCGAAGATCGCGGTCGCCAGCGGCAGCAGGCCGACGAAGATGATAGAATGGGCAGAGGTGACATGCTTCAGCGCCAGCGCTGTCAGTAAGGGAAAGCCGACCACGACACCCAACGCGACGATGACAAGCGACATCAGGTCATGACGCTCCGGACGCTTCTCGCGGAACACGAGCAGCAGCGCGAGGCCAAGCAAGGCGGCTATCACCGCGCGCGCCGACGTCAGGAACGTCGGATCGAAATCCATCACCGCCACACGCGTTGCCGGCAAGGAGCCGCTGAAAATCAACACGCCGATGAATCCGCTCACCCAGCCGCTCGTCGTCTTATCCATTGAGGCACTCCATCCGTTGCGCCCTCTATCGGGCCCATACCCATGGCGCCACCAGAGACAATGCAGTACAATTCAACAAAACTGTCATGGTTTGCCGGAAGGTACAGATGGACGAATCAGCGAGATTCGACAACAGCGGAACCCTTGTCGAAGGCGTCATGGCCGCGATCCGCCGGCGAATTGCCGCGCGCAGCCTCACGCCCGGCGCCCGATTGCCCTCTATCCGCGCCTTCGCCAAATCCATGCAGGTTTCCAAATCGACAGTTGTCGAGGCCTATGAGCGACTGGCGGCGGAAGGCGCGATCCGTTCCCGGCCAGGCTCCGGCTTTTATGCCGCCGGATCGCTGGCGCCGCTGTCGCTCGCCGAGATCGGCCCACGGCTCGACCGCGCCGTCGATCCGCTCTGGGTTTCGCGGCAGTCGCTGGAAGCGGGCGATGAGATGCTGAAGCCCGGCTGCGGCTGGCTGCCCGCCTCGTGGATGCCGCAGGCAGCGCTGCGCCGCGCGCTGCGCACCGTGGCGCGCGCCGATGATGTGGCCCTTGCCGACTACGGCACGCCGCTCGGGCTGCCGCCGCTGCGCCAATTGCTGGCGCGGCGCATGGCCACGCATGGCATCGAGGCTTCCCCCGAACAGATCATGCTGACGGAATCGGGCACGCAGGCCATCGATCTCCTGTGCCGGTTCTTGCTCGAACCCGGCGATACAGTGCTGGTCGACGATCCCTGCTATTTCAATTTCCACGCACTGTTGCGTGCCCATCAGGCCAAGGTCGTCAGCGTCCCCTATACGCCATCGGGACCGGATATCGACTTGTTCGCGCAGGCGCTGGCCGAGCATCGGCCGCGCCTCTACATCACCAACTCCGCCATCCACAACCCGACCGGCGCGATCCTGTCGCCGGTCACCGCGCACCGGCTGCTCAAGCTCGCCGATCAATCGGACCTGACCATCGTCGAGGACGACATCTTCGCCGATTTCGAACACGCTCCTGCCCCAAGGCTCGCGGCTTTCGACGGTCTCGAGCGTGTCGTCCATATCGGTAGTTTCTCCAAAACGCTTTCGGCCTCGATACGCTGCGGCTTCATCGCCGCGCCCCGTGACTGGATGGAAGGGCTGGCCGACCTCAAGATCGCCACCACCTTCGGCGGCGGGCGGCTCGCGGCCGAATTGGTGCTGACCCTGCTCAGGGATGGCAGCTATCGCAAGCACATGGACCTGCTGCGCGCCCGGCTCTCACGCGCCATGATCGAGACAGGCGCTCGGCTGAAGGCGATCGGGATCACGCCCTGGATCGAGCAGCCCGCCGGTCTGTTCCTCTGGTGCAGCCTGCCGGATGCAGTGGACGCAGCCGAGGTTGCCCGCCGCGCGCTTGCGGCCAATGTCGTGCTGGCGCCCGGGAACGCGTTCAGCCTGTCGCAATCAGCCAGCCGATTCCTGCGCTTCAACGTTGCGCAATGCGAAGACGAGCGGATTTTCAAGGTGCTGGAGGCAGCCATGCCGCGCTGACGGCTGCGGCGCGGCTTGCGCGATCAGGACTTCACGCAAATGTCGCGCACACAACTCCGCAGCCAGCGCTGCGCCGGATCGGCATCGAGCCGCGGATGCCAGAGCATGGAAATGGTGACCGCCGGAATGTCGACCGGCAGGGAAAAAGTCTGCATGCCGGCGCGCGCGCCTTGCGTATGCCGCTCGGGCACGCTGGCGATCAGCTCCGAGGCGCGCGCCATCGCGAGCGCGGCCGAAAAACCGGAAGCCATGCACACGACCATTCGTTGCAATCCGAGCCGACTCAAGGCCTCGTCGATCGGCCCCCTTTCGCGGCCCCGCCGCGAAACATTGATGTGGCGGCCAGCCGCATAGCGTTCCGGCGTCATCGCGCCCTGGCCGAGCGGATGGCCGCTGCGCACCGCGCAGACGAAACGGTCGCGAAAAAGCGCCTGGATGCGCACCTCCGGCCCGGTCTCGCCGGCCACGCCTACTTCCAGGTCGATCGCCGCTTCGCGCAGTGACGCCATGTCCTTGTCCGACTTCGGCGCGAAACGCAGCCGCACGCCCGGCGCATCGGCCTGGATCCGGGCGATCAGGCGCGGCCCGAACTCCTCGACGAAGCTTTCATTGGTGCGCAGCGTGAAGGTCCTCTCCAGGCCCGGCAGATCAAGCAGCCTCGCCGGGCGCAGCAGCGTTTCCGCATCCTGAACCACACGACCGACCTGCTGGCGCAGTTCCTGCGCGCGTGGTGTTGGAACAAGGCCGCGACCGGCCCGCACCAGCAGCGGATCTCCCGTCGCCGCGCGCAGGCGCGCCAGCGTGCGGCTCATCGCCGAGGGGCTGAGCCGTAATCGCGTCGCCGCACGCGCCACGCTGCCTTCGTCCAGCAGGACATCGAGGGCGACGAGCAGGTTGAGATCGGGCGGCGACATGGTTCGATCCTAGCACGAAATCCGCTGATGTGGCGTGCAACGCACGAATAGAATGCAAATGCTGCGCGTTCCGCCACATCCTGCAAACGATTAGATCTTCGAAGCTTCTACCCGAAGCCGACAAAGGGAGATCGCCGTGGCAGTCACTGAGCAACATCGCAACGAGCACGCATCGGTCGCACAGAAAATCCCATCGGCTGGATGGGCGCTGGCGAGCCTGTCGCTGGCCACGCTGCTGTCGTCGCTCGGCACCAGCATCGCCGGCGTCGGCCTTCCCTCGCTGATGCAGGCATTCGATGCCTCGTTCCAACAGGTGCAATGGGTCGTGATTGCCTATCTGCTCGCCATCACCATCCTGATCGTCAGTGCCGGGCGCCTCGCCGACATGCTCGGCCGGCGGCCGCTGCTGCTTTTCGGCATCGCGCTGTTCACATCGGCGTCGGTGCTCTGCGGCCTCTCGCCGGCTTTGTGGCTGCTGATCGCGGCGCGGGCGGTGCAAGGGCTTGGCGCGGCGCTGATGATGGCGCTGACATTGGCCGTTGTCGCCGAGACGGTGAGCAAGGCCAGGACCGGCAGCGCCATGGGCCTGCTCGGCGCCATGTCGGCCATCGGCACCACGCTCGGCCCTTCCATAGGCGGCCTGCTGATCGCCGCTCTCGGCTGGCGTTCGATTTTCCTGGTCAACGTGCCGCTCGGCATCCTGACCTTTGCAATGGCCTGGCGTGCTTTGCCTGCCGGCAACCGGACGGCGTGGACCGGTCAAGCCGGCTTCGATGGTTTGGGCACGGGCCTGCTGGCCCTGACATTGGCGGCCTACGCGCTGGCGATGACGCTGGGTAGAGGCAGTTTCGGGCTCATCAACATCGGCCTGCTGGTCGCGGCTGGCATCGGCATCTTCCTGTTCGCCACGGCGCAAAGTATGGCGAAAAACCCATTGGTCGAGCTTTCCGCCTTCCGTGATCTCTCGCTGAGCGCCAGCCTGGCCATGAATCTGATCGTCGCCACCGTGATGATGGCTACCTTGGTGGTTGCGCCGTTCTATCTCTCGCGCGGGCTCGGACTGGACGCGGCAAACGTCGGACTGGTGCTCTCGACAGGCCCGCTGGTTTCGGCGCTGTCGGCGTTGCTCGCCGGACGCCTTGCCGATCGCTTCGGAGCCAAAAGGATGATGGTCGCGGGCCTGCTCGGCCTTGCCACGGGCACGTTCCTCCTGTCCCTGGCGATAACGACACTCGGCATCGCCAGCTATGTCGTCCCCATCACCGTGACCTGCTTCGGTTATGCCCTGTTCCAGACAGCGAACAACGCCGCCGTCATGCGCAGCGTCGGCGCCGGTCAACGCGGCGTCATCTCCGGCCTGCTCAATCTCTCGCGCAACCTTGGCCTCATTACGGGCGCCTCCGTCATGGGCGCCATATTCGCCGCCGCATCGGCCGGAGGACGTGAAGCCGGCGGCCAAGGCATGCTGACGTCAGCGGCGGCGGCCAGCGGAATGCAGGTGACCTTCCAGACGGCAACGGCACTGGCGGTGGCGGCGCTGGCGCTCAGCCTTTTGCCGAGCCGGCGGGCGGAGAATGCCTGACGAAGATCAATTCAGGGGGCTTGGGCGAATGCCGCTCAGGCCCCTGCCCGCTTGCGGCGCTCATAGAGCATGACCAGCGTCTCGGCCGTCAGCGCCGGCTTTTCCTCGCCCTCGATCTCGACGGTGTTGGCGGCCTTCATCAGGTATTGGCCCGGCCCCCTGTCCTCCATGGACAGCAGCGTGGTGCGCAGCCGGATGCGTGCGCCCACCTTGACCGGCGCCAGGAAACGCACCTTGTCGAAGCCGTAGTTGAAGGCGGCCTGCGTGTTCTCGGGCACGATTCCCATGCCGAGCGCCAGCGCGCCGATGATCGACAGCGTCAGATAGCCATGGGCGATCGTCGTGCGGAACGGGCTTTGCCGCCGCGCCCGTTCGGGGTCGACATGGATCCATTGATGATCGCCGGTGCATTCGGCGAACTGGTTGATACGGTTCTGGTCGACTGTCGTCCATTCCGAGACGCCAAGCTCCTGCCCGGACATCGTCCTCAACTGCTCGTAGGTCGGCGGCGTCTTAGGCCGTTTTTCGGTCATTCCTGTTTTCCCGATAGCTTCCAACGCTTCCGGACCACGAACCGGCGGCCTCTGTCAATTCGCCCTGCATGATTCGGTCCCCTTGGGATCGATGCGAATCCTGGCATCACTCTACGTCAAGCCGTGTTCGCCCGGCCTTGGCATTTGAGGGTACCCATGGTGTAAAGGCATAGCGGCCGATGAAGAGCATCCGAACAAACTTCGCCTGGCGCAGGGTTGGCAGGCAACCGGTCTTTGTCACGCAAGCTACTTCTTCTCGTAGCCGGCGCGGATTTCCTCCATCGCCTCTTTGATGCGCATGCGCAGGATGTCGACCGATTCGGTGCCGGATTTCCTGACCAGCTCGGCCACTTCGCTGGCATTCTTCAACGTAGTCTCGAAGGATTTCCTGGCGAACTCAGTCTGTTTGGCCATCAGGTCCTGCGGCGTGCCGGGCGCTCTGTAGCCTTGCGTCATGTCGGCAATTTCGCGCAGCGTGTCCTGCAGCATCTCGCGTTGCCTGGAGAACAGCGACGACGCGCCGGCGGCACTTGCCCGCGCCGATTTCTCCAGTGCTTCAAGGTTCTTGCGGTGGTGCGCGAGGATCGCCTCGACATCGACATTGGGCAGTTTCAGGTCACGGCCGAACCGGCCGAACATGTCCGTGAAGGAATCGGAATCCGGTTGTTTGGCCATGCTCATCTGCTCCCCTGTTGCCGCGACTGCTGATGCCCGCCCATGAGAATAGGGCATGGCGTGCGCCCGTCAATTGACGAGAAACAGCCGCTCCGCGGTGTAAAGCGCGATGCCGGCCAGACCGCCGATGATCATGCCGTTGAAGCGGATATATTGCAGGTCCCGGCCGATATTCATCTCGATCAGCCGCGTCAGCTGCGCCAGGTCCCAGCGCTTGACCTGGTCTGCGATGAATTTCGATACGCCGCTCTTCTGGCTCTCGACGAAAGAGGACAGCGCCACCACGAATCCCTGGTTCATGTCGGCCCTGATCTTGGCGTCTCCGGCCAGATGCCGGCCGACCTCGACGAACATGTTGGCAAGATGCGCGCGGATCATCGATCGCGGCGCCTTGGCATCCTGCTCGATGAACAGCCTGAGGCTTTCCCACATGTCGCCGGCCAGCGCCTTGACTTCCGGCCTGGCGAGGAAATCGCGCTTCAGCTTCTCGGCGCGCCTTGCATATTGCTTCGACGTTCTCAGCCGCTCGACGAAGCCCTGTGCGAAACGATCGAATTCTGCGCGCATCGGGTGCTCGGGATCGGCTCTCACCTCGTCGAGCAGCGAACCGGCCGAGGCGACGATCTTCTTCAGGAGATAGGCGTCGGCCCTGAACAGGTTGAACAGCGACGGCAGTTCCTCGCGGATCTTTTCGCGCATGGTCGTCAGCGCCTGTTCATCGTTGAGGAACTGGCCGATCACCTTGATGAACTCATCGAACAGCCTCTGGTGACGGCGATCGTCGGTCAGGGCCGAGAGCAATTCGGCCGCCAACGGCGCCAGCGGCACTTTTTCGATCTGCTCCAGCATCCGGCTGGTGACGAAGCCGCGCAGCCCCGATTGCTCGACGGCGGCAAGCGTCTGCGGAACCAGGCGCACGACGAAACGCGACAGGCCCGCGGCACGTTCGGAATCGGCCAGCCAGTCGGCTACGAGCGCCGAGAAATCGACCTCGGCCAACTTTTCGCGCACCGGCTCGGGGGCAAGGAAATTGGCTTCGATGAAACGGCCGAGATTATCGGCGATACGGTTCTGGTTCTCGGGAATGATCGCGGTGTGCGGGATCGGCAGACCGAGAGGCCGCTTGAACAGCGCGACCACCGCATACCAGTCGGCCAGGCCGCCAATGGTCGCCGCCTCGGCAAAAGCGGCGACGAAGCCGAGCCAGGGATAGGTGCTCTCGAAGGACTTGGCCAGGGCGAACACGGCGACGCAAAGCGCAAGTGCCGCCGTGGCGACGAATTTGGTCCGCCGCAGCATTACAATCTTGGCATGCGCGTCGGCATCATATCCGCCGGAAGCCAGGGCCGTGGCTGATTGTGACATGTCAGAGCCGCTCCTCGTCGATCTCTGATCTATTTAGAGCATTCCAGGAAAGGTGTGTAACGCTGTTCCCTGGAAAAGCGCCTAGCGCTTTCCCCAGGGAATTGCGTGAAAACAAAGAGTTAGGGCGGTCGGCCATTCTGCCGATCACTGGACCGCTCTGGTGTTTCGCCGAGAAAATGCGCGTGACAGCCGATTCGGCCCGCGTCTTGCCGCCTTGCGCACACAAAGTTGACGGGAATATTCAGCTATTAGGCGAAGCTAGTCTGGAATTATTCCAAGGTATAGGCCATATTCCGCCGAGGCCAGTGTGGCGAATCCGAAAGCTCGGAGCAAAGCCGCACCAGCAAAGTTCAAAATCTGGCGTGATCGCAGCTCGCCGGCGCTTTGTGAGGACAAGATGCGACTTACCCGCCAGACCAATTACGCCATGCGCATCCTGATGTATTGCGCGGCCAATACCGATCGGCTGAGCCGCATCCCCGAGATCGCCGCCGCCTATTCGGTGTCGGAGCTTTTCCTGTTCAAGATCCTCCAGCCACTGGTCGAGAATGGCCTTGTCGAGACGGTGCGTGGCCGCAATGGCGGCGTCAGGCTTGGCCGTGCCGCGGAATCGATCAACCTGTTCGACGTCGTGCGCGTGACGGAGGAAAGCTTCGCCATGGCCGAGTGCTTCGAGAACGACGCCGCGGAATGCCCTCTGGTCGACAGTTGCGCGCTGAATTCCGCGTTGCGCGAGGCGCTCAACGCCTTCTTCGCGGTCCTTGCCCGCTATACGATCGCCGATCTCGTGGCGGCGCGTCCGAACGTGCGCAACCTGCTCGGCATTGACCTGCTGGAGCGCCGCGCACCGGCGGCCTGATCCGGTTTGCCGCAGGCTGGACCTGCGGCGAACGTCCAGAATCTAGGCCGCTGCCAGAATCTAGGCCGCTGATTGAGGCAGCACGAACGGCATATTGCCGGCTGGCAGGACTCCAACCCTTAAGCGGCAACCGAATACCCTTTCGATCAGATCGTCGCTCAGCACATCCTGCGGCGAACCGGTGGCGGCAAGCCGGCCGCGGTGCATGACGAAAATCCGGTCGGCATACATCGCCGTCAGGTTGAGGTCGTGCAGGATGGCAACCACGCCGCCGCCCGTTCTGGCGAAGTCGCGGGCAATGTTCATGATGATCAGCTGGTGCTTGATGTCGAGGCTGGACACCGGCTCGTCCAGGAACAGATAGCGCGGCTTGCCGTCGAGCACCGGTGCCCAGATTTGGCACAGCACGCGGGCGAGTTGAACGCGCTGCTGCTCGCCGCCGGAAAGCTCCTGATAGAAGCGGCCGGCGAAACCGTCGAGGTCGACACGCGCCAGCGCCCGTTCCGGCAGGCGTTCGTCCTCGCCCGGCAGCACACCTGAGCGGCCTCCGACAAGGCCGAGCCTGACAATCTCGCGCACAGTAAAGGGAAACGACAAGGTCGTCGCCTGCGGCAGCACCGCGCGCAGCGTCGCCGCCTCGACTGGCGTTATCGTCGAGAGCTCGCGGCCGTTGATGGCAATCCGGCCGGTATGCGCGAGTTCCCCCGACAGCGCCTTGAGGAAGGTCGTCTTGCCCGACCCATTGGGGCCGACAATGGCCGAAATCTCACCCGGCCTGACCTCGAAATCGACGCCGGCGACAATGCCTTTCCTGCCGATCGCCACCGAAACATCGCGCGCTTCGATCATGAAACACCCCTACAGGTCGATGACGCCGCGCTTGCGCAGCAGGATCCAGAGGAAGAACGGCGCTCCGGCGATCGCCGTGACGATGCCGATCGGCAGTTCGGCGGGCGCCACGATGGTGCGCGCGACCGCGTCCGCCAAAAGCAGCAGCGAGGCGCCGAGCAGCGCCGAGGCCGGCAGCAGATAGCGATTGTCGGGGCCGATCAGCAGGCGCAGCAGATGCGGCACCACGATGCCGATGAAACCGATGCCGCCGCTGACGGCGACGGAGGCGCCGACCGCCGCCGAGACGCCGACGATGGCCGTGTACTTAAGCCGCTGCACCGGAATGCCGAGATGGCCGGCGGTCGCCTCGCCCAGCGCCAGCGCATTAAGGCCGCGAGCCAGGAACGGCATCGCCGCCAGCGAAAGCACGATGACCGGGCCGACAGAGCCGATCTTCTGCCATGTCGCACCGGCCAGCGAGCCGAGTTGCCAGAAGGTCAGGTCGCGCAGTTGCCGGTCGTCGGCCATGAAGATCAGGATACCGGTCAGCGCCATGGCAAGTGCGGCCAGCGCCAGGCCGGCAAGCAGCATGGTGGCGACGGATGTGCGGCCCTGCCGCGTCGCGACCTTGTAGAGCAGCAACGTCACCGACAAACCACCGCCGAAGGCCGCCAGAGGAAGGGTCAGCGCGCCGAACGAGGCGGTCACCGGCGACAGCACGGTCGTGCCGAGCACGATGACGGCCACCGCGCCGAGGCTGGAGCCCGCCGAAACACCGATAAGGCCGGGGTCGGCAAGCGGATTGCGGAACAGCCCCTGCATGACCGCGCCGGAGACCGCGAGCGCAGCCCCGATCAGCACGCCGAGCACGACGCGCGGCAGCCTTATGTCATAGACGATGAGGCGATCTCGCGCGCTCATCGCCACGTCGCCAGGCGCTGCGCCGAACAGCCAGTCGCCGACGACCTTGACGGCGGAGGCATCCGAGGCGCCGGAGGTCAGCGACAGCAATACCGCTGCCGCAAGCACGACGCAGGCGAGCGCGATGACCAGACGGGCGCGCCCGGAACGGTCACCGTCGCTGGCCATCTTCCTCTCCGCCGGCCCGGCGATCGACTGGTCGACCATGCCGCTCAGTCCGTAATCTGCGTGCCATAGAGCGCGGCGGCGAGGTCGTGGACGGCGTCGGCCGTGCGTGGTCCGAAGCCGAGCAGATAGCCGCCGTCGATGCGGATCAGCTTGCGCGCGGTTCCGGCCGGCGTCGAGGCGATCGATGCGTTGCCGAACAGTTCATCGTCCGATACCGGCGGCCCGGCATTGCTCATCATCAGGATCGCGTCCGGCCTGGCGGTGACAACAGCCTCGTCGGACAGTTGCTTGTAGCCGGAGAAGCCTTCGATCGCGTTGACGCCGCCGGCCAGCTTGATGATGCCGTTGGCAGCGGTATCGCTGCCGGCCGCCATGATCTTGCCGCCCTGCATCGACAGCACGAACAGAACGCGCTTGCGCTCCTTGATCGAGGCCGTCTGCTTTTCCGCCGCCTGCAGCTTGGCATCGATCTCCCTGGCCAGCGCTTCGGCCTTGGCGTCGGCGCCGAGCGCCTTGCCGACGATGCGGACCTTTTCGAGGATGCCTTCACGGTCATACAGGTCAGGCACTTCGATGAAGGGTATGCTCGTCTTCTTCAGCACATCGAGCGCCTCCTTGGGGCCGCTGCCGTGCAGCGCCAGCATGCCCGAAGGGTTGACCGACAACACACCCTCCGGCGACAGCTGGCGCATGTAGCCGACATCTTGCAGGTCGAGAGCGGCTTTCGGATAGCGGCTGGTGGAATCGCGCGCCACAAGACGCTTTTCCTCGCCGAGCGCATAGACGATCTCGGTGATCGAGCCGCCGATCGACGCGATCCTGGTGGGATCGGCGAAGACGGAAACACCGTCGCTGGCGCCGGCCGGCTGCAGCGCTGTGAAAGCAAAGGAAAGGCCGACCATCGGGCCAAGCATCGATCCGCGCGCAGCCGTCAATCCGGAGAGAAGACCCATCATCGTTTCCTCAGGCTGCCGTCGGGCTTGGAATGCGCGGCAGGTTTTCGGCCAGGAAGCGCCAGTCGTCGCGCTCACCCTCTCCTTCATGGCGCTTGCCGAAGAACTGGATGATCATGTTGCCGCCGGTGTCGTAGACCTCCAGCGACGTAACATGGCCGTCCTTGGTCGGCTTGCGCACGGCCCAGACCTCATGAATGTGGTCGGTGCGCAGGTGCAGATGGAAGGTCTCGTCCAGCACATTGATCCATGGCCCCATTGGCTTGATCGACTTGACCGGACCGGAATGGATTTGGATACAGCCACGGTTTCCCACAAAGCACATGATCGGCATCTCGCCCTCGGCGGCACGATTGAACATGGCTCTCACCGCATCATTGTCGAGCAGCCATGCATAGTCCTGGCCCACCATGCGCACCGCCTGGCGGCGGCTGAGCTTCAACGTCTTCAGCATGCCGAAGAACTGATGCACGTCGGTCAGCCGGCTCCAGCGATCGCGCAGATCGTCGAGATTCGCGGTCGTTGTCACCGCCTCGCCTTCGTTCTCGGCGGCTGGCCCCGAAATGGCGACCAGTGGCTCCTGGTTCGGCGATTCCAGCGAAGCGACCAGTTTCTGATAGGCATAGAGGTTTGACCCAGGCCGCAGATGCACCTTGTGCACCGCCTCGCCCGCCGCGTCGAAGAATTGCAGGCTGCGGCGGATGTCGTCGCCGTCGCGTTTTTCCACGGCAAAGCCGTGCGCCCATATTTTCGGGAAAATGCGCAGGTCGATGTTCTCGCCCAGCACCATGGCATTGTGATTGCCGGTGACGACCTTGTCGTAGGCGCCGATCTTTTCATGCACGGCGCTTTCGTTGCGGGTGAGCGCCATCACCTCGCCGACGGCTTCGAGGCCGGTCAGAAGATCGTTGACGCGTGGCTCGACGCGAACGACACCGTCGCCGCAATGCGCGGCCACCAACTCAGCCTCCGAAATGCCAAGCTGTGCGGCCAGATCGCGCTCGCGCGTTTTCGGATTATCCGTCCGCGCCCGCCGGATTTCGTGCGGGGTGGGTTTTACGCGCTGGTCCATTGTCCTGCTGCCTTACGCTTACTTGTTGAGGATGAGCTTGCCCTGACGGGTGATCTTGAGCCGGTAGAGCGCGCCGTGATGCTCGATGCCGATCTCGTGCTCACCTTGGAACAGCGTGTTGCTCGACAGCGTCCGCACCGCCAGCTGAACGCGGTCGAAGCGGGCGGAAGCATCGTCGGACCGGCGGACGCGATAGCGGAAGTCGTTGGGATTGTGCGTGTTCATGTGGATCGGTCCCTTTCCTGTGCCGGGCGTCTGGCTAGGCGTTTGCGTAATCCGATTCATTCTTGACTTGAATAATCATGTTTACTAGTCAGTGCAATACCGGATTAAATTAGTCAAGATTTAAGACGCGAATACGATCACAAATGCCAGCCAGCCCCAGGCCAGCCCGCATCGAACCTGGAAGCTTTGGAGTTGGGGCACATGGGGTTAGCGATTTGGGAACGGCGCGGCTGGTCGGCGGCGAAGGGTGCAGCGGCTTTGCTGGCGGGCGTGGCGGCGATTGCCTTATACGTGCCACCTGCCAACGCTCAGCAATCAGCACAGGCGGCGGGAGAGCAGGCCGATCAATCGAAGCAGGCTGAGGGGGAAAAGCCGGCGCCAGCGGGCGCAACGCTGCTCGACAAGGTTCTGGTCATCAGCCGCACCGGAGAAACGGCCATCCAATCGCTGGCCTCGGCCAGCCATATCGACAAGGAACAGCTCGATCGCCGCATGGCGACGACGCCGAACGAAATGCTGTTCGGCGTGCCCGGCGTCGCGGCGCAGGCCGATGCCAGGCGCGTCAGCACCAGCGTCAATATCCGCGGCCTGCAGGATTTCGGCCGCGTCGCGATCATCGTCGACGGCGCGCGGCAGAACTTCCAGCGTTCCGACCATGGCACCCAATCGACCTTCTACGTCGACCCCGAGCTTATCAAATCCGTCGACGTCATCCGTGGTCCGGTCGCCAACACCTATGGTTCGGGCGCGATAGGCGGCGTGGTCTTCTTCGACACCAAGGACGCCCAGGACATCCTCAAGCCGGACGAGACATGGGCTGGTTCCGTCACCGGACGCTACGAGAGCAACGGCAAGGGCTGGACCACCAGCGCATCCGGCGCCTATCGCTTTAACGACAATTTGGATGCGCTGGGCAATATCGTCTACCGCAATTATGACGACTACAAGGATGGCGACGGCGACACCGTCAAGGGCACCGGCTTCGACGTGCTGAGCGGATTGCTAAAGACCACGATCCGCCCGAGCGACAATAGCGAACTGAAGCTCGGCTGGGTCGGTTCGAGCGACGGCTGGAACGAGATCAGCGGCGGCATGCCGGTCAATGACGTCGACCTGAAATCGAACACCTTCACGGCTCGCTACAATGTCACGGACGAAGACAGGAGCTGGCTCGACCTCCACGTCAACACCTCCTACAACAAGACCAATCTCGACCTGACCGGCCTTGTTCCGCAGCGCCGCTTCGATCCCGTCACCGGCCTTCCCGTGATGTTGCCGGCAGGTTCGACGTCGACCTTCGATGTCGGCACAGCCGCCATCGACATCTGGAACACGTCGCGATTCGAGACAGGCGGCCTCGCGCATGAACTGACCTATGGCGGCGACTGGGTGAATGACGACGTCGAGACTGGCGGCACGGCAGGCGGCGACAGCTTCTACACGCCTTCCGGCAAGCGCAACGTTTCTGGCGCCTACGTCCAGGACAAGCTCAGCTGGGATTGGCTCGAAGTCATTGCCGGGCTGCGCTATGACAATTACAGCCTCGAGGACGACACGCACGAAACGTCGGGCGACCGCCTGTCGCCGCGCATCACCGTCGGCGTCTCGCCTTTCGAAAGCGCCGGCCTTGCCGGCCTGCAATTCTACGGCACCTACGCGGAGGGCTACCGGTCGCCTTCGCTGACCGAAACCCTGATCAGCGGCAACCATCCGGCGGGCGTCAGCTTCCCGTTCCTGCCCAATCCCAATTTAAAGCCCGAAACCGGCAAGACCGTCGAATTCGGTGTCAATTACAAGCAGAACGACGTTCTCGAGTCCGGCGACGCGTTTCGGCTGAAGGCGGCCTATTTCAACAACGACGTCGACGATTATATTGACGGCGTTACGCTGTCGGCCTTCGATCCGACCAGTGGGTGCCCCTTCGGGCCGGGCATTCCGATCTGCTTCCAGTACCAGAACTTCGCCAAGGCAAAGATCAACGGCTTCGAGATGGAAGGCGTTTATGATGCAGCATGGGGCTACGCCGGACTTTCCGCCTCCATCATCAATGGTCACACCATATCCTACGAAGGCGATCGGGCGGACCTTGCCACGATACCGTCCGCGCAGGTCACCGTGCAGCTCGGCCTGCGCTTCCTCGAGGACAAACTCACTGTCGGCGGCGAGGTGCAGTACAATGGCAAGCCCAAGGGTAACCCGATCGCCGAGGACTATACGCTGGTCAACGCTTTCGCCAGCTACCAGGCGACCGACAATCTGAAGGTTGATTTCCGCGCCGACAATCTGTTCGATGTCAAATACGCCAATCCGTTGAACGGCAGCACCACGGTCGCGGTCTATGAACCGGGCATAACGCTGAAGCTGGCGGCAACGATGCGATTTGGAGGATGATGATGACGAACTTGACGGCATCCCTTCGTCTGCTGACCTCGGCGCTGGCGATGTCGCTTGCAGCGGTTCCGGCGTGGGCACAAGAGTCCGCGCCGGCGCCTGCTCTCTCCCTCGAACTCAATGGCGCGCAACCGTCTGAAAAGGGCTGCCGCCTGACCTTCGTGGTCACCAACAATCTCGGCGCCGACCTTTCCAGGGCGGCGTTCGAGATCGCGCTGTTCAACGACGCCGGCGTCGTCGACCGCCTGACCGTGCTCGACTTCAAGGACCTGCCGGCCGGCAAGACCAAGGTGACGCGCTTCGATCTCGCTGGCACCAACTGCGCCAAGGTCAGCCGCGTGCTGATCAACAGCGCGACCGAATGCGTCGGCACCGGCGTCGAGCCGAACACCTGCATGCGAAAACTCAAGACAGATGCCAAGACCAGCATCGCCTTCGGGGTCTGAGCACGGCGTGGGGCCGCACGCGGCATCCTGCGGCACCACCCGTCTAAGTCCAGGAAATCGAAAGGAACTCCATGTACATCGCCATGAACCGCTTCAAGGTGCAGAACGGCTCGGAAGCCGATTTCGAGGCCGTGTGGAAAAACCGTGATTCCAGCCTTGCGGAAATGAAGGGCTTCCGGGAGTTCCATCTGCTGCGCGGCCCAGTCAACGAGACCGAAGGCTATACGCTGTTTGCCTCGCACACGGTCTGGGCAAGCCACGACGATTTCGTCGCCTGGACCAAGTCGGAGAACTTTCGCGCCGCCCACAGGAATGTCGGCACGACGAAGGTCCACTATCTCGGCCATCCCCAGTTCGAGGGTTTTTCGGTCGTCGAGGGCGCCTGAACGACCTCGCCCGCCGGATAAGGCGTCCTTAAGCGGCAGCAAGCAGGCTGGCATTGCCGCCCGCCGCGGTCGTGTCGACGCAGACGGCCCGCTCATGCGCATAGGCCGCGGGGTTGAGCACTTCGCTGACCAGCGGCACGATCGGCCCTGAGCGTTCGGCGATCACCTTGCGCACGATGCGCGCCGCCTCCGGCGTCCCCGAGAAGGCGACGACGTCGACGCGTAACGAACGCGCCTCAACCGGATCGGGGCGGCCGTCGATCGCCGCCAGCGGCAGGCCCTTGCCGGTCAGCGCCGAAAGCGCCGCCGGCGCGCCTGGCGCCACCGCCAGCACCGCGTTGCCGGCGGCGAGCGCCTGGATCGTCTGCGCAAGCAGCGTGTCGCCGTCCGGTCCCAAGCACAGCACCCGGCCGCGCGGCGCCAATGACAGTGTATTGGCCTCGCCGGTCGGCCCGGGCAGGTCGACCTGGCCGAAATCGATTGCGGCGGCGGCACCGATCGCCGCGGCACCTTTGCCTCGCAGGTGCTTGCGCAGGATGGCGATGCGGTCCGGCCGCGTCGACCAGCCGCCAAGCGCGGGATCGGACAGATTGTCGGCGAGTTCGGTCGCCGTCACCTTGTGGCCGTCGCCAACAGGCGTGCCTGCCTCCGGTCCCTTGCGAAAGCGCCGGAGATAATGCGGTCCGCCGGCTTTGGGTCCGGTGCCGGACAGCCCCTCGCCGCCGAACGGCTGCGAGCCGACGACCGCGCCGATCTGGTTGCGGTTGACATAGATGTTGCCGGCATGGATCCAGTCGACGAAATGCTGGACGCGACCCTCGATGCGGGTGTGCAGACCGAACGTCAGGCCGTAGCCCTTGCGGTTGATGGCGGCGATCACCGCATCGATCTCATCGGCGTCGAAACTGGCGACATGGAGCACCGGCCCGAACACTTCGCGCTCCATCTCCTCGATACCCTTGACCCGAAACACATGCGGCGCGACGAAGCGGCCATCCCTGGGTGCTTCGAGCTTGGCGATCAGCCGTCCCTGCAAACCCATCGTCGTGCAGTAATCGCGGATCGAACCCTGCGCCTCGTCGTCGATGACGGGACCGACATCCGTCGAGATAGCCCAGGGATCGCCGACCTTGAGCGCCTCCATGGCGCCCTTCAGCATCTCCAGCATCTTCTTCTCGACATCCTTCTGCACATAGAGGACGCGCAGCGCCGAACAGCGCTGGCCCGCACTCTGGAAGGCGGAGGCGAGAATATCGCGCACCGCCTGCTCGGGCAGCGCGGTGGAATCGACGATCATGGCGTTCAGGCCGCCCGTCTCGGCGATCAGCATGGCGTCGGGCGCGGCTGTCTCGGCCAGTTGCTTCTCGATCAGCTTGGCGACGTCGGTGGAGCCGGTGAAGCAGACGCCGGCAATGCGCGGATCTGAAGTCAGCGGTCCGCCGACCGAGGGGCCATCGCCCGGCAGAAGCTGGATGACGTCTTCCGGCACGCCGGCCTCGCGCAGCATTTCGACGGCTCGGAAAGCGATCAGCGGCGTCTGTTCGGCGGGCTTTGCAATTACCGAATTGCCGGTGACGAGCGCTGCGGCAATCTGGCCCGTGAAGATGGCGAGGGGGAAATTCCACGGCGAGATGCAGACAATGACGCCGCGCGCCTCGGTGCCCGCTTCGGCATTGCTCGCCTCGGCCGCGTAATAGCGCAGGAAATCCACCGCTTCGCGCACTTCGGCGACGCCGTCGGCCAGCGATTTGCCGGCCTCGCGGGTGGCCAGCGCGAAGAATTCGACGGCATTGGCCTCGTAGAGATCGGCGGCGCGATTGAGGATGGCCGCGCGCTCGGCAACCGGACGCTTTGCCCAGGCTGGCTGCGCTTCGACGGCGATGCGCACGGCGGTTGCCGCCTGCTTGGCGGTGGCTTCGCTGACCATGCCCACCACTTCCGAAGGCCTGGCCGGATTGACGACCGGGCGTTGCTCGCCATAGCCGGCCGCGCGCGTGATCGGCTTGGCGTGCCAGCGGTTAGGGCCCGCGAAGGCTGTCCTCTCCTTGTCGATCGCTGCCAACGTCACCGGATCGGTGATGTCGAACCCTTTCGAGTTGCGGCGGCTTGCACCGAAGATGACGGCAGGCCGGGGGATCGCGGGATTGGCGGCGGGGCCTTGGCTCTCGACCGCTTCTAGCGGGTCGCGCGCGATGTCTTCGGGCTCGACATCCTCGTCGGTAAGTTGGTGGACGAAAGATGAATTGGCGCCGTTCTCCAGCAGCCGGCGCACCAGATAGGCGAGCAGGTCGGAATGCGCGCCGACAGGCGCGTAGATGCGGCAGCGCGTGCCTTCGGCCTTACGCACCGTCTCGTGCAACGCTTCGCCCATCCCGTGCAGGCGCTGGAACTCGAAGCTCTCACGGTTCTTCGTCATCGACAGGATGGCGGCGACAGTGTGGGCATTGTGGGTGGCAAATTGCGGATAGATGCGATCGGTCATCGACAAAAGCTTTCTCGCGCAAGCGAGATAAGAAACGTCGGTGTTGACCTTGCGGGTGAAGACGGGGTAGCCGGCGAGCCCCAGCGTCTGCGCCCGCTTGATCTCGGTATCCCAATAGGCACCCTTGACCAGCCGCACCATGATGGTGCGATCGCATTTCGTGGCAAGCGCATAGAGCCAGTCGATGACGAAGGCAGCGCGCGGACCATAGGCCTGGACGACGACGCCAAAGCCGTTCCAGCCTGCAAGCTCCGGCTCGGCAAGCACGCGCTCGATGACGTCGAGCGAGAGGTCGAGGCGATCGGCCTCCTCGGCATCGATATTGAGGCCCATGCGCGAATGGCGCGCCGCGAGCGCCAGCGAAAGGAGCCGCTCGGCCATGACAGGCAGCATCTCTTCCTTCTGCGCTTCCTCGTAGCGCGGATGCAGCGCCGAGAGCTTCACCGAGATGCCGTGGTTGTGGCGGATATCAGGCCCGTTTGAACCGGCATCGAGTGACGAGATGGCGTCTGCATAGGCCTTGTGGTAGCGCAGCGCATCGGCCTCGGTGCGGGCCGCCTCGCCCAGCATGTCGAAGGAATAGAGATAACCCTTCTGCGTCATCGGCCGGCCGCGCTTCACGGCTTCGGCGATGGTGCGGCCGAGCACGAACTGCTCGCCCATCTCGCGCATCGCCGCCGCCACCGCCTTGCGGATGACGGGCTCGCCGAGCCTGCGCACCATGGCGCGCAGCGTGCCTTCGATGCCGCCCTCGCCTTCGTCGAGCACGCGGCCGGTCAGCATCAGCGCCCAGGTCGAGGCGTTGACGAAGATGGAGCTTGAGCCGCCCGAATGCGCCGACCAGTCGTGCGGCGCGATCTTGTCGGCGATGAGGTCGTCCATGGTCTCGGTATCGGGCACGCGCAGCAGCGCCTCGGCCAGGCACATCAGGGCCACGCCTTCCTTGGTGGAGAGGCCATAGGCGGACAGGAAAACCTCCATCAGCCGCGGATCGGACGAGCCGCGCACCGCCCGCACCAGATCGGCGGCATGAGCCGAGATCGCCCGGCGGTCCTCCGCCGAGAGGCCGCTCGCCTCGGCCAGCGCCTTCACGGCCTGATCCTCGTCGGGCAGATAGTTGGCGCGGATTTGCTGGCGGATGGCGTCGAGCGCTGGCATGGCGGGTCCTACTGGCAAGCACAAGGGAGCGGGCCGGCGGTCACCGGACCGAATGGCGCAAGCTAGCACAAGTCCCGATTTTCAGGCGGTCTGAAGAAATCGACATTGCAGTTCGATCGATCTATCATGTCACCGCAAACTACCCGAAGAAGGCTGCATTTTCGATGAGGGAAGACCAATTGGACCGCATCGACAGGAACATCCTGTCGGCGCTGGCAAGCGACGGCAGGCTTTCCATGTCGGAGCTCGCCGCCAAGGTCGGCCTGTCCAAGACGCCGGTGCAGGCGCGGGTGAAGCGGCTGGAGAAGGACGGCTATATCAGGGGCTACCAGGCGATTATCGATCGCGAGCGCATGGGCGAAGGCCATGTCGCCTTCGTCCAGGTGAAACTGTCCGACACCCGGTCCGCCGCGCTGGACGCTTTCAACCGCTCTGTCCAAGCCGTTCCGGAGATCGAACAGTGCCACATGATGGCGTCGAGCTTCGATTATCTGCTGAAGGTCCGCACCCGCGACATCGCCGCCTATCGCCGCGTGCTGGGCGAGCGCATCTCCGCCCTGCCCCATGTCGCCCAGACCTCGACCTTCGTGGCGATGGAGACTGTGAAGGATCGATAGTTCATTCCGCCAAGGTCTTCAAAAACGCCACCAGCGCCGCGCGCTCGCGGTCCGACAGCGCCAGCGGATGAATTTCGGATGTCCCCTCCACACTGGGGGCAGCCTTGGCATAATGCGCCACCACCTCGTCGAGCGACGCAAACTGACCGGCGTGCATGTAGGGCGGCCGCGTCGCCGCGCCGCGAAGCGAAGGCGTCTTGTAGGCGCGCACCAATTCCGGCGCATCCTTGACCATGAACCGCAATTCGCCGCAGGCGCCGACATCGCCATCGCGATAGGCGCCGAAGCAGTTGAACGGGTCGGCTTGAACTTGGCGTACCGCGTCGACGCGGCCGCGATCCGGCGGCAGCCCGTTGACCGGCGGCACGCCGGTGTTGTGGAACCCATTGTCGGTGAAGCGCGGCCCATTGTGGCAGGTCACGCAATTGGCCTTGCCGATGAACAGTTTCAGGCCGAGGATTTCCTCCCGGGAGAAGGCGGCGTCGCCTTTCGGCTCGGCGCCGGTCGCCAGGTCCAGCGCGAACCGGTCGAAGCGGGCCTGCGGCGGCTCGATCGAGCGTTCGAAGGCAGCGATTGCTTTGCCGATGTTGGCGAACACCCCGTTTATCGCGTCACGCTGCTGGTCGCTCATGGCGCGCCATGCAGCCTTCTCGGCATCGCTGCCGAGCGGACTGGCATTGGCTGGTATGTCGGACAGATCGGGCAGCGGGCCGAAGATGCGCTCATAGCGGTCGCCGAAGCGCGCCTTGATGTAATGCGCATAGGCGGCACGGTTTCCCGCCTGCTCCAGCGGGTTCTCCAGCGGCGTCAGCGCCTGCGCCCACAGGCTGTCGCGCCGTCCGTCCCAGAAAAACCAGGGATCGCGTGCGATGCCGGCGAGCGGCATGGTACGCCGGTTCGTGCGGCCGACGCCAACCGCCTGCGGCAGGCCGTCCTGAAACTGCCGGTCGATCTTGTGGCAGGTCGAGCAGGACACCGTGCCGTCGCGGCTCATGCTGGCGTCAAAGAACAGCGTCGAGCCAAGGGCAGCGGCGGCCGGGACATCGGCGAACCGGTTGGTGGTGTCGGGTTTCAGCGCCGGCAGCCTCGACAGCGCCAGCGAGGCGATGGTCTTCTTCTCGGCATCGGAAAAGTCCGGCTTGCCGCAGCCGGCAAGAACGGCCATCGCCATCAAGACGAAAAAGCGCGCAAGACGCCTCATCTGCGGCTCACAGCACGACGTTGAAGACGACCGTATCCGACCCAGCCGTCGCGGAGATGGCAAAATGCAACTGCCACCAGCCGCTCATGGTGAATTTCACGCCCTCGATGCGATAGCGCCCGTCGCCGAGATAGTCCGTCGCTTGCGGGCTGGTCGGCAGGCCGTGGCGGTGCTGCGGCATGCCTCCCGATACCGCGATCGCGGCCCCTTCCACCGGCGTCCCGGCTATCGTCTTCAACGTCAACAGCCAGGCTTCCAGTTCGCCTTGACGGACGACGCCGCGTTCCGGCGCGAAGCTCGCCATGAACAATCCGTTCTCGGTCTTTTTGGTTCGGGAGATATCCGGGCCGGCAACCTGCGCGGTTCGCGGTGCGGTCAGATAGACCACTGCCAGGATGCCAGCCAGCAAGGCTGCCAGACCAAGACCCGCCAAAAGATAACGCCATATCGAAGCCAAGCCGGTTCCTCTTCAGGGGATAACGTTTTGCCGCACCGATCGCATCCCGCCAAACCTGTTGGAATCGCAGGTGACGGAAAAAACCGCCCTTGCCAAGCATGGCGCTCTACTCTCCAAAAAGCTACAGCAGCATCGTAACAGGGGAATGGATCATGATCGGCAAAGGTGTCGCCTCGATCGGCGAATGCATGATCGAGCTTTCGGGCCAAACGGGTTCGAACTGGCGCATGGGATTTGCCGGCGATACGTTCAACACGCTGTGGGCCCTGCATGCGCTGAGTGGAAGGCCAGCGACCTACGTCTCGGCTTTCGGAGACGATCCTTTCTCGCAAGACCAGATCGGCTTCTTCGCGGACAATGGCATCGGCATTGGCGAAAGCCCTGTTATCCCGGGGGCGCGGCCCGGCCTCTATGCCATCACGCTGACCGGCGCGGAACGCTCCTTCACCTATTGGCGCGGCGATGCAGCTGCCAGGCAGCTTGCCTCCAATCCGGCTGCGTTGGCAAAAAGCCTTGAAAAGCAGGCGCTTGTCTACTTTTCCGGAATCACTTTGGGAATTCTGGACTCCGCTGCGCGCGCCACGTTGCTATCGGCCGTGGCCGAGGCGCGATCCGCGGGGTCGCTGATCGCCTTCGATCCCAACTACCGGCCACGGCTGTGGCGCGATCGCGAGGAGGCGCAAGCCGCGATCCTGGAGGCGCTCGCCGTCACCGACATCGCATTGCCGACTTTCCCGGACGAGCAGATGCTGTTCGGCGATGAAGCGCCACAGGCAACGGCTGGGCGGCTCGGGCAACTGGTCGGCGAAGTCGTGGTCAAGAACGGGGAACAGCCGGCGCTGATCGTCGAGAACGGGACGCTGCGGGACGTTCAGGCGATCCATGTGGCCACGCCCGTCGACACCACGGGCGCGGGCGATTCCTTCAACGGCGGCTATCTCGCCGCGCGTCTCGCCGGACACACCCCTGCGGAGGCTACAAAGCGCGCGCACCGTGTCGCGGCCAGCGTGGTGCAGGTTCGCGGCGCATTGGCGCCATTCGAGACGTTGCGTGCGGCATTCGAAACGGATTGAGGGTCAGGGCAGCCGGAACCGATATTCCGTCACGTGATGGTAGATCGCACCCGGCCACAGCGTCGCCTGCGGGAAATACGGCCGGTTCGGCGCGTCCGGCCATATTTGCGGCTCCAGGCAGAAACCGCAGAAAGCTTTGTGGTTTCGCCCTTCCAGCCCCGTGCGCGGCGTCACATACTGGCCGGTATAGAGCTGGACGCCGGGCTCCGTGGTCCACAGTTCCATCTCGACGCCGGAGTTCGCTCCTTGCACCCACGCCGCCAGCTTGAGCGGCCCACGCGCCGAGGCGAGGCAGAAATTCTGGTCGTAGGCAAGCTGCTCGCCTTCGGTCTCCATGCGCAGCGGCCGCGCCTGGCGGAAATCGAAGGGCGTGCCGTCGACAGGCTTCACCGTGCCCGTCGGAATCATTTCGCCATCCACCGGCAGATAGGCGCCGGCATTGAGCATCATCCGGTGATCGAGGATGTCGCCCGTCCCGCCATCATCGAGGTTGAAGTAGGAATGCTGCGTGAGATTGCACAGCGTCGGCTCCTCGCATGTGGCTGATATCTCGACGCTGAGCGTGCCGGGGATCTTCAGCCGGTAGGTGCAGGTGACGTCGAGTGCCCCGGGAAAGCCCATCGTGCCGTCGGGATCGTGCAGCGTCAGCGTGACGAAGTCCCGCCCGTGCAGCGAAACCGTCCACGGCCGATGGAAAAAGCCTTGCGAGCCTCCATGCAGCGTGTGCTTGTCGAGAAAATTGCGCTCGGTCTGGTAGCGCTTGCCGGCGATGGTGAAGCGGCCGTCGCGGATGCGGTTGGCATAGCGGCCGACGACCGCGCCGAAGAAAGCCGTGTCGGTTTCATAGGATGATAGATTATCATAGCCGAGCACGAGAGGCGCATCGTGGCCGGCCAGGCGCAGGTCCTGGATGATCGCGCCGAGCCCAAGGATATTGGCGCTAAGTCCGCCGCCTCTGATGGTGAAGCGGCGAATCGGGTCGCCCGCCTGGGTGGTGCCGAAAACCTCGCCGTCCTTCATTGCCATGCCCGCAAACGTCAGTTGATCCAGACGGCCCGTTTCGTAGCCGGGGCAGGCAGATCATAGGCCTGCCTGTCCCGGCGACAGTCTATCAGAGGCCGAGGCCGCCGATGCAGACATATTTGGTGTCGAGGTAATCCTCGATACCCTGATGTCCGCCTTCCTTGCCGAGCCCGGACTCCTTGACGCCGCCGAACGGTGCTTCCGGCGTGGTGATCAGGCCTTCATTGACGCCGACCATGCCATATTTCAGCCCTTCCATGACGCGGAAGGCGCGGCCGAGATCGCCGGTGTAGAAATAGCAGGCGAGGCCGAATTCGGTGTCATTGGCAAGCGCAATCGCTTCTTCCTCGGTCTCGAACCTGAAGACGGGCGCCACCGGCCCGAATATCTCTTCCTTCATGAAGCGCATCTTGGGCGTCGCATCGGCGATGACGGTCGGCTGGAAGAACGAGCCGCCGAGCGCATGGCGCTTGCCGCCAGCGACGACCTTGCCGCCCTTCGAAGTCGCATCGGCGATCAGTTCCTCGACCTTCTCGACCGCCTTCTCGTCGATCAGCGGCCCCTGCTGCACGCCCTCCTCCAGGCCGGAGCCGACCTTCAGCTTGTCGCTGGCGGCAGCCAGCTTCTCGACGAACCGGTCATAGACGCCGGCCTGGACAAGGAAGCGGTTCGTACAGACGCAGGTCTGGCCCGAATTGCGGTACTTGGCCGTGATCGCACCGGCGACGGCGCGGTCGATGTCGGCGTCGTCGAAGACGATGAACGGCGCATTGCCGCCGAGCTCCATCGACACCTTCTTCACGGTGACGGACGACTTCTGGATCAGGATCTTGCCGACCTCGGTCGAGCCGGTAAAAGTGATCTTCTTGACCAGCGGATTGGCGCAGATCTCATCGCCAATTTCGCCGGCCGCACCGGTCAGGATGTTGATTACGCCCTTGGGGAAGCCGACTTCCTCGGCCAGCGCGCCCCAGGCGAGACCGGAGTAAGGCGTCTGCGAGGCGGGCTTGACCACGGCGGTGCAACCCGCGGCGAGTGCCGGGCCGAGCTTGCGGGCCAGCATCGAGGACGGGAAATTCCACGGCGTGATGGCGGCGATGACGCCGACCGGTTCCTTGGTCACCAGGATGCGGCGGTCCGCCCACGGCGACGGCACGACATCACCATAGGTGCGGCGGCCCTCCTCGGCGAACCACAGGATGTAGGAGGCGGCCGAGCCGATCTCGCCCTTCGATTCGAACAGCGACTTGCCCTGTTCAATGGTCAGGAGCTCCGCCAGAACGTCCTGATTGTCCATCATGGCATCGTGCAGCTTGCGCAGCAGCTTCGAGCGCTCGAGCGCGGTCGTCTTGCGCCAGGTCTTGAAAGCTTCGTCGGCGGCTTCGATGGCGCGGCGGGTCTCGACCTTGCCCGCTTTCGGCACGGTGCCGATCTTGAGGCCGGTTGCCGGATTGGTGACGTCGACCGTCTGGCCGCTGTCGGCCTGCACCCATTCGCCGTTGATAAGATTGGCCTGGCGCATGAAATGGCTGGTTTTCTGAAGCATGGTCTAGCCTCCGTTCGGCGCTCACGGGCCGCTATCTGGATGTCTTCGATTAGCGCACCGTGCGCTGGGGCCATTGCTCTTAACCTAGGGAAAGCCCCGCAAGCAATCGCAAGATGGCATATAGGGGTTATGCCAGTGCAAGGCGAGAGCCGAGGTTTGATTTCACCGCTGAGACATCGCGTCAAACCGGATTCACGCCGAGCGGCTCAGACCCCGGTCTTATTCATGTCAGCCGAACACGTGCACGCTCACCGCCAGCCAGAAAGCAGTGGTAACGACCGCGCTCGCGGTCGCGATGGTCATCTGGTTCGACGCCAGCGCCTGGCCTGTGTTGAACTGCACGGCAATGAGATAGGAATTGATGCCGGATGGGAGCGCCGCCACCACGACCGCTACCTTGGCGGTCAAGGGCGGCAGGCCGAGCAACCAGACGAAGATCAGAACCAGCGCCGGCATCAGGAACAGCTTCAGTGTTGATAGCGCCAGCGCCGGGCGGACATTGCCTGATATGCCGAAGCGGCGCAGGCTGAGCCCCATGGCGAACAGCGCCACCGGCCCGGCGGTGCCGGCCAGCGCGTCCACCAGCCGCATGACCAGTTCGGGCAGCGGGATGCCGCTGAAGCGCCATGCGAGACCCAAAAGAATGCCGATGATTAGCGGATTGATGAACAGCCGCCTCAGGAAATTGCGGACGACGCGCACGGGGTGCACATGCTCGCCGCCGCCGCGGCCGAACATCTCGAACAGCACGATCGAAGCCATCATCATGACAGGCAGATGCACGGAAACCAGGAGCGACAGCACCTCGAATCCATCCCGCCCGAATATGCCGAGAATGAACGGCGCGCCGAGCAGGACAACATTGGAATAGGCCGACGACACCCCGCCGACGACACCCGCGCGTGCGTCGCGTCCGAATATCCGCGTGGTAACGACATGGCCGGCGGCCCAGGTGATTGCCACCGCCGCGAAATAGGCCCCCCATAGCGACCACGGTGCCACCCCGTGGAAATCGGCATTCACCATCGTCTGGAACAACAGCAGCGGCATCGCAACGCTGACCGCGAAATCGGATATCCCCTCGCCGCTCGCCGGCTTCATATAACCGGTGAACCCGGCGAGGTAGCCGAGCGCCACGAGGCTGAAGACGAAAAGGACGGTTTCGGTAAGCGGAGACATTTTTCCAGGGATAGGCGAGCCAAGGTCGCGGTGCAATCGCGCCCGAATTTCTTCGACCCCGAATTTGTTCTGCCAAGCGGGGCATCGCCGAAGGCGGCTGGACTTTTCCCATCCCGCTCACGACCGGAAGACCGATCTGGTGAAGCAGCGGATGACGAAGGAGAAGTGAGACCGCGGAGACCGCAGGCCTTTCGCTTGTCTTTGTACCTGCTTTCCGATCCCTATATGCGGGTGGCCGGTACCCGGCTTCTGGAAGGATTACGATGATCCGATTTGCCTTGGCGTTGTTCCTGTTTGGCGTTCCGGCTGCAGCGCATGCGACGGATGCCGGCTGGGCGCTGCTGCGCGATGGCGGCCATGTCGTGCTTTTGCGCCATGCCATGGTCACCGGCACCACCGATCCCGCCAATTTTGATATCGACAGCTGCGCCACCCAGGTCAATCTGTCCGCACGCGGCAAGCAGCAGTCGAGCAAGATCGGCGCCTTGCTTGCCGCCCGCGCCGCGCCGATCGAGCGCGTGCTGTCCAGCCGCTATTGCCGCTGCCTCGACACCGCGCGCATCGCCTTCGAGACCGAGCCGGAGCCTTTCGCGCCGCTCGACCTGCTGAAGGGCGACGCGGCGCAAAAGGCGGCCCAGATCGCCGCGATCATGAAGGAAATCCGCGCCTATTCCGGCTCTGACAACCTGGTCATGGTCACTCATCTGGAAAATATCGCTGCGTTGACCGGCGTCTCGCCGCGCGAGGGCGAAGCCGTTGTCGTCGAGCCGCAGGGCGACGGTCTGCGTGTGCTCGGCCGGGTTACGTTCTAAATCGGGGCCGACCGGCGCATCCGCGAGCAGCCACGCGTCGATGAGGACTTGCGACAGAGGTAATGTTGCCAAAATACCACCCAAAAAAGATGCCGCGCTAGGGCCGCGACAATGAGGCCAACATCATCCGCGGTCGCCAGCCATGGAGGGGCCGCCGGGTTGACCGGCGGCCCGTCTTGCGTTTCTTGGGCACGCTACCCATCTGCGCCCGGCGTATCAGGCCTTTTCCTGCCGGGAAAAACCGATTAGACAGCGCCCAAACAAGATGCGGACAGATTCCGCCCGCAACCGAAGGAAAAGCCCTTGTCCACCACGTTCGACAAAGTCGCCAAGATCATTGCCGACACCAGCGAGATCGATATCGACACCATCACGCCCGAGAGCCACACGATCGACGATCTCGGCATCGACAGCCTCGATTTCCTCGACATCGTCTTCGCCATCGACAAGGAATTCGGCATCAAGGTGCCGCTGGAAAAGTGGACCCAGGAAGTCAATGACGGCAAGGCCTCGACGGACGATTACTTTGTCATGAAGAACCTGTGCGCCAAGATCGACGCACTGGTCGCCGCCAAGACCGCCTGATCCGTACCCGATCATCCATGAGCCCCCGCGACGTCGTCATCACCGGCATTGGCCTTGTCTCCTCGTTGGGAGAAGGCCCCGATGAACACTGGCGCAAGCTCACTCAGCCGGGTCAGAAGCCGGTGCTCGAAGCCGAGCGTTTCGCGCCCTACACCGTCCATCCGCTGCCGGAGATCGACTGGAACCTGCAGATCGCCAAGCGCGGCGACCAGCGCCAGATGGAAACCTGGCAAAGGCTCGGCACCTATGCCGCGGGTCTTGCGCTGGACGATGCCGGCATCAAGGGCAATGACGAGCTCTGCACGACCATGGACATGGTCGTGGCCGCCGGCGGCGGCGAGCGCGACGAAGCGGTCGATGCCGCCATCCTGGCCGCCTCAGAAAGCCGCAACGACCGTGACGTGCTGCTCAACGAGAAGCTCACCACCGAACTGCGCCCCACCCTGTTCCTGGCACAGCTTTCCAATCTGCTCGCCGGCAACATCTCCATCGTCCACAAGGTGACGGGATCGTCCAGGACCTTCATGGGCGAGGAAGGCGCCGGCGTAGCCGCCGTCGAGACGGCTGCCGCGCGCATTCGTTCCGGCCAGTCGACGCATATACTGGTGGGCGGCGCTTTCCAGACCGAACATTCCGATATGTTGCTCGGCTATGAGCTTGCCGGCTACCTGCATCGCGGCGCCTGGAAGCCCGTCTGGCAGCGGCAAGGCGCCGAAGGTGGCGGCGTGGTGTCGGGATCCGGCGGCGCTTTCCTGGTGCTGGAGCAGCGCGAACACGCGGCAAGCCGGGGGCGCAAGATCTATGCCGAGCTCGGCCCGGTCGTCTCCGGCCGTGCCAGGCGGCGGCAGGGCGAGCTCGATTCCGAGATCGCCGCGCTGCTCAAGAAGACCGCCGTGCCGAATGGCGGCTTGCTGACCATGTCTGGCGCCTCAGGCGCTCACGCGGCTACCTCCGCCGAGAAGTCGGCATTCGACGCCAATCCCGCGATCGCGGCGCGTGGCTTCGCGACGCTGACCGGCCACATGAAGGAAGCGCAGTTTCCCTTCGCCGTGGCGCTGGCGGCGCTCGCCGTCGACCGTAAGGCCGCCTACCCCGTTTTCGATGCCGCTGCCGAGAAACCGTTCGAAGGCATTCCAAGAAGCGTCCTTGCAACGGCGATCGGCTACCACCAATTCGAGGGCATGGCGCTGGTCAACGCCGCATAGAGCGGCCAGCCACATACAACGACAAAGGTTAGGGCTTCCGGATGGCCAATCTCAGAGATCACATGGGCAGGCCGATCGTTGCCGTCACAGGCATCGGCGTGGTTACTTCCCTTGGAGCCGGCAAATCAGACAACTGGACGGCGCTGACCTCGGGCAGATCGGGCATCCACCCGATCACCCGCTTCCCTGTCGACCACCTCAACACCCGCATTTCCGGCATGGTCGATTTCCTTGCGTCGAGCTCGAAGGGCGCCAGCCCCCTCACATACGAACTGGCGGAGACGGCCGCGCAGGAAGCCGTTGCCGAAGCCGGCCTCAATTCCAGCGACTTCGGCGGACCGCTGTTTCTGGCCTCGCCGCCGGTCGAACTCGACTGGCATGAGCGGTTCGCGCTCTATAATTCCGACAAGCACGACGCCGGTGCCGAAAGGCTGCTTCGGGTGGCGCGCGGCCTGAAGGAGCTCGATACTTTCGAGACCACGCAGTTCGGGTCGATCGCCGACCGGCTCGCCGACCGTTTCGGCACGCGCGGCCTGCCGATCACGCTGTCGACCGCTTGCGCCTCCGGCGCCACGGCCATCCAGCTTGGGGTCGAGGCAATCCGCAGAGGCGAATGCGACCGGGCGCTGTCGATCGGCGCGGACGGCTCGGCGACCGCCGAGGCGCTGATCCGTTTTTCGCTGCTGTCGGCGCTTTCGACCCACAACGACATCCCGGAAAAGGCTTCCAAGCCCTTCTCCAAGGACCGCGACGGCTTCGTGCTGGCCGAAGGTTCCGGCGCTCTGGTGCTGGAATCGCTGGAGGCAGCGCTCGCCCGTGGAGCGAGCGTTCTGGGCATTCTGCGCGGCTGCGGCGAAAAGGCGGACGATTTCCACCGCACCCGCTCCAAGCCGGATGGTTCGCCGGCGATCGCGGCGGTGCGCGCCGCCCTCGCCGATGCCGGCCTGGGCGAGGACGAGATCGACTATGTCAACGCGCACGGCACCTCGACGCCGGAAAATGACAAGATGGAGCACCTGTCGCTGTCGACGGTGTTCGGCGAGCGGATCGGCTCGATGCCGATCTCGTCCAACAAGTCGATGATCGGCCATACGCTGTCCGCCGCCGGCGCGGTGGAAGCGGCATTTTCCCTGATGACCATGCGCGAAGGCGTCATTCCGCCGACCATCAACTACGACAATCCCGATCCGGCGATCGTGCTCGATGTCGTGCCCAACAAGAAGCGCAATGCGCAGGTTGGCACCGTGCTTTCGAACTCCTTCGGCTTTGGCGGCCAGAACACTTGCCTTGTCATGGCGCGGGAACCGGTCTAAGCGAGCCACTTCCGCTAGAACAGAACCGACAGGCTCCATGCGCGCACTGCAACTTATCGAGGACCGCCGTCTTGAAACGGTGGACCTGCCGCCCCCGCCGCCGCCCGCGCTCGGCGAGGTGACGCTGCGCATCAAGGCAGTGGCGCTGAACCACATTGACGTCTGGGGCTGGCGCGGCATGGCTTTCGCCAAGCGCAAGCTGCCGCTGGTCGTCGGCGCGGAAGCCTCCGGCGAGGTCGAGACCGTCGGTCCCGGCGTTTCCGGCCTGCTGCCGGGACAGTTGGTCTCGATCTACGGCGCGCGCACCTGCGGCCTTTGCCGTGCCTGCCGCGAAGGCCGCGACAATCTTTGCGAACACGTCTCGGGCGTTCATGGCTTCCACCTCGACGGCTTCGCGCAGGAGAAGATCAACCTGCCGGCGCGCCTGCTGGTCCCCGTCCCTCCAGGCGTGAGCGAGATCGGCGCGGCTGTCGCCCCCGTCACTTTCGGCACCGTCGAACACATGCTGTTCGACAATGCCAGGCTCGAGCCCGGCGAGACGATCCTTGTCCACGCCGGCGGATCCGGCATCGGCTCGGCCGCCATCCAACTGGCGAAGCGGATGGGCTGCACGGTCATCACCACGGTCGGCTCGAACGACAAGATAGACAAGGCCAAGGCGCTCGGCGCCGATCATGTCATCAACTACCGTGACGACCGGTTCGAGGGCGTCGTGCGCAAGCTGACCAAGAAGAAGGGCGTCGACGTCGTCTTCGAACATGTCGGCGCCGACACCTTTGCCGGCTCGATGCTGTGCCTGAAGCGCGGTGGCCGGCTCGTCACCTGCGGCTCGACGTCCGGCGTGTCGGCGCAGGTCAATCTGATGCAGCTCTTCCAGCAGCAGTTGAAGCTGCTCGGCTCCTTCGGCTGCCGCATGGAGAACATGGCTGACGCCATGCAGAAGATGGCGGCGGGACAGGTCGCACCCGTCATCGATACCGAAGTCGGCTTCGACGACATCGACGCCGCGCTGAAGCGCATGGAAGGCCGCGACGTCTTTGGCAAGATCATCCTACGCGTCGTCTAGGCCCTGACTTCTGTGTTGAAGAAGCTTCGCCGCGACCTGATGTTCCGCTACGGCCGGCAATTGCGCCGGTTCGAGCACTGGCTGGTCGCGCGCATTGCGATGATCATCATCTCGGTGCTGCGCCTGCTGCCCCCCGACAGCGCGCTGAATTTCGCCGACCGCGTCGCCCGCCGCATCGGTCCATGGGTCGGACGCCATAATGTGGCCGTCGAGAATCTGCGCAAGGCCTATCCGCACAAGAGCGAAGCCGAGATCCAGGCCATCGCCTCCGACATGTGGGGCAACATGGCGCGTCTCGCCGCCGAATACATCTTTCTCGACGCCTTGTTCGACTACGATCCAGCCGCCACCAGTCCCGGCCGTGTCGAGGTCAGGGGAGTAGACCATTTCGTCGAGATCGCGGCCGAAAAGAAGCCGCACATCGTCTTCACCGGACATCTCGGCAATTTTGAATTGCTGCCGGTGGCGGCGGCTACTTTCGGCATGAATATCACCGCGCTGTTTCGCCCGCCCAACAATCCGTACCTGGCTGACTACATCCTCTCGACGCGCCGCGCGACCATGGGATCGTTGCTGCCCTCGATGGCGGGCGCTTCGTTCGCGCTCGCCTCGGTATTGGAAAACGGCGGCAATATCGGGGTCCTTGTCGACCAGAAGTTCACGGGCGGCCTGGAAACGACATTCTTCGGCCGCCCCTGCCAGAGCAATCGCGTGCTCGGCACACTTGCCCGTCATTATGATTGCGACGTCTACCCGGCGCGCTGCGTCAGGCTGCCGGGCAATCGCTTCAGGCTCGAGATAGAAGAGAAGCTGACATTGCCCCGCACCGCCGATGGCAGTGTCGACGTGCGCGCCACCACCCAGCTTCTCAACGACGTGGTCGAGCGCTGGGTGCGCGAGGATCCCGGCCAGTGGATGTGGTTCCACAAGAGATGGGACATCTGCCGCAAGCGACGCAAGGCAAAGACCCGAAGCGCGTAGTCTGGAGCCGTCCGATGCGCCTCCGGCACAAGCCGGCTTAGCAGTCAGTTCCTCACGACGATGCGCGTGTTGCCGAAGCCGACTTCTCGCACCATCGAGTAGAAAGCCGCCGCATTGGCCGTATGCAGCCGCACGCAGCCATGCGACGCCGGTCGGCCGAGCTGCCTCACCGCGCCCGTTCCGTGGATGGCATAGCCGCCGTGGAAGAACACGGAATAAGGCATCGGCGACATGTCGTATTTGCGCGAATACCACATCCGGGCCGTTCGCTGCGGCCGGTAGGTGCCGCGTGGCGTGAAGTAGCCGGACCGAGCCGTGGACACGCTCCACCGGTAAACGTCCTGGCCGTACCTGACCGTCATCGTCTGCGACGACACGTCTATATTTGCAATGAGGCTGGCTGCCCAGCTCTGCACCGAAACACCCAACAGCATCGTGACAAGTGCTGCTGCCATGAGAACTGTCTTTTTCATGCGATCAAACCCCTTTGATTGCCCCTTGCCTGCCTTCACGTCGTTTTTCATCTCTTTAATGACAGGTGAACGGCATAACATATACCCTTGACCAATTCGCCAATCCAAAGCAGCGAATTTGAACGAATTCCCGCAAGAGTTGCCGTAACGACACGCCGCAACGGCCCAATTGCCAGCGGACTTGCAAAACGACGCCGATCGTTGCTCAACTCGGGCCATGAACGAGCGACTCTTCCAAGCGATCGATGACCGGCGCGACGATCTCGTCGCGCTGACCGCCGAGTTGATCCGTTTTCCCACCATCAACCCCCCCGGCGAAGCGTACCGGCCATGCGCCGAATTTCTTGGCGCGCGGCTGAAGAAGAGCGGCTTCGAAACCGAGTTCATCCGCGCCGAAGGCACGCCCGGCGACACCGACCGCTACCCGCGCGTCAACGTCGTCGCACGCTTCGAGGGCCGCTCGCCCGGCGCCTGCGTCCACTTCAACTCGCATATCGATGTCGTCGAGGCCGGCGACGGCTGGACCGTCGATCCCTTCGCCGGCGTCGTCAGGGACGGCAAGGTCTATGGCCGCGGCGCCTGCGACATGAAGGGCGGCCTGGCTTCCTCGATCATCGCGGCCGAAGCCTTCATGGAGGTATTTCCCGATTTTCCCGGTGCCATCGAGATATCAGGCACGGTCGACGAGGAATCCGGCGGCTTCGGCGGTGTCGCGCATCTGGCGAGGCTCGGCTATTTCTCGAAACCCAGGGTCGACCACGTCATCATTCCCGAACCGCTGAACAAGGACCGCATCTGCCTTGGCCATCGCGGCGTCTGGTGGGCCGAGATCGAGACCAAGGGCGAGATCGCGCATGGCTCGATGCCGTTCCTCGGCGACAATGCGGTGCGCCATATGGGCGCCGTGCTGCAGGCATTCGAGGACGAATTGTTCCCCGCGCTTGACCGCAAGATGACGCGCATGCCGGTCGTGCCCGAAGGGGCGAAGCGTTCCACCATGAACATCAACTCCATCCATGGCGGCCAGACCGAGGATTTCCGGCCCGGCCTGCCCTCGCCCAACGTGCCCGATTCCTGCCGGCTGACCATCGACCGCCGCTTCCTGCTCGAAGAGGATATCGCCACGGTCAAGGGCGAGGTGACCGGCATTCTCGAGCGGCTGAAGCGTGATCGGCAAAAGTTCGACTACGAGATCCGTGACCTGATGGAGGTGCTGCCGCTGATGACCGAACGCGACGCTCCCGTCGTCAAGGCAATCGCGCAAGGCATCCACGCGATCTTCGATCGCGAGCCCGACTACGTCATTTCACCCGGCACCTACGACCAGAAGCACATTGCCCGCATCGGCCATGTCTATGATTGCATCGCCTATGGCCCGGGCATTCTCGATCTCGCCCACCGGCCGGACGAATGGGTCGGGATCTCGGATATGGTGGAATCGGCCAAGGTGATGGCGTTCGGGCTCAACATGCTGCTGCGCGGCGCCCGATAGCGCCGCACGGGCAAGAGCCAACGATCAATGCGGCCGTCCGGAGAAAAACATTCCCGGCTACGCCGCCGCGCGGCACGAAACGCAATTTACTCCCGTGCGAAATCACGCTTCTATTCGCCCGGTTTGAGCGCATGTTTGACCACACGGGGAGTAGCACCATGAAATTGTGGAAAACCATCCTGGCCGCCGCCGTCCTGGCGCTGGCCGTCGGCACTCCCGCGCTGGCGGCGCGAACCGATCTGGTCATTGGCATCCCGCTCGAACCGCCACATCTCGATCCGACCGCCGGCGCGGCCGCGGCAATCGACGAGGTTCTCTACGCCAACGTGTTCGAAGGCTTGACCCGCATCGGGCCAAATGGCGAGGTCCTGCCGGATTTGGCTGAAAGCTGGACCATCTCCGACGACGGCAAGACCTACACCTTCAAGCTGCACACCGGCGTGAAATTCCACGATGGCGCCGGCTTCAGCGCCGACGACGTAAAATTCTCGCTCGACCGCGCCCGCGCCGACAATTCGGTCAATGCGCAAAAAGCCCTGTTCGCAGCCATCGATACGGTCGACGTGGTCGACCCGGCAACGGTCAAGGTGACGTTGAAGAACCCGCAGGGATCCTTCCTCTACAATATGGGCTGGGGCGATGCTGTCATCGTCTCGCCGAAATCCGCTGACGCCAACAAGGAAAAGCCGGTCGGGACCGGCCCGTTCAAATTCCAGAGCTGGGCCAAGGGATCCTCGATCACGCTGGTGAAATCCGACAGCTATTGGGGCACGCCGGCTTACCTCGACAAGGTCGAGTTCCGCATCGTGCCCGATGCCGCTGCTAGCGTACCGGCATTGCTTTCCGGCGATATCCAGGCGTTCCCATTCTTCGATCCCGACAGTCTCGCGCAGGTCAAGGACGATCCGCGTTTCAAGGTGGTGATCGGTTCGACCGAAGGCGAAACCATCCTGTCGATCAACAACAAGAAGCCGCCCTTCGACAAATTGCTGGTCAGGCAGGCGATCTCCTACGCGCTCGATCGCAAGGCGATCATCGACGGTGCCTCGGCCGGCCTCGGCCTGCCGATCGGCTCGCATATGTCGCCGGCCAACAAGGACTACGTCGACCTCACCGGCCGCTATCCGCACGATGTCGCCAAGGCCAAGGAACTCTTGAAGGAAGCAGGCCTGGAGAATGGCTTCAAGGCGACGCTGAAGCTTCCGCCGCCCACCTATGCCAGGCTCGGCGGCGAGATCATCGCCTCGCAGCTCCGTGACGTCGGCATCAACCTCGAGATCATCCCGGTCGAATGGGCGCAGTGGCTGGACCAGGTGTTCACCAAGAAGGACTACGACCTGACCATCGTCTCCCATACCGAGCCCAACGACATCGGTATCTATGCGCGTAAGGATTATTACTTCAATTACGACAATCCGGCCTTCGACAAGGTGATCGCCGATCTGGACGTCACCTCCGATGAAGCCAAGCGCAAGGAATTGCTGGGGCAGGCACAGAAGATCTTGGCCGACGACGCCGTGGTCGGCTTCCTCTACGAACTGCCCAAGGTCGGCGTCTGGGACGCCAAGCTGCAGGGCCTGTGGGAAAACGCGCCGATCCAGGCCAATGATCTCATCAAGGTGAAGTGGAACGAGTGAAGCCGTTGGCCAAGAGGCGACGTTTGCGCTCCGCACCCCCCTCTGCCCTGCCAAGCTGCCTGACCCGAGCCGCAGGACGATCGCTTCAGGTTTGCGCCGCCCCTCATCGCCCTGCCGGGCCCTTCTCCCCGTATAGTGACGGGGAGAAGGGGGCTGGCCGCAACCTCGGCACCCTTTCTGCAACGCTGAAGATTGGCGAAATCCTTTGCGAAGGCGTCCTTCTCCCCGTCTCTATACGGGGAGAAGATGCCGGCAGGCAGATGAGGGGCAGCGCCGATTTCGACTGTTGGCCGATCAAGCGATGACCGCCTACCTCCTCAGGCGTCTCGCGATCGCCGCCGCCACGTTGGCGCTGGCCTCCATGGTCGTCTTCGCGGTGCTGGAGATCCTGCCCGGCGACCCGGCGCGGCTGATGCTGGGCATGAATGCCAGCGCCGACCAGGTTGAGCTGCTGCGCAACCAGATGGGCCTCGACGCGCCCCTGCCCTGGCGCTACCTGCACTGGGCCGGCGGCCTGCTCTGCCTGGATTTCGGCCGCTCCTACACCTATTCGGTGCCGGTCATCGACCTCGTGCGCGAGCGTCTCGTCGTCTCATTGCCGCTGGCGCTGATTGCGCTCGCCCTATCCACCCTCATCGCCATCCCGGTCGGCCTGTTTTCAGCGAACCATCGCGGGCGGATGGGTGACACAGCGGCGATGGGCGCCGCGCAGCTCGGCGTCGCCATTCCCAATTTCTGGTTCGCGCTGATGCTGATCTATCTCTTCGCGGTCTGGCTGCGGCTGGTTCCGGCCGGCGGCTTTCCCGGTTGGGGGGCCGGTGCCTGGCCGGCGCTGAAATCACTGCTGCTGCCGGCTGTGGCGCTCGCATTGCCGCAGGCCGCGATCCTGGCACGCGTCACCCGTTCGGCACTGATCGAGGTGCTGAACGAGGACTATATCCGCACCGCCCGCGCCAAGGGCCTGCCCTATCGCGCGGTCCTGTGGCGGCACGCACTGCGCAACGCCATGATCCCGGTGCTGACCATTCTGGGCCTGCAATTCGCCTTCCTGCTCGCCGGCACCATCATCATCGAGAACGTCTTCTACCTGCCCGGCCTCGGCCGGCTGGTGTTCCAGGCGATCACCCAGCGCGACCTGATCGTCGTGGAAAGCGTCGTCATGCTGCTGGTCGCCGCGGTCATCGCCGTCAACCTCGTCGTCGACCTCTCTTATGCCGTCGTCGATCCGCGCCTCCGAAGCCGGCAATGATGTTGCATCCGGACATCCCCGAAGAGACGCTGGGCGGCATCCTCGTCAAGGCGTTCGGCAACCGCTCGTTTCTTGCCGGCTTCGCCGTCACGTTGTTCGTGGCGGCGGTGGCGATCCTCTCCTATCTCTGGACGCCCTATGACGTGACCCGGCTGGTGATATCCGACAAGACGCTGGCGCCGTCCTGGGCGCACTGGTTCGGCACCGACCATTTCGGCCGCGACATCCTGTCGATGATCATGGTCGGCGCCCGCAATTCGATCGCGGTGGCGCTGGTCGCGGTCGGCATCGGCATGGGCGTCGGCGTGCCGCTCGGTGCTTTCGCCGCGGCGCGCGGCGGCCTCGTCGACGAGGCCTTGATGCGCATCAACGATCTCGTCTTCGCCTTCCCTGCGCTTTTGTCGGCCATCATGATCACCGCCATCTTCGGCCCCGGCGCCATCAATGCCATTATCGCCATCGGCATCTTCAACATCCCGGTTTTTGCCCGCGTCGCCCGAGCCGGCGCCTTGGCGATCTGGCCGCGCGAATTCATCCTCGCCGCCCGCGCCGCGGGCAAGGGCAAGGCGCTGATCACCATCGAACATGTGCTGCCCAACATCGCCACCTTGCTCCTGGTGCAAGGCACTATCCAGTTCGCGCTCGGCATATTGGCCGAGGCCGGGCTTTCCTATCTGGGCCTTGGCGCCCAACCGCCGATGCCGAGCTGGGGCCGCATGCTGTTCGACGCCCAGACCCGCATGGTGGTGGCGCCCTGGATGGCGATCTTTCCCGGCATGGCGATCGTGATCACCGTGCTTGGGCTGAACCTTTTGGGCGACGGCATCGCCGACATCCTCGATCCGAAATCGCGGCGGCAACGATGAGCCTTCTGGAAATCGACAATCTGTCGCTGGCGATCGGCGACACGCCGATCCTCCGGAGCATCGAGTTCTCCATCGCGCCCGGCGAGGTAATGGGGCTGGTCGGCGAATCCGGCTCCGGCAAATCGATGACGGCTCTGAGCGTCATGCGGCTCTTGCCATATGCCGCGCGTGCCAGCGGGCGCGTCACCTTCGACGGTATCGACATCCTTGCGGCAAGCGAGGATCAGATGTGCGCCCTGCGCGGTGACGATATCGGCATGGTGTTCCAGGAACCGATGACCGCGCTGAACCCGCTCAAGACCATCGGCGAGCAGGTCGCCGAAGGCATACGCTGGCATGCCAAGGCAACACGTGCCGAGGCGGAAGAGCGGGCGCGAAAAATGCTCGACCGGGTTGGCTTGCCATCGGCAAAATTCCCGCTGTCGCGCTATCCGCACGAGCTGTCCGGTGGCCAGCGCCAGCGCGTCGTCATTGCCATGGCCTGCGCGCTGAAGCCGAAGCTGCTGATCGCCGACGAGCCGACCACGGCGCTCGACGTGGTGCTGCAGGCGCAAATCCTCACCCTCTTGCGCGACCTTGTCGCGGAGAGCGGCATGGGCCTGCTCCTGATCTCGCATGACCTCGCCGTGGTCACCGAGATGGCGGATCGCATCACCATTCTTCGTCGGGGCGAAGTCATGGAAGCCGGCGATACGGCCCGCACGCTCTCTGAACAGCTCCACCCCTATACCCGCCAGTTGGCGCTGGCCTCGATGCACGTGCCGGCCCGCGCCCGGCCGCATGGCGCCTCGGCAGCCCGGCCCTTGCTCGAGGTTGAGGGCGTGACGCGCGATTATCCCGGCCGGCGCACCTCGCTGTTCCGGCGCGCGCCTGACATCCGCGCCGTCAACGGCGTGTCGCTGTCCATGGCGCCGGGCCAGTCGGTGGCGCTGGTCGGCCGCTCCGGCTGCGGCAAGTCTACCTTGGCGCGCATGATCCTGGCGCTGGACCGGCCGAGTTCGGGAACCATCCGCTTTCGCGGCGAGCCCCTCACCGGCAAGAGCGAGGCGGACCTGAAGCCGGCGCGGCGCGACATGCAGGTGGTATTCCAGGACCCCTATGGCTCGTTCGATCCGCGCCAGACGGTCGAGAAACTGGTCGCCGAGCCGCTGCACGTGCTGGACAGGAAACCGGGGCGCGCCGAGCGCCGCGAGATGGTGGCGCAGGCGCTGCACGAGGTCGGCCTCGACCAGCACGACATGGAAAAGTATCCGCACGAATTTTCCGGCGGCCAGCGCCAGCGCCTGTCGATCGCCCGCGCCATCATCACCCGCCCAAAACTGGTCGTCGCCGACGAGCCGGTTTCGGCGCTCGATGTTTCGATCCGCGCTCAGATCCTCGACCTGTTCGCCGAGCTCAACCAGAAACTCGGCATCGCCTATCTCTTCATCACCCACGACCTCACCGTCGCCCGCGCCATAACGGACGAAGTGCTGGTCATGCATGACGGCCAGATCGTCGAGCGTGGCCGGACGGGCGAGGTGCTGGATCACCCGCAATCCGAGGCGGCCAAGACGCTTGTCGCCGCAGCGCCGGACCTGCACAGGGCAATTGCACGCCGTATGCAGGAGCAGGGGTGAGCGATCGGTTCGCGAAGCGAATCCGCCGTGTGAGTGAAAGGCCGCAAATGCCGGAGGCTGCCGTAGACAGCCGGCCCGGCTGGGATCCCATCAACCTACTGCTCAGATTTCACCACGTCGACCGGGCTGATGTCGAGCAGGTCGAGCGTGCGGCGCAGCAGGCGCACCTCGGTCTCGGCCAATTGCGCGTCCGCCTTGGCGATCTCGGCCATATGCTGCGCCAGTTGCTTGCGCCGCTCGACATCGAGGTCGCGGAACAGCGCGATGGCCTGTGAGCCATTGGTTTCGTAGCCGAATTCGTTGAGATATTCGATGACGGCGTCGATGCTGGTTTCCGGAATGCCGAAGGCATCCTTGCAGATGCGCCGGAAGGCAACCATCTCGCTCTCGCTGACCGTTCCGTCAGCCAGGATCATGCGGAACAGCATCAGAAGTTCCGCCGACAACACGGGGTCGTCCGCCACCTTGCGCACCCCGGGGTCGCCATCGAAGATCGAGCGTATCTGGTCGAGCAGTTCGAATGCCATCGGGAGCCCCTTTGCCGATTCCTCTAATCCATGTAGCCCAAAAAAGCGCAGCGGTTTTGGGATAATGACAGCACAACGCGAAATCCAGGCGCGACGCGCTTGGATAGAAGTAGCGTGAAATCGGTCTTGCGCAAACGGGGTGTTCGTGATCGAAGCCGGAGCATCTCTGGCTTGATTTCTCCCTGATGATCGACTTCACCTTAGAATCCGTCGCCATGCTCGCCTTCGCCGGTTTTGCCGCGGGCTTTGTCGACTCGATTGCCGGCGGCGGTGGGCTGATCACTATTCCCGCACTGCTGCTGGCCGGCTTCTCGCCGGTCGAGGCGCTGGGAACCAACAAGCTGCAGGGCATGTTCGGCTCGGGATCTGCGACCATCCACTATGCCGCGAAAGGCCATGTCGACCTTCGCCGGCAACTGCCTTCTGCGCTGCTGGCGCTTGCCGGCGGTGCCGTCGGCGCCTTGCTGGCAACGGTCGTGCCCGGCGATCTGCTGCGGGCGCTTCTGCCGCTGGTGCTGATCGCCATCGCGCTCTATTTCGCCCTGAAGCCCAACATGACCGACGTTGACCGCGCCGAACGTATGACGCCCTTCCTGTTCGGGATAACGCTGGTGCCGGCCATCGGCTTTTACGACGGCCTGTTCGGGCCGGGTGCCGGGTCCTTCTACATGCTGGCCTTCGTCGCGCTTGCCGGCTACGGCGTACTCAAGGCGACGGCCCACACCAAGCTGCTCAACTTCGCCTCCAACATCGGCGGCTTCGTCGTCTTCGCCGCGGTCGGTGTCATCTCCTGGAAGATCGGCCTGATGATGGGCGTCGCCCAGTTCCTCGGCGCCCGCCTCGGCGCCAGCCTGGCCATGCGCATCGGCGCCAGGCTGATCAAGCCGCTGCTTGTCATCGTCTGCGTCGCTCTGGCGGCGAAGCTCCTGGCCGACCCGGCGAACCCGCTGCGCGTCCTGATTGGTGTGTGACCCGCGCGCCTGATGGAATGCCGCTGTTCGAATCATGTCGAGGAGAGGACCCGCACATGAATCTCAGCGCACCTACCGAGATTGTTTTCATCATCTCCCTTGTCATCGCCCTCATCGGCATTCTCGCCGCCCTCGGCCTTCTTTCGTTCATCCCACTCGCATCGGTGTGGATCGTGCTCATTGCTTACCTCGTGCTTGCCGGCGGCTGCCTGATGCGCGGCGCCTGACATTCAAATCTCAGGCAATTCGGAGCGCCCGGCCGAGCCGGGCGCTTTTGATTCGGGTCCGGGCTCTGCTAGAGTCCTGTCGATGCCAATCGAGATGCCATGTCAGGAGGAACAGGACCGGTCAGTCCCCGGGCGGTTCGAGATGCGGCGGCGCCTTCCCAGCCCTGCCCTCGCGGGCATTGTGTCAGACATTTGCGGTTATCGCGAAACGGCGCCCGGCCATTACCGCAATGTCGAATATGCCTCCCTTACCGTGCCTCTGGTCATCAGCTTCGCCGAACCTTTCGCCATCGGCCTTGGCAAGCCGCCCGGCGACAATGATCGCTTCGCCAGTTTCGCCGCCGGCCTCTATGCCGGACCCGTGATGATCGAATCCTTCGGCGGCGCCTGCTGCGTCCAGGTCAATTTCACCCCGCTTGGCGCACGCCGATTCTTTGGCCAGCCGATGAGCGGGTTGACCGACCGCATGGTCAGCCTGGACGATGTGCTCGGCATCGAAGGCGTCGCCTTGCGCGAGCGGCTTGGCAACGCGGCGGACTGGAGCAAACGTTTTGCCCTTGTCGAGATGTTCGTCGCCGCCCGGCTGGCCGATGCGCCGGAAACGCAGGCCGGGGTTGCCTGGGCCTATGACAGGATTCTCGCCTCCGGCGGCCGCGTGCGCGTCTCGTCACTGGCCGACAGGCTGGGCTGGAGCCGCAAGCATCTGGCGGGGAAATTCGCGGACGCGACCGGCATCGGCCCGAAAACGCTGTCGCGCATCGTCCGCTTCAACCGCGCGCTTGGCCTGTCGAGGCAGCAAGCTGGCGATTGGGCCGACATCGCGGCCGATTGCGGCTATGCCGACCAGGCGCATCTGGTGCGTGAGTTCCGCGTCCTTGCCGGCGAGACACCGACAGCGCTCTCGGTTCCGGCACAGGCCTGAAGCCTCGGGTAACATTTCTTCAAGACGCCGGAACGGCTGTCGCTCAGACTGGGTTCATCGACCAGCCTGAATGAAGGAGGTTACCATGCCTGCATCACCTGAAGCCCCTCGCCTCTACCCCGCCTTGCGTTACAGGAACGCCGCAAAAATGATTGACTGGCTCTGCGAAGCCTTCGGCTTCAGCATCCGTGCCCGCTACGGCGAAGGCGATGTCGTGCACCATGCCGAACTGGTCTTCGGCTCCTCGATGATCATGCTCGGCAGCGCGCGCGACGACGACTACGGCAAAATGGTTGGCGAACCCGGCACAGGCGGCGGCAAGTCAATCTACATCGCCGTCGACGACGCAGACGCCGCCTACGCCAAGGCGAAGAGGGCAGGCGCCACAATCCTCCAGGAATTGACTGACCGCGACTATGGCAGTCGCGAGTTCATCTGCCGCGACCCGGAGGGCAATGTCTGGTCCTTCGGCACCTATTGGCCGAAGGCAGGCGAAATGGCCAACTAGCTACCGCGCCAGCGAAAAGATCGCGTCGCAGTCGAGTTGGCTCTCCAACTGGGCCGCGACCTCGTCGAGAGCCCTCTCGACCTCGGCGCGATAGTCGATGCCGCCGCCCTTGACGCCGAGGCTTTCGAGGAACCTCCCTCGAAAGGCGTCGGCGCCAAACAGCCCGTGCATATAGGTTCCGACCACCTTGCCATCCGCCGAGACCGCACCGTCCTCGGCGCCATTGATGATTGCGGCCGGCCGCAGCATGTCCGGGCCGGTGGTGCGGCCGAGATGGATCTCGTAGCCTTCGAGCGGCAGGTCGAACGACACCGAGCGGGCGCTGACGTTGCGCACCGTCTTTTCCGGTTCCATCACCGTTTCGATGTCGAGCAGGCCAAGCCCTTCCGCTTCGGTGACGCTGCCTTCGATGCCGTCGGGATCGCGCACGATGCGGCCAAGCATCTGGAAGCCGCCGCAAATGCCGACGACATGGCCGCCGCGCCTGCGATGGGCGAGAAGATCACGGTCCCAGCCATTTTCGCGAAATTTCAGCAGATCCCCGATCGTCGACTTCGAGCCGGGAATGACCACCAGTCCCGCATCCTGCGGCAACGGCTTTCCGGGCGGCACGAACACCACTTCCACCTGCGGCTCGGCCTTGAGCGGGTCGAGATCGTCGAAATTGGCGATGCGGTCAAGCATCGGCACCGCCACCTTCAGCGCACGCGACTCCCCGGAGGCAAGCCGTTCTAGCACCACTGAATCCTCCGAGGGCAGCCGCGCCGCCGCCTTCAGCCACGGCACGACGCCGAAGCAGCGCCAGCCGGTGAACGCTTCGATCGCGTTGATGCCGTCGTCGAACAGCGACACGTCGCCACGGAACTTGTTGATGAGATAGCCGACGATCATGCGCCGGTCTTCCTCCGGCAGGATCAGATGCGTGCCCGCGACCGAGGCGATGACGCCGCCGCGATCGATGTCGCCGACCAGCACGACAGGCACATCGGCCCGCGTCGCAAAGCCCATATTGGCGATGTCGCGGTTTCTGAGATTGATTTCCGCCGGCGAACCCGCGCCCTCGACGATGACGAGATCGGCGCCCTCGCCGACCTTGCCCCAGGAGTCCAGAACGGCGTCCATCAGCCGGCCCTTCAACGCCTGGTAGTCGCGCGCCCGCGCCTCGCCGAACACCTTGCCTTGCACGATGACCTGCGCACCGACATTGGTCTGCGGCTTGAGCAGCACCGGGTTCATGTGAACCGATGGCGGCACGCCGCAGGCGATCGCCTGCAGCCATTGCGCGCGGCCGATCTCGCCACCGCCAGCCCTGTTGTCGCCGGGAATATCGGCAACGGCGGCATTGTTCGACATGTTCTGCGGCTTGAACGGACGCACCTTCAGCCCACGCTTTTTCGCGGCGCGGCACAGCCCGGCGACCAGCACGGTCTTGCCGACATCCGAACCCGTGCCTTGCAGCATAATGGCTTTAGCCATGGCTCAGCCCCTGCCCTGCGTCGCGGTCCCGGTGATCGTGGATTTCTGCGCCAGCGGCCCGCCGCGCCATATATAGAGCGCCAGCAACGGCTCCTTGCCGGTGCGCATGGCGTGATTGACCTTAGAAGCGTGGTGGATGACCTCGCCGGCCTCTCGCTTGTGAAAGCTGTCCTCGCCCATGCGCCACTCGGTGCCGCCGGTCAGCGGGATATAGATCTCCTCGGCGACATGATGGTGGTCGGGATAGACGATATCAGGCCCAAGGATCAGCACGCCGGCGGCGACCTCGTCGTTGGCGAAGTGGCCGCGGGTACCGAATACTTCGAGCCAGCCATAATTGTCGATGAACGCCTTGCCGAAATCCGACTCGCCGTAGGTCTGGCCCCAGCGCAATTCGCCGCGCTCCTGCGCCAGAAATTGCACCAGCTGCTTGGTCCGCGCCGGCGTCAATTCGGCGGCGCGATCGAGATGGCGCAGGCAGCCGAGTGAGTGCGGTTCAAGCTCGCGGGCGGGCATATCCCACCCTATGCGCGCCACCGCATCCTGCACCAGGAAGTCACCCACGGAAGCGAGATAGGCGTGGAACCGCTCTAGCAGCTCATCGAATTTTGTCGTCACATCTTGCTCCGGACATGCATTGACGCACAGCCGCTCCGCGGCGGCTCGGGTTGCGCGGCGGCATCATTGGTCTAGATTGGTGCGCGCGCAAAGCCAAAAACGACAGGCCAGCGAGCCAGCTGGCCAGTATATAGGGAGCACGCCATGGACGCCGCGGTCGATGCGAGCACCAGCCAGTTCGAACTCAACGAGGACCAGCGCGCCATCCAGGAAATGGCTCAGGCCTTCGCCGCCGATCGCGTCGCGCCGAATGCGCTAGACTGGGACCGCAATAAGCATTTCCCCGCCGACGTGATCCGCGAGACTGGCCCGCTGGGCCTCGGCGGCATCTATGTCAGGGACGATGTCGGCGGCTCCGCGCTCGGCCGGCTCGACGCCGTGCTGATCTTCGAAGCGCTGTCCCACGCCGACCCGGCCTTTTCCTCCTTCATCTCGATCCACAATATGGTGGCCTCGATGATCGATCGTTTCGGCGACGACGGCCAGCGCCAGCGCTTCCTGCCGAAGCTCACCTCCATGGAATGGCTGGCGAGCTATTGCCTGACCGAGCCGGGTTCCGGCTCGGACGCCGCTGCCCTGAAGACGCGGGCGGTGAAGAGCGGCGGCGACTACGTGCTGAACGGCGCCAAGCAGTTCATCTCCGGCGCCGGCGACAGCGATATCTATGCCGTCATGGTGCGCACCGGCGCCGAGGGACCGAAAGGCATTTCCACCATCGTCGTGCCGAAAGATGCGCCGGGACTCTCCTTCGGCGCCAATGAGCACAAGATGGGCTGGCATATGCAGTCGACCCGCCAGGTCATTTTCGAGGATTGCAAGGTGCCGGCCGAAAACCTTTTGTCAGGCGAAGGCGCCGGCTTCGGCATCGCCATGGCCGGGCTCGATGGCGGCCGGCTGAACATTGCCGCCTGTTCGGTTGGCGGGGCCCAGTCGGCGCTCGACAAGGCGCTGTCCTACACGGCCGAGCGCAAGGCATTCGGCTCCAGGATCAACCAGTTCCAGGCGCTGCAGTTCCGGCTGGCCGATATGGAAACCGAGTTGCAGGCGGCGCGCATCTTTCTTTATGCCGCCGCTTCCAAGCTCGACCGCAAGGCACCGGATGCCTCGAAATGGTCGGCAATGGCCAAGCGCTTCGTCACCGACACCGGTTTCAACGTCGCCAACGATGCGCTGCAGCTGCTCGGCGGCTACGGTTACCTGCACGATTACGGCATCGAGAAACTGGTGCGCGACCTGCGTGTGCATCAGATCCTCGAAGGCACCAACGAGATCATGCGCGTCATCATCGCCCGCGCGTTGATCGGTCGCTGAAGCGTGCAAACTCCGGGAGAGACACAATGACCACAATCGCCTTCATCGGCCTTGGGAATATGGGCAATCCAATGGCGGCAAACCTGGTCAAGGCAGGCCACACGGTGAATGGCTTCGACCTCATGCCCGAAAACCTGACCGTTGCACGCGAGCATGGTGTGGTCATCATGGCCGATGCCGCCGCAGCAGTGAGGGACGCGGACGTCGTCATCACCATGCTACCCGCCGGCAAGCATGTCCTGTCGGTCTACGAAGAGATCGCGTCCAAGGCAAATAGGGGCGCGCTTTTCATCGATTCCTCGACCATCGACGTCGAATCGGCGCGCAAGGCGCATGCCATCGCCGCAAAGCACGGCCTGCTGTCGGTTGATGCGCCGGTCTCGGGCGGCACCGGCGGTGCCGCCGCCGGCACGCTGACTTTCATGGCCGGCGGCTCGGACGACGCCTTCGCCGCCGCCGAGCCGATCCTGAAGCCCATGGCCGGGCGCATCGTCCATTGCGGCGGCGACGGCGCCGGCCAGGCGGCCAAGATCTGCAACAACATGATTCTCGGCATTTCGATGATCGGCGTCGCCGAGGCCTTCGTGCTGGCCGAAAAGCTCGGCCTGGCGCACCAGGCCCTGTTCGACGTTGCCTCGACCTCTTCAGGCCAGTGCTGGTCGCTGACCACCTATTGCCCGGTGCCCGGCCCGGTGCCGACCTCGCCCGCCAACCGCGACTACAAGCCCGGCTTCGCCGCCGCGCTCATGCTGAAGGATTTGAAGCTGTCGCAGGAAGCCGCACAAGCCGCGGGCGCGGTGACACCGCTTGGCGCCGAAGCGACACAGCTCTACGGCCTGTTCAACGCGCAAGGGAATGCCGGCGCCGATTTTTCCGGGATCATAAATTTTCTGCGCGGCGCCAATCAATAAGCGATTGATAAAGCTCGTTTTTCTTTCGTACGCCTCGCCGGAGAACCGCAAAATTTAGGTTTGCTTAAGCTCTCGATAACTCCGCGGTAACAATGTCCCTATAAAACGGACTGCGAGGCGGATATCGCGTCCGCCCGGCGCTCCGGATCAGGTCTCGCGTACCGGAGCCCGTAAGTTTCGCCAAGTGTTTGCGTAGCGAAACGCCAAGCGTATCTGGCAAAGCCGCGTTCCCGGTGGGGCGCGGTTTTTGCGTTCCAGGATCCGACATCCCTCATATTCCGATTGCCGCGTTCGGGATCGGCACGTGATCTTCATTGGTCAGCACGATCGGCGCATCGGCGCCATCGACCCGGACCACGAGCAGGCGCGTGCTCCACGTGCCTGCATTGCGAACAAGATGCGAAAACACCGTGCCCTTTCCCTTGGTGCCGTGGATGGGAATGCTGAACTGCGCGTCACCCGTCCCGTTTGCGTTGACGTTGAGATGGCCGCCGACCCAGAAATTGGCGGTCACGTCCTCGCCGATGGCGGCTTTCACCCGGGTATCGGCGCGAATGACCTCCATGGTCATGTGATAGGCGTCACTGGTCTTGATCATGAAAGGGATGCCGCCGACCATCGTCGCGCAGCCCCCCATGCTGAGCACCCAGACGGCAAGACCGGCGATCGCCCAGTTGCGCTGCGTTCTGCGGAACTGCTCGGCATCGCGCCACACCCGGTTCCGCCATGCCCAGCGGCTGCCGCGCGCGCCGAGCACGAAGATCATGACGATGTTGACGATCGGGATCAGCGCCAGCAGGGCGATGAAGGTGGAGTTGCCGATGCCCCAGATCCAGTTGAGGAAGAAGGCGCCCCAATTCCAGCGATCGAGCTCAGCCGGGATTTCGGCGGGCTGGTTGAGCGGTTGTCCGGCCATCGCGTTCCCCGTCGGCAAAACTGCCTTGGCGGGTTGTAACCGATAGCGCCGGCGACCGGAACCCTCAGTCTGTCTGGGGCCAGCGGCCGGGCGTCTCGATCACGAACGCCCGGCCATTTCTTTTACCGCTTGCGCAGATCCGCTTGCGCCAGGTTGAGCGCCTTGCCGATGCGCTCGCAGGCCATATCGATCGTGTCGCGGGTCCAGATCAGCGGCGGTGACAGGATCATCGTGTCGCCGGTGGCGCGCAGCATCATGCCGTTGGCGATCGCATGGTCGCGCACGGTCACCGCGGCACTTCCAGCCGGCAGGAACCGCTCCTTGGTCGCCTTGTCCTTGACGATCTCGATCGCACCCATCAGCCCGATCGAACGCACCTCGCCGACCAGCTCGTGCCCGGCGATGCGCTCTTGCAGCGCCTTGGCGAAATAGGGCCCGGTGTCGCTCCTGACGCGGTCGACCAGACCCTCCCGCTCCATGATCTCCAGGTTCTTCAGCGCCACGGCGCAAGCCACGGGGTGGCCGGAATAGGTATAACCGTGATTGAACTCGCCGCCCTTCTCGATCAGCGTCGAGGCAATGCGATCGCCGACCAGCAGCGCCGACAGCGGCTGGTAGCCCGACGTCAGCGCCTTGGCGGTGGTGATGGTGTCGGCCTCGATGCCAAGCGTCTGCGCGGCAAACCATTCGCCCGTGCGGCCATAGCCGGTGATGACCTCGTCCAGCATCAGCAGCACATCATATTTGCGGCAGATGCGCTGTATCTCGGGCCAATAGCTTGCCGGCGGTATCTTCACGCCGCCAGCTCCCATCACCGGCTCGCCAATGAAGGCGGCGACCTTGTCGGCGCCGGCTTCGAGGATGGCGTCCTCGACCGCCTTTGCCGCGCGCAGGCCGAAATCATGATCGCTCTCGCCCGGCAGCGACAGCTCATAGGCGTACGGCATCATCACATGGACGATGTTGGGCACCTCTCCGTTGAGCTGCTTGTGCATGGCGTCCATGCCGCCGAGCGACGTGCCGGCGATGGTCGAGCCGTGATAGGCCATCTTGCGCGAGATGACGCGGTTCTTCTGCGGCTTGCCTTCGAGCACCCAATAGTGGCGCACGAGCCTGAGCGCAGTGTCGTTGGCTTCCGAGCCGGACGAGCCATAGAACACCTGGTTGACATTCTTCGGCGCGATCTCCGCCAGCTTCTTCGACAGAAGCACAGGCGTCGGCGTCGAGCATTTGAAGAAGGAATTGTAGTAAGGCAGCTCCTTCATCTGCGCATAGGCAGCCTCGGCGAGCTCGTCGCGGCCATAGCCGATATTGACGCACCACAGCCCCGCCATGCCGTCGAGCAGTTCCGTCCCTTCGGAATCGTAGATGAAGGGACCGTTGGCGTGGGTGATGATGCGCGATCCGGCCTCGCGCAATTCCCTATGGTCGGTGAACGGATGCAGATGATGCGCGGCGTCGATCTGCTGAAGCTGCTTCAGCGAATAATTTTGATAGGTCATGGATCTGATCTTCCTCTGGAACCAATCCGGCTGCGCCGGGGCGGATTCTTCAGAGGATAGCGGGTGGCGAATAGCCTATGCGGGCGCAAAGCCGCAAAAGCTCGGCGCGCAACGTGCGCAGCGACGGCGTCACCGCGCCCCCAAATGCCCGAACCCCGAAAAGGCCGGCCAATGTCACCACGGGAGCCATGAAGGCACCTTAGAGCAAAGAAGGTTCGAGGTGAACCACCCTTCGCTCGGGTCCGAAGGCTTCCGGTTCAGCCCTTCCCGCCCAGCGTCCTCTGCAGGAAAACGTACTTCATCGCGGCCTGTGCCGCCTGCGGCCGGCGGTCGCCGCGGCCGCCATGGCCGCCCTCGGTCTCTTCGAAGAAGAGCGTCCCGGCGTGGCCGGCCTCCTGCAGGCGGGCGGCCATCTTGCGCGCATGGCCGGGATGCACCCGGTCGTCGGCGGTCGAGGTGGTGAGCAGCACCGGCGGATAGGCACCGGCCTCGACATGCTGGTAAGGCGAGTAGGCGGCCAGCCAGGTCGCATCTTCCGGCTTCGACGGATCGCCATATTCGGCCATCCACGACGCGCCGGGCGGCAATTCGGTGTAGCGCAGCATGTCGAGCAGCGGCACCTCGATGATCACGGCGCCGAACAGCTCCGGATGCTGCGTCAACGAGACGCCCGTCAGCAGGCCGCCATTCGAGCCGCCCTGGATGCCGAGCGAGGCAGCTGTCGCAATGCCGCGCCTGACGACATCCTGCGCGACCGCCGCGAAATCGTCGAAAGCGTTCTGCCGGTTGCCCTTGAGCGCTGCCTGGTGCCAGGCCGGGCCGAACTCGCCCCCGCCGCGGATGCAGGCCTGCACATAGGCATTGCCCTTCTCCAGCCACAGCCTGCCGCGCACGCCGGCATAGCCAGGCAGCAAAGGCACTTCGAAGCCGCCATAGCCGTAGAGCAGCGTCGGCACCGGGCCCTTTTGGTCACGCCGCCTGACGACGAAATAGGGAACCATCGTGCCGTCCTTGGAACGCGCCTCGAACTGTTCCGAGACGAGCTGCGAAGCATCGAATCGCGACGGCTGCGACTTCACTGTGGCGAGCGTCTCGCCATTGTCGTCGGACCAGATGATCGAGCTCGGCGTCAGGAAATCGGTGAAAGAGAAGGAGACGCTGGCGCCGAAATGTTCGGCATGGCTGATGCCTACCGTGCCGTTTTCCGGCAATGCGACCGGTTTCAGCGACCAGGCGCTGTCCCTGCGTTCGCAGGCCACAACCTTGCCGCGCACATTGTCCATCAGGCTGATGAACAGGTGGTCCTGCGTCCTGGCGAGAGCGGCGATGGACACGCGATGCGCCGGCGCGAGCAAGGTCTCGATGGCGCCGAAACTGCCGGTCTCGATCCAATGAGCGAAATCGAACGAATAGAGCCCGTCCGGCCGGCAGGCCGTTCCATCCTGCGCCGTCCAAGGCGTACGCACGCCAAACACCATCTGGTCCTTGAAGAGCGCCGTGTCGGTAACGTCGTCAGGCAACGGAATGCGTCTGTTTTCACCTGACGGGAGACGCAGGAAACTGTGCGATGCAAAGAAGTTGAGCGTCCGCGTTAGAAACAAATGCCGCTTCTCGCCATCGAACTCCAGGCCGGCGCCGACGGCGAGGTCTTCCTTCTGCGCTTCGAAGATCGGCGTCGCGTCTTCAAGGTCCGTGCCGCGCGTCCACAATTTGACGACGCGCGGGTAGCCGGATTCGGTCTTGTCGGCCTCTTCGAAGGCTGCCGAGACGATCACCGTATCCTTGTCGAGCCAGCCGAAACCGGACTTGGAAGCGGGCGCGCGAAAACCGTCCTCGACGAACGATTTGGCGGCGATGTCGAATTCGCGCATCTCGCTGGCGTCGCCGCCATCAGGCGACATCGAAACCAGGCAGCGGTTGAAATCGGGGTAGAGCCGGCTGGCGCCGCCGAACACCCACTTCACTCCCTCCCTCGCCGCGAGCTGGTCGAAGTCGATGATGGTTTCCCAGTCCGGTCTGTCGGTCTTGTAGGAAGCCACCATCGTGCGGCGCCACAGGCCCAACACATTGGTCTTGTCCTGCCAGAAATTATACACATAGCCGTTGAGCGCGGAGCCGACGGCTATGTTGTCCTCGGCGGTCATCAGATCGAGCGCGGTTTCGAACGACGCCTGGTAGGACGGATCGCCCTGCAATTGCGCCACCGTGACTTCGTTCTGGCGATGTACCCAGTCGAGCGCCTCCTTGCTCGTCCTTTCCTCCAGCCAAAGAAAGGGATCATCGGTCGCCAAGCCAGGCTTTGTCGTCGAAATGGTCATGCGGGTCTCCGGGAAGTCGGGGGGCGGCCCTGCCTACATCGCGTCAAAGGGCGCCGGATTCAAGGTGTTGAAGCCGCGTCATCGCGGCAGATCGCTTCAGGCCGTCACACGATCCGCCGCCGGATGACGGTCGCAGCCGCCAGCGCCAGGCAGATCGCGCCGAGCGTCACCGGCAGGCCGCTCGCGCCGATCCCGTCCATCACGCCGCCCGCAAGCGGCGGGACGAGGATGCCGCCGACGCCCCACATCAGGGAGAAAGCGGCATTGCCGGCAACTAGCGCCGAGCCGCTGAAGCGCTCGCCGAGTTCGATGATCGCCATCGTATAAATGCCGTAGGACACCGCGCCCCAGACGAAGATCATCGGCCAGACCAGCGGCGTTTCGATCAACAGCGGCAGCAGCAGACAGCCGAGCAGCGTCAGCACCAGGCAGATGAACCGCACCAGGCGCGCCGTCAGCCGCTCGGCCAGCAGGCCGAGCGGCACCTGCATGGCGATGTTGCCGGCGATCATCGTCGACAGCAGGGCCGACATGCGGTTCTCGGCGATGCCATAATGCGTGCCGTAGACGGGCAACAGCGCCAACACCGCCTGCTCGAAGCCGGCAGCCACGACCACTGCCGACAAAAGCAGCCAGGCGAGCGGCATGAAGCCCATCACCGAAAGCCGATGCCCGGCCTCGTCGACCTTGGGCAGGCGCCCGACCACAAGAGCGAGGCACCCGCCGCAGAAGATGAAAGCGGAAATGCCGACCAGGAATGGCGGCCAGCCCTCCGTACCGACGGCCAGCAGGCAAAGCGGCCCGGCGGCGAAGCCGGCCGAGATGATCGTGGAATAGACGCCCATGATGCGGCCGCGCCGGGCCGGCGGCGCCAGCGCGATCACCCAGATTTCGCTTAAGACATAGAGCGGATTGGTCACCGCGCCGATCAGGAACCGCAGCGGAAACCAGAGATAGACGTTCTGTGTCCAGCCGATCAGCGCCAGCACGACCGCCGAAAGCGCCGCGCAGGTCAGCGCCGTGCGCCCTGCCCCGAACCGCCGCGCCAGTGACGGGATGAGCGGCGACGAGACGATGAAGCCAATCGGCGTCATCGCCGCCGACAGGCCGATCATGACAGGCGAAACGCCCTGCCGCTGCAGGATGAAGCTCAAGAGCGGATAGGACAGTCCCTGCGCGATGGCGAACACCGACACGGTCGCGATCACACCGGTGATCGCTGCCCACTGCATCGTATCGTCGCGCTTCGGTTCCACCCGGTCCATGATCCACATCGCCTCTCGGCTGCAGGCTTAGCGTTTCGACCCGACAGCCGTAAGCCCCAAAGCCCGAACCCACGCTTGTTCCGGCCAAACCCTGTCAGGAGCCTCTGCGGCTGGCCGATCTGTAGAGCACGAAGGCGACCAGCAGCGCGTCCAGGCCGACGATCACCGCCGGCAATCCCAAAGGCCCGATCGCCTGCATCAGCAGACCGGCGCTGGGCGGACCGACAATGCCGCCAACGCCCCACAACAAGGCGAAAGCGGCGTTGCCGGTGACCAGCAGCGAGCCCTTGAAGCGGCTGCCGAGTTCCACCAACGCCATCGTGTAGACGCCATAGCCGACCGCTCCCATCACCAGCAGCACCGCCCAGATCAGCGGCGTCGCGATCAGCAGCGGCAGCAGAAGCGCGCAAACGGTGGTCGCCACCGCACAGGCCAGGATCATGGGGCGGCCGCCGAAGCGTTCGGCGAGCAGGCCGAGCGGGATCTGCAGCAGGATATTGCCCAGGGATAACGCCATCACCAGAGCGGCGAGCACGGCTTCCGGCAAGCCATAGCCGGCGCCGAAGACCGGAACCAGCGCATAGGTGCTTTGCTGGACCGCTGCCGAGACCAGCACCGCCAGCAGCAGCGCCGGCGCCAGCGGGGCAAAACCGATAAAGCTGCCGGCTGGCTGGCCGTCATCCTCGAAACCGGTGAGCTTTGAGGAGACAAGGCGCAGAATAACGGCGCAGAGCACGAAACCACCAATGCCGACGCTGAAGGGAGCCCAGCCCGACGTGCCGAGCAGGGTCAGTGTGAAAGGCCCGGCCGCGTAGCCGGCCCCCATCAGCGTGTTGAACACGCCCATCACCCGGCCGCGTCGCGCCGGCGGCGCCAGCGACAGCGCCCAAACCTCCCCGAGGATGTAGAGCGGGTTGATGACCACGCCGATGATGAAACGGAGGACGAACCACGCCACCCAATCCTGCAGATAGCCGATGCCCAGGAAGCACAGCGCACCGATCAGCGAGCAGCCGACGGCGAGCGTGCGGGCGCCGACCAGCCGCACGGCGGCGGGCACGAACGAGGCAGACAGGATCAAGCCAACCGGCATCATCGCCGCCGACAGGCCGATCAGGCCCGGCGACATGCCTTGCTTCTGCATCAGCAGCGTGAACAGCGGCGAGCTCAGCCCTTGCGCGGCGCCGAACATCGCCAGCGCTGCGGTGACGCCGGCGAGCGCTGCCCACTGCGTTGCCGCTTCGCCTTGGCTCGAGCCGGTCGCGACCATGCTGCCGTTCCATGAGTGAATCGCCGACCTGCGGATCGGCAAGCCATCAGCTACCGGTTCGATCCCGGGAAAGGAAGGGCCGGACGGCAAAATCCGCTTGCGCCAACGGCCGGCGCCGTGCACCGGAAGGCTCGCGTCAAAAGCCGTCAGCACCCGCCGGCAGCACTATGGAAAATACCGTGCGATCGCGCCTTTCCTGCCTTGCGCGTAAGGCTTCAGCCACTTGTCGTCGATGGAGAGCCCATCGTCATCCGAAGGGCCTTTGCCGATGGTCCTGCGCCAGGCGCGGAACTTGTAGTGGTCGAACACGTCGAGCATATGCACGGCATAGGCCGCGGCGAAGGTCTTGTCGCCTTCGACGATCACCATGTTCTCGTCGTTTTCGTAGGAAGCCTTGTAGCCGAGATTGTGGCTGCCGGTGACGACCGTTGCGTTGTCCTCCATCGGATCGATGATGACGATCTTGTCGTGCACGATGGCATGGCCGACGGTCAGCACCTCCGCCTGGAAATCGCGGGCGATCGTGGCGCCGGTCAGGTTCGCCGCCCGCACGATGGAAACGTTCGGCGCCTCCCAGACCTTCTCCGGATAGACGAAGGGCGACTTGCCGTCCCTGTTTGATTTATGGGTGACCGGATCCTTGGTCGGCGCGACATAATTGGGCATGGCGGTCTCATCGCTGATTGCCCCTTGCACGATCAGCTTCGGATCGGCCCTTGCCGCCGCCACCGCCTGGTCGACGATCGAATTGTCGCCGAGCCGCGAAGGATTGAACACCAGGAACAGCACGGCGCGCTTGGCTGCCTTGATGCGGGCGAAGAGGTCCTCGAGATCGACCGGCCGCACCGAGATGTTCTTCTTGTTGCGCTCGGGATCATTGGGCGAGAACCACACCGTCATGCCGTCCAGCGCCGCCGTGGCGCCGTTGAGCGGGTTTGGCCTGTGGTTTTCCCTGCGAAACGGCACGCCTTGCGTCTGCGCGACATGGCCGGCGGCGCTTTCCGTGGCCGGCGGCGGGAACAGGTCGGCCTTCATGCGCTGCCAGTAGGCGTCGAATATCTCGGCCATCGCCGGGTCGTCGCGGATGAAGGCGTTGTTGGATTGCCCGCAAATGCCCGTCGAGGTCCAGTTGGTGCTGCCCGTCATCACCGATTGCGGCTTGCCCTGGGCATCGCGATAGACGGCGAACTTGTTGTGGCCGATATGGTTGTTGTTGAACAGGCGATCCGTCACCGCGACGCCTGCGTCGTGCAGCCGCTTCCTGTAAGGCGCGTTGCCAGCGTCCCAGGCCTTCGTCTGGTCATCCCTGCCCGAGTTGGAAAGAATGACCTCCACGACATCCTTGGCGGCAATGATTGCGTCGCACAGTTCGTCGTCGCCAAGCTCGTAGAGCGCAAGCCTGACCGTGCCGCCCTCGGCCTTGGCCCGCTTCGGCAGGCTGGTCAGCACATCAGGCACGTCGCCATGCAGGTAGGCGCGTATCTTGCTGGTCGGATCCTGCAGCACAGCCCTGATCTTGTCGCGCTGCCCGACCTTGATGCCGGCCTCGGCCAGCGCGCGCGACATCCATTGCGTCGACAGCACGCCATTCGTGAAGGCGACGCGCGCCTTGCCGAACATCTGGCCGAGGAAGATCGGCGGACTGACCGCGCCCCGGCCGAGATAGCCCAGCGGCCGCGCTGGACCGGTATAGGTCTTTTCCGGGCGCACCGGCACGGGATCGAGCCCGGCCTTCATGTCGCCGACCGGACGCACCCGGTAGGCGATCATTTGGCCGTCTGGCCTGACATCCAGGCTGTCGCGGCGCCGCCGGACAGTGAGATCGCGCCAGAATGTCTTCTGCACCGGCCAGACGCCGGTATCCTGGGGTATCCAATCCTTGTTGCGCTGTCCCTTGAAGGGCACCCAGGAAGCCAGGCAACGCTCCTCGCCGGTGTCGGGATAGAGGCGAACGATCTCGAAGCCCAGGCAGCCCGGGATCATCCCGTCGAGGTCCCAGGAGAGGAACGCGACTTCGTTGTTGGTGGCGGCACGCACTTTGACGACGTCAGGCATGGCTCTCCCTCCGGAGATATTCGACGCACAAGTTTATCAGAAGCAAAAGACGATACTGCAACGAATGGCGCCCCCTTATCCGCGGGCCCGCCTCGGGACCACGCAGCTGCCGTTCCGGCATGTCGCTTCCCTCGCTCTAGTGGTCGCCGCCTCCGCAATGGCCGGACAGCCGCCGGTCCATTATGCCGCCCACTTTCGCATCGTACGAGGCCCCTCATGACCGCCGCCCTTCAACCCGCCGAACCGGCATTGGCAACCGATCGTGCCCGCCGCGGCGGCCGCGCCGGAAAACGCGCAGGCGGCTCGGCCGCGTTCGAGCAGCCGCCGTTCCGCCAGCTGAAAATCCCGCTCCAGCCGACCAAGCTGGTTTCCGACGACGAGCTGGAATCGATCCACCTGGCCTCGCTGCGGGTGCTGAAGGAGATCGGTGTCGACGTGCTGCATGACGAAGCCCGCCGCATCATGAAGGAACATGGCGCCGACGTGCGCGAAGGCAGCGAGCGCGTGCGCTTCGACAGCGACATGATCCTCGATCTGGTGTCGCACTGCCCACCTGAATTCACTATCCATGCCCGCAACCCCGCGCACAATGTGCGCTTCGGCGGCGACAATCTGATCATCTCGATGATGGCCTCGGCGCCCAATTGCTCGGACATCGATCGTGGCCGCCGGCCCGGCAACCAGCAGGATTATCGCAATTTCCTGCGCCTGGCGCAGATGCACAACATACTGAACTGCACGGGCGGCTATCCGGTCGAGCCGATCGACATCCACCCCTCCGTCCGCCACCTCGAATGCATCCGCGACCTCGCCACGCTGACCGACAAGGTGTTCCACATCTATTCGCTCGGCAAGGAACGAAATGTCGACGGCATCGAGATCACCCGCATCGCGCGCGGCATCAGCCACGAGCAGTTGCTCGAAGAACCGTCCGTTTTCACCATCATCAACACCAATTCGCCGCTGAAACTCGACGTGCCGATGATGGAAGGCATCATCCAGATGTCGAGCAAGGGCCAGGTCGTCATCGTCACGCCGTTCACCCTGTCGGGCGCCATGGCGCCGGTGACCATTGCCGGCGCGCTGGTGCAGCAGAACGCCGAGGCGTTGTCCGGCATCGCGTTTGCCCAGATGGTCAGGAAGGGCGCGCCGGTCGGTTATGGCGGCTTCACCTCCAATGTCGACATGAAGTCGGGTGCGCCCGCCTTCGGCACGCCCGAATACATGAAGGCGCAGCTCGTCGGCGGCCAGCTGGCCCGCCGCTACAACATCCCCTACCGCACCTCCAACACTTGCGCCGCCAACACGGTCGACGCACAGGCCGCCTATGAAAGCGTGTTCTCGCTGTGGGGCGCCATCCAGGGCGGCGGCAATTTGATGATGCACGCCGCCGGCTGGCTCGAAGGCGGCCTGCGCTGCTCCTACGAGAAGACCATCCTCGACATCGACCTGTTGCAGATGGTGGCGGAATTCTTGACCCCGCTCGACCTGTCCGAACAGGCGCTTGGCTTCGACGCCATCCAGTCGGTCGGCCCCGGTGGCCACTTCTTCGGCACACAGCACACGCAGGATCGCTACAAGACCGCCTTCTACTCGCCGATCCTGTCCGACTGGCGCAATTTCGAGACCTGGGCCGAAGCCGGCTCGCCGACGGCGCTCGAAAAGGCCAACAAGGTATGGAAGGAGCGGCTGGCCTCCTATGACGAGCCCTACATGGACCCGGCGATCCGCGAAGAGCTCAACGCCTTCGTCCAGAAACGTCGCGCCGAAGGCGGCGCGCCGACCGATTTTTGATCGTCTGCGTTGTTGATGAACTGATCACGCGTATGGATTCGATGAACGGTCGACCCCCACTCCGTCGAGCTGCGCTCGACACCTCTCCCCCGATCGACGGGGAAGAGGAAGGGCGCGGACTTGGCCAGGCTGGCTCCCTTCCTCTCCCTCCGGAGGGGGGAGAGGTGGCGCTGCGAAGCAGCGACGGAGTGGGGGAAGCCGCTCGTAAAACCCGCAGTCGCCGAAAGTCAGTTACAACCCAGAGAACCAGGAAACTCAGGCAAGGCAACAATCAGGCCGAAGCACTGCTTTGGCTCGAGCTGAAAACCCGCAAACTTGGTAGCTACAAGTTCACGCGACAGTTCTCTATCGGACCATATTACGCCGACTTCTGTTGCCGCGAAAAATGGCTGATCGTCGAGCTCGACGGCTCACAGCACGCCGACAGTTCCTACGACCGCCGCCGTGACGATTTCATGCGCGCCCAAGGCTACTCGATCCTGCGCCTCTGGAGCTATGAAGTCCTGAAACACCGTACTCCCGTGTGCGAAACCATCCTCGCCGCGCTCGACGACAGGCTGGTCGAAAACATCGCTGCATCCGACCTCCGCTTTGTTTTCATACCGCACTCACCCGATTCAATCTCTTCAAAAACGGACCTAGCTTCATGAAATCCCATGTAAAAGCGGTTGTCATCGGCGGCGGCGTCGTCGGCTGCTCGGTGCTCTATCACCTGGCAAAGGCCGGCTGGACAGACATCATGCTGATCGAGCGCTCGGAGCTCACCTCCGGCTCGTCCTGGCACGCGGCGGGCGGCTTCCATACGCTCAACGGCGATCCCAACGTCGCCAAGCTGCAGGCCTACACCGTGCAGCTCTATAAGGAGATCGAGGAGCTTTCCGGCCAGTCCTGTTCGCTGCACCTGACCGGCGGCGTGATGATGGCCGACTCGCCCGAGCGCATGGACTTCCTGCGGCTTGCCCATGCCAAGGGCCGCTATCTCGGCATGGATACCGAGCTGATCACGCCATCCGAGGCCAAGGCGATGTTCCCGCTGATGGACGAGACGAATTTCGTCGGCGCCATGTGGGATCCGGTCGAAGGCCATCTGGATCCGTCCGGCACGACGATTGCGTACTCGAAAGCGGCGAAGAAACTCGGCGCCGAGATCGTGCTGCGCAACCGCGTCGTCGAACTGACGCAGCAGGTCGACGGCACCTGGAACGTCATCACCGAACAAGGCACGGTTCACGCCGAGCATGTCGTCAACTGCGGCGGCCTGTGGGCGCGCGAGATCGGCCGCATGGTAGGCCTCGAACTGCCGGTGCTCGCCATGGAGCACATGTATCTCTTGACCGAGCCCATGCCGGAGGTCGAGGAATTCAACAAATCGACCGGCCGCGAGATGATCGGCGTCATGGATTTCAAGGGCGAGATCTACACCCGCCAGGAGCGCAACGGCATCCTGCTCGGCACTTACGAAAAGGCGTGCAAGCCATGGTCGCCGGTCAACACGCCCTGGGATTTCGGCCACGAGCTGTTGCAGCCCGACCTAGACCGCATCGCGCCGTCGCTGGAGGTCGGCTTCAAGCATTTCCCCGGCATCGAGAAAGCCGGCATCAAGCAGATCATCAACGGTCCCTTCACTTTCGCATTGGATGGCAATCCGCTGGTCGGCCCGGTGCAGGGCCTGACCAACTTCTGGTGCGCCTGCGCCGTCATGGCCGGCTTCAGCCAGGGCGGCGGTGTCGGCCTGGCGCTGTCCAACTGGATGGTGCATGGCGATCCCGGCTTCGACGTATGGGGCATGGACGTCGCCCGCTTCGGCGAATGGGCGAGCCTGCGCTACACCAACGCCAAGGTGCGCGAGAACTATTCGCGCCGGTTCTCGATCCGCTTCCCCAACGAGGAACTGCCGGCAGCGCGCCCGGCGCAGACGACGCCGCTTTATGACACCATGCTCGCCAACAACGCCGTCATGGGCGACTCCTGGGGCCTTGAAACGCCGCTGTGGTTCGCGCCGAAGGGCAAGGAGCCGAAGGATATCGTGTCCTTCCACCGCTCCAACGATTTTGGGCCGATCGGCGAGGAAGTGCGCGCCACGCGCGAGCGCGTCGGCGTCACCGAAATCGCCAACTTCGCCAAATACGAGGTCTCCGGACCGGGGGCGGAGGATTTCCTCAACCGGCTGATGACCAACCGCATGCCGAAGGCGGGCCGCATCGTGCTGACCCCGATGATCAACGAATTCGGCAAGCTGATCGGCGACTTCACCATCGCCAAGGCCGCGGAAGAACGCTTCATGATCTGGGGCTCGTCGGCCGCGCAGAAATATCACATGCGCTGGTTCGAAAAGCACCTGCCGAAGGATGGTCCAAGCGCGTCAGAGGTACGCATCCACCGCTTCGACCAGACGCTTGTCGGCCTGTCGATTGCCGGACCCAAGTCGCGGGACCTCCTGCAGAAGCTGGTCGATGTCGATATCTCGACCAAGGCCTTCCGCTTCATGGACTTCCGCGAAATGGCGGTCGGCGGCGCGCCCTGCATGGTCAACCGCATCACCTATACCGGCGACCTCGGCTACGAGATCTGGATGGCGCCAGCCTATCAGCGCCTGGTTTACAAGGCGATCAAAGACGCAGGCGAAGAATTCGGCCTGGTCGATTTCGGCATGCGCGCCCTGCTCTCCATGCGCCTGGAAAAGAACTTCCCGACCTGGTTCCGCGAATTGCGCCCGATCTACGGACCGTTCGAAGGCTCGATGGACCGCTTCATCAAGCTGGAGAAGAACGACTTTATCGGCCGCGACGCGGCCGCCAGGGAACGGGCCGAAGGACCGAAGCTGCGCCGCGTGTCCTTTATCGTCGAGGCGGCCGACGCCGACGTGATGGGTGACGAGCCGATCTGGGCCAAGGTCGGCAAGGACTACGGTACGGTGGAAAAGCCGCATGGCTTTGGCGCGCCGCGCTTCGATGCGGCCGGCAAGGAAGTGCGGGGCTCCAAGGCGGCGCAAGGCGCGTCCGCCGTGCGCGGCATCGTCGACGGCGACTGGCGCGTGGTCGGTTGGGTCACCTCCGGCGGCTATGCCCACTACGTCCAGAAGTCGATGGCGCAGGGCTACGTGCCGGCGGCGCTGGCCCAGGATGAAAGCGCCGGCCTGTTCGAGATCGAGATTCTCGGCCATCGCCGTCCGGCCCGCATCAATGTCGAGGCGCCGTTCGACCCGAGCGGCGAGAAGATGCGGAGCTGAGGTTTCGCCATGGACAGCGCGGCGCCAAAGGGGAGCTTCGGCCGCCACCGCAAGATCATGCCGTTTGTGCCGGGCTCGATCGAGGCGCTGCGCGAGGCCTCCCGCCGGAAGGCGGCTGATCTCAACCAGCATGTGCTGGGCTACGGCGCGACAGCCGAAGCGGAATGGGCGGCGGCAGGCATTGCCGCCCCCGACCTGGCCGAAATGCGCAAATATCGGCTGGAGCGCATCCGCACGGAGCTGAGGCGCCGGGGCTACGCCGGCGCGCTGCTCTACGATCCCGTCAACATCCGCTATGCGGCCGATTCCACGAACATGCAGCTTTGGGTGGCGCACAACCCGACACGGCATTGTTTCGTCGCCACCGAAGGGCCGGTGGTGCTGTTCGACTATTTCTCCTGCGAACATCTGTCGGACCATTCCGGCGTCGTCGACGAGGTTCGCCCCGCCGTCTCGTGGATGTATCTCTACAGCGGCGAGCTCACCGAGCAGAAAGTCCGCCGCTGGGCGGCCGGAATCGCCGATCTGGTGCGGGAACATGGCGGCGGCAACAGCCGCATCGCGGTCGACCACATCAACCCGGAAGGCGTCGAGGAACTTGCGCGCCTCGGCATTTCCATCGGCAATGGCGAAGCGGTGATGGAGAACGCCCGGCTGGTCAAATCCCCGGACGAGATCCTTGCCATGCGCCGCGCCATCCTCGCCTGCGAGGCGGCAATGGGCGAGATGGAAAAGGCGCTGAAGCCCGGCATCACTGAGAATGAATTATGGGCCGAACTGCACCGCGGCAACATTGCCCGCGGCGGCGAATGGATCGAGACGCGGCTGTTGGCATCCGGCCCGCGCACCAACCCCTGGTTCCAGGAATGCTCCTCGCGCCTCATCGAGGCGGGCGATCTCGTCGCCTTCGACACCGACCTGATCGGCCCCTACGGCTTCTGCGCCGACCTGTCGCGCACCTGGCTGTGCGGGGATGTGAAGCCAACCGACGAACAGCGCGATCTTTTCCGCATCGCCGCCGACCAGATCGCGCACAACACCGAATTGATACAGCCGGGCACCGCCTTCCGCGACCTTGTCGACCGCTCGGCGGTGCCGCCCGGCGACTGTTTCCCGACCCGCTATGGTGTGCTCTACCATGGCGTCGGGCTGGCCGACGAATACCCCACCTTGCCGCATGCCGACGACTGGACATCGGACACGCCCGACGGCGTGATCGAGCCAGGCATGGTGCTGTGCGTGGAGAGCTATATCGGCAGGCTCGGCGGGCGCGAGGGTGTCAAGATCGAAGAACAGATCCTGGTCACCGGCACCGGCAACGAAAAGCTTTCAACCTATCCGCTGGATGCGAGGCTGCTCGGCTAAGCCGGCAAGGGCCTCGCGCATCGCGGCAACCGTTTTTTCCGGCGTCGTTTTCGCGGTGATGAAGGGCAGGCCCTTGCGCAGGCCCGTCCAGCCGACGACCTTCACTTGCCGGGCGGCCCCCTCGAAGCGCTGCGCCAGCGCCCAGCTCTCGCAGTCGATCGCCGCGACATCGGCCCTGCCCTCGGCCACGGCGACGATCGAAGCGCGATGTCCGCCGCTTTCGCTGCGCGAGGAAAACACATCAAGGCTTTCGCCCAGCGCCTCCAGGTCGCGCGTCGGCGCGATGATACCGGACATCGAATCGAGGCTGTTGAAGGTGAAGCGTTTGCCGCGGATCAGATCGAGCGGGATGACGGGCCTGCCATTGGCAGGCGCAGGCACGGACGCCTTGCCGTCCGCCCGCATGACAAGCGCGCTCGAATAAAGCTCGCCCTGGCCGCCTTCGTAGACGTCATAGCTCGGCTGGCCGACAACCTGCACATGGCTGGCCAGGCCAAGCTCCATTGGCCCCCAGCAAGTCTGCGCGAACAGCAGTGCGGGATGCAGCCAGAGCTGGTGAAAATCGAGCGCGTCCGGCGGCAATGTCGCGGGGTCGGGCGCGATCAGAACGCCGGTGGCACTATGAATGCCGCCCGGCACTGGCGGCAGATCGCCGTTGCGGCGAATGACGGTCTCCGGCGCATCGATTATCCCCCCTTGACGGAAGGCATCGCGCAGCAGTGCCCATTGGTCGTCGACCTCGCGGCGCACTTCCGGCCAGTCATACATCGGCAGCGCTGCAACGAATTCGCTCATGCCGGGATCTGACCATTAAATCTGGAGAGAGGTTCGCAAAAACGCGGCGTCGGATTTGAGTTAGCCGACACCGTCCGTCGTGTCGCGGGCTTCATTCCTTGGGCGGCTCGGCCGGGACTGGCGCGGTGCCGAGCCCGCTGATGCTGCGCGCCCTGACGCGCGGCTTGAACGCCCTGCCCGGCTCCGGCTGGCGCCGCAACACCGGATGCACGATCGGCTCCTTGGCCTTGAAAGCATAGGACCTGATCAGCGCGAAATAGTTGGGATAGGCATAGCCATTGTTCATCCGCAGCCATTCCTCGCGACGCTCGCGAAACAGCTGAGGCAGTCTGTACCAGGCCACCGTTGGGGTCTTGTGGTGGACGAAGTGCAAATTGTTGTTGAGGAACAGGAACGACAGCGGCGAGCGCTCGATGATCACCGTGCGGCCTTCGGGATGCTCGGACCATTGATGCTCGGCAAAGGTGCGGATCGCGATCAGCGACTGGCCGAGCCACACCGGCAGAATATAGAGCCAAAGCGGAATGCCGAAGCCGAACTGCACGATCGGCGCCACGACGGCGAGGCCGATCGCATGCAGCAGCCAGGCTTTGCGGATGGCCTTGTCGCCGGCCATCATATGTTTGGCGTCGTCGATGAAGAAGCCGATGCAGGACAGCCAGGGACCGAGGAAGAACCGGCCGGCCATGGTGTTGTTGATCCCGAGCAGGAATTTCATCGTCGGCGGCAGTTCATCATGCTGCCACAGCGCCTGATAGTAGCTTTCCGGATCGTCGAGCGGATCGGTCAGGCGCTCGTCGGCATGGTGGCGCAGATGAAGCGTCTTGAAGCGGCGGAACGGCCAGACCAGACCGATCGGCAGGAAGACGAAAGCCTCGTTGATCAGGGCATTGCGCGTCGGATGGCCGTGCAGCACTTCGTGCATGATCGACGACTGAAGTGCCAGGATGAAACCGAGGAGAGCGAGCGCGAAGATCGGATAGGACGGCCAGAGCAGTAGACCGGTGGCGAGCCATGCTCCGTAACAGAAGAAAGCGAGGGCTGCGGTTGGCCACTCGATGGCCGGTGTATTGCGTCGCCTTATGCTCTTGCCAGTCATGCTATCGACCACTGCCCCTCAGTCGCCGGAACCCCAGCGGCTCCTGACAGCATAGTGTCAGGAGAAACGATTCCACTCAACGAGACAAAGTGTACAAAATGTTGCGATTGCGCATTTTCAACCGCACATGTTACAGATTGTAAACAGGCCCAGGGATTCATTTACGCCTGGAGCGCCTCGTCAGGACGTCTCGGCGAAAATTTTTCCTCATGATTCGGAGACTTGGAAGATGGACAAACGAGATCTGTCAGCAATCTTTCGGGAGCGTCTCAAGTTGCTCCTGACAAGGTCCGACCTCAACCAGTCCGCCTTCGCCACCGCCGTCGGCATCGATCGGTCGGCGCTGTCACAGCTGATGTCCGGCGCGTCGACGCGCCTGCCGCGGGCCGAAACGCTGCTCAACATCGCGGCCGAGTTCAAAGTGTCGCTGGATTGGCTGCTCGGCCTCAGCCAGGACGAGGGCGTCACCGGTGAAATCCGCGAAAGCCTGGAGATCGAGGAAGCCCCCGACGGTTTCGACCGCACGCTTCTGGCCAGATGGTTCGCCGAGGCCGCAGGCACCAAGATCCGCTATGTGCCGGCCGGCATCCCCGATCTTCTGCGGACGCACGCGCTGGTCGACTATGAGGCAAACATCACCAACAGGAGCAGGCTCGCACAGGCCAGCGAGACCCAATACCGCATCGAATACAACCGGCGCCCAGAGACCGACATGGAAGTCTGCATGCCGCGACACACGCTGGAGATTTTCGCACGCGGCCTCGGCGTCTGGGACCGCTTTCCGGAGGCCGACCGTCGGCAGCAACTCGCCCATATGGCGACGCTGCTTGACGATCTCTATCCGACTTTCCGGCTGTTTCTCTACGACGGCCGCATGCGCTATTCGATCCCGCTCACCATCTTCGGACCTTACCGCGCCGCCATCTATGTCGGCGACATGTACGTCGTGCTGAATGCCACCCAGCCGGTCCAGGCCTTGACCCGGCATTTCGACAATCTGATCCGGGCCGCCGACGTCAACCCGCATGAGGCAGCAAGCTTCGCGCGCAATCTGGCTGGCCTGTCGTTTCCATCAGGTTCCGCATGACAGCGGCACCCGTAACCGCGCCCTTCAACTGCGACTCCGCCGTCGCTATTTCATTGACTGGACATAAAGACTTCTTTATATCCTTATTCGACTTCAGAATGTGAAAGCCAATCCGATGACGACGACCAACCCGATCGACGCGCTGCTGGCGCAAAAAGGCGTGCTTTTGGCCGACGGCGCCACGGGCACCAATTTGTTCGCAATGGGTCTGGAGGCTGGCGAGGCGCCTGAGTTGCTGAACGAGACCGCGCCCGACACCATCACCCGCCTGCACCAGAATTTCGTCGACGCCGGCGCCGACATCATCCTGACCAATTCGTTCGGCGGCACCCGTCACCGGCTGAAGCTGCATCATGCGCAGGACCGCGTGCACGCCCTGAACAAGCGCGCCGCCGAGATCGCCCGCGCGGTCGCCGACAAGGCCGGCCGCAAGGTGATCGTTGCCGGCTCCGTTGGCCCGACTGGTGAGTTGCTGGTGCCGCTTGGCGCCATGACCTATGACGAGGCGGTAGACGCCTTCGCCGAGCAGATCGAAGGCCTCAAGGAGGGCGGCGCCGAGGTCGCCTGGATCGAGACCATGTCGGCGCCCGACGAGATCCGTGCCGCCGCCCAAGCGGCGATCCGCGTCGGCCTGCCCTATACCTATACCGGGTCTTTCGACACAGCCGGCCGCACCATGATGGGCCTGCTGCCGAAGGACATACACGGCGTCGCCGACGGCTTGTCGCAAGCCCCTCTCGGCGTCGGCGCCAATTGCGGCGTCGGCGCTTCCGACATCCTCGCCTCGCTGCTCGACATGACGCAGGCGAAGCCGGAGGCAACCGTGATCGTCAAGGGCAATTGCGGCATTCCCGAATTCCGCGGCACCGAGATCCACTATTCCGGCACGCCCGAACTGATGGCCGACTATGTGCGTCTTGCTGTCGACGGCGGCGCGAAAATCATCGGCGGCTGCTGCGGCACCTCGTTCCAGCACCTGGCCGCCATGCGCAAGGCGCTCGACGCCCACACCAAGGCGGATCGTCCGACCGTCGAGACGATCGTCGAGCGCATCGGTCCGATGCGCAACAAGGTGGCCACGGCGAACACCGCCGAGACCAGTGAGGCCCGACGCGAGCGTCGTCGCAGCCGGGCCTGAAGCCACCGCTTTCTAATTATTCGCTGTTGTCGGCGTAGCTCGACTGCGCCGATTTAAGATCGACGACATTGGCGCCGCGCATCGTCATCAGCGCTCCGGATGAAACCGGATCGGTGATCTGCTCCAGCATAATGCGGAAACGGTCGTTGGTCAGAGCCGACATGGCGGTGTGGCGCGCCTGCGCGACATCGTCGCCGATGCGCCTGGATTCGGCTGATTGGGCGGCCGCCGAAGCGTCCCGTGCCGGCGGTGTCGAGTTGGCGGTAGTCCTGATCTGCAATTCCGGCTCCCTCAGCCCCACACACCTATCCGGCGTAACAAGAGGAAATTGCGATCCGGTACCGGAAATGCCGCGCAATTTAACGATCGCAAATTCCCGCAAAAAACGGGCCGGCAGGGAATGCCCCCTCGCCGGCCTCGCCTCACCCGCCCGTGGCCGGTTTTCCCATCAGAACGACCCCATCTGGAAGAAACCGACCGTCATCAACATCAGCGGTTGCCGCCCAGCGCCGAGGCAAGGCGCACAAGCGAGAGGAACTCGGACCTGTACCCAAACGGGTCGGCTCCCCGGGCGGCTGTGGCGATCTCCAAGATCTTGTCGTAGCCGAACTTCGCCGTTGCATCCTCCTCGCGCAGCTTCTGGCCGAACGCCGCGACGGCGACGGAGAAACGCTGGTCGGCGCCGGCCTGGTCGAAGGATGCCACCTCGTTGGCTGACGTCACCGGCGTGGTGATCAGCTTCGAGACGTCCTCGTTGGGCAGCTTGTAGCGTATCTTGACGAAGGCGTATTCGTCCGCATTGGCGACGCCACCATTGTTCATCGCGGCCTGGCCATAGCGCAGCGGATCGATCCGTTCGCCGCCGCTGCCCTTGGGCGTGATCTCGTAGATTGCGGTGACCGAATGGCCCGAGCCGATCTCGCCGGCATCGACCCGGTCATTGTTGAAATCCTCGCGGTTCAAGGCGCGGGTCTCATAGCCGATCAGCCTATATTCCGAGACCTTGGCGGGATTGAACTCGACCTGGATCTTCACGTCCTTGGCGATGGGGAACAGCGTCGAGGAGGCATCCTCCACCAGCACCTTTTCCGCCTCGGCCAGCGTGTCGATATAGGCGGCGGTGCCATTGCCGTTCTGGGCGATGGTCTGCATCATCTCGTCGTTGAGATTGCCGCGGCCGAAGCCGAACACCGACAAGAAGACGCCGCTCTTGCGCTCTTGTTCGATCAGGCGCTTGAGATCGTCGTCGTCGCTCTGGCCGACATTGAAGTCGCCGTCGGTGGCGAGCATCACGCGGTTGACCCCGTCCTTGATGAAGGACTGCTCGGCCAACTTGTAGGCCTCCTTGATGCCGGCCTCGCCGGCCGTCGAGCCACCCGGCTGCAAATTGTCGATGGCGTTGAGGATCTTGTCCTTCTCGGCAACCTTTGTCGGCATCAGCACCGTGCCGGCATCGCCGGCATAGGTGACGATCGAGATGGTGTCGTCGGCCTTCAGCTTGCTGACCAGCAGCCGGAATGCCGCCTTGAGCAGCGGCAATTTATCCGGTTCGTCCATCGAGCCCGAGACGTCGATCAGGAACACCAGATTGGCCTTGGGCTGCTCGGCCGGCTTGACGTCGAAACCCTTGATGGCGACATGCATCAGCTTGCTGTGCGCGTTCCACGGCGTCGGCATGACGCTGACGGTCGAATTGAACGGCGTCGACGCCGCATCCGGCCCCTTCCAGTCATAGGGGAAGTAGTTGATCATCTCCTCGACCCGCACCGTGTCGGCCTGCGGCAGGAAGCCCTCCTTCAGCGAACGGCGCACGAAGGAATAGGAGGCGGTGTCGACGTCGATCGAAAAGGTCGAGACCGGGTCCTCGAGTGCCGAATGTACCGGATTGGTCTTAAAATCCTGGACGCGATCGCGGTTTTCCTCCTGTGGTGCGATCTGGTCCGCCGGCGCCATGGCGGGCTGCTGCGGTGCTATCATTTTGGACATGCGTGCGGCTCGCGACGTGCTGGGCGCGGCAGTGCTATCCAGGGCGAACGCGCCCGTTGGCGCAGGTGGCGCAGGTTCCGCCGGCGCAACCTGTTCCTGCGCATTCTGCGGCGCCAGGCCTCCAGCAACGGCCGATTCGGATTTGCTCGGCGCCGCCAAGGCCTCCGTTTCGTCGCGGCTTTCCGCGTCGGTCTTCTTGTCTTTCTCAGGCGCGCTCGTTGCGAGCGGTTTGTCGATCGCCTGATCGCCCGTGGCCTGTTTAGCCAGCGGCTTCACCGTGGCGGGCTTGTCGGCCAGCGTCTCGGTGATCTTTTCGCCGCCGCCGAAAGTGGACGGCTGTTCCCTCAGCATATGGAAAGTGGCGTATCCGGCGATCGGCAGCGCGACGAGCCCGGCAATAGCCGGCGTGGCAATGAGTTTCTTTTGCATGATTTCGCTCCAGAGCTTTCGTGCTCGCTCTGTGAGACGAAGGCCGCCGGCCGATCCTTGGCTGACGGCGGAAATATTTTCCTCATCATAGGCGCGCAAGGCGGCCTCGAAGGCGCGCGCCTTCGCGCTCTCGCCGGGAGCCGGGATCACTATGTCGCGCAGCCTCTTGAGTTCGTTCTCGTCGACCATGCTCACACTTCCCCGGCTGAACGCATGAGCGTCTTCAGCCGTTTCTTCGCTTCATGGATGTGCCAGGAAACCGTCGTCTCCGAGATCGCCATCGCCTCGGCGGCGGCGGCGTGGCTCAAGCCCTCGCCATAGACCAGCAGCACGGCGTCGCGCTGCTTGTCGGGCAGTTGCCGCACCGCGACCCACATCGCCTCGGCAGGATCCTCGTTCTCGGCAGGATCCTCGCCCGAAATCAGCGCATGGACGCCATAGGCTTCGGTCTTGACCGTCTCGCGGGCGCTCTTGCGCATCATGTCGCGCGCGGCGTTCAGCGTCATGGCATAGAGCCACGTGGTGAAGGCGCTGCCGCCGCGATAGTCGCGGATCGCCTTGCCGAGCCGGACGCAGACTTCCTGGGCGATGTCTTCGGCATCCGCCTTCCGACCGCACCAGCGGTAGGCGGCGCGATAGACGAAGTCATAGTGCCTTTCGAGCAACGCGCCGAAAGCTCCCCTGTCTCCGCCCTTCGCCCGCCCGATCAGTTCGGCGTCGGAGGCTTCGCTCTCATCCAGCATCATCGCCATCATTTGCCTGTTGGACGAAGGCTAATGGCCAATCCTTGGGGTGAGGGAAAGATTTTTTTACTGGTACCTCTTCCTTCTCCCCGTTCTACGGGGAGAAGGTGCCCGAAGGGCGGATGAGGGGCGGCGCCGACCTCTCGAAGATTGGCTTTACCCGAGCGTCTCGGAAAACAGGGTGATCAACCGGTTCCAATGCCGCTCGGCGCCATCTTCGTTGTAGACGCTGTGGTCCGGCACGCACCAGCCATGCGCCATGCCGACATAATTCTCCAGCACGTAATCGACTTCCGCCGCCCTGAACGCCTCGGCCAGCCGCGCTGATTGTTCGGGCGGAAAACTCCTGTCGACGCCGGCCATGCCGACATGGACGCGTGCCTTGACCGACCCCGCCTTGCGGTGCGGACTGTCGGCCGCGTCGCTGGCGAGATTGCCGCCATGGAAACTGGCCGCCGCCCTGATGCGATCCGGATAGGAGGCGGCTGCGTTCAGCGCCCGCGCGCCGCCCATGCAATAGCCGACAACGCCGATCGGCCCGGTGACGCCTTCGGCAGCGAGTGCGTCGAGGAAGGCGCCGCTGTCGGCAATCGTCATCTCCTGCGTCGTGCCGCTGATCAGCGCCATTAGCGGCACCTTGGTTCTCTCCTCGACGAAGGCGGTCTTGGCATCGAAAGGACCGTAGGGCGCGTTGCGATAGAAGAGATCGGGCACCAGCACCGGATAGCCCTCGTCCGCCAGCCGCCCGGCCATGCCGTCGAGCGCGGGGCGCGGGCCGAAGGCATCCATATAGAGGATGATGCCGGCCTTGGGCGGGGAAGCGTTGGCCGGGCGGAACAGCCCCGCCCTCGCCATACCGTCCCTGGTCTTGATCTGAAGGTCTTGTTTCGCCATCGCCAGCTCCGTTCGGTGCTGGGCGATACATATCCGGGCACGCCGACAGGGCAAGCTGTTGCCTGATTTTGGCAGTCAACATTTCGTGCGGCAGCGCGACGAGCTTACCGGCCCGCGAACGCTGCCATGTGGAAGGCCTGCACCTCTGAGGGGTAGCGATAGGCTGTGCCATAGGGACAGGCGTTGCGGTCAAGGCAGCCGCCGTCACAACAGGGCCCGCCACTCGGCCCGCGCACATGCGCCAAGCAGGCCTGGTAGGCGAAGCCTTGGATGGAATAGGCATCGACCGGACAGGATTTCAGGCACGGTTTGTCGACACAGGTGTCGCAAAGATGGACCGCCTCGCGAGCCTCCGGGAGCGCGATCTCGTCCTCGAACAGCAGCGCGCCGCGATAGGCATGCCAAAGCCCATATCGCGGATGCATGAGGATGCCGAGCGGTGACGGCTTCAGGCCCTCGGCCCGCATCGCCCATCGCTGGAACGGCAGATAGGGCTTGTCGGACGGCGACACGGCGCGTGCGCCGAATTCTTCCGCGACCGCGCCTATGACCTGCCGGGACCAGGTGTCGAGCGGATTGGCGATTGCTCGCGGCTGCTTTTCACGCCAGCGCAGAAAATGCGGCCAGGGTGCTGCCCCCGCCTGTCCCACCAGCAGCGCCGACCTGGTTGGTGCACCGGAGCGGCCACAAGGCGCCGCCTCGCCGTCCCCAAAGGTGAAGCCGCCACGCAGGATGAGGCCGTCGGCGCCAAGCGCGGCCGCAATCTCCTCCATCCTGCCGCGCGAAGGAATCATCCCTTCTTGACCGGATCGGAGAAGGCGCTCCGCCAGACTTCCTTGTGGATGATGTTGGCGACTTTAGCCCCGCCTGACTCGGGCTCCTTTCACGTGAAGGCGTCGGGCATCGACCCCTTCTTCTTGGCGATGAAGTCCTTCAGCGCTTCGTCGATCGCCGGATCGAGATGCGGCGCCTCATAAGATTCCAGCCAGCGGCGGGCGAGTTCGTTGGCGCGCTGCGGCGCGGTCTTCTCGCCTTCGGCCAGCCACTGCTCGTATGAATTGTTGTCGGCGATGTTGGAGCGATAGAAGGCAGTCTGGAAATTCGCCTGCGTGTGGTCGCAGCCGAGATAGTGGCTGCCCGGCCCGACTTGGCGGATGGCGTCCATCGCCTGGCCGTTTTCCGACAGGTCGACGCCTTCGGAGAATTTTTGCGTCATGCCGAGCTGGTCGATGTCCATCATGAATTTTTCGTAGCAGGACGCCAGCCCGCCCTCGAGCCAGCCGGCCGAATGGAGGACGAAATTGGTGCCGGCCAGAATGGTCGAGTTCAGCGTGTTGGCGCTTTCATAAGCTGCCTGCGCGTCGGGGATTTTCGAGGCGCAGAGCGAACCGCCGGTGCGGAACGGCAGGCCGAGGCGCCGTGCGAGCTGTGCGGCGCCGTAGGATACCAGCGACGGCTCCGGCGTGCCGAAGGTCGGCGCGCCCGACTGCATCGAGATCGACGAGGCGAACGTGCCGAACAGCACCGGCGCGCCCGGCCGGATCAGCTGCGTGAACGAAGCGCCGGCAAGCACCTCGGCAAGCACCTGGGTCAGCGTGCCGGCCACCGTCACCGGGCTCATCGCGCCGGCGAGGATGAACGGCGTGACGATGCAGGCCTGGTTGTGGCGCGCATAGACCTTCAGCGCGCCAAGCATGGTCTCGTCGAAGACCATCGGCGAGTTGGCGTTGATCAGGCTGGTCAGGACCGTGTTGTTTTCGACGAAGTCGTCGCCGAACACCAGCTTGGCCATGGCGACCGTGTCTTCAGCACGTTCCGGTGCGGTGACCGAGCCCATGAACGGCTTGTCGGAATATTTGATGTGCGCGTAGATCATGTCGAGATGGCGCTTGTTGACCGGCACGTCGACCGGCTCGCACACGGTGCCGCCCGAATGGTGGATCGAAGGCGCCATATAGGCGAGCTTCACGAAATTCTGGAAATCCTCGATGGTCGCGTAACGCCTGACGCCGTCGAGGTCGCGCACGAAGGGCGGGCCATAGACCGGGGCGAAGACGGTAGCATTGCCGCCGATCTGCACCGAGCGTTCGGAATTGCGGGCATGCTGGGTGTAGATGGGGGGCGCGGTCTTCAAGAGCGAACGGCAGAGCCCCTTCGGGAAATGCACGCGTTCGCCCTTGACGTCGGCGCCCGCCTCTTTCCACAGCTGCAACGCCTCCGCATCGTCGCGGAAGATGATGCCGATTTCTTCGAGCACCGTGTCGGTGTTCTTCTCGATCAGCGCCAGGCCTTCCTCGTCCAGCACTTCATAGACGTTGATCTTGCGCTTGATGTAGGTGAGCTGGGTGCCGGGACCGCCGCCCGAACGCGCCGCCCGCCTTGCCGCCGCCCCGCCGCTGGCGCCGCGTCCACGTCGCGCGTTTGACGCTTCCTGGTCCACTGCCGCGTGTTCGCTCATGATCGTTCTTCCCTGAATTTGGACCGGCTTGACTAGCGCCCGGCCCGGAACCGTTGTGGCCGCCTAACGCGGCTTCCGGCGGATCGTAGCCATGCACCCTATTCGAAACGGCCCGTCCGCGCCAACGCCTGTCGCAAAATCGACAAGAAAACCGATAGATTTTTCAGTCGCTTTCCTTTTGCGGGAAGTCGCAAATCAGCTATGGATACCCGCCCCTTGCGGGTTAGGTATTGGCGCATTGATTTTAAGCTGCCATGGTCGTTCCCGGCAGCAAGGAGCCTGAGAAACAATGTCCGACGACGAGATTATCCTCTCCGAGCTTTCCGACGACGAGTTGGTGCAGCAGATGCACGACGATCTCTACGACGGTCTGAAGGAAGAGATCGAGGAAGGCACGCGCATCCTGCTCGAGCGCGGCTGGGCGCCCTACAAGGTGCTCACGGAAGCGCTGGTCGAAGGCATGCGCATCGTCGGCGAGGATTTTCGCGACGGCATCCTGTTCGTTCCCGAAGTGTTGCTGTCGGCCAATGCGATGAAGGCCGGCATGTTCATCCTGCGCCCGCTGCTCGCCGCCACCGGCGCGCCCAAGCAGGGCAAGATGGTGATCGGCACCGTCAAGGGCGACATCCACGACATCGGCAAGAACCTCGTCGGCATGATGATGGAAGGCGCCGGCTTCGACGTCATCGACCTTGGCATCAACAATGCGGTCGAGAAATATCTTGATGCCATCGAGCAGCACCAGCCGGACATTATCGGCATGTCGGCGCTGCTGACCACGACCATGCCCTACATGAAGGTCGTCATCGACACGATGAAGGAAAAGGGCATCCGCGACGACTACGTCGTCCTGGTCGGAGGCGCGCCGCTGAACGAGGAATTCGGCAAGGCGGTCGGCGCCGACGCCTATTGCCGCGACGCCGCTGTGGCGGTCGAGACGGCCAAGGACTACATGAAGCGTAAACACAATGTGCGCGCTTCCGCCTGATACAAGGCAAGGCGGACGCTCAACAGCCGAAGCCGCGCCTTGCAGCGCGGCTTTTTTGTTCCCAGATGTCGGGAGCGGCGGTCAGGGTTTCTTGACGGTATCGTCAACGGCTTTCGCGGTAGACTTGATATCCCTGCCGACGCCGCGAACGGTGTTGGCACAGGCCGAAAGGGCCAGGGCACAAGCCAGGATTGCGATTGGCGCAATGCGTAACAGTTTCATCGACGGTTTATCCCTCTCTCGGTAGATCGCCCCACAGCAACGAAAGCCGGCTCGGCTGGTTTCATGAAGATGCCCAGACCCAAGCAGAATCAAGCGGACAAGCTGCTCATCATCGCCTGCGGGATGATTGCGCGCGAGGTGTTGGCCGTCAAGGAACAGCTCGGGCTCGATCACCTTGAATTGACATGCCTTCCGGCCGAGTTTCATTTCTATCCGGACCGCATCGCGCCGGCGATGGACAAGGCCATCGAAAAGGCCAAGGCGGAAGGCTACAGCAACATCTTCGTCGGTTACGCCGATTGCGGCACCGGCGGCCTGCTCGATCGGGTCTGCGAGAAGCATGGCGTCGAACGCATGGCCGGTCCGCATTGCTTCGCCTTCTACCAGGGCATGGATGCCTATGCGAAGGTCGCCGACGACGACATGATGTCCTTCTACATGACCGATTTCCTCTGCCGCCAATTCGATGCCTTCTTCATGAAGCCGCTCGGCCTCGACAGGCATCCGGAGCTGATCAAGGACTATTTCGGCAATTACGAGAAGCTGATCTACCTGGCCCAGACCGACGATCCGGAGCTCGACAAGGTCGCGGAAAAGGCCGCGAAACTGCTTGGCCTCGTCTATGAGCGGCGCGCGACAGGCTATGGCGATCTGACGGCTGGGCTGGCCAAGGCCGCGGCTGACGTCTGACGTCTGACGCTGGCTGGGCTGCGGCCCTCTTGCGCGGCGATTGGCGATTATCGCCCTTTCCGAAGGCGAAGACAGGACGGATCGCCGCCTTCTACTGGAGAATGGCCTTGATTTGTTCCCAGGCCAATTGCCTTAATTTGGATCGCGGCGTGGTTTCGTTGTTAAGCACGGATGACAGCCTGCCGCGAATGGGTAAATTGCGCGCAACCCATGCAAAGGCGCCGTCCAGTGGTCGGCTGCCGGACACCGACGAGGAATGCCGATGACCCTTCGCCTGATGCTTGCCGTTGCCGGCCTTCTCTGCTGCACCTTGCCCGCGCTTGCTGACGGCGAGGTGCAGAAGCTGATCACCGCCGCCGACAAGGCGCGGCTGGACAAATATGGCGAGACGCGCAAGGCGGCTCTTGCCGAGGCGAAGGCGGGCAATCCTGGCGAGGTCAGGCAGCTCGACGCCTTGCTTGCCAAGCCGCTGGTTGCTTTCTCCGAGAAGGACCTCACCGGCAAATGGCAATGCCGCACCATCAAGGTGGGCGGGCTGAGCCCGCTCGTTATCTATGGCTGGTTCAAATGCCGGGTGACCGACGATGGCTCCGGCTGGCGGCTGGAAAAGCTCACCGGCTCGCAGCGCACCAAGGGCCGCTTCTTCGACGACGGCGAAAAGCGCGCGATCTATCTCGGTTCCGGTTCCGTCAACAACGACCAAGCAAAACCCTATGGCAGCGGCTCTCAAACAGACCAGGTCGGCTACGCCTTCCGCAATAGCGCCGGGGAATGGCGCATCGAGTTCCCCGCTCCCTATTACGAATCGAAGCTCGACATCATGGAGTTCAAGCGCTGAGCGGAGCCTTCCTGACGGCTCCGGCATACCAAGGATTAACCCGCCTCGTCTAAGCTCCGGCCGTGGCAGTTGGTCCCAGGGGTGGCAAGATCAATGGCAATACCGGAAACCGATCCGAGACCGATCGTGGTCGTTACCGGAGGAGGCCAGCACGTATGGGCAATGGTCAACGCCATCGCCGACCGTGTCGGCCCAGTCATCGTGATCCTGGAAGTCCCTGAATCCAAAAAGCGATTGCTGCTTGGCCGTGCCCGGCGCCAGGGCTGGCTGCAGGCCACCGGCCAGCTCGGCACGATGGTGCTGAGCAGGCTGGGCAAGCGGCTCTACGCCAGCCATGCCGCCCGGTTGATTGCGCAGGAGAAGCTCGAGACCGAGCCGCGGCCGGGCCAAGAGATCATCCATGTTGCCTCGGCCAACGGGCCGGAGTGTCTAGCGGCGATCCAGAGAATCCAGCCAGGCATCGTCCTGCTTAACGGCTGCCGACTCCTGTCGAAGGACATGTTGGCCAGGATGCCTTGCCCGGTGCTCAACTATCATGCAGGTATCACGCCGAAATATCGCGGCATGAACGGCGGCTACTGGGCGTTGGCATCGGGCGATTCCGCGAATTTCGGCACCACGGTGCATCTGGTCGATGCCGGCGTGGATACGGGCGGCGTGCTGAAACAGGCCTACGGTCAGCCGAAACCAGGCGACACGATCTCAAGCTATGCGCTGCGCCAAACGGCGTTTTCGCGCGACATCTGCGTCGAGGCGGTCAGCGATGCTCTGGCCGGAAAACTCGTGACGTTCGATCCAGGCCTGCCATCTAAACAGTGGTACCACCCGACGATCTGGTTCTATCTCTGGACGGGGCTCAGAACCGGCATCTGGTAGCGCTGGCGATACTGGCGATCGTATGCTATTGTCATACAAAATATGGAGCCCTATCGATGTCCAGCATGGCGCCTGTCAGCGTTCGCGTCACCTCGGACGAGCGTGACATTCTCGAGGCCGCCGCCAGGCAGGCTCATACAAATCTGAGCGACTTCATTCGGCGCAAGGCTGTTGAGGCGGCCGAGATGGAGGTTTTGGGCGGCCGTGTCGTCGTTATTCCCGCAGTCGATTGGGAACAATTCGAGGCCTGGGCGAAATCGACGCCAACGACCATGCCTGGACTGCAAAGGCTTGCTGCGTCCAGGCCAGTATGGCGGGACTGACGCCACCCCGCCCGCTTGCCGGAGATGACAGCTGGGACGCTTTCGATTGCGGTCGTGAGTCGTTGAACAACTGGCTTCGCCGTCATGCATGGCGCAACCAGCAGGATGGATTGTCGCGGACGAGCCTCATCTGTGATTCCGAAACCGGTGGGATAGCGGCTTACGTTGCGCTGAGCGCTGGCCATATCGAACGCGCATACCTGCCCAAATCGGCACAGCGTAATCGGCCTGATCCCATTCCGGTAATCCTGCTCGGCCAGTTGGCCGTCGATCGCAAATATCAGGGACGCGGCTGCGGGCGCTCCCTTCTCCTGTTTGCGCTCAGGACGGCGGTGCGGTTTTCCAGCAATATCGGCTGCTTCGGCGTTATCACACACCCGCTGGACGAAGGCGTAAGAGACTTCTATCGCGACTTCGCTTTTCAGGATCTTCCATTCGATCCCAAACGGAGCATGATCGTCCGCATTGCCGATCTGAGGCACAATGGCTTCGATGGCAGCATCGATCATTCCTGCTGATTTCTACCTCAGGCCGACATTGAAGATTGCCTTTCATTTTACGACATCCAAATGCGTCGCTTTTGAATGCGCGCGCGTCGTCCCATAACAAGCGGCCCAATTGCGCATGCGGCAATGCTCGCAGATCGAGGAGTGAGAATTCATGGCCGATCTGATCGTCGTCTACTGGCGCGACATCCCTGCCCAGGTCATCGTCAGGAAAGGCCGCCAGAACGCCAAGCGCGAACTGCCGCTGCGCTTCACCGAGGCGATCGACATGTGCGCCATGCGCACCGGCGCCGGCGGCACGGACGACTATCTAGCCGAATGGCGCAAGGCCGATCCGGTTCCGGTCGGCGACGACCTCGAAGCCGAGGTCGAGAAGGCATTCCAGGACATCGACGCGAAATATGACCGCGAGCGGCTGGTCGCTCTGGTGAAGGCGGGCGGCAAAGAAAATGTCTGAAACCATTCCCGCCAAGGAGAGCCCGGCGGCCCTCCAGCCGGTCACCCAGGCCACCCTGGTCAAGAAGGCGGCACCGAAATCCGACTACAAGCCGGCCGACGTGTCGCCACAGCGCCGCGTGCAGCGTTCTTTCGCGGTGAGATTATGGTCAGTCCGGCACTCGCGCCTGCTCGAATGGTTCTATGCCCGCTTCGCCGACACGTTCCTCCTGCTGCATCCTTTGTGGAAAGGCATCGGCTACAGCCGTGTCGAGGCCCCGGTGAAGTTTGTCGAAAAGCGCGTCAAGGGCTTCATGTTCGACTGCCGCATGTGCGGCCAGTGCATCCTGTCCTCGACCGGCATGTCGTGCCCGATGAACTGCCCCAAGCAGCTGCGCAACGGCCCTTGTGGCGGCGTGCGCGCCAACGGCAATTGCGAGGTCGAGCCCGATATGCCTTGCGTCTGGGTCAAGGCCTGGGAAGGGGCGCGCAACATGGAGCACGGCGACAGGATTCTTGCAGTGCAGAAGCCGGTCGACCAGTCGCTGCGCGAAACGTCCGCCTGGCTGCGCGTCACCGCGCAGGCGGCAGCCGCCCGTGAAGCCGCGGCCGATGCGAAGACCGGAGCGGCCGCATGATCGCCCGCCAGCGTGACGAGAACCCGGCCGGCATCCATCTGCCGCTCGACCCCTTGCCCGGCCACACCTCGCGCGGCCGGCTCGAACGCGTCCTGCGACGCGGTGAATTCGCGGTCACCACCGAGCTCAACCCGCCCGACAGCGCCGACCCCGAAGACGTCTACAACAGGGCGAAGATCTTCGACGGCTGGGTCGATGCCATCAATGCGGTCGATGCGTCGGGCGCCAACTGTCATATGTCGTCGGTCGGCATCTGCGCGCTCCTGACCCGCATGGGCTACGCACCGATCATGCAGATCGCCTGCCGGGACAAGAACCGCATCGCCATCCAGGGCGACGTGCTGGGCGGGGCTGCCATGGGCGTCGCCAACATGCTGTGCCTGACAGGCGACGGCGTGCAGGCCGGCGACCAGCCCGGCGCCAAGCCGGTGTTCGACCTCGATTCCATGTCGCTGCTCGAAACCATCCGCATCATGCGCGACAACGGCAAGTTCCTGTCCGGCCGCAAGCTCACCACGCCGCCGCAGTTGTTCCTCGGCGCGGCCGTCAATCCGTTCGCACCACCCTTCGACTTCCGCCCGATCCATCTCGGCAAGAAGATCGCCGCCGGCGCTCAGTTCGTCCAAACGCAGTATTGTTTCGACGTACCGATGTTCAAGACCTTCATGCAAAAGGCACGCGATCTCGGCCACACGGAGAAAGTGTTCGTCCTGTGCGGTGTCGGACCGCTCGCCTCGGCCAAGACCGCCAAATGGATCCGCTCCAACGTGCCGGGAATCCATATTCCCGATACCGTCATCAAGCGGCTGGAAGGCGCCCAGGACCAGAAGAAGGAAGGCAAGCAGCTCTGCATCGACATCATCAACGAGGTGAAGGAAATCCCAGGCGTTTCAGGCGTCCATGTGATGGCCTACCGCCAGGAGGAGTATGTCGCCGAGATCGTCGATGAATCGGGCGTGCTGAAGGGCCGCCAGCCGTGGAAGCGCGAAATCCGCCGCGACGACCAGATGGTCGCCGACCGGCTCGACCATATCCTGCACGACGATGTTACCGAAACCCAGGTGGACATGGTGAAGACCGCGCATTGACTTGCGCGGAGAACCACCATTCGCTTGATCGACAAGAGATAACGATATAAAGAACTCTTTATATCACGACGGAGAGATTTCATGACCCGGACCATCGTTGCCTCGGCGACACGAGAAATCATCATCGGCTTCGACCAGCCCTTCTGCGTGATTGGCGAGCGCATCAACCCGACTGGCCGCAAGAAGCTCGCCGCCGAGATGATCGCCGGCAATTTCGAAACCGTCATCAAGGACGCGCTGGAACAGGCCGCTTGCGGCGCCACCATGCTCGACGTCAATGCCGGCGTCACCGCCGTCGACCCCAACGCGACCGAGCCGGCATTGCTGGTACAGACGCTGGAGATCGTCCAGGGCTTGGTCGACCTGCCGCTGTCGATCGACTCCTCGGTCACCGCCGCGATCGAGGCGGCGCTCAAGGTCGCCAAGGGCCGTCCGCTGGTCAACTCCGTCACCGGCGAGGAGGAAAAACTCGAAGCCATCCTGCCGCTGATCAAGAAATACAACGTGCCGGTCGTCGCCATCTCCAATGACGAGACCGGCATTTCGATGGATCCGGATGTGCGCTTCGCCGTCGCCAAGAAGATCGTGCAGCGCTGCGCCGATTTCGGCATTCCGGCGCATGACGTCGTCGTCGACCCGCTGGTCATGCCGATCGGCGCGCTCGGCGACGCCGGCCGCCAGGTGTTCGCCCTGCTGCGGCGCCTGCGCGAGGAACTGAAGGTCAACACCACCTGCGGCCTGTCCAACATCTCCTTCGGCCTGCCGCACCGCCACGGCATCAACGCCGCCTTCATCCCGATGGTGATCGGCGCCGGCATGACATCGGCCATCATGAACCCGGTGCGTCCGCAGGAAATGGAAGCCGTGCGCGGCGCCAACGTTCTGAACGGCACCGACGAGAATTGCACCAACTGGATTCGCACCTATAAGGATTACAAGCCGGCCGAAGGCGGCCAAGCGGTCGCCGCTCCGACGGCGGTCAATGCACCAGGCGAAGGCGGCGGCAATGGCGGTCGCCGTCGTGGCGGTCGTGAAGCCCGCATGGCAAGGGGATAAGCGCGCAATCGTGAATTCGCATACCAACATCACCGATCCGCTCGTGCTGTTCATGCCGTCGGGCAAACGCGGGCGGTTTCCGGTCGGCACGCCGGTGCTCGACGCCGCGCGCCAGCTCGGCGTCTATGTCGAGAGCGTGTGCGGCGGGCGCGCCACTTGCGGGCGCTGCCAGATCGAGGTGCAGGAAGGCAATTTCGCCAAGCACAAGATCGTCTCCTCCAACGACCACATCTCGCCCAAGGGGCCCAAGGAAGAGCGCTATGAGCGCGTGCGCGGCCTGCCGGAACGGCGCCGCCTCTCCTGCTCGGCGCAGATCCTCGGCGACCTTGTCATCGACGTGCCGCAGGACACGGTCATCAACGCACAGACCATCCGCAAGGATGCCGACACCAGGGTGATCGCGCGCGATACGGCAATCCGCATGTGCTATGTCGAAATCGAAGAACCCGACATGCACAATCCTTCAGGCGATCTCGACCGGCTCAAGATCGCGCTGATGAAGGACTGGAACTTCAAGAACCTCGAATTCGATTTCTATTTGCTGCCGCAGGTGCAGGGCATCTTGCGCAAGGGCAACTGGACCGCGACCGCCGCCATCCACAAGGATGCCGACAGCGATATCGCGCGCGTCATCGCTTTGTGGCCCGGCCTCAAGAACGAGGCCTATGGGCTGGCCTGCGATATCGGCTCGACCACCATCGCCATGCATCTGGTGTCGCTGCTGTCGGGCCGCGTCGCCGCTTCGTCAGGCACGTCGAACCCGCAGATCCGCTTCGGCGAGGATCTGATGAGCCGCGTCTCCTATGTGATGATGAACCCGGATGGCCGCGAAGGCATGACGGTCGCGGTGCGCGAGGCGATCTCGGGCCTCGTCGACAAGGTCTGCGCGGAAGGCAGTGTCCAGCGCAACGACATCCTGGATTCCGTCTTCGTCGGCAATCCGATCATGCACCATCTGTTCCTCGGCATCGATCCGACCGAGCTCGGCGGCGCGCCCTTCGCGCTCGCCGTCTCGGGCGCGGTGCGCATCAAGGCCTCGGATATCGGTCTCAAGCTCAACCCGGGCGCACGTCTCTACATGCTGCCCTGCATCGCCGGCCATGTCGGCGCCGACGCCGCGGCGGTGACGCTGTCGGAGGGCCCGCATCGTCAGGACGAGATGATGCTGATCGTCGACGTCGGCACCAACGCCGAGATCGTGCTCGGCAATCGTGCCCGGGTCGTGGCTGCTTCCTCGCCCACCGGTCCGGCCTTCGAAGGCGCCGAAATCTCCGGCGGCCAGCGCGCCGCGCCCGGCGCCATCGAGCGCGTGCGCATCGATCCCGACACGCTCGAGCCGAAATACCGCGTCATCGGCTCTGAACTGTGGTCCGACGAGCCGGGCTTCCTCGACAGCGTGCAGGCGACCGGCGTCACCGGCATTTGCGGCTCCGGCATCATCGAGATCGTCGCGGAGATGTATCTGGCCGGCATCATTTCCGAAGACGGCGTCGTCGACGGATCGCTCAGCATGCGCTCGCCGCGTATCGTCGCCAACGGCCGCACCTTCTCCTACGTGCTGAAGGAAGGCGAGCCGAAGATCACCATCACCCAGACCGACGTGCGCGCCATCCAACTCGCCAAGGCAGCACTTTATGCCGGCACCAAGCTGTTGATGGAAAAGCAGAACACCGAGCATGTCGACCGCATCCACTTCGCCGGCGCCTTCGGCTCCTTCATCGATCCGAAATACGCCATGGTGCTGGGCCTGATCCCCGATTGCGACCTCGACAAGGTCTCGGCCGTCGGCAACGCCGCCGGCGCGGGCGCGCGCATGGCGCTGCTCAATCGCGGCTATCGTCGCGAGATCGAGGAGACGGTGAGCCAGATCGAGAAGATCGAGACCGCACTGGAGCCCAAATTCCAGGAGCACTTCGTCTATGCGATGGCGTTGCCGAACAAGGTCGATCCGTTCCCGAAACTGTCGGCGGCGGTGAAGCTGCCGCCGCGCAAGACGGTGAGCGAAGACGGCATCGCCGGCGACGCCACCCCGCGCCGGCGCTCGCGCGAAGGCCACGCCGCGCGACGTGGCCGGGAATAAAATTAGGGCACAATGCAACGCCGAGGCGCCTTGGCCGCTTGTCAGTCGTTTGCCTCATTCGATGGCAAGCGCAAGCTGGGCCGCTGAGCCAGCAACGGCATGCTTTTGACGCGCGACCGGTTGAGAAAGCCCGTCAGCGGCTTTTCAATCGACAGGTAAAGCATCGCGGAAAGCGCGATGCTGATCAAGGCAATCGGCGCCGGCTGCCAATTTGGCGGAACCCCAAGCCGCAGCATGATGCCAGTTACCACGACAACCACCAGCACATGCCACAAGTAGATCGAATACGAGGCACTACCAAAAAATGTAAGCAGGGCCACGGGGTTGAACGGTCTGGCACGCTCGGCAAAAACCGCTCCGGCAACGATCAGGGTCGCCGGAATACCCCAACGCAGAACACGAGGCAGCTCGGGGTCAAGCATCTGGATCGTCATCAACAGGAGAAATCCGCCAACAACCAGCGCCAGCGCCGGCACAAGCCGGAGCCGAATATCCTCCATCCACAGCCGCCCGATAACAATGCCGGCCGCGAACTCGAGCATGAGGGGAGAGGTAAAGCGGTAGCCTTTGAGCAGCAAGTTCGATGCGACCATCACCGTCAGCACGCCGATCAGCGCGGCAAAACGCTGCTTCTCGCCTAAAAAGAGCGCCAAGGCGAAAATGACGTAAAACATCATTTCATAGCACAGCGTCCAGCCCTGGATCACCACGGGATGAAGTACCCCATCCTGCACGATCGGAAGAAACACCAGCGAGCCGAAAAAATTTTCCGGGCTCAGCACATGTCCGTAGAGAAATTGCGGCTTGAGGAAAATTGCCAGCGCGGTCAGCACCGTGACGATCCAATAGAGCGGCACGATGCGAACAATCCGACGCCATATGAAACGCCGTGGATTGGCAGGGCGATCGGCCGTGGTCACCCACATGATGAAACCGCTGATGACAAAAAACAGGTCGACGCCAGCAGCACCGACCGCGAACGGACCGCCGAACTGTTCGTTGATGTGAAAGCAAACTACCGCGGAAGCGGCGAGTCCTCGAAGGTATTGGATACTGTGAATGTCATTCACGCCATACTCCTTACCCGCACCCCCGATGCTGCAATGCACAATAGCAGACATCCGCCATCTGCTGTCAACGGGCAAGCTAGGTAGGATCGCGGCACGCCCTCTTGGACGCGGCCAAGAAGCGATCGCTCGGGGGTGTCAATCGCCCTGCAATTTCATTTGTATGCAAATGTTTCCGGAATGACTGATCCGGAAACCAAATCACCGTTTTCGCGAAATCCGACCGATACATGGCAGGCGCATTTACCCGGCATCGAACGGCGGTCGAAGATAATCCTCGGCCGTCGCCGTTCTTCAAGGGAGATGAAAATGTCGATCTTCGAAAATCTCGGCCGCTACGGTGCGACCATCAGGCAGGCCCGTGCCAGGAACAAGGCCGTCCGCGCCCTGAACAGCCTGCCGGCGCATGTCCAGAAGGACATCGGCTGGCCGGCCTCGCCGCCCAGCGACCCGCAGGCGGCGCTTTCCGCCTTGCTTTTGGGCTTTACGCGCTGATGACCTTTGCCGAAAAGTGCAAACTGCTCGGCACGCGCCGGAGCCCGCGAGGGGCTCCGGCCGTCACCAGCAACCGCCTGCGCGCAGCCCTTCTGCCGCAGCGCTGATCCCTCCCGCGAGAAATGCGGCGCCGATCACAGCGACGTGTGCACACAGCGTAAATCTTGACATCTTCGACCAGGGCACGATCTTCAAATATGAAGGGGACTTCTCTTAGTCGGCTGCCGCCGAAGTTCGTGTATCCGCATGCCAAGTTTGAAAAGCCACGTCGTGTCCTTCGTGCTCAGGCACAGTCGCAAGAAGGCGTTTTCCAGCCCGGAAAACCTGCAGCGCTGGATCGCTGCGGCGCGCCGGACAGAGGACCATCACCCTCCGGTGTCAGTGCAGCAGCGCTTCAACATCGAGACGCGCACCGTCGACGGCTTTCCCGTCTACGAGATCGCCCCCAGGGCCGGCGAGCGCAAGCGGGTTCTCTATCTGCACGGCGGCGCCTATGTCTTTGAAATCACGCCCTATCATTGGCACCTGATCGCCGACATGGCCGACCGGCTGGGCTATGCCTTTACGGTGCCCATCTATCCCATCGCGCCCGAGCATGACTTCCACGCCATGTTCGGCATGGTCGGCGACGTCTATCGCCGGATGCTCGGCGAGACGGAGGCGGAAGACATCATCTTCATGGGCGATTCCGCCGGCGGCAACATGGCCGTGGTGCTCACCATGATGGCTGCCGAAGAAGGCCTGCCCTTGCCGTCGCGCCATGTGCTGATCTCACCCGGGCTCGACGTCTCGCTTGCAAACCCCGAGGTGTTCGAGGCGGAGCGGAACGATCCCTGGCTGGGCATCGCGGGCGGACGGGAGGCTATCCGGCTCTACAGTGCCGGAATAGACCCGACGGACTGGCATATCAGCCCCGTCTATGGCGACCTCTCGGTGCTGCCCAGGACATTGCTCCTGGCGGGCTCTCGCGATCTTCTCACGCCCGACAATCTGATCTTCGCACAAAAAGCACGGGCCGCTGGCGTCGAGGTAGAGCTCGTGCACGAGGAAGGCATGTTCCACGTCTGGCCGCTGATCGACATGCCGGAATCGCGCCGCGCGCGCGAACGGATCGTGGCGTTTCTGACCGAGAACCCCTCGCCCCTTGTTGAAGGCGCCGGCGCAAGCTTCGAAGCGCCGTCCACCGAGGCTTCGGGGCAGAGCCTCCAGTCAGAGCACCCCGGTTGATCAGAACTTGCCGGTTTCCCGGAAGACTTCGAACGTCGCCCGGATGTGGTCGGCCACCGCCTTGACCGGCGCGCTGGCGTCCGGCGCTACCACCATGGCGAGGTTATAGGTGCCGATATCGGGCATGCCGTCCTTGGGGCAGAGCTCGACCATGTCGTTGCCGAGGAAAGACTTCGGCAGCGGCGCCACGGCGAGATCTGACATGATGGCGGCGCGCTGGCCGGCCGTATGCGCGCTCATATACGCGATGCGGTAGTTGCGGCCCTCGCGGCTCAGCGCTTCGAGCGCCCCTGCCCGCCAGGCGCAGCCCTCTTCCCACAGCGACACCGGCAAGGGTTCGCGCAGATGCGCGCAGCCGCCCTTGGCGCCGGCCCAGACGATCGGCTCCGTCAACAGCACCTCGGCGCCGAGCGCGCTGGTCTTGTAGGAATTGGTGAGCAGCGTGATGTCGAGCGCCCGGTCATCCATGCGCCGGCGCAGATTGCTGCTCTGGTCGATGGTGACGTCGACGGCGATCGATGGATGCGACTGCGCAAAACGCTTCAGCACATGCGGCAGCACGCGCTCGCCATAATCGTCCGGCGAACCCAGCCGCACCACGCCGACAATATCGGGAATGATGAACTTGGACACCGCCTCGCGATTGATCGACAGCAGACGACGGGCATAGCCCAGCAGCATTTCCCCGTCGGTGGTCAGCGTCACCGAGCGCGCATCGCGCGCGAACACCGAGCGGCCCAGAATATCTTCCAGCTTCTTGATCTGCATGGAGACCGCCGAGGGCGTACGGAAGACCGCATTGGCCGCTGTGGTGAAGCTGCCGGTTTCGGCGATCGCCACGAAAGTGCGCAGCACGTCGAGGTCCAGCAGCGGCAGCGGATGATTGAGTGGGGCGTTCATGACGATCGACCTTCAATTTTTCTGATGCAAACTATCATTCCATTTCGTTTGATTGAACATCAGTTCGAGCGCATAGTCAACTCCATCGAAGCAGGATGCTGCCAAGGCAGCCACGAAACGATCACGACACAGACCTGCCTTCGACATGCAATGAAGCTGATACAGACCTGACGTAAGGCATTGCCGGGCACTTCCGCCCCGACATGAGGAGATCGAAATGTCTATCCTGTCATCCATCGGTCGGCTTGCGACCGAATTCAGCGCGGCCCGCGCCCGCTACCAGACCGAACGCGCCATCCGCTCCCTGCCGATCGAGCTGCAGAAGGATATTGGCTGGCCTGAAGCGGCCGACACGAAGGCCGGCATACGCGCCGGCGTCGGATCCTGGGCTGGAGCAAAGTAAACCGTGTGTACCATGCATTGAAGGCCTGCCGCGCAAACCGCCCGGCAGGTCTTCTTGTTTTACCGACCTGTTTTGCCGTTTTATTTGCGTTCACATGAATTTCGGAGCCATGCTGCCGCTGCATGGCGCATATGAACAAGCCGCATAGCGGCTTGGTTTTAAGCTAACCGTTTGTAAATTATCGAAAAATCCGGGAATGCCTACAAAGCCTCCCGCCTTGCGTGTCGCTTTTCATATCAAGTGCTTCGCTTTTGCGATTTAGTTTTTACTTACACAAGCCTATATCCACGCCAGCAAACGAGCTGCCCCACTCCATCAAGCGAAGGCGACCCGTCTGAGCAACCGATTGGAGATGAACATGAAGCTTTTTGCCCGCCTTTTCCCTCGCCGCGAAATGAACCTGACCACGGCCCTCGAGCGCCAGCGCCTTGCCAACACCATGCCCGGCCAGACCGGCGCCATGGCTGCCGCACGCCTCGGTTTTGTCGCCTGAACCGATCCCGCAGGCAGCGCTCCCTCGCGCTGCCTGAATAGATGACGCCGCCCGGTTCCGCCGAGGCGGCGTTTGTTTGCACACCCCTGACGGCGCTTCCATCATGGACGGCGCCGCGGCTGCGCGGCATCGCAACACGATTGCTCATTTGCGACCCATGTCGCAAATTAAATCTTGCTAAAGCTCCTTAGCCGATTGACAAGGATGGTTTTTCCTGTTGTCGCTATGCTATTCGCGACATTCTGTTCGCGCCATGGCTGCGTGAGGTTCCCGTGAACGCCGTTAAGCATCCGATCAAGCGATCGTTTGTATTTTTTCTCATTCCCGACTTCACCATGATCGCCTTTGCGACGGCGCTCGACCCGCTGCGCTCGGCCAATCGCATGCTCGGCTACGAGGCCTATCGATGGCGCCTCGCCAGCATCGACGGCAAGCCGGTGCGCGCTTCGAACGGTGTCGAATGCGCGGTCAACACCTCGCTGGAGGAGGAGCGCAGGAAGATGGGAGGGCCGGATCGCCCCAACATGGCCATCGTCTGCAGCGGCACCAATGTCGAGCGCTACCAGAACAAGTCCGCCTTTGCCTGGCTGCGCGAGGAATACAATCGCGGCGTCTCCGTCGGCGGCCTGTGCACCGGAGCGCATGTTCTGGCCGCTGCCGGCCTGTTGTCCAACAAGCGCTGCGCCATCCATTGGGAGAACCTGCCCGGCTTCTCCGAGGCATTCCCGAAAGCCAATGTCTTTGCCGACCTGTTCGAGATCGACCAGAACATCTACACCTGCGCCGGCGGCACCGCCGCGCTCGACATGATGCTGAAGCTGATCGGCGACGATTTCGACGAGAATCTCGTCAACCGCGTTTGCGAACAGGTGCTGACCGACCGTGTGCGCAGCCCCACCGACCGCCAGCGCCTGCCGCTGCGCGCCCGGCTCGGCGTACAGAACTCGAAAGTGCTGACCATCATCGAACTGATGGAAGGCAATCTGTCGGAGCCGCTGTCGCTGATCGAGATCGCCGACCATGTCGACCTGTCGCGCCGCCAGATCGAGCGGCTGTTCCGCACCGAGATGGGACGCTCGCCGGCCCGTTATTATCTCGAAATCCGCCTCGACCGTGCAAGGCATCTCTTGATCCAGTCCTCGATGCCGGTGGTCGAGGTGGCGGTCGCCTGCGGCTTCGTCTCGGCCTCGCATTTTTCGAAATGCTACCGCGAGCTCTACGCCCGCTCGCCGCAGCAGGAACGCGTCGATCGCAAGCAGCTGCTGGCGGCATAGCGGCGCGCCTCAGAGCACCTCTGCCGACCGCATCGCCTCGACGCGGATGTCCTCGGTCAGCCGCGCCTTCAACACGGAGAATTCCGGACTGGTCTTCAGCGTGTAGTGGCGCGGGTGCGGCAGGTCGATGGTGACGTCCGACTTGATCCGGCCGGGCCTGGCCGTCATCACCACCACGCGCGATGCCATGAAGATCGCCTCCTCGATGTCGTGGGTGACGAACAGAACCGTCTTCTTGCGCCGTTCCCAGATGCCGAGCAGCAGTTCCTGCATCAGCCCGCGCGTCTGGTTGTCGAGCGCGCCGAACGGCTCGTCCAGCAAAAGGATCGCGGGGTCATTGGCCAGCGCCCTGGCGATCGCCGTGCGCTGCTGCATGCCGCCGGAAAGTTGCTTCGGCCAGTGGTTCTCGAAGCCCTTCAGCCCGACGAGGTCGATATAGGAGGCGACGATTTCGCCCCTCTCCCGCTCGGCCATGCCGCGTTCGCGCAGGCCGAAGGCGATGTTTTCGGCGACCGTCAGCCATGGGAACAGCGTATAGGACTGGAAGACCATGCCGCGATCCGGCCCCGGCCGGGTCACCGCTTTGCCGTCGAGCAGCACGCGCCCTTCGCTCGGCGCCTCCAGCCCGGCGACGATGCGCAAGAGCGTCGACTTCCCGCATCCAGAAGGTCCCAGGATGGTGATGAAATCATTGGCCGCGACCGCCAGGTCGATCGGCATCAGCGCCTGGACGGGTGAGCCGCCGCGCACGCCGGCGAACGTGCGCGAGACGCCCTCGATGAGAAGCTTGCTCATGCCAGGCTCCATGGGAAGAGCCAACGATTAAGCGCCTTGAAGGCAAGGTCGGACAACAGGCCGATCAGTCCGATGACGATGATGCCGAAGATGATCTGCCCCGTTGCCAGCCGCGACTGGCTGTTGATGATCATGTAGCCGATGCCCGACGACGAGCCGATCAGTTCGGCGACGATGACATAGGTCCAAGCCCAGCCGAGCACCAGCCGCAGCGTCTCGGCGATCTCGGGCGCATTGGCAGGCATGATCACACGCTTGACGATGCCGTTGTCCGTGGACCCGAGCGTGTAGGCCGCCTCGACGAGATCGCGACGCGTGGAGCCGACCTTTACCGCGATGATCAGGATGATCTGGAACACGGAGCCGACGAAGATGACCAGCAGCTTCTCCAGTTCGCCTATGCCGGCCCAAAGGATGAGCAGCGGAATGAAGGCCGAGGCCGGCAGGTAGCGGGCGAAGGAGACGAACGGCTCCAGGAAGGCCTCGACAGGTTTCCACGCGCCCATCGCTATGCCCAGCGGCACGGCGACGGCCGATGCCAGCACGAAGCCGCCGAAGACGCGCCAGATGGTGATCAGTATGTCGAGCCAGAACCGGTCCTCGACCAGCAGCCGCCAGCCATCCCGCAGCATCGACAGCGGATCGGCGAGAAAGATGCGGTTGACGTGGCCGCCAAGCGTGATCCACGCCCAGAAAACGACGAACAGCACGAAGAAGGAAATGCCGAGCACGGTTCGCGTGCCCGGCGAGATCGGATGCAGGGGGCGCGGCATTTACAACGGTCCTTGTGGAAGCGAAACGGCGGCGCGGGGCGCCGCCGCAAGACAGCGGCCGCTCAGTTCGCCACGGCGCTGGTATCGGCCAGCGTGGAGACGTCAGGCGCTTCCTTGATCAGCCCCATCTGCAGCAGAAGCTCGCCGGCGGTCTTGGAGAAATCCTGGAACTCCTTGGTGAAGAACTGCTTGTTCTCCGCCCGGTCGGCCCATTTCAGGTACTTCGCCGAATCCTCGAACTCCTTGGCCGACTGTTTCACGTCCGCGCCCATGATGCCGTAGGATTTCTGCGGGTCCTTCTTGATCAGGTCGAGCGCGTCGAAATAGCTGTCGGCAAGCGCCTTGGCGGCGTCCGGATTGGCTTTGAGGAATTCGGGCGTGCAGCCGACCGTGTCGAGCACCATCGGGTAATCGAGCGTGGTCGCCAATATGTGGCCCTGGTCGGCCTTGTCGCGCACGGCCGAGATGAACGGCTCATAGGTGACGGCCGCGTCGTTCTGGCCGGCAAGGAACGCCTGCGCCGCCGCGTCCGGCTCGAGATTGACGACCGTGACATCCTTTGTCGACATGCCGTTCTTGTTCAGCACCCAGGCCAGCAGGAAATAGGGCGAGGTGCCCGGCGCCGAGGACGCGACAGTCTTGCCCTTGAGGTCGGCGACGGTCTTGATGTCGTTGCGCACCACGATGCCGTCGGCGCCGTAGGATTTGTCGAGCTGGAAGATCTGCTTGGTGGTCACGCCGCTGGCGTTCCACACCTGCCACGTCTCGACCGTGGTGGCGGCGCATTGCAGGTCGCCGCTGGCGATGGCGAGCGGGCGGCTGGCCTGCGGCACTTTCTTCAAGGTCACGTCGAGGCCGTGCTTCTCGAAGAGCCCCGCCTGTTTGGCGAGCGTTAGCGGCGCGAAGCCGGTCCAGCCGCTGATGCCGATAGTGACCGATGTGGCGGCCATCGCCGGCGCGGACAAGCCGGCGGCAAGCGCCAGCGTAAGGATAATGGTCCTGTTCATGTCAGTTCCCCTTTGTTTTCTCTGGGGGAATGTTCACGGACGCCGCCCGGCTGTCAATGAACAGGGCCGTGTTTGCCCACATCGTCGGCGACGAAGGTTCGCCTTGCCGCCACAAAACGGCAAGGCCGAGGACCTTGTCGTCAATACTGGTCGCAGTAGCACTCCGCGGACGAGATTCGGTCGTTCCAGTCGCTACCGCCGAAATCGCGGACCCTGCGCCTGATCTCGATCGATCGGCCTCCCCTGCGCGAATCCTCATAGGCAACGAGAGTGCAGCCTCGGCGAACGATCACCGACGACACGCGGTCGTTCCAGAACTCGCGGCCGCGAAAATTGACCGAATCGTCGGCCCCGAGCGCGATCGACCGTCCGCGAAAATTGCCATTTTCGAACATGATGCAGGCGGCCTGATCGTCGTATTGGGCGCTGGCGCCGTCGGCGTAAAGCATGGACGCGACCGCAGTCAGGATAGCTAGACGTCTCATCTGGTGTTTCCTCGGTTTGACCGCGTCACCCCGCCCGCCGGATGGCGCGGCAAGGTCAGTTTGCCACTGCTTCTGCCGGACTGGCAAGCCTGGAACAGTTCGGCATTTCACGGAAACGCCGAACCGCTTTAACTATTTTTTTCAATCAATTCCAAAGGGAAAGCGTTACGCGCGTACCGGCAAAGCGCTATGCGCTTTTTCTGGAATTTCTCAGCGGCTATCGAGCATCCAATTGCGGTTGCGCCACATCTTTTCGCCGACCAGGCAATCGCTGGTTTGTTCGGCCTGCGCCAGCACCACCGGCGGACGATTGGCCTGGTCAACCGACCGCGGCGAGGCCGGTCCGGCGAGCTCAAGCACAAGCTTGCGGCGGATAGCTTCGGGAAACTGCGTCCAGTCGTTGACCGGAACCATGAAGGCTCCGGGACCGCCGATGACGCAGTCGCTGTAATAGCGGTCGAGATCGTTGACATCGTAGGCGCTGGTGAAGCCGCCGCGGGTCATCAGCGGCAACCCGTTGATGACGATGCCTTGCTTGACCACCTCGTCGCGGATGATATCGACCGGCGCGCCCTGGTTGTTGGGGCCGTCGCCGGAAATATCGATGACCCGCTTCGTCCCTTGAAAGCCACTTTCGGCGAAAAGGTCCGCGCCGAATTCCAGCGCGCCGGAGATAGACGTGCGCCGCGCGCTGTTGGGAGGCTGGGCGGACAGCCGCGCCACCACCTGCTCGGCGTCGGCGCGAGTGGAGATCACCGTCCACGGCACGATGACGTGCTGCGAGTTGGTGCCAGCCCATTCGACATAAGTAACGGCGATCCTGCCATAAGCGCCGGCGGCGATGGCTTGCAGCACATGATCGTGCGTCAATGCAGCAGCGTAGCCGCGACGCTGGATCTCGAGCTCGTCCGCCGACATGGACAGCGAGACGTCGACCGCCAGCACCAGTTCGACGTCGACGGGTTCGTCCGCGAGCGACACCGGGGCCAGCCACAGCATCAGCGCCAGGGCGGCGGCGCCTGAAAGCAGATGTCTTGCGCGAGCAAAAGCAGACATGCCGCAGGGTAAGCCAGAATCGCCAGCCGAAAAAGAGAAAAGCCCGACCTTGGCCGCCGGGCTTATCCAAAAATTTGCTCACGAGCCCTGCTGGGAGGTTGCCTAGCTTCTCGGCTTCAGATTCTCCGGATCGTAGAGCGGCTTGTAGCCGACACCAGCGACCTCGACCGGATAGGTCTCGCCGAAATACTCCACCTTCAGCTTGCGGCCCTCTTGGGCATAGGCCCATGGCAGATAGGCGAGCGCGATGTTCTTGCCGATGGTCGGGCCGTAGGCGACCGACGTGGTGAAGGAACGGCGGCCGAGTTCGTCGACCAACGTCTCGCCGGTCTCGGGGTCCAGCACCGGCATCGTGCCCACCGGATAACGCGCCACACCCTTGGAATCGGTGTTTTCGGTCATCACCAGCGTGCACAGCATCGCCGGCTGGTGCTCGCGGGCGCGGTATTCCAGGTGCTTGGCCTTGCCGCAGAAGTCGTTCTCCTTGACTTTCGGGCGGGCAAGATCGGCCTCGAGCAGGTTGTACTCGGTGAGCAGATCGGCATTCTGCAAACGCAGGCTCTTTTCCATGCGCCGCGTATTGGCATAGGTCTCGACGCCGAACGGCATGACGCCGGTCGAGCGCAGCGCATCCCAGACGGCCAGGCCGTCCTCGTAGCGCATGTGCAGTTCCCATCCCTGTTCGCCGACATAGGAGATGCGGAAGGCGGTGACGTCCTTGCCGGCGATCCGGATCGGCTTGATCGCGGCGAACGGGAAATTCTCCAGCGCAAGGCCCTCGGGATTCTCGACCACCTTTTGCAGGGTTGCTCGCGCGTTCGGGCCCCAGATGCCGATGGTGACGTATTTTTCCGTCACATCGGTGATGGTGACATCGAAACCTTTATCCTGCGCGGTGCGGCGCATGTACTGGAAGTCGCGCGGGCCGGCGTCCGCGCCATCGATCAAACGGCAGCGGTCGGCCATGCGGATGACCGTGAAGTCGGCGCGCACCATGCCTTCCTCGTCTAGGAAGTGGGTGTAGATGCCCTTGCCGATATTGTTGTCGCCGCCGATCTTGGCCGCGCACAGCCACTCCAGCAGCGCGACGTGGTCAGGTCCCTCGATGTCATACATCGAAAAGTGCGACAGGTTGACGATGCCGCAGTCTTCGCTCATCGCCAGATGCTCGGCATTGGACACGCGCCAGAAATGGCGATTGTCCCATTCGTTCTCGCGCACCGGCACCCGGTTGGCGTATTTCTCCAGAAGATGCTCGTTGGCGGCATAGCCGTGCGCGCGCTCCCAGCCGCCCAGCTCCATGAAATAGCCACCGAGTTCCTTCTCGCGCTCCCAGAAGGGCGAGCGCCTTATGTTGCGGCCCTTGGAGAAGGGCTCGCGCGGGTGCACGGCGGGATTGTAGACCTTCATCGCCGTCTCGGTGCAGCGATCCCAAATGAACTGCTCCTTGGTCTGGTGCGGATAGAAGCGCGCATAGTCGATGGCGTGATGGTCGATCGAGGTGCGGCCGTCCGTCATCCAGTCGGCGATGAGCTTGCCCATGCCCGGGCCGTCCTTGACCCAGATGGCAACGGCATACCACAGCCCCCTCACCTTCTGGCTCTCGCCCATCGACGGGCCGCCATCCGCCGTCACCTGCAGCAGGCCGTTGAAGGAATGGCTTTCGTTGTAGCCGAGTTCGCCCAGGATCGGCGTCAGTTCCATGGCGCGCTCCAGCGGCGCCAGGATCTGCTCCATGTCGAGATCGCGCTGCGAAGGCGAAAGCCGGGCCTGGTCCTTCTCGAGCAGGTCGCGCGGATGGCAAAGGCGCGGATTGGTCTCTTCGTAATAACCCCATTCGATCTGCCCGCCCTCGGCGGTCTTGGGGTCGCCGGTGTCGCGCATATAGGCCGAATTGCCCTGGTCGCGCAGCAGCGGCCAGCCGATCTCCTTGCCCGTGCCGGCGAACTCGTTGTAGGGCCCGAAGAAGGTGAGCGGATGGTCGATCGGCATGACGGGCAGGTCCTCGCCCACCATCTCGGCGATCAGCCGGCCCCAGATGCCGGCGCAGACGATGACGTAGTCGGCCTCGATGGTGCCGCGGTCGGTCACCACGGCGCTGATGCGGCCGTCCTTGACGACGAGCGACCGGGCCGGCGTGTTGGCGAAGGATTTGAGCTTGCCCGAGGCTTCCGCCTGGTCGACGAGCTTGCCGGCGACCGTCTGCGAGCGCGGGATGACCAGGCCGGCGTCGGGATCCCACAGGCCGCCCTGCACCATTGCCTCTTCGATGAGCGGAAATTTCTCCTTGATCTCGGCGGGTTCGATCAGCCGGGCGCGCGTGCCAAAAGCCTTGGCCGAAGCGATCTTGCGCTTGATTTCGTCCATGCGGCTGTCATCGCCGACGCGCGCGACTTCGAGGCCGCCGATGCGCGCGTAATGGCCCATCTTCTCGTAGAAATCGATGGAGTAGAGCGTCGTCCAGCAGGACAGGAAATCGTGGCTGGTGGTGTAGCAGAAGTCGGAAGCGTGCGCCGTCGAGCCGATGTCGGTCGGGATGCCTGATTTGTCGATACCGACAATGTCGTCCCAGCCGCGTTCGATCAGGTGATGGGCGATCGACGCGCCGACAATGCCACCCAGGCCGATGATGACGACCTTCGCCTTGTTCGGAAACTCTGCCATTGCCCGCGACTCCAAGTGCTGTTGCGGGCGGCGTCGGCGCCCGTCTGATCGGCGCACAATATGCAGACGACGATGAGCGCGCTACCGCCTGTTTGCGACACGCCGCGGATGCGTCGCGACCCGACTTGGATCAGGAAAATCGCTGCCGTCAGGCGAAGGCCCAGATGTCCTCGGCCTGGAAACCGACCTGGTAGCCGGCGGTCTTGAGCTTGACCACGACCTGGCCGATCTCCTGAGCGGGCAGTGCGCCGACCTCGACCTTGATCATGCCCGGACGGTAGCGTTGGAGATCGAGTTGCTCGAAGACCATCCAGTCTGCGCCCTCGCAATCGACGAGGAAGGCGTCGATATGGGTTATGCCGTTGCGGTCGAGCAATGTCTGCAACGTCTCGGATGGCACTTCGATGTCCCTGAGATACGGCGCGAACTTGTTGAAATTCACGTCATCCTCGCCCCAGGCATTCTTGCCCGACATCAGGTTGGTGTCGGTGACCGAGGAGCAGCCGATGAACTCGATCGGCAGCGTGCCGGCCTCGAGCGCGGCGGCATCGAAGGTGTGGACGGTGATCGTCCCCCTTATTTTCGTGACGGCAACCGGCTCGATGATGAAGCGGCTGGTATCGGAATAATTGGCGCGCAGGCGCTTCTGGTTATAGGGGATCGGCTCGACCAGCAGGGCACGGGCGCCCGGTATGCGATGCAGCCAGGGTGTGACATCGTCGAACAGGGCGCCGTCGCAGGCGCCGACATTGACCATCTGGAAGGGCCGCCTTGTCCCGCCGAAACGCGCTTTCAGTGCCGCCCCGGCCAGGAATTTCGTGCCGCGCAGCGACGGACCGCGGTCGAGCAAACCAGCCGGAAGGCCAAGCGACAGCGCTATGCGCGTCAGGCTGGACAGCGAACTCATGGCGTGTCTCCGGGAATTGGATGCAAGGCGGCGCGGTGCTGGCCGCGGGCGACTGTCACCCACAGCGCCATGAAAGGGGTGGCCAGCAGCAGGAATGGCGGGACCAGATGCGGGAAATAGATGCGCGTGTCGTGGATCGGGAAGACGGTGAATTTCGCCAGCGCGCCGAGCACGAGCGCGGCAAACAGAATGCCGGCGCGTCGGTCGAGCCGGAAGCCGGTCCGGCCGGCCGCGTACCAGCCGGCCAGCGCCAGCACCGAGACGCCAACCCAGCTGTTCAGGTTGACGGCGCGCAGCAGCGATGCGGCAAATGCCTTGAGATAGGCAACGACCGAGAACGGCGGCTCGAATCCGTCCATGTTGTAGTGCTGCGCGACGCTGGAGAACCACAGATGCGGCCACCAGCCAGGATGATGTGCCCAGTGCGAGATAGCGAAATAGGCGACGAAAGACGCCGCAAAACCGGCCAGCGCACCCCATGCCTTCTGCCGGAAGGCGATGAGCAGAACGGCGAAAACGGCAAGAAAGACAATATTGTCCGGCCGCACCATGAAGGCGAGGAAGAGCAGGATCGCCGTCGCCGCCTCGCGGCCCCTGACATAGGCGTAAAGCCCGCCGAGCAGCAGTGCCGAAGTCAGCAGATCCGGCGTCGAGGCGCGCGCCGCATCGCCGAAATCGGCCATGATCAACACCGCGCCGATCACCGGCGCCAGCGCCAGGGCCTTTTCCGAGCGCAGCCAGAGCAGCGTGATCGCGCCGAACAGCAGCACCGAGGCTACCTGCACCAGCCGCATCGCCTCGACCGGCGACATCGCCGCGCTCAGCGTCGACAGGATCTCGGCGTAGAGGAACTTGATCCGGTACATGCCGAGCAGCGAATGGAAGTCGGCGGCATTCTCCGCCATGTGGCTGCGGAAGCCGCCGCCATCATCGGTCAGCGTCTTGTAGTCACCTGCCGAGACCCCGGCCTTGACGGTGTTGTAGGCATAATCATGCAGCGCCTGCGCATCGGGGTATGTGCCTTCCTCTGATATGGCGAGATAGGGAAGCATGTCCCAATTAGAATCGGGCATCAACCAGGCCGTCAGCGCCGTCAAAAGGATGTAGAGCGCGAAAGCCGCCGCGCCGATGGGTGCCGCCAGCCGCGCATAGGTCCCCTCACCCCACGCCAGGCCGGCCGCTGTGAGCCGGTCGAGCGGGTTTTGCGGAGTGGGCGACTTGGTCAGCATCGTCGTGGGGCTCAACGAACCTGGCTTTTGACGAAATCCTTCACGATTCCCACAATGCCGCGCGACAAAAGGCTGTCGAAAGCATCGACAAACCGGTCGACATGCTCGCGCTGGCAGATCAGCGGCGGCTCGAGCCGGATGACGTTGCGGTTGTACTCGGTGAAGGCGACGAGCACGTCATAGTCACGCAGCAGCAGCGCGCCGACGAAGCCCGACAGCGAGCCCTTCAGCTTGTCGTCAAGCACGCTGACCACCGGCCGCAACACCGTGGGCAAGGTCTGCGAGAAATCATGGAACTCGAGCCCGATCATGAGCCCCTTGCCGCGGACGTCCTTGATGATCTTGGGGTATTTGTCCTTCAGTGCCTGGAGGCGCTGCAAAAGGTACTCGCCGGTAGCGGCGGCATTGTCGATCAGGCCCTCGTCATAGAGAACGTTGAGCGCTTCGATCGAGGTGACGCAGGCCTCGCCCATACCGCCGAAAGTCGCCATGGCATGGATCATCGCCGTCTTCGGCGTGCCATAGGCTTTCATATAGATCTCGCGCCTGGCGACCATCGCGCCGACCGCCGCCTTGCCGCCGCCGAGCGACTTGGCGAGCGCCGTCACGTCGGGAACGACGCCATAATGTTCGAAGGCATAGAAGCGGCCGGCGCGGCCATAGCCGCACTGCACTTCGTCGGCCACCCACAGCACACCGTATTGATCGCACAATGCGCGCAGCTTCTGCCAATATTCCGCGGGCGCCTGGATGATGCCGCCGCCGCCCTGGATGGTTTCCAGCACGATGACGCCGATCTCGGGATCGGAGCGGAATGCGCGCTCGACCGCTTCGATGTCGGCGAACGGAATCCGGACCGCATTGTCGGCCACCTTGAAATCGGCGCGGTAGAGCTGGCCGTCGGTGATCGCCAGCACACCCTTGGTCTTGCCGTGGAAGGAATTCTCGGCATAGACGATTTTGGGCCGCTTCGGACCGGCGGCACGCTCGGCGAGTTTTACCGCCGCTTCCATCGCTTCCGAGCCGGACGAGCCCAGAAACACCATGTCGAGATCGCCGGGCGAACATTTGGCGATGTTGTGGGCCAACGCGGCCGCATATTGCGACATGAAGGCGATGGCGATCTCCTGGCGCTTCTCCTCCTGGAATTTTTTCCGCGCTTCGAGGATGCGCGGATGGTTGTGGCCGAAGGCCAGCGAACCGAAGCCGCCGAAGAAATCCAGGATCTTGCGGCCGTTCTGGTCGATGTAGAACATGCCCTCGGCGCGCTCGATCTTGACCTTGTGGAAGCCGAGCAGCTTCATGAAATGCAGCTGGCCCGGGTTGAGATGCGCCTTGAACAGGTCCGTCATCGCAGCGACGTCCATCGCCTTGGCCTGCTCGACGCTGATCAGGTCAGGCTTGGCGATGGTGGCTGGCGACAGCGCCGGCGCGCTGACCATGGTGCGTGCGCTCGCCTGATCGGGCTTGGCCATGACGGTCATTTCAATCTCCTGTCCGCGCGCAGGATCGGGGATCGTGCGCAAATGAAACTGTTGGCGGGCTGCTATTCGGCGGGCACATGTTTGGTGGCGACGGCGTGGCCGGCCTTCCTGGCGCGGTATTCGCTGTAGGCGGCGATCAGCATGTCCTCGTCGCGATGTTGCGGCACCCAGCCGAGCTGGCGTCCCGCTTTGGAGACGTCGAGCACGCACTCCTCGTCGGCGATCAGATATTGCTCCGGATCCATGATCGGCAGGTTCATCAGGTCGAGCAGGTCCAGCGTGCGCTTCACCGCCCAGCCCGGTGTCGGGATCAGGATCGATTTCGAACCGGCATGCCTGATCAGGTCGCCGAGCAATTTCCTGACCGGCGGCGGGTTGAGCGAACCCAGATTATAGGCCTCGTTCGGTACGCCGGCTTTCCAGGCCGCGCGGGCCGCTTCCGCACAATCGAAAACAGAAATGAACTGGTATGGATTCCGGCCCGAGCCGATCAGCGGCACCGGAAGGTTCCAGTCGATCAGCTTGAACAGCTTTTCAAGGATGCCGAGGCGGCCGGGACCGATGATCAGGCGCGGACGAAACAGCGAGATCGACATGCCGCGCTTGCGCCATTCGGCGGCCAGTTCCTCCGTCTTCTGCTTCGACCAGCCATATTCGCCGAGCGGCGCGACCGGATGCTCCTCGGTCATCGGGAAGGTGACCGTATGGCCGTAGATCATGTCGGTCGTGTAGTGGACAAGCCTGGGTGCGCCGGCCTTGTCCATCGCCTGCATGATATGCTCGGTGCCATGGAAATTGACCGGAAAGAAGAAATCGTGCCGCTTGGCGCGCACCTGGATCGGCGACAGCATCTTTGCCGACAGATTGTAGATCATGTCATCGGCCTTCAGCCCGACCGCCGCCACCGATGCGGGATCGGTCACGTCGCAATGGATGAAGCCGGCGTTGCGATAATGCGCAAGATCGCTCTTGACGATGTCGGCGACGACAACCTCCTCGCCATCCGCCACGAGCTTCGGGGCAAGGTGGCGACCGACAAAGCCGTCGCCGCCGAAAATCACATGTCTCATCGAACGATCTCGCTGGTGCCGATCTTGTCGGAGGTGATGGAAACGGTCTGCTCGTCATGCCCGTGGTCACCCAGGTCTCGGCCGCTTTGGGCGATCAGCACCGTGCCCACGCAGATGCAGCCGATACCCGCGATGCGCCAGCCATTGAGGTCCTCGCGAAAGACGAAATAGGCGAAGACCGCGACGGCGACATAGGCGAGGCTAAGGAACGGGTAGGCAAAGGAAAGCTCGACCTTGGACAGCACGTAGAGATGCGAGGCCATGGAAATGACGAAGGTGCACAGGCCGAGGAACACCCAGGGGCTGAAGACGATCTGCAAAAGCCTGATAAGCGGGTTGGCGCCTTCGAACGAGATCGGTCCAAGCGACATCATGCCTTGCTTCAGCATCAGCTGCGCGGCCGCATTGGTCATGACCGTAAAGAGAATGAAGACGATATATTTCATAGCTGCTCACCCACCCGTGACGCCTTCTATTACAAACCCGAAAAGATTTCGTGAACTCACAAGGATATTTTGAGTAAATCTCCTCGTTAACCAGTCGCTAACCAAGATCCATTTCAATTTTATCTATTCGGCGGCCTCGGCGCCCCGCCTTCCCAGGTCGATGTTTTTCGCGGTGCGCGCCCAGAAGCCGGACATGAAGGCCGGATCGCGCTGCGCCTCCAGCCGCGACCACTCCGGAAAGGACGCGGCGAAGGTTGCGGCACTCATGCGCGCATCCTTGTAGGGGTTGACCGCTCCGCCGGCTCCGATGGCGATGCGGTCGAGTTCATCCAGCAATGCCAGGGTCGCGGCTCCCCTGTTGGGGAAATCCAGCGTCAGCGTGTAGCCAGGCCGCGGGAAGGAGAGCAGCGCCGGGGATCGGACGCCGCCGAAGCGTTTCAGAACAGTGAGGAACGAGCCCTGCCCCGCCCGCCTGGCAGCCGCGAGCAGCATCGGCACCGCTTCACGCGCGGCTTCTTCCGGCACAACGCTCTGGTGCTGGAACAGCCCGTTCGGACCGTAAAGCCTGTTCCAATCGCGCACACCGTCCAGCGGGAAGAAGAAGTCCTGGTAGCCGACCTGGCGCGGCGCGGCAGAGCGGCCCTTCCGCCATCGGTAGGCCGCATTGAAGGCGCTCAGGAACGGCCGGCTGAGCACATTGAAAGGCGGCTGGAACGGCACCGCGAAATTGCCGCCGGCACGCGCGGCGGTGTGCGAGCCATGCTCGGCGTGGTTGCCTGTGAACAGCAGGCCGCGCCCGCTGCGCCTGCCGCCGGCGAGCTGATCGATCCAGGCGACGGCATATTCATTGGCCTGGTCCGCCGCCTCGGCCAGGTCGAAGAACTCGCCCAGGTCGCGAAACGGCGTCACCTTCTCGATGATGTCGAGGGAATGCACCCGCATCAACCGGATCGAGGCCGACAGGATCAGGCCTGTCAGCCCCATGCCGCCGATCGTCGCCCGGAACAACCGCGGATTGTCCGTGGCGGAGCAGCGGTAGGTCTGTCCATCGGACCGCAGCAGCGTGAGGCTTTCGACATGGCAGCCGAACGTGCCGCGCCGGTGATGGTTCTTGCCGTGGACGTCGTTGGCTATGGCGCCGCCGAGCGTGACGAACTGCGTGCCCGGAACGACTGCCGGGAAGAAGCCGTAGGGCGCGGCGTGGGCAATGATGTCGGACAAAAGCACGCCCGCATCCGCTTCGAGAAGGCCGGTCTCGGCATTGAAGGCGCGGATGCGGTTCAGCGGCCGCATGTCGACGACCGCGCCGGCCTCGTTCTGGCAGGAATCGCCGTAGGATCTGCCATTGCCATAAGCAAGCAGCGAGGCTTGCCTGGCCTGGCCGCCCTTCAGCAACACGATCGCGTCATCGATGCCGATGACGCGGGGCGCGGGCAACGTCGCGCGCCCGAAGCTGTCGAAGCGCTCGCCGGCCATGTCTACCAGCCCCCAATCACCAGCAGCACGGCGCCGATCAGCACCACGATCTGGCTGCGCCAGTCGCGGATGATGAACACGACCGGATCGTCATGCATCTCATCGCGACGCGCCAGGATCCAGACCCGCATGGTGAGATAAAGCACGATCGGCGGCAGCGGCCAGATCAGCCAGGGATGCGGGTAGAGCTCACGCACCGCGACACTGTCCATGTAGAGCGCCAGCACCAGTGCCGAGGAGAAGGCCGAAGCCATGCCGGCCTGAGCGACAATCTCCTGGTCCTCGGTGCGATATCCGCGCCCGGCAATGCGCTCGCCGGGTGGAATGGCCGTGGTGCGCAATTCGACGAAGCGCTTCACCAGCGCCAGCGACAGGAAGAAGAAGATCGAGAAGGCGAGCAGCCAGAACGAGACCTCGACGCCGGTCGCGGCCGCGCCCGCCAGAACGCGGATCGTGTAGAGGCCGGCCAGCGTCAGCACGTCGACCAGCAGCATGCGCTTGAATGACAGCGAATAAGCCGTGGTGACAGCCATGTAGCCGCCGAGCACGGCGAGGAATTCGGGCGCCAGAAACAGTCCTGTGCCGATGCCGATCGCCAGCAGCACCGCGATCGCGCCGATCCCGAACGGGATGGAGAGCGCGCCGCTGGCGAATGGCCTGTGACGCTTGGTGGCATGCTTGCGGTCAAGCGCCAGGTCGAAGAAATCGTTGAGGATATAGATGGCCGACGCCACCGCGCTGAACGAGATGAACGCCAGCACGCACTCCCAGATCATGCCGGCGTTGAAATATTCATGCGACAGCACCATCGGCACCGCGATCAGCGAATTCTTCAGCCACTGATGCACGCGCAGCATTTTGACGATGGTCCGCAATGTCGGTTTCGGCGCCGACATGGTTTCGGCGCCATGCGCCGCCTGCCAGCGCGCGGCGTGGCGGTCCGGCGCCACCACGATCGCGCTGCGTGCCGCATCGAAAACCTGGAGATCATGGCGGCTGTTGCCGGCATAGTCGAAGCCGCCATCGCCATAGGCCGCGACAAGCGAGGCACGTTTCTTGCCGGAAGTCAGATTGTCGACCCCGTCCGTCGCAAGCACCCTGTCGAAGACACCGAGGTGGCGAGCGATGGCGTCGGCGAATTTGCGCGGCGTGCCTGTCGCCAGCACGATCTTGCGGCCTTCGGCATGCTCGGCCCGTATGCGGTCGAGCAATGGCGCGCGGTAAGGCAGCGACGCGGGATCGATATCGACGCGCTGGGCGATGGCCTGCTTCAGCCGGGCCGGCCCGGCGGCGGCCCAGAAAGGCACGAGGAAAATGTAGAGCGGGTTCTTCTTGAGAAGGATGAACAGTCCTTCCCATAGCAGGTCGGTCGCGATCAGCGTGCCGTCGAGATCGACCGCAAGCGGTATTGCGTTTCCGTCGGACCGCGCGTCCATGTCGTCCTGCCCTGCCTCGAACCCGCCGCGCCGTTTGTCGGCGTCTTCGCAAGACGTATAGCGGGGAGACGGCGTAACGAACGTTAAAACGCCCGGTTGTGGGCGGCTGCCGCCGCGGTATTTCCGGCGTCATTGTTAAACAACTGTTACCGAAAACAATAAAAGGCCGGACAAATGTCCGGCCTTTCAAGGCATGCCGTCGAAATTACTTGATGCGGGCGACGCCGCCCGAGATCTCGACCGTTTCCGAGCCGGTCAGGGCTTCGAGGTCGCCATTGGGCAAGGTGACGAAGCAGCCATTCGGGCAGAATTCCACGGTTTCGCCGGCGGCCAACGCCAGGTCGGTCTTGCTGCCGCCTTCCGTCACGATCAGCGTGCGGGTCTCGGCGTCCTTGTTGACCGCGCTGGCGGAATGGGCCGAGCCGCTCACGGCGAGCAAGGCGACGGCAGCGACGAGAGACTTCCACATGTGCAATATCGGTGTTCCCACCGCCTCTGTTGCATTTCGCAAGGCATCCTCGCCTTTGCATGGGAGCTTATATGAGATGGAAGCTGAACCGCAACTGAATGCCGCATTCATGCCGCAATTGGTTTCGACGGCCTGAAACCTTCCGATCGCCGATCTAATCCGGATCAGGTTTCTTCGCCTTGCGTCCCGATCTGGCTAGACGTTTGGCCTCGGCCGCGGCTTCCGCCTTTGCTCGTTCCTGCTCGGCGAAATCGGCCTCGATCTTGTCGTCGTCGGTCGGCCAGGCCTTCGCATGCTTGGGCTCGACGACCGCGCGTGGCGTCGAGGGTATCTCAATATGCTGGTCGCTGAACGTCTCCAGCACGGTGAAGCGGATATCGTTCTGCACGATGTTGCCGTTCATCACATCCGCCAGGAACAGGCGGATCTCGAATTCCAGCGCGGCAGGCCCGAAATTGGAAAACAGCACGAAGGGTTCGGGGTTCTTCAGCACCAGCGGATGACCGCGGGCGATCTCGAGCAGGACGGCGTGCACCTGCTTGACGTCGCTGCCATAGGCGACGCCGACCTTGATGTCGATGCGGCCGAGCTTGTTGCGGTGCGTCCAGTTGCCGACGGCGTTGTTGATCAGGTTCGAATTGGGCAGGATCACCGACTGCCGCTGGAAGGTCTCGATCTCGGTGGCGCGCACGCTGATCTTCTTGACGGTGCCGCTGATGTCGCCGGCGACGATCCAGTCGCCGACCTTGAACGGCCGCTCGGCCAGCAGGATCAGGCCCGAGACGAAGTTCGACACCACGTTCTGCAGGCCAAAGCCGATGCCGAGGGAAAGCGCGCCGGCGACCAGCGCCAGGCTGGACAGATCGATGCCCGCCGCCGAGATGCCGATCAGTGCCGCGAGTGCCACGCCGGCATAGCCGACGGCCAGCCGGATCGAGTTGCGCACGCCCGTGTCGACCTTGCCGCGCGCCATCACCGAACCGTCGAGCCAGCCCTGGAACCAGCGCGTCAGGAAATAGCCGATGATGAAGACGACGATGCCCGAAAGGATGCCGGTGACCGAAATCGTCACCGAACCGATATTAATCCCAGTCGCCAGTTTGTAAGCCCAGGCCTGGATGTCGCCCGGTTGGAAGCCCCACATCAACAGGATCAGCGGCAGGAAGACCAGCACGATCATCACATTGATGGCGACGCTGACGACAAGGCCGAGCTGGTCGAGTGCGGTGTCCTCGTAGCTGGAATTGGCCGACAGCCAGCGCCCGACCGACGTATTGGCGAAGGCGCCCTCGTCGCCGATCGCCTGTGCCGACAGGAAGCCGATATAAGCGGTGACGAGCGCCGTGCCGGTGACCACCACCTGCAGCGACACGAACAGCGCAAGGCCGATATAGCCAAGCAAGGCGGCTATGATGGTGAAGAGCCCCAGAGCCAGCGCCAGGTAGCGCAGCCATGCCGGCCAAGGCCGCCAGCTGCCGTCACGGGCCTTGAACGGCCGCAGCATCGCCATCAGGATCAGGATGATGCCGACGACGATGGTGGCCACGAAACTGCGCGCGATCGTCAGCGACAGCGGCGATCCCATCTTGTCGTTGATGACGGACAGGAAGGTGTTGACGCTGATGACCACGGCCATGGCGGTGGTCAGGCGCACCAGCCAACGCGCCGGGCCGGATTCGACCGGGATCAGGCGCCAGTTCGGCAGCCTCGGCTCGAGCGCCGCATTGGCCAGCCGATTGACGCAGAACACCACCCCGATGACCGTCGCCAGCGCGTTGAGGAAAAGGCCAATGTCGCCGCGCAAAACGTTGTAATAGTTGAAAAAGAAAATCGTCGATCCAAGAAAGGCGCCGACCGCCAGCGTCGGCAGCAATGTCGACCAGAAGGCCACCGACAGGCGGCTGAGATAGGACGGGTCCTCATTGGACGGATCGGCTTCGAACACCCGTCCAAACAACCGCCTGCCGCCGACCAGAAGCACCAGGGCCAGCCCGAGCGCCACGAAGGTAGCCGCCAGAATGGCCTGGAACTTGAACCTGAAGGCGAAGCTCAGCCAGGACGAGACCGCCTTGTAGAAATTGCCGAACTCGTCGCGGGCGTCGGAAAAGACCTGTGGGCTCAGCGCATCCGACAGCACATAGCGCTTGGTCAGGAGATTGCGGAAGAGCGCGCTGCGCATGTTGCCGATCTTGTCGATCATCCCGCTGATGCGGATCGACAGCGTCTGCGCCTGCGCGATGACCGCGTTGATCTCGGCCTTTTCGGAGACCAGCGCCTGGCGCTCGGTGCTGACGATATCGGGCTCGGGCGGCTGGCCGGCGGCGGGTGCCGGGCCGAGTTGCTCGAGCCGGCTGTTGATCTCGCTAAGGCGGGTGCGGAAGGCCAGCGCGCTGTTCAGCGATTGCCGCGACAACTCCTCGAGCTGCAGGCGGATATCGACGAGAGTGGCATCGTCATCACCGTCCTGCTGGATCTTCTTGTCGAAATTGTCGGTCTTGGTCGTCAGGTCCTGAAGGATTTTCTGCTGGTCGGCGACCAGTCCGGCAGGCGCCTGGCCAAGCCCTTGCGCCGACGCATCGAACGAAAGCGGCGCCGCAAGGACAAGCGCGAACATCAAGACGAGACGAAGCAATTTGAAAAACATGATTTGTTGGCGACTCAAGGCGGCAATGGCAATTGAATTTGCCTGTCCTTGATAAAGACGGCCATATCATGGGGCAAGCCGTCGCATCCGACCGCCAGGGCTCCGAACTCGGGGCAACAAGGGGCCCGATGGCGGCCAATCCCGCGCGCCGGCACTTTTTATGATAGGAATTTTTTCTTGACTGGGTGAAGGCAGCTATGGTAGATATTCGGTCATGGTGCTGAGTTGCGCCAACGACCCGCCGCACAGGCGGGTTTTCCGTTCAATGCTCCATCAACAGCGTACCGTCGAAGGAACCCGTTAACCCGGATTCGTTTGCCCTGATCCGACCGCACCTGCGCTGATCTGGCGGTGGCCGGAGCGTCGGCCAGTCGAAAGGCGATGGCGCAATATTGGCTTTGCGCGTGCGGCCTGCTCTATAGTCTGCCGCATCGCCCGAAACGGACATCATATCCATGGCAGAGTACTCGGCCCTTTCGCTGCTCGCGAATGCGCTCAAGGGAAACAAGGACTGGAAGCCGGCCTGGCGCAAGCCGGACCCGAAGGCATCCTACGACGTCATCATCATCGGTGGCGGCGGGCACGGGTTGTCGACCGCCTATTATCTCGCCAAGGAACACGGCATCACCAATGTCGCGGTGCTGGAGAAAGGCTGGCTCGGCTCCGGCAATGTCGGCCGCAACACCACCGCCGTGCGCTCCAACTATCTGCTGCCCGCCAACACCCGCTTCTACGAGCATTCGATGAAGCTGTGGGAGAACCTGTCGCACGATCTCAACTACAACGTCATGTTCTCGCAGCGCGGCTGCCTGAACCTGGCGCACACGCCGGCCCAGTTCGACGACTATGCACGGCGCGGCAACGCCATGCGCCATCTCGGTGTCGACGCCGAACTGATGACGCCGGCGCAAATCAAGCGCCTGATCCCCGCGCTCGATATTTCCAGTGATGCACGCTTCCCCGTGGTCGGCGGCCTGATGCAGCGGCGCGCCGGCACCGCCCGCCACGACGCCGTGGCCTGGGGCTATGCGCGCGGCGCCGACCGGCGCGGCGTCGACATCATCGAGAATTGCGAGGTCACCGGCTTCCTGCGCGACGGCGACCGCATCACCGGCGTCACCACATCACGCGGCGACATCCGCGCCAAGAAGGTGGCGGTCGCGGTGGCCGGCAGCACCGGCCGGGTGATGCAGCTTGCCGGCATCGAGACGATGCCGATCGAGAGCCATGTGCTGCAGGCCTTCGTCACCGAATCGCTGAAGCCCTTCATCGATACGGTCGTCACGTTCGGCATGGGCCATTTCTACATGTCGCAATCGGACAAGGGCGGCCTCGTCTACGGCGGCGACATCGACGGCTACAACAGCTACGCCCAGCGCGGCAACCTGCCCATCGTCGACGAGGTGATGAGCGAGATGCTGGCGCTGTTCCCGGGGCTTGCCCGCGTGCGCATGCTGCGCTCCTGGGGCGGCGTCTGCGACATGTCGATGGACGGCTCGCCCATCATCACCACCGGGCCCCTGCCCGGCATGTATCTCAACTGCGGCTGGTGCTATGGCGGCTTCAAGGCGACGCCCGCCTCCGGCTGGTGCTTTGCCTGGACCATCGCCAAGGACGAGCCGCATGACCTCAACGCCCCCTTCACGCTCGACCGCTTCCATCGCGGCCTGGTGATCGACGACAAAGGCCAGGGCGCCAATCCCAGACTGCACTGAACAATATCTCTCCAAGCAAGGCTTCACCAAGCAAGGCTGCACCAGGAATATCCGATGTTGATCACTTGTCCCTATTGCGGCCCGCGCGACGTCATCGAGTTCACCTACCAGGGTGACGGCAACCGCGAGCGTCCCGACCCCGCCTCGCAGAACTTCGAAGCCTGGAACGCCTATGTCTATGACCGGCTGAACCCGGCCGGAGACCACAACGAGATCTGGCAGCATTCCGGCGGCTGTCGCGCGCATCTCAGGGTCGTGCGCAACACGCTGACGCATGAGATTTCCAGCGTCGCCTTCGCACGCGGCGATCACGGTCCGGTCGCGCGGCGCAAGGCGGAGGGCAGATCGTGAGCCCGCGCCGGACCGAGACCGGCGGCCGCATCGACCGGCTGAAGACCATCCGCTTCACCTTTGATGGCACGCCCTACACCGGCCATGCCGGCGATACGCTGGCTTCGGCGCTGCTGGCCAACGGCGTCACGCTTTACGGGCGCTCGTTCAAATACCACCGCCCGCGCGGCCTCCTGACAGCAGGCGTGGAAGAGCCGAACGCACTGGTGACGGTGCTGAAGGGCGAGGTCCGCGAGCCCAACGTCGCGGCGACCATGGTCGAGCTTCATGACGGGCTGGTCGCCGTCAGCCAGAACCGTTTTCCGTCGCTGGCCTGGGACGTCAGCGCCGTCAACCAGCTCGGCGGCAAGCTCCTATCGGCCGGCTTCTACTACAAGACCTTCATGGGTCCGGTGATCGGTCCGCTGAAGGGCACGCGCTTCTGGATGTTCTGCGAGCATTTCATCCGCCGCGCCGCCGGCCTCGGCCGGGCCGGTTCCACCGCCGACCCGGCGCGCTATGAGCGCATGAACGCCTTTTGCGACGTGCTGGTGGTCGGCTCCGGCCCTGCCGGGCTGACGGCCGCCAAGGCCGCTGCTGATCAGGGCGCGCGCGTCATGCTTGCCGAACTCGATCCGCGTTTCGGCGGCTCTGCCAACTGGTCGAACGAGACGATCGATGACCTGCCGGCGGCCGACTGGGCCAGGCGAACCGTGGCCCAGCTCGAGGGTTACGACAACGTCCGGCTTCTGCCGCGCACCACGGTCTGGGGCTACTACGACAGCAATACGCTTGCCGCCCTTGAGCGCGTCACCGATCACAAGGAGACACCCGGCAAGGGCGAACCGCGCCATCGCTATTGGGCGATCCGCGCCCGATCGGTGGTCTTGGCCACCGGCGCTTTCGAACGGCCGCTCGTATTTCCGGGCAATGACCGCCCGGGCGTGATGCTGGCGCATGCCGCGGAGCGCTACGCCAACGAATTCGGCGTGCTGGCGGGGCAGACGGTCGCGCTGTTCACCAACAATGACAGCGCCTATCGCTGCGCCCTGGCGCTGAAGAAGGCCGGCGCAAGGATTGCCGCGATTGTCGATGTCCGTCCCGAGCTTTCGGGCGAAATGCGCAAGCTGGCCGAGGAGACCGAAGCCGAGATCTTTCCCGGCCATGCCGTGATCGCCACTGAGGGCGGCAAGGCGCTCTCCGGCGTCAAGCTGCAGCGCTTCGACATGACCAACGGCACGCTCACCGGCGACGCCCGCAGCATCCATGCCGACTGCCTCTTGATGTCGGGCGGCTGGTCGCCAACCATCCATCTGGCCAGCCAGGCCGGCGGCAAGGCGCAGTGGAATGCCGCCCGACAAGCCTTCCTGCCGCCGAAGCCGACGCAGAACTGGATTGGCGCCGGCGCCTTCACCGGCAGCTTTTCCACGGCCGAAGCAATGATCGAGGGCCGCGCCGCGGGCCTTGCCGCGGCAGGCGCGCAAGCCACGCCGGCCGCACTGCCCCCGGTCGAAGCCGTAGCTTGCGATCCCGATCCGGCGCCGGTGTTCGAGATCAGGGCCAGCGGCAAGAGCTTCGTCGACTTCCAGCACGACGTGACGTCGGAGGACGTGCGGCTGGCGCACCGCGAAGGCTTCGTCTCGGTCGAGCATCTGAAACGCTACACCACGCTCGGCATGGCGACCGACCAGGGCAAGAATTCCAACGTCCCCGGCCTGGCCATCATGGCCGAGGCGCTCGGCAAGCCGATCCCGGAAGTCGGCACGACACGCTTCCGGGCGCCCTTTGCACCGGTTTCGATCGGATCACTGGCAGCGGAGCGCTTCGGCGACCTCAAGCCCGAACGGCTGACGCCGATGCATGACTGGCACCTGGCCAATGGCGCGACCATGTATTCCGCCGGCCTGTGGTACCGGCCGATGATCTACGGCCTTGCCGGCGAGACGATCGAGCAGGCCTATGTACGCGAGGCCAGGGCAACGCGCGAAAGCGCCGGCATCGTCGATGTCTCGACGCTCGGCAAGATCGCGGTGCAGGGTCCGGACGCGGCCGAATTCCTCGACCGTGTCTACACCAACATGTTTTCCACGTTGGCCGTGGGCAAGGCGCGCTACGGACTGATGCTGCGCGAGGACGGGCTGGCCTTCGACGACGGCACCACATGGCGGCTCGGCGAACGGGATTTCCTGATGACCACCACCACGGCCAATGCCGGCAAGGTGATGCAGCATCTGGAATATTTTCTCGATGTGGTCTGGCCGGAGCTCAAGGTTCATGTCACCTCCGTGACCGACCAGTGGGCGGGCGCTGCGATCGGCGGGCCGAAAGCCAGGCAGATCCTGGCCGGCTGCGTCGCCGGCACCGCTGTCGACAATGCGGCGCTGCCGTTCATGGGCATCGTGCATGGCCAGATCGCTGGCGTGCCGGTGATGATCTGCCGGCTGTCCTTCTCCGGCGAAATGGCGTTCGAGGTCTATTGCGGCGCCGACCATGGCACCCATGTCTGGGAAACGCTTGTCGAGGCCGGCAAGCCGTTCGGCCTGGCAACCTACGGACTGGAAGCGCTGGGCACGATGCGCATCGAGAAAGGCCATGTGACGGGCGCCGAGATCGACGGCCGCACCACGGCGCGCGACCTGCATCTCGACTGGATGCTGTCGAAGAAGAAACCGTTTATCGGCTCGGCGATGATGGACCGCGAGGGCCTCATCTCGCCCGACCGGCTGGAACTTGTCGGCCTGGTCGCGCTCGACAACAGGCCGCTCAACGGCGGCGCGCATATCGTCGAGGAGCTTGACGAGTCCAACCCGCACGGCTCCATCGGCCACATCACGGCATGCTGCTATTCGCCGGCGCTCGGCAAGCACATCGCGCTGGCGCTGGTCAAAGGCGGCAAGGCCAGGCACGGCTCGCGCGCCCATGTCTCCGATCCGCTGCGCAACCGGTTCGGACCGGTCGAGATCGTTTCCAACCACTTCTACGATCCGGACGGGAGCCGCATGCATGGTTGAGCGCCTTTCACCGCTGGAACCGGAATTCCATGTCGGCTCGCACGGCAATTTCGAACATGGTGTCGAGGTCATCCTGACCGAGACGAGACCGGGCTCGATCGTGCAGCTCGCCGCCTGGCCGGGCGAAGAGAAGAAACTGATATCATGCATCCGCGCCGTCACCGGGCTTGCGCTGCCCGACGGTGCCGGCGGTGGCGCCACCAATGGCGCCAAATCGGCATTCGGTTTCGCACCGGGAAAGTTCACCGTAGCCGACGAAGCCGAGGGGCTGGCCGCGGCTTTCGCGGGCGTGGTGACCCCCGCCATCGGCACGGTGACCGATCTTTCGCATGGCCGCAGCGCGATCCGCATCGCCGGACCGAAGGCCGAATGGGTGCTGGCGAAGTTCTTCGCCATCGATTTCGCGCTGCCTGCCTTCCCGCTCGGCGCCGGCCGCTCGACCACCCATCACGATGTCTTCGCCCAGATCCAACGCACCGGCGGCGACCAGTTCGACATCTACGTCTTCCGCTCTTTCGCGCGCTCCTTCTGGAAGGCGCTGTGTCACGCCAGCGAGGAAGTCGGCTACGAGGTCCAGTAGGCGCGCCTCGAGGGATTCTGGCATCAAGGCCGGCCGGCTCTGACGCTACAGCAATGCGCCGGCGGCCGCCATAATGGCGTGATATGGCCGTCAAGCCGGTCCGAAGGGTAACAAAACCCGTCTCCAGAATCCGCGCATCCGTTTGGTTCGAATATCTCCATGACCGCAGAAATATCCGCCGGCGTCACCGATCGCGCCGATGTGCCAGCCAGAGCCCTGCTCCTGCTGCCGCTGACGGTCGCCTGCGGCGTGTTCATGACCAGTCTCGACCAGAATGTCGTGGTGACGGCGCTGCCCGGCATCAGCGAAAGCCTTGGCCGTCCACCGAGCCAGCTTGGCCTGCTGATCACGGTCTACGTCGCCAGCCTGATCATCTCGATGCCGCTCGGCGGTTGGGCTGCCGACCGCTTCGGCCTGCGCAACGTCTACTGCTTTGCGCTGCTGGTATTCGCCGCCTCGTCGGCGCTGTGCGGCCTGTCCGACAACATCTGGACGCTGGTCGGCGCCCGCGCGCTGCAGGGCTTCGGCGGCGCGCTGATGGGCACGCTCGGTCAGGTCGTCATCCTGTCGACCTTCCCTCGAAGCCGGACGCTGAAGATCAACATGTATATCTCGCTGGCCGGCCAGTCCGGCCCGCTCGTCGGTCCGCTCGTCGGCGGCGCGCTGACCACTTACATTTCCTGGCGCTGGATCTTCTTCATCAACGTGCCCTTCGCGCTGGCCGCGGCTGTCCTTGCCGCCTCGCTGTTTCCGACGGTGACCAAACCCGTGCGCACACCGTTCGATTTCCCGGGCTTCCTGCTGGTCGGCAGCGGCATGGTCCTGCTTGTCTTCGGCATGGATTCGCTGGCGGCGAAAGATGCGGCCGCCGGCGTGATCGCGGCCGAGCTTGCCCTAGCGCTGGTCATCCTGACGGTCGCCTCGTTCTATTGCCTGCGCGTGCGCAATCCCTTGCTCGACCTCAAGCTCCTGCGCATCCGCACCTTCCGCATCTCCTTCCTCACCGGCGGCGGTCTGGACACGATCGGCCTCAGCTCCGTCGTCTTCCTGCTGCCGCTGATGTTCCAGCTCGGCTTCGGCATGAGCGCGGTACAGGCGGGATCGCTGACCTTCGTCGCCGCGGTCGGGTCGGTGGTCATGCGTGTCTTCATGCCTCGCCTGCTCAACCGCTTCGGTTTCCGCCGCGTGCTGGTTTTCAACACGCCCGTCGTCGCGGCCATGGTTGCGGGCTTTGCCCTGATGCAGGCGACCACACCGGTGTGGATCGTGCTTGCCTACATCTTCATCTTCGGCGTCTTCCGTTCCGCGCAATGGGCGTCAACCGGCAATCTTGCCTATTCCGATATCGCGCCCGAGCAGCTCGCCCGCTTCAGCGCGCTCTATTACATATTGTGGCAGCTGGCGGTGGCGATCAGCGTCGGCCTCGCCGCCGCGGCACTATCGTTTCTGGCCGGCGGCGGTCCGGCCGTCGCCAATGACTTCCGGATACTGTTCGTGATCGAGGGTGTCATCACGCTGTGCGCGCTATCAGCCTATCTCAAGCTGACGCCGCAGGATGGCGCCCATGTCAGCGGCCATGGCGCCCAGATGAACACGGAATAGCGGATGTCGCAGCGCAGCAGCGGCCTACCCGCTGAACGTCACCCATTCCTCCAGCGGCACGCGGTCGGTTCGGAAGGCGTTTTCGGGCTTCGACGTATCTTCATAACCGAGCGCCATGCCGCAGACGACGATCTCCTCGTCGGGAATGCCGAGCACCGGCCTGATCTGCCGGTGATAGGGCGCGAACGCCGCCTGCGGACAGGTGTGCAAGCCCCTGCCCCGCGCGGCAACCATGATGTTCTGCAGGAACATGCCGTAGTCGATCCAGGAACCCTGGTTGAGCCGGCGGTCGATGGTGAAGATCATGCCGACCGGCGCGTCGAAGAAGACGAAGTTGCGGTCGTGCTGGGCACGCATCTTGTCGACCTCGCGGCGACCGATGCCGAGCGCGCCGTAGAGCCCGAAACCGTTGGCGCGGCGGCGGGTCAGGTAGGGTTCGAAGAACTGCGTGGGATAATAGCGATATTCGTCCCAGTCTGCCTTTTCGGCACGGATGCCGGAATTCAGGATGGCATCCGATATCCGCTGCTTGGTGTCGCCCTTGGTGACATAGACCCGCCATGGCTGCATGTTGGTGCCGGAAGGGGCGCGTGCCGCGACCGCCAGTATGTCGCGGATCGTATTGTCGTCGACCATGTCGGGCAGAAAAGCGCGCACCGACCGGCGCGATACGATCGCGTCGTCGACGATCTCGGCATCGGCCGTGATTCGAGCCTTCTTTTCAAGCATGGGCCGTCCCTTACCCTGTGTCCCGATCGGACGTCCCCACTCGCCGTTCGCGGCCGAGCCTTTGCATGAACCGCCAAAATCGCGCAAGCAATTCTTGTGCACCTGTGAAAATCCGCTTGATTTTTTCACCGCACCGGCATCTCATGAAATTTAATCGGATTTTTTCACGAGGACGCGGTTTGCCTCCAGCTACAGCGAAAGCATTGCAGGGAAATTACGAGCGATTGCTGGCCAGCGACATCAGGGCGTTGCGCAAGGCGCGTGGGCTGACGCTCGCCGAGATCGCCCTGAAACTCGGCCGGTCGGTCGGCTGGGTCAGCCAGGTCGAACGCGGCCTGTCGACACCGTCGCTCAGTGATCTCAGGGCCTTTGGCGAACTGTTCGGCGTACCGGTCAGCCTGTTCTTCGGCCACGACGTTCCCATCGAAAGCGAGCGCGGCGCGGTCGTGCGGGCCGGCAGCCGCCGCACCCTTGGCACAAGCGAATCCGGCCTCATGGAGGAGCTTCTGTCGCCTGATCTCGGCGGTAGCTTCGAGATGCTGCGTTCCGTCTTCGCGCCGGGCGCTGGGCTCAAGAGCGAGGCGCGCCGGCCAACCGAAGAGGCTGGATATGTCGTGTCGGGGACGTTCGACATCGAAATATCGGGGACATGGCACCGGCTCGGCGAAGGCGATTCCTTTCGCTTCGAGGGCAAGCCTTTCCGCTGGCGCAATCCGGGATTGGAGCCGGCGGTCGTCATCTGGGTGGTTTCGCCGCCAGTTTATTGAATGAAATTGGACCAAGGGTTGGAGAAGAACATGGCCGGTTTGCCGAGCACGGCACGCGTGGTGATCATCGGAGGCGGTGTCGTTGGCGCCTCCTCTCTGTACCATCTCGCCAAGGCGGGCTGGACCGACTGCGTTCTCCTGGAAAAGAATGAACTCACCTCCGGCTCGACCTGGCATGCCGCCGGTAATGTGCCGACCTTCTCCTCGTCCTGGTCGCTGATGAACATGCAGCGCTATTCGACCGAGCTCTATCGCGGGCTGGCCGAGGCCGTCGACTATCCCATGAACTACCATGTCACTGGCTCCCTGCGGCTTGCCCACACGCAAGAGCGCATGCAGGAGTTCCAGCGCGCCAAGGGCATGGGCCGCTACCAGGGCATGGACATCGATATCGTCGGCACGGACGAGATCAAGCGCCGCTATCCCTTCATCGAGACGCATGAGCTGGAAGGCGCCCTCTACGACCCGAGCGACGGCGACATAGACCCGGCGCAGCTGACCCAGGCGCTGGCCAAGGGCGCGCGCGACATGGGTGCCCGGATCATACGCTTCTGCCCGGTGACAGGCGTGCGCCGCGAAAGGGACGAATGGGTGGTCGTGACGCCGCAAGGCGAGATCCGCTGCGAGATCGTCGTCAACGCCGCCGGCTACCGTGCCGCCGAAGTTGGAAAAATGTTCGGCCGCGAGGTGCCGATGATGGTGATGAGCCATCAGTACATATTGTTCGAGGAGATCCCCGAACTCGCCGCATGGTCGAAGGAACAGGGCAGGAAGCTGCCGCTGCTGCGTGACGTCGACACTTCCTACTATCTGCGCCAGGAAAAGAACGGCATGAATCTCGGCCCCTATGAGCGCAATTGCCGCGCGCATTGGGCGGGTCACAACGATCCGATGCCGGAGGATTTTTCCTTCCAGCTTTTCCCCGACGATCTCGACCGGCTGGAACATTATCTGGCCGACGCCGTCGCCCGCGTGCCGATCCTGGGCACCGCCGGCCTGTCCAAGGTCATCAACGGCCCGATCCCCTATGCGCCGGACGGCAATCCGCTGATCGGGCCGATGCCGGGCGTCCCCAATGCGTTCGAGGCCTGCGTCTTCACCTTCGGCATCGCGCAAGGCGGCGGTGCAGGCAAGGTGTTGGCCGAATGGGTCACGCAAGGCCGGACCGAATGGGACATGTGGTCTTGCGACCCGCGCCGCTTCACGTCCTTCGCTTCGGCTCCGGATTACTGCGTTGCCAAAGGCATGGAGATCTACGGCAACGAATACGCCATCCAGTTTCCGCGCCATGCCTGGCCGGCGGGACGCGACAGGAAATTGTCGCCGATCCATGATCGCATGAAGGCGTTCGGCGCGCGCTTCGACGCCTATAATGGCTGGGAGCGCGCCACCTGGTATGCGCAGGATGGCGACGACGTCTCGGAGGAAGCAACGCTCACCTTCCGTCGCGACGGGCCGTGGCAGCACCGCGTGCGCGAGGAATGCCTGGCCGTCCGCGACGCCGCCGGCATCCTCGACCTGCCGGGTTTTTCGCGCTTCAACCTCGAAGGTCCGGGCGCCGCCGAATGGCTTAGCCGGCAAGTGACCGGCCTCGTGCCGAAGCCCGGCCGCATCGGTCTCGTCTATTTCTCCGACGACAAGGGCCGCATCGTCACCGAAATGTCGGTGGTGCGCCACGGCGAGGAATCCATGACGCTGATCACCGCGGCGGTGGCGCAATGGCATGATTTCGAATGGCTGAAATCGCACATGCCCGTGGATGCGACTTTCAAGCTGATCGACCGGACCGAGGAATTCTCCACCCAAATCCTGGCCGGACCCAAGTCGCGGGAAATCCTCGCCGCCGTCTGTGAGGCCGACCTGACCTTGCCGTGGCTCACGCATCAGGAAACCAAGATCGCCGGGCGCTGGGCGAAGCTGGTCCGCGTCTCCTTCGCCGGCGAACTCGGCTGGGAAATCCACACCAGGGTCGACGACACCGCCGCCGTTTTCGACACCATCTGCGCGGCGGGACAGCCGCACGGCCTGAAACCATTCGGCATGTACGCGCTGGATTCGCTGCGGCTCGAAAAGGGCTACCGCACCTGGAAGGGCGACCTTTCGACCGACTATTCGATCCTGCAAGGCGGGCTCGAGCGGTTCGTCAAATGGGACAAGCCCGAGTTCCGCGGCAAGGCAGCGCTGCAGAACGAGAAACAGCAGGGCGTCAGGAAGCGCTTCGTCACGCTGGTGGTGGAAAACCCCGGCGATTGCGACGCGCCCTACATGTCGACGCTGTGGCGTGAAGGCCAGATCGTCGGCGAGACGACGTCGGGCGGCTGGGGTCATCGCGTCGGCAAGTCGATCGCGCTCGGCATGCTGCGTGCCGATCTGGCGGAGCCCGGCACCGCCGTGGAGATCGAGATCTTCGGCGACCGTTTCAAGGCGGTCGTGCAGAACGATGAGCCTTTGTGGGATCCGAAAAACGAAAGGTTGAGAGCCTGATGCCAAAACCATCATCGCGCATTTCAGGCATCGTGCCGTCGGGCAAGGATGGCTGGGAAGTCCATTTCGCCGCGTGGGCCCGCAAGGAAGCCGGCGAGGACATCATCATGCTGTCGGTCGGCGATCACGATTTCGACACACCTTCCGAAACGATCGAGGCCTGCGTGACCGCGGTTCGCGGCAGCAATCACCACTATACCCCTTTGCCCGGCCTGCCGCGCCTGCGCAAGGCGATGGCGGCGGCCTCGGTCGCCTGCACGGGCGTCGGGACGACGCCGGACCAGGTCATCGCCACGCCGGGCGGCCAGGCGGCGCTCTACGCCGCCGTGCAGGCCGTGCTCGATCCGGGCGACCACGCCATCGTGGTCGCGCCATACTACGCGACCTACCCCAACACCTTCAGCGCCGCGGGCGCGACCTTCACGGTTGTCGAGACGCCGGCCGAGGACGGTTTCCAGCCCCGCGCCGACATGATCCGGGCGGCACTTCGGCCGAATACGCGCGCCATCCTGATCAACACGCCGAACAACCCGACCGGAGCCGTCTATTCGCGCGAACGGTTGGAACAGCTGGCCGAGGTCTGCCGCGAGCACGATTTGTGGCTGCTGTCCGACGAAGTCTACTGGACGCTCGGCGGTGGCGAGCACATCTCGCCGCGTTCCCTGCCCGGCATGGCCGAGCGCACGCTGGTCATCAATTCCATGTCCAAGAGCCATGGCATGACCGGTTGGCGCATGGGCTGGCTGACCGGCCCCAGCGAGATGATCTCGCTGCTGACCAACCTCAATCTGGTGACGACCTACGGCCTCCCGGCCTTCATCTCGATCGCTTGCACCGAGGCGCTGGAGAAGGGTTATGGCGTGAAGGAAATCGCCGAACGCTATGCGGCGCGACGCGCCGTCCTGCTCGACGCCGTGCGAGGCATGAACGATGTCGGCGTGCGCGGCTCCGAAGGCGGCATGTATGTCATGCTCGACATATCGGCCGTCGAATCCGACGACGAGAAATTCGCTTTCGCCTTCCTCGACAAGGAGAAGGTCGGCGTCATGCCCGGCTCCAGCTTCGGCGAGGCCGCGGCAGGCCATATCCGCGTCAGCCTGTGCCAGCCGGAACCCGTCTTGCGGGAAGCAGCACTCCGGCTGCGCCGCTTTGTCTCCAGCTACCGCCGCGAGGCCGCATGAACATCCCTTCCCCCAGAACCATTCCCGCCAAGGCAAGGGCCGTCATCATCGGCGGCGGCGTTTCGGGCTGCTCGGTCGCCTATCACCTGGCCAAGCTCGGCTGGACCGACATCGTCCTTCTGGAGCGCAAGCAGCTGACCTCGGGCACGACATGGCATGCCGCCGGCCTGATCGGCCAGTTGCGCGGCTCGCAGAACATGACGCGGCTGGCGAAATATTCGGCCGACCTCTACGTCAAGCTGGAAGCCGAGACCGAGGTCGGCACCGGCATGCGCCAAGTCGGCTCGATCACCGTCGCGCTGACCGAGGAGCGCAAGCACGAGATCTATCGTCAGGCGTCACTCGCCCGCGCCTTCGATGTCGACGTGCGCGAGATTTCGCCCAGGGAAGTCAAGGAGATGTACCCGCATCTCAATGTGTCCGACGTCGTCGGCGCCGTGCATCTGCCGCTTGATGGCCAGTGCGACCCCGCCAACATCGCCATGGCGCTGGCGAAGGGCGCGCGCCAACGCGGCGCCACCATCGTGGAGAATGTGAAGGTCACCAAGGTCCACACCAAGGCGGGCCGCGTCACCGGCGTGTCCTGGGCGCAGGGCGAAGAGCAAGGCACGATCGAGGCCGACATCGTCGTCAACTGCGCCGGCATGTGGGCGCGCGAACTGGGCGCCCAGAACGGCGTCACCATCCCGCTGCACGCCTGCGAGCATTTTTACCTCGTCACCGAGCCGATCCCGGGGCTGAGCCGCCTGCCGGTGCTGCGCGTGCCCGACGAGTGCGCCTATTACAAGGAAGACGCCGGCAAGATGATGCTCGGCGCCTTCGAGCCGGTGGCCAAGCCCTGGGGCATGGACGGCATCCGCGAGGACTTCTGCTTCGATCAACTGCCCGAGGACATGGACCATTTCGAGCCGATCCTGGAAATGGGCGTAAACCGCATGCCGATGCTGGCGACCGCCGGCATCCACACCTTCTTCAACGGCCCCGAGAGTTTTACGCCCGACGACCGCTACTATCTCGGCGAGGCGCCGGAACTGCGTGGCTACTGGATGGCGACCGGCTACAATTCGATCGGCATCGTCTCGTCAGGCGGCGCCGGCATGGCGCTGGCACAGTGGATCAACGACGGCGAGGCACCGTTCGACCTGTGGGAAGTCGACATCCGCCGCGCCCAGCCTTTCCAGAAGAACCGCCGTTACCTCAAGGAGCGCGTCTCCGAAACGCTCGGCCTGCTCTATGCCGACCATTTCCCCTATCGCCAGATGGCGACATCGCGCGGCGTGCGCCGTTCACCCCTGCATGAGCATCTGAAGGCGCGCGGCGCCGTGTTCGGCGAGGTCGCCGGCTGGGAGCGCGCCAACTGGTTCGCGCGCGAGGGACAGGAGCGCGAGTACCGCTATTCCTGGAAGCGGCAGAACTGGTTCGACAACCAGCGCGAGGAGCACCTCGCCGTCCGCAACAAGGTCGGCCTGTTCGACATGACCTCGTTCGGCAAGATCCGCGTCGAGGGCCGCGACGCCTGCGCGTTCCTGCAAAAACTCTGCGCCAACAACATAGACGTGGCGCCGGGCAAGATCGTCTACACGCAGATGCTCAACCGGCGCGGCGGCATCGAGAGCGATCTCACGGTGTCGCGCCTGTCGGACACCGCCTATTTCCTCGTCGTGCCCGGCGCCGCGCTGCAGCGCGACCTCGCCTGGCTACGCCGGCACGTCGATGAGGCGTTTGTCGTCATCACCGATGTAACCGCTGCCGAAAGCGTGCTCTGCCTGATGGGCCCGGATGCGCGAAAACTGATCCAGAAGGTCAGCCCGAATGACTTCTCCAACGAGAACAACCCGTTCGGCACCTTCCAGGAGATCGAAATCGGCATGGGACTCGCCCGCGCCCATCGCGTCACCTATGTCGGTGAACTCGGCTGGGAGCTCTATGTCTCGACCGACCAGGCGGCCCACGTCTTTGAAGCCATCGAAGCGGCCGGCGCCGATGTCGGCCTCAAGCTGTGCGGGCTGCATACGCTCGATTCCTGCCGCATCGAAAAGGCTTTCCGCCATTTCGGTCACGACATCAACGACGAGGACAATGTGCTGGAAGCCGGCCTCGGCTTCGCGGTGAAGACGGCCAAGGGCGATTTCATCGGCCGCGACGCGGTGTTGAAGAAGAAGGAAGCCGGATTGAGCCGCCGGCTGGTCCAGTTCCGGCTGAAGGACCCGCAACCGCTGCTCTTCCACAACGAGGCGATCCTGCGCGACGGCAAGATCGTCGGTCCGATCACCTCAGGCAATTACGGCCACCATCTCGGCGGCGCGATCGGGCTGGGCTATGTGCCCTGCCAGGACGAGACCGAGGCGGATGTGCTGGCCTCGTCCTATGAGGTCGAGATCGCCGGCGAGCGGTTTGCGGCAGAGGCATCGCTGAAGCCGATGTATGATCCGAAATCGGAACGGGTGAAGATGTAGCGCGGTTTTCCCTTCTCCCACAAGGGGAGAAGGGCAGTTCGCCCCCTCAAAACCGCTCCAGCTTTGCCCGCACCTTCGCCAGAAACGCGGCTCTCGTCTTCGGCGTCGAGGCGTCCATCAGATAGTGCGCCATGAAGAAAGTCCGGCAGCGCGTGGCGCACAGCGCGCGCATGCCGCGCAGCAAGGTCTTGCGCCCGGGCTGGCCGACGACGACGCTCCACCATGTCGGCGCGCCGCAGGTGGTGATGACGCCGACCTTGGTCACATGCCGCATCAGCGACTTGATCCGCCCCTTGCCGGCCGGCAGCTTGAAGGCGACGTCCGTCGCCCACACCCGGTCGAGCCAACCCTTCAGCATCGCCGGCAGCCCGTACCACCAGGTCGGATAGACGAAGAGGATCGCCTCGGCCCAGTTGAGCAGCTCGAAATGCGGCTTCAGGGCAAGGTCCTGCGGCGCCTGGTTGTTGTAGAAACGCCGTTCCTCGCAGCTCATCACCGGATCGAACTTCTCGGCATAGAGGTCGAGCAGCCGCACGTCCCAGCCCTTTCGCGTCAGCACCTCCACGGCGGTGTCGCGGATAGCGGCGCAAAAACTCTCCGGCACCGGATGGCAATAAACCACCAGCGCGCGCATCAGAATCTGTCCATGCTGGCCGTGACCTTGGCCAAGAACGCCTTGCGCGTCTCGTCGCTCGAAATGTTCATCGAATAATGCGCCAGGTAGGAAACCGAAGCGCCCGGCTTGACTGTGGCGCGCAGCATGCGCTGGACCAGTTTGCGCGGCGGGTCACCCATCAGCATGGCGCGGAACCGGCTGCCGCCATAGGTGGTGACCGCCGCGATCTTCCTGATTTTGTGCAGCGACGGCTGCGCCTTGCCGTCGACCAGCTTGAACGACACGCCGGGCAGGAAGACGCGGTCGAAGAACCCTTTCAGGATTGCCGGAAAGCCGTAGTTCCAGACCGGATAGGAAAGCACCAGCGCATCGGCGCGCAGCAGGCGTTCGACATACGGCGCCGCAGGGTCGGCGGAGCCGCGCGGATTGTGGTAATCCAGCCGCTCCTGGCGAGAGAGCCGCGGATCGAAATCCTCTGCATAGAGGTCGCAGTCGTCAATCGCATGACCGGCAGCCGTCAGTCGCTCGACGATCGTCCGGTGCAGGCCGGCATTGAAGCTGGTTTCGACCGGATGGGCGTGGACGACGAGGATGTTCATGGCGAAGCATTGCCTGGGTCAGCGCGAGGCACCCCCCTCTGCCCTGCCGGGCATCTCCCCCGCAAGGGGGGAGATCGGATTATCTCCCTGCTTTCGCCAATTGTCAGCGCGGCAGGTTGGCGGCAGCGCTTAAGCTGCCAATCTCCCCCCTTGAGGGGGGTGAGGAGTGGTCCGCGCAGCGGACGGGAAGCCGATTTCTTGGCTTTCCGAGCGACGAACGCCCGAAGCGACAGCGAAGGGCCCGGGCCGGAAGGCCAGAGGGGGGTGTTCAAGCGCGAACCTCTCCTCATCCCGTCCTCTGCAGCCCCTTGAACAGAAAAGTCCGGCCCGAACGGTAGTCATAATCCGGGTTCTCCCAGGCGATCATCTTGCCGGGATTGAGCAGTCCTTGCGGGTCGGTCTCGCGCTTGAAGGCGAGTTGCACCGCATCGGTCTGCTTCATGCCGCCCTCTTCCAGCGTGTAACGATGCGGGTTGAAGATCGGGCAGCCATTCTCCTCATGCAGGCGGATGATCTCGTCGAGCCGCGCCTCGGTGGTGAACTTGACCAGCGGCAGGCCGAAGCAGGTGATGTTGCCGTCCAGCCGCACGAACTCCAGATGCGAGAACACTTCGCCTGGAAACATCGCGTCCATTTTCTCGACCAGCGCCAGCTGGTTGGGAAAGGGATAGAGCGACTGCAGATAGGTGATGTCGGGGTCGACCCGCAGCGCCCTGAGCGTTGTGTGGTTCCAGGCCAGTTCATAGGCCGGCGGCAGACCCTTCTTCTCCTCCGGCGTCGCCGTCGCGGCGTTGAAGATCACCTCGCCTCCAGCCCGCCGCGTGAAAGCGAGAAAGGCGTCCAGCCCATGCCGCGCCACCATGACGACGCAGATGCTCTGCCCATCCTTCAGGAATTTCTGGTGCCGTTTGAAATAGAGCTGCGGCACCGGTGCCGCGATCTGCGTGATCAGCTTGGTCAGGATGCCGTCCTGGCAGGCCAGCGCGTTGCCGTAGCGCGCCGCATTCATGAAGGCGTCGTAGCCGACAATGATGTCGATCCACTCATAGGCCGCGGTCAGCGGCATCTCGACTTCGGTGATGATACCGTTGGTGCCGTAGGCGTGGGTCACCTTGTGCAGATCCTCGCCGGTGAGTTCGAGCGCCCTCGGCTCGGCCTCCATGGTTACCACGCGCAGGCGCAGCACATTGCCGAAATCACGCAAGCCGCCGAAATTGATCGAACCGACGCCGCCCGAACCGCCCGCGATGAAGCCGCCGATCGAGGCGGTGTTGTAGGTCGAGGGTGAGAGCCGCAGTTCCTGCCCTGAATGCGCCCGCGTTGCCTTGTCGATGTCGGCCAGCACCGCGCCCGGCCCGGTCACCACGCGCCCCGGCGCGATCGACTTGATCTCGTTCATCTCGGCGAGGTTGAGCACCACGCCGCCCGAGAGCGGCATCGCCTGGCCGTAATTGCCTGTGCCGCTGCCGCGCGGCGTCACCGGCACGCCATGCCGGTGGCAGGCGGCAAGCACGCGGATCAGCTCGGCCTCGTTCTTGGGTGTCACGACCAGGTCGCCGGTGACGTGATCGAGCTGCTGCTTCAGCACCGGGCTGTACCAGTAGAAATCGCGGCTTTTCTGCTGGACGATGGCCGGATTGTCGTCGAGTTTTATCCCGTCGAGATCGCGTTTCAGCGCGGCGATATCCATCAGTCCACCATCAGCTCGTCGAGTTCGGCATAGTCGGGCAATTGCCGGTCGATTGCGCGCCCGGCGCGCACGACGATGCGATCCGATTCGGGCCGCGACAGCAATTCCGTCCAGCTGCGGCCCTTGAAGACAATGAAATCGGCATCCCCGCCGGCGGCAAGCGTGCCGAAACCATCGAGCCGCATCACATCAGCCGGCGTTGCCGTGACGGCCTGCGGCCAATCGGCGACCGGATGATCGAAATGCAGGATGCGCGTCGCCATGCGGTAGACCTCCAGCATGTCGAGATCGCCATAGGCATAGAACGGATCGCGGGTATTGTCGGAAGCGACCGCGACCGGAATGCCCCTCGCCTTCATCTCGTGCAGCAGCGTCACCCCACGCCAGCGGGGCGTGGTTTGATCGCGCCGCCGGTCCTGCAGATAAAGATTGCACATCGGCAGCGAAACGATCGCCAGCCCGGCTTTCGCCACCTTGTCCAGAGTGTCCAGCACGTCGAGGTCCGGCTGGCGCGCCAGCGAACAGCAGTGGCCGACGAGGATCTTGCCCTCGAAGCCGCTCCATAGCGACGCCTCGGCGATCTTCTTCAGCGAGATCGCCGCGACGTCGTCGGTCTCGTCGGCATGGAAATCGAGATCGAGGCCATGCTTGACGGCTTGGAAGAAGACATGGTCGAGCAGTTCTTCCAGATCCGGCACCATGTAGGTGACGACGCCAAGCACGCCCTTGGCGGCGGCCACCCTTTTGGCCAGCCTGTCGAACCAATTCTTGTCGCGCACGCCCTCGACGCCAATCAGGCAGGCGCCCTGCAACTCGATGCGGCCGCGCCACCTCTCGCGCATCGTCTCGAACACCGGCCAGGAGATTTCCTCCTGCGGCGGGACACTGTCCAGATGCGTGCGCAGTGCTTTGGTGCCATGCGCGTAGGCGCAGCGCAGCGAGAAATCCATGCGCCGCGCCACGTCCTCGGCACTCCAGCGGTCAGTGCGGTCGGCACCTGTGGCATTCAGCGCGCCGATGAAAGTGCCGTCAGGATTGGGTTTTCGCGGCCAAATATGGCCCTTGTCGATATGGGTGTGGCAATCGATGAAGCACGGCAGCAGAATCCGCCCGCCGAGGTCGATCGCATCGGCAGGTGCGTTCGATCTGCCAGGAACAGCAATGCTGGAAATCTTGCCGTCGCCCACCGCGATGTCGGCAAGTGCGAAACCGTCGCCGTCGAAGGGCGCGGCAAGGCCAGGCGTGACGGACCGATGAACGCGTGCGTTGGCGAGCCGGTATGAACCTGTGTTCGGAATCAAGGCGCTACCGCTCCTGCTTCAGCGCGCTCTCGTGCCAGCGCCGTAAGATGAGATGCGAAATCAGCGACAGCACGAGGAAGATCAGGATGCCGGTCAGCGAGATCAGGAACAGCGCCGCGAACAGCCTGGGCGCGTTCAGCCGGTAGCCGGCCTCGATGATGCGCGAGGCGAGGCCCGAAGACTGGCCGGTGGCGCCGGCGACGAACTCGGCCACCACCGCGCCGATCAGCGACAGGCCGCCGGCGATCTTCAGCCCGCCGAGAAAATACGGCATCGCCGCCGGCAGCCTGAGATAGCGCAATTGCTGCCAGCGCGTTGCGCCGTTGAGCTTGAACAGGTCGCGCAGATTGCGGTCGACCGAGTTCAGGCCGAGGGTGGTGTTGGAGAGGATCGGAAAGAAGGCGACGATCCAGGCGCAGAGCAGAAGCTTGGTCGTCTGGTTGTCGACATAGATGTTGATCAGCGGGAAGATGGCCACGATCGGCGTCACCTGCAGCACGATGGCGAAGGGAAAGAACGACATCTCCACCCATTTCGACTGCGCGAACAGCACCGCCAGCCCGACGCCGCCGATGACGGCAAGGAGCAGACTGAGGAAGGTGATGCGCAAGGTGACCAGCAGTGCGGAGAACAGCAGGCCGGCGTCGTTGTAGAGCGTTGCCAGCACCACACCGGGACGCGGCAGGATGTATTGCGGAATTTCATTCCACACGCAGATACGGTCCCACAGCCAGATCGCCAGGATCATGATCGCCAGCGGCAGAACCCAGCGGCCGATCCGCTCGAGCCGCTCCTGGCGCGCGCGGCGTGCTTCCTCGGGGTCGAGTTTCAATGCACCGTCAAGGGTCGTCATGATGCGAGCCTGCAATTGAATTGATGGCCTTGGCCAGCACGTCGGACGTCTGCCGGCACAGCGCCGCATAATCGGGGGAGGTGCGAAAGGCCTCGTCGCGCGGATAGGCCGCATCGATGGCAAGCTCGTCGAAGATCCTGCCTGGCCGCGCCGCCATCACGACAACCCTGTTGGACAAAAACACGCTTTCGAAGACGCTATGCGTGACGAAGACGACGGTGAAGCGCTCGTCCTGCCACAACTCCAGCAGATCGTTGTTGAGCTTGAAGCGGGTGATTTCGTCGAGGGCCGCGAACGGCTCATCCATCAAAAGCACGCGCGGTTTGGTCACCAGGGCCCGTGCGATCGAGACGCGCATCTTCATGCCGCCCGACAGTTCGCGCGGCACCGCGTTCTCGAAACCGGTGAGATGAACCCTTGCCAGCATCTCGGTCACCACCGGTGCCGCCTTGGCGCGGCTGACGCCCTTCAGCCTAAGCGGCAGCCAGACATTGTCGAAAACGCTGGCCCAGGGCAGCAATGTCGGCTCCTGGAACACGAAGCCGATGTTCGAGCGGTCGAGCGAACCGCCCGCACGCCAGTCGAGCATGCCGGAGGTCGGCGTTGACAGGCCAGCGATCAGCCGCAGCGCCGTCGACTTGCCGCAGCCGGACGGCCCGAGCAGGCTGAGGAAATCCCCTTCCCGGATCGTCAGGTCGACGTCGGCGAGCGCCGTCACGCCATTGGAAAAGACCTTGCCGACGCCCCGCAGCGCCAACAATGCCGGAGCCGTGTCGGACCCGTTCGCCGGCGCCTGCGCTACCTGTTCCCGCATCATGCTGGGACGGCCTATTTCTTCAGCTCGAGCCCGACGCCCTTGTTGACGAAGGCCAGCGTGTAGGCTTTCGTGATGTCGATGCCGGCGGGCGTGACCTTGGCCTTGACCATCTTGTCGTAAAAACTCTTGATCCGCGCCTCGTTCATGGCGCCGATGCCGAGCTTCTCGGTGTCGCCGGAATCGGCTAGGCCGAACTTCTTCATCTGCTCGATCGAGAAAGCGATCTGCTCATCCGTCATGTCAGGATTGTCTTTCTTGATCATGTCGTTGGCGGCCTTGTTGTCGCCGTAGAGATATTTGTACCAGCCCTTGGCCGAGCCATCGACGAAGCACTGGACCACCTCCGGCTTCTTGTCGATCGTGTCCTGCATCACCTCGATCGTCGTCGAATAGGTGTCCCAGCCATAGTCGGCGAGCAGGAACTGGTTGGGCACGAAGCCGCCTTCCTTTTTGACCGCGAACGGCTCGGACGTGACATAGCCTTGCTGGATCGACTTCTTGTTGGCGAGGAAGGGAGCAGTGTTGTAGGTGTAGGGCACGCGCTTGGCCGCGTCGAAGCCGAGCTCGATGATCATCCACTGGAAGAAGGTCTGCGCGCCCTCGTCACCCAGAATGTACTGCTCGGCGTTCTTCAGGTCCTCCCATTTGTCCAGCCCCTCGCCGGGATGGGACATGATGACCTGCGGATCCTTCTGGAAGTCCGCCGCCACCACGCGCATCGGAATGCCTTGCTGGACGGCGTCGAAGGCCGACAGCAGGTTGCCGCCCATGTAGAAATCGATCTTGCCGGCCAGGAGCATCGGCCGGCCGCTGACCTGCGGGCCACCCTGCATGATGGTGACGTCGAGGCCGCAGGCGGCATAGGTGCCGTCGGCCACGGCCTGGTAGTAGCCGCCATGTTCCGGCTCGGCTAGCCAGTTGGTGCCGAAGGTGACTTTTTCATTTGCCGCGGCACCAAGCGTGCTCGCTGCAAGCACGGCCACCGCCGCTACCGACATCTTCAGTTTTCCGTACATCGACACCACCACCCTTTGTTTGCTCCGGCGCGCCACGCGCCAGGCTCGACACCAGAGATTCAAGAAGCAAGACACATGCCACCGGCGTCTCGCGCCGGGACCCGCCCGCCTGCACCACAGCCATCTGCGAACGCCGGAAAGGTCGTGCTGCACCGGAGGCATCGTGCCTATTTTTTAAACGCCTGTCCACAATCGCACCGGCGACATGCACCGCCATCTTGAAGCTGTGATGAATCCAGTCTTAGGCTGGCGGTATCCAGGAGATTGCCATGTTCAAGTTCCTCACCCCGAAGTCGATCAAGCCGCCTTTTGCCCGCTACAGTCACGGCGTCGAAGTGCCCCCGGGCAAGCGGCTGGTGTTGTGTTCAGGCCAGGTCGCGATCACGGCGGACGACCAGATCCCCGAAGACGCCGGCGCCCAGGCCGAGCTTTGCTTCAAGAACATCGCCGCGATCCTCGGCGAGGCGGGGCTGGGGCTCGGCGATATCGTTCGCATCAACGCCTATGTCACCGACCGCGCGCATCTGAGACCCTATATGGATGTTCGCGACCGGCTTTTTTCGAACCCCGCGCCGGCCTCGACCCTGATGATCGTCAGCGGATTTGCCCGGCCTGAATTCAAGGTCGAGGTCGAGGCCATCGCGGCCGGGTGATCGACACGCCGTGTATCTCGCGCTAGGTCTCACCGTTCATCGAAGAGGCATGACATGACCGTAGCAAAAAGACGTGTGTGGTGGGGTGACTATCGGACCACCGAATATGCCTCGATCGATCCCGAAGCGACGATCGCCGTACTGCCGGTGGCGGCGATCGAGCAGCATGGACCGCATCTGCCTGTCTCGACCGACACCTCGATCATGAACGGCATGCTCGACACGGTGATCGCCCGCCTGCCCGACGATCTCGACATCCGCATCCTTCCGGTCCAGGCGGTGGGCAAATCGAACGAGCATCTTCACGCGCCGGGCACGCTTACTTTGCCGGCAACGACGCTGGCGGACGCCTGGACCGAGCTTGGCGTGTCGATTGCGCGGGCAGGCGTGCGCAAGCTGGTCGTCGTCAACTCGCATGGCGGCAACGAGGAGATCATGGGCATCGTCACGCGCGAATTGCGGGTGCGCGAAAAGATGCTGGCGGTGAAGACCAGTTGGCAACGCTTCGGCCGCCCGGCCGGCATGTACACCGAACTCGAGGACCGCCACGGCATCCATGGCGGCGACGTCGAGACCTCGCTGATGCTGCATTTCCGGCCGGATATCGTCGACATGGCCAGGGCCGACAATTTCGTGTCCAATGTCGCCAAGGCCGAGAAGGAATTCGCGCTGCTGCGGCACACCGGCACCCACGCCTTCGCCTGGATCGCCAGCGATCTCAACCCGAACGGCGTGGTCGGCGACGCCAGCATTGCCACGGCTGAAAAAGGTCGGCTGACAGCGGAACATCAGGCTGATGGTTTCGTCAGCCTGCTTAGGGACGTACGCAAGGCGAAGCTCGCCGATTGGCTGAAGTAGCCTCTAGCCGTCGATCCTCAGTTCGAACGGGTTGCCTTCAAAGGCATCGGCGCCGCGCCCGATCGCTTCGATTGCCGCGATCATGCGGCCGCCTCGACCAAGCAGCGCGTCGGCCACCGCGATCAGCCGCGGATTGGGCGTCGCCGAAGGCGACAACCTCCGCAACGTCCGGGCCAGCTCGGCCTCGTCGCGTTTCGGCGCCAGCGCGGCAGCGATGATATAGGCGGAGGCTGTCGAGCGGCTGATGCCGGCATAACAGTGAACGACCATCGGCCTTGCGCGGTCCCAGCGGCGCGCGAAATCGAGCAGATTGCGCACATGCTCCTCGCCCGGCATGGTCATGCCATCCTGCGCCGCCGCGATGTCGTGCATGACCAGGTGCAGATGGTTTTCCCTCATGATCGAGGCCGGGCGGAGCACATCGGTGCCGGCGGCCAACAGCGACAGCAGCCGCTCGGCGCCGGTCCTCGCCACCGTTTCCTCGACCTTTGCCAGCGAGCAGACATGGATCATGGTTTGATACCTTCCGCTCGATCCTCGCGCCGGGCCGCCCATTCGGCAAGGGCGGATTCAAGCCGCAGCCACTCCTCCCCGTTCCCCGGCAGGCCGGCCCGCAGGACATGCGGGCGGTCGGTGAAATGGCGAAGCAGGATGCCGCGTTCCCCAAGCACAGAAAACAAGCCGGCGGCATCCGACAGCCTGAGATAGCGGAACAATGTGGTGCCGCCCGCGGCAGGCACGCCGAAACGACCGAACAGCCCGTCGAGCCGAGCCGATACCTCCGCCAGCGACGCGCGCATCGCGTCCTGCCAGCCGATATCGGCAAGTGCGCGAATGCCATATTCCAGCGCCGGGCCGGCGACGGCCCAAGGTCCGAATTGCGTTTCCAGCCGTTGGGCCGTCGGCGCATCGGCAAGCGCGAATCCAAGCCGCAGGCCGGCCAGCCCAAAAAACTTGCCGAAAGAACGCAGCACGACGATGCCGCCCTGGCCGACATCGCCGGCAAGGCTGTGTTCGCGCGGGCCGACATCCATGAACGCCTCGTCGACGACCAGCAGCCCGCCCTTGGCGCGCAAACCGGCGGCCAGCGCCAGCAGCCGGTCGCGCTCGACGATGCGCCCATCCGGGTTGTTCGGGTTGACCACGACGGCAAGGTCGGCATTCGCCAGATCAGCGAAATCGCTGACTTCGGTCACCTCGTGCCCCGCGATCGCCGCCGCGCGGGCATGTTCGGCATAGGTCGGCCCTAGAACGAGCGCCCTGCCCGGCGCGACCAGCGATGCCACGCGCGGCAGCAGGATCTGCGTACCGGGCGCAGCGACGACATTGGCTGGCGAGGGCGCACCATAGCTACTGGCTGCGATCGCCGTCAGCTCACGCGCCCGCCCCGCTTCCGGCAATCGCGACAGCGAGGTGGCGGGCAGCTCGAAAAGCGGGTAGGAGTGCGGATTGATTCCGGTCGAGAGGTCGACGAAAGGCTGGGGGGCGTTGGGGAAAAGCGCCCTTGCCCGGCCGAGACTTCCACCATGGTCCACCGCTCCTTCAAGAAGCTTCATGTCAGTCCTGATCGCTTTCCTGTCATTGGCCATCGAATCCGCGCTGGGCTACCCCGACTGGCTGTTTCGCGCCATCGGCCATCCCGTGACGTGGTTTGGCTGGCTGATATCCTTTCTCGATCGCAGGCTCAACCGCGCCACTGATCCCGACGCACTGCGTCGCCAACGTGGTGTCCAGGCGCTTCTGGTCATCGTGCTGGTGCCGGCGCTAATTGGCCTGTGCGTGCAGATCCTGCTCTGGTTCATTCCCCTGGGACTGTTCATCACCGCCCTTCTGGCAACATCGTTCCTGTCGCAGCGGAGCCTTTATGAGCATGTCGAGGCCGTCGCCGATGCGCTCGACTCGGGCGGCCTCGACATGGGCCGCGCCGCCGTCTCGCGCATCGTCGGCCGCGATCCCGAAACCCTCGACAGGGCCGGCGTCTGCCGCGCGGCGATCGAGAGCCTGGCCGAGAATTTTTCCGACGGCATCGTTGCCCCCGCCTTCTGGACGGGCGTCGGCGGCCTCGCCGGCGGCGCCGCCTACAAGGCCGCCAACACCGCCGATTCGATGATCGGCCATCGCACGCCGCGCCACGAAACGTTCGGCAGGGCAGCCGCACGCTTCGACGATTGGATCAACCTGCCGGCGTCGCGGCTGACGGCGTTGCTCATCACGTTGGCGGCTTTCCTGGTGAAAGGCGCCGACGCGAAAGCCGCATGGCAGGCGGTGCGGCGCGACGCGAAAAAGCACCGCTCGCCCAATGCCGGCTGGCCGGAGGCGGCGATGGCGGGCGGGCTCGGCCTGGCCCTCGCCGGGCCGCGCAGCTATGGCGGCGTAACGGTCGACGACGCGTTCATGGGCGAAGGCGGCCGGCGCGAAGCCGACAGCATCGACATAAGGCGGGCGCTGAAACTTTATCGTGTCGCCGACTGCCTGTTGATCGCGCTGTTCGGCGTGGTTTCGGCGATCGTCATTCTGGCATGATCTCACCCCCCCGTGAGTTCTCTCCCGAAGGGGAGGAAGGGAGCCGGGCTGCAACAGGTTCGCGCCTTTCCTCTCCCCCGTCGATCGGGGAGAGGTGGCTCGGCGAAGCCGAGACGGAGTGGGGGTCGACGAGCTCGGCAGTCGCGTTTCTCGCACCCGCCGGGTTGCGCCTGCCTGTCTGCGGACCGCGCGTTCGATAACCGCCTTCCCCCAATCCGTCGCTGCTTCGCAGCGCCACCTTTCCCCCCTCCGGAGGGAAAGGAAGTGAGCCCTGCTGGAAGCGTTTGGCGACCAGACTTGAATGCTCATCCACAAAAGGGGACAACAGCTCTCAAAACTCCACCCCCTGCTGCGCCTTCACGCCCGCCGCGAAATGGTGCTTGGTCAGCCCCATCTCGGTCACCAGGTCGGCCGCCTCGACCAGCGCCGGCTTGGCGTTGCGACCGGTGACGACGACATGCAGGCCCTCGCGGCGCGCTTTCAGCGCGACAACCACCTTGTCCAGATCGAGATACTCGTAGCGCAGCGCGATGTTGAGTTCGTCGAGCACGACGAGACTGATCGACGGATCGGCCATCAGCTCCAGCGCCTTGGCCCAGGCGGCCTCGGCCGCCGCGATGTCGCGCTTCAGATCCTGTGTCTCCCAGGTGAACCCCTCGCCCATCGCGTGCCAGACGACGCGGTCGCCGAAGGCGGCGAAGGCCTCCTTCTCACCCGTATGCCATTTGCCCTTGATGAACTGGACGACGCCGACGCGCTTGCCGTAGCCGAGCATCCGCAGCGCCAGGCCAAAGGCAGCCGTGGTCTTGCCTTTGCCCGGGCCGGTGTTGACGATCAGCAGCCCCTTTTCGACCGTCTTGCTCGCCACCTCGGCGTCTTGGACCGCCTTGCGCTTGGCCATCTTGGCGCGGTGGCGCTCTTCGTCCTTTTCGTCGATGTCGGTCATGTCACTTCACCTTGAGCGGCAGCCCCGCCACCATCAAAAGCACGGTCTCGGCAATCGCCGCGACCTGCTGGTTGAGCCGGCCGGCGGCGTCGCGGAACCGGCGCCCCAGCGCATTGTCGGGCACGATGCCTTGCCCGACCTCGTTGGATACCACGAACCAGGGTCCGCGCGGCCGCGACAGCATGTCAGCCAGCCGCCGACATTCGGCCTCTACATCATGATCGGCCAGCATGTGATTGGTCAGCCAGAGCGTTAGGCAGTCGACAAGGACCGGCTGGTCCTCCGGTAGGGCCTCGAGTGCACCGACAAGGCCAAGCGGTGCATCGATGGTCGTCCAGCCCTCGCCGCGCCGCGACCGGTGCAACGCGATGCGCTGCTGCATCTCGTCGTCATAGGCTTGCGCCGTGGCGATGTAGGTCCATGGCGAAGGCAAGGCCGTCATCAGCGTTTCGGCGTGCGCGCTCTTGCCGGAGCGCGCACCGCCGATGATGAAGGTCAGTCTTCCGCGATCAGGCAAAGCTGTCGCGCAGGCTCGTCGCGCTGCCGGTGAAGCGTCCACGCACCACGCCGACGGCAGCGCCGAGCACGAGCCAGAACACCAGGTTGGTTACGGTCACCGCCACCACGAATTGATGATGCAGGCCTTCCGGAATCGGCGTCTCGAAACTGTCCGGCTGCGGCGCGCCGACAATATGCGGCGCGACGATCAACACCACGCCCAGAATCGCCAGCGGCAGTGATTTGCGGAAGGCGATCGGGGCAAGGCCGATCGCCGTCGCCGCCACCGTCGCCGTCCACCAGATCTGGCGTGGCAGAAGCTCGGCGGCAGGCATGGCCGGCAGTTCCGGCGGCAGGCCGAGGCCCGGCGCCAGCGTGAACACGGCAAAGCCGGCCAGTCCCCAGAACACGCCCTGGCGCCAGTTGCCGATGCCGCCGGCGAATTCCGAAACCGCGACCAGGACCAGCGCGAAGCCGATGCCGGTGACGATGTTGGCAAGCACGCTGAAAGCGAAACGCTCGAAGCCGTCGGCCGGCGCCCAGCCTTCCTCTTCAGCCGGAACAGCTTCAGCGGCTGCCGGCGCGGCGGAACTCATGGCATTGCCCGCCGGGGCGGCAGAGTTCATGGCGTTGTTGTCGGTCGGGGCCGGTGCGGTATGGTCGTGGTGGTGGCCGCCGCCGGCCTGTTCGTAGACTTCCGCCTTCAGGATCAACGGCACGGTGGCATAGGCCTGCATGCAGGCGAGAACGACACCGGCCACGAGCCCTGCGATCGCCGCGATGAACACGACGTTGCGAAACAGGTTCATGATGTCAAATCCCTATCAGTGGCAGGGAAACGCCATCGAGTGGCGATAGTCGTGCGCAGCATTGTGGACCGCGTCGATATGCGAGAAACCGACAAAGCCTACGACGAAAACGCCGAGCAGCGCCGCGAGCGCGAGCTGCAGGAGGCGCGACTGCGAGGAGATGGAGGCGCCGAGGGAGACGGAAGCGGTATTCATGTCTTGTCCTTTCACCCTCCACCCGAGGGCATCGAAGTCAGTTTCCTGTCGCCGGCAGGTCTCCTGGCTCGCGGATCAGCGCCCTTCCCCACCTTCCCGAAGAAAATCTTCAGTGGCATATGGAGAGGACTACCGCACACAGTTGCGGGGGCAGCCACGGCATTGGGCAACAAATCTGCCCGCACCGCATTCCCTCTTGGCTCCAATCGGAACCGACGACGAAGGTGACTATAGGGAAAATCGCCGCATCCGGCAAACCAAATTCCGACGGCGACAAGCGCTTTAGCGCCGTCCGGCCGCTTGCTCCGCTGCAATTGACAATTTCCGTGGCCGGGTGTCGGCTGCCATCCTCACAGGAGGCCAGCCATGCAGCCCGTCCGGAGCCAGCACGCCCCCTATAACGGCCTCACCCGGGCCGAGCCGACATTGCCGTCCTCGGCCTATTGGGATGCGGCGGCCTACCAGCGCGACCTCGACGCCATCTGGTACAGGAACTGGCTGCTCGTCTGCCGTGAAGCTGATCTCGCCCAACCGCTGGCTTTCCGCACCTTCCGTGTCGGCACCCAGGAGATCGTCGTGCTGCGTGACGATACCGGCGAACTGCGCGCCTTCCACAACACCTGCCGGCATCGCGGCTCGCAGCTTTGCCAGGAACGCGAGGGGCGGCTGAAGGCGCGGCTGATCACCTGCCCCTACCACGCATGGTCCTATTCGCTGCGCGGCGATCTCGTGCGCGTGCCATCGAAAACGCTGCCCGAAGGTTTCGACAAGGCGGACCATCCGCTCTATCGCGTCGCGCTGTCGGTCTGGCGCGGCTTCGTCTTCGTCAATCTCGCGGAAGATGCCGCCGGCTCGGCGCACTCATCCTTCGACCCGGCCTCCGGCGATCTCGGCAACTGGCCGCTGGAATCGCTGGTATCGGGCCATGTGCTGCGCAAGGTGATGAACTGCAACTGGAAGATCTTCTGGGAAAACTTCGACGAATGCCTGCATTGCCCCGGCGTCCACAAGGACCTGTCGCGGCTGGTGCCGATCTACGGCCGCGGCCTGATGGGCCGGCATGACGACCCCGAATGGACCCGCCATGCCGACAATGACGCGCCGGAATTTTCCGGCGGGCTGCGGGCGGGTGCCGAAACATGGTCACGTGACGGCCAGGCGCATGGGCCGGTCTTTTCGGGCCTGACGCCGGCCGAGCACGCCGCCGGCCAGACCTACGCCACCAGCCTGCCCTCGATGTTCATCGTCGGCCACGTCGACTATGTCAGGTCCGTACGGCTGGTGCCGCTTGGCCCCGAGCAGACCGAATTGACCGCCGAATGGCTGTTCGCGCCCGACGCGCTCGCCGCCACCGACATCGACAACATCGTCGGATTCGGCACCCAGGTGCTGGAGGAGGATGCCGCGATCTGCGAGGTCAACCAGAAAGGGCTGCGCTCCATGCGCCATAAGGCCGGCGTGCTGATGCCGGAGGAGTACGACCTCCACCGCTTCCACGATTGGGTACGCGAACGACATGCTGCGCTTGTGCCGTAAGCTTCACAGCGACTTCGGCAGATACCGCCAGGTGACATAACCGCAGACCGCCGCAAGCAGGCCGAGCGTGACGAAAACCGAGCCCAGTCCGAAAAAGGCCAGCACCACCGAGTAGACCAGCGGCGGCGTCAGTTCGGAAAAGTCGAGATAAGTGCGGTAGACCGCAGCCATCTGCGCCCGCTCATAAGAGCGGACCGAGCGCATGAAGGCGGTCGAGCCCAGCGCGTCGAGCGCGATGGTGAAGAAGGCGCCGCACAGCAGGAAGGCGCCGGTGACGAGCGGCGCGCTTTCGCCGACGGCACCCGCCGCCAGCAGCACCACCGACATGGCGAAATAGGCAAAAGTCATGGTCCTGCGGCCGCCGAAGCGCTTGCCGGCCTTGCCCCAGAAAATCGCCATGAACAAAAGCGCGTTGCCTGCCGAAACCAGAATGCCGCCGGCAAGTTCGCCCTCACCGGTGATGACCATGAACAGCGGGCCATAGACGAAAAATGTCGTCCAGAAGCAGGAGCGGCCGAAGGCGATCAGCCAGGCCAGCCTCAGCCTCGGCTGCGCGACGAAGCGGCCGATATTGGCCAGCGGGTTGACCGGGCGCGTCTTGCCCGGCCGGATCGAGGGATTGTCGCCGAGCCGGTAGGTCCAGAACAACGCCAGCAGGGCCAAGGCGAATACGGCGACCGCGCCATGCGCGGCATAGATGCCGAAGCGCGTGTAGAGAAAGATGCCGAGCGTCGGCCCACCCGTCCAGGCAAACATCGACCACGCCATGCGCAGCGATTCGGCCTGCATGAAATCGGTCTTGCGGATGTGGTCCATGATGTAGAGGTTGAGCGTGATCGACAGCGCACTGGCGCCCATGACACGGCACAGCATGCCGGCCAATTGCCCTGCGAGCGTATGCGTGACGAAGAACAGCGAGCCGATCGCCAGCAGGCAGGCGCCCGCCGTGTAGACCCAGCGCCGCGCGAAGCGCTGGATCAGCATCGGCATGAACAAGGTCACGGACAGGCCGAGCATCGCCACTATGGTGTAGAGGATCGAGACGATCTGCTCGTTGTGGAGGATCTCGTAGGCCTGGATCGGGATGACGCTCGACACCGTGGCGCGAGCGAAGGATTCGACCGCGTAGAGCGAGGCGAAGGTGCGGGCATCCGCGGCCTTGAGGGCCGGTAGCCAGATCGGATGGCGCACATGCGTGGACATTGCTTCCCCAAAGCAGAATCACCAGCCAAATCTGCGGCCATCATTTCGCGACCGGTAACAGGAAACCGACGTGCCCCGGTTAAAACGAAGCCGGTCAAAGGCTTTCCGGTGCTGGCCTAAAGGGGTGCCTGATGCAGCGCCGGCTGATCGTCCGTATCGAAGCTCACGGCCTTCTTTTGTCCGGCGTAACCGTGATAGTCCTCGTGCGGGGCTGAATCAGATCGCGAGACCATGAGCATCCAGACGCCGACCATGCCCGCCGCGGAGTTGCCGAAGACCAAGCGCATCGTCGCCATCGACATGCTGCGCGGCATCGCGCTGATCGCCATGGCGAGCTACCATTTCACCTGGGACCTGGAATTCTTCGGCTACACCGATCCCGGCCTGACCGCCTTCGGCTGGTGGAAGTTCTATGCTCGCTGCATCGCCTCGACCTTCCTGTTCCTGGTCGGCGTCAGCCTGTATCTCGCCCATGGCAAAGAGATCCGCTGGAACGGCTTCTGGAGACGCTTCGCCATGGTCGCCGGAGCGGCGATCGCCATTTCGGTCGCCACCCGTATCGCCACGCCGGACGGGTGGATCTTCTTCGGCATCCTGCACCAGATCGCGCTGGCGAGCCTGCTCGGGCTGGCATTCCTGCGCCTGCCGGCGCTGCTCACACTGCCGATCGCCGCGGCGGTCATCGCCATTCCCTTCTATTTTCGGCTGGAATCGTTCGATCACCCCTGGCTGTGGTGGGTCGGCCTTTCTGCGGTCAACCCACACTCCAACGACTATGTCCCGCTGTTCCCCTGGTTCGGTGCGGTGCTTGTGGGCCTCGGAGCGACCAAGCTTGCCTCCCGCTTCGGCGTCTTGGCGCGCCTGGCGGATGTGGCGCCCGGGCGCTGGTCCAACCCGCTGGTCTTCATCGGTCGGCACAGCCTGGCCTTCTACCTGATCCATCAGCCGCTGCTGATCGGCAGTGTCTGGTTGTTCTCGCAAGTAATGCCGGCCAAGGTCGAAACCCCGCAGGTGAACTTTCTCAAGACCTGCCAGATCTCGTGCGAGCAGCAGCGCGACAGCAAGTTCTGTTCGAGCTATTGTGGGTGCATGCTGGACACGCTGGAGGGCGAGGCCACGCTTGATCGGCTCTACAAGAACGACCAGACCGCCGAATGGAGAGCGCATCTGGCGGACCTCGCCGGCACCTGCACGGCCCGGACCGACAGCAAGATGACGGAGGAAGGTGTCGAATGACCGAGACCGTGCCCAAACCTGGGCTGATACCGTGGCCGCCGCTGATCTACATCGCCGCCATCGCCATCAGCATCGCGCTCGGCTTGCTTTTTCCCCTGCCCTGGATCGGCGACCTCCTGGGCGACCTCCTCTACGCGGCCGGCTGGGTGGCGCTGTTCGGCGTCGCCGCACTCTGGTTCACCGCCATCCGCACCATGACGCGGGCCAAGACCACGCTCAACCCCAACGCCGTGCCGGACCATTTGGTCACCACGGGTCCTTTCGGCATCACCCGCAATCCGATGTACCTCGCCAACACGCTGCTGTTGATCGGCGTTGCCTTCATCTCCGGGATCGTCTGGTTCCTGCCGCTCGCCTTCATCGCCGCCTTCGTCACGCAGAAGGTCGCGGTGGAAAAGGAAGAAAAGATGCTGGCGGCAAAGTTCGGCAAGAAATACCGCGACTATGCCAAGCGAGTGCGGCGCTGGATTTGAGCATCTGAACGCCGGCTGCCAGAGCCATATCGGGAAGATAACGGTTTCCGATTTGTGGCGGAGACCAACAATTTGTCGATGTCGGCGCCGCCCCTCACCTGCCTGCCGGCATCCTCTCCCCGTATAGTGACGGGGAGAGGGGCGCTGTCATCAGCGGTTTCGCCAGCCACCAGCGTTGCAGCAAAGAGACCGAGATCACGGTCAGCCCCCTTCTCCCCGTCACTATACGGGGAGAAGTGCCCGGCAGGGCGATGAGGGGCGGCGCCGACTCTAAAGCGATTGTCCTGCCTGGAAGGCCGCTACGTATTAACCCCGAGCTCGACCAGCCGCTCGACGCAGGATTCTTCTGCCTGGTCCAGCTCTGCCAATGTCTCCTCGAGGTCGCGGCGCTTTTGCCTCAGATCCTCGCGCTTTTCCTCGATGCGCTTGATCATCAGCTTGAGCTGGCCGACCTCGCCGGGCGGTTCCTTGTACATCTGGATGATTTCGCGGATCTCGTTGATCGAGAAGCCGAGCCGTTTTCCGCGCATGATCTGCCGGATCAAGTGTCGGTCGGATGGACGAAACAGCCGCGTGCGGCCCCGCCGCACCGGCTGCACCAGTCCCTCGTCCTCGTAGAACCGCAGCGTCCGCGTCGACACGTCGAATTCGCGCGTCAGCTCGGTGATCGAATAATATTCCCGCATTCTCGCCCCATAGCCGGAGATTGGCGACTGCTGCTCTCCGTCCGCGGCAGACCTGCCGGAATCGGCCGCAGTCTGCCTGTCGCCGAGCCTCGCACGGCATTTACGTAAAAGTCAATTGAGCCGGATCAATGGACGCCGAACCACCACGTGGCAAGGCCCAGAAAAGCGAAGAAACCAACGACGTCGGTGACCGTGGTGACAAACACCGCCGAAGCGACCGCGGGATCGACCTTGAAGCGGTCGAGCAGCAGCGGGATCAGGATGCCGGCAAGGGCCGCAACGAACATGTTGATGATCATGGCCGCGGCGATGATGCCGCCCAGATTGGCATCGCGGAACCAGACGGCGGCTACGATGCCGATCAATATGGCGAAAACGATGCCGTTGATGAAGCCCACGCCTATCTCGCGGCGAATGATGCGGCCGGCATTGTAGATGTCGAGATCCCTTGTCGCCAGCGCCCGCACGGTGACGGTCATGGTCTGCGAACCGGCATTGCCGCCCATCCCGGCCACGATCGGCATCAGCACGGCGAGCGCCACGATGCGCTCGATCGTGTGGTCGAACAGGCCGATCACCGATGCCGCAAGGAAGGCGGTCAGGAGATTGACAAGCAGCCATGGCACACGCGAACGCGAGGTCGAAAAGATGCTGTCGGAAAGCTCTTCGTCGCCGACGCCGCCCATGCGCAGGAGATCTTCCTCGGCTTCCTGCTGGATGACGTCGACGACGTCGTCGATGGTCAGCACGCCGACCAGCCGCTCGTTCTCGTCGACGACGGCGGCGGACAGAAGGTCATATTGCTCGAACTCCCGCGCTGCCTCTTCCTGGTCCATCGTGGCCGGAATGGCGTGCCGCGTCTCATGCATGACCTCCTCGACCTTGACCGAGCGCTTGGTGCGCAGGATCTGGTCGAGGTCTATGGCGCCAAGCAGCTTGAAGCTCGGGTCGATGACGAAGATCTGGCTGAAGCGGTCGGGAAGGTTCTTGTCCTCGCGCATGTAGTCGATGGTCTGGCCGACCGTCCAGAACGGCGGCACCGCGACGAACTCCGTCTGCATGCGCCGCCCGGCGGTCTCCTCGGGGTAGTCGAGCGAGCGACGTAGCCTGATGCGCTCGGTAAACGGCAGCTGCGACAGGATCTCGTCCTGGTCCTCCGGTTCGAGATCCTCGAGGATGTAGACCGCGTCGTCGGAATCGAGTTCCTGCACCGCCTGGGCAATCTGCGCGTTGGGCAGATTGTCGACGATGTCCATGCGGATCGCCTCGTCGACCTCGGTCAGCGCGGAAAAATCGAAGTCGGCCCCCAAAAGCTCGACAAGGGCGCGCCGCTGGTCGGGATGCAGCGCCTCGATCAGGTCGCCCATTTCCGACTGGTGCAGGTCGTCGACCTCACGCTTGAGCGTGAGCGTATCGCGGTCGGCGATCGCCGCGCCGATCTGGGCGAGAAAGGACGAAAGGACAGCGCCGTCCTCACCGTAGATGTCGGCGCGGTGTTCGTCAGCGACCCCAGCGCCGGTCGTCCGTTCGTCCTGGCCTTCCACCAGCGCCTCCCGCCATTGCAATCCTGGAAAAGGTGCATTTCAGGTCTAGAACATCGGACCCGAAAGTGGAAACCGGTTTCGGGAAAATCCGACGCTCAAAAAGAAACTGGCGTAACGCGCGGGAATATCAAACGAAATGCGAGGTGCCCGAAGGGCTGGAGGTGCCGCTACAAATCAGATTCTGGGGAGAGAGAATGGTGCGGTCGAGAAGACTCGAACTTCCACGGGTTGCCCCACAGCGACCTCAACGCTGCGCGTCTACCAATTCCGCCACGACCGCACGTGGTAGGAGCCGGAACCGACCGGCTCGCGGCGTGTAGCAAATCGTTTCCGGCGAAACAAGTGCGCCCCGAGCATTTAATCGCGGGGAATTGCCATAACGGATCAAAGCGCCAAAATGCACCGCGAACTGGACGTTTCGGCCCGATATCGCCATATGGAGTACAACAAGAGACATCCCATGCCAGAACGCAGCCAGATCGCCACGTCGTTCCTGCCTTTGCCCGGTTCGGCGCCCGTCGAATGGGCGATCGAGCCCGGCCTCACCGCCTACCCCGAGGCGCTTGCCTTCATGGAGGCGCGCGCCGAAGCGATCCGCAGCGGGGCCGCCGGCGAGATGGTCTGGCTGGTCGAGCATCCGCCGCTCTATACCGCCGGCACGAGTGCGCGCAGCGAGGACCTGATCGACGCCAACCGGTTCCCGGTGTTTTCGGCCGGCCGCGGCGGCGAATACACCTATCATGGGCCGGGCCAGCGCGTCGCCTACGTCATGCTCGACCTGAAACGCCGCCGGGAGGATGTGCGCGCCTTCGTCGCCGCCCTCGAACGATGGATCATCGGCACGCTCGCCGCCTTCAACGTCAATGGCGAGCGCCGTGAGGATCGCGTCGGCGTCTGGGTGGTGCGGCCCGATCGCCCTGCCCTGCCGGACGGCTCTGCCGCGGAGGACAAGATCGCGGCAATAGGTATTCGGCTCAGGCGCTGGGTGAGTTTTCACGGCATCGCCATCAATGTCGAGCCGGACCTCGGCCATTTCAGTGGTATCGTGCCGTGCGGCGTGCAGGACCACGGCGTCACCAGCCTCGTCGATCTCGGGCTGCCGGTGACGATGGCCGATCTCGATCTGGCGCTGAAATCAGCGTTCGAGGATATCTTCGGCCCGGCTACGGCCTTGCCCTTGGAAACAGCCCGCGAGGCCGGCTGAACGCTTCCCGGACAGCTCAGATCAGCCGTGCCGACGCCCAGAGCACTCCATAACCGTGGATGACGAACACCGCCAGCAGCGCGCCGGCGATGACGAAACGGTCGGCCGTGCGGATCGGCTTCAGTTCGTGGCGCGGCCTCACCCCGCTGCCCGCTGTCAGAAGGCTGAGGATTGCAAAGACCGCGCCGGCCGCGAGCAGAAAGCCGATGGAAAAGCCGGCCCGCCAGCCAAGCGCCAGGAACGCCGAGAGCAGGAAGAAGGAGGCCAGCGCCAGCGCGACCGGCCCCGGGCAGATCTGGCGCAGCACCTGGCCGCCATCGAATTTCCACACCGGCACCAGATTGGCGATGTTGAACAGGGCAGCACAGCCCGCCAGTGTCGCCAGCAATGTCGCGGCAAGCCAGTGCCCTTCCGCGCTTGCAAACGTGCTGCCCATCATCGCCAACGGCACCAGGAAAGCAGAGAACCCGGCGCCCATCAGCGCCACGAACGCAACTTCGAAACGGCTGTCATAGGGCCGGCCGCCAATGGCGAGGCCGCCGAGCAGCGGGATGAAGATCATGCGCGCCCTGCGATGGCCCATCAGGCGGAATGCCGCCATGTGGCCGAACTCGTGCAGGGCGACAACGGAAGTCAGGATCGCGGCCAGAGCAAGCCCGCCGCGGTGAAGCCCGAAGAACGGCCACAGGATGAATGCCGAGAGAGCGGCGAAGCCGAGCTGGCTCAGCGGATGTTCGAACCAGCCGCCCTTGCGATACCGCCCTGTCCTGGCCCAGCCATCCAGCTTGGCGAGTTCGCGGCGCATGGCGAAATAGCGGAACGCCAGGAAGGCCACGCCGCGGTAACGGTCGGTCTGGGTGAGCGTAACCCGGGTGGCCTCGCCAATCGAGACCAACTGCGCGGTTTCCCGATAATGCGCCCAGAAAGACGGATCGAGCGCCGTGTCCTCGATGACGCGCATCGAAAAGCACCTGCCATGCACGACATTCTCGAGCAGGGCCTTGCGTTCGATCGGCAGGCCGTCCCGGCCCTCCCAGGACATTCTGGTGCGGACCACTCCCTCGCCCAGCATCTCTGCCGAGAGGATTTCGCCGGACCAGCCGGCATTGCTCCCGAGCGGCCACAGCGCCTGCCACAGACGCTGCCGGTCGGCCGCGACCGTGCGGCTGAGCCTGATTGTGCGCAAACCAAGCGGCACGCTCATCAGGAGAAAAATCAGCCCTAGATTGCTGGCCACGAGGAAGGCGGCGACGATGGGCGACACGCGGCGCTCCTGCTTTCAGGAGCGACACCCTAGCGCCATGGGCGGCAAGAAAGGCTTAACGGCAAAGCGGACTTTCGTCCGCCGGAACAGCGACTGCAGAGACGGTCACCTCACATGGCTCCGATCCAGATCGCCATGGAAATGAGGAAGGTGCTCATGCAAACCAGCGAGATGACATCCTGAACCAGATCGGTCATAACTCTCTCCTGTTGTTGATATGTTCGCAATTTGTTCTAATTTTGTTTCAAAGTCAACGAGCGGAATCCGTCCGCTGCCGGAATTTTCGAGCGATCAAACCGGCAGGGTTAAGAAAAGGTTGACGGCGCGTCCTATCAACAGGTGAGGAAGATGTCGGCAACGCTATCGTCAGTTAGCGTATGGGATGAGCGCCTGCTTGCACTCAATGTCAGTCGAGACAATAGTGGGTAAGCTAAGACTGCCGAGTGATGCACGTGAGGCAACACCAAGGCGCCAATCAAGCTGATCGCTGGCGAAAGCGCATGAGGCAAGGCCGCCGGTGGCGCCTCTCGCGCAGCTTTGTAACCTGGCTGCTCATCCTGGTGATAATCGCGATCTCTTCCACCCTGATCGCACTGAAGGCTCATTGGCGGTTCTGATCCCCGGAGGGACCAGTATCCCCGACGGCAAACTAAACCCGCGGAAATCTCGCTGGACGTTGTTAAGGTTGGACCCAATCTCGCAGCGGACATCAACGTTCTACAGCGGCACCACCTTGCCCTCGGCCAGGGTGACGCGCCGGTCCATGCGCGCTGCCAGCTGGTGATTGTGGGTGGCGATCAGCGCCGCGAGGCCCGATTGCCGCACCAATGCCTCCAGCGCCTCGAACACATAGGAAGCAGTGACCGGGTCGAGATTGCCGGTCGGCTCGTCCGCCAGCAGCACCAGCGGCGCATTGGCGACCGCACGCGCGATTGCCACGCGCTGCTGCTCGCCGCCCGACAGTTCGGACGGCCGGTGCGATGCACGCTTGCCGATCTGCATGTAGTCGAGCAGCTGCGCCGCGCGCTCGGCCGCCTCCTTGCGCGGCAGCCCTTTGATGAGCTGCGGCATCATGATGTTTTCCAGCGCCGAAAACTCCGGTAGCAGATGGTGGAACTGGTAGACGAAGCCGACATCGTTGCGGCGGATCGACGTGCGCTCGTCATCGGATAGCCGGCCGCAGGCCCGGCCGGAGAGAATCACGTCGCCGGCATCGGGCCGCTCCAGGAGCCCTGCCGTATGCAGCAGCGTCGATTTGCCGGTGCCGGACGGCGCCACCAGTGCCACCATCTCGCCGCGCTTCAGCGAGAAGTCCGCGCCGTTCAGGATGGTGAGCTTGCGCGGCCCCTGGACATAGTGCCGCTCGACGCTCTTCAACTCGATAATGGCCTGCGCCATCATTCGTACCTCAGCGCTTCGACCGGATCGAGGCGGGCCGCGCGCCATGCCGGAAACAATGTCGCCAGGAACGACAGGCCGAGCGCCATGATGACGACATAGGTCGTCTCGCGCGGATCCATCTTCGCCGGCAACTGGCTGAGGAAATAGAGCTCCGGATTGAACAGCACCTTGCCGGTCATCCAGGAGAAGAACTCGCGGATCGATTCGATGTTGAGGCAGATGACCACGCCGAGCAGCACGCCGGCGATAGTGCCGGTGACGCCGATCGCGGCGCCCGTCATCAGGAATATGCGCAGGATGGCGCCGCGCGAGGCGCCCATGGTGCGCAGGATGGCGATGTCGTGCCCCTTGTCCTTCACCAGCATGACCAACCCGGAGATGATGTTGAGCGCCGCCACCAGCACGATCAGCGTCAGGATCATGAACATGACGTTGCGCTCCACCTGCAGGGCGGAAAAGAAGGTCTCGTTGCGTTGCCGCCAGTCGACGAGGTCGACGGGTCGCTGCGCCGCTTCTTCCACCTTCGGCTTCAGCGCGTCGACATCATCGGGATTGTCGACATAGATCTCGATCGTCTGCGCCCGTCCGTCCATGTTGAAATAAAGCTGCGCTTCCGAGAACGGCATGTAGACGATGGAGGCGTCATATTCCGACATGCCGACTTCGAAGATCGCCGCGATCTTGTAGCCCTTCATGCGCGGCGTCGTGCCGAGCGGCGTCACGTCGCCGTCCGGCGAGATGAGCGTGATCGTGTCGCCGAGCGCCAGGCCGAGATTCTCCGCCATGCGCTTGCCGATGGCGACGCCCTCGCCCGTGTCGAAATCGGCGATCGAGCCCTGCTTGATGTTGCTGGCGACGATGGCGATCTTGCCCAGGTCCTCGCCCCTGATACCGCGCACCAGCGCGCCGGAGCCGCCGCCGACATTGCCTTGCGCCAGCACTTGGCCGTCGATCAGCGGAATGGCGTATTTGACGCCGGCCACGCCGTTGATGCGGCCGGCGACCTGCGCATAGTCCTCAAGCGGCGAATCCAGCGGCTGCACGATCAGATGGCCGTTTACGCCGAGAATGCGGGTGAGCAGCTCGGCCCTGAACCCGTTCATGACGGCCATCACCACGATCAGCGTCGCCACCCCCAGCATGATGCCGAGGAAGGAGATCGAGGCGATGACCGAGATCACCGTCTCCTTGCGTCGCGAGCGCAGATAGCGCCACGCCACCGTGCGTTCGAAGATGGAAAACGGTCCGGCGCCTGCCGGTCTCGCTGCCGCCGCCTCGCTCATGCGGCGGCACCGAAGCGTTTTTTCGCATCGGCGATCGGCAGCGTCACGCGCTCGCCGGTCTTGCGGTTCTTGATCTCGACCTCGCCGGCGGCCACGCCGCGCGGTCCGACGATCACCTGCCAGGGCAGGCCGATCAGGTCGGCGGTGGCGAACTTGCCGCCCGGCCGCTGGTCGGTGTCGTCATAGAGCACATCCTTGCCGGCGGCAGTGAAAGCTGCGTTGAGTTCATCGCAGACGCGGTCGCAATCGGCATCGCCGGCTTTCATGTTGGTCAGGCCGATGTCGAACGGCGCCACCGCTTCCGGCCAGATGATGCCGTTCTCGTCATGGCTGGCTTCGATGATCGCCGCAACCAGCCGCGACGGGCCGATGCCGTAGGAACCGCCGGAAGCGAAATGATCCTTGCCGTCGGGCCCGGTCACCTTGGCGCCCATCGGCTTGGAGTATTTCTCGCCGAAATGGAAGATATGGCCGACTTCGATGCCGCGCGCCGAAACCTTGTCGCTGTCGGGAACCTCAGCCCAGGCCGCTTCGTCATGCATTTCGTCGGTCGCGGCGTAAGGCGTCGTCCAGGTCTTGACGATGCCTGATATCTCGGCGTCGTTGGAGAAATCGGTGTTGGCTCCGGGCACGCCGAGCGACAGATAATCGCGATGGCAGAACACCTGGCTCTCGCCGGTGTCGGCCAGGATGATGAATTCATGGCTGAGATCGCCGCCGATCGGACCGGTGTCGGCCCGCATCGGGATCGCCTGTAGGCCCATGCGGGTGAAGGTCCGGAGATAGGACACGAACATCCTGTTGTAGGCGGCTCTCGCGCCTTCGAAGTCGAGATCGAAGGAGTAGGCATCCTTCATCAGGAATTCCCGGCTGCGCATGACGCCGAAGCGCGGCCGCACCTCGTCGCGGAACTTCCACTGGATGTGGTAGAGGTTGAGCGGCAAGTCCTTGTAGGACTTTACATAGGCGCGGAAGATCTCGGTGACCATTTCCTCGTTGGTCGGGCCGTAAAGCATGTCGCGGTCCTGGCGGTCCTTGATGCGCAACATCTCCTTGCCGTAGTCGTTATAGCGGCCGCTTTCGCGCCAAAGGTCGGCCGACTGGATGGTCGGCATCAGGATTTCGAGCGCGCCGGCGCGGTTCTGTTCCTCGCGGATGATCTGGCAGACCTTGTCCAGGACCCGTTTGCCCAGCGGCAGCCAGGAAAAACTGCCCTGCCCCTGCTGGCGGATCATGCCGGCGCGCAACATCAGCCGATGCGAGACGATCTCCGCCTCGCGCGGATTCTCTTTGAGGATGGGCAGGAAATAGCGCGACAAACGCATGGGCTGGTCCGTGAATGAGGAGGCCGCGCCAGAATCGGTGCGACGCAGGCTTGCTTGCCCCGGCTTCATAGCCATTTCATGGCGCAATGGGAACCCGGACGCATCGACCCGGAAATCGGAAATTCAGCGTTCGAACGGCGTGGCGCGCGGAATGAAAACGTTTTGAGCACCCCTCGCGCGCGCCGCGAATGCTGGACGATCGAAGGAGCCACGGTTGCATAAAACGCCCGGCTGGTGGTTTCCCAAGCAAAGCCTGCCGTACTATTGTGCAGTGCAGCACGAGAATGCCCGTTTCAAGGCAAAATTCTTCGTGACATTTTCATTTCCGTTGGGCTAATGTGCCCCGATAACCGAGAGAGCAGAGAAAAATCTGTTCTCCTACGCGGTCAAAGTCTTGGGAGGATGCGATCTAGGCGCGGTTACTCGCTGCCGCCGGAAACCGGAAACAGATCGGACGCGTTTAAATTGCAAGGCCTTGTGCCTTGCATTTTTTTTGTGCAATCACCTGCTTAGCGCAATGCGTTGCCAAACCACCTTACCCCACGTCATGATTTTTGAAGCCTGAACAGATGAGCCGGCGCCGAATGGCGGCGTGACCTCGCCCGAAGCGCAAGAGCCGGTTTGAATGCTGCTATTTTGCCGTGGCCTGGCCGAATTCCGGCACGATGTGCGGGATGTCGTTGAGGCTATATCCCAGCCCGTGCGTCAGGCCGTAGAAAATGCCCATGAGCACCGCCGTGGCGACGGTGGTGCGGATCACCGCACGCAGCATATGTGGTCCGCGCGGCGCGCTAGGCACCGTGCCCAGCGTCACGTCACGGTCGTCATCCTGCGTCCTGACGCTGAACGGCAGAACGGCAAACAGCACCACCCACCAGGTCGCGAAAAACAGTGCGGTGAACGAAACCCAGCTCATGATTGCTCCAGTTCGATCAGCGTGCCGAAGAAATCCTTCGGATGCAGGAACAGCACAGGTTTGCCATGCGCGCCGGTCTTCGGCTTGCCGTCGCCCAGAACCCGGGCGCCGGCTGCCTGGAGCCGGTCCCGCGCGGTAAGGATATCGTCGACCTCATAGCAGAGATGGTGCATGCCGCCCGACGGGTTCTTCTCGAGGAAAGCCGCGATCGGCGAGCCCTCGCCGAGCGGCTCCAGCAACTCGATCTTGGTGTTGCCGACATTGACGAACACCACGGTGACGCCATGCCCGGGCAGCGCCTGTGGTTCGCTCACTTCGGCGCCTAGCGTGTCGCGATAGCAAGCGACAGCCGCAGCCAGATCCGGCACCGCAAGCGCGACATGGTTCAGGCGTCCAAGCATAGAGCGCTCCGCTTTAGGGGAGTAACGGAGTAGGGAAACAAGACAGAAGAAAAGCAACGGCTCATTCTCCCCTACTCCCCTACTGCCTTATTCCCCTATTCGTCACCGCGTGACGAATACAGTCACCAGCGGTTTCTTGCCCCAGGCTTCGTTGGCGGCGCCACGTACGGCACGGCGTACCGCCTCCTGCACCAGGTCGAGGTCTTTTCGGCGCTGACGGGGGATGGAGTCCACCGCGCCGATTGCCGCATCGATCATCAGGTCCTCCAGCGTCTCGCCCCTGGCATCGGCCTCGGCGACGCCGATTGCGACCAGATCGGGATCGCCGGCCAGTTCATACTTCTCGTCCAGCACCACATTGACCGCGACATGGCCGGCAAACGACAGTTTGCGACGATCGCGAATGCCCATCGCCTGGTCGGTGCCGATCAGCCTGCCGTCCTTGTAGATGCGGCCGAACGGCACCTGGTCGATGATCGTGGCAGGGCCGGGAGCGAGCCGCAGCATGTCGCCGTCGCGCACCTGCGCCACCTGGCCGATGCCCGACGTCGACATCAGCGAGCCCTGCGCCACCAGATGCGCGGCTTCGCCATGCACTGGAACGCCGATCTGCGGCCGTACCCATTCATACATCTTGCGCAATTCGCTGCGCCGCGGGTGGCCGGAGACATGCACCAGCGCATCGCCGTCCTCGATGATCTTGATGCCGAGATCGACGAGGCGGTTCTTGATTTCGAGGATCGCCTTCTCGTTGCCGGGAATGGTGCGCGAGGAAAACACCACCGTGTCGCCGGCCGTCAGCGACACCGACTTCATCTCGTCGCGCGACAGCTTGGCCAACGCCGCCAGCGGCTCGCCCTGGCTGCCGGTGCAGATGACGACCAGGTTTTCGCGCGGAATGAAGCCGAAATCCTCCTCGGCTATGAACTCCGGCAGACCGTCCATGTAGCCGAGTTCGCCGGCGACATCGATGACGCGCTTCAGCGAACGACCGAGCACCAGGCACTGACGGCCGGCATCGCGCGCCGCCTTGGCGATGGAAACGATACGGCCGACATTGGACGAGAAGGTGGTAACGGCGACGCGGCCCTTGGCGGCCTGGATAACCCCTTTCAGCCCCTCGCCGACCGCGACTTCCGATGGCGATTCGCCTTCGCGCATAGCATTGGTCGAATCGCAGACCAGCGCCAGAACGCCCTTGTCGCCATAGGCGCGGAACCGTGCTTCGTCGGTCTTGGGTCCGATCGTCGGCGCCGGGTCGATCTTCCAGTCGCCGGTGTGGATGACGGTGCCTGCCGGCGAGGTGATGGCCAGCGACATCGGTTCGGGAATCGAATGCGCGACCGGGATCGCCTCGATTTCGAACGGACCGACGGTGAATTTTTCGCCCGCGCGGTAGATGGTCAGCGGGATCTTCGGCGCGCCCTGCTCGCCCTGGCGCTTGGCTTCCAGCAGCCCGGCGCTGAACGGCGTCATCCACACCGGCGCCTTGAGCCTCGGCCAGATATCCAGCAGCGCGCCATAGTGGTCCTCATGCGCGTGGGTGATCACGATACCGCGCAAATTGGCGATGTTCTCTTCGATGAAGCGCGTGTCGGGCAGGATCAGGTCGACGCCCGGATGCGCCGCGTCGGGAAAGGTGACGCCGACATCGATGACGATCCATTCGCGCGCGCTCGGCGGACCATAGCCGTAGAGAGCGAAGTTCATACCGATCTCGCCGACGCCGCCCAGCGGCACGAAGACGAGTTCGGCGTTTTCCGCTTTCGCCATGATTTTTTCCTTCCTGGCCCTCAGGCCAAGCCATTGAAGCAATTCCGGGAAAAGTCTGTAACGGTTTTCCGTCTGGAATTGCGCAAAAACAAAACTATACCCGGGCGGATGCGACCGCGCCGAAATGCACATCGCCGGCGGCGATCGTCAAAACCGAGCCCTCATCGTCGCGGATCACGAAACGGCAGTCCTCGTCAATGGTCTCGAACACCCCGCGCACCACATTACCGTCAATTCTGACAGCAACCTCGCCGCCAAGCCCTGCCGCGCGTGCCAGCCAGCGCCGCCTGACGGCGGCAAGTCCCCGCCCGTCGTCCCACAGGCGGGCATTCTCGCTCCAGGCATCCGACAGCGCCAGGAACAGCGTTTCGGCATCGCATGCCGCACCCAGTGCGTGAAGCGACGTCGCGGGATAGGGCAAATCCTCAGGGTACGCCACAACATTGACGCCGATGCCGACCGCCACCGCGAAACGGCCGCCGTCCAGCATGGCCGATTCCAGCAGGATGCCGGCGAGCTTGGCGCCGGAGGCGAGCACGTCGTTCGGCCATTTCAGCTCGAAACGGTTCTTGCCTTCATTGCCGCCGTCGAGGCCGATGGCGATCCGGCCCGCCGGCACCACGGCATCGAGCGCATCGGCCAGCGCCAGGCCGGCGACGAAACCGAGCGTCGCGGCGAGTCGAAGCTCGCCCCCGGTGAGGACGAGCAGCGTCGCCGCCAGATTTCCCTCGGGTGTCGCCCAGACGCGGCCGCGCCGCCCGCGCCCGCTTTCCTGTTTCTTGGAAACGACCCACAATCTGCCGGGGTCGCCGGCCCGGGCGTGATCCAGCGCCAGCGCATTGGTGGAGCCGACGCTGTCATGCGCCTCCAGCCGGAATCCTTCCGACGCCGAGGTTGGAGCCAGCCGAAATGCCATCCCGTCAGAAGAATGTCTTGGCGGCGGCTTCGGCATAGGTGCCGATCGGACCGCCGATCAGCACATAGAACAGCACGAAAGCGCCGGAGACACCGAGTACGAGGCGCAATTCACTGGCCATCGGCACGAAGCCGCCGACCGGTTCGTCGAACCACATGATCTTGATGATGCGCAGGTAATAATAGGCGCCCACTACCGAGGCCAGCACGCCGATGATCGCCAGCGCGTAGAGGTTGGCATTGATGGCGGCGAGAAAGACGTACCACTTCCCCCAGAAGCCGGCAAGCGGCGGGATGCCGGCCAGCGAGAACATCAGGATGGTCAGGATCGTCGCCATGATCGGGTTGGTCGAGGACAGGCCTGCCAGGTCGCTGATCTGCTCGACATTGCCTTCCTTGCGCCGCATGGCGAGGATGAAGGCGAAGGTGCCGAGCGTCATCACCAGATAGATCAGCATGTAGATGGCGACGCCGCGCACGCCGGCCTGGCTGTTGGCGGCAAGGCCAACCAGCGCGTAGCCCATATGGCCGATCGAGGAATAGGCCATCAGGCGCTTGATATTAGTCTGGCCGATCGCCGCGAAAGAGCCGAGCGCCATCGACGCGATCGAGATGAAGACGATGATCTGCTGCCAGTCGGAAGCGATCGGCTTGAACGCGCCCATGGTGACGCGCACGATCAGCGCCATAGCCGCCATTTTGGGTGCCGCCGCCAGGAAAGCCGTCACCGGTGTCGGCGCACCCTCATAGACGTCGGGCGTCCACATGTGGAACGGCACCGCCGAGATCTTGAAGGCGAGGCCGGCCAGCACGAAGACCAGGCCGAAGACGAGGCCAAGCTGGCGCTCTCCGCCGCCCAGCGCCGTCGCGATCTCCTGGAACCCGGTGTTGCCGGTATAGCCATAGACCAGGCTGATGCCATAGAGCAGCATGCCCGATGATAGCGCGCCGAGGACGAAGTACTTCAGGCCCGCCTCGGTCGAGCGCAGGTTCTCGCGGTTGATCGCGCACAAGACATAGATCGCCAGCGACTGAAGCTCGAGGCCGAGATAGAGCCCGATCATGCTGTTGGCGGAGATCATCAGCATCATGCCGAGCGTGCACAGAAGGATCAGCACCGGATATTCGAACTTGTCGAACCGCTCCGCCCTGGCGAAGCGCATCGACATGATCAGCGTCACCGCCGAGCCCACCAGCGCCAGCAGCTTCATGAAGCGGGCAAAGGAATCCTGGATGAAGGCATTGCCGTAGGCGCTGCCCTGCCCGGTGGAGAAGATCAGCCAGGCGCCCGATATCACCAGCACGGCAACGGCAAGGCCGGTCACGGTGTTGGCGGTGTTGGCGCGCGAATAGGCCCCGACCATCAGCAGCGCGAGCGCGCCGATGGCAAGGATCAGCTCGGGCGTCGAGAGCGACAGGCTGGAGAGAAGGTCCGGCGTCATGGTTCGCAAAACCCCTGGGTCAGTTCGCCGCCGCGGTCTGCGCGGCGCCGATGGATGCGGTGACATTGGTGACGAGCGACTTGACCGACTGGGCCGTCGCGTCGAAGACGGGAGCGGGATAGACGCCGAAGAAGATGACCAGCACAACCAGCGGATAGATGATCGCCTTCTCGCGTGTCGACAGGTCGAGCAGGCCCTTGAGGCTGTCCTTGGTCAGCGCGCCGAAGATCACCCGGCGGTAGAGCCAAAGCGCGTAGGCGGCCGACAGGATGACGCCGGTGGCAGCGAAGAACGCCACCCAGGTATTGACCCGGAACACGCCGAGCATGGTCAGGAACTCGCCGACGAAGCCTGACGTGCCCGGCAGGCCGACATTGGCCATGGTGAAGATCAGGAACACGGTGGCGTATTTTGGCATGTTGTTGACTAGGCCGCCATAGGCGGCGATCTCACGCGTGTGCATGCGGTCATAGATGACGCCGACGCACAGGAACAGCGCGCCCGAGACCAGGCCGTGGCTGAGCATCTGGAAGATCGCGCCCTGCACGCCTTCCTGGTTCATGGCGAAGATGCCCATGGTCACGAAGCCCATATGGGCGACCGACGAATAGGCGATCAGCTTCTTCATGTCCTCCTGCATCAGCGCCACCAGCGAGGTGTAGATGATGGCGACGACCGAAAGTGCGAAGACCAGCGGCGCGAACATCTCGGAGGCCAGCGGGAACATCGGCAAGGAGAACCGCAGGAAGCCGTATCCGCCCATCTTCAACAGAATGGCGGCCAGGATCACCGAACCGGCTGTCGGCGCCTCGACATGCGCATCCGGCAGCCAGGTATGCACCGGCCACATCGGCATCTTCACCGCGAAGGAGGCGAAGAAGGCGAGCCACAGCCATGTCTGCATGTTGGCGGGGAAATTGTGCGTCAACAGCGTCGGGATATCGGTCGTGCCGGACTGGTAGAACATCGCCATGATGGCGAGCAGCATCAGCACCGAGCCGGCGAGCGTGTAGAGGAAGAACTTGAAGGAGGCATAGACGCGGCGCTTGCCGCCCCAGACGCCGATGATGATGAACATCGGGATCAGGCCGGCTTCGAAGAAGACGTAGAACAGCACGATGTCGAGCGCGCAGAACACGCCGATCATCAGCGTTTCGAGCAGCAGGAAGGCGATCATGTAGGCCTTGACGCGCTTTTCGATCGCTTCCCACGACGCCAGGATGCAGAGCGGCATCAGGAATGTCGTCAGGATGACGAACAGCATCGAAATGCCGTCGACGCCCATATGGTAGGAGATGCCGGAATCGAGCCAGGCGACCTTCTCGACGAACTGGAAGCCGGCTTGCGAATTGTCGAAGCCGGTCCAGATGAACAGCGAGATGATGAAGGTGAACGTCGTCGTCAGCAGCGCGATGGCGCGGATGTTGCGGCGTGCGTTTTCGCTGTCGTCGTTGATGAGCAGGATGAGCAGCACACCAACCAGCGGCAGGAAGGTGACCAGCGAGAGAATTGGCCAGGCGGTCATCAGAGCATCATCCAGGTGACGAATGCGGCAACGCCGATCAGCATGGCGAAGGCATAGTGATAGAGATAGCCGGTCTGCAACTTGACGACGCGGTTGGTGACATCGACGACGCGTGCCGAAATGCCGTCAGGCCCGAGACCGTCGATGACGGTGCCGTCGCCGGTCTTCCACAGGAAGGAACCGAGGCGTTTGGCCGGCCGCACGAACAGGAAGTCATAGAGCTCGTCGAAATACCATTTGTTGAGCAGGAAGGCATAGAGCCCGCGATGCTGGGCCGCCAGGTTGACCGGCACTTCCGGCGAGCGGATGTAGAACTTCCACGCCAGCGCCAGGCCGATCAGCATGGCGATGAACGGCGACAACTCGACCCATAGCGGCAGTTCGTGGATGTCGTGCAGGATGTGATTGTCCGGCAGCGTGAACAGCGACGCCTTCCAGAATTCGGCATAGCCTTCGCCGATGAAGGCACCGTGGAAGATGATGCCGGCAAACAGCGCGCCCGCCGCCAGCACGAACAGCGGCACCAGCATCACCGGCGGCGATTCATGGACATGGTGCATCACCTCATGGCTCGCCCGCGGCCTGCCGTGGAAGGTCATGAAGATCAGCCGCCAGGAATAGAAGGAGGTGAAGCCGGCGGCGATCACCAGCAGCACGAAGGCGAGGCCCGCCACGGAATTATGCCCGGCAAAGGCCGTCTCGATGATGGCATCCTTGGAGAAGAACCCGGCGGTGCCGATAACGGTGACCGGAATGCCGACGCCGGTCAGCGCCAGGGTGCCGATTACCATCATCCAGTAGGTCGTCGGGATCAGCGTCCTCAGGCCGCCCATCTTGCGCATGTCCTGCTCGTCGGAAACCGCATGGATGACCGAGCCCGAGCCGAGGAACAGCAGCGCCTTGAAGAAGGCATGCGTGAACAGGTGGAAGATCGCCGCGCCATAGGCGCCGACGCCGAGCGCCACGAACATGTAGCCAAGTTGCGAGCAGGTCGAATAGGCGATGACGCGCTTGATGTCGTTCTGGACGAGGCCGACGGTCGCCGCGAAGAAGGCGGTGAAGGCGCCGATGAAGGTCACCACCGTCAGCGCCGAATGCGACAGCTCGAACAGCGGCGACAGCCGCGCCAGCATGAACACGCCGGCCGTCACCATGGTGGCGGCATGGATGAGCGCCGAGACCGGCGTCGGGCCTTCCATGGCGTCCGGCAGCCAGGTGTGCAGCGGCACCTGCGCCGACTTGCCCATGGCACCCATGAACAGCAGCAGGCAGACGATCGTCATCGCTGCCTGCTTATCCAGCGCATAACCGAGGAAGGTCAGCACCGCAGCACCTTGCGGGGCGCCTTCAGCCGGGATGAACGTCGCCGCATTGGCGAAGATGGTGCCGAGATTGACCGAGCCGAACAGCACGAACACGCCGAAGATGCCGAGCGCGAAGCCGAAATCGCCGACGCGGTTGACGACGAAGGCCTTGATGGCCGCGGCGTTGGCCGAGGGCTTCTTGTACCAGAAGCCGATCAGCAGGTAGGACGCCAGGCCCACCCCTTCCCAACCGAAGAACATCTGCACGAGGTTGTCGGCCGTCACCAGCATCAGCATGGCGAAGGTGAACAGCGACAGATAGGCAAAGAAACGCGGCCGGTTCGGATCGTGGTGCATGTAGCCGATCGAGTAGATATGGACCAGCGCCGACACGGTGTTGACCACCACCAGCATGACCACCGTCAGAGTGTCGATCCTGAGCGCCCAGGACGCCTCCAGTCCGCCGGACTGGATCCAGCGCAGCACCGGCACGGTGAACACCTCGCCATGGCCGAAGCCGACGGTGAAGAAAGCAACCCACGACAGCACCGCCGCGATCACCAGGAAGCCGGAGGTGATGTATTCGGACGCCTTGGCGCCGAGCGACGTGCCGAACAGGCCGACGATCAGGAAGCCGAGCAGCGGAAGGAAGACGATGGCCTGGTACATGGTGGTTCCGTCAACCCTTCATCATGTTCACGTCTTCGACCGCGATCGAGCCGCGGTTGCGGAAGAAGACGACGAGAATGGCAAGTCCGATGGCGGCCTCCGCCGCCGCGACCGTCAGCACGAACAGCGCGAACACCTGGCCGACGAGGTCGCCGAGAGCCGCCGAAAAGGCGACGAAATTGATATTGACCGCAAGCAGGATCAACTCGACCGACATCAGGATGACGATCACGTTCTTACGGTTCAGGAAGATGCCGAACACGCCGAGCGTGAAAAGGATCGCCGATACGGTCAGATAATGTGCGATGCCGACGACCATCTCAGACTCCTTCGCCCGACTTGACCTTGCGGATTTCCATGCCCGTCGCCGCCGTGCGGGCGACCTGGGCTGCGATCGACTGCCGCTTGACCCCTTCCTTGTGGCGCAGCGTCAAAACGATGGCACCGATCATGGCCACCAGCAGCACGAGGCCCGAGATCTGGAAGTAGTAGAGGTAGTCCGTATAGAGGATGTCGCCGAGCGCTGCCGTATTCGAGCGCGCCGCGAGATCGGGAATCGGCTTCGATACCGTCGAGGCGAGCTGCGGCGCGAAGGTATAGCCGCCGAGCACCACGATCAGTTCCGCCGCCAGGATCAGTCCGACCAGCGCGCCGATCGGCGCATATTGCAGAGCGCCCTCCTTCATCTCGGCGAAGTCGACGTCGAGCATCATGACGACGAACAGGAACAGCACCATGACAGCGCCGACATAGACGACGAGCAGGATCATCGCCAGGAACTCGGCGCCCGTCAGCATGAACAGGCCGGCGGCGTTGAAGAAGGTCAGGATCAGGAACAGCACCGAATGCACGGGGTTGCGCGACGAAATGACCATGAACGCCGACGCCACGGCGACAAAGGCGAAGAGGTAGAAAAAGGCCGCCTCTAGTCCACTCAGCATTGGGGTTCCCCCGGGTTCCTGTCCAAACAGGACGTTCGTCCTGTTTGTTGTCTGTGGCTTCGTTCCGCCTCCGGTGCGAAGCCGCGTTGTCCTAGCCCATGTTCCAACCGGGTTGAAAGACCCGGCGCAAAGAAACATGGGCAACTCTGAAGTCCTGAGGGATGACCTTGCCTGAAATGCTTCGGGTCATCCCCGGACAAGGGCCCTCGCCCCTGTCCATGCGATATCAGCGGTACGGTGCGTCCAGCGAGATGTTGCGCGCCAGTTCGCGCTCCCACCGGTCGCCATTCGCCAGCAGCCTATCCTTGTCGTAGTAGAGTTCCTCGCGCGTCTCGGTCGCGAATTCGAAATTCGGCCCCTCGACGATGGCGTCGACCGGGCAGGCTTCCTGGCAGAAGCCGCAATAGATGCACTTCACCATATCGATGTCGTAGCGCACGGTACGGCGCGTGCCGTCGTTGCGGCGCGGGCCGGCCTCGATGGTGATGGCCTGCGCCGGGCAGATCGCCTCGCACAATTTGCAGGCTATGCAGCGTTCCTCGCCATTGGGATAACGGCGCAAGGCATGCTCGCCGCGGAAGCGCGGGCTCACCGGCCCTTTCTCGTGCGGATAATTGATCGTCTCCTTCGGCGCGAAGAACTGGCGCATCGACAAGAAGAAGGCGCTGACGAAATCCTTCAGCAGCAGCGATTTGGCGGCCTGGGACAGAGCGGACATCACGCAAACCCCGTGATCTTGAGGAAGGCGGCGGTCAGCACCACCATGAACAGCGAGATCGGCAGGAACACCTTCCAGCCAAGCCGCATCAGCTGGTCGTAGCGGTAACGCGGCACGAACGCTTTCACCATGGAGAACATGAAGAACATCAGGCAGATCTTGAGCACGAACCAGATCACCCCCGGCACCCAGGTGAAGGGCGCGAAGTCGAACGGCGGCAGCCAGCCGCCGAGGAACAGGATGGTGGCCAGCGCGCACATCAGCACGACGGCGACATATTCGCCGAGGAAGAACAGCAGGAACGGCGTCGACGAATATTCGACCATGTGGCCGGCGACCAGTTCCGATTCGGCTTCGACGAGGTCGAAAGGCGGGCGATTCGTCTCGGCTAGCGCCGAGATGAAGAAGATGACGAACATCGGCAACAGCGACAGCCAGTGCCAGTCGAGGAAGGTGTTGGGCAGGCCGAGCCTGGTGCCCAGCCCATCCTGCTGCGACAGCACGATGTCGGACAGGTTGAGCGAGCCGACACAAAGCAGCACGGTGACGATGACGAAGCCGATCGAGACCTCGTAGGACACCATTTGTGCGGCCGAACGCAGCGCCCCGAGGAACGGATATTTCGAATTGGACGCCCAGCCGCCCATGATCACGCCATAGACCTCGAGCGAGGAGATGGCGAAGACATAGAGGATACCGACATTGACGTTGGCGACGGCCCAGCCCTGGCTGACCGGAATGACCGCCCAGGCCGAGATCGCCAGAACCGCCGATACCAATGGCGCCAAAAGGAACACGCCCTTGTTGGCGCCGGACGGGATCACCGGCTCCTTGAAGACGAACTTCAACAGGTCGGCGAAAGCCTGCAGCGTGCCCCAGGGGCCGACGACGTTCGGGCCGCGGCGCAGTTGCACCGCCGCCCAGATCTTGCGGTCTGCATAGAGCAGGTAGGCGACGGCGATGAGAAGCACGACGATCAGTACGACCGACTTCAACACGATGATCAGCGCCGGCAGCACGTAAAAGGAGAAGAAGGTGTCCATGCTTATTCCGCCGCCTGCTTGAAGCCGCTCTTGGCAAGCGCCGAGCATTCCGCCATCACGGCAGAGGCCCGCGCAATCGGGTTGGTCAGGTAGAAGTCCTGCACCGGCGACGTGAACGTGCCCTTGTTCAGCCGTCCGCCAAGCTTCGCCACATTGGCGATATCCTCAGCATTGCCCGCAGCAACCTGGTCGATGCGGGCAAGATGCGGGTACTCGCCGTAGAGTTTAGCGCGCAGCTGCGGCAGTGAATCGAACGGCAACTTCTTGCCCAGTACATCCGACAATGCCCTGATGATGGCCCAATCCTCGCGCGCGTCGCCCGGCGCGAAGCCGGCGCGGTTGGTCTGCTGCACGCGCCCTTCCGTGTTGACGTAAGTGCCCGATTTCTCGGTATAGGCGGCACCCGGCAGGATGACGTTGGCGCGGTGCGCGCCGGCGTCGCCATGGGTGCCCACATAGACGACGAAAGCGCCGCCGGTCTTTGCCATGTCGATCTCGTCGGCGCCGAGCAGGAACAGCACGTCCGTCTCGCCCAGCATGCCGGCGACGTTCCTGCCGCCCTCGCTCGGCACGAAGCCAAGGTCGAGGCCGCCGACGCGTCCAGCCGCATTGTGCAGCACGGCAAAGCCGTTCCAGTCCGCGCGCGCGGCGTTCACGGCCATGGCGAGCTTCGCTGCCTGGCCGAGCACCGCCGCGCCATCGGGGCGTGCCAGCGCGCCCTGGCCGACGATGATGAGCGGATGCGTGGCCTTCTTCAGCACCTGGAAGAACTTGCCATCGCCGTCAGCCAGATCCTTGAGCGATTCCGGTCCTGCGCCCAGCAGTTCGTAGTCATAGCGTGTATCCCCGACATCGCCGATGACGCCGACCGGCAGATTGCCGACCCGCCAGCGCTTGCGGATGCGGGCGTTGAGCACCGAGGCTTCGAAGCGCGGATTGGCGCCGATGATCAACACCGCGTCCGCCTGTTCGATGCCTTCGATGGTGGGGTTGAAAATGTAGCTTGCCCGGCCAAGCGACGGGTCGAGCGCGGCGCCGTCCTGACGGCAATCCATGTTCTTCGAACCGAGTGCGGCCATCAGGAGCTTCAGCGCGTAGATTTCCTCGACCGCGGCAAGATCGCCTGCTATGGCGCCGATCTTCTCGGGCGTAGTCTTCGACACGGCGTCCTTGATTGCCGCGAAGGCCTCGGCCCAGCTCGCCGGGGCCAGCTTACCGTCCTTGCGCACATAGGGCCGGTCGAGGCGCTGCGTGCGCAGGCCGTCCCAGATGAACCGGGTCTTGTCGGAGATCCATTCCTCGTTCACCGCCTCGTTGACGCGCGGCAGGATGCGCATCACCTCGCGGCCGCGGCTGTCGACGCGGATCGCCGAGCCGACGGCATCCATGACGTCGATGGATTCGGTCTTGGTCAGTTCCCACGGCCGTGCCTGGAAGGCGAAAGGCTTGGAGGTCAGCGCGCCGACGGGGCACAGGTCGATGACATTGCCCTGCAGCTCCGAGGTCATCGCCTGCTCGAGATAGGTGGTGATCTCGGCATCCTCGCCGCGGCCGATCAGGCCGAGTTCGGAAATGCCGGCAACCTCGGTGGTGAAGCGAACGCAGCGCGTGCAGTGGATGCAGCGGTTCATCACCGTCTTGACCAGCGGGCCGATATACTTGTCTTCGACCGCGCGCTTGTTCTCGTGATAGCGTGAGGAATCAACGCCGAAGGCCATCGCCTGGTCCTGCAGGTCGCATTCGCCGCCCTGGTCGCAGATCGGGCAATCCAGCGGATGGTTGATCAGCAGGAATTCCATCACGCCTTCCCTGGCCTTCTTGACCATCGGCGTGTTGGTGAAGATTTCCGGCGCTTCTCCGTTCGGACCGGGACGCAGGTCGCGCACGCCCATGGCGCAGGACGCTTGCGGCTTGGGCGGCCCGCCCTTCACCTCGATCAGGCACATGCGGCAATTGCCGGCGATCGACAACCGCTCGTGGAAGCAGAAGCGCGGCACTTCCGCGCCCGCGTCCTCTGCCGCCTGCAGCAGCGTGTAATGGTCGGGTACAGTGATTTCTTTCCCGTCGACCTTGAGCTTTGCCATTCGCCTCAAACCTCTGCGGATTTCCCGCAATCTCATTTCCCGGGCGCGACAGACGCGGCGCCCGGCATTTCACTCACTTCTTCGCGGCCAGCACAGCCGCCTGGGCAATCCAGTCGTCGCGCACGATACGGCCGTTGAACGACAGGTAGTCGTCGACCCAGGCGATCTCTTCGGGCGACCAGTCGGCGATCTGGCGGAACGTCCAGATGCCGAGCCCGTTGAGCACCGTCTCCAGCTTCGGGCCGATGCCCGATATCTTCTTGAGATCCGAAGGCTTCGCCGGCCTCTCGATAGCCTTGGGCTGCCGGAAATCCTCGGGCAGCAGCACATCCGAAAGCTCGTCCGCTGACCGCCCCGCCTGTGCCGCCGGCACCGTGGTGGCGGCCTCCCTGGCGGCAATGTCGGTGACTTCCTGCGCGAAGGACTGCGCCTCCGCAATCAGGGTCTTGGCCGTCGCCCGCGCTCTGGTGGATGAAAGGCTCGCATCCTCGAATTGTTCGACGCGCGCCCCGAAATCCTCGATGAGCGGCTGCATGAGGCGTTGCGACGCCTCGGCTGCGCCCGACAGCGCGCCCAACCAGACGCCGAAAGCATGGTTGGCGAGCCCAAGTCCCAGAGCCGACATCGCCGCCGCGCCCGCGACAGGGTGCGCCAGAAGGTTGACGGCGCCGGCCATCTCCTTCGGCATCATCCTGGTCAGGTCCTGGTTCATCTTCTCGATCTGGTCCAAATTGGGCATCAACGGGTGGGGTGTCGAATACGGCGCCATAGAATTCTCCTGGTCGTTTCTTCGTTCGCCCCGCCCCGTTCTTCTCGCTCCGGGCTATCGCCCATTCAATGCTTCTCTATTCCGCCGCCACCAACACCGGCTCGGCCCGGTGCGCGTTGCGCGAAAACTCGTCGATGCGCCGCTCCACCTCGCCGCGGAAGTGCCGCATCAGGCCCTGGATCGGCCAAGCGGCCGCGTCGCCCAGCGCGCAGATCGTGTGGCCTTCGACCTGCTTGGTCACGTCGAGCAGCATGTCGATCTCGCGCTTCTGCGCCTCGCCGCGCACCAGCCGTTCCATCACCCGCCACATCCAGCCGGTGCCTTCACGGCACGGCGTGCATTGGCCGCAGCTCTCATGCTTGTAGAAGTAGGACAGCCGCGCGATGGCTTTGACGACATCGGTCGACTTGTCCATGACGATGACGGCCGCCGTGCCGAGGCCGGATTTGAGGTCGCGCAGCGCGTCGAAATCCATCGGCGTATCGATGATCTGCTCGGCCGGCACCAGCGGCACCGAGGCGCCGCCAGGAATGACCGCCAGAAGATTGTCCCAGCCGCCACGGATGCCGCCGCAATGCGTCTCGATCAGCTCGCGGAACGGGATCGACATCGCCTCTTCGACGGTGCACGGATTGTTGACGTGGCCGGAGACGCAGAACAGCTTGGTGCCGACATTGTTGGGCCGGCCGAAGGATGAGAACCAGGCCGCGCCCCGACGCAGGATCGTCGGCGCCACAGCGATCGATTCGACGTTGTTGACCGTCGTCGGGCAGCCATAAAGGCCGACATTGGCCGGAAATGGTGGCTTCAGCCTGGGCTGGCCCTTCTTTCCCTCGAGGCTTTCGAGCAGCGCCGTCTCCTCGCCGCAGATATAAGCCCCGGCGCCATGGTGCATATAGACGTCGAAATCGTAGCCTGAAGTGTTGCCCTTGCCGATCAGCTTGGCCTCATAGGCCTCGTCGATGGCACGCTGCAGCGCCTCGCGCTCGCGGATGAACTCGCCGCGCACATAGATGTAGGCCGCGACCGCGCCCATGGCGAAGCCGGCGAGCAAGGCGCCTTCGACCAGCGTGTGCGGATCGTTGCGCAGAATGTCGCGGTCCTTGCAGGTACCGGGCTCGGATTCGTCGGCATTGATGACGAGATAGCTCGGCCGGCCGTCACTCTGCTTGGGCATGAACGACCATTTCAAGCCGGTCGGGAAACCGGCGCCGCCGCGGCCGCGCAGGCCCGACGCCTTCATCTCGTTGACGATCCACTCGCGCCCCTTGGCGACGATGCCGGGCGTGTTGTCCCAGGCGCCGCGCGCCATTGCGCCGGCCAGCGACTTGTCGAAGAGGCCGTAGATGTTGGTGAAGATGCGGTCTTTGTCCTGAAGCATTGTTCGTCCCTCAGACCGGCTTCTTGCCGAAGACGCGGATATATTCGGCGACGCCGCCCTTGGCGAGCGCCTTGGCCTGCTTGACCCAGTCGTCTCGCTCGATGCGGCCGCGGAAGGAGAGATAGCTGTCCACCCACTCCCGTTCGGCCTTCTTCCAAGACGCAACCTGGGCGAAGGTGAAGATGCCGAGCGAATGCAGGATGCTCTCGGTCCTCGGGCCGACGCCGGAGATCAGCTTGAGATCGTCGACCAGCGCCGGCCTGGCGATGCCGGCCGGCCGGTTCTTGTCTTCCAACGAAGGCTTGGCCGCTTTGGCGGGAAGCTTGGTTTCCGGCGACTTGAACGCGGAAGCCGGCTCAGCCTTGTTCAGGGGGCCGCTGCGCGGCTTCAAAACTTTCTCGACCTCGGGCGCCGCCTTGTTGGCGTTTGTCGCCGAGTGGCGGGGAGCCGCGACGCTCGCCGCTTTTTCCGTTGCCGACGCGACCTTGGCCGGCGACGGCGTTTTCAGCGCCGGGCTGGTTTCAGCCGCATCGGTTTTCGGCTTGCTGGCATTGGACGGCGCGACAGGGGTGGCGGCCGGCGTTGACACCGGCGCCGCGATGATCGCGTCGGGTGCCGCCTTGGCGGCCTTGGCGGCTTCCCTGGCGTCCCTGTCACGGGTCGACTTGAGGATCGCCTTCTCGCTCTTCAGCGTCGTGAGGCCGGCGGCCGGCTCCGAGCCGGTGCGGCCGTTCTGCGGCCCCGGCGTCACCGAGGCGCCCTTGCCCGCATCGTAGAGATCTATGATTTCGGCCAGCCGTTCCGCCGTCAGGTCCTCGAACGTGTCCTTGAAGATCATGACCATCGGCGCGTTGACGCAGGCGCCGAGGCATTCGACCTCTTCCCACGACAGCGTTCCCTTGTCGTTGGTGTGGAACTGGTCATGGTGGATCTTGGAGCGGCACACGTCCATCAGCGCTTCCGAGCCGCGCAGCATGCAGGGCGTGGTGCCGCAAACCTGGATGTGCGCCCGCGTGCCGACAGGATTCAGCTGGTACTGCGTGTAGAAGGTCGCGACCTCGAGCCCGCGGATGCGCGGCATGCCGAGCATGTCCGAAATCGTCTCGATCGCCGCCTTGGTGACCCAGCCTTCCTGCTCCTGCGCCAGCATCAGCAGTGGAATGATCGCAGACTGTTCCCGGCCCTTCGGGTACTTCTTGATCCATTGCTTGGCCGCGGCCGCGTTCGCCCGGTTGAAGGCGAAGGATGCTGGCTGGACGCTGGCTTCTGCGAGACGACGGACTGACATTTAGCGATCGACCTCACCAAACACGATGTCGAGGGAGCCGAGGACGGCGGTGACGTCGGCCAGCATGTGACCGCGGCACAGGAAATCCATGGCCTGGAGATGCGCGAAACCGGGCGCGCGCAGCTTGCAGCGATAAGGCTTGTTGGTGCCGTCGGAGACCAAATAGACGCCGAACTCGCCCTTGGGCGCCTCGACCGCCGCATAGACCTCGCCGGCCGGCACGCGGTAGCCCTCGGTGTAGAGCTTGAAGTGGTGGATCAGCGCTTCCATCGAGCGCTTCATCGCCTGGCGCTTTGGCGGCACGACCTTGCCGTCGAGGTTCGACACCGGCCCGGCGCTTTCCTTGCCGAGCAGGAGATCGATGCACTGGCGCATGATCTTCGCCGACTGGCGCATCTCTTCCATGCGCACGAGGTAGCGGTCGAAACAGTCGCCGTTCTTGCCGATCGGAATATCGAAATCGAGCTCCGAATAGCATTCATAGGGCTGCGATCTGCGCAGGTCCCAGGCAGCGCCCGAGCCACGCACCATGACGCCGGAAAAGCCCCAGGCCCAGGCGTCGGCCAGCGAAACCGTGCCGATATCGACATTGCGCTGCTTGAAGATGCGATTGCCGGTCAGCAACTGATCGAGGTCGTCGATCGACTTCAGGAACGGATCGATCCACTTGCCGATGTCCTCGAGCAGCTTCTGCGGCAGGTCCTGGTGAACGCCGCCCGGACGGAAATAGGCGGCATGCATGCGCGAACCCGAGGCGCGCTCATAGAACACCATCAGCTTTTCGCGCTCGACGAAGCCCCACAGAGGCGGCGTCAGCGCGCCGACGTCCAGCGCCTGCGTCGTCACATTGAGGATGTGCGACATGATGCGGCCGATCTCGCAGTAGAGCACGCGGATCAGCTGACCGCGCTTCGGCACCTCGATGCCGAGCAGGCGCTCGGCGGCCAGTGCGAAGGCATGCTCCTGGTTCATCGGCGCGCAATAGTCGAGCCGGTCGAGATAAGGCACTGCCTGCAGGTAGGTTTTGTGCTCGATCAGCTTTTCGGTGCCGCGATGCAAGAGCCCGATATGCGGATCGACACGATCGACCACTTCGCCGTCCAACTCCAGAACCAATCTCAAAACACCATGCGCGGCAGGGTGTTGCGGTCCGAAGTTGATGTTAAAATTGCGGACGGAAGTTTCGGCCATTACTGCTTTGCCTTCTCATCCCCTGGCAGCACGTAATCGGTGCCTTCCCATGGGGACAGAAAATCGAAATTGCGGAATTCCTGCTTCAGTTCCACCGGCTCGTAGATGACGCGCTTGGCTTCGTCGTCGTAACGCACCTCGACGAAGCCGGTCAGCGGGAAATCCTTGCGCAGCGGGTGACCGTCGAAACCGTAATCGGTGAGAATGCGCCGCAGATCGGGGTGGCCCGAAAACAGCACGCCATAGAGATCGTAGGTCTCGCGCTCGAACCAGTCGGCGCCGGGATAGACGCCGGTGATCGACGGCACCATCGTCTCCTCGTCGGCCTGCACCTTGATGCGGATACGCACGTTCTGCTTCGGCGACAACAGGTGATAGACGACGTCGAAGCGCTTGGCCCGCGACGGATAATCGGCGCCGCAGACATCGATGACCGAGATGAATTGGCAGCGCGGATCGTCACGCAGGAAAGTCACCACTTCGATCAGATCGCGCGGTTCGACATGGATGGTGAGTTCGCCATAGGCGAACACTGCTTCATTGACGCGGCCAATCAATTTTTCGCCGAGATAGGTCGACAGTTCGCTCAGGGATGCGGCCATGGATTTACCGTTCGATCGTGCCGGTGCGGCGGATCTTCTTCTGGAGCAGAAGAATGCCATAGAGCAGCGCTTCGGCGCTCGGCGGACAGCCGGGCACATAGATGTCGACCGGCACGATGCGGTCGCAGCCGCGCACCACCGAATAGGAATAGTGGTAATAGCCGCCGCCATTGGCGCAGGAGCCCATCGAGATGACGTAGCGCGGCTCCGGCATCTGGTCGTAGACCTTGCGCAGCGCCGGGGCCATCTTGTTGGTCAGCGTGCCGGCAACGATCATGATGTCGGACTGGCGCGGAGACGCGCGAGGAGCAACACCGAACCGCTCCGAATCGTAGCGCGGCATCGAGGTGTGGATCATCTCGACGGCGCAGCAGGCGAGGCCGAAGGTCATGAACATCAGCGAGCCGCTGCGCGCCCAGGTGATCAGCGCCTCGGTCGAGGTGACGAGAAAGCCCTTGTCGGCGAGTTCGTTGTTGATTTCGAGGAAGAACGGATCATCGGACCCAACCGGCCTGCCGGTATTGGGATCGATCAGACCCTTGGGCTTCGGCGCGACGAGCGTGCCGGAACTGTCGCTCAATCCCATTCGAGCGCTCCTTTTTTCCATTCATAGGCAAAGCCGATGGTCAGCACCGCCAAAAACACCATCATCGACCAGAAACCGAGCATGCCGATTTTCGAGAACGACACCGCCCACGGAAACAGGAAGGCCACTTCCAGGTCGAAGATGATGAACAGGATCGACACCAGGTAGAAGCGGATGTCGAACTTCATACGGGCGTCATCGAACGAGTTGAACCCGCATTCGTAGGCGGAAAGCTTTTCCGGGTCGGGATTGCGATAGGCCACCAGGAACGGCGCCACGATAAGCGCGACGCCGACAGCCGCCGCCACTGCGATAAACAGGACGATGGGCAGGTACGAACTGAGAAGTGCGTTCATGCTGCGGCTTTCCGTTGGCGCCAATCCATTTTGATTACAGCACCAGACCCTATTGCGGAAGCGTGACAGTTTAACCGCTGAACCGTTTTAAGGGGCCTTTGCTGCAACGCGGCGAGGGTTAGCGCAGCGCTTCCGGCGAAGCAAGTCAAACCTTGTTCAAAACACTGGCCTGGACGGCATAAGGGAAGAAACTGGTCCGATCCGCTCCTGTTTGATTTCCTTCGCTTTTTACTCCACTTTTCTCTCCTGACAGAGTTGCCGCCAAAACCCTGCTAGCATGGCCGGAATCAACTGTCCGAACGACGCTCAACAAGCCATCAGAGTCGCATCCGAATGAAGGAAAAGATCTCGCTTGCCACGGCCCGGCGTATCGCGCTCGCCGCCCAAGGGTTCACTGATCCCCGCCCCGCCGGCACGCCCGACCGACGCCACTTCGCCCGCGTGCTCTCGCGTACCGGCCTGCTGCAGATCGATTCCGTCAGCGCGGTGGTGCGCGCTCACTACATGCCGCTCTATTCGCGCCTTGGTCCCTACCCGTTCGCCTTGCTCGACAACGCCGCCGTCACGCGCAAGCGCACGGTTTTCGAATACTGGGCGCACGAGGCTTCCTTCCTGCCGGTCGAGACCTATCCGTTGATGCGTTGGCGCATGCAGCGCGCCGAGCGTGGCGATGAAATGTATCTGGGCCTGGCCAAATGGGGCCGCGAGCACGCCGCCTATATAGAAGAGATCTACCGCGAGGTCGCGGAGCGCGGCCCGATCGCCGCCTCCGCGCTCGAAGGCCAGAAAGGATCCGGCGGCTGGTGGGGCTGGAGCCACGCCAAGCATGCCTTTGAATGGCTGTTCTGGGCAGGACGCATCACCACCGCGCACCGCCGTGGCTTCGAACGCTTCTATGATTTGCCCGAGCGCGTACTGCCGCAGGCGATCCTCGATCTGCCGGTGCCGTCTGCCGAGGACGCGCATCGGGAATTGCTGCGGATATCCGCCCGCGCTCATGGCGTCGCGACAGCAAGCGACCTGCGCGACTATTTCCGCCTGTCGCCGGCCGACATGAAGGGCCGGCTGGAGGAGCTGGTTGAAACAGGCGAGCTGGTGCCGATGCGTGTCGAGGGCTGGAACAAACCGGCTTACCTCCATAAGGAGGCCCGTATTCCACGAAAAATCGAGGCCCGCGCCTTGCTGGCGCCGTTCGATCCGGTCGTTTTCGAGCGCTCGCGCACGGAGCGGCTGTTCGATTTCCACTACCGCATAGAAATCTACACCCCTGCCGAAAAGCGGCAATACGGCTATTACGTCCTGCCGTTCCTGCTCGGCGACAGGATCGTGGCGCGCGTCGACCTCAAGGCCGACCGGCCGGCCAGCGTGCTACGCGTCTACGCGGCCTATGCCGAGCCCGGCGCGCCGCCTGAAACCGCCGCCCAACTCTTCCAGGAATTGACGCAGATGCAGGGCTGGCTCGGCCTCGAACGGATCGAGGTTACGCCCGCCGGCGACCTTGGGCAGCCGCTCGCCGACATTGCCGTGTCGTAGACGCGCGTTGACACCGCCGCCTGCAAGAGCCTAAATCCATTCCAGACGGTCTCCTCTCGGCAAAGGGAGGAGCCAAGAGGGAATGCGGTGCGAAATCTCGATTTCAAATCCGCGGCTGTCCCCGCAACTGTAAGCGACGAGCCAAGGCCGAAAACCACTGGGACGGTCCCGGGAAGGCGGCACGAAGGCGATGACCCGCGAGCCAGGAGACCTGCCGTCTGAGACATAAGAATCCGATCGCCCGGCGGGTTTTCCGGGCAAGGAGCCCGATTTGGAACGCGACAGCAGTTTCCCGGCTGAAACAGCGGACATTTTGTCTGGCGACAGCGACGCCTTGGCCGGCGTCACTGTCATCATCTGCGCTTCCTGCCGCGACGAGACCGGTTCCGATGCCCATCCCCGCGCCGGCGAAGTTTTGGCTCAAGATACGCGCCAAGCCGCAACGGCCGACAATGTCCGTGTCCGCACCGTCGAATGCCTCGGCAACTGCAAGCGCCGTCTCAGTGCCGCGATTCTTCGCGACGGCTGCTGGAGTTATGTCTTCGGCGACCTGAACATCGCCAGCGGCGCCGATCTCGTCACCGGCGCGAAACTCTTCGCCGCTTCGACCAACGGCCTCATTCCGTGGCGCGGCCGTCCGGATTCCCTCAAGCGCGGTCTCGTCGCCCGCATTCCTCCCCTCGACATGCTGAAGGACTGATCATGACCGCCGCAGTTTCCGCCACTCTCTCCCGCGTCCCCTGTACCGTCGTCACCGGCTTCCTGGGTGCCGGCAAGACCACGCTGGTCCGCCATCTCCTGGAAAACGCGGGCGGCAGGCGTATCGCCATCATCGTCAACGAATTCGGCGACATCGGCATCGACGGCGAGATCCTCAAGGGCTGCGGCATCGACACCTGCCCGGAGGAAAACATCGTCGAACTGGCCAATGGCTGCATCTGCTGCACCGTCGCCGACGATTTCGTCCCGGCGCTCGACCAGATCCTGTCGCTGACGCCGAAGGTCGACCACATCCTGATCGAAACCTCGGGTTTGGCTCTGCCCAAGCCGCTGGTCCAGGCCTTCCAGTGGCCGACGGTGAAGAGCCGGGTGACAGTCGACGGCGTGATCGCCGTGGTCGACGGTCCGGCATTGGCCGAGGGGCGCGTCGCCAACGACATGGACGCCCTGCAGGCGCAACGCGCGCAGGACCAGACACTGGACCACGACGACCCCGTCGAGGAGGTGTTCGAGGACCAGATCGCCTGCGCCGACCTCATCATCCTGTCGAAGAGCGACCTGATGGATGCCGCAGGTTCGGCTCGCGCCAACGCCATCATTGGCGAACACTCCGCCCGCGCCGTGAAGGTCGTGCCGACGGCTCATGGCAAGGTCGATCCGTCCGTGCTGCTCGGGCTAGGCCTCGCCGTCGAGGACGACATCGAGAACCGCAAGTCCCATCATGACGGCGCCTTCGACCACGAGCACGACGACTTCGATACGTTCATCGTCGACATCCCCTCGATCGCCAACCCGGACGACCTGGCAAAGCGCGTCGCCACCGCCGCCGAACAGGAGAACGTGCTGCGGGTGAAAGGCTTCGTCGAGGTCGGCGGCAAGCCGATGCGGCTGTTGCTGCAGGCGGTCGGTCCGCGCGTCAATCATTATTATGACCGCGCTTGGACGGCTGACGACGACCGCCGCTCGCGCCTGGTCGTCATCGGCCTCAAGGGGCTGAACCGCCCGGCGATCGAGCATATCCTCGCCGGCTGAGGCAACACCGACCGCGATGCACATCCTCACCACCACATCCGCCTCGCTCGACGATCTCGCCGAGCCGGTCGATCTGCGGCAGACGCCGGCGGAAATGGTGGCGCTGTCCTTCACGGACAGCGACCTGGCCGGACTGGCAGCGGCCTGGAAAGGCGACGCCGATCGGCTGCCCACGATGCGGCTGGCCGCGCTGCGCGACCTGCGCCACCCCATGTCCGTCGACCTCTGGATCGACAGCGTCGCCCGTCACGCCAAAGTCATTCTGGTGCGTATTCTCGGCGGTTACGAGTGGTGGCGCTACGGCTGCGACCAGTTGGCCGTGGTTGCCCGTGAGCGCGGCATAAAGCTGGCACTGCTTCCCGGTGAAAGCCACGACGAGGATATCAGGCTGATCGAAGCCTCGACGCTGCCGCGCGAGGAACTGGACGGGCTGCTCAATTATTTCCGCCAGGGCGGCCCGGCCAATATGAGCGCGCTGGTGCGCAGGCTGGCGCGGTTGGCGGGGTCTGATGCCGAATTTGCCGAACCGGTTAGCGTGCCGAAAGCCGGGTTTTATGAGCCGGGGCGCGGAGTCGTGGAGAAGCCGGACTTATCGAATGTTGACGATCCTTCACACCCCCCTCTGTCCGGCAGGACATCTCCTCCGCAAGGGGGGAGATCGGCTGTCATCAAAGCCGGCTCCTCTTTTGTTGCGTCAGAAAAGGATGTGTTTGCACCATCTGAAAGGGGCAAGAGCATCGATGACGGGGCAATCTCCCCCCTTGCGGGGGAGATGTCCGGCAGGACAGAGGGGGGTGTGACGGGACTCGACGTTGACAACATCAATGCTCGCACCATTCCCGTCCTCTTCTACCGCTCGATGCTGCTCGCCGCCGATGTCGCGCCGATCGACGCGCTTTTCGAGGCGCTACGGCAGCGCGACATGCTCCCCGTCCCCATCTTCGTCTCCAGCCTGAAAGACCCGGCATCCCTGGCGTTTGTTGAAACCGCGATTGCCCAGCTCAAGCCCGCCGCCATCATCACCGCGACCGCTTTCGCGTCCGGCGCCGAACCCGGCGTCGAAACCCTGTTCGACCGCGCCGGGGTTCCCGTCTTCCAGGTCATCGTCGCCACCACCCGCCGCGACGTATGGGAGAAGAACCAGCGCGGGCTGGCGCCCGCCGACCTCGCCATGCATGTCGTTCTGCCCGAACTGGACGGCCGCATCCTCGCCGGCGCCGTTTCGTTCAAGGGCGAAAGCGAGACCGACCCGGCGCTCGGCCACCGCGCCTTTGCCAACCGGCCGGAGCCCGATCGCGTCGAACAGGTGGCGGACCGGGTCGCGGCCTTCATCAGGCTTCGGGAAACGCCGCGCGCCGAGCGCAAGGTCGCCATTCTGATCCCCGATTACCCGAGCGCTCCCGGCCGCACCGGCTATGCGGTCGGGTTGGATGTGCCATCCAGCGTGCTGGCGATGCTGCACGACCTCCAGGAACAGGGCTATGTAGTTGAGGGAATTCCCCAAACGTCGCGTGCGTTGCTGGATGCGCTGGAGCGCAGCAAGGCTGGGTTGGAGTTGGATGAGTACCTTGCCTTCTCAACGGAATTGCCGGGCGCAGCAATTGCTGCCGTAGAAGCAGCTTGGGGCAAAGCCGAAGGCGAGACAGGTTTGCGCGAGGCACCCCCCTCTGTCCTGCCGGACATCTCCCCCGCAAGGGGGGAGATTACGCCGTCATCTCTGTCTTCGCCAATCTCCAACGTTGCAAGAGTAGCTCCAGCGTCTAAACTGCCAATCTCCCCCCTTGCGGGGGAGATGTCCGGCAGGACAGAGGGGGGTGTTCAAGCGCTGTCCGCCGCCAAATTCCCCTTCCGCGCCGCGACCTTCGGCAACATCACCGTGGCCCTCGCCCCCGATCGCGGCCGCTCGGCCGACCGCCGCGCCGACTATCACGACCCGACGCTGCCGCCGCGCCATGCATTGCTCGCCTTCGGCCTGTGGCTGCGCAAATTGCTCGGCGTCCATGCGCTCATCCATGTTGGCGCGCATGGCACGCTGGAATGGCTGCCGGGCAAGACGGTTGCGCTTTCGCAAAGCTGCTTCCCCGAGATCGTCACCGGTCCCCTGCCCGTCATCTATCCCTTTATCGTCTCCAATCCCGGCGAGGCGGCGCAGGCGAAGCGGCGGATCGCCGCCGTCACGCTCGGCCATCTGCCGCCGCCGCTCACCGGCGCCGGATTGGACAAGAACCAGCACAGGCTCGAACGGCTGGTCGACGAATACGCCCAGGCTGACGGTCTCGACCGCCGCCGCCGCGACCGTCTGGCCAGTCTGATCGTCGAAACCGCGCAGACGACGGGCCTCGCCGCGGAGGCCGGCGTTGCCCGCACCGACGCGCCGGACGAGGCCCTGCGCCGCATCGATGCCTGGCTCTGCGACCTGAAGGATTTCGCTATCAAGGATGGGCTGCATGTCTACGGCCGCGCGCCCGACGAAGAGCCCGACCTTATGCGCCGGCAAAGCGCCGAGGCCGAAAAGGCCGCCCTTCTTGCCGCGCTCGACGGTCGTCATGTCACCGCGGGCCCGGCCGGCGCGCCCGCGCGCGGGCGTTCCGACGTTCTGCCCACCGGCCGCAACCTGTTCACGTCGGACCCGCGCGCCATGCCGACGCCGACGGCTTACGACATCGGCAAGGCTGCCGCCGAGGAAGTGGTGCGCGCCTATATGCAATCGCATGGCGACTGGCCGCGCTCGCTGATCATCGACCTCTGGGGTTCGGCGTCTTTGCGCACCGGCGGCGAGGAGATCGCGCAGGGGCTTTCGCTGATGGGCTGCCGCCCGCAATGGGATGCCGCCACAGGCCGCGTCACCGGCATCGAGGTGTTGGCGCCGGCAGCGCTTGGCCACCCGCGCGTCGACGTCACCTGGCGCATATCGGGCCTGTTCCGCGACATGTTCCCGACCCAGATCGCGCTGATCGATGCCGCTGCCAACGCCGTTGCCGCGCGCGACGAGGACGATTCGGAAAATCCGCTCGCCGCAAGGACCCGCGCCGAGGGCAAGATCAGCCCGCGCATCTTTGGCACCTCGCCTGGCACTTACGGCGCTGGCGTCGAGGAAATCCTGTCGAGCGGCGACTGGGCGGCGCGCGAGGAAATCGGCCGCGCCTATCTCGATGCCACATCGCATGCCTATGGCGGCGCCGGCGGTGAAGGGATCGCCGCGCCCGGCGCTTTCGAGAACCGCATCGCCGAGGCCGATCTTCTCGTCCACACCGGCGACGATCCCGGCCGCGACATCCTCGAAGGCTCCGCCGATGTCGCCTTTATCGGCGGCTTTTCGGCCGCCCTTGCAGCGCTTGGCAGGAATGCCGACGTTATCGTGCTGGACACGACGGACCCGCAGAGGCCGAAGCCGCGTTCACTTAGTGAGGCTGTGACGCGCGTCGTGCGCGCCCGCGCTGTCAACGCCCGCTTCATAGCGGGCCAGATGCGCCACGGCCCGCGCGGCGCCTCGGAATTCGCCGAAACCGTCGACCGGCTGGTTGGCTTCGCCGAAACCACGCAGGCCATACCGGGCGCGCTGATAGACGCCGTGCACGATGCCTATCTCGGCGATGCGGACGTCCGCGCCTTCATCCTGCGCGAAAACCCGGCCGCCGCAAAAGCCATTGCCGAACGCCTCCTGTCGGCGCGACGGCGGGGCCTCTGGCATCCCTTGCGCAATTCGATCGACGACGACCTCGCGGCACTGATTGCCGAGGCACGGGAGTTGGCGGCATGAACGCCTACTCCCGCCGCGGCGCCTGCCCGGCCCTTTCGGCGCCGATGCAGACCGGCGACGGCCTGCTGGTGCGGCTCAACCCGGTCGCCGGAGGCCCATCTTCTGGCGGATTGTCGCCGAAGCTTCTGATCGGGCTGGCAGAATCCGCCCTGCGGCACGGCAACGGCATCATGGAAGTGACAGCGCGCGGCAGCTTGCAAATACGCGGATTGACCACGCAAAGTGCAACCCTGCTGGCGAAGGAAGTCGATGCGCTGGGCATTGTGGTCCGCACTGGCGTACCAGTGGAGACCGGACCACTGGCCGGCATCGATCCGCAGGAGATCGTCGACCCCAGGCCGCTGGCTGATCGGATCAGGGAAGCGGTCGAGGACGCCGGGCTGTCGCAGCGGCTCGGGCCGAAGGTTTCGGTCGTTGTCGACGGTGGCGGGCAACTGACGATGGATGCTGTGACGGCCGACGTGCGGCTGAAGGCGGTGAGCACCGAGGCGGGAATCCGCTGGCGGGTGTCGGTTGCCGGTGACGGGCGGAGTGCGAAAGTGTTGACAAAGGTCAACGCGCATGCCGCTAGAGACATAGCCGTCGCAGCGCTCAGGATGGTGGCTGAAAAAGGCCGCGAAGCGCACACACGGGATTTATCGGAGAGGCAAATAGCGTCTCTCGCAAGTTGGCATTCTATGGCGCCCCCCTCTGTCCTGCCGGACATCTCCCCCACAAGGGGGGAGATTGCTTATTTACGCTCGCCTTTGCCAATTTCCTCGGATGCAGAAGGAGAGCCGGCGCCCGAACCGCCAATCTCCCCCCTTGTGGGGGAGATGTCCGGCAGGACAGAGGGGGGCGCCGTAGAGCACCCTCGCTCGCCGATTGGCGTTTTCGACTTGAACACTGGCCACGCCCTCGGCATCGGTCTCCCCTACGGCAGCATGCCCGCCGAAAGGCTCATCGCCCTCGCTCAAAGCGCTCTCACCCTCGGGACGTCGGAAATCCGCCTCGCCCCGGGCCGCGCCCTGCTCTTCCTCGGCCAGCCACCAGCCGCCAATCCTTCCCTCCAGCAAACAGCCGCCACCCTCGGCTTCGTCACCGCCCCCACCGACCCGCGCACGCGCATCGCTGCTTGTCCCGGCGCGCCGGCTTGCGCCTCGGGTCGCATCGCCACGCGCGACATTGCCGAGGCGATCGCCACCGAAAACGCCGATAGTCTTGACTTCACCTTGCATGTTTCTGGCTGCGCCAAGGGTTGCGCGCATCCCGGCCCAGCGGCGCTGACCGTGGTCGGCGGCGAAAATGGAGCCGGACTTGTCGTGAACGCGACGGCAAAGGCCCTTCCTGCCGGTTACAGGCCGGGCTATGACGCCGCGCGCGGCATCGGCCGCGTCGCGGCGGCAATCCGCAGCGCACGCTATCAGGGCGAGACCGCCGCCGCCTGCCTGACGAGGCTGGGGCCGGCCGGCATCGCAGAGGCTTATCGACAGGAATGACAATGGTCGCCTACGACTACATCCACGACGGCACGGCGATCTACGAACGCTCCTTTGCCATCATCCGCGCCGAGGCTGATCTCGCGCGCTTTTCCGAAGCAGAGGCCGATGTCGCGGTCCGCATGATCCATGCCTGCGGCCAAGTGGAAGCCGCCAAGAATTTTGTCTTCTCCAGCGATTTCGTTTCCGCCGCACGGGCCGCGCTTGCCGCCGGCGCGCCGATCTTCTGCGACGCCGAAATGGTCTCGCACGGCGTCACCCGCGCCCGTCTGCCTGCCGGCAACGAGGTGATCTGCACCTTGCGCGACCCGCGCACGCATGAAATCGCCAGGACGATCGGCAACACACGTTCTGCCGCCGCGATCGACCTGTGGGGCGAGCGCATCGCCGGTTCGGTGGTGGCCATCGGCAATGCGCCGACCGCACTCTTCTATCTTCTGGAGAAGCTGCGCGACGGTGCGCCGAAACCGGCCGCCATCATCGGCATGCCGGTGGGCTTCGTTGGTGCCGCCGAATCGAAGGACGCGCTGGCGCAGAATTCCTACGGCGTACCCTATGCAATCGTGCGCGGCAGGCTTGGCGGCAGCGCCATGACCGCGGCAGCCCTCAATTCTCTCGCGAGGCCCGGCCTGTGAACGCGCTCCCCAAAACCGGCTCGAGGGGCCGCCTGGTCGGCGTCGGTACCGGTCCCGGCGACCCGGAACTGTTGACGCTGAAGGCCGCGCGTGCGCTGGCCGAGGCCGATGTGGTGGCGTATTTCGCCAAGCGCGGCAACAACAGCAATGCGCGCGCCATCGTCGAGACGCGCTTCCGGCCCGACATGCTGGAGCTGCCGTTGCTCTATCCCGTGACCACGGAGATCGACAAGGATCACGACGATTACCGCGCGCAGATATCGGCCTTCTACGAGGAGTCCGCCGAGACCGTTGCCGGTCATCTGGATGCCGGTAGGATGGTCGCCGTGCTGTCGGAAGGCGATCCGCTCTTCTATGGCTCCTACATGCATCTGCATGTGCGCCTCGCCCATCGTTTTCCGACCGAGGTCATTCCCGGCGTTACCGCCATGTCGGGCTGCTGGTCGGCGACCGGCCTGCCGATCGTTCAGGGCGACGACGTGCTGACCGTGCTGCCGGGCACGATGAGCGAGTTCGAACTGACCCGGCGCCTCGCCGACACCGATGCCGCCGTCATCATGAAGGTCGGCCGCAACCTGCCCAAAATCCGGCGGGCGCTGGAGGCCACCGGCAAGCTGACACGCGCCGTCTATGTCGAGCGCGGCACCATGCCGGGCAGCGTCTCGATGCGGCTCACCGACAAGCCGGACGACAAGGCGCCCTATTTCGCCATTGTGCTCGTCGCCGGCTGGTCCGGACGCCCTGTCGCGTCGGCGGGTGGCGCATGAGCGGCCGCCTCACTGTCATCGGGCTCGGACCTGGCAACGCCGATCAGGTGACGCCGCAGGCGAGCCACGCCGTCGCCGAGGCAAGCTTCTTCTACGGCTACAAGCCCTATCTCGACCGGCTGGAATTGCGCCCGGACCAGACCCGCATCGCCTCCGACAATCGCGAAGAGCTTGCCCGCTCCAACGAGGCGCTGGCGAAGGCGGCCGAAGGTCACAATGTCGCCGTCGTCTCCGGGGGCGATCCAGGCGTCTTCGCCATGGCGGCGGCCGTCTGCGAGGCGATCGAAGCCGGCCCCTCCGAATGGCGCGCCATCGACCTCGCAATCGTGCCTGGCGTCACCGCCATGCTCGCTGTCGCTGCCCGCATCGGGGCACCGCTCGGCCATGATTTCTGCGCCATCTCGCTGTCCGACAATCTGAAGCCATGGGACTTGGTCGAACTGCGCCTGCTGGCGGCCGCCGGCGCCGGCTTCGTCATCGCGCTTTACAATCCCATCAGCAAGGCGCGCCCCTGGCAGCTTGGCCGCGCCTTCGAATGTCTGAAGGCCATTCTGCCGGGCACCACGCCCGTTATATTCGGCCGTGCCGCAGGCCGGCCCGATGAGCGCATCGAGGTGTTCCTGCTGGCGGATGCCGATGCCGACAAGGCGGACATGGCAACCTGCATCATCATCGGTTCGCCGGAAACCCGGATCATCAGGCGCGGTAACAGGCCGGCGCTGGTCTACACGCCGCGCTCTGCGGCAGGCTCGACAAGATGATCGACCATGTCGGCAAGCTGATCGACGGTCGCAGCCGAAGGGATCTCCGGCAGCACAGGCCTGCGCACCATGACGACGTCGAGGCCAAGCGCCCGCGCCGCGGCGATCTTGCCATAAGTCGCCGCGCCGCCGCTGTCCTTGGATACAACGATGTCGATGCCGTGCCGCTGGAGCAGCGTGCGTTCCTCCGCCTCGCGAAACGGCCCGCGCGCCAGGAGATAGGTGGCATTGGGCACTGCCAGCTTCGGCTCGACCGGATCGACGCTGCGGATGAGATAGTGGTGCTGGGGCGCGGCTTCGAAAGCCGCGACCTCCTGCCGGCCGAGAGCCAGGAATACACGGCGCGGCGCCGGTCCAAGCGCCTGCACGGCATCGCCTGTCGTATAGACCTGCGTCCAGCGATCGCCCTCGACAGGCTCCCAGCCGGGACGGCGCAGAGCGACGATCGGCACCCCAGCCATGCGCGCGGCCTGCGCCGCATTGGCGGAAATTCGCGCCGCGTAGGGATGCGTGGCGTCGATCAGCAGCTCGATGCTTGTCTCCTTGAGATAGGCGGCCAGACCATCGGCGCCGCCGAACCCTCCACTGCGTACCGGCACGCCCTGCGTCACCGGGCTTTCGGTGCGGCCCGCCAGCGACAGCATCACCGAGTAACCGGCTGCCAGTTTTCCAGCCAGTTGCCGGGCTTCGGTGGTTCCGCCGAGGATCAGAATGCGGTGGGTCATCATGCCTGCTAAGAGTCTACGCGGCGCCAACCAAAAATGGCTCACCATCGTTGGCATAGGCGAGGACGGTGTAGCCGGTCTCGGCGACGAGGCCAAGCAGCGGATCGCCGACGCTGAAATCATCTTTGGCGGCAAGCGGCATCTGGCGCTCGTCTCATCATTCGCCAAGGGCGATCCGCGCCCATGGCCGGTTCCCTTCGATGCCAAGATGCACGACGTGCTGTCGCTCGCCGGCAAGCGCGTTTGCGTTCTTGCCTCCGGCGATCCCTTTTTCCACGGCGTCGGCGTCACCCTCGCCCGCAAGGTCATGCCGCGGGAGATGCATGTCATTCCCGCGCCGTCGGCCATTTCGCTGGCGGCCGCTCGCCTTGGCTGGGCGCTGCAGGACATCGAAACCGTCTCGCTGCATGGCCGCCCCATCGACCTGATCCGGCCATTGCTGCAACCCAACGCACGCATCCTGGCCCTGACATCCGATGCCGATGCACCGGCGGCGATCGCCCGCCTGCTCACCGAGCTTGATTTCGGCGCCTCGCGGCTGACGATCCTGGAGGCATTGGGCGGGCCGAACGAGAACCTGCGCACGGCCCGGGCCGATGCCTTCAACCTCGAAACCATCAATCCGCTCAATGTGCTGGCGCTCGAAATTCAATCTGGTCCGGATGCGCGTATCCTGCCTTTGACATCAGGCCTCGCCGATCATCTGTTCGACCATGACGGCCAGATCACCAAGCATGAGATCCGCGCCATCACGCTGTCGGCGCTGGCGCCGAGGCGCGGCGAACTGCTGTGGGATATTGGCGCCGGCTCCGGTTCCATCGGCATCGAATGGATGCTCACCCACCCTTCGATGCGCACTGTTGCCATCGAAGCCGACCCGATCCGCGCCGCCCGCATCGGCCACAACGCTGCTGCCTGCGGCGTTCCCGGACTCATCGTAGTCGAAGGCAGCGCACCCAAGGCGCTTGCAAGGCTCGATACGCCAGACGCGATTTTCATTGGCGGCGGCGGCAGCGACGCCGGCGTGCTGGCCGCCGCCATCAAGGCGCTGCGCACCGGCGGCCGCCTCGTTGCCAATGCGGTGACGCTGGAAATGGAGACGCTGCTTCTTGCCCGTCATACCGAGCTCGGGGGCGATCTGACCCGCATCGCCATATCCCGCGCCGCGCCTGTCGGTTCGATGCAGGCCTGGCGGCCGGCGATGCCGGTTACCCAATGGAGTTGGATCAAGCCATGATGGTCGCGGGCATCGGCAGCCGAAAGGGTGTAAGCGTCGAGGACGTGCTTGCCGCGATAGAAACCGCGCTCGAAGCGCACGGGCTGGCGATGACGGCGCTCTCGTCGCTCGCCACCGCCATGCTCAAGAAAGATGAACAGGCGATCGCTGCCGCAGGTCGCACACTCAACCTTCCCGTCATCGTCGTCGATGAGGCAGCGCTTAAAGCAGCGTCGACGAAGGCGCTCAGCAACTCCAGCCTCTCGCAGGATCTGGCCGGCACAGCATCGGTGTCCGAAGCATCGGCGCTGGCCGTCGCCGGCGAAGGCGCCAGGCTGCTGGGACCACGCATCGTACTCGGCCCGGTCACCTGCGCCATTGCCATCAGCGGAGACGCGGCATGACCGTGCATTTCATCGGCGCCGGTCCGGGCGCCGCCGACCTCATTACCCTGCGCGGCGCGCGGCTGCTGGCAAGCTGCCCGGTCTGCCTCCATGCCGGCTCGATCGTGGCGCCCGAATTGCTGCAGCATTGCGCCCCGGGAACGACGCTGATCGACACCGCGCCGATGTCGCTCGACGAGATCGAGGCCGAATATCTGGCCGCCCACAAGGCCGGCCATGATGTCGCGCGGCTGCATTCCGGTGACCTGTCGGTATGGAGCGCGGTTGCCGAACAGATCCGCCGGCTGGAAAGGCACGGCATTCCCTACACGCTGACGCCGGGCGTTCCCTCTTTCGCTGCCGCGGCGGCTGCTCTGCGGCGCGAACTGACCATCCCTGAAGTTGCGCAGAGCCTGGTGCTGACCCGCGTCTCCGGCCGCGCTTCAAAAATGCCGCCTGGCGAAACGCTGGCCGGCTTCGGCCGCACCGGCGCCACGCTTGCCATTCATCTTGCCATCCACGCCATCGATCGCATCGTCGCCGAGCTGACGCCGCTCTATGGCCGCGATTGCCCGGTGGCGGTCGTCTTCCGTGCCTCCTGGCCGGACGAGCGCGTGCTGACCGGCACGCTGGAAACCATCGAGGCACAACTGGCCGCCGACCCGATGGAGCGTACGGCCATCATCTTCGTCGGCCGCTCGCTGGCGGCGGAAGGCTTTGGCGAGAGTTCATTGTACGACGCGCACTACCAGCGGCGTTTTCGCGGACGGGACGGATTGTGAGCGACAGCACCAAAAATAAGGGCGAGAACGCCGCGCTCCAACAGGCGCTTGCCCGGCTGAACTTCAAGCCGCGGACGCTTGAGCCCGGCCATGTCTGGCTCGCCGGCGCCGGCCCCGGCGATCCCGGCTGCCTGACGCTGGAAGTGCTGGCGGCGCTGAGTGAGGCGGATGCGCTGGTCTACGATGCGCTGGTCTCCCCGGACGTCGTCGCGGTTGCCGAAAACGCCGAGCTTTTCTTTGCCGGCAAGCGCGGCGGAAAACCCTCGATGAAACAGGACGACATAACCGCCCTGCTGGTCCGGCTGGCGCGCCAGGGCCGCCGCGTCGTCAGGCTGAAGGGCGGCGACCCCTATATTTTCGGCCGTGGCGGCGAAGAGGCGCTGGCGCTGGCGCGGGAAAACATCCCGTTCCGCGTCCTGCCCGGCCTCACCTCGGGCCTCAGCGCGCTGGCCGCCACCGGCATCCCCGCGACCATGCGCGGCATCAACAAGGCGGTAATCCTGGCGACCGGCCATGCCGCCGGCACCGATGACGATCTCGACTGGGCCGCGATCGCGCGCACCGGCCAGCCTGTCGTGGTCTACATGGGCATGGCCAATCTGCCTGTGATATCGGCCGCATTGCTCGACGGCGGGCTGGCGCCATCGACGCCGGCGGCGGTGATCGTCGCCGCGACGACGCCGCAGGAGCGCATCGTCGTCGCCACGCTGGCCACCATCGCCGAGGAAGCCGCCGCCGCCGGCCTGTCCGCACCGGCGCTGATCGTCGTCGGCGGCATCGTCGCCATGCGCGCGGCGCTGGCGGGTGCATCGTGAGCGCCCGCGCGATCATCGTCGGCGCGCCGCGCTCCGGCTCGGGCAAGACCAGCGTCACCATCGGCATTTTACGCGCACTCACTCGGCGCGGCCTGAAAGTACGCGGCGCCAAGTCTGGCCCCGATTACATCGATCCCGGCTTCCACACCGCCGCCACCGGCCTGTCCGGCGTCAATCTTGACAGCTGGGCGATGTCGCCGTCGCTGCTCAACGCACTGGCCGTAAATGCCGCCGACGACGCCGATTTTGTTATCCTCGAAAGCGCCATGGGCCTGTTCGACGGCATTCCGGCCGCGCCGGGCCGCAGCGGTTCGGCGGCCGATCTCGCGCGGCTCTACGGCCTGCCGGTGCTGCTGGTGCTGGACGTTTCCGGCCAGTCGACCACGGCAGCGGCCGTCGCCAAGGGGTTCGCCATCTACGATCCGGAGGTTCGCATGGCGGGCATCGTGCTCAACCGGCTGGGCAGCGAGCGCCATCGCCGGCTGTCCGGCGACGCCATCGAGGCGATCGGCCTGCCGGTCGTCGGCGCCATCCTGCGCGATCCCACGCTCAACTTGCCCGAGCGCCATCTCGGCCTCGTCCAGGCCGGTGAATATGATGACCTGATGGCGCATCTCGACCGGTTGGCCGACATGGCGGAAAAGTCGCTCGACCTCGACGCCGTCATGGCGCTGGCAACACCTCTCGCCCCGGAGCCCGGCAGCTTCGACGATGCGCTGCAGCCGCCCGGCCAGCGCATCGCACTTGCCGAGGATGCCGCCTTCACCTTTCTCTATCCGCACGTCGCGGCCTACTGGCGCAAGGCCGGCGCGGAGATCGTTCCGTTCTCGCCGCTCGCGGACGAGGCGCCTGACGACAGCTGCGACGTCTGCTGGCTGCCTGGCGGCTATCCCGAGCTTCACGCCGGCCGTCTCGCCGCCGCTGCGAATTTTCGGAAAGGAACGGCAAGGTTCGCCGGGACGAAGCCCATCCATGGTGAGTGCGGTGGCTTCATGGTGCTTGGCGAAGCTCTGGAAGATGCATCTGGCGAAACGCACAAAATGCTCGGCCTGCTCAGCCATTCAACCAGCTTCGCCAGGCGCAAGATGAACCTCGGCTATCGCGAAGCGCGGCTGCGCGCCGACTGTCCGCTCGGCCCGCGGGGCGCGCTGATCCGCGGGCACGAATTCCATTATGCGCAGATGACGGCGGCCGGCGATGACGAGCCCCTGGCCGACCTCGCCGACGGGCAAGGCAATCCGATCGGCGCCTCGGGCTACCGGCGCGGCCAGGTCAGCGGCACCTTCTTCCATGCCATCGCAAGGGGCTGAGGCATGAAGTTCCCGAAGGTCACCCTTTCGCCCCGGCAAATCCCCAGCGATGTTGCCCTCTGCCTGGTCTTCTTCACCAGGCTGCCCTTGCCCGTCATCGACTTTCGCGGCCGCAGCCTTGCCGCCGCGATCTGGGCCGCCCCGGTCGCCGGCCTCGTCGTCGGCCTGATCGGCGCCATCGTCTTTGCCACGGCGGAACGGTTTGGCCTTGCCATCGGGTCGGCGGCAGCCCTTGCCCTGGTTGCAACCGCGGTCACCACCGGCTGCCTGCACGAGGACGGGCTGTCCGATGTCGCCGACGGTTTTGGCGGCGGCAACACGCGCGGTCGAAAGCTGGAGATCATGCGCGACAGCCGAATCGGCGCCTACGGCGCCATGGCGCTGGCGCTGTCGCTGCTCATCCGCTGGAGCGCGCTGTCGGAATTCGTCGATCCCACACAAGCTCTCTTCGCGCTCCTGGCCGCCCATGCGGCCTCGCGCGGCGTATTCGGCACCTTCATGCATCTCTTGCCCCCGGCGCGCGACGATGGCCTCTCGGCCGGCGCCGGCACCGTCTCGCGGGAAATTGCCCTCGCCGGCGCCGTGCTCGGCGCCATCCCGCTCCTCCTGCTCGGGCTTGGCGGCGCCATCGCGGCGCTTATCCTGCTCGGACTGCTGTTTGCCGCCTTCCACGCGCTTTGCCTCAACCAGATCGGTGGCCAGACCGGCGACACGATCGGCGCTATGCAACAGGTGAGCGAAATCGCGGTGCTGCTCGTCGCTTCCGTAGCCCTTTCCTGACTCTGTTTCGGAGAATTTCCTTCGATGGCTTTCAAATCCCTAGATGAACTGCGCGCTGCTTGCCTCGACCTGCCTGATGGCGATGACGCCGCCGCGAGCGCGGTCGCTCGCCGCCAGGACACGTTGACCAAGCCGCAGGGCAGCCTCGGCCGGCTTGAGTCCATCGCCGCGTGGCTGGCGCGCTGGCAGGGCCGCGACATGCCTAGGCTCGAGCGGGTGAAAGTTTTCGTCTTCGCCGGCAACCACGGCGTTACCGCCCAAGGCGTGTCGGCCTATCCTTCGGAAGTCACGGTGCAGATGGTGGCGAATTTCGCCGGCGGCGGTGCGGCCATCAACCAGCTCGCCCGCATCGCAGGCGCCGAACTCGATGTCATTCCGCTCGATCTTGACCATCCGACCGGCGATTTCACGCAAACGCCGGCGATGGACGACAAGGCATTTCTTGCCGCCGTCTCGGCCGGCTACGATGCGGTGACTGATGATCTCGATCTCGTCTGCTTCGGCGAGATGGGTATCGGCAACACCACGCCGGCCGCCGCGATCTCGGCGGCGCTGTTCGGCGGCGGTGCCGAAAAATGGACCGGACGCGGCACCGGCGTCGACGATGCCGGCCTCGAGCGCAAGGTGGTCGCCATCGAATCGGGCCTGGAGCGCCATGCCGCTGTTCTTGCCGATCCACTGGGGATTGCCATGGCGCTCGGCGGCCGCGAACTCGCCGCCATCTTCGGCGCCACGCTTGCCGCCCGTCACATGGGCATACCGGTGCTACTTGACGGCTTCGTCTGCACCGCAGCCGCAGCACCTTTGGCAAAGCTGCACTCCACAGGCCTTGCTCATACGATCGCCGCCCACGTCTCGGCTGAATCGGGTCACCGCGGCCTGCTCGAAGCGCTCGACCTGCCGCCGCTGCTCGACCTCGGCATGCGGCTCGGCGAAGGCTCCGGCGCTTGCCTCGCCGTCAACATCGTCCGCTCGGCGCTGGAGTGCCATGCGAGGATGGCGAGCTTTGCCGAGGCCGGCGTGTCGGAGAAGTAACATCTTCCGGTTGTAGCGATTCTCGAATAGATCTGGTGGATGAAAAAGCTTCACCCGGCTGCCGCTGCTATGACTATCGCCGTGCTGCTTGCTGGTGTGCTTCGGCACAGTGGATATTCAACTTACGGCCCGATCGACACCGCAATTCTCGTTGTTTTTCTGGTTTTCTTCTGGTGGCTCATCAGCGATTTCTCAGGCGGAAAGGCCGCCATTGATGCCGACGACGGTCGGAGCGCGGACAACGGCATGGCTTTTCGGTTCGGCAGGTTTCTGAGCCGCGTTTTTCGGCGTGGCCAATCGTAGTCTTTGACCAAGCTGCAAAGTCCCGCGTCTCACCTGGCCAACGGCGGCCGGGTTGCGAAGGCAGCCAAACACTGATGAACGAGCGCGGCAATTGAACCGGCCTATTCAGGGTCTTTCCACCAAGTCTTTGAAGAATTTGGTGGGTGCGCACAGGATTGAACTGTGGACCCGCTGATTAAGAGTCAGCTGCTCTACCAACTGAGCTACGCACCCACTCGACCGGCAAAAACCGGCGTTGGCGGGCATATAGCCGCCGATGCCGGTCCTGTCCAGCCCTGCCGGAATCATTTCCCGACAAATCGCCGAAGTGACGCAGATGGTCAGACGAACAGCTTGCCTTCCGCCACCTTGACCGCGTTGCCACCGATGCGCGCCGAGACCAGTTTTCCGCCCTGTACACTTAGTTCCAGGCGGATACGCGAGGGCCGCCCCATCTCCAGCCCCTGTTCGATCCACAGCTGCGAAACGCCATCCGTCGGAGCGTCGAAATGCATGACGGCGCCGGCGAAAGCCGCCGCCGCCGAGCCGGTCGCCGGGTCCTCGTAGGAAGGCGTGCCGGGCACGATCATGCGCACATGGAAGGCGCTCTCGTGGTTCACCGTCTCTCGGCAATAGACATAGGGACTGGCAAAGGCCCATTCGCTCTTGCGGGGCGCCAGTTCCGACCAGGCCTGGTTGTCGAGCCGGATCCGGCCGGCCGCCTCCAGATTGGCCACCGGTATGGTCACATAGGGCACGCCGGCTGACCAGAACGCGACGCGGTGATTCTCGAAACCGATCTCGTGCGGCGCCAGGCCAAGGGCGGCGCCGATCGCCACCGGGTCGGCTTCGAGCTTCAGCGGCTCCGGCAGCTTCGCCAGGTCGAATTCGGCGAAGGTGGCGCCATCGTGCTTGCTGACGGCACAGCGCACCGGGCCGATGTTTTCCTCCAGCACGAAAATGCTCGCAGCGCCGTCATTGTCGGCCATTTCAGCGAGCGCGATATCGGCCAGTTCGGCCAGCGCGATCGCCGAGCCCACGGTCGGGTGGCCGGCGAAAGGCATTTCATAATCGGGCGTGAAGATGCGGATACGGGCGCGGTGCTTGGGATTGTCCGGCGGCAGCACGAACACCGATTCCGACAGGTTGAACTCTCGTGCGATGGCCTGCATCGCAGCCGTGTCCAGTCCGCCGCTGTCCAACACCACCGCCAGCGGGTTGCCGGCCAGCCGATCGGTCGTAAACACATCGTAAAGCAAGTAATCGCGTCTCATGGAGGAAACCTTCCGCTTTGATCCGAATTTCTGCCTCAATCCCAACATGAGCGAAATTTAATTTGATATTCGAACCATTAGCACTGATCTGTGCACTCATAGGGACTTATTGCGCTTCAGGGGGTCCGGCGTGGACCAGATTGTCAATCTGCCAAAGACGGAATCGGATTCCGCCATCGAGACCGCGCTCGGGCTCGACCAGACGGGGCGGCGCAAGAATCGCCGCCGCGGCTGGCTCTATGCGCTGCTGGCGCTGATCGTCCTTGTCGCGGCTTTTGCCGGCTACCAGTGGTATGCCGGCTCGCCGGTCAAGATCGACTATACGACGGCGCCCGCCGCCAAGGTCGACCTCACTGTCGAGGTTTCGGCGACCGGCACCTTGCAGCCCCTCACCCAGGTCGACATTTCCAGCCAGCTCTCGGGCATCATCCGTTCAGTCTCGGTCAACGAGAACCAGCAGGTCAAGAAGGGCGATGTGCTGGCCGCGCTCGACACCGCCAAGCTGCAGGTGCAGATCGAACGCGCCGAGGCATCCGCCAAGGCGGCCGCCGCCAATGTCGCGGACGCCACCGTGACGCTGGCCGAGAATGAAAGCGCGCTCGTGCGCGCCGCCGCCCTCACCAAGCGCGGCATGGCCACCGACCAGTCGCTCGAAGCGGCGACCGCGACCCGCGACCGTTCGAAGGCAGCGCTCGATAGCGCCGAGGCCAATCTCGCCATCGCCAACGCCGACCTGAAATCGCAGCAGACCGACCTTGCCAACAGCACCATCTATGCGCCGATCGACGGCATCGTGCTGACGCGCTCTGTCGACCCCGGCCAGACGGTCGCCTCCTCCTTGCAGGCGCCGGTGCTGTTCATCATCGCCGCCGATCTCAGGAACATGGAACTGGTGGCGGCGGTCGACGAAGCCGATATCGGCGCGGTGAAGCCGGGCCAGCATGCCCGCTTCACCGTGGACGCCTTCCCGGAGCGGCCGTTCGACGCCGAGATCCGCGACATCTCCTACGCCTCGGTCACCACCGACGGCGTCGTCACCTACAATGCGCGGCTCGAGGTCGACAACAACGAGCTGTTGCTGCGCCCCGGCATGACCGCCACTGTTTCGGTCGTCACCCGGCAGGCTAAGGACGTGCTGACCGTCCCCTCCTCCGCCTTCCGCTATCGTCCTGCGCAGCAGGCCGCCCGCGGCTGGAGCCTGAGCGACCTGTTCACCGGCCGCATGGGACGTCCCGGCGGCAATCGCCAGCGCCAGGCGGCAGCGCCGCCGACCGACGGCTCACGCATGCTCTACGTGCTGGAGAAAGGCCGTCCGCATCCGGTCAACGTCAGGATCGGCTCGACCGACGGCGAGCTGACCGAGATCACCTCGGGCCTGTCAGAGGGGGCGCAGGTCATCACGGCCTCGCAGCAGCGGAGCTGACTTCGTGGCGATGGGCGCCCCCCTCATCACCTTCGACAAGGTCTGGAAGAGCTACGGCCATGGCGAAGCCAAGGTACACGCGCTGGCCGGCGTCGACCTGGCGATCCGGCGCGGCGAATTCGTCGCCATCATGGGCCCGTCCGGCTCCGGCAAATCGACGGCGATGAACATCATCGGCTGCCTCGACACGCCGACCGCCGGCACCTATTCCTTCATGGGCGTCGATGCTGGCCGGCTCGACCGCAACCGCCGCGCCATGCTGCGCAACCTCTATGTCGGCTTCGTCTTCCAGGGCTATAATCTGCTGGCGCGCACCACGGCGGCGGAAAATGTCGAACTGCCGCTGATCTATCGCGGCGTGGCCAGCCGCGAGCGCCGCGATCTTGCCATGCAGGCGCTGGCGCAAGTCGGCCTTGTCGGTCGCGAGCATCACACTCCGGCCGAGCTTTCCGGCGGCCAGCAACAGCGCGTGGCGATCGCGCGCGCCATTGTCACGAGGCCGACGCTGCTCGTCGCCGACGAACCGACCGGCAATCTCGACACTGCCCGCACGCACGAGATCATGGAGTTGCTGACGCAACTGAACAAGGAGCTTGGCCTGACCATCACCATGGTCACCCACGAGGCCGACGTCGCCGAATATGCCGAGCGCACGGTGCGCTTCCTCGACGGCCATGTCGCCTCCGACACCATGACCGTCGAGGTGGCCTGACATGCTCTGGGAAACCGTCCGCCTCTCCTTGCGCTCGATCCGCCGCAACATGCTGCGCTCGTTCCTGACCTTGCTCGGCATCGTCATCGGCGTCGCCGCGGTCATCGCCATGCTCACCATTGGCGCCGGCACCACCGCCAAGGTCAAGGACGACATCGCCAAGCTCGGCAGCAATCTTCTGGTTGTGCGCTCCGGCCGCCCGGCCGGTCCCGGCGGCCCGGGCGGGCTCGACCAGGTCGTCCGTCCGCTCACCGAAAAGGATCTTGCCGCGCTCATTGCCCATCTGACAGGCGCACGGGCCATTTCGCCGGCCTCGCAGAAGCAGGTCCGCGTCATCTTCGGTACCGAGAGCCTGACCTCCGGCGTCACCGGCACCGACAGTGCCTATCTCGATGCTCGCGACTGGAAACTGGTCTCAGGCCGTTCGTTCAGCGAGTCCGAGACCCGCTCGGGCACCGGCGTATGCCTGATCGGCGAGACGGTGCGCCAGCAGTTCTTCGGTGCCGGCGACCCGGAGGGCGAAATCATCCGCGTCAACCGCACCTCCTGCAAGATCATCGGCCTGCTCGAGCCGAAGGGCTATACCGGCTTCGGCCAGGACCAGGACAATGTCGTGTTGATGCCGCTGCATGCCTATCAGCGGCGCATTGCGGGCAACCGCAACATCGACAACATCTACGTCGCCGCCGACGACCGCACCCCGACCAGCGAGCTGCAGCCGCGCGTCGAGGATATTCTGCGCGACGCCAGACGCCTCACGCCCGACCGCGAAAGCGATTTCGCGATCCGCGACATGACCCAGATCGCCGATGCCATGGCCAGCGCCACCACCACCATGACCGGCATGCTGGGCGCGGTCGCCGGCGTCAGCCTGCTGGTCGGCGGCATCGGCATCATGAACATCATGCTGGTGTCGGTCACCGAGCGCACCCGCGAGATCGGCATCAGGCTCGCCATCGGCGCGCATGAAAAGCACATCCTCATCCAGTTCCTGGTCGAGGCGACGGTGCTGTCGCTGCTCGGCGGCATCATCGGCATCCTGATCGGGCTCTCGCTGGCCGGTCTCGCCTCGGCGACGCTGGCCATTCCCTTTGCGCCGAGCCCGGCAGTCATCCTGCTCGCCGTCGGCTTTTCCGCGCTGATCGGCATGGTCTTCGGCTTCTTCCCGGCGCTGCGCGGCGCCAGGCTCGACCCGATCGACGCGCTGCGGCATGAATAAGGCGATTGGAAAGCAAAGGCGCGGCTACGACGCTGTTTCCCAGGGATTAATCGTATTCAATCCGGCGGCCGCGAATGGACTGGTGTCGCGGGTGGCGACCGTAAGACCGTTTGCTGCGGCCGTGGCCGCGATGTAGGCATCCGCATTGCCGATCGCCTTGCCTGAGGCTCTCGCCTTTACCATGAGGTCGGCATAGGCGCGCGACGCGTCGAGGTCGAAAGGCAGAATGCGGCCTGCAAACAGTGGCAACACATCCCGATCGAGACGATTGTCCGCGCACGCACCCGATGTTTGGGGTTGCAGGCAGCCACTCAGACCTTCGTATGCCGGCATTGGCGATCAGCACGGAAGGTAAGGTTTAGTCCGCGTTCGCAAAATGCCACTCGATCAGCGGCTTCATGTGCGGCATCAGCCCGTGCGGCAGGTCGGCGGCGTGGCGGATGATGACCGGACCGACGATCTCCGGTTCGGCCTCGGTTGCGACGAAGGCCGAGATGCGCCGCGCGATCTCCTCGGCGGGCTCGGGAACCCGGTATCGGCGGAAGATCACCGTGCCGCTTTCCGTCGACAGGGCATGGTAATGCAGGCCGCGTGCGGCGCCTGAAATGTCGAGGCCGGTTTCTTCCCGCACCTCGCGGATCATATTGAAATCGACATCGACGAGGCCATCGCGAAAATCGGCCGGTTCGAAGGAACCGGCGGCGAAATAGACGCGGCCGGCAGTAACGGTGTGGGCGGCCATGCGAATCGCCACCAGCGCATTGTCGCCGGCCACGAGCATGGCATGGGCATAGGCGTGCTCGGCGCCCGAATTCTCGCGCCGCTTCCGCCAGAGCATGAAGGTGGAGTAGTTGACCGCGTGGCACCGGCCGACGAGGCGATTGTCGCGCCAGGCAAGTCGCGAGAGCAGCACCACGGGACCGTCGAACAGCGCGGGGTTGGCCGCGATCTCGTGCTGCCAGTTCGCGGCGATCGCCTCGGCATTGTCCAGCGCGAAAGGATGCGGGCCGGGGTCGAGCCTGACATCGACGGCGTCGACCGGCAAAATGACATTGCGCGGCAGGTCGAAGCTCACGGTTCAGGCCATGTCCAGCGTGATCGCCACCGGACAATGGTCCGATGCCTTCGGCCGGTCCCAGCCGGCGCGCGGAAAGCGCTCCACTTCCTGGCCGGCAGGAAAGATCGTGCGCCAGGGCTGGCCGTTGCGGATGATGTCCGGGACGGCGGTGGCGTTCTTAGCCGCCAATCCCTTGGACAGCAGGATATAATCGAGCTGGCACAAATGCCGCTCTTGCGGCCCACGCGTGTGGTAGAAGGTCCAGCGGTTCATTTCCGGCCGCCTCTCGACCACGTTTTCGCAAAAACCGCCGGCCGTCAGCACGTTGATGCAGGACAGGTTCTCGTCGACCACCTCGAAACGATAGCCGTCGAATTCGTCGCCGGCGATCTTCACGCGCTGGCGGTAATCGTTCATGTCGCCGCAGATCGCCCAGCGCTTGTCGGCTGCATGATCCGCCCCGAAGCGCTCCTCGATGATCCGGCGCACCGCCTGCGCCTCCGCGATGCGGATCGGCATCGTCGCTTCACGCCCGTCGAGCCCGTTGCGGGGCGAGCCCATCGACTTGAAGTGCACGAGATAGAGCGTCAGCGGCGAGCCGCCCACGGTAATGTCCACTTCCAGGCAGTCGCGCCGGAAGATACGTTCATTGGGCTGGTTGCCGAGCGCCGCCAGCTCCGGCGTGTGCAGCCCGAACTGTTCATAGGTCACATAGGCGTGGCTGGTCATGCGCACGAATTCGATGGGCTGGCCCTGCGCGGTCTCGCTGCGCATCATCACGGCGACGTCGATGCCGCGCGAATCATTGCCGGCAGCGGTGTACTTCTGGCGGTAGCCCTGCCCCACCATCTTGAAAAGATAGCCATATTCGAACGCCTTGAGGGCTTCGATATTGTCGACCTCCTGCATGCAGATGATATCCGCGCGCGTGGCCGCTATGGCCAGCGCCGTCAGCTGCCGCATGTCGTCCGACTGCGCGATGGCGCGGGCCTGCTCCAGCATCTTGTACTCGGCCTCGCTCTGGATATCGAAGAGAGCCAGCGTCCGGTCCTCGTTGAGCTGGTTGCGGTATCCGGAGAAATCGAACCTGTTCATCAGGTTCTCGACATTGAAGGTTGCAAGACGCAGCGACATATCATGACCTTTGCCCGCAAGCGCGGCAGAAAACAAGGCCGGGCAACCACCAGCTGGAATCGATTGATCCTGGCGCGCCTCGCGCCATGGTTGAGGGAACCTTTCCGTTCATCCGCCGTTCAGACGCAAAGACCCACAGTGGGCCCATCCCAGGGTCGGCGTGGGGCCTGTTCTCTTGGAGAAGTGCAATGAACGCGCTCTTTTCTTCCACAGTCAAATCCGGGCTGATAGCGCTCGGTATCTTCTCCGGCATCACGGCACCATCCGCTGCCGGACCAATCCTTCAGCCGGAGCTGTCGATCCCAGCCAGCACCGCGGCGCCGACGGTCACGCCTGTGCGTGACAGCTGGGCCGGCGGCAACAACCGGAGCTTCAACAACGACTGGAGATGGCGCCGGTCGGGCGGGTGGAACCACGGCAATTGGAACCGCGGCGATTGGGGCGGCCGTCACTGGAGCGGTCGTCACTGGAACGGCGGCGATGATTGGCGTTGGCGCCGCCACCATTATCGCGGCCGCTACTATGATGACAGCGCCGGCGCCGCGATCCTGGGGCTTGGCTTGGGGCTCGGCCTCGGCAGCATGTACAACAACTACAATTACTACGATGCACCGCCGCGCCGCTACTATCGCGCCGGCCGGCTGTCGAGCGCCCATGTCCGGTGGTGCTACAACAGATACCGCTCGTATCGCGCTTACGACAACACCTTCCAGCCCTATAACGGCCCACGCCAGCAGTGCTACTCGCCCTATCGCTGAGCCAGGCCGCACAATCCTGCAATAAAAAACGGCGCCGCGCGGCGCCGTTTCTTTTGGAGCGTGGATCGCTCAGTTCTTCGCCTTGTCGACCAGCTTGTTCTTGGAGATCCACGGCATCATCGCGCGCAGCTTGGCGCCGACTTCCTCGATCTGATGGCTGTCGTTGTTGCGGCGGATGCCCTTGAAACGCGACAGGCCGGCACGGTATTCCTGCATCCACTCCGAGGTGAACTTGCCGGTCTGGATATCCTTCAGCACCCGCTTCATCTCGGCCTTTGTCTCTGCGGTGATGATGCGCGGCCCCGAGACATATTCGCCCCATTCGGCGGTGTTCGAGATCGAGTAATTCATGTTGGCGATGCCGCCTTCATAGATCAGGTCGACGATCAGCTTGACCTCGTGCAGGCACTCGAAATAGGCCATTTCGGGCGCATAGCCGGCTTCCACCAGCGTCTCGAACCCGGCGCGGATCAACTCCACCAGGCCGCCGCACAGCACGACCTGCTCGCCGAACAGATCGGTCTCGCATTCCTCGCGGAAATTGGTCTCGATGATACCCGAACGGCCGCCGCCGACGCCGCAGGCGTAGGAGAGCGCGAGGTCGAGTGCGTTGCCCGAAGCATCCTGGTTGACGGCGACCAGGCACGGCACGCCGCCGCCCTTCTGGTATTCGCCGCGCACCGTATGGCCGGGCCCCTTCGGCGCGATCATGACGACGTCGACCGTCGACTTCGGCTCGATCAGGCCGAAATGCACGTTGAGGCCATGCGCGAAGGCGATTGCCGCGCCGTCGCGGATGTTCGGCGCGATCTCGTTTTTGTAGATGTCGGCCTGCAATTCGTCGGGCGTCGCCATCATCATCAGGTCGGCCCATTTGGCGGCGTCGGCCACGCTCATCACCTTGAGCCCGTCGGCCTCGACCTTCTTGGCGGTCGCCGATCCGGCCTTGAGGCCGATGGCGATCTCCTTGGCGCCGGAATCCTTGAGGTTGAGCGCATGCGCCCGGCCCTGGCTGCCATAGCCGATGATGGCGACCTTCTTGCCCTTGATCAGGTTGAGATCGGCATCACGATCGTAATAGACGCGCATTTTTGTCTTCCTTCCCGTTTGAAGATCAGAGGCCTTGCGGCCCGGTTTTTGCTCCGAAAAGAGCGAGAAACTGCTGCGTCGCGCGGACGGCATCACCGCCGATCGCCGCCTCAGTCAATTCCAGCCGGTCGCCAAGCAAGAGACGGATCTGCACGTCGCGGGCGACCAGCCCGAAAAACGTACGGAACGCCGTCTCGGCGTCCGAGAAATCGAGCAGCCCGGCCTGGCGGCCGGCCTCCAGCACCGGCTTCAGGCGCTTGGCGAGGGCAAAGCGCCCGTTCTCCAGCACCACCGCGCCAAGATCATCCTTGCCCGAACCGGCATGGCCGACCGCCACCCGGTTGAGTGCGATCGAAGTGTCGCTGGAAATGACCTTCAGCCAGTCGGAAGCAAATCGCTCCAGGCTCGCGGCCAACGACGCAAGGTCGAGCCCCCTGCCGTCGACCGCCGTCACCCGCACCTTCGAGGCCTGCCATTGCACCGTCGCCGTCAGCAGTCCGTCGCGGTCGCCGAACCATTTGTAGAGCGTTTCCTTGGAGCAGCTCGCCCGCCGCGCCACTGCGGTCATGGTCAGATTGTCGCCCTCTTCGACCAGCAGGCGGAGCGCTGCATCCAGGACCGCCTTCTGACGCTCCGTCAGCGCTTCGCCGTTGTCGATATCGGCATTTGCCTGCAACACGCTCTGTTCCCGTTTGATGGTAGAGCTGTAGATCGCCCGAGCTCAGTACCGTACGTTACGGTTCGGCATATTGCGCAATCCGAAGATCGGCGCAAGGCCAAAATGACGAAATGTCTTTCCCGTGTCCCCGCAGCCGCGCAACGCGTATGTTCAGTCGCCGGCTGGCGGATCGCGCAACCGCCCGAGCAAGGCCGATACCGTGTTCAGTTCTTGCGGCGAGAGCTTGTCGCCAACCAGCTCCGCGATCGACCTGCCATAGACGGCCCACATACGGCGGCGCGTCTCTCGTCCCTTGGCCGTGATGCGGACGGTTTGGCCGCGGCCGTCATCAGCCACCGGAAGCTTCTCGACAAACCCATCGGCTTCAAGTCGGGCCAGCAGCCGCGAAATATTGTACTGCGCGAACAGGGTTCGTTCGATCAGTTGGAACGGCCGCAAGCCGCCCTCGCCCGCCTCAGCGAGTTCGTGCAGCACGTCATACCAGGCAAGCGGCGGCAGGCCGCCTTCCTTCAGCGCGTCTTCGGCACGTTCCACCAGTTGGCGCGATACCCGCATCAGGCGTGCCCAGGTCTTGATGGCCTCCGGCGAAGGCATGGCTGTCTCGATCATGACGGCACCATAAGAGATAGATGCAATTGCATCAAGCTTGACGATAAATGCATTTGCATCTAGATAGATGCGAATGCATCGATCGAGAGGCAAATCCGATGAAACATGCCAACACCCTCATTCTCGTCAGCCATCCCCTTTGCCCCTATGTCCAGCGTGCGGCGATCTCGCTGGCCGAGAAAGGCGTGCCGTTCGAGCGCGTCGACATCGACCTCGCCAACAAGCCGGACTGGTTCAAGGCGATCTCGCCGCTCGGCAAGGTGCCGCTGCTGCGCGTGCAGCGGGGGAACGATGAAACGGTGATCTTCGAATCCGCCGTCATCCTCGAATTCCTCGAAGAAACTGAGGCCAATCCTCTCCACCCCGCCGACCCCTATGCCCGTGCCCGGCATCGTGCCTGGATCGAGTACGGCTCAGCCATCCTCAACGCCGTCGGCCGGTTCTATTCGGCGTCGACCGAGGCAGGATTCCTTGCCGAGTCTCGGACGCTGTCGGAAATGTTCGATCGTGTGGAGACCGAATTGGCGGGCGAAGCCGGCCGGACTGGACAATGGTTCGAAGGCGGGCGCTTTTCGCTCGTCGACGCAGTCTACGGCCCTGTCTTCCGCTACATCGATACCTTCGACCGGATCGGCGATTTCGGCATTCTGGACGGCAAACCGCTCGTCCAGGCCTGGCGCCAGGCATTGAGTGGACGCCCGTCCGTCAAGCATGCCGTGGCGCAGGACTATCCACTGCGCCTGCATGCCTTCCTGCGGGCGAAGGGATCGTATCTTTCGACGGTCATTCGCAAGAACGATCCGGCCAGCGCGCTTCCGCCAGCCCAGTTCGCCTGAACGGATGGACCACCGTGCCGGCCACCATTGAGGCGAGGAACTGCGGCGAATGCGCGGCGTCGCGGCGCCACCCCGCGGCTTATGCCTGGGCGGCATCAAAATCCGCACGCGCTTCGCGCACCGCATCATGGTTGAGTTCGGCCCATAGGATCAGTTGATGAAAGGCGCCGAACATCGAGCGCCCGAGATCGGTCAGGCTGTATTCAACGCTCGGTGGTTTGGTCGGGAACACTTCACGATGCACATAGCCGTCGCGCTGCAAATCATGCAGTGTCTGGGTCAGCATGCGCTGCGAAATGTCGGGCACCAGCCGCCGCAACTCACCGAAGCGATACGGCCTTTCAGCCAGCGCCATCACCAGCAGCGATCTCCATTTGCCGCTGACGCCCTGGATGACATTGCGAACCGGACAGTCGGCAAAATTACCGCCCCCGCTCATCGCTTTGTAGGTCTCCAGCTTCGATTTCAGATTGGTGACCTTGCCGTCCATCGCTGGTTCCCTGGATGTGCCTACCTCCCGAAAAACTGCCTCCTTTACGGTGGCAGGTCAATTCCTATTTTAGTGCTAGTCTCTTTCTGAGACCACTAGAGCACCCACCGCTTCGGCACAAATCAGGATCTCCGATGACCGAAACCCTTCTCGTCACCGGCGCCTCCGGCCAGCTTGGCCGCGGCGTCATCCGCTATCTCCTGGACGCGCATAAAACTCCGCCTGCAAAGATCATCGCCACCACGCGCAATCCCGAAAGCCTGGCAGATTTGGCGGTGCGCGGCGTCGTTGTCAGGGCCGCAGACTTCAACGACTCCGCTTCGCTGGAAACCGCGTTCAAGGGTGCCGACAAGGCGCTGATCATTTCGACCGGCGATCTCGATCTCAAAAGCGGCAAGCGCCTGAAGCAGCACGAGAATGCAGTCGCGGCGGCCAAAAACGCCGGCGTTTCGCACTTGCTCTACACCTCGATGCCCAACCCGGAACCGGTGTCGCCGGTCCTGTTTGCCGGTGACCACTACAGCACCGAGCAGGCAATCAAGGCGAGCGGCATCCCCTACACGATCTTCCGCAACGGCTGGTACCAGGAGAACCTGTTCATGGCGCTGCCGCACGCGATCGCCTCGGGGCACTGGTACACGTCCGCCGGCGAAGGCCGCATCGCCCATGGCGCACGCGACGACATGGCAGCGGCGATCGCCGCCGGTGTCGCTTCCGGCTCGACCGACAGCAAAACGTACACGCTGACTGGCCCGCAAGCGTACACGACGGCCGAGATCGCCGCCCTCGTCAGCGAAGTCACCGGCAAGCCGCTCGATGTCATGCAGGTTTCGGATGATGTCCTGACGGAAGGGGTAAAGGCATCAGGCGTTCCCGAGGATTTTGCCGGCGTCATCGTTTCCTTCGACGTCAACACGCGTGCCGGCCGCATCGCCATGGTGACGGACGCGATCGAGATGCTTTCCGGCAGGACGCCAAGGACGTTGAGACAATTCCTCGAGGCGAACAAGGCTGCCCTGGCAGGTTGAAATCCACGCGGCGGGAAGTCTGTTCTCGACTTTCCGCCCCTACTTCGATGTTTTGATCAGGCCGTGCCGAATAAGGCTCTCTCCGGTCGCAGCCAGCGCGTCTTCGCGCGAACGCGGCTTCCAGCCGAGCATGCGAACCGCCTTGGCATTGGTGGCATTCTTGACCTTGCCCAGCTCAGGCACGAGCTGCGCGACTTCCGGATTGAACAGTCCCACCATGCGCACCAGCCAATCGGGAAGCTCTCTGGTCGAAACGCGCTTCGCCGCGTTGCCGAGCCGCTTTCTCAAGGTTTGCGCGATTTCCCGCACGGTCATGAAATCGCCGGCCACCGCCAGGAAGCGCTCGCCATTGGCAGCTGGATCGGTCATGGCGCGGACATGCAGGTCCGCCACGTCGCGTGCATCGACGGCGCCGAAGGACAGGCGCGGCAGCCCCGGCATGGCTCCATTCATCATGCGTTGGACAAATTCGGTGGAGGTCGAATGGTCGGAGCCAAGCACAGGCCCGAAGATGCCGACGGGGTTGACGGCAGCAAGCTCCAACCCGCCACCCTCGGCGGCGATAAAATCCCAGGCCGCGCGCTCGGCGAGCGTCTTCGACTTCACATAGGCGCTGACCCTTCCCATCGGATCGGTCCAGTTCTCCTCGGTGAACGGACGGCCGTCGGGCGGCATCTTGCCGTAGCCGACAGCCGCGAAGGAGGACGTCAGCACGACGCGTCTGACGCCGGCATCTCGTGCCGCCCGCAGCACCCGCAACGCGCCTTCACGGGCCGGAATGATCAGCTCGTCATCATGCTTGGGCACGCCGGGCGGGAACGGCGAGGCGACATGCAGGACATAGTCGCAGCCTGCAGCGGCTAGCGGCCAGCCGGCATCGCTCATGAGATCGGCGATTGCAAAGGAGAGCCTGTCATCCGGCTCGACGCCACCTGCCTTGAGCATGGCCAGGACATCGGCTTGCCGCCCGGCCGAGCGCACGGTGGTGCGCACGCGGTAGCCCGCCTTCAGCAGTTCAAGGATACAGCGGGCGCCGAGAAAGCCAGATCCGCCGGTGACAAGCACCAATTCGCCGCTCATGCCCGTCCCCCGAAGCGTCAGCCCAAGGCGATCGAGACAGTCAGATCGCCACCTGCGTGCCGATCTCTACCACACGGCCGGTCGGTATCTGGAAATATTCGGTGGCGTCGGCCGCCGTGCGCGCCAGCCCGATGAACAGCCGGTCCTGCCACACCGGCATGCCGGAATTGGGCGAGGCTTTCAGCGAGCGCCGGGACAGGAAGAAGGACGTCGTCATGATGTCGAACTTCCAGCCTTGCTTGCGGCAGATCGCCAGCGCGCGCGGGATGTTGGGCTGCTCCATATAGCCGAAGGTCAGCGTCACCCGCATGAACAGCTCGTTGACCGTCTCCATCTTGACCCGGTCGCTGTCAGGCACCACCGGCTGCGGCGCGGTTACCACCGAGAGGATCACATTCTGCTCGTGCAGGACCTTGTAGTGCTTCAGGCTGTGCATCAGCGCGGTCGGCGCGCTGAGCGGATCGCTGGTCAGGAACACCGCGGTGCCGGATACCAGCTGCGGCTTCTTCTTCAACAGATTGCCGGCCAGGAAATCGAGCGGGATCTCGTTGCGGCGGGTCTTGTCGAAGAGATAACGGCTGCCGCGCACCCAGGTCCACATCGCCAGAACGATGGTGAAGGCCACCGCCAGCGAGGCCCAGCCGCCTTCGAACACCTTGACGATGTTGGAAGCAAAGAAACCGACATCGATGAAACCGAACAAGGCTGTCATCGCGACCGCCACCCACAGCCGCCATTTCCAGATGCGGGTCATGACGACAAACAGCAGCACCGTGGTCACCAGCATGTTGCCGGTCACCGAGATGCCGTATGCCGAAGCCAGCCTGCTGGATTCGCCGAAGCCCACCACCAGCATCATCACCACCAGCGCCAACAACAGGTTGACGCGCGGCATGTAGATCTGGCCGGACTGTTTTTCCGACGTGTGCAGGATTTCCAGCCGTGGCAGCATATTGAGCTGAACCGCCTGCCTGGTCAGCGAGAATGCGCCTGAAATCACCGCCTGGCTGGCGATGACCGTCGCGGCGGTCGCCAGCACCACCATCGGGATCAGCGTCCAGCCTTCGTTCATTTCGAAGAAGGGATGCCCGACCACGCCGTTCTTGGCCAGCACGAAGGCGCCCTGGCCGGCATAGTTGAGCAGCAGGCAAGGGAACACGATCGCCAGCCAGGCGAGCACGATCGGCTTGCGGCCGAAATGGCCGAGATCGGCATAGAGCGCTTCGGCGCCGGTGACCGCAAGGAAGATGGCGCCGATGGTGACGAAGGCGACATCGGGCGAATTGATCAGGAAGGCGACGATATAGTGCGGGCTGATCGCCCACAGGATTTCCGGATCGGCGATGATATGGTTGAGGCCGGACAGGCCGATAGCCAGGAACCAGACCGCGGTGATCGGGCCGAAGATCAGCGCCACGCCGCCGGTGCCGAAGCGCTGCACCGAAAACAGAACCGCCAGGATGACCAGTGTCAGCGGCACGACATAAGGCTGGAAGGTCGGCGTGACGACATTCATGCCCTCGACCGCCGAGAGCACCGAAATTGCCGGGGTTATGACGGCGTCGCCGAAGAACAGCGAGGCGCCGACGATACCGATGCCCAGGATGATCGCCGAGCGCTTCGGGAAACTGCCGCGCGCCAATGCCATCAACGACAGCACGCCGCCTTCGCCGCGGTTGTTGGCGCGCAGCACGAACATGATGTATTTGATGGTGACGATGATCGTCAGTGACCAGATGATCAGTGAGAGAACGCCAAGAATGTCGCCACGGTCGGCCACTTCGCCGCCCGACGACGCCACCAGCGCCTCGCGGAACGCGTAGATCGGGCTGGTGCCGATATCGCCGTAAACAACGCCGAGCGCGCCGAGCATCAACACCTTGGTGCTGTGCTGCTCGATTTCAGGATGGCTCGATTGTTCGACGGTTTCTGCCTCACTACCAGTGTTGGCAAGGGCCATGAACGACACTCCGATAAGCGGGCGGTGCTCTACGCTTGCTGCGATGCAATATCAAGTACCGTCGCGTTATGGCTGCCATGCTTTGCACGCGAGGCTGCCACCATTACCACCCGCAAGCCCTGAGAAAGCGGCCCACCGTGCCGGCCATGCCATACTCCAACGCGTCGGCTGTCAACCCATGTCCGATCGACACTTCGGCCAATGCCGGAACGCGTCGCGCCAAGGCCGGCAGGTTGCTCACCGTCAGATCGTGCCCGGCATTGACCTCAAGGCCCGCAACAAAGGCCGCATCGGCCGTTTTTCCCAGTCTTTCCAGCTCCTTGGCCGCCTTGGCGGAATCGGCATGGCAACTGCCATAAGGTCCCGTGTAAAGCTCGATGCGGTCGGCGCCGGTATCGCGCGCGGCGTTTATGCCGGCAGGATCCGCATCGGAGAACAACGAGACCCGGAAACCGCCCTTCTTCAGGCGTCTCACGATCGGTGTCAGGAACGCTGCATCGGCGATGAAGTTCCAGCCATGGTCCGACGTTGCCTGGGAGGGATCGTCGGGCACCAGGGTCACCTGTTCCGGCTGGTGCTTTTCCACGAGCGCCAGGAAATGCTCGGTCGGATGGCCCTCGATGTTGAATTCGGCCCGCGGGAACTCATCGTCGATCAAGGCCCTGATCTCAGGCAGGTCTGAAAGGCGGGTATGGCGCTCGTCCGGGCGAGGATGCACCGTCAGCCCATGCGCTCCCGCCGCAAGCGCGATGCGGCCAAGCCTGATCACATCAGGCCACGGCAGGTCGCGCCGGTTGCGCAGCATGGCGATGGCGTTGAGATTGACGGAAAGCTTTGCGGGCATGGCTTCGGATCCTGCTCGATTTCGGCGCATCTATACCGCCTTTGACGGGAACAGATAGGGGGTTTCCGGTGTTCCAGAAGATCGGATGACGTTTGTGAAAGGATACGATCCCTTGAATTTCCTCGAAGCCGTGCCGGCAATCCGGCGCATCGATACGGACCGTGAGGATCTCTTCGCCATCGATATCGTCGGCCATGTCTCGGCGGCCGACGCGGAAAACCTGTTCGGCCTGCTCGAAGCGGCTTACGCGCTTCACCCGCGAATCGATGTGCTGGTGCGCGTGATCGATCATGACGGCGTCGACTGGAGCGACATATCGGACGAGACGCTGCGACAGGGCGCGGTCCAGGCCGCAGAGCATATCGGCCGTTGTGCCGCGATCGGCGAGCCGGACTGGACGGCGCAGGCGCGAGACTTCCTCCCTACCCCGCCGCCGGTCGAACTCAGGCATTTCAAAGACGAGGCCGATGCCTGGCAATGGCTCGGCGCCAGGCAACTGGGCTCCGCTACCTGACGATCGTCAACCGTTCGGCCGCCCGGGTGATCGCGGTGTAAAGCCAGCGCTGGCGCGTTTCCTTGAACGCCCAGCTTTCGTCGAACAGCACGATCTCGTTCCACTGCGACCCCTGCGCCTTGTGCACGGTCAGGGCATAGCCATAGTCGAAATCATCGAACCGCTTCTTCTGCTGCCACGGGATATCGGCGTCGGGATCCTCGAACGCCGCCTTGAGCAGCTTGATCTTGGCGACACCGCGGTCCGGATCATCCTCTTCGGGCGACACCAGAAGGTTGATGCCAGGTTTCACCGTCTCGCGCGACGAGGTCATCACCTTCCACAGCGAGCCGTTGAGCAGGCCCTTGGCCGGGTCGTTGCGCAGGCACACCAGCTTGTCGCCGGCCTGCGGATAGTCGGCATTGAACCCCTTGAGCTCGCGCAGGCGCTGGTTGTAGCGGCGGCGCGTGCGGTTGGTGCCGACCAGCACCTGGTCCGCCCTCAGCACTAGGTCCTGGTTGACGTCTTCCTTGCCGATCACCTGCGCCGTGCCGTAGTCGCCGCGCATGAATTCGCGCCCCTCGCGCACGTCGAGCGCCAGCCGCAGGATCGGATTGTCGCGCGCCTGCCGGTGGATTTCGGTGAGCAGGAAATCCGGCTCGTGGTCGGTGAAGAAGCCACCGCCCGAGATCGGCGGCAACTGGCCGGGATCGCCCAGCACCAGGATCGGCGTGCCAAAGCTCAAGAGGTCACGGCCAAGCTGCTCGTCGACCATCGAGCATTCGTCGATGATGACCAGTTTCGCACGCGAGATCGGGCTCTGCCGGTTGAGCGAAAAAGTCGGCGACATCGACGTCTTGCCAGTCACCTCGTCTTCGACCGATTCCTCCCCCTTCGGCCTGTAGATCAGCGAATGGATGGTGCGGGCATTGACCGCGCCCTTGGAGCGCAGCACCTGCGCCGCCTTGCCGGTGAAGGCGGCGAACTGCACCTGGCCGTCGACATGTTCGGCGAAATAGCGCGCCAGCGTCGTCTTGCCGGTGCCGGCATAGCCGAACAGCCGGAACAATTGCGGCTTGCCGGTCTTGAGCCAGCGCGCGACCGCCTGCAGCGCCTCGTCCTGTTGGGGTGAAAATTCCATCTGATCGTGTGACCGGATTCGCAAGGGAAAGACAAGATGGCGGCCACCGCCATCGAGGCAGCCGGCGGCAAACAAGGTTATCAGGCGAGGACGGGAACGTAAAGGGAACGGGCGGCGTGTCCGCACGATCACCTGACGGCGTGCGGATCGTTCTCCAGCAGGATCGGCTTGCCGTGCGGCGTGGCATGCGCGGCGCGCTCCCAGGCCCGTGCCATCGCATCGACATCGGGCTTGGCGGCCAATCCTTTCGACGCCAGCAGCGTTTCCAGCGCCGCCAACCAATGTTCGTAATAGTCATGGCCGTCAGCCCCGGCGCCGGGTTTCTTCACTTCGGCCGACAGTGCCTGCGCCCACTCGCTCCACGAAAACAGGCCCTTGTCGTGCAGCGCCACCGTCATCGCGAAGGCTTCGGCCTGCCAGGGCTCGGCGAAGACGGGCGCATCGAGGCCGGCGGGCAGACCGGCAGGCCCGTTCGCCTCAGGCCGGTTCAAGATAGTTCTCCCAGGCATCGATGGACACGGTCAGCGTCGGATCGGCCCCGTCGCCCCAGATCTCGGCCCCGTCGAAAACCACCGTATAGACCCATTGCGGGTTCTCGCCCTGCCCATGCGCGTTGGTGTCGGGGAATACAAAGCCGTCGCGCACCGCTTCGATCCTCCCATGCTTGCCACGCGCGTAGCGCGGCAGCCTGGTGTGGCCGGTCGGATTGAAATTCCTGGTCCGCACGCGGTCGCCGGCCCTGAACCGCGGCGCCGTTTCGACCGGCCGGTTGCACGGAGCGCCCTTGGCCAGCACGGCCGGAACGTCATCGGTCTTCAGCACTCTTTTGGGCGTCGCCGCCGCATCGATCGCCTCGCCTGCCTTGAGATCACGCTCGCTGACGAAACCATGGCGCTTGAGCAGGGTTTCCAGCGCCTTGATCCAGATCTGGTAGTAGCTGGAGGCATAATAGTCGGCCGGATGCAGCGATTCCCGCGCATGCCGGCTCTCATCGATATTCCAGGCGCCCATGGCGCCGGCGGTGAGCGTCACGCCGAGCGCCCGCCGCTCCCAGTCGGTATGGAAATACGGCTCGTCCCGTTCCGGCGCCACCGGCCCGAATCCCATCTGTCCGCCGACATCCTGCGGGCCGTTCATGCCGGATCCCCCGTTTTTTCCGGTTTTTGGGCTAGCACAGTGCCGATCATCGCATCGCGGCTTACCAATTCGGACAAGCGCTCCTCACTCCAGCCTTCGGTTCCTTGAGGCCGCATCGGGACGACGAGATAGCGTAACTCCGCGGTCGAATCCCAGACGCGTATCTTTGTCGAGGCCGGCAGCGTCAGCCCGAATTCCTCAAGCACGCCGCGCGGATCGATGACCGCGCGCGAGCGATAGGGCGGCGCCTTGTACCAGACCGGCGGCAGGCCGAGCACCGACCACGGATAGCAGGAGCACAGCGTGCAGACGACGAGATTGTGAGTCTCTTCGGTGTTGAACACCGCCTGCATGTGCTCGCCTTGCCGGCCGGTATAGCCCAGCGATCCGATCGCCGCCGTAGCATCGCGCTTCAGCCAGTCGGCAAAAGCGGGATCGCTCCAGGCCTTGGCCACCACCCTCGCGCCGTTGCGGGGACCGATCTTAGTCTCGTAGGTATCGACGATGACATCGATCGCGGCCGGATCGATCAATCCCTTGCGGGTGAGAATGGTTTCCAGCGCGCGCACGCGAGCGGCAAACGGATCGAGTTCGTTGTCGTGGTCATGATCGTGGGACATGGCCACAAACTACGGCTGCGATCCGCCGGCCGCAAGCATGACGACTTGGGCCAGTGGGCGCGACGCGGATACACTACTCCGCGGCCGTCTTTTGCGGCTCGCCTCGGATTTCGTCATCATCGTCGAACAGCGAAGGCTGATCCCCCGCTTCGACCAGATGCAATTCGGGCTTGCGCTTCGGCATCAGCCCGACCAGCCAGCCCGAGAAATTTTCCATGTAGACATAGATTACCGGTGTGACGAACAGCGTCAGCGCCTGCGAGGCGAGCAGACCGCCGACAACGGCGACGCCCAGCGGCTGGCGCAGCTCCGCGCTGGCGCCCGTGCCGAGCGCGATCGGGAACGTGCCCATCAAGGCGGCCAGCGTCGTCATCATGATCGGCCGGAACCGCATCAGGCAGGCCTTGTGGATGGACTCGGTGGCCGACATTCCTTCTCGTCGCAATTCGAGCGCGACGTCGACCATCATGATGCCGTTCTTCTTGACGATGCCGATCAGCATCAGGATGCCGATCACCGCGATGACGGACAGGTCCATGCCGGCGAAGCGCAAGGCGACAACCGCTCCCAGCACAGCCGATGGCAAGCCTGTGAGGATCGTGAGCGGATGGATGAAGCTCTCATAGAGAATGCCAAGCACGATATAGATGGTCAGGATCGCGCCGCCGATCAGCAGGCCCTGGTTGGCGAGCGAATCCTGGAAGGTCTTGGCTGTGCCGGCAAAGCTGGTCGAGATCGTCTCCGGCATGCCGATCTGCTCCTTGAGCGCGTCGATGCGGCTCACGCTGTCGCCGAGCGCCACGCCTTGCGGCAGATTATAGGAGATCGTCACGGCCGGAAGCTGGCCGAGCTGGTTGACCGTCAAGGCGCCCGCCGTGCGATCGACCCGGGCGAAGGCGCCAAGCGGAACCAGGGAGCCGCTCGCCGTCCTCATCTGGATGGCCAGCATCCGCTCCGGCGACCACTCGATCGTGGGATCGAGCTCGGTGATGACTTCGTAGCTGTCGGCGGAGCCGAAGATCGTCGAAACCTGGTCGGTGCCGAACCCGCCATAAAGCGCCGAGCGCAGTGTGTCGGTGTCGATGCCGAGCTGGGCCGCCTTGTCGCGATCCACCACCAGCGTCGCCTGCAGCGCATTGTTCTGCAAATCGCTGGTAACGTCGGTGAAAGTCGCATGATCGGCCGCCATCGCATCATTCAGTTTCTGCGCCCAGATGTCTGTCTGGCCGGTGTCGAGGCCCTGAACCACGAGCTGGTAGGCGCTGGCAGCCGAGCGCGAACCCAGCCTCAGATTCTGCACAGGCTGCATGTAGGTCTCGATGCCCGCGACGCCGGCCAATTGCTTGCGCAGATCCGCAAGCACCTTCTCGATATTGGGCCGCTGGTCCTTGCCCTTGAGCTGGACGAAAAGCTGCCCCTGGTTGAGCGCATTGTTGCCGCTGCCCGCCGACCACGCAACATGGTCGACATAGGGCGAATGCGAGAACACGCTGGCCACCTGCCCCTGCAGCTTTGCCATGGCGTCGAACGAGATGTCCTGGCGCGCAATGGTCGTCACCGATATCTGGCCGATATCCTCCTGCGGGAAAAAGCCCTTCGGCGAGACCTCGATCAGCCACACCGACGCCGCCGCGGTGCCTATGAAGACCAGGAACACCAGGAAAGTGTGCCGCAGACAGAAGCTCAGGATCCGGTCGTAGCCGCGGGTGATGAAATCGCGCCTGTGGCCATCGCCATGCGCCTCGCGGTCGGCCTTGGTCACCGACAGCAGCCGCGAGCACAGCATCGGCGTCAGCGTCAGCGACACGAACATCGACGCCAGGATGGCGACCGTCACCACGACGGCGAACTCGTTGAAGATGCGCCCGATGACGCCGCCCATCAGAAGCACCGGGATGAACACGGCCACCAGCGAGATCGAAATCGAGATAATGGTGAAGCCGATTTCGCGCGCGCCCTTCAGCGACGCATCGAAAGCCGACAATCCGTCCTCCTCCATGTGACGGAAGATGTTTTCCAGCATCACGATGGCGTCGTCGACGACGAGGCCGACCGCAAGCGTCAGGCCCATCAGCGAAATGTTGTCGATGGAAAAGCCGAACAGGAACATCGCGCCGAGCGTGGCGATCAACGAGATCGGCACCGCCACGGCCGGGATGATGGTCGCCGTAACGCGGCGCAGGAACACGAAGATCACCATGACCACCAGTGCGATGGTCAACAGCAGCGTGAACTGCACGTCGTCCACGGCCTGGCGGATCGAGGTCGAACGATCGTTGAGCAGCTTGATCTGGGCGGCGGCCGGCATCTGGTCCTGGAAGGACGGCAGCATCGCCTTGACCTTGTCGACGACGTCGACAGTGTTGGCGTCGGGCTGGCGCTGCACCGCCATGATGATCGCGCGCGTGCCGTCATACCAGCTCGCAGTCGTCGTGGTCTGCACCGAATCAACGACGCGCGTCACCTCGCCCAGCCGCACCGGATGACCGTTCTTGGTGGCGATGATGAGGTTGGAGAATCCGGCGGCGTCAGTCAGCTGCGTATTGGCCGTGATCGTCAACTGCTGTTTGTTGTTCTTCAGAACGCCCAGCGGGGTGTTGGAGTTGGCGGATGCGATCGCCGCCTGCAGCTGGTCGATCGAAATGCCGCGCGCGGCAAGCGCGGTCGGGTCGATCTGGATGCGGACTGCATATTTCTGCTGGCCGAAGATGGAGACCTGCGCCACGCCGTCGATGGTCGACAGCGACGGCGAGATGACGTTTTCGGCGAAAGCATCGAGATCGGTCAGCGGAACCGTATCGCTGACCAGCGACATCAAAAGGATCGGCGCGTCGGCCGGATTGACCTTGCGATAGCTCGGCGGCGAGGTCATCTGCGGCGGCAGCGATCTTTGCGTGCGCGCGATCGCTGCCTGCACGTCCGCGGCCGCGGCATCGATGTCGCGGTTGAGCACGAACTGGATGGCGATCGAGGTCTGGCCGAGCGAGTTAGTGGTCGAGATCGAATCGATTCCGGCAATGGTGGCGAATTGCTTGATCAGCGGCGTCGCCACCGACGTTGCCATCGTTTCCGGCGAGGCTCCGGGTAGCTGAGCCGAGACGTTGACGACAGGGAATTCGGCACTGGGCAGCGCGGCCACCGGGAGGAACTTGTAGGCAAAAAGCCCGCCCAGAACGAGGGCGAACGACATCAGGAGGGTGGCGACAGGCCTGCGAATGCAGAACTCGGAGATCATTGGGCCGCCTCGCCGGCCTTGTCCGCTTGCGCGATCTTGGGTGCTGCCTGGTCGCCGGATCCGGCGGATGCCTTGCCTTCGTGCACGGCAGCCCCGTTCTTCAGTCGCGTCTGGCCTTCGATAACAACCTTCTCGCCGCTTTTCAGGCCATCGCTGATGGCGGCGCTCTGACCCACGGTCAGCGCCACTTGCACCGGCCGCATTTCGACTGTGTTGTCAGGCTTGACCACATAGACGAACGGCCCCTTCTGGCTGGGCTGCACCGCGACCGTGGGGACGGACGTCATCTGCGGCATGATGCCGGCGTCGAGCACGACATTCACATATTGGCCCGGCCACAGCGACAGATCGGCGTTGGGTATGCTGGCTCGCGTTGCAATGGTGCCGGAAGCGGTATCGACGCTGGAGTCGACGAAATCGAGCGTGCCCTTGCCAATCGGTGTCGGGTCCCCGTCCTGGGTCAGGGTCACTGCCCCTTGCTGTGGCTTTGCCAGTGCCTTGTGCAGCAGCGCAAGGTTGCTTTCGGGCAGATTGAAGTTCACCTGCAGCGGATCCATCTGGGTGATGGTGACGAGCGGGGTCGAGGTGCTGCTGCTGCCATTGCTCGTGGTCACGAGATCGCCCACGGCAACGTTGACCGCGCCAAGCCTGCCGGAAATCGGCGCGGTGATCCTGGCAAAGCCAAGCTGGACATTGTCTGCATCGATTGTCGCCTTGTCGGCATCGACAGTCGCTGCCGCCGCCTTCTGCGCGGCAACGGCCTGGTCGTAGGTCTGCTGCGTACCGGCCTGCTTGGCGACAAGATCCTTGGCGCGCTGAAGATCGGAATTCGAACTGGCAAGCAGCGCCTGATCCTTGGCGAGCGTCGCCTGATCCTTGGCGAGCTGCGCCTTCAAGGCACGGTCATCCACCGAAAACAGGAGATCGCCGGTTTTCACCATCTGCCCGTCCTTGACGTCGATCGACACGATCTGGCTGGACACGCGCGCGTTGATGCTGACCACGGCGGGAGAGGAGACGAAGCCGATGGCGTAGCGCCGGACCGGGAAATCGGCCGTCGTTGCCGTGGCCGAGATGATCGAGGCCGAACGGGCGCCAGTGCCGCCGGCCGCCTGCTTGGCCCCTGCCTGCGGATCCTGCCTATCCGGCGTCGGCTTGTCCGACGCGACCTGCTTTGCACCGATGATCTGCCGGGCCCTGCTCAGCGTGTCGGGAGACAGATAGAGACAGGCCGCGCCTACGCAGGCGACCGCAAGCAATGAAAGAATGACTTTTCCACGCATCGACAAAAGACCCTCTCCGTCCGACACGCCATAGCCAGGTGGTCGTATTCTAGCTCAAATCACGACTGCCTGCCGCGATTTCGCTGAATAGATAGGACAGGGCTTTGGCGGAAAAGGGCCAAAACACGGCATTACGAAGATTTAATGTGCACTGCACAATGGATGGGCTGGCCACCATGATCGCGTGCAAAAGGCGGATCGCGAACCTGGACAACTCACCGCAGCATCGGCCAAAGCGTCGCGGCCAGCAACACGCCCATGGCGATGTTGAACCACTTCAGCCGCACTGGATCGGACAGGAAACCGCGCAGCGCCGTGCCGAATCCCGCCCACACTGAAACGCTCGGCAGGTTGACGATGGTGAAGGCCACCGAGATCAGCGCCACCGACAGGAACGGATGCTCCGGATTGGAGTAGACGGCCATGGCGGTGATCGCCATCACCCAGGCCTTGGCATTGACCCACTGGAACGCCGCCGCCTCGATGAAACGCATCGGCCGCGCCTTCGTCTCGCCTTTGCCGCTGAGCGAGCGTGACATGGCGATTTTCCAGGCAAGGTAGAGCAGATAGGCGGCGCCGGCGATCTTGAGCGCGGTGTGCAGCGCCGGGAACGCCGTCAGCACGGCGCCAAGACCAAGGCCTACCGCCAGCAGCAAGACAAGAAACCCGATGCTGATGCCGAACATATGCGGCACGCTCCTCACCAGGCCGAAATTCACACCTGAGGCGAGCAGCATCAGATTGTTAGGCCCGGGCGTGATCGAGGTCACGAAGGCGTAGACAAGCAAGGCGAGGAATGCGTCGAGCGACATGATATCCTCCCAGATAAGCCAGTATTATTGTCTCTTCCAACGACCGCACAAATGCCACCCTCGGCCGGTGGCCGATCCCGTCGTCACGCTGTGGAGAAACTTACCGGTGCTACATCCCCTGCGGGCCACGGTTCATCGCCGCCACGCCGGTGCGGCAGATCTCTACCAGGCCGAGCGGCTTCATGATGGCGATGAACTGGTCGAGCTTGGAGCCCTTGCCGGTGATCTCGAAGATGAAATGCTCGGTGTTGGCGTCGATGACGCTGGCGCGGAAGGCATCCGCCAGGCGCAGCGCCTCGACGCGGGCCTCGCCGGTGCCGGCGACCTTGACCAGCGCCAGTTCCCGCTCCAGCGGCCGCTCCTGGCCGAACTCCTGCGAGCGCACGGTGAGGTCGACGACGCGGTGGACCGGCACGATGCGCTCGAGCTGGTGCTTGATCTGCTCCAGCACATGCGGCGTGCCGCGCGTCACGATGGTGATGCGCGACAGATGTTTCTCATGCTCGGTTTCCGAGACTGTCAGGCTCTCGATGTTGTAGCCGCGCCCGGAAAACAGGCCGATGACCCGGGCAAGCACGCCCGGCTCGTTGTCGACCAGCACGGAAAGCGTGTGGTTCTCGGGCTTTTCCGTTTCCTTGGCGATGAAATAGGCGGAGCCGGTCGGTTGTAGCTGTGCGTTCATGATGTGAATCTCGACTTCAAACTCTTGGATCTAATCTCTGTTTACGCACGGCTTCTCGCGACAGCCCTGCCTCTGTCCGCTGCTAAACCAGTTCCCTGCCCTTGGCGTCGATGGCGTTGGCCACCGCTTCGTCCGTCGCCTCGTCCGGCAAGAGCATCTCATTGTGCGCCTTGCCCGACGGGATCATCGGGAAGCAGTTGGCGAGCGTCGCCACGCGGCAGTCGAACAGCACCGGCTTTCTGACCGAGATCATCTCCTTGATGGCATCGTCCAGCTCGTCCGGCTTGTCGCAGCGAATACCGTGGCCGCCATAGGCTTCGGCCAGCTTGACGAAATCAGGCATGGCTTCGGTGTAGGAATGCGACAGCCGGTTGCCGTGCAGCAGCTGCTGCCATTGCCGCACCATGCCCATATACTGGTTGTTGAGAATGAAGATTTTGATCGGCGCGTCGAACTGCACCGCGGCACTCATCTCTTGCATCGTCATCTGCACCGAAGCGTCGCCGGCGATATCGACGACCAGCGCGTTCGGATGCGCGATCTGCACGCCCAGTGCCGCCGGCAGGCCGTAACCCATCGTGCCGAGCCCCCCGGACGTCATCCAGCGGTTCGGCTTCTCGAAATGGTAGTGCTGGGCCGCCCACATCTGGTGCTGGCCGACCTCCGTCGTGATGTAGGTGTCCATGTCCTTGGTCAGGGCATAGAGCCGCTGGATGGCATATTGCGGCATGATCACGTCGTTGTTCATCTTGTACGCGAGCGAATCGCGCGCGCGCCATTTGGCGATCTGCTCCCACCAGGGATAGAGCGCCTTCTTGTCGGCCTTGGCGGTTGCCCGCCACAGCCGCACGAGATCCTCCAGAACCCGGCCGACATCGCCGATAATGGGCACGTCGGTGTGGACGTTCTTGTTGATCGAGGACGGATCGATGTCGATATGGATCTTCTTCGAGTTCGGCGAGAACGCGTTGAGCCGGCCGGTGATGCGGTCGTCGAAGCGCGCACCGATGCAGACCATCACGTCGCAGTCATGCATGGCCATGTTGGCTTCGTAGGTGCCGTGCATACCGAGCATGCCGAGCCAGTTCTTGCCAGATGCCGGATAGGCGCCGAGCCCCATCAGCGTCGAGGTGATCGGGAAACCGGTGAGGTCGACCAGTTCGCGCAGCAGATGGCTCGCTTCCGGACCGGAGTTGATGACGCCGCCGCCGCTGTAGATGATCGGTTTCCTGGCACCGGCCAAAAGCTCGACCGCCGCCTTGATCTTCTCCAGATCACCCTGCACCTTCGGCTGATAGCTGGTGCGTGGCGCGGTTTGCGGAGAAACGTAAAAACCCTTGGCGAACTGCACGTCCTTCGGGATGTCGACCACGACAGGACCGGGACGGCCGGTGGTGGCGACATGGAAGGCCTCATGAATGGTTGCGGCAAGCTCGTTGACGTCCTTGACCAGCCAATTGTGCTTGGTGCAGGGGCGCGTGATGCCGACCGTGTCGCACTCCTGGAAAGCGTCCGAACCGATCAGCGAGGTCGGCACCTGCCCGGTCAGGCACACCAGCGGGATCGAATCCATCAGCGCGTCCTGCAAAGGCGTCACCGCGTTGGTCGCGCCCGGACCCGATGTCACCAGCATGACGCCTGCCCTGCCGGTCGAGCGCGCATAGCCCTCGGCCGCGTGGCCGGCGCCCTGCTCGTGCCTCACCAGGATGTGCTCGACGTCGTCCTGCTGGAATATCTCGTCATAGATCGGGAGAACCGCGCCGCCCGGATAACCGAAGACATGCTTGACGCCATTATCCTTCAGCGCCTGCACCACCATTTCGGCGCCAGTCATTTCGCGCCGCTCGCTCTGTCCGTTGCTCATCGGTTTGGTCCCGTACTGTCCGCCATCTGGCGATTTGCTGGTCGTTTAGTCGTGTTTCAGGCAATAAAAAAGGCCCCCGAGGGAGCCTGTGTGTTGCGCATGGGAGGTTTTCGCCCGGCGGTTACACCGCCTTGCCCACGCGCCTTCCTACGAGAATGAGTGCCTTTTTCATGGTGGCGAACCATAAGGGTGAAAGCAGCCGTTCGTCAATGGGGTCGATTCCGCTTTCATGCCGGCTTGCCCGGTGCATGGCACGAAGCACGCGCACGCCGTCATTTAGACCCGGCTCGACGTCGGGTCGCTGGTCAAACCCTTGAAAACAAAGCGAACTATTTGGCGACGTGACGCGGCCCATGGTTTGCCACGATACTGCCCGAGGCCGGACCCCAAGCTCGGCAAAGGCAGCTCGCAACGAGGCCGATCAACAAAAACGCGGAGGAAACTGATGCTCGACAAGGCCCCGAACAGGAAGCTTTCCGACCTTCTCGAACGATTTGGCGCGGCCCTTGCCGCCGGCGACGTCGACAAGGCGGTCGAATGCTTCCAGGAAGATTGTTATTGGCGCGACCTCGTCACCTTCACCTGGAACATCAAGACCATGGAAGGCCGCGATCAGGTGCGTGACATGCTGGAAAGCCAGCTATCGAAGACGAAGCCATCACATTTCGCCATCGCCAGGGGCGAGGACGCGACCGAGGCGAACGGGGTGATCGACGGCTGGATCAGTTTCGAGACGAATGTGGCGCGCGGCTTCGGCCATATCAGGTTGAAGGACGGCAAGATCTGGACGCTGCTGACCACGATGGTCGAGCTGAAAGGCTATGAAGAGCCGGCCGGCTTCGCCCGGCCCATGGGCGCCAAGCACGGCTCCGGCAGGAACCGCCCGACCTGGAAGGAAGAGCGCGAGAAGGAAGCGGCCGAGCTTGGCTTCAAGACGCAGCCCTATACGGTCATCATCGGCGGCGGCCAGGGCGGCATCGCGCTTGGCGCACGGCTCCGGCAGCTCGGCGTGCCGACGATCATCATCGAGAAGAATGAACGTGCCGGCGACAGCTGGCGCAAGCGCTACAAGTCGCTCTGCCTGCATGATCCGGTCTGGTATGACCATTTGCCCTACATCGATTTTCCCCGGAACTGGCCGGTTTTCTCGCCCAAGGACAAGATCGGCGACTGGCTGGAAATGTACACGAAGGTGATGGAGCTGAATTACTGGTCCTCAACCGAGGCCAAGAGCGCTTCCTATGACGATGAGAAGAAGGAATGGACGGTTGTCGTCCACCGCGACGGCAAGGACATCACGCTGAAGCCGAAGCAGCTGGTGCTGGCCACCGGCATGTCCGGCCGTCCCAATCTGCCGAAGTTCAAGGGCATGGAGAATTTCAAGGGGGATCAGCACCACTCCTCCAAGCACCCCGGCCCCGACCAATATGCCGGCAAGAAGGTTGTCGTCATCGGCTCGAACAATTCCGCGCACGACATTTGCGCGGCGCTGTGGGAAGCCGGCGTCGACGTCACCATGGTGCAGCGATCGACCACCCACATCGTCAGGTCCGACACGCTCATGGATATCGGGCTTGGCGCGCTCTACTCGGAGCAGGCGGTGCAGAATGGTATGACCACCGCCAAGGCCGACCTCATCTTCGCCTCCCTGCCCTACAAGATCCTGCACGAGTTCCAGATTCCGCTTTATGAGAAGATGAAAGAGCGCGACGCGGCGTTCTACAAGGGCCTGGAAAAGGCCGGCTTCATGCTCGACTGGGGCGACGACGGCTCCGGCCTGTTCATGAAATATCTCAGGCGTGGCTCCGGCTACTACATCGATATCGGCGCTTCGCAGCTGATCATCGATGGCGCCATCAAACTCAAGAGCGGCGTCGATGTGGCCGAGATCAAAGAACATTCCATCCTGCTCAGCGATGGCACCGAACTGCCGGCGGACGTCATCGTCTACGCCACCGGATACGGCTCGATGAATGGCTGGGCGGCGGAGCTGATCTCAAAGGAGGTTGCAGACAAGGTCGGCAAATGCTGGGGACTCGGCTCGAACACCACCAAGGATCCCGGCCCATGGGAAGGTGAGCAGCGCAACATGTGGAAGCCGACGCAGCAGGAGGCGCTCTGGTTCCATGGCGGTAACCTGCACCAGTCGCGCCATTATTCGCAGTTCCTGTCGCTGCAGTTGAAGGCCAGGCAGGAAGGCATTGCGACGCCGGTCTATGGGCTGCAGCAGGTTCACCACAAGGGATAAGCCAGATCGTGGCGAAAAACCGAGGGAGGCGCGGTTTTGGACCGCGCCTCCCTTTCCTGATCGGTGCGATCGGCTACGCCGCCTGGTCGGCCGCGAACCGCGCCACCACGCGTTCTAGCAACGGCACATAGTCGCGAAACGTGCGCGTCCTCATGTCGGCGACCTTGCCGCCCTCGTCCCAGATGCGGACGCGCACCGCCTCTTCGTGAAACGGGTTCTTGCGGAACCCGGCCACCTCGTCCGGGCTCATCGGCCCGCCCTGCAACGACAGCGTATGAACCGAAGCCGGCGACAGCTTGTCGAAATAGGTCGGGTCGGTGGCGCAGAGATAGCGCTTGGCCGAGACATGCAGCCTGACGCATTCGACGATGACCGGCGGGAAGAACGGCGCCAGCACCTCGCCGCCGGCCTCGTCATGGTGCTTGTCCTCGACGTCATCGGGCGAATAGGTACCGAACTCGCTGGTGTAGTGGCCGATATCGTGCAGCAGGGCTGCTGCCACCAGTTCTTCCGGCGCACCATCCTGCTCTGCGAGCCAGGCGCCCTGCAGCATATGCTCGGACATCGTCACCGGCTCGCCGAGATAGGATTCGGCTCCCCGGCGCTCGAAGATATCGGCGATGAATTCGACGATGTTGCCGGCGTTCAGATCATGTGCGTTCATTCCGCCGCCTCCTTGAAACCGTGCTCGATCGCCGCCAACGTCGACAGCAGGCCGTCCTTGTCGGCATAACAGCCCTGCAGCCAGCGTTTGCCGGTTCCCGAAAACGCCTTGCGCGCATGCATGACGCGGGTGTTGTCGACGATGAAGGCCTGCCCCGGCTCAAGCTTGAACGTTACTTCGAAAGCCGGATCCTCGATCAACTCCGCAAAGCGGCGATAGGCGGCGTAGTAGGCATCCATCTCGGCGAAAGGCACGTCGACGGTCGGCGCCAGCGAGCGGTTGTTGAAGCGGATGCAGATCAGTTCGCCGTCCGGCCCGAGTTCGATCATAGGCCGCTTCGCCTGCAGCCGCACGCCGGTCGATCCGGCATATTCGAACCGGGCAGGATGCGAACTCAGGAGTCGGAAGCCTTCGGGGTTCTCGGCCTGCAGGGCGGCCGCCACGGCGAACCCGTCGACCACGCTGGACTCACCACCCTCCACCGTGTTCTCGATACAGGACAGGATCTGCAGCGTCGGCACCGGGTCGCGATAAGGATTGTCGGTGTGCGCCTGGAGGCCGAGATTGGTGTAGGCCAGATTGTTCGGATTGACCTCGGCGCGCACTTCGAACCAGCGCCCGTAATTGGTCTCCCTGATGTAGCCGAACAGGTCGGAGACCTTGCACAGAGCGCCGGATTCGGCCGGCAGTCCGTCCATCACTGCAAAACCGTAGGCCCTCACCGCCAAGAGCCATTCCCGCAGCACACTGCGGCTGCGGCTTGCCTTCGGATAACCGGCGCGCGGCACCGAATTCTGCATCGTCGCCCTTGTCCAGCGCTGCACCGCGTCGGCGGTCCATCCGGACTGACGGGCCTCGGCGCGATCATAGGCATTGGCTCGAAGCCACGCCTCGGGAAAGCTGACCGTCTTCTTCTCGGGCACGAATCTGATCTCCACGGCATTGCCCTTGATCGAAGCGGCACCGATCCGCGTCTCGGCTGGAATATCGAGGATGGTGATCAGTCGCTGGCCGTTGCCGGCGCTGCGTGTCTTGTCGTCGAGTGCGTTGTCGCGAAGCCACATGGCATGGAACCGGCAGCGTGTGCCGTCCTTCCAGCCCAGTTCGATCATTCTTCCTGCGTCGCCTATCAGCGCATCGGTCAACATGGAGATGTTCCTGTCCATTGCGCCCCGCAGTCCGCTCAGCGGGGCCTCGATTGCATGTTGATCGAGCGAAAGGTACAATTGAAATTATCATTTTTCGGTCAATGGCTGCAAAATCGTAATGCCTGCGAGAACCATCCCCACCTTGCCCCCACTCGACTGGCTGCGCAGCTTCGAGGCAGCGGCGCGGCTTTCGAATTTTACGGCGGCGGCCGCCGAACTCGGCCTGACCCAGGCGGCCGTCAGTCAGCATGTCCGGCTCCTCGAGGATCGGCTGAAGACGCGTCTGTTCTCACGGCTGGCGCGGGGCGTCGCACTGTTGCCGGAGGGCGCCGCCTACTTGCCCCACATCCAATCAGCCTTCGCCACCATCGGCAGCAGCACGGCGGAACTGTTCGAGCCCCGCGCCGTCGAGACCGTCACCTTGCGGGCGCCGATCTCTTTCGCTTTGCTGGTGCTCGTTCCGAAGCTGCCCGACCTTGCCAAGGCGCTGCCGCGCATCCATGTCGACCTGGTGACGATCCATCGCCCGACCGACTATGACCTGCCGGGCTCAGCGCTGGACATCCGTTTCGGCAACGGATCCTTTCCCGGACGCCTGGCCGACAGGCTGACCGCCGAGCGGCTTGTGCCGGTGGCCGCCCCGGCCTTGGCCAGTGATGCCGACTGGACATCCCTGCCGCTGCTCCTGGTCGCCGGTGCGCGCGAGATGTGGGCGGAATGGTTCGCCGCGGCGGGATTGGCCGGTCACCCCAGGCGCTCGCATCGCTTCGACAGCTTCGTGGCTGCGATGGAGGCTGCGCGAGCCGGCGCGGGCGTGCTTCTGGGCTCGCGGCCGCTGATTGACGCGGCACTCGAAAGCAAGGCCCTGGCCAGGCTTTCCGATTTCGAGCTCCCGAGCACATCGGGGCATTTTCTGACCAAGGCACCGATCGCGCGACTGACCGGTGCCGAGCAGGATTTCCGCCAATGGCTGCTGTCGCGCCTCGGCGAGCCATCTCCGACATGACGTTCACCGGCCGATGCGCTTCCAGTAGATGAGCGTGCCGGTCAGCCCGCCATGGGGCTTCAATGCATAGTCCGGTATTTCCCCGGTCAGCGTGAAGCCCAGCCTCTCATAGAGCCCGGACGCCCCCTCTTCGGTCGCCGTATCCAGAACCAGAAGCGTGCGGCCCCTCTCCACCGCAAGGGCCTCGGCCGCTTGCATCAGGCGGGTCGCCACGCCTTTGCCTCGACGATCGAGGCGCGTCATCAGCTTGGCGATCTCGGCCCGGTGCGGCTGGTTGGGCGGACAGTCGAGCAGCAGCGTGACCGTGCCGACCAGCGTGTCTGCCTCCCACGCGCCAAGCACCACCCGCTCACCTCTTGCGGCCGCCGTCAGCGACGTGTCCCAGAACCTGCGGGCGGTTTCCGGCGCCAGCGGATGCATGAAGCTCACCGACCCGCCCGCGGCAACCGTTTCGACCAGAAGATCGCCAAGCAACGCCTGTGTCCGCGCGTCCTGCGTCAACATTCTGATCTCGATGGAATGCATGCTCGTTCTGCCTGGCTGAGATGGAAGGATCGATACGGTCGAACTGGCGTCAATCGAAAGCGCTGAATCGCTTTCCCTTGCGCGCCGTCTTGATCGCGGCGATGCGTTCGGTGTCCTCTTCCTGAAGGTGGCGTCCGCGTTCGAGGAGTTCGAGCGTGTATTCCTCATAGGTAAGTCCCAGCCGTTCCGCCTTGTCCACGCGCATCAGCATGACGTCGCGGCTCGGTGCTTTCCACGCCTTGGCATGCGCGGCCTGCCAGGCCAGGAAAATATAAGGATCGCCCTTGCCCCATGGCGGCCCCTTGTAGTCGTCGAGCGGCGGTCCCCCATTGTGGGAGCGCTTTGGACGTCTCGGCATGATGTCAGGCCCTGACCAGCGCGACGAGATAGTCGGCGCCCGCCTCGAGTGCATGGAAGGTGCAGTCCGACGGCGCGCCAAGCGCCAGACAGTCGCCGGGCTCGAGCCTGTGCACCAGATCGCCCTCGGTGAATTCCAGCCGTCCGGAGATCAGCCATATCTGCTGTTTGATGAAGGCGTAGGATGCCGCGGGCAGGCTGACCTTGGCGCCCGCCGGCAGATGAACCCTGATCAGTTCGAGCGGCATGTCGCCGGCCGGCGAAAGATGCCGCCTGACATAGCCGGTGTCGGGATCGCGCCAGACGGGCTGGTCGCTCGCCCGCAGCAAGCCGCCGCCCTGCAATTCCGCGCGTGCGATAAGGGTCGACAGCGTCATGCCGAAGGCGGCGGCGATCCGCACCAGGAGCGCTGCCGTCGGGCTGGTCATGCCGCGCTCGATCGTGCTCAGCATGGCTTTGGAGACGCCGGAGCGCTCGGCGAGTTCGGCCAGGGACCAGTCCCGTATCGTCCTCTCGGCGTGTATCCGTCTGCCGATTGTGGAGGAGATATCGTTCGCTATATCATTCATTCGTCTATTATAGCGAAAACTGATAACTGGAAAAGAGCCTTGTCGCGACAATTTTCGCCGGCTTCTTAATCCTCCCTACACCATCCGGCCACACTCGACCTTAACCCCGTTCCTGTAGGCTTCGACGTGAGGGAAAATGGGGATTGGCCTGTCCATGTATGTCGAACGCGAAGCCTCGGTCGGAGAACCGACATCGCAGGAGCGCCGCAACGCCGAACAGAACGACAGGCGCATCCTGGGCAATGTCGTGCAATGCGACGGCGCCCGCGCCACCATCAGCGCCTTTGCGGACGACGTCGACGGCGCGGTGACCGGCCTGTGGACGGTCGGCAAGATGATCTCGGTCAATCTCGGCACGACACGCACCGTCGGCCTGGTCTATGCGATCGGCAAGTCGGATCGCGCCTGGAACAGCGAAGGCCAGAACGCCATCGAGGTCAGCATCGAGCTGATCGGCGAAGTGCGCGACGGCGCCGAACCCGGCTCCAAGCCGATCTTCGACCGCGGCATCACCACCTATCCCCATATAGGCGCCATCGCGCACCGCATCCGCAGCCGTGACCTGCAGGCCGTCTACGATCTGGCCGGGCGTCATTCGATCACCATCGGCTCGCTGTCGCAGGACGAGGCGATCGCCGCCAACATCGCCATCGACGACACGCTGGCGCGCCACTTTGCCATTGTCGGCACCACCGGCGTCGGCAAGTCCACCGCCGTCTCGCTGCTGCTGCGCAAATCGATCGCGGCGCGGCCGGATCTGCGCATCCTGATCCTCGATCCGCACAATGAATTCGCCGCGTCGCTGCCCGAATATTGCGTCAAGGTCGATTCCAAGACGCTCGACCTTCCGTTCTGGATGTTCCGGCTCGAGGAATTCGCCGAGGTTCTATTTCGCGGCCGCGAGACCGTGCCCGACGAGATCGATGCGCTGCGCGACCTCATTCCGCTCGCCAAAAACCTCTATCGCAACCCCAATTCCGGTGCCTATCTCAGGCGCGGCAGCGATGCGCTGACCGCCGATACGCCAGTGCCCTACCGCATTGCCGATCTGCTCAAGCAGATTGACGAGCGCATGGGCATGCTCGAAAGCAAGAACGAGCGCCCGACGCTCAAATCGCTGAAGACGCGCATCGAATCGGCGGCAGCCGATCCGCGCTACCGTTTCATGTTCAACTCGCGCCTGATCGAGGACACCATCCACGAGACGATCGGCAACATCTTCCGCGTGCCGCATAACGGCCGCCCTGTGACCTGTTTCGAAATGGCCGGCATGCCGTCCGAAGTGGTCAATTCCGTCTGTTCGGTGCTGGCGCGCCTGGCGTTCGACCTTGCGCTGTGGAGCGAGGGCAAGCTGCAGCTCCTATTGCTGTGCGAAGAAGCGCATCGCTACATGCCGGCCGATGCGCGCCTCGGCTTCGCGCCGACAAGGCACGCGCTGTCGCGCATTGCCAAGGAAGGCCGCAAGTATGGCTGCTATCTCGGCGTCGTCACCCAACGCCCGGGCGAACTTGACCCGACCATCCTGTCGCAATGCTCGACTTTTTTCGCCATGCGGCTCGCCAATGAGCAAGACCAGGCGATCATCCGCTCGGCCATCGCCGACTCGTCCGCCTCCACGCTTGCTTTCCTGTCGTCCATGGGCCAGCGCGAAGCCATCGCCTTCGGCGAAGGCGTGGCCACGACGATGCGGCTGAAGTTCGAGAGACTGCCGGCTGAACTGATCCCCGGCACGGCGAAGCGCGAACAAGCCATGTCGTCGAAAACCGGCGACGATGTCGATCTGGTGACGATAGTGGAACGGCTTCGCAACGTTCCAAAGCCGCAGCAGCAGGCGATGGCCTTTGCCGAAGTGGTCGATTCTGGCCGCCAGGCTGGCGATCCCGACTACCGCAAGCCGCCGGCCGCACGCGTGCAATCGGACGATGATTTCGACATGCGCTACGGCCTAAAGCCCGCCACCTTCGGCATGCGCCCCCAGAACGATTGAGCCTGCAAGCTCTCTGACGACCGGCCGGGAAGCCGCACACAAGCTTCCAAAGGCTTCACATCATCGAACCAGCTTGGTCAAATCCCGAAAGGGAATTCATCAGGCCGGATTGAATGGCGTGGTTTCGAGAAGCCGGAGCGGAGCGGACATTCAGTCCGTGAGCACCGGAAGTCGAAAAAGCCGCGTCAGGCAACCGGCCTCGTGAATTCTTCTTCGGGATTTCAGGCGCAGACGCGGTTGCGGCCTTGCCTCTTGGCCTCGTAGAGCTGGCGGTCGGCGCGGCGATAGAATTCTTCCGCCGTCTCCTTGCGGTCCCAAACGGCAAGGCCGACGCTGGTGGTGATCTTGAGCCGGACATTGCCGGAGAGAACCGACATGTTGGCGATCGCCTTGCGGATACGCTCGGCGAATTTCGACAACAATTCCGCCTCCATGTTGGGCGTGACCACGGCGAATTCCTCGCCGCCCAATCGCGCCACCACGTCATGGTAGCGCGTCATGTCCTTGAGACAGCTGGCGACGGCCTTGAGCACCTCGTCGCCGACGTCGTGGCCGTGTGTATCGTTGACCTGCTTGAAATGATCGAGGTCCAGGATCATCAGCCCGACGGGTTTCTCGATGCGCTTGAACTCCTCGAGATATTCCTTCAGCGCGTCGTCGAAATAGCGCCGGTTCTGCATGCCGGTCAGGCTATCTGTCAGCGCCGCATGTTCGAACGTCTCGGAGCGGGCGCTCAGTGACACGGTCATGGCCCGCAGCTTGCCTTCCTCCGTCGCCTGCCTGCGGATCAGCGGGTAGATGAAGAAGATGCCGAAGAACAGCGCGGTCGCGAGCAGCACGCCCGTCGCGAAAAGCAGCTTGTTGAGGTAGATGACCTTGTCCAGGCCGGAGGCCGTGTGCAGTTCGGTGGCAAAGGATTGCAGCAGTCCATAGGCATGCAGCGTCACCAGGCCGGCGGCCAGGATCACGAAGATAAAGACGAAAAACGCCGATTCCGCCTTGTGGAAACGCATCTGCTCCCCGATGGAAAAATGCCCATCTACCTTATGGCATGGCGGGCCTTACGGAGGGTTAATTTGGACAACCACAACGAGAACCTTTCCGTGAAGGAAAGGCTTTCTAGGTTGCATTAGCAACAAGCGTTTGGATCGTGGTTTCGATATCGTCACCAGGATGCAATCTTTGCCATTCCGGTCCTAGCTGGTGCCGAAACCAGGTCGTCTGCCGCTTGGCATATTGCCTGGTTGCGATCTTGGCGCGCTCAATCGCCTCGGGAAAACCCGATTGTCCGGCCATCGCCGCTTGCAGTTCGCGAACGCCGATCGCCTTCATCGCCGGCAATTGCGGATCGAGACGAAGCGATGCGAGTTGCCTGACTTCGTCCAGTGCGCCCTTGGCCAGCATCTGGTCGAAACGCCTTTCGATGCGTCCGACCAGCGCGGCCCGGTCCGGCTCGATGACGAAGAAGCGGGCCGTCTGTCTGTCGATGAGCGGCCGGCCCCGCGCGGCCTGCCAGTCCAGGATCGAGCGGCCGGATGCGTCGAGCACTTCGAGCGCCCGCACGATGCGCTGGCTGTCCGTGGGCTTCAACTGCATGGCTGCTCTGGAATCCTCGCGCATCAGGATGCCATGCAGTTTGACGGCGCCTTGCTCCTTCAACTCGTAGCGCCAACGGTCGCGTACCTGCCGCGGAATGTCGGGCATTTCCGAAATGCCCTCGGCCAAGGCGCGAAAGTAAAGGCCGGTGCCGCCGACGAAGATCGGTCGCCGCGAGAGCGCGCCGTCTTCGATCAGCCTCGTCACGTCGCGCAGCCACGCCCCGGTCGAGTAGGCGGTGCCGGGATGGACATGCCCATAGAGATAATGCGGTGCCCGAGCGAGGTCCGCCGCCTCCGGCCGGGCAGTCAACACGTCGAGAACCGAATAGGCTTGCATGGAATCGGTGTTGACGATCACGCCGCCTATACGTTCGGCCAGGTCGAGCGCCAGCGCCGACTTGCCGCTGGCGGTCGGCCCGGCTATCAGGATCGCATTCTTCACGCGGCCTTCGCCCGCATCCGCACCGGAATTATCGATGCCGCTTATCGCCACGCTTGTTTCCCATCCCGCCGATCGTGCCTTGTCGCCATCGCTTGCGAATATGGCCTCACGGTCGGTGGGCGCAAGCACTGTTCGCTGGATGGCCGAAGACATTGCCTGCGATCTCGCACTGCCAGCGAATGCACAAGCCGACGAGGCGGCCGCCAATCTGCGCGCGGCGCTGGCCGCCGAGCCGATCGACGTGATCGTCCAGCAGTCGGCAACGCGCCGCAAGAAGATCCTCATCGCCGACATGGATTCGACCATGATCGACCAGGAATGCATCGACGAGCTAGCCGACGAGATCGGCGTCAAGGAGCACGTCGCGGCGATCACCGCACGATCGATGAATGGCGAGATCGCCTTCGAGCCCGCCCTGCGCGAGCGCGTGGCGTTGCTCAAGGGGCTCGATGCGGCCGTGGTCGATCTGATCGTTGCCAACCGGTTGACATTGGCCTCCGGCGGCCGCGCGCTGGTGCAGACGATGCGGGCCAACGGCGCCTGGACCGCACTAGTCTCGGGCGGCTTCGAGGTCTTTACCTCACGCATCGCCGCCATGCTCGGCTTCCATGAAAACCGCGCCAACCGCCTGCTCGAACAGGATGGCCTCTTTGCCGGGTTGGTCGGCGAGCCGATCCTCGGCCGCGCCGCCAAGGCCGAGGCGCTGATCGAGATCACGGCGCGTCTCGGCCTCACCCCGGCCGATGCCATTGCTGTCGGCGACGGGGCCAACGATCTCGACATGATCCGCCTTGCCGGCACCGGTGTTGCGCTGCATGCCAAACCGATGGTGGCTGCACAGGCAAAGGTTCGCATCGACCATGGCGACCTGACCGCATTGCTCTATCTGCAAGGCTACGGGCAGGAAGAGTTCGTCCAATGAAACCAATGCGCACCGAGCGCCTGATCCTGCGCAACTGGGAGGATCGCGACCGGGAGCTGTTCCATCGCATCAATTCCGATGAACGCGTGATGGAGTTCTTCCCCTTCCGTCGCGGCCGCGCCGCAGCAGACGCCAAGATGGACGAACTGCGGGCCATCATCGATCGGGACGGCTATGGCTTTGCCGCCGCCAAGGTCGCCGCATCAGGTCAATGCATCGGCTTTGTCGGTATCACCGGGACCGACCATCTGCCGTTCCTTCCCGCCGGGACCGTTGAGGTCGGCTGGCGGCTGGCGCCCGAATTCTGGGGCAAGGGTTATGTCACGGAAGCTGCCGAGGCATGGCTGGCCTACGGCTTCGAAAAACTCGGCCTTGGCGAGATCGTCTCCTTCGCGGTCGAGAACAACCGCCGCTCCACTGCCGTCATGAAGCGCCTCGGCATGACCGCCGATCCCTCGGCCAACTTCGACCACCCCGGCATTCCCGACAGCCACCCGGAGCTGAAGAGGCATGTGTTCTACAGGCTGACGAGCGCGGATTGGCGGAAGAATCGTCGCTGATCAATGCCTGTCAGGTGGAAATTCGTCGCCGGACTGTGGCGATCTGTCTGCGACCCGCCCCAGCATTTTCGCGAAATCGCCCGGTGACGCGTCGCCGGCACGACGACGCAGGAAGTCAGCTGCCGCTTCCATTGCCCCGACCTTTTGCGCCACAGCCGACGCAATCCATTGATTGAGCGACACGCCATCGGCCTTCGCGAGGCGCGCGGCTGCTTCCTTAACCGACTGTGGCAGTTTCAGCGGATAAGTCGCTTTGCTCATGTACGAAGTCCTTCCAAGAACTCGGCCGGGCTCACAAGCAGTACATCAAAACGGCCTGCCGCAGCTAGGAAGTCCCGGCGATTGTGAGTCACCAACGCATCGGCCCGGCCGTTGATCGCTGCTTCAAGCACCATCTCATCCTTCGGATCGTTCAATTGCGGCCGCCAGAGAAAGTGCAGCTCGACCGGCTCAGCCAGCAATGCAAAGCCGGCCAGCAAACGGCCCAGATCCGGCGCGGACAACCCGTGAGCCGCCACCTGCTCGGGTCTGGCCAGCACGGTTTCATATTCAAGAAACAGCGCTGTCGTCACTAATGGGCGAATTTGCCGATCCGCAATCAGCTGCAGGATGGCGAAAGACGCGCCATTCCTGCTTCGCAAGCCTGCCGTCAAAACGTTTGTGTCCAGTACGATCCGCCTCACAAGTCAAAATAGTACATCCCATGGGATGTTACAATATGACCATCGTTAGCGATCCTCAGTCCATCCGGATCGTCACAAACCTCAGCTCACCGGTCTTGGACGCCAGCATCAACAGTGCGTTCTTGCGTCCCTGCTCCTTCAGCGCGCCGATCCGGTCCATCACATCCTTGGGCGTGGCAACCGATTCCTGTGCAATTTCGGTGATCACCTCGCCCGGCTGGATGCCGCGTTCAGCCGCGGCCGAATCCTTGGCGACATCGGTGATGACGACGCCCGAAACATCGGCGGCGATGCTGAACTTCTTGCGCGTATCGTCGTTCAATTCGCCGACGGTCATGCCGAGCACCGAGGCCGTCGAAACCGCCGGCGCCTTGTCGCCTTTGTCCTGGTCGGTGTTGCCGTTTTCGCCGCTGGCGAGCTTCTCGCTGTCCTCGAGCCGGCCAAGTGTTACCTTCACCGTTTGCTCGACACCCTTGCGCACGATCAGCACGTCGACCGCCTTGCCGACCGGGCTCTCCGCGACCACACGCGGCAGGTCGCGCATTTCGTGGATGTCCTTGCCGTCGAACTTGATGATCACGTCGCCGGCCTGGATGGTGCCGTTGTCGACCGGTCCACCCTTGATGACGCCGGCGACCAGCGCACCCTTGGCGGTCGCCATGCCGAGGCTCTCGGCAATATCGTCGGTCACCGGCTGGATGCGCACGCCAAGCCAGCCGCGCCGCGTTTCGCCATATTGGCGCAGTTGCTCGACAACGCCCGATGCGAGCTGCGAGGGGATGGAGAAGCCGATGCCGATCGAGCCGCCGGACGGCGAAATGATCGCCGTGTTGATGCCGATGACCTCGCCGGCGCTGTTGAACAGCGGCCCGCCCGAATTGCCGCGGTTGATCGCGGCATCGGTCTGGATGAAATCGTCATAGGGGCCTGAATTGATGTCGCGGTTACGCGCCGAGACGATGCCGACCGTGACCGTGCCGCCGAGGCCGAACGGATTGCCGATCGCCATCACCCAGTCGCCGACGCGCATCTTGGTGGAATCGCCGAACTTCACCGCCGTCAGCTTGTGGCCCTTCGGATCGACCTTGAGCACCGCGACATCGGTCTTGGTGTCGGTGCCGACCAGCGTCGCCTTCAGCGTGACTCCATCGGAGAAATTGACCTCGATATCGTCGGCATCGGCGATGACATGGTTGTTGGTGACGACGATGCCCTGCTCGGCGTCGATGACGAAACCGGAGCCGAGCGACTGCACTTTCTGCGAGCCATTGTCCTTGTCGCCGCCACGGTTCTTGAAGAAATCGTCGAAGAAATCCTGGAACGGCGAGCCTTCGGGAAGCTGCGGCATCGGCACCGCGCCCGGACCTTCCGTGCCCTTCACCGTCTGCGACGTCGAGATGTTGACCACCGCGCCGAGCAGGCCTTGCGCCAGGTCGGCCACCGAAGCAGGCCCGTCGGCGGCCATTGTCGACGTCACGAAGGCCGGAACGGCCACGGTGCCCAGAAGAAGCGCTGCCGCGCCAGCGACGAACGTGCGTCGAACCGCGCGCAAAAGGGTGTTGGATGTCATCGAGAAGCCTCCCGGCACTTCTGAAAGAGAAAAGCGCTTCGACGGAAACGCCGTGTCGCGCCATGATGGCAAGAAATAGGGCACGTTTGCGGCTATGGCTATTGGCAGAGTGTAAATCCCGCGTTTTTGCACACCCCCCTAGCCGCCGCGGACCAGCCAGACGATACCGACGCCGGCGCCAATCGCCACCAGCCCGGCAATCCGCAATGCATTCTCCGGCAATGACAGCACCTCGCCCGCCAGTTTCCTGGCGAAACCGGGAAAGCCGCCATAGACCAAGCCCTCAATGACGAGGACCAGGCCTATTGCCGCCAAGAAATCCTGCACCGGCCGCTACTGGCCGGTGCCGGGCGAAGTTGCGGGTGCGGTCGCCGGTGCGGCAGGAGGTGCCGGTTGCGGAGCCGCCGGCCTTGCCGGCGCCTCCTTTCCGTCAGGGTCGCGGAAGAAACGGAAGAACTCCGAATTCGGCGACAGCACCATTGTCGTGCCGGTGTTGTCCAGCGCCGTGCCATAGGCGTTCATCGACCGGTAGAAATCGAAGAACGCCGGATCGCGCTGATAAGCCTCGGCAAAGGTGGCGCTGCGCTGCGCCTCGCCCTCGCCGCGCAGGATTTCGGACTCCTTCTGCGCTTCCGCGATGATCTCGACCACCTCACGGTCGGCGCGGGCCTTGATGCGCTGCGCCGCCTCATTGCCGCGCGCCCTCAGCCTTTCGGCCTCAGCCAGACGTTCCGCCTTCATGCGATCGAAGGTCTGCTGCGAGACTTCGGCGGTGAGGTCGGTGCGGCGGATGCGGACATCCTCGATCTGCAGGCCGAGCGAGGTGGCGTCGGGCCGTAGCTGATCGCGCACTTCGCGCATCATCACCGCGCGCTCCTCCGAAAGGGCGGCCTCGAAGTCTCGCAGACCGTAGACCCGGCGCAAGGCAGCGTCGAGACGCGTCCTCAGCCGGGCTTCGGCGAGCTCGATCTGGCCGGATACGGCGGCACGGAAGACACGCGGATCCGAGATTCGGTAGGCGATGAAGGCATCGACCTCATAGAACTTGCCGCCCGAGACCTGGACGCGGATGTTGTCGAGGTCGAAGCGCAGCACCCGGTTCTCGATCAACTGCACCGTGTCGGCGTCGAAGAACGAGAACGGCGCCTTGAAGTAGATGCCGGGTTCGGTCTTGACGTCGACGATCTCGCCGAACCTCAGCACCAGCGCCTGCTGGCGCGCATTGACCACGAAGACCGACGAATAGAGCAGGAACAGGATGACCGCCGCGATGACGACGATGACGGGAAGACGGTTGGCCATCACTGGTTACCTCCCGTCGTCGCGCCAAGCGGAGCCGGAGCCGGCGCTTTCTGCTGCAATGCCGGCAGCGGCAGATAAGGGACAACCCCCTGCCCGTTGCCTTGCTCGACGATCACCTTGCCGGAGTCCTTCAGCACCTTCTCCATCGTTTCCAGGTAAAGCCGCTTGCGCGTCACGTCGGGCGCCTTGGCATATTCGTCATAGACGGAGATGAAGCGCTGGGCCTCACCTTCGGCCTCCTGCACCACCCGGTTCTTGTAGGCGGCCGCGTCTTCGCGGACCTGTGCGGCCTCGCCGCGTGCCTGGCCGAGCTTCTGGTTGGAGTACTGGTTGGCCTGCTCGACGAACTTATCCTCGTCCTGCTCGGCGCGCTGCACCTCGTCGAAGGCGTCGGCGACCTCACGGGGCGGCGCCGCGTCCTCGATCGAGATGGCGTTGACCTGAAGCCCGGCCTTGTAGCCGTCGAGCGTGGTCTGGATGATCTCGCGCACCGAAGCCGCTATGCCCTGGCGATCGTCACGGAAGATGTCCTGCGCCGGCCTGCGGCCGACGGCCTCGCGCATCGCGCTCTCGGCGACCTGCCTCAGCATGCCGTCCGGGTCGGAGACGTCGAACAGATAGGCGCGGGGATCGGAGACCTGATAGGCGACCGAGAACTGCACGTTGACGATGTTCTGGTCGCCCGAAAGCATCAGCCCCGACGTGTTGCCGCTGGAGGCGCCACCGCCAATGTCGACGAGCTGCTCGGAAATCTTGGCCGTTTCGACGGTTTCGAGCGGCCACCAGTGGAAATGCAGGCCGGGCTGCGACAGCTCGGCCTTCGGCTTGCCGAAGCGCAGCTCGACCGCGACCTCATCGGGCTGCACGGTGTAGACTGCCTGGAACGCCCATAGCACGACCAGCGCCGCGCCGATCAGCCCGAATATGGCCGGACTGGCGCCGCCACCGCCGGGCAACGCACGCCGCAGCCTGTCCTGGCCACGGCGGATGATGTCCTCGAGGTCGGGAGGCGAGCCTTGCGGTCCGCTTGGCCCCTTCGGTCCCTGCCCCCAGGGTCCCTGATTGTTGCCGCCGCCGCCCCATGGGCCGCCGCCACCGCCACCTTTGTCGTTCCAGGGCATGAATGTCCTTTCGCTTGGAATTCCCTCAAGCGCCGGAATTTCGGCGCAAATCCAGTCTTGTTCTTCTATAGGGACGCCACGGCATGCTTTCAACGCGATGCTCTGCCGGCATCATCGGTTTTGGGCCGGTCGCGACCCTTTGTCGTCTTTAAACGCCTTTTTTCTTTCAATGGCTCTCGCGGCGTCGCTCGTAAACCGTATAGCGCGTCGCGTGGCTGTCCTTTTCGCCGACCGGGATCTCCTGCGAACTGACTTCGCGCCAGCGTTTCGGATCGATCGGCGGGAAATGCGCGTCGCCGTCGACAGCGGCCAGCACATGGGTGACATGCAGCCGGTCGGCTAGCGGTAGCGCCTGCGCATAGATTTCGCCGCCGCCGATCACGCAGACCTCGTCCACCCCGCTCATGCAGCGCCCCCGCACATCAGCCAGCTGGATCGCGTTCTCAAGCGTATGCGCCACCTCGACGCCGTCGGCGCGCCAGGTCTTGTCACGGGTGACAACGATGTTCAGCCTGCCCGGCAGCGGCCGGCCGATGCCTTCATAGGTCCTGCGGCCCATGATGATAGGCTTGCCCATCGTGTCTGCCTTGAAGCGCTTGAGATCGGTGGAAAGCCGCCAGGGCAGCCCCCCGTCCCGCCCGATGACGCCGTTCTCGGCGATGGCGACATAGATTGCCACGTGCATCAGTTGCCGTTCCCATTGTCGGATGGATCGAGGATAAGGATGTCGATGTCGCGCTCTGGATAGAAGTCCTCAGCCGTCATCTCGAAACTCGTCGGCCCGACCTTCCTGACATTGTCGCCGCAGAACGAGACCAGGGCTTTGGGATTGCCCTTGTCGACGGTCAGCTTGAACTTGCCGATGCTGCCGGCCGCCCAGTTGCCGCCGGTGGTCAGGATGTAGGCGATGCGGCTCTCGTAATATTTTGGATAGCCGTCGGGATCGTTCTTGGCAGCCTTGCGCACTGCGTTCTCGAACGTGTCGTCCATGCAGTAGCGGGACTTGTAGGCGGCGTACTGTCCCTGGAACTTGCCGTCGTAGAAGAAGCTGACCGACGAGGTGCCGCCGACGCTCGGTTTGTAGCGGTGGGAAACGTGGACGTCCTTGTTGGCCGGAAAGGTCGAGCGCCACCAATAGGTCGAGCGCAATTGCCAGAACGGTGCATAATTGGGTTTCGCGCCAGGGCTGTCATCGACAGTGTCCTCGATGATGATGCCGCGGGTGACCCAGTCGTCCGCCACCGTTTGCGGCAGCTTCCCGAGCGCCGCCTTTGCCGCTTCGCCGAATGGGTTGAAAGGCACGTTCTGCGCCTTCAGGTCGGCACCGATGTCGATGCCGAGCGCGAACGCCTTCTGCTCGAGCTCAGGCTTTGCCGCCACGCCGTCGATCGTCACCTCGAAGCCAAGGAAATTGTCGCTCTGGTTTTCGGGGATCGCCGGCATCTCCTCGGGATCGCCGGAGATGTCGGGCATTGGGAAGGCGACGATCGCGTCGACGTCCTTATCGGTGTTGTTGTGGAAGACGTAATCCACGGTCACCTTTTCCGGCGAGATGAAGAGGTCCTCGCTCTGCATCGCCACGGCATCGCTGCGCGACAGCACCAGGCCGCCGGTGCCGAGTTCGGCAACGGAATCATTGGCGAACGCGGGTGCGGCCGACAAGGCCAGCACCGCCGTCAGAACATATCGCAACATGAAAGCCCCTCGGCGAGAATGTCGCGATGACCCTAGCGGTTTCAACGTGGCGTTTCAAAGCCCTTCCGCATCCGCGCCACGCCAGTCTGGACTAAAGGGTTGCGATCGGGCAGGAGTTCGCTTCATGCGCAAGCTTCTCGTCATCGGCATCGGCGCCGGCAATCCCGACCATATGACCGTGCAGGCCATAGACGGCCTCAATCGGGCCGACGTGCTGTTCATCCCCGACAAGGGTGCGAAGAAGAACGATCTTGCCGAACTGCGCCGTCACATCTGCGACCGCTTCGTCACCAACCCGAATTCACGCCGCGTGGAATTCGACGTGCCCGTGCGGGCCGAACCGGCGCCTTCCTATCGCTCGACTGTCGATGACTGGCACGAGGCAATCGCCGCCATCTATGAAGACCTGATCCGCGAAGAGATCGCCGAGGATGGTTGCGGCGCCTTCCTGATCTGGGGCGACCCCTCGCTCTACGACAGCGCGCTGCGCATCCTGGAGCGCGTACGCCTCAGGGGCAACGTCGCCTTCGAACTGGAGGTTATTCCCGGCATCACCGCCATCCAGGCGCTCGCCGCCAGCCACGCGACAGCGCTGAACCGCATCGGCGATTCCATCCTGATCACCACCGGCCGCCGGTTGACGGAAGAAGGTATGCCGCAAAATGCCGGCAGCGCCGTCGTCATGCTTGACGGCAAATGCGCCTTCAACACGCTCGCCGACCAGGATCTTTTCATCCAATGGGGCGCCTATCTCGGCACGCCGGACGAAATCATCGTCTCCGGCCGCCTCCGCGACGTCGGCGCCGAAATCGAGAAAATCCGCGAGCAGGCCCGCGGGGAAAAGGGCTGGATCATGGATACGTACGTGCTGAGGAAGGTAGGGGAGTAGGGCAGTAAGGCAGTAAGTGAACGAGACATCGGGAGCCGGAACACAAGAAAGCACACGAAAAATTCGACGCGCCCGAGTTGGTCTGCCCTACTGCCCTACTGCCCTACTGCCCTACCCCTCCTCAATCTCCGCCTGCAACGCCTCCATATGCGTCGCGGCCGCCGAAGCCGCCGCGCGTTCGATGGCGCGGAAACGGCTGACTACGGCCAGGCCCACCGCCGTCAGTTGCGCGCCGCCGCCCTTGCGGCCGCCGGTCTGCGCGGCCACCAGCGGCTTGCCGAACACCCGGTTCATGTCCTCGACCAAGTCCCACGCATGCTTGTAGGACATCTCCATGCCGCGCGCGGCGGCCGAGATCGAACCGAAGGCGGCGATCTGCTCCAGCAATTCGATCTTGCCCGGCCCGATGCGCCCGTCGGGGTCGAGGTTTATCCGCAAGCTCAGCGACGGCATTGTCTTCCTCCGCGATCACGCCGCCATGTTAGAGCGTCCCTGGCGGCCTCGCTATTCCAAATCGATATAGCGCAGAGACCCGCTCGTCGTCTCAGCCGTCCGCCTCCGCGGGCAGCCCGCCCCCGGTGTTTGCCTGGTCGAAACTCACCGTCTTGATCACGGCGAAGACCTGTCCGCCGAGCCGCAGCTTCAGAACCTGCCGCGACTGTTCGGTGACCCGTGCCAGCACGGTCGCGCCGTTGCAGTCGATACCGATCTCGACCGTCGGCCCCTCGCCCGGCCTGATCGCGACGATCGTGCCGGCCAGGATGTTGAGCGCGCTGAGACCCGACGGCCGTTCGGTGGCGATCATGACGTCGCGCGCGCGGACGCGGATACGCACCGGCGCGCCCACCATCGCCGCCAGCTTGGGCACGCGTATCTCGCCGGCGTTCGAGCCAAGCACCGTCATGCCGAAAACCTCGTCATGCTGCAGTACGCTGGTGTCCAGCACCGCGCCGCCCTCGCCGCGCTCCTCCGCCGGCAGAAGGTCCGGCCTTTGCATGACAGCCGTGGTCGGGCCGCTGGCGGCAAGCTTGCCTCGCGCCAGCATCACCACGTCGCTCGCCAGCCGCGCCACCTCGGCGATCGAATGGCTGACATAGACGATCGGGATCTTGGTCTCGTCGCGCAGGCGCTCGACATAGGGCAGGATTTCGGCCTTGCGCGCCTCGTCGAGCGAGGCCAGCGGCTCGTCCATCAGCAACAGCCGGGGGCTGGCGAGCAGCGCCCGGCCGATCGCGACGCGCTGCCTCTCGCCGCCCGAGAGCTTTGCCGGCCGCCGCGCCAGCAGCGGCTCGATGCCGAGCAATTCGACGACGGCGTCGATCTCGGCATAACGCTCCGCCGCCGGCGTGAACCAGCGGCCATAGCGCAAATTGCTCGCCACGCTCATATGCGGAAACAGACGCGCGTCCTGGAACACCATGCCGATCCGGCGCCTGTGCTTCGGCACGAAAATGCCCTTGGCCGTGTCGACCAGCACACGGCCATCGACCTCGATGCGTCCCTGGTCGGGCCGGATCAGCCCGGCAATCATATTGATCAGCGTCGTCTTGCCCGAGCCGGAGGGCCCGAACAGCGCCGTCAGCCGCCCGGCGCTCTCGAAGCGGATGTCGAGGGGGAAATCGCCGAGCCGATGGCGGATGTCGACAAGGACCGTCATTCGATGTCCATCCGCCGGCCGACGCGCCGCGCCAACACTTCCGAGGCCACCAGGGCGGCCATCGAGATGACGATCGAGATCAGCGTCAGCCGAAGCGCTCCGGCATCGCCGCCCGGCACCTGGGTGAACGTGTAGATTGCCGATGGCAGCGTCTGCGTCTCGTTCGGGATGTTGGAGACGAAGGTGATCGTCGCTCCGAACTCGCCCATCGCCTTGGCGAAGGAGAGGATGGCGCCGGCGATCAGCCCGGGCAGGATCAGCGGCAAGGTGATGGTGCCGAACACCCATGGCGGGCTGGCGCCGAGCGTTCCGGCCGCCGCCTCCATCTTGCGGTCGACGGCCTCGATCGACAATCGGATCGCCCGCACCATCAGCGGAAAACCCATGACGCCGCAGGCAAGAGCCGCACCCGTCCAGCGAAAGGAAAAGACGATGCCGAAATGCTCGGCCAGGAATGCGCCGGCCGGCCCGCGCTTGCCGAAGGTCAGAAGCAGGAGATAGCCGGTCACCACGGGCGGCACGATCAGCGGCAGGTGCACCAGCCCGTTGAGCAGCGTCTTGCCCCAGAAGCGGCCGCGCGCCAGGAGCAGCGCTATCGCTATGCCCGGCGGCAGGCTGGCGATCATCGCCACTGTCGCCACCTTGATGGACAGCCGGACCGCATTCCATTCGTCGGGAGTGAGGTCCAGCAGCCAGTTCATGCGCAGGTGGCTATCCTAGTTGACAGGCGCAAGGACCGTGAAACCCTGCTCCCTGAATAGATCCGATGCCTTTGCCGTCCGCAGGCACTTCAGGAAGGCAGGCGTGTCCTTGTCCTTCGAATCAGCCGTTTGGGCAACCGGATAGATGATCGGCGGATGTGAATCCTCGGGGAAAACACCAACCACCTTGACGCCCTTTTCGGCATGCGCGTCCGTGGCATAGACGATGCCGAGAGCCGCTTCGCCCGTCGAGACCAGCTTGAGTGCCGCACGCACATTCTCGGCCTGCGCCACCTTGCCCTCGACCGAGGACCAGACGCCGAGCGATTCAAGCGCGGCCTTGCCGTATTTGCCGGCCGGCACAGCCTTGAGGTCGCCCATGGCGAGCTTGCCGTCGCCGACCAGCTTGGCCAGATCAAAACCCTTTTCGATCTTGGCTTCAACGCCCGAATCCTTCGGCGCCACCAGCACGATCTGGTTGCCGAGCAGCTTCACTTCGGTAGCGGGCTTGGTCAGCTTCCTGTCGGAAAGATACTTCATCCAGTCGAGATCGGCCGAGATGAAGACGTCCGCCGGCGCGCCGCTTTCGATCTGCTTGGCGAGCGCCGAACTCGCCGCGTAGGAGATGGTCGCCGCTTCGCCGACATCAGCCGCGCAGGCCTTGTTGACCGCGTCGAGCGCGTCCTTGAGGCTGGCGGCCGCAAACACCACGACCTCGTCTTGCGCGCGCGCCGCCGGCACTGCTGCCGTCCACGCCGCCGCGAAGCCGCCAATGGCGACCGCCGCCACTGCAAAACCGTTGCGCGTCATGAACTCTCCCTGAGTTGACATCCGGCCTGCTCGAAGCCTGCCATCCGATATATCCGGATGAATATAACAAGGAAAGGTTTTTCGCACAGCGTCGCCATTGAATGCGCGGCGTCCTCGCGACCTGCGATAGACCAGCACGGATACAGCGAAAGGCAGACGAAGACGTCACAAGAAAATCGGCACCCGTTGCCCTCGACGGAACCAACGCTGAAATCCTCTAAAGCGCGTCGTTCCCCCAAAACTGCGGTCACTTTTGGGCGACATAGCTGTCGCCGCCGTGATCTATTGGGAGAGGCGAGACAATGTCTAAATGCAGATAAGTGTGTGTCGAAACGAGCCTTCCGGCGTCTTCACCATCCGCACTTTGCAGACATACCGCGTCTCGCTTGATATGGCGCTTGCGGGAAGGTCATTCCCCTCTGCGTCAGCGGGCTTGCAAGTCGCGCGGGGACAGTTTGGCAGCTTCGCAGCTGGATCGTCGCAGAACGGCTTCATGCTGTTGTTGATGCATTCACACCCGCACTCGGCAAATGCGTGGGCATTGAAAGCGAAGACAAAGACGAGCGCAAATACCGCTGCTGACAGTCGCATGGACGCCTCCCCGGAAATCTCCTGGCCTGAGGGTAAGGTCGACCGATCTTGTCGAAAAGATATCAAAACGACGTACCGGCGAGGCACCACCATCGCCACGGCCTCGAGACATCAAGGTCGGCAAGGTTGCGCCGGCGGTTCAGACCGCGATCGGCGCCTTGATCGTCGCGTCGGCGACATAGTTTTCCAGCCGGAAATCCTCGAAGCGGAAGGCGAAGAGATCCTTCACTTCAGGGTTGATCCACATGGTCGGCAGCGTTCTTGGCGTGCGCCGAAGTTGCTCGCGCGCCTGCTCGAAATGGTTCGAATAAAGATGCGCGTCGCCGAGCGTATGGACGAAATCACCGGGCTTCAGGCCGGTCACCTGCGCCACCATCAGCGTCAGCAGGGCGTAGGAGGCGATGTTGAACGGCACGCCGAGGAAGATGTCGCCGGAACGCTGGTAAAGCTGGCAGGAAAGCCGGCCTTCCGAGACGTAGAACTGGAACAGGCAATGGCATGGCGGCAACGCCATCGCCTCCACCTCGGCCGGATTCCAGGCCGAAACGATCAGCCGCCGCGATTGAGGATTGCGGCGTATCTCTTTCACAAGATTGTTTATCTGATCGATCGACCCGCCATGGCCGTCCGGCCAGGAACGCCACTGCTTGCCATAGACGGGGCCAAGGTCGCCATTCTCGTCAGCCCATTCGTCCCAGATGGAAACGCCATGGTCGGTCAGATATTTGATATTGGTTTCGCCGGCCAGGAACCACAAAAGCTCATGAATGATCGATTTCAGGTGCAGCTTCTTGGTGGTGGTGACGGGAAAGCCGCGCGCCAGGTCGAAGCGCATCTGGTAGCCGAACACGGAGCGCGTGCCCGTGCCCGTGCGGTCGCCGCGGTCGGCGCCATGATCCAGCACGTGCTGCAGAAGGTCGAGATACTGGCGCATCGGTTCGGCTCGATTCGATTGTGCGAGCATTATAGCTGCTAGACAGGCGGCCGAACACATCAAAACGGCGCAGGCGACGCTTGCCTCATCACTGTTTCGGCGTCTGCGCCGACATCCAAGCAAACTGGCCGCAGCCTCGGTGTCCGTCTTGCAACGCCGGCAATTGGCGAAACCATCGGTGACAGCATTCCTCTCCCCGTCTCTATACGGGGAGAAGATGGCGGCAGCCAGATGAGGGGCAGCACAAGCCGTGCCCGTTACAAACCAGCGGCGCGCCTCAGCAACCGCGCGAGCACGGAATTCTCAGAGCGAACCGAGCTTTCCCAGGTCCTTGGCAACGAGGTAGTAAAAAGTCACTCGATTCTTGGTGTTGTCTGCGGCCATCGCCTTGCAGGTCTTCTCGATCGCAGCATCTGCCTTCGCCGCATCGGCGACGCCGAGCTTCTTGCCGACCCAGTTTTCCCGGACGCGCTCGAGTTCTTTGGGATCGGTGCAGGACACCAGCGAGGAGTCGCGGTTCCTGAGCGCGATGCCCAGATGCTTGACGATCTTCTCAACAATTTCCGCACTCGCCGCGGCGTCGTATTTCTTCACGTCTGCAAGATAGTCGGCCATCAAAATTCCCCTCGTCGGCGCCACGGATCCGGTCGATGAGGGCTGTGGCGCGCTCCGCAACTCGTGCGCTCGGTCGGTAACTCCTCACCGCGGCAAAGCTTCGGTTGAGACCGTTCCCAAGTCAACCCTGCCGCGTCGCATTTTGACACAGGGACAAAGCACATTGCGGTCTTTCATTTCTGGCGATGGACCCCTATATTCGCTTCGTCGGCTTGACCGACTATGGCGATAAACTGGCGATGAAATAAGCCGTTCGGACCCGGGGGCGGTACCCGGCGCCTCCACCAAAAACCGCTCTGGAAGACGGAGCGGCTTTTGCTGGGGGCGAAATAGGATCGACGAAGGTGTAAAGATCGTACTTTTGCCCGGCATTGTACCACCGTCATCGGGCTAAACTTATAGTTGCCAACGACAACTATGCGGAAGCACGTCTCGCTGCTTAATGCAGTGCGATAGCTTCAAATCAAGCCCTAGGGGTTCGCACTTCTAGGCGGGGTTCGGAGGTACCTGGCAACAGAAACCTCCACTTCTCCCCCTTTTCATCGGCATCACGCGCAACGGCACGCTCGGGCCGGCTAGACTTCGGTCGGCCCATGGGAGGCGACGCAGTGGAGCCGCGTGCCTCCTTCGACATGGGTAAAAAATGCAAAACAATTCCGACCGATTCTTCGTGCTGACCGGCGGTCCGGGCTCCGGCAAGACCGCACTGATCGAAGCCTTGCGCCGTGCAGGGTTCGCCACCTCGGTCGAGGCCGGACGCGGCATCATTCGCGACCAGTCCGCCATTGGCGGCTCCGCTTTGCCTTGGAGCGATCGCGCATTGTTTGCCGAATTGATGCTGTCCTGGGAGATGCGCTCGTACCAAGCCGCGATCGAACAGGAAGGACCGGTCTTCCTCGATCGTGGCGTGCCCGACACGCTGGGCTATCTCCGCCTCAGCGGTCTGCCGGTGCCCGATCACGTCGGCATCGCAGCGAAGCGTTGCCGCTACAACCCTCGTGTCTTCGTTGCCCCGCCTTGGCCCGAAATCTTCACGCAGGATGAAGAACGCAAGCAAACGCTCGACGAAGCCGAGCGTACCTGTCACGCGCTGGTCGGCGTCTATGCCGAACTCGGTTATGAACTGGTACGGCTGCCCCTGGCGCCTGTCGAGACACGGCTGCGCTTCATGCTGGACGAAACGGGATTGGCATGAAAAAGGCCGGGATCGCCCCGGCCTCTTTCAATTTCCCGGCCTCTTTCAATTTATTGGCGATTGCCTACTCCGCCGGCGCTTCGACAGCCTCGCGCGAACGGCCGAGCGTGATCTTGGCCAGGGTGAAGGAGATCACCGCGCAGAGCGTGATGCCGGCGACCATCGGCAACGGCGTGCCGTCGAAAAAGATGCCCGCGACACCCATGGCGAGCGCACCGATGGCGAAGTGCAGCGTGCCCATCAGCGCCGAAGCCGTGCCCGCGATCTCGCCATGCTCCTCCATGGCCAATACCGAGGTGGTCGGAATGACCAGGCCGAGAAAGCCATAGCCGACGAACAGCAGCGCCGCCATCACATCCAGCCGGTCCACACCGGAAGCCATGACAGCGAACAGTGCCACCATCGTCGTGGCGTAGCCGGTCACCGCCACCCACACCACCCGCTTGAGCCCGAAACGCTCGGAAAGCAGGCCGGTGAGCTGCGACATGCCGATGAAGGCGACGGCATTGATCGAGAAGAACACGCTATAGACCGAAGGCGACAGGCCGTAATGGTCGATCAGGATGAAGGACGAGCTCGACAGATAGACGAAGAAGCTCGCAATGCCGAAGCCCGCGATCGCCACCAGGCCGAGGAAATTGCGGTCCCCCATCAGGAAACGGTAGCCTGAAAGGGCGGTGCCAAAGGAAGAACCGGCGCGTTCTTCAGCCGGCCGCGTCTCCTTGAGCGAGGTCGCGAGCAGGATGGTTGCCAGCACCGCTGCGGCCGTGACGGTCCAGAACACGGCGCGCCAGCCGAAACTCTCGATGATCTGGCTGCCGGTCAGCGGCGCCAGGATCGGCGATACCGAGAACACCAGCATCAGCAACGACATCAGCTTGGCGGCTTCGTTGCCAGTGTGCAGGTCGCGCACGATCGCGCGCGGAATGGCCATGCCGGCGCTGGCGCCAAGGCCCTGCAGGAAACGGAAGGCGATCAGCCATTCGATGGTCGGCGCCAATGCCGAACCGACGCCGCCGACCATGAACAGCGCAAGACCGCCATAGAGCGGCAGCTTGCGTCCGACCATATCGGAGATCGGCCCGACGACGATCTGGCCGAAGCCCATCGACAGGAAGAAGATCAAAAGGCTCATCTGCACGGCTGCGGTGCCGGCGTTGAGATCCGCGCCGATCGAGGGCAATGCGGGCAGATACATATCGATGGCGAAGGGCCCGATGGCGGACAACAGGCCGAGCACGACCGCGATGCGGAGGAATTTGGGACTCATGATGTTGGCTTCTTTCGAATCTGGTTGCCGCCGCAAGGCGACGTCTGACCCCAGGACGTTCGATCCCGTGGGATTCCGACTCTCCGAGAGCGAATTGTTCGCCTGTCCAGAGGTGAACCCCTTATAGCGTGTCCACAAATTTAGACAGTCTTGTCTAAATCGTCAATCACCTCTATATAGATTTTCATGAGACCGGGTGTTTCTCCTGACAGTTTCCCGCCACGCAGCCACGAGGCCAAGCGCATCTCGGTGGTCGACGCAGCCGCTTCCGTGTTCTGCCGCGAGGGCTTTGCCGGCGCCAATATCGACCTGATCGCCGCCGAGGCGGGTGTCTCGCGCCAGACCGTCTACAACCACCATGGCGACAAGGAAAAGCTCTTCATCGCCGTAGTCCGCGATCTCACCGAGCGCTGCAATGCCGGCATCTTCGCCACCATCGCCACGTTCCCGGACCAGCCGAGGGATCTGGAAGCGGATCTGATCGGCTTTGCCGTGCGCCTGAACCAGAACTGCATCTGCAACCGCGACGGAAAATTCCTGCGCAAGCTGATCCAGACCGAAGGCGAGCGCTACCCCGAACTGTTCGCCGAATGGCGCGAACAGGGTCCTGGCAGGACATGGCCGGCAATCGCCGCCCGCTTCGCCCGCCTTGCCTATGGCGGTTACCTCGCGATCGACGACCCCGACGTCGCGGCGCGGCAGTTCCTCGGCCTCGTCAATGCTGAATTGCAGACGACCTTCATGCTCGGCGGCACCCCGGCCGAGGACGAGGTCGTGCAATCGGCGACAAATGGCGTGCGCACCTTCCTGCGCGCTTTCGGCAAGCGCCCCTCCCCGACCGGCGTCAAGAAACACGCCGCGCTTGCCAACGCGTGACATTTGCGGGTGACGCAAGCCGGCTTCCGCGATCAAATCTCGGCAATCGTCCTCGCTTCCTCGCGGCGGCGGTCTATATGCGGTTTACGCCGCGCTCAAGCTTGATTACAGCTATGCGGACGATTCAACGGAACCCGACCGCCACATGGCCGACGACCACATCCGCTATGACATTCTGGCCCAGGAGGCGTTGCGCGGCGTCATGCGCAAGGTCCTGGCCGAGGTCGCGCGCACCGGCCTCCCCGGCAACCATCATTTCTTCATCACCTTCCTGACCGGCGCGCCGGGCGTGCGCGTGTCTTCGCGGCTGCGCGAGCGCTATCCGGAGCAGATGACCATCGTCATCCAGTTCCAGTATTGGGACCTGAAGGTCACCGAGACCGGTTTCGAGGTCGGGCTCTCCTTCTCGGACGTGCCGGAAAAACTCGAAATCCCGTTCTCGGCGGTGCGCGGCTTCTACGATCCGTCGGTTAACTTCGAACTCGAATTCGACGTCAAGACCGAAGGCCAGTCAGATGACGAACCAGCTTCCCAGCCGGCGTCCGAACCGCTCGCCATCGTCTCCGAGAAAAAGCCGAAGGCGGAGAAGAAGGCCGCCGAACCCGAGAAGAAGGCGGCCGATGCCGATGCCGCCAAGGGCGCCGAAGTCGTCTCGCTCGACGCCTTCCGCAAGAAATAAGCCTTCGGGTCGCGCGTCATGGCCGACATCGTCAATCTGCGCCAGGCTCGCAAGCAGAAGGCAAGGCTGGAGAAGGAACGCACGGCCAGCCAGAACCGCGCCCTGTACGGCCGCTCCGGGGCAGAGAAGGAACGCGACCGCCTGGTTGCCGAAAAGGCCGAGTTCTTCGTCGCGGGCCATCGGCGTCAACCGTCGCCCGATCCGGACCCCAAATGAGCTCCAGGTGAGCCCGGTCGAAAAACGCTCGGTGACGATCCGTGGCCACCGCACCAGCTATTCGCTCGAAAAGCCGTTTTTTGACGACCTTGTCGCCATCGCCGCCGCGCGCAATCTGACCCTTGCCGCGCTGGTCGCGGAAGTCGACGAAAACCGGCCGCGTGACACCAATCTGTCCTCGGCGCTCCGGATCCATGTACTGGCCTGGGCGAAGCGCGGCCGCGCCTGACGCCTGGCTCCGTCAGGCAGTGCCTTCCTGTTTCCCGCGGCGGGTGCCGAACCCCAGCAGGGCCGTGCGATCGCGCTCTTCCGCCTGCTTCCTGGATCTGACGCGCATCAGGTCCTTCCAGCCGACGTAACCGACCAGCGTTCCGTCGTCGCGTGCCACGACCGGCAGATGCGACACGTTGGCCGTCAGGAGCTTGTCCGACAGGCCTTCCAGATATTCATCGGGATAGGCAAGCGTCACCTTGCTGCCGGCCAGCAAGTCGCCGAGCGTCGTCGTCCGGTGCTTGCCGGCACGCCGCCAGCGCAGAATCGCCGGTGGATCGATGAGGCCGAGCACCTGCCTGTTGCCGTCAATGACCGGGAAGCTCGGATGACGCGTCTCCGGCGCAGTCAGGAATGCCGCTGCGCCATGCAGCGTCATCGTCGCCGGCACGCTCTGGACCTGCGTGGTCATCACTTCATGCACCCTGGTCAGCGCGAACGGATCGACCCGGTATTCGCGCACCAGATGATGCCCTCGCCTGGCGATCTTCTCGGTCAGGATGGAACGTTTCATCAAAAGCACCGTCACCGCATGGGCGGCGGCGCAGGCCGCGATCAGCGGCACCAGCACATGCGTGTTGCCGGTCAATTCGACCGCGAAGAAGGTCGCCGTCAGCGGCGCGCGCATCGTGCCGCCCATGGTCGCCGCCATCGCCAGCAGCGCCCAGAAGCCGGGATCGGCCGCCGGCAGGAAGCCGGCGAGCACCGCGCCCATCGCGCCGCCCATGATCAGCAGTGGCGCCAGCACGCCGCCCGACGTTCCCGAGCCCAGCGCCACCGACCAGATGACCGCTTTCACCACCAACAACAGGAGTGCTGCCGTCGCGATCGTACGGCCGTCCAGCATGGTGGATATGTTGTCGTAGCCGACGCCGAGCGCCTGCGGCTCGATCAAGCCGCCAATGCCGACGACGAGGCCGCCGAGCATCGGCCACCACATCCAGTGGATCGGCAGCTTCTGGAAACCGTCCTCGCAGGCATAGACCATCTGCGTCAGCAAGGCAGACAGGAGGCCGGCGGCAACGCCGATCAGGACCCAGCCGCCAAGACCGGCAAAGGAAATCGCCATGCCGCCCTGAAACGGAGAGATCGGTCCTGGCATGTGCAGCATGGTGCGCTCGACCTCCGCCACGATGGCAGCCACCGCCACCGGAATGAAGCTGCGCGGCGTCCACTCGAACAGAAGCAGTTCCACCGCCAGCATGATGGCGGCGATCGGCGTTCCGAACACGGTGGTCATGCCCGCGGCAGCGCCCGCCACCAGCAGCGTCTTGCGCTCATTGTCGCTGACCGGCAGCATCTGCGCGATCAGCGAGCCGATGGCGCCGCCGGTCATGATGATTGGGCCCTCGGCGCCGAACGGGCCACCGGAGCCGATCGAGATCGCCGACGACAGCGGCTTCAGCACCGCGACCTTGGCGTCCAGCCGCGAGCGCCCGAGCAGGATCGCTTCGATCGCTTCTGGAATGCCGTGGCCACGGATCTTCTCGCTGCCGTAGCGCGCCATCAGGCCGATGATGAGTGCGCCGATCACCGGCACGGCGACGGCGGCATAGCCAAGCGGCGTGTCCTCCAGTTTCAGATCGGCGAGCGTGAATTGACCGAAATAGGCGACGTTGGTGGCGAGCCGGATCAATTTCAGCAGGATGATGCCGGCAAACAGCGCGGCCGTCGCCACCACCACCGCGATGCCAGCGATCAGCAACACCCTGGCGTCGGTGGTGAAATCGCGCAGATGTCCGGGACTGCCCTGTTCGGTCTTCATTGCCTGCCTGCTTTCCGTGGCGTGTCGCTGTTGGAGGATCGGCAAACCGTCAAAACGGCTTTGCCGGCGGCTATGTATCGTAATACGATATAAATATTCAAGCGGGCTTGGCCCGAAATCGTTTGAGCTTTGGCCGGAATGACAACACATGTCTGGTATGTCGCATCCGCAAAAACCCCGCCCCGCCATCAGCCAGGCCGATTACCAGCGGCTGTCGGAGTTCCGCTATCTGATCCGCCGCTTCCTGGAATTCAGCCAGCTACAGGCCGAAGACGCCGGTCTGACGCCGCGCCAACATCAGGCACTGCTCGCCATAAAGGGTTTTCCCGGCGGAGGCCCGGTAGCTATCGGCGACCTCGCCGAACGCTTGCGCATCCGCCATCATAGCGCCGTCGAACTGGTCAACCGCCTGTGCGAGGCCGGGCTGATCGTCAGAGATCAGGACAAGGAGGACCAGCGCAAGGTGCTGCTGCAACTGACCGAGCGGGCCGATGCCTGCCTCGCCGACTTGTCGGCCGTGCATCTCGACGAGCTTTCGCGCATCGAACCCATGCTGAGGAGCGTGCTCGCCCGAAAGGACCGCGACACGCTCTAGAGACAAGTTTCGCAACCTAGCTGAATGGAGGCTATGCCATGTACAACATCTGGTTTTCCAAGGCAGTCCCGGTTTCCACAGGCGTTACTGGCGACGTTCGAAATCTGTCCAATGCCGAACAAGCTCTCGACCTTCTTACCAATCACTGGCGCGATGCGGGAAGCATCAAGCATAAGGCTGCGCTGCGGGCGTGCCGACAGGCCATGAACGGCGGCGTATCGGCCGATACCGCCAGGGATGCTTTTGTCGAAGCCGCGAGGGAAGCGCGCATTCTGGTCGAATAACTGCCGCGCATGGCCCGGGCGTTGTTGGCCCAACCACAGGCCCGACATACCGTCCTCGATCGACGGTGAGCGCACGATGAGATCGCGACAGCCGTCAGCAACGCGCCGTCGTCCATTCAACTCTTGCGAAGCCCGGCTACCATCGGGAAGATGGGACATAAGGGGCCGCATAAAAAAATTCCGGAAACCCCGAATCCTTTGGCTCCGCCGCTTCGTCTCGGACATGAGCGACCTGCAAGGTGCAGGGCCGGCAAAGGAACAGACAAGATGAAACACCATTTGATACGTTACAGGACCAAACCGGAGCTGGTCGACGAGAACGAGCGGCTGGTCAAGGCCGTGTTCCAGGAATTGCGGGATAAATCGCCCGAAGGGTTTCGCTACATGACATGGCGGTCCGGCGACGGTACCTTCTTCCATCTGGTCGAGGCGGCAACCGAGGAGCAGGCCGGCACCCTTCCGGGGCTAGCGGCATTCGCGACTTTTCAGAACGGCATCAGGGATCGCTGCATCGAGCCTCCGCATCGCGAGGCGATGACGGTGGTGGGCAGTTACCGGATGCTGGACCACTAGAGCAGTTCACCGTTTCATGGAAACAGCGAACCGCCCTAACTCTTTGTTTTGACGCAATTCTGGACAGAAAACCGCACACACTTTTCTTGGAATTGCTCTAGGCGCGGTCAAGCGATGTGGAGAACGGCGGGCGTATGAACATCCTCATTCCTGGCGGGCACCGCGCGCTCATCGAACGCCTGCTTGGGGAGTTGCGCCCAAAGCTGCACCGCTATTGCGCGCGCATGACGGGTTCCGTCTTCGACGGCGAGGACGTGTTGCAGGAAGCGCTGGCCAAGGCGTTCGAGGCTTTGCCGAACGCCGGCCAGATCGCAAATCCGGAGGGCTGGCTGTTCCGCATCGCGCACAACACGGCACTCGATTTTCTGCGCCGGCGAGCCCGCGAAAAGGCCTTTTCCGATGAGGATCCGGACACGATCGTCGACCCGGCCAACGCCACCTTCGACCGTCAGGCCGCTGCCGCCGGCCTGCACACCTTCATGCGCCTGCCCGTCGCGCAGCGCAGCAGCGTCATCATGATGGACGTTCTGGGTTATTCGCTGCAAGAGATCAGCGCCGCGCTGGACACCAGCGTCCCGGCCGTCAAGGCGGCGCTGCATCGTGGCCGCGGCCGCTTGCGCCAGCTCGCCGCCGAGCCCGAGGATCGGCCGGTTCCCAGGCTGGGCGTCTCTGAACGCCTGTTGCTCGAAGCCTATATCGATCGCTTCAACGCCCGTGATTTCGACGCCGTGCGCGACATGCTCGCCGATGAAGTTCGCCTGGAGCTGGTGGCCAGGACGCGGTTTACCGGACCCAAGGAAGTGGCTACCTATTTCCACAACTATTCCCGCCTCCGCGATTGGCGTTTCGTGCCGGGATTCGTCGAGGACAGGCCGGTGGTCCTCGTTCACGACGGCAACGACCCGGCTGCGCGACCAGCCTATTTCATCCTGCTGGTCTGGCAGGAGGGCAAGCTTGCCGCCATCCGCGATTTTCGTCACGCCCGCTACGTCGCCGACAGCGCCGAACTGCTCGTTCTTTGAACGATCGAGGGAAATCCCCTGCCCTACTGCCCTACTGCCCTACTGCCCTACTGCCCTACTGCAAAGACTTCAGCAAATTGTCGATCGTAGACGGATTGAACTGCGGTTTGGCCGGAGGCGGATTGTCGTTGGCCACCGGCGGCGGCGCCCGTTCCGGGTTCGGCGCCTGCTCGGCGCCCTTGCGCTCTGCTTCCAGCCTTGCCTTCTCCTGCGAGGCGGTCCGCATCGCCTCCTCGGCCTTTGCCTTGGCATCCGCCTCGGCTTTGGCCTTTGCCTCGGCATCCGCTTTGGCCCTGGCCTCTGCTTCGGCCCGCGCCTGAGCTTCCGCCTCGGCTTTCGCCTTGGCGTCGGCCTCGGCCTTCAGCCGCGCCGCCTCCTCCTGCTGTCGCAGCTCCTCGGCCGCCTTGTCGCGCTGGTCCTGCAACGCAGCGTAATAGCGCACCTCGCGCCGCAGCCGCTGCTTCTCCAGCAACGCGGCCTGCATCGCCTCGACCCGCTGCTGCTCCTTCTCGAGCGCGCGCTGGGTCAGGAACTGCGCCAGCGGTTCGCTGTCGAACTGCCGTTTGACGGCGCCGAACGGCCCCTCGACGCTGAAATTCATCGCCGGTTCGGAACCGACGAGCGCTTCGTCGCCGGGCCGGTAGGTGACCGCGCCCTTGGCGGAGACCGTATCGGCATTGAGGTCCGCCGTGATGTCGGCGGACAAGGTCGCCGAAGGATTTTCGAGGCTGATCGGCGGCGCTCGCAGCGTGCCACCTGCAATGGTGAAGGCGATGTCGGTATCCTTTGCCGCGAAACTGCCATCTGCCGCGATAGCGGGCGCGAAGCCGGCGGTCTTGGCTGCATCGATATCGCGGCCGATCGCGTCCGCCTTGGCGAGGAAGGTGCTGAACGCATTGGGATTGACGCCGGCGACCGTGACGCCCTTCAGCGCCGCCGTGCCCGAACCCGACAGAGCGGCAACCATCGCGTCGACCGATTTGCCACTTGTCGAAAACGCCGCGGAGACATCCCCCTTGCCGCCGATGCCGGCATCCGGCAGCAAGGCTGGCAGATCGGCGTCCGCGAGCTTCATCTGGCCGGTGAAAAGCCCAGTGCCGTCATTGTTTTTCAATTCGAACAGGCCGGTCAGCGCACCGCCAAGGAATTTCGCCTTGAGATCGGACACGCGGATGCCTTCCTGGTCGAGCTTCAGCGACAAGGCCGCGTCATAGGCGGTCGCGAATGGCCCTGCGGCAAGGGAAGCCGTGGTCAAGTCGAGATCGGCCGTGAATGGAAGGCTGGATTTCTGGCTGAACGGGGCCGACGGCCACACACCGCCGTTGTTGTCTCCGCTCTTGTCCGTGAACGCGGAATCGCCGAACAGCGCCACCGCCATCGGGTCGAGATCAAGTTCGTCGAGCGCCAGCGAGCCGGCCAGATGCGGCACGCCATCTTTGCCGTCAATCCCCTCCTTGACGTCGATGTTCACGTCACCCGACACCGCAGATTCGTTGATGGCGGCGTTGAGGCCGGAGAGCACCAGTAGGCCGTTGCCGTAATCGGCCTGCGCGGTGAGCGACGTCGACGTGCCTGTCCCCATGCCCGGCAGGCCTATGCCCGATGTCATCAGCCAGGGCTCGATGTCGGCCGTATCGAGGCTGACCTTGCCCTTCGCGACCGGACCTTGCGGCGTGTCGGCTACGGTGCCGTCGAAACCGGCGTTGAAGTCGTTGCCGGCAAGGCTGAAGCTCGTCGCCAGGCCGCCGCCCAGCGTGCCCTTGGCCTGGATGTCGGTGCTTGCCTCGCCGAGCATGCCGAGCGGCAGCGCCGGCAAGCCGTAAAGTGCCAGCAGCGCTGTGGCGTCGGGGTTCCTGGCATTGAAGGTCAGCGCCACAGGCGCTTCAAGAAGCTTGTCGACCGCTCCCTTCCCCGACAGCGAGGCGGAAAAGGACGATCCGCCGGCCTTGCCTTGCCCGCTCACAGCAAGCCCCGTTGTGCCGTCGCCATTGTCGGCGGCACTCACCACAAGATCGACGCGTGAATCCTGGAACAGGTCGGGATAGGCTGCGGCGCGGCTAGCCAGTCCCTTGAGCACGGCGTTGTCGGCATAGTGCTGCGCCGCCACGTCTAGCAGCGGCTTCAGGTCGACGGCGACCACGGAGGCGTCAAGCTTGCCGGTCGGGCTCGCCGGAAAATCCTTGATCCGGCCTGTGGCGCTGATCGACGCGCCGGCCAGCCCGCCCACCGACAGTCGGTCGATCTCAAGCAGCCCGTCGCGCAGCCTGAGCGCGGTGTCGACCGTGTCGGCGGACAAGCCTCCGGCACTGACCGGTCCCGCCTTGATCTGGAAATCGAGGTCGCGGTCGGCAAATCGGTTGGCGCCCTTGTCACTGATGAAGATCGAAGCGAAGGCCGCCAGCCCGTCGACATCGAGATCGCCGCCTTCCAGCCGCATCAGCACCGAGGGCCTGGCGTCGTCGGGCTGGCTGGAATCGATGCGGCCGGAAAACGTCGCTTTGCCCAGGACCAGTTCGAGATCGCTGAAGGCCTGGCGCTTTTCGGAGAGATCGACTTTAGCCCGGAAGCCGGCGGCGGGCAGACGACGGATCGCCTCGTCGACGTCCTTCGACAACCAGGCAGCGAAGCCGGAAGGCTGCGCCACCGCCAGCAGCAGCGAACCGGTGAAGCCGAAATGGTTCTCGACGCTGAGCAGGCCGTCGGCCTCCAGCGTGGCGCGGCCGGGCAGTGTCGCGGCGAGCGATTTCACCGACCAGCCGCCATCGACCGGCTCGGCGGAAAGATGAACGTCGCGAACCGTGGTGTCACCGGCCACCACGGCCGGCAACCTGACCTCGACCGTTCCGGGAATGGTCGGCTTAGGCAGGTCGAGCAAGGCCTGTTCCAGTCCGGCAATGCGCTGATCCAGTGTCAGGCCGGCGCCTGCCGCCGCACCCACGGCCTCGTCGAACTGCACCTGCGCGCCATTGGCCTCGATGGCGAAGCTCGGCTTCTGGCCGAGACCGACCGAGGCCTTGCCGTCGGCGGTATAGGGATTGTCGAGCGGTCCGGTCTCGAAGCGGAATTCATCGATGCCGAGCTTCTGGTGATCGAGCGCGAATTTGCCGTTAACCCGAAAGCCGGGATCGGACTTGCCGGTACCGACCTTCACCGTCTCGCCATCGGTGCCCCGCAACTGGGCTGAGTTCTTGTCGGCGCCGGAAATCTTGAACTGTCCGGAGTAGATGGCGGCTCCGTTGACGATGCCGGCATTGCCGTCGGTTTCGATGACCAGCGGATAGGCGTCGGGATCGGCCTTGAGCCGAAACCGCATCTGGCCGTTGGCTTCGGCCTTGCCGGTAGTGGCGGCAACCGTCGTGCGCAGGCCGTCGAACCTCAACGTGCCATCCATGCGCCACGGGCCCGCCAGCGATTTGGCCGAAATGGTCGAATTGATCTCGGACATGGTGTGGCTGCGTCCGCCGGCGGCATGACGCAGCTCGATCTGCCCTTCCGTCACCGTCAGCTTCTCGATCGAGATCTGGTTGAGGTTGAAGGGCGAGGACGGCCGCATCGCCCAGTCGACGGTACCATTGGCGGCGATGTCGATCGTCGCTTTCGGCCGCACCAGCCGCATGTCGAAAATCAGCACCTCGCCACGCAGGAACGGCGCCAGTTCCGCATCCATCGAAAACGTCTCGACGGTCATCGCCGGCTGGCCGGCGGGGCCGCCGGCAACGGCGACATTGGAGAAGGTTACCGACGGAAACGGCAACAAGCGCGCCGTGGCGTCGCCCTGCACGGTCACCTTGCGGCCGAGAATGGCGCTCGCTTCGCGCTCGAACTGCGCCCGATAGCCGGACCAGTCGACAAAATACGGCCCCACCAGCGCCGCGCACAGCACCAGCACGAACAGGCCACCAAAGATCACGAACAGGCGTGCGAGCATCAGTTCCGAACGGTTTGGTTGAAATCAGCCGCACTCTACCTGCATCCGCGTGTCGATAAAGAGGCAATTCGATCGTCGTCGGCGACAACCATGGACGGCGTTCGATGTTGCGCGGTCGCTCTTGATCGCGATACCTTGCTTTGGGCGTCCTCGCCCTGTTCCGGTCGCGGCGTTTTCCGATCCGGGATCGTCTGAAACAATCCTGGAAAAGCGGAGAATTGGGGATGTCGGGGAAGAACTGGGACCGTGTGCCGATCGATGCGCAGAGCGTCGACGCGCCGCTTTCGCAATCAGCGATTTTCCTTGTCGTCACCATAGCCGATGAACAGCCGGTTCTCGCAAGGGTTTGTTCCGTGCTCGGCGACCTTGACGACCTGGTCAAGACTGTCGGGTTCCGCGACCTCGGCGGCCGCCTGTCGTGCATTGCCGGGATCGGCCGCGACCTCTGGGATCGGCTCAGCCCCGGCCGGCGGCCGGCGGAGTTGAAGCGGTTCGCGCCGATCACGGGAGCGGTTCACGCCGCGCCCACTACGCCGGGCGACCTTCTCTTCCATATCCGCTCCGAGCGGCCCGACATGTGCTTCGAGTTCGAGCGTATCCTGCTGGACAGGCTTGGTCCCGGCGTGACCGTCGTCGACGAAGTCTCGGGCTTCCGTTATTTCGATGCCCGCGACCTGCTCGGTTTCGTCGACGGCACAGCCAACCCCACCGGCCTCGATCTGCCCGCCTCGGCGCTCGTTGGCGACGAAGATCCCGATTTTGCCGGCGGCAGCTATGTCGTCGTTCAAAAATACCTGCACGATCTCCAGGCGTGGGCGCGAATCCCCACGCCCGTGCAGGAGGCGATCATCGGCCGAACCAAGATCGACAACATCGAAATCGATGATGACGGCGCGCCGCGCAAATCGCACAAGTCGCTCGCCACCATCGAGGATGCCGACGGTAACGAACATGACATATTGCGCGACAACATGCCCTTCGGCCGGCCGGGGCAACGGGAATTCGGCACCTACTTCATCGGCTATTCGAGGTATCTCTGGGTGATCGAGAAGATGCTGCAGCGCATGTATATCGGCGACCCGCCCGGCGCTTACGACCGGCTGCTTGATTTCTCCACCCCTCACACCGGCACGACATTCTTCGCGCCGACACGGCCGATGCTGCAGGTACTTGCCGAAGCAGCGCCAGGGAAGTTGGCCACTCGGTAAACGACGCACACAGCAAAGCGGCGCGCTGCGGAGATCAGCACGCGATCATCGGCGTCATCTGTGCGAATTCAACGCGCGTCGCGCTTTGCCTGCGCCACCTTGGCCGCCTTGCGTTGTCGGCCGAGCTCGGCCGGCCGAACCAGATTCGGCGTCCTCTGGTTTGCCACCGCTCGCATGCCCTTGTGCGCAGTGCGCGCGTTGAACGCTGGACCATCCGTCGGCGCTTTCTGCTTCAGGGCCAGCGCCTTGCGCGCGCTGTCGACCAATGAGACGCGCGCCGTCAACTGGCGGCGCCGTTCGGCCTCGCCATTCAGCCGCCGCATGGCCATCGCCAGCACCGCAAGCTTCACCTGCGAGCCGCCGTCGGCCTTTGAAGCCACAGCCCCTTTCGGTGTGCCCTTGCCCCGGATTTCGCGCCGGCGTCGATGCGCCTCGGTCTGCGCCTTGTCGCGCCGCTCCCGCAGGCGTTTGACGAGGCCGGACAGATCGGCGTCAGAAAGGTCCTGGACCGCCGGATGGTGCGATTTCTCCACCAGCTCGTGTTCGTCGGCACTCAGCGCGCGCGCTTCTTCCTTGCGTGAAATCGCCATGACACCACTTCTCCGCTTGGGTCGCCCATCTTCTGGGCCTTCAGCACGCGGAGTCTCGGCCCGATTGGAGGTGGGGTCAAGACGAGCCTATGACGGTGCCTGCTCGGCAGCCGGCAGGATCTTGCCCGGGTTCATGATATCGAGCGGATCGAGCGCCTGCTTGATCGTGCGCATGATGTCGACGCCGTGGCCGAGCTCATGGCGCAGGAAGCCGATCTTGCCCTGGCCGATGCCGTGCTCGCCGGTGCAGGTGCCCTCCATGGCGATGGCCCGCATGTTGAGCCGCGCCACGAATTTCTCCGACAGCGCGATTTCCTTCGGGTCGTCCACGTCCATCAGCACCAGCACGTGGAAATTGCCGTCGCCGGCATGGCCGACGATCGGCGCGACAAGCCCCATTTCGGCGATGTCGGCCTCGGTTTCGGTGACGCATTCGGCAAAACGCGAGATCGGAACGCAGACGTCGGTCGACAGGCCCTTGGCGCCTGGCCGCAGCGTCAGCGACGACCAATAGGCGTCATGTCTGGCCTTCCAAAGTTTGGTGCGCTCCTCGGCGACACTGGTCCACAGGAACGGTCCGCCGCCATTCTCCTCGGCGATCATGCCGAAGGTCTCGGCCTGCTCGGCAACGCCGGCATCGCTGCCATGGAATTCGACGAACAGGCACGGGCTTTCGGGATAGTCGAGCTTGGAATAAGCTTTCATCGCCCGCATCTGCAGCGCGTTGACCAGTTCGATGCGCGCCACCGGAATGCCCATCTGGATCGTCGCGATGACGGCGTTGCAGGCCGCTTCGACGCTCGGAAACGGGCAGACACCGCCGGAAATCGCCTGCGGAATCCCTTGCAGCCTCAAGGTCAGCGAGGTGATGATGCCGAGCGTGCCTTCCGAGCCGACCAGCAGCCGTGTCAGGTCGTAGCCGGCCGAGCTTTTTTTTGCCCGCTTGCCAGTGGTCACCGCCTCGCCATCGGCCATGACGGCCGTCAGCGACAGCACGTTCTCGCGCATCGTACCGTAGCGCACCGCGTTAGTGCCTGAGGCCCGTGTCGCAGCCATGCCGCCCAGCGAGGCATTGGCGCCGGGATCGATTGGAAAAAACAGGCCGGTGTCGCGCAGATGCCGGTTGAGATCCTCGCGAGTCACCCCGGGCTCGACCGTGCAGTCGAGATCCTGAGGATTGACCGATAGGATCCGGTTCATCCGCGAAGTGTCGACCGAGATGCCGCCGCCCGGCGCGTTGGTGTGGCCTTCGAGCGAGGAGCCGACGCCGAAGGCGATCACCGGCACGCGGTGCGCGGCGCAGGCGCGCACGATCTCCTGTACCTCGGCGGTCGTTTCCGGGAAGACGACGCCGTCCGGTGCCTGCGTCGGGATGTAGGTTGTCGTATGCGCATGCTGGGAGCGAACCGCCTGGCCGGTCTGAAAGCGCTCGCCAAACCGCTGCTTGAGGATGCCGAGCACGGCGGCGATGCCTTCTTCGTTGCGCTCGACCGGATTGAGGTCGCTCAGGGCCATGAATTCCTCCGCGAATGGACCAGTGTCCATGCTTGTCATGCATTTATGGATGATGCCTAACGCAATTCCAGGAAAAGTGTGAAGCGGTTTTCCCGGGAAAAGCGCCTAGCGCTTTCCCTGGGGAATTGTATCAAAGAGGCGGTCCGACGTTTCCGTGGAACGATGAACCGCTCTTACAACCACGCTCTGTCCAGCACCAGAACAAGGAAGTTGCCATGCCGATCCCCGCCCCTTTTGTTTCTCAGCCAATGGCTATCGAGAAGGACTGGATCGATTATAACGGCCATCTCAACATGGCCTACTACAACGTCCTGTTCGACCGCTGTTCGGATGAAGCCTTCGAGGCGATGGGCATGGGGCTGGATTATGTCAAGAACCGTCGCCTCACCATCTACACCGCCGAAGTCCATGTCTGCTACGTGCAGGAACTGCATCTCGACCACAAGGTCACGGTCTCCTTCCAGCTCATCGACCATGACGAGAAGCGGCTGCGGTTCTACCAGGAAATCCGCCATGCCGACGGCTGGCTCGCCGCCACGTCCGAGCAGCTTGCACTGCATGTCGACATGTCCGGCCCCAAGGTAGCCCCCTTTCCCGCCGACGTGCTGGCCAAGATCGAAGCGATGCGCGCCGCTCACGCAGCCTTGCCGATGCCCGAACGCGCAGGCCGCTCGATCGGCATCAAACGCAAGACGGCTTGAACCCGCCCGGGGCCCGCGTTAACCTTACCGAGGTTTTAACGGGAACAAGCCGATTGGACCGTTGCGCGACTCAGCGGGCCGTTCGAAAACGATCCGCATCGAAGTAGCGACACGGGCGGCGGGGCATAGCCGATTCAGGGGACGTGCATGAAAACCGATATCAAAGTCGAGGTGGACAGGCTCGCCGCCGATCCGCGCATTACCGACTATGATTTCTGGCGCTCGCTGAAGAACGTCAACAACGAGATCTTCCACATCGCCAACAACAATGAGCCGATCCCCTTCGACATGATCCGCTGGCGCGTCATCCTTAAGCAGGCCCGCATGAAGCGCGGCCACGCCTGACGCTGCGGGTAGAGCGGCCACTTCCGTTGACGACATTCCAGGGGTTTGACCTCAACCCTGTCGCCTGATCGCCGCCAGCGGCGAGCGCGCCACCACCGGCGATGACTGGATGATCGCCGTGTTGGTCATCGCGTAGGGAATGATGCGGTCGATCACCCGTTCGAGTTCGGCCATTGAGCCGACATGCGCCAGCGCGATGAAACAGTCCTCGCCGGTTACCCGGTCGCATTGCGCGATCTCGGGCAGGTCGCGGATGATCTCGGCCACGACGGCGAGCTGCCCCGGCACCGGCCGGATGCGCAGCCATGCCGACAGGTTCAGGCCAAGCGCCGCCGGATTGATCCGCACGCAATAGGCTTCGATGACGCCGCTCTCCTGAAGCTGCTTGATGCGCTCGGACACGCTCGGCGCCGACAGGCCGACGGCGCGCGCCAGCTCGGCCGTGCTGGCGCGCGCATCTTTTTCCAGCAGGCGCAGTATCTTCAGATCGACCGCGTCGAGGTCGAGATTTTCGTTTCGAAGGCGCTTCATCAAAAACTCCTTGCATCCGGAAAGCGACCGAGGTCCCTGAACGACCACTGCCCATATCAGACGGAAAAAATACCTGCGATACTGATCCGATGAACGATCGGACGCAAGTCCAAACCTCGCCCACAGGTGCGGCCTTTACCAGCCTGCCGACATCGCTGCCGCCGCATGTCTGGTTCTGCGTCAGCGCCGTGTTCCACTATCTCGGCCCTGCCTTCGCCGTGCTTTTGTTTGCGCAGATCAGCGTGCTTGGCATGGCCTGGCTGCGCATCGCCACCGCCGCGTTGATCTTCGCGCCGCTGACGCGTCCGTGGCGAACCTTCGCCCAGGCCGATCGGTCGACACGGCTGCTGCTGCTCGCCTTCGGCGTCTGTCTGGCAGTGATGAACTGCTCCTTCTATCTGGCGCTCGACCGCCTGCCGATTTCGCTGGTGGCCGCGATCGAATTCGTCGGCACCATCGGCGTCGCGCTGGTCGGTCTCCGAAGCGCGCGCAATCTCGCTGCCCTTGCCGTCGCCGTGGCCGGCACCTTGCTGCTGATCGACGTCAAATGGTCCAGCGATCCTATCGGCCTGTTCTGGGCCTTCCTCAACGGCGCGCTGTTTGTGGGCTATATCGTGCTTGGCCACCGCGTCGCCGCTTCAGGCGCCGGCGGCGGCATTGCCGGGCTCGGCGCCGCGATGGCCGTGGCCTTCCTGGTCGTGCTGCCGATCGGCCTCACCGACGCGTTGCCCGCCTTTTTCTCCGCGCCGCTGCTGCTGGCGGCCATCGGCGTCGGCATCTGCTCCTCGGTCATCCCCTATATCTGCGACCAGCTCGCCATGGCGCGGCTGCCGCGGTCGAGCTTCGCGCTGATGCTGTCGCTGCTGCCAGTCACCGCGACGCTGATCGGCATTCTCGTGCTGCGCCAGATCCCCGGCATCAGCGACTGCATCGGTATTGCGCTGGTGGTGGCCGGCGTCGCCTTGCATAGGCCTGCGAGCACGCAGTAGATCCTCCGCTAAGCCAGTTTCTCCTTCAGGAAGGCGACGGTCCGGCCCCAGGCGAGATCAGCCGCCTTCTTGTCATAGCGCGCTGCCGAAGTGTCATTGTTGAAGGCGTGATTGGCGCCTTCATAGACATAGACCGTGTATTCGACATGCGCGGCATCGAGTTCCTTCTTGAAGGCGTCGATGCCGGCATTGGTCCGTTCGTCCAATCCGGCATAGTGCAGCAGCAGCGCCGCCTTTATCTTGGAAACGTCCGCGGCCTTCGGCTGCATGCCGTAATAGGCGACACTTGCCGCCAGATCAGGCGCGTTCACGGCGAGCATGTTGGCCGTGCCGCCGCCCCAGCAGAAACCGACGACACCGACCTTGCCGTTGCCGTCCTTGTCGGCCTTGAGGAAAGCCACCGTCGCGACGCCATTGGCGACGGTCTGCGCCGGATCCAGCTTGGTGAACATGTCGCGCGCCTTGTCCTCGTCGGCGGGCGTGCCGCCGAGTGGCGATAGGAAATCCGGAGCGAGCGCCACGAACCCCTCCAGCGCCACGCGCCGGGCGACGTCGCGTATATGCGGGTTGAGCCCCCTGTTTTCGTGGATGACGATGACGGTGCCGAGCTTGCCCGCCTGGTCCGCCGGCTTGACAAGATAGCCCTTCATCTCGCCGCCGGCGCCAGGATAGGCGATGTCCTGGCCTTTCACGCGGGGATCGTTCTCGGCGACGATGGCCGCCTGGGCGGAATTCGCCGCCAGCATCGGTGCGATCGCCGCGGCCGCCGCCCCTGACCCGGCAAGCCGGGTCAGCTGCTCCATGAAGCGGCGGCGATCGAGTGTCAGATGCGTGTATTCGTCATAGGCATCGATCATCGCCTGGGTGATCCCAGGCTTTGCGGGTCTAGTGGCGGCTGCTTTGGTCATGGCGCATTCCTCGGCTTCAAGCTTCAGTACCGGAGCTACATAGGAGCGCGGCTGGCCCGGTCCAGCCTGGATGGGCGCTGCGGCGAGCATTGCCCGCAGCCGGCAATGTCGGCGCCCACATCACATTTTGGTCATCGCCATGAATCCTGCAGGCACCTGCCACAACAATAAGGGAAACTGCGTGCTACCGATGCGCCGTGCCATCCCGTCCCGACCAGAAGGAGCGCCGCCGATGACCATGCCGATCCTCACCAGCGCGTTCGTCCTTGCCCTGGCCGCCGCTCAGGCATTACGCTTCAGGCTTGCGGACGCAGGCAGGCGGTCGATGATCGAGCTTCGCATCGGCCGGGACCACTGCACGGACCCGAAATTCCCAAATTTGAGGTGAGACCATGAACGTCCAGGATATCGTCAACACCGTCTCGCAAAAGGCGGGCCTCGACCAGGCAACGACCGAGAAAGTCGTCGGCACCATCTTCTCGGTGCTGGAGCACGAGGCGGAAGGCACCAAGGTTTCGGGTTTCTTCGCCAAGATTCCCGGCGCCGATGATCTCGCCCGCCAATACGACGTCATGGCCGCCGGCGCGGCCGGCGGTGGTGGCCTGCTGTCGTCGCTGCAAGGCGCGCTGGGCGGTGTTCTCGGCGAAAAGGCCGGCGCACTGATCAACGGCGTCGCCGCGCTCAAGGCTTCCGGCCTCGACATGGCGCAGATCAGGCAGGCCGGCGCCACGCTGATCCAGCAGGCCGAAGCCGCCGCCGGGCCTGATCTCACCAATGAAGTGCTCGGCTCGGTACCCAGCCTGAAGAGCCATCTCGGAATCAGTTAGGGCGCGATCCTGCGAGACCGCACCCGTTCCTACTTCGGCAGCGCATACGCCATCACGTAATCGCCGGGCTTGGTGCCGACCGAGCCATGGCCGCCGGCGACGATGACCACGAACTGGCGCCCGTCAGCCACCGTATAGGTCATCGGCGTCGATTGCCCGCCGGCTGGCAGGCGCGCCTGCCAGAGCTGCCTGCCTGAGGTCAGGTCGTAGGCGCGCAGGTAGTCGTCGACCGCGGCGCCGAGGAAAGCCACCCCGCCGGCGGTGATCATCGGCCCGCCAATGCCGGGCACGCCGACCTTCAGCGGCAAAGGCAGCGGCGTCATGTCGTAGACCGTGCCGTTCCTGTGCTTGTAAACGATCTGTCCGGTCCTGAGGTCGGCGCCGGCGACATAGCCCCATGGCGGCGCCTGGCACGGAATGCCGAGCGGCGACAGGAACGGTCCCATCACCACCGCATAAGGAGCGCCGTCATTTCGGTTCAGCCCCTGCTCGCTGCCCTTGGCGTCGCCTGGCGGCGGCACGTCCGCGCGGGGCACAAGCCTGGAGGTGAAGGCGAGATAGGTCGGCATGCCGAACAGCACCTGCCGGGCCGGATCGACCGCCACGCCGCCCCAGTTGAAGACGCCGAAATTGCCGGGATAGACCAGCGTGCCCTGCAGCGATGGCGGCGTGTAGCGGCCCTCATAGCGCAGCCTGTGCAACGCAATCCGGCACGCCAGCTGGTCGAACATGGTGATGCCCCACATGTCGGCATCGGTCAGCGGCGGCGGATTGAAGGAAAGGTCCGACACCGGCTGCGTGGGCGATGTGTGGTCGCCTTCGATGGCGCCGCCGGGCGCCGGCACTTCCTTGACCGGGATGACCGGCTCGCCGGTGCGCCGGTCGAGCACGTAGAGGTCGCCCTGCTTGGTCGGCCCGACCAGCGCCGGCACGACCGTTCCGTCGGTCTTGGTGATGTCGACAAGGCTCGGCTGCGCCGGCACATCCATGTCCCAAAGGTCATGATGCACGGTCTGGCGCACCCATTTCAATTGCCCCGTATTGAGGTCGAGCGCGGTGATCGAAGAGGAGAATTTCTCGACATTGGCGCTGCGGCCGGCGCCGAGCTGGTCCGGCGTCTGGTTGCCGAGCGGTATGTAGAGCAGGCCGAGTTTTTCGTCGGCACTCGGCGTCGACCACATGTTGGGCGAATTGGCGGTGTAGGTCTGGCCTGCCGCCAGGGGCGTGGTCTGGTCGGGATTGCCGGAATCCCAGTTCCAGATCAGCGCGCCCGTGGAGGCATCGAAGGCGCGGATGACGCCGGAGGGCTCCTGCGTGGAATAATTGTCGTTGACCGCGCCGCCGACGATGATCTTGTCGCCTGATATCAGCGGCGCCGATGTCGAATAGTAATAGCCGGACTTGGGATAAGGCATGCCGGTCAGAAGGTTCAGCGTACCGCCTTCGGCAAACGCCTGACAGACCTGACCGTTGGCGGCGTCGAGTGCGATCAGCCGCGCATCCGAAGTCGGCAGGTAGACACGCGCGGCGCAAGGCTGCCCGGCACCAATCTTGGCATCGGCGTAATAGGAGACGCCGCGGCAGGTCTGGTGCTGGCGGTCCTTGTCGAGCATGACCTGGGGATCGTAGCGCCACTTCTCCTTGCCAGTGGCGGCATCGATGGCGATGGCGAAATTGTGCGGCGTGCAGATGTAGAGCGTGTCGGCGATCTTCAGCGGCGTCACCTGATAGGTGGTCTCGCCGACGTCGTCGGGACCTTTCACATCGCCGGTGCGATAAGTCCAGGCCGGCTGCAGGTTGGCGACGTTCTCCGGCGTGATCTGGTCGAGCGGCGAATAGCGCTGGCCATAGGGCGTGCGGCCGTAGAAGTGCCATTCGCCGGCAGGTATGTCGCCGCCGAGATCGGCCGCCGGGGTCACCTTGTCGATGTCGAGATTGCCGGCAATATCCTTGGGATCGGTCGTCATTGAATAGCCGGCGACCGCCAGCGACGCCAACACGGCGAGAATGAGCGGCGCGCGGCCATCGGGACCAACAAGGCCCCGCCTCGCCCACGGCGTCAGCAGCCACAACGCGACGAGCACGATGATGCCGCCGCGCGGCCCGAGTTCCCACCAGTCGAAGCCGATTTCCCAGACCGCCCAGGCAAGCGTGCCCAGCACGATCGCGGCGTAGAGCCAGAGCGCGGTGGATCTGCGCCGGTAGAGCAGCCATGCTGCGATGAGGAAGGCGATGCCTGATATGATGTAGTACCAGCTACCTCCCAGTGAAGCCAACCAGATGCCGCCGGCGCCAAGCGCGAGGCCGATGAGGAGGAGAATGAGGGAGGTGATGGTGACAGCCAAGATGATACTCCTTCGACTGTTGCGCGCCTCGAGGCGGCCGTGGGCAACAGGATCCCCTCCCTGCCCTTTGCGCAGCTTTCCCTCACCCGCCCTGCCTGTCAAGCAGGCCGGAAACAATCAGGGGTGGAACAAAACGTAGACAGTTCTGGTCTTTCTCCGCCGAATCACTACATTCGGGGGCGATGTCCGGCTTTTCCGAAGACATGCCCTTTTTCGATGAACCCGATGCGCGGCCCACCGCCCCGTCGGGCATCGCCGCGCGCGCCATGGCTGCCCGCAGCGGCCACAACAACGCGCCCGACTATCTCAAGGGGTTGAACCCCGAGCAGCGGCTGGCGGTGGAAACCACCGAAGGTCCCGTTCTGGTGCTGGCCGGCGCCGGCACCGGCAAGACGCGCGTCTTGACCACCCGCATCGCCCACATCCTGGCGACCGGAAAAGCCTTTCCCTCGCAGATCCTGGCCGTGACCTTCACCAACAAGGCCGCACGCGAGATGAAGCAGCGCATAGGCATCCTGATCGGCGAAGGCAATGTCGAGGGCATGCCCTGGCTCGGTACCTTCCACTCGATCGGCGTCAAGCTCCTGCGCAGGCACGCCGAGCTTGCCGGGCTGAAATCCGACTTCACCATCCTCGACACCGACGACGTCGTGCGGCTGATCAAGCAATTGATCCAGGCCGAGGGCCTCGACGACAAGCGCTGGCCGGCCAAGCAGTTCGCGCAGATGATCGACGGCTGGAAGAACAAGGGGCAAGGCCCGGCTGATATCGCCGAGGGCGATGCGCGCAGTTTCGCCAACGGCAAGGGCCGCGAGCTCTACAAGGCCTATCAGGAGCGCCTGCAGACGCTGAACGCCTGCGATTTCGGCGATCTGCTCTGCCACCCTATCCGCATCTTCCGCGCCAATCCGGACGTGCTGAAGGAGTATCATAAGCGGTTCAGATACATTCTCGTCGACGAGTACCAGGACACCAACACCGCGCAATACATGTGGCTGCGGCTCCTGGCGCAGCGGCCAAATAGCGGGCGTAGCGCGACGTCTACGGATTTGCATTCGGCCGAAGGCCGCAAGCCCGACCGGGCGTCCGAGCCTTTGCGAAGCCCCTCCCGCGACGCCGAAGGCGCGCAGAAAAGAGGGGTCGGGCCCGCGCCGGCAGGCGCGGAACAGCCCGTGAGCGAAAACAAAGTAAACATCTGCTGCGTCGGCGACGACGACCAGTCGATCTATGGCTGGCGCGGCGCGGAGGTCGACAACATCCTGCGCTTCGACAAGGATTTTCCCGGCGCCACCATCATCCGGCTGGAGCGCAATTATCGTTCCACCGCGCATATCCTCGGCGCCGCTTCGCACCTCATCGCCCACAATGAAGGCCGCTTCGGCAAGACGCTGTTCACCGATCGCGACGATCCCGAGGATGGCAAGGTCAACGTCCACGCAGCCTGGGATTCCGAGGAGGAAGCGCGCGCTGTCGGCGAGACCATCGAGGCTTATCAGCGCCAGAAGCACAATCTCAACGACATGGCGATCCTGGTGCGGGCGTCCTTCCAGATGCGCGAGTTCGAGGACCGCTTCGTCACGCTCGGTCTCAACTACCGCGTCATTGGCGGCCCGCGCTTCTATGAGCGCATGGAGATCCGCGACGCGCTTGCCTTCTTCCGCGTCGTCGCGCAAGGCGCCGACGATCTCGCCTTCGAGCGCATCGTCAATGTGCCCAAGCGCGGCCTCGGCGAAACCACCATCCGTCAGATCCACGACACGGCCCGCGCGCTGCGTGTACCGATGCTGGAAGCCGCTGCCAAGCTCGCCGAGAGCGATGAATTGAAGCCCAAGCCGCGCGCCGCATTGCGCGAGGTCGCCGCCAATTTCGAACGCTGGCAGAAGGCGCTGGAAACCACGCCGCATACTGAGCTCGCCGAGACCATCCTGGAAGAGAGCGGCTACACCGACATGTGGAAGAACGACCGTTCGGTCGAGGCGCCCGGCCGGCTGGAAAACCTCAAGGAGCTGATCCGCTCCATGGAGGAGTATGAATCGCTGCGCTCCTTCCTCGAACATGTCGCTCTGGTCATGGATGCCGAGCAGAACGCCGAACTCGACGCCGTCAACATCATGACGCTGCATTCGGCCAAAGGCCTCGAGTTCGAGACCGTTTTTCTCCCGGGCTGGGAGGAAGGCCTGTTCCCGCACCAGCGCGCGCTGGACGAAGGCGGCCGTTCCGGCCTGGAGGAAGAGCGCCGGCTGGCCTATGTCGGCGTCACCCGTGCCAAGAAGAACCTGCACATCTGGTTCGTCTCCAACCGCCGCATCCACGGCCTGTGGCAATCGACGATTCCCTCCCGCTTCCTCGATGAACTGCCTGAAACCCATGTCGAAGTCGCCGAAAGCGGCAACTCCTATGGCGGCTACGGCAATTCCTATGGCGGCGGCTCGTTCGCTTCCGGCCGGGGCGGCCAGGGGGCAGGAAGACAGAACCCCTATGGCGCCTCGCGGTTCGACAATGTCGGCGCCGAAAAATCCGGCGCCTTCTCCAACAGCTACGCCACGCCGGGCTGGCAGCGGGCGCAGCAGAACCGCACCGAGGCGACCGATCGCAACTGGGGCTCGCGCTCCGGCCACCAGGTCGAGCGCATCGGCTATGGCGAGACCGACAGCGGCTACGGCGCCGGCCGCACCTCGATCAAGGGCCGCACCATCGACGGCGAACTGGTCGCCAAATCCGTCGCCGACACACCGTCCCCCTTCAACGTCGGCGACCGCGTCTTCCACCAGAAATTCGGCAACGGCAACATCGCGGCCATCGAGGGCAACAAGCTGACCATCGACTTCGACAAAGCCGGCCAGAAACGCGTGCTGGACGGATTTGTCGCGGCGGTGTGAGAAAAATGGACACTGGCTCGGGTAAGGAGCTGGCCGAAAAATCCTGAGGTTTTCTTGTGAAATCGAAGTAGATTTTGATGCTAATTATATTTGCGATTTCACAGCTAAAATTGATTGGAATCAATTCCAATAGCGTGGACGTCCGGAGTGAAAGGAACTTTCGGTAACCACCCGGGCCGGACCGCTCAATCCACCTTCTTCTCGCCCGCCTCGCCAGCCTTGACGATATCGCCGGTGGTGAACAGGATTTCCTTCAGTTCCGCGCGCCAGTCCTGCTTCCGACGCAGCAGGAATTCGAGGTCCATGCCGAAATGCTTGAACTCCTCGCCTTGCGCGTTCTTCATGATGGCGCGGGCCTGCGGGTCCTTCTCCACCGACATGCGCTGTTCATACCAGGAGATCGCTTCCGCTTCCTCGATCAGCGAGGTGATCATGCGGGCGAAGGTTCGCACCTCCTGCGACAATTCTTCGGGCGGTTCGTGGTACTGGTCGAAACCCATGTGGTCGTCCTCCCTCAATGGCTCGCAATGCGAGCAGGCACCGGCCGTGCCATGAATGCATGAGAGGTGCAGCAGGTTCCGGATCGCACCCACAATTCAGGACGATGAGAGGAATAAGCTATCTCACGAGACCGGCGCCGCCCCGCCCTGTTCGGTGCGGCGCGCGATGAATTCATCGAGCACAGCCGACGTGGCAATGGCCGTCGCCGGCGGCTCGAAATCGGCGAGGATGCGCTTCCAGATACCGGTGGCGCGTTCGGTTGCGGTCTTGGAACCGGCCTGCGTCCAGTTGCCGAAATTCGACCAGTCGGCCACCAGCGGCTCGTAGAAAGCGGTGCGGTAGCGCGCCATGGTGTGACCTGCCGAGAAGAAATGGCCGCCGGGCTGCACTTCGGCGATCGCCTCGAAGCCGATGGCATCGTCGTCGCCGGGCGTGGCGGCGCACAGTTCAGCCACCGTCTGCAACGCCTCGATGTCGGTGACCAGCTTTTCGAAGGAAACGCTCAGCCCCCCCTCCAGCCAGCCGGCGGCATGGATGCACACGGTGGCGCCTGCCAGCACCGAGCCCCACAGCGCAAACTGCGTCTCATGCGCCGCCTGCGCATCGGAGATGTTGGCCGCGCTGCCGCCGCCCGAACGCCACGGCAGGCCGGTGAAGCGCGCCAGTTGGCCGGCTCCGAGCGTCGCCTTGATATGCTCCGGCGTGCCGAAGGCCGGCGCGCCCGATTTCATGTCGACATTGGAGGAGAAGGAGCCGTAGACGACAGGAGCGCCCGGCCGCACGATCTGCGCCAGCGTCAACCCGGCCAGCGCCTCGGCATGCTGCAGCGTCAGCGCGCCGGCCACCGTGATCGGGGCCATCGCACCCGCCAGGCAGAAGGGTGTGATGATCAGGACCTGGCCCGCCCTGGCGAAGTCGATGATGCCTTGCGCCATCGGGATGTCGAGCTGGCGCGGCGAATTGGTGTTGATGACGGTGTAGCAATGGGCGCCCGAGCGGAACTCGTCCTCGGACAGCCCGCGCGCCAACCTGATCATGTCGAAACTATCGTCGACCTGCGGGGTGCCGCGCGCGAAGATGAAGGGAAGCTTGTCCGACAGGGTCAGTTGCGCCCGGTTGACGGCGTAGTGGCGAAAACGGTTGTCGATGTCCTGCGGCTCGACGCAAGGTCCCAGCATGTGCAGCACGTCGAAATGCTGCACCAGCTTGATGAACTCCTCGAAGGCCGCCAGTGTGCCTGGTCGGCGGCCGCGTTCGAGGTCAGTGACGTTCGGCGCGCCGCACCCGGCCAGGAAGGTCATCGACCCGAGTTCCAGCGTCAGATCGCGGGAGCGGTCACCGGCATGGGTCTGGATCGATTTTGGCGCCGAGGCCAGTGCAGCCGCCACCATGTCGCGGCCGATCCGCACCATGTCGGTTTCGGGGTCGATCAGGGCGCCGGCGCGAGCGAGCAGGTCGCGCGCCTGCGGCAGCAGAACCTTGATGCCCAGCTCTTCCAGCACGCGCAGCGCCGTGTCGTGGATCGAGGCGACGTGGTCGTCCGAAAAGATTGGCTGCGGCAGGAACGGGTTCTTCAGCGAGCGGTAATTGGGCCGGCGGCTGCTCTCGCTGCCGGCCTCGCCGATGCGTCCTCGCCGGCGCTCGCGCCTGCCTTCGCGTGCCGCGTCATCGATCATCCGGAAACCTCCTCATTGCCGCATCGCCTTGCCCAAGGGATCGTAGGGCGAAGCCGGAATGACACGCGCCGGCCGCTCGGTGCCGACAATGTGCACGCAAAGCGCCGTTCCTTCCTCGGCAAAATCGCCATCCACCAACGCTAGCGCGACGCTCTTGCCGATCGTGTAGCCAAAGCCGCCGGAGGTGACGAAGCCGACGCGCCGAGCGCCGTGCCAGACCGGCTCGAAGCCGCTGGCGTCCGCGTCGATGGCATCGACTTCCAGCGTCACGATCCGTCGTGCAACACCGGCCTTGCGTTCCTCCAGCGCCGCCTCGCGGCCAATGAAATCGCCCTTGTCGAAAGCAATGAAGCGGTCGAGCCCTGTCTGGCCGGGCGTGTAGCCTTGCGTGGATTCACGCGACCAGATGCCGAAGCTCTTTTCCAGCCGAAGCGCGTTGAGTGCGTAATAGCCAATCTCGGCGAGGCCGAGATCCTCGCCGGCGGCAAGCAGCGTTTCGCGCAATGTGGCATGCATGGTGGCCGGGCAGTTGATCTCGAAGCCGAGTTCGCCGGCGATGGAGAGGCGAGCCATCCTTGCCCGCACCATGCCAATGTCGAATTCGCCGCATGCCATGAATGGCAATGCTTTGGGGGAGATGTCCTGGTGCGTCGTGCGCTCGACGATCTTTCTGGCATTGGGGCCGGTGACCAGAAAGCCCGACATCGCATCTGAAATATCGGTGACGCAAACGCCTTCAGCCATATGCGCTTCGAACCAGCGCATGTGGAATTCGCGCAGATAGTAGGAGCCCATCAGCCAGTAGTCGCCATTGCCCCAGTTGAAGACGGTGAGATCGCCCTTCAGCCGCCCGTCCGGCCCGAGCATCGGCGCCAGCCTCGCCTGTCCCGCCTTCGGCAGCCTGCAGGCCAGCAGCCTGTCGAGCCAGGCCTCCGCGCCCGGTCCCGTGATCGCGTAGCGCGCATAGGCCGAGATATCGATGAGGCCGGCGGCGCGCCGGACTTGCAGCGCCTCGTCACCGACGATGTCGAAGGCGTTGGAGCGCCTGAGCGTCGTCTCCTCGCGGAATCCCATCGGCGCGAAATAGGCGGGGATTTCCAGCCCCCAGGAAGCCGTCCATTCGCAGCCCGCCGCACTCATGCCGTCATAGGCGCCGGGGCGTTTCAGCGGCCGGCCCGCAGGCAGCCGTTCGTTGGGAAAGGTCATGACGAAACGACGAGAATAAAACTGTCGCGTCGTCTGCCTGAGATATTCCCGGTTTGCGGCGAAGGCGCCGTAGCGGGCGATGTCCATGCCGAAAATGTCGGCCTGCGGCTCGCCGTAAATCATCCACTCGGCCAGCGACTTGCCGACGCCGCCGCCCTGGCTGAAGCCGGCCATGACGCCGCAGGCGACCCAGTAATTCTTCAGGCCGCGGACCGGCCCGACGATCGGATTGCCGTCCGGGGTGAAGGTGAAGGCGCCGTTGACCCATTTGCGGATGCCTGCCGTCGCCAGGCAAGGGAAGCGCTCATGCGCCTTGGCAAGTTCCGGGCCGATGCGGTCGATGTCTTCGGGGATGAGCTCGATGCCGTAATCCCACGGCGCGCCGTCCATGTTCCAGTGCTTCGGGTTCTGCTCGTAGACGCCGAGCAGCACGCCCTTGCGCTCCTGCCGCAGATAGGAAAAGCCGTCGAGATCGACGGCCAGGCCGATCTCCTTGTCGAGGGCAGCGACTTCCGGAATGTCCTCGGTGACGAAATAATGGTGCTCCATCGGCGTCACCGGCAGTTCAACCCCGGCCATGCGGCCGAGTTGCTTGGCCCACAACCCGCCGGCATTCACGACATGCTCGGCGGTGATGGTGCGTTGCTCTGTGACGACATCCCAATGGCCGTCGGCGCGCGCCTTCAGCTCGACCACGCGGTTGCGCAGGATCACGTCGGCGCCGCGCTTCTTGGCGGCACCGACATACGCATGCGTCGTGCCGTAAGGGTCGAGATGGCCCTCGTTGGAATCGTAGAGGCCGCCAAGCACGCCGGTGACGTCGACGATCGGGCAGATCGCCTTGATCTCGTCAGGCGTCACCAGCCGGGCGGTCTCGATGCCGACCGACTGGAATACCGCCCAGGCCGATTTCAGCCACTCCCAGCGCGCCGGATCGCTGGCGATGTTGACGCCGCCGGTCATGTGCAGGCCGACGTCCTGGCCGGATTCGGCCTCGATCTCTCGGTAAAGGTTGATGGTGTAATCCTGCAGCGCGGCGACATTGGGGTCGGCATTGAGCGCGTGGAACCCCGCCGCCGCATGCCAAGTCGACCCCGCCGTCAGTTCGGCGCGCTCGATCAGCGCCACATCCGACCAGCCGAACCGCGCCAGGTGATAGAGCACCGAAGCGCCCACCACTCCTCCCCCGATGACGACTGCGCGGTAGTGAGACTTCAAGGCTTCCCTCCCCGGACTGTCCGAAACCGGCACCATATACGTACTGTACATAAGTGTCTAGTACTGCGAACAGCTCCTGGACGCTGTCGAACCTGTGTTGGAACGATCGATTTTCCGGCGCGGCCGCACTTCCCCAGCAGCGTCGCGGCGGGCCGACGCGAATGCGTCACCAACTGTCATGCAAGCATCATGTTCGCGCCTTAGACCGCTTGCCGAGGGCACAAGCGGCCCTCCAGGGCGGCAGCCTCGCCGCCGCCAGGCAACCTCAGAATTCCGCCGTCCCGGCGCTTTGTCATCAAGGGGATATCCATGACGCATCTACGCTCATTCTCGTTGCGGCTGCTGGTCGCCGCGCTGGCGGCCTCGGCCGTTTCGCTGCCCGCCTTCGCCGACAGCTCGGCCAGCGTCGGCGGCGCCAGTTTCGTCAACAAGGGGCTGGTGGGGGTTGGCCGCATCCCGGCCGGCCAGCGCGACAGGTTCGGCGAGACCTTCGGCTCCGGCTCCGGCATGTCGATCGACACCGCGGGCTGGACGCATGATGCCGGCACCTACAGAGGCTCGCTGTGGCTGCTGCCCGACCGCGGTTATAACGTCGTCGGTACCACCGACTACCGGCCGCGCCTCAACACGATCAACATCGAGTTCGCCCCGGTGGCGCCAGGTGCCGCGCCCGCGGCCGGCCAGGAGCAGACCGGCGTCAAGGCGACGCTCGCCGACACCATGCTCCTGACCGACGACAAGGGCGCCGACGCCAGCGGTCTCGACCCGCTGAACGGCGTGCGTCCCGCCGCCGGCGACATGCCTGTCCTGCCGCAGGCCGACAATGGCAAGCTCGCGCTCGACAACGAGGCGATCGTGCGGCTGCCCGACGGCACCATGCTCGTTTCCGACGAATACGGTCCCGACATCTACCGCTTCTCCGCCGACGGCCGTCTGATGTCGGCGACCCAGCCTCCGGCCGCGCTCGTGCCGATGCGCCACGGCACGGCCAATTTTGCTTCCGACAATCCGGGCCCAGGTGCTGCCGAACCCGACCCAAAGGATCCCGAAACCGGCCGCCAGAACAATCAGGGCCTCGAAGGCATGGCAATGACGCCGGACGGCAAGTTCGTGATCGCGGTCTTGCAGTCGGCGACCCGGCAGGACGGCGGCGATTCGGCCTCGACGCGCCAGAACACCAGGGCGCTGATCTATGACGCCTCCGATCTTGCCCATCTCAAGCTGGCACATGAATATGTCGTGCCGCTGCCGGTGTTCAAGGACGCCAAGGGCAAGACCAAGGTGGCTGCGCAAAGCGAGATCGTGGCGCTGTCGGACACGGCTTTCCTGATGCTGGCGCGCGACAGCGGCAATGGCCAGGGCCTGAAGGGCGAAGAGTCGCTGTATCGCAAGATCGACATTGTCGACCTTTCCGGCGCGACCGACATCGCCGGCGGTCCCTTCGATGCCGCCGACAAGCCGGTGGCGCCCAAGGGCGTGCTCGATCCGTCGGTGACGCCGGCAAGGCTGACGCCGTTCATCGACATCAACGACAAGGCCGAGCTTGCCCGCTTCGGCCTGCACAATGGCGCGCCCAACGACAAGGACAACCTCTCGGAAAAGTGGGAAGCGATGTCGCTGGCGAGCGTGCTCGATCCGAAGCTGCCCGACGACTATTTCCTGTTCGTCGCCAACGACAACGATTTCCTCGCCCAGGACGGTTTCCAGGTCGGCGCGCCCTACAAGGCCGAGGACGGCGCCGATGTCGACACCATGTTCCTTGTCTTTCAGGTCACGCTTCCCGGCCTCGCCAGGAAGTAAGCATCTTGCAGGAGGCGCCGCCTGGCGCCTCCTGCCCGACAAGCTTGATCGGATGCACGACGGCGTGCCTTGCCCGCCGTCGCTCCTTTCGCAAGGGTGCATCCCGGTCGGGCCTGCGGTATCCTGCGTGCCGGACTCAAAAGAACCAGCTTTGCCGGATGCCCGCCATGGATGAAAAGATGCCCGCGCGCCGGCGCACCGGTGACCTGACCAGCGGCCCCATTCCGCGCACGCTCCTGCTGTTCGCCCTGCCGGTGCTCGGCTCCAACGTGCTGCAATCGCTCAACGGCTCTGTAAACGCCGTCTGGGTCGGCCGCTTCCTCGGCGAATCCGCGCTCACCGCCACCTCCAATGCCAATCTGGTGCTGTTCCTCATCCTCGGCACCGTGTTCGGCATCGGCATGGCGGCCACCATACTGGTGGCGCAATCGGTCGGCGCCCGCGACCTACCCGAGGCGCGCCGCATCGTCGGCACCAGCGCTACCTTCTTCTTCTTCGTCTCGGTGTTGTTCGCCGTCTGCGGCTGGATCTGGGTAGACGCCATTCTGGGCGCGCTCGGCACACCGCCCGACGCCTTGCCGCTGGCGCGCTCCTATTTGCGCATCATCTTCGTGGCCGTGCCGATGATGAACCTTCTGTCCTTTGTGATGACGGTGCTGCGCGGCGCCGGCGATTCGCGCACGCCGTTCTTTTTCATGGCGCTAGCCGTCGTGCTTGATATCATCTTGAACCCACTGCTCATCCGCGGCATCGGGCCGTTTCCAGAGCTCGGCATCGCCGGCTCGGCAACCTCGACGCTTGTCGGCCAGACGGTGAGCGTCATTGCCATCCTGATCGTGCTCTATGTCCGTAAGCACCCGCTGCGTCTGGCCGGCGCCAATCTGGCGCTGCTGCGGCCGGATCCCGCCTTGCTGCGCGTCGTCGTTTTCAAGGGGGTGCCGATGGGTTTGCAGATGATCGTGATTTCGGCCGCGGCCCTGACGGTGATGGGCATCGTCAATTCCTACGGTTCGCAGGTGGCCGCCGCCTACGGCATCGCCGCGCAGTTATGGACCTACATCCAGATGCCCGCGCTCGCCATCGGCGCGGCCGTGTCCTCGATGGCGGCGCAGAATGTCGGCGCCGGCCGCTGGGACCGCATCAGCCGCATCGCAGCGTCAGGCGTCGGCTTCAACCTGGTGCTGACCGGTGCTCTCGTGGCACTTCTATGGGTCTTCGATCGCTCGATCCTCAGCCTGTTCCTGAGCCGCGACAGCGCGGCGATAGACATCGCCGCTCACATCAACAACGTCGCGTCCTGGTCGTTCATCCTGTTCGGCGTCACCATCGTGCTGTTCGCCACCGTGCGCGCCACGGGCGCCGTGATGCCGCCGCTGGTCATCCTGGTGATCTCGGTGCTGGTCGTGCGCACCGGCTTTGCCTATTTCATGCGGGATGTGATCGGCGAGGAAGCGCTGTGGTGGAGTTTCCCGGCCGGCTCGATCACCTCCCTGCTGCTGGCCGCGGCCTACTACCGTCTCGGCGGCTGGCGCACCCTGCACATGATCGAGAACCGGCCGGCCGCCGGCGAGCCGCCCGACACCGGGCTCGGCGTGCCGCGCCAGCGCGCGCATTTTTCCCCAGAGACGCCGAACGGCTGAAGCTGGCCGCTCTCAAGGCCTGTTTTTCAACCCAAAGCCCAGCGCGACCAGCGCAAACACGATGATCATGCCGGCGAACGCCAGGCTGGCCGCGATGGGGCTGGCATAGGTCGAGATGATGCCAATACCGATGACGGGCAAGGCATTGCCGATAAAGCAGCAGATGAAGAAGCTGGATACCACTTCGGCGCGGCGATCCTCCGGTGCGATCTCGTTCACCACCTGCAGGCTACCACGATAGCCGAGTGCGGCCGTCACGCCGCAGCAGGCGGTGGCGGCGATCATCAGCGCCATCGACGCCAGCATCTGCGCCGCCACCACCATGAGGATGCTGGGAATCATCAACGCCAGCGCGGTCAGCATGGCCTTGCCGCTCTGCATTTGCTTCAGCGCTACGATGCTGAGCGCGGTGACGATCGCCAATTCGAAGAACAGCGCACCGGCGACAGCATGGTTCGTCTCATGCAGTTGCTGCGCCAGGATGCTTGGCGCCACCGCGGCATAGAAGCCGACCAGCGCCATGGCGCCGAAACCGGTCACCGCCGGCGCGACGAAGCGCGCGCGGATTTCATCCGGCACGGCAAAGTGCGGCCGCATGGAAATCTGCCCGAGGCCGCCAGGCTCCGCCACCGTTTCGCGTGTACGCCAGACCAGGATGGAGACGATCACAAGCGCCGCCAGATAAACGATGAAGACCAGGCGCAAGGGCCACGGTTCATACTGCGCCAACAGTCCCGAGACGAGTGCGCCGAAACCGAGGCCCAGGAAATTGGTGCTGGTGGCAATGACGCTGGCGCGCGCCTTGTCAGCGCCGGGGAGAAGCTCGGCGATCCATGCCGTTCCGGTCCCCGCGCCGACACCGATGCCAAGCCCGCTCAGGACGCGCGCCACATCGAGCAGAACGACATTGTTGGCGAACAGAAAGACAAGCGCGCTGGCGACGGCGACGATCATGGCCGCGAGAGCGGCAGGCCGGCGCCCAACGACATCCGACGCGCCGCCCAACATCAGCAGGGCGCCGAGATTGCCGACGACATAGACCGCGTAGACCAGCGTCAGCGTGATCTGTGAAAAGCCGAACTGCTGCTTGTAGATGATGTACAGCGGCGTCAGCACCGTGCTGCCGGCAAACAGAACGGCGATCATTGTGGCAACCACCGGAATTGCGAGAGCCTCGCCGCCTGCTTCGTTGCGCGAATGCGCCAAGTCACGAATGGCCATGGCCAAACCTCTTCATCAGTTTCAGGGATCGCGACCTTAACGCGCCCTTACTCCCGACGTTCCGGCCGGCCGGCGGGCTCCTGACAGCATGACGGACGTTGTCTGGACCGGGAAACCCGTTGGCTGAACAGGCTCGTGTCGGAGCCGATGGTTCCGATCCGTCACGACATCCTGTCGTGTGACCCCGCTGCAATCCGTTATTTGCAGGAGAAACCTGGTGCGATCTTGCACTTCCCGGGACGCGGTTTGTGCGGTGGGCGATGGTGCGGAGGACGGTGCGGCCGATGCTGCCAGTGCGGCGGACCATGCGGCGGGCGCACGATGATCACTGGCGGGCGAACGACATGGGCCCGCGAGAGATAGCCGGAACTGGCCCAGCCGCTGAGGCCGCCGCCATGGATTCTGCACCAACCCGGCTGGCAGCCGGTGACGTTCACCCTGTAGCCGACTGGCAGCGTCCCCACCTTGGCATATCCCGCCCCGGGCCCGGAGCGCACGTTGAGGTTGGTGGTGGTGTGGGCGCTGTAGGCGAACGCGGCGGCCGACGTGCCGAGGATGGCGGCCAGAATGGTCGCGAGGCAGAGCAGAAATCGAAATCTCATCAGTCACTCCATTCGATCGCTCGGCCTTATGTGATTCAGCCGAGGCTGTCTTCGATGGAGGACTGTGGCAAGAAAAGTCAACAATTTGCCACAGCAAACCATTGCCGCGAGCCGGCCTGGCGGGAGAGTTTCCCCTGATATAGTTGAGAAATTCCCCGGATGGCGTTTATCGGCCTGACAACATCAGCTAACGATTTACCATCTTCAACGATCGACACCGGACATAGGGCGCAAATCATGGGCAAAGGCAGGGTCGAGGCATTCACCGACGGCGTCGTGGCCATCATCATCACCATCATGGTGCTTGAACTGAAGGTGCCGCACGGCGAGGATCTCTCGGCCTTGCTGCCGCTATGGCCGATCTTTTTCAGCTACGTGCTGTCCTTCATCAACGTCGGCCTTTACTGGAACAATTTGCACAATATGTTCCACACCGTGCAGCGGGTCGACGGCCGCGTGTTGTGGGCGAACCTCAATCTCCTGTTCTGGCTGTCGCTGATGCCGGTGACGACGGCCTTCATGGGCGAAAACCATTTCGCGCCGGTGCCGGTCGCCGTCTACGGCGCCGATCTTGCGCTGTGCGCCATCGCCTACTTCATTCTCGTCGTGACGCTTCACCGATTGCACGGCAACGATACGGCCTTTGCCAGGGCGATCGGCAACGACCGCAAGGGCAAGATCTCGCTTGTCGCCTATCTCTGCGCCATCCCGCTGACCTTCATCAGCCAGTGGATCGGCGTCGCGATCTATGTACTGGTTGCCCTGGTCTGGCTTGTGCCGGACCGGCGTTTCGCACGCGTGATCGAAAAATAGGGATCTATTCGCGCATCGCTTTCAGCTTCTCGGCCACCGACGCGGCAAGATCGGCGTAGCGCTCTTCCAGCCGTTCCGCCGCCTTGATGACCGCAAAGTCATGGCCGAACTTTTCCAGCGCCATGCGCAGCTTCTCGACGAAATCCGCCTGTTTTTCCAAGGCGGAAAACAGCGTCTTCACCTGTGCTTCGTTGATCTCGGGGTTTGCCAGCATCTGCGGCACTTCGCGGTTCATCTGATCGCCGATGGTGGTCTGCTGCTTCAGGATTTCGATCCAGTCCGTCAATCGGGAAATCTCCTTTTTGCGAGGCACCATGCGCAGTCTCGGCTGGGCCGGTCAACCCGGCCCAGCAGGCTGCTGAAGCGCAGCCAGGCGCGTGGAGGCTTGCGCCAGCCCGCTCCGGCGCTAAGTTCGGCGCCATCGCAAGAAGGAATCCGCCGCCCATGCTGACCGACGCAGAACTCCAGACCGCTTTGCCCGCGCTTGGTTCGGGCAATGCCGCCGTCGTTACCGGTGCTGCCAGCGGCATTGGTCTTGCGGCCGCGAAGCGGCTGGCTCTCATGGGCATGAAGATCGTGCTCGCCGATATCGCCGGCCCGCGTCTTGACGACGCGGCCCGTGTTGTTTCCGCGATCGCCGGCGACGATGCCGTGCTGGCCGTCGCCGCCGACGTTTCGACGGCGCATGACGTGGATCGTCTCGCCGAAAGAGCCTTTGGCGCCTTCGGTAATGTGTCGCTGCTGATGAACAATGCTGGTATCGGCAACAACCCGGGCAAGCCGTGGGAGAACCGCGACGCTTGGAAGCAGCTGCTGGACATCAATTTCTGGGGTGTCGTGCATGGCGTCGAAGCCTTCGTGCCCCGCATGCTGGCGGCCCGCCAGCCGGGCCTGATCGTCAACACCGGCTCCAAGCAAGGCATCACCACGCCGCCTGGAAACCTTGCCTACAACGTCTCCAAGGCCGGCGTGAAGACCTTTACCGAGGGACTGGCGCATGCCCTGCGCAACGAACCGGGTGCCCATCTGTCGGCGCATCTGCTGATCCCGGGCTTCACCTATACCGGCCTGACCGAGGGTGCGACCGAGAAGCCGGCCGACGCCTGGACCGGCGAACAGGTCATTGATTTCATGCTGGAATCCCTGACAAAGCGCGACTTCTACATCCTGTGCCCTGACAACGAGGTGACGCGTCCGCTGGATGAGAAACGCATGGCCTGGGCGATCGGCGACATCATCGAAAACCGCCCTGCTCTGTCGCGCTGGCACCCCGACCACAAGGATGCCTTCGCGGCATTCATGAAGCAATGAGCATGTCCGAAAAATGAGAGCCGGTGTTCGGATCGGGTCGCATTCGAGCAACGACGGAACCCTTGGGGGTTAACCGGTTTCAGCCGGTGCTTCGAGCCACCTGCTTTTTCGGTTTGCTCTTTGACGCCACGGCTTTCTTGGCAGCTACGGCCGCGATTTTCTCGTCATGCCGCTTCGCTGCCCGCTCGCATTTGGCACGGATCTCCTGGACCTCGGCTTCGGTCAGATGCTCGATACCGATGAAGGTGTTCTTGGCTTCGCTGACCCGGATCAACTCGTCCAGTTTGGCCTGGATTGCCGCGCCGTCTCGATTCTGGGTGTTTTGGATGAGAAACACCATCAGGAAGGTGATGATCGTCGTCCCGGTGTTGATCACCAGTTGCCAAGTGTCCGAGAAGGCGAAGAGTGGGCCGCTTACTGCCCAGATGATGACGATCAGGCAGCAGAGTGCGAATGTCGGCGACAGCCCCGCAAGGTGGGCTACCCGGTTGGCGATTTTGGTGAAGAGCTTCTCGATCATGGGGTCCCTCAAACAGCGCCGCGCCGTGCGGTACGCCGGAAGGAACAACCGGCGGCCATATCGGGTTCCCATCGGAAAGAAATACAACCGCCGCAATCGAATGCACGCATCAAGGGAATCGGAAGGACAACACACTTTATCGGTTTGGTGTCACAGTAACGGTGCAGGCAAAACAGGCCTGTTCCTTCCGCTTCACAGCGGTTTACCTCCAGCCCCTTCCGTTGCGCCACCCCCGCATGACGGAAGGGGTTCAGTCCGGAGCGCTCGCACAGTGGTTCCCTGAAGCGCGCCTTTGGCGCAAATGCGCGTGCTCTTCAGCCGCGCCGGCGTCACTCACGCGGCGTGATTTTCCCAGCGGTCCAGGAAGGTCTCGATGGTCATGGCCTGCATGTCGGGAACGGCGCTGGCGAGCTTTTCGACCGGCCAGTCCCACCAGGCGAGAGCCTCGATCCGCGCCGCGACATCGGCTGCGAAGCGCGGCCGAAGCGGCTTGGCCGGCACCCCGGCGACGATCGCATAAGGCGGCACGTCATGCGTGACGACGGCATTGGCGCCGACGACGGCGCCATTGCCGATGGTGAGGCCGGGCATGATCACGGCCCCGTGGCCAATCCACACGTCATGGCCGATGCTCACCGCCTTCGCCTGGCGTCGTTCGCGGAAGACGGCATCGACGCCCAGCCAGCGGAAATATTCGTTGGGCCGGTAGCTGACCTTGTGCTGGGTCAGCCGCTCGATCGGATGATCCAGTGCATTGATGCGGCTGTTGGCGGCAATCGAGCAGAATTTGCCGATGCTCGTGTAGATCGCCTCGGCGTGCCGCTCGAAGTAGGAAAAATCGCCGACGCTCACTTCGCGCAGTACCACCCGCTCGCCGATCGAGGCGTAGCGGCCCAGCTTGCATGCTTTCAGCTCCGCCGTCGGATGGATACGCGGCTCGGGATCTTTCAGCACGAGATTTTCGGAACGGTCCATACGGGCGGCTTTACGTCAGGGCAATAGCTCCCGCAAGCCGGGAGCAATTGTCGGTCGGGTCAATTGCACGGAAAAACGGATCCATCTATTTCGGTTTGCCCTTGGTCCACACCACGTTCTGGCCGTAGAGCGGCACGGTGGTGACCGACATTTTGGCCGAGCCGTTCTGCACCTGGCGCGAATGCGAGAGGTAGATCAGCGTCTCGTTGGCCTTGTCGTAGATGCGGTTCACCACCTGCTTCTTCCAGATCAGGCTGATGCCTTGCTTGAACACCTCCTCGCCGCCTTCGCTCATGTCGATGTCGCCGATGGTGATCGGACCGGTCTGGCGGCACGAAATCGAGGAATCGGAAGGATCCTCGAACCAGTTGCCCTTGTGCAGGCGGTCGATGATGCCGCGGTCGAAATAGGACACGTGGCAGGTGACGCCGTCCACCTTCGGGTCCTTGATCGCTTCGACGATGATGTCGTTGCCGAGCCAGTCGACGCCGACCTTGCCGACTTCATCGGCGACTGCGGCACCGGCGCCAAGGACAAGGCACGCGGCCAGGGCGCCGCCGATCAGATTTCGCCCAATCAGTCGTTGCAAGATAGCCTCCGAGGTTCAAGTTTGCCGGTCTCAGGTGGGGCGAAGGACGTTGCATTGCAAGCCGGCGGCCCCGATCAAAACGCCGGCATAGGTCACGGCCGGTTGCGTCAACGCGGCACCTTTGCGTGTACCCGGTCGAACCGCTAAGACTGTTCGCCGAACCGAGGGCTGCCTGGCCATGACCGGCATGCCGATGAAATTACAAGACGGAATCCTGCGGATGATGCGCTCAATACTGGTCGGCATTCTCGTCCTGATGGCGGCCGGCATAGGCTGGCTGACCTTCGACTGGTATCGCGGCCACTATGGCGGCGAGCCTTTCGGTGCCGCCTTTACGCTGGTCGACCAGAAAGGCGCGCCGATCACCGAAGCCGCCTTCCGGGGCCACCCCAGCGTCGTCTTCTTCGGCTTCACCCATTGCCCAGAGGTCTGCCCGACCACGCTGTTCGAACTGTCCGGCTGGCTGAAGACGCTTGGTGACGACGGCAAGAACCTGCATGCCTACTTCGTCTCGGTCGATCCGGAGCGCGACACCCCCGCGGTCATGAACGCCTATGTCAGCAATTTCTCTGACCGCATCACCGGCATATCGGGCGACCCGGACAAGGTCCACGCCATGGCGAAGTCCTTCGGCATCTACTGGAAGAAAGTCGACACCGGCGACGGCGACTACACGATGGACCATACCGCCTCGGTGCTGCTGCTCAACGGCAAGGGCGATTTCGCCGGCACGATCGCCTATGGCGAAAGCGCCGACACCGCGGTGGAAAAGCTCAAACGCCTCGCGGCCAAGGGCTGATGCGAAATCCATGACCCAGACGCGGCTCCATTTCACCGCCGGCAAGATCGAATCCACCAGAATTTTCGCCGCCCTCGATGCCGCCTTTGAGGACGAAGGCTTGCCGATAGCCGTGCTGGAGGTCGATGAGGACGCGGACATTCATGAAGTCTCTCTCTATGCCGACGGCGATGTGGATGCGGTCGAGGCGCGGGTGAAGGACATTCTGGCAGGGCTAGCCCTGTCCAGGCCGGTCGAGCGCGAGACCTTGCCCGATATCGACTGGGTGGCGCGCTCGCTGGAAGGGCTGAAACCGGTGCGTGCCGGCCGTTTCTTCGTGCATGGCGCGCATGATCGCCGCAAACGCCACAGTGGCGAGCTTGCCATCGAGATCGAAGCGGGGCTGGCCTTCGGCACCGGCCACCACGGCACCACCGCCGGATGCCTGGAAATGCTGGAAAAGGTGACGCGGCGCGAGCGGCCGCGCAACGCGCTCGATCTCGGCACCGGCAGCGCGGTGCTGGCCATCGCTGTGGCCAAGCTCTTCCATATTCCCGTGCTTGCGACCGACATCGATCCGGTGGCGGTAAGCGTTGCCGCCGCCAATGCACGGCTCAACCACGTAAAGGCGCTGGTGGAGACGGTGACCGCGCCCGGATTCCACCATCCGATCTTTGCCAGGCGTGCGCCTTTCGACCTGATCATCGCCAACATATTGGCGCGGCCGCTGATGCGGCTTGCTCCGGAAATGGCGCGACACATCAGCCTCGGCGGCTCGCTGGTGCTGTCAGGCATTCTCGACCGGCAGCGCGACGCGGTGATCTCCGCCTATGTCGGCCAGAGTTTTCGCCATGTCAGAACGCTGCACCGCGAAGGCTGGGTGACGATCCATCTCAAACGGTGACGCAGCCCCGTCTGGCCCTGCTGAAAATCGATTCCGGTTTCCAGCTCCATGCGCTACGGTCGGGCACTATCGAGGGAGACGCCACCATGTTCCAGACCTTTGATTCCGCTGGCAATCCGGCCGTCGGCAGACCGCGCGTGGCGCTGCTGCGCCAATGGCTGGCGGAAAACGGCCTGGATGGATTTGTCGTTCCCCGCGCCGACGAGCATCAGGGCGAATATGTCGCCGACCGCTCGGCGCGGCTGAAATGGCTGACCGGCTTCAGCGGCTCCGCCGGCGTTGCCATCATCCTGCGCGACCGCGCCTTCATCTTCGTCGACGGACGCTACACGCTGCAGGTGCGCGGCGAGGTTGATCTCGGTATCTTCTCGATCGAGAGCCTGGTCGACAATCCGCCTGCAAATTGGCTCAAGGATAACCTCGGCAAGGGCGCGCGGCTCGGCTTCGACCCCTGGCTGCACACGATCGGCGAGGTCAAGGCGCTGCGGGCCTCGGCCGAAAAGACCGGCGCTGTGCTGGTGCCGCTCGAGACGAACCCGATCGACATAATCTGGAAGGATCAGCCGGAACCACCGGTCGCTCCCATCGAACTCCATCCCATCGGTTTTGCCGGCGAGCTCGCCAAGGACAAGCTGGCGCGGCTGGCGGCGGCGATCGGCAAGGAGGGCGCCACCCATGCGGTGCTGACGGATCCCTCCTCGATCGCCTGGGCCTTCAACATCCGTGGCGGCGACGTACCGCACACGCCGCTGGCGCTCGGCTTCGCTGTCCTCGCTGCCGACGGACGGCACCGGCTATTCATGGACAGCCGAAAATTCTCCCGCCAGGTTGCGGCGTATCTCACCCAGCTTGCCGAGCCCCATGAGCCCGGTGAATTCGAGGCCGCGGTCGTGGCGCTGGCCAAGAGCGGCGCGAAAATCGCGCTAGACCCCGTTTTGGCCGCCTACAGGCTGCGCATGCTGGTCGAGGACAATGGCGGCGAGGTGATTGCCGCTCCCGACCCGGCCCGCATCCCGCGCGCCACCAAGAACCAGGCCGAGATCAACGGCTCGCGCGCCGCGCATCGGCGCGATGGCGCGGCGGTGGCGAAGCTTTTGTGCTGGCTCGACCGCCAGAAGCCCGGCTCGCTCGACGAGATCGCGGTCGTCACCCGGCTGGAAGAGACGCGCCGGCAGACCGGCGAGGAAACGCAAATGCCGCTGCGCGACGTCTCCTTCGACACCATTTCGGGCGCCGGCCCGAATGGCGCCATCATGCACTACCGCGTCTCACGCGCCACCAGCCGCAAGCTCCAGGCCGGCGAGCTGTTCCTGCTCGATTCCGGCGCCCAATATCAGGACGGCACCACCGACATCACCCGCACCGTGCCGATCGGCCAGCCGACCGAGGAAATGCGCGAACGCTTCACGCTCGTGCTGAAAGGCATGATCGGCATTTCCACGCTGCGTTTCCCCGCCGGCACGCGCGGCTCGGAAATCGACGCCGTCGCCCGCATGGCGCTGTGGAAGCACGGCTGCGACTTCGCCCACGGCACCGGCCATGGCGTCGGCTCTTATCTGGCGGTGCACGAAGGCCCGCAACGCATCGCCCGCACGGGCACCGAAAAGCTGCTCGAAGGCATGATGCTGTCCAACGAGCCGGGCTATTACAAGGAAGGTTCTTACGGCATCCGCATCGAGAACCTCATCCTGGTGACGCCGGCCGAGCAGATCGACGGCGGCGACATCGCCATGCACGGTTTCGAGACGCTGACCCTGGCGCCGATCGATGTCAGGCTGGTGCGCTCGGATTTGTTGACCCGCGACGAGCTGCATTGGCTCGACACCTACCACGCCCGCGTGCTGGCCGAGATCGGCCCGATGCTCGACGGCGAGACGCTGGCCTGGCTGGAAAAGGCAACGGCGCCGTTACCGCATGGCGCTAAGATTTGAGTGCGTCTAAGGCGGCGCCAGCGTTCGAACGATCGCGCCCGGAACTCTACCCCACAAACTGCCGCGCCAGGATCAGCATCGCCGCACCAGCCAAAAACATCGCCATCAGCCCGCCGCGCAGCGAAACCATGGCGGTGACAACCAATGCCGCCCATTCCGCCGGTCCGGCATTCAACAGTTCCGGCGCCACCAATGTCGTCAGCACCGCCGCCGGCACCGCGTTGAGGCCGGCCTCGACGCGCGGATGGATATTGTCGAAGCGCGAGATGACCAGATGCCCGCCGATCCGCGTAAGATAAGTGGCGATCGCGCCGGCGATGATGATCCAGAACGTCGTGCTCATGGCCGTGCCTTCACGCCTGAGTGGTGGGGCGGCAGGATGACGGCCAGCAGCACGCCGGCGATGGCGCCGATTGAAACGTGCCAGGGTGAACCTACCATCTTGTAGGCGACGATCGAGGCGCAAGCACTGGCGACGACCACCGGCAGCCACAACGGCCGCTTGCGGAAGCCCATCACCAGGCCAAGGAAATAGATCGGCAGCAGGAAATCGATGCCCAGCGCATGCGTGTCGGGGATGAGCTTGCCGAACACCGCGCCGAGCGCGCTTTCGATCACCCAGAATACATAGACCGGCAGGCCGAGCCCGAGATACCAGGCGAAGCCGACCGTCTCGCCGGACTGCGCCCTCGCCTCGGCGACGGCGAACTGCGGATCGGTGAGGATGAAGAAGCCGACCGCTTGGCTGACCACGGGCCAGTGCGCTATGCGCCGGCCGATACCGGCCGAATAGAGCACGTGGCGAAAATTGACGGCGAAGATTGACAGCACGATCAGCCACGGCGCGACATGCTGGCCGAACAGCTCGATGCCGACCATCTGGCTGGCGCCGCCGAAGATCATCGCACTCATCAGGAAGGCTTCGAACACCGAGAAGCCATTGTCGACGGCCAGCGCCCCGAACAGCACCCCGAACGGCGCCGACGCCACAACGACCGGCATGGAAAGCCGCACGCCTTGCCAGAAATCGCTCTTTGCGCCGTTCTCGGAAATTGCATCCGACACCATGGATAACTCCCAGGAGAATGGCCTGATCTAGGTAGCGTGGCCCGCCTTGTCACACGAATTCGGTTGAGCCCAACAATCAGCGGAAATGATTGCCAGGACCAATCCTAGCCCTGCGCCACCTTGCCCTCTATCGCCCTGCCCCAGTCGAGCAGCGGCTTGGCGCGCATGGTGAAATCGACCAGCTCGTCGACCAGCGCCGCCGTGTGGATCCCCGCCGGATCGATGACATGCTGGACGTAGAAATGACGGTTGCGGATGGCCTCGGCCAGATCGGAATCGCCGACATGCTCGAAGCCCCGCGGCGTGCGCTTCATGCGGCCCTCCGTCTCGAATTCCAGACCGTTCTTCTTCAAGGCGCCCACCAGGGCGCGGAACCTGTCCGGCCTTGCCGCGATGGCCTTGCGCATGGCGAGCAACAGTTCCGGGGCGGGCTGCCACCAGGCAATGTCGGCGAAGCAGCGTTCCAGCCCAACGTGGACATAGAACACGCCCTGCTCCATCTTGGTGCCGTCGGGCGACAGGATCGCCGACAGATGCCGGTTGTAAGGCCGCTTGTCCTTGGCGAAGCGCACGTCCCGGTTGATCCGGAACAGTGATTTCTTGCGGTCGCCCTTGAGGCCGAGCCCGGCCTCGCCGAAACGGCGTGTGAGCGTCTCCACCAGATCGCCCAGCGGATCGCGCAATTCCTGTTCGAACAGGTCGCGATTCTCTACGAACCACTCGCGACTCTGGTGGAAATCAAGTGCCTTCAGGAACGGAATAGCCTTTTGGCCGAACCCCTTGAATTCGCCTGACATCATGCCTTGCCGATCCGCTGCAGCCACGCGTCCTCGTCTATGACCTCGATGCCGAGTTCACTGGCAAGCTTGAGTTTCGAGCCGGCGCCGGGCCCCGCCACTACCAGATCGGTCTTGGCCGAAACCGAGCCCGCCACCTTGGCGCCCAGCCGTTCGGCCATCGCCTTGGCTTCGGAACGCGTCATCTTTTCCAGCGAGCCCGTGAACACGACGGTCTTGCCCGCGACCACGCTGTCGGCCGAGACGGTGACGACATACGGCTTCGGCCTGACCTGTTTAAGCAACGCCTCAAGCACGTCGTCATTGCGCTCATTGCCGAAGAAATCGGCCAGCGCGTTGATCACCGTATCGCCGATGCCGTTGATCGACGGGAAGACACTATGCGGATCGTCAGCCGCCGCGGTCTCCTTGCCGACGCGGATCAGTTCCTCGATTGTCGAAAACGTCCGGGCAAGCACGGCCGCCGTCGTTTCGCCGATATGGCGGATCCCAAGCGCAAAGATGAAGCGGTCGAGCTCGGGTTCGCGGCGCGAATCGATCGCCGCAAAGAGCTTGTCCAACCCTTCATAGTTGCGGTCCTCGACGCTGCGCACGTTCTTGCGCGTCTTGCCCGACGCCGCCTCGCGCTGCCTCGCCTGCTCCTCGCGCCGCTCGGCCAGCGCCTTGGTGACGGCGGGACGCCGATCCCTGAGCGTGAAGATGTCGGCGGCCGTCTTGACCAGGCCCGCATTGAAGAACAGGTCGATGTTTTCCGCGCCTAGTCCCTCGATATCCATGGCCCCGCGCGACACGAAGTGGCGCAGCCCTTCCACGGCTTGCGCGGGGCAGATCAGTTCGCCCGTGCAACGCCTGCGGGAATCCTCCTTGCCGGTCTTCTCGTTGATTTCGCGCGTCGCCGGCGAGCCGCAGATCGGGCAAGTATGTGGGAATTCGTAAGGCACGGCATCCGGCGGACGCTTGTCGACGACGACACTGACGATCTGCGGGATGACATCCCCTGCCCGCTGGATCACCACGGTGTCGCCGATGCGCACGTCGATGCCGTCGCGGATCGGCTGGCCGTTGCTGTCGAAACCCTTGATATAGTCTTCGTTGTGCAGCGTGACGTTCTCGACCACGACGCCCCCGACTGTCACGGGCGCAAGCCTCGCTACCGGCGCCAGCGTGCCGGTGCGCCCGACCTGGATATCGATCTTCTGCACGGTCGTCATCGCCTGTTCGGCCGGAAATTTGTGCGCGATGGCCCAGCGCGGTTCGCCGGTGACGAAGCCCCACCGGCGCTGCAACTCCAGTTGGTCGACCTTGTAGACGACGCCGTCGATGTCGTAGCCCAAGGAAGAACGCTGTTCCTCGATGCGGTGATAATGCGCGATCAGCTCGCCGACCGACCTCGCCCGCACCATCAGCGGGCTGACTTTGAAGCCCCATTCCGCGAATTTCTGCACCGAATCGTATTGTGTCGGAGCAGGGTCGGCTGTCGTGTAGCCCCAGGCATAGGCAAAGAATTTGAGGTTCCGGCTGGCGGTGACCGATGGATCCTTCTGGCGCAGCGACCCAGCCGCCGTATTGCGCGGATTGACATAGTCCTGGCCGCCGGCGGCCGCCGAGCGTTGCTTCAGCGCCTCGAATTCCGCATAGGTCATGTAGACCTCGCCGCGTATCTCGATGATTTCGGGCCAGCCCGAGCCTTTCAGCCTGCCGGGAATATCGGCGATGGTCCTCAGATTGGCGGTGATGTCTTCGCCGACAGCGCCATCGCCGCGCGTTGCGCCCTGCACGAACACGCCGTTCTCGTAACGCAGCGAGGCCGACAGGCCGTCGATCTTCGGTTCGGCCGTGAAGGCGATGTCGAGATCCTTGTCGCGGTCGAAGAAGCGCCGGCCGCGTTCGATGAAATCTGCGACGTCCTCGTCGGTATAGGCCTTGGCGAGGCTGAGCATGGGCACGGCATGGCGCACCTTGGCAAAGCCTTCCGCCGGCGCGGCACCGACCCTGCGCGATGGCGAATCCTCGCGCACCAGGGCGGGAAAGCGCTGCTCGATGGCGAAGTTGCGCCGGGTCAGCGCATCATAGGCGGCGTCGGTGATAACAGGCGCGTCCTCGGTATGGTAGCGGCGGTCGTGCTCCGCGATCTCCTGCGCCAGGCGCTTCAGCTCCGCTTCGGCTTCGCTCTCACTGAGTGAATCGACTGGTCTTTCAGACATCGCACGGCTTCCCTGACCAATGCACGCCGCCCAAAATATGGTGCGATTTTGGGGCAACGACATGCACAAAACAATAACCAAGGCGCAGCGCACTTTGGTTGGGCGCCACTATAAATCAGGATTTGGCAGGAGGGAGCCGGCCTGCGAAAAAATCATTCCTGAACAGCAGGATGCAGCCATATCCTGACTCGCCTTCACGGGAAACGAGCTTTCAGGCAGCCGCCGTATTCTCCCGCAGCAATCTCTCGGCGGCCGCGCGCGCTTCGTCGGTGATGGTGGCGCCGGCCAGCATGCGCGCGATCTCTTCCTGGCGCGCCGCCCGGTCCATTTCGGCGATGCCGGTCGCGACCTTGTCGGTGCTGCCGGACTTGGAGATCAGGAAGTGCGTCGCCGCGCGGGCCGCCACCTGCGGCGCATGGGTGACCGAGAGCACCTGCACGCGCCTGGACAATCTTGCCAGCCGCTGGCCGATGGCATCCGCGACGGCGCCGCCCACCCCTGTGTCGATTTCATCGAAGACCAGCGTTGGCGCCGAGCCCCGGTCGGCCAGCGCCACCTTCAGCGCCAGTAGGAAGCGCGAAAGCTCGCCGCCGGAAGCAACCTTCATCATCGGCCCGGGTCGCGTGCCGGGATTGGTGCGCACCCAGAACTCGATCTGGTCGATGCCCTCTTCCATGCGGCTCTCGGCCTCGCTCTTCATCTCGACGATGAAGGCGGCGCGTTCGAGCTTAAGCGCCGGCAGTTCGGCCATCACCGCCTTGGTCAGCCCGACCGCCGCGGCATGGCGAAGCGAGGACAACTGCGCGGCGGCGATATCATAGGCTTCGCGCGCTGCGGCCGCCTGCTTTTCCAGCCCATGAAGGCGCTCCTCGCCGGCATCGAGATCGGCAAGATCGGCAACCATCGTGTCGCGCAATTGCGCCAAATCATCGACGGCAACGCTGTGCTTGCGCGCTGCCGCGCGCAGCGAAAACAATCGCTCTTCCGCCTTTTCCAGCCGCTGTGGATCATATTCGGTGGCGCGCAAAGCCGCCTCGACACCCGACTGCGCCGCGTCGAGCGACAGCATCGCCTCATCCAGCGACTTGACCACTTCGTCGAGCAGCCCGGGGGCCTCGCCGGCCTTGCGCTGCAACCGCCTGAGCAGGCTGGCCAGTTGCGGCAAGGGCGAGGATGGACCCGAAAGCACGTCCTGCGCGTCGTGGATTTCGGAGGCGATCTTCTCGGCCCGCATCATGTGGGCGCGCAAGTCGGCAAGCTCAGTCTCCTCACCCGGCTGCGGATCGAGCTTGGTCAGCTCCGTGACCGCTGCGCGCAGGTAGTCCGCTTCGCGCGCCGCCGCCGCCACCTTGGCACGATGGCGCGAGAGCTCCTGCTCGCAGGCGCGCCAGTGCCGCCAGGCCTCGGCCGTCGACCGGACGGCGCCGAGATGGCCGCCGAAGGCGTCGAGCACGTCGCGATGCGCGCCGGGATCGACAAGGGCGCGTTCGTCATGCTGGCCGTGGATCTCGACCAGCGCGCGGCCGACGTCGCGCATCAGCGTCACGCTGGACGGCTGATCGTTGACGAAGACGCGAGTGCGGCCGTCCGCCGTCTGCAAGCGGCGCAGGATGATGTCGCCGTCGTCCTCGATGGCATTCTCGGCAAGCAGCGCGCGCACCGGATGGTTGCGCGGCACGTCGAACACGGCAATCACCTGGCCCTGTGCCGCGCCGTGGCGCACCAGGGAAGCGTCACCGCGAGCCCCAAGCGCCAACGACAGGGCGTCGAGCAGGATGGATTTTCCGGCGCCGGTCTCGCCCGTCAGCACCGAGAGACCGGGCTGGAAGTCGATATCCAGCTTCTCGATCAGGACGATATCGCGGATCGACAGCCTGGAAAGCATCGTTACGCCTGCATCAGGCGCCGGTGATCAGTTTCCCGGCCTTGGATATCCACGAGCCGGCATTCTCGCGCGGCGCAAGCCCGTTGCTCTGCAGGAGCTTGTAGGAATCCTTGTACCATGGGCTGTCGGGATAATTGGTGCCGAGAACGGCGGCGGCGGTCTGCGCCTCCGAAGTCAGGCCCATCGCATAATAGCTCTCGGTCAGGCGCGCCAGCGCCTCCTCGACGTGGCGGGTGTTGGAATAATTCTCGACCACATTGCGGAAACGCTTGACCGCGGCGATGTATTCGCGACGTTCGAGATAATAGCGGCCGATCTGCATCTCCTTGCCGGCGAGCTGGTCGTTGGCGAAGCGGATCTTTTCCTTGGCGTCATCGACATATTCTGAATTAGGCCAGCGCGTCACGAGATCCTGCATGGTCTGCACGGTCTGGCGCGCTTCCTTCTGATCCTGCGTCACGTCCTTGATCTGGCGGTAGTAGCTAAGGCCGATGATGTACTGCGCATAAGCCGCGTCATCCGTTGACGGATACAGCGTCAGATAACGCTTGGCCGACGAGATCGCTTCGTCGTAGCTGCCCTTGCGATAGTCGGCGAACGCGCCCATCACCATCGATTTGCGGGCCCACTCCGAATAAGGATGCTGGCGGTCGACCGCGTCGAACTTCTTGCTCGCCTCGTCGAGGCGTCCGGCATTCAGATTGGCGAGCCCTTGGTTGTAGAGAACGTCGGCCGGTTCGGTCTGGTCGACATAGGTCGACAGGTCGATATCTTTTTCCGACGACATGCAAGCAGACAGCAAGAGCGATGGAACAACCACCGAAAGCGCCAGGAAAACGGACCGCTGCGGCGCTTTCAATTGACCGACTCGCTTGAAGAACATGATTGGATTGCGCCCTTTCGGCGTTATTTCAGTGCCTGTTGCATATCGTTTCCCCAAAACTGGTCCCCACTTCCAGGCGACATGCACTATCGACGGCAGCAGCCATAAACCATAACCGCCTTGCCCGGCAACGCTATGTCTAGGCAATCGAACATTTTTGTGGCGGCCGGGCCGCGCCGGAGCATCCCTGCGATTTCGCCGGCAAATGATGCATTCATGCAACACCAGCGAGCTGCGATGGCATCCGGAAAGTGGCGGCGACTCAGATCATCCAGGGCGCATAGAGAGGCGCGTTGACGGCGCTCATCTCGGCCGCACGGCCGCGCTCGCGGCGGGTCGTTTCGACGATCTCGAACGCGGTACGGTCCGACAGCACGCGCCGCAAGGCGGCCGCATTCAGCCTATGGCCGCCACGATAGGAGCGGAAGCAGCCGATGAAGCGGGCCCCAGCCAGTGCCAGGTCGCCCATGGCGTCCAGCGTCTTATGGCGTACGAACTCGTTGGGGTAGCGCAAGCCGCCCATGTTGATGACGCGGTTGTCGTCACCGATGACCAGCGAATTCTCAAGCGAGGATCCCAGCGCATAGCCGGCGGCCCACAGCCGCTCGACGTCCTTCATGAAGCCGAAGGTGCGGGCGCGCGCGATGTCGCGGCGGAAAATGTCCGCATTGATGTCGGACGCGAACAGCTGCCGGCCGATCGCCGGGCTTTCGAAATCGATCTCGACCTCGAAGCGAGTGCCGTCATAGGGCCTGAACTCAGCCCAGGAGGCGCCGTTCTCGATGCGGACCGGCTTGACGATCCGGATGTAGCGCCGCTTGACCGACAGCGTTTCGATGCCGGCCTGGTCTATGGCCTCGACGAACGCCATGGCGCTGCCGTCGAGGATAGGGACCTCATGGCCGTCGATCTCGATGATGACATTGTCGATGCCGAGCCCGAACAGCGCCGCCATGATGTGCTCGACCGTGGCGATGTGCTCGCCAGAGGGATCACCGAGCATGGTGCACAGGTCGGTTGCGCCGATCTCGGAAAACAGGGCGCGGAACTCGCGACCTTGCCCGTTCTCACTAAAAAGCTGGAAAACAATGCCGGTGTCGGCATCCGCCGGGAGAAAGCTGATGGAAACTTCCTTGCCGCTGTGAACGCCGGTGCCCGTAAGCGACGCGCGCGTCTTCACTGTCGTCTGATAGTCGTGCAAGACAATCCCCATAAGCCCAAAATGCCTAGGTCCGCTTCTCCAGCCCGAGGGGCGCGGCTCTCTTGTAAAAATCGGCAGGCCAGGTCACTTCCCCCGAAATCCCGGCAAACCGACGACGGTAGGCAGCGAAGATAATGTCCCGTCAGGGATAGTCCAAATCACGGTTTCTTACTCTTTGTAACCGCAACCGACATATGGATAGCCTCTTAAGTGCTTGAATTTGCATTCTTTTAAACGTTAACAGGCAAGCAATTCCTTGCTTGCCTGTTAACAATTGTTACAGCCCGTTAACCGCTCAGTTGGCCTGGCGACGCAGGAACGCCGGAATTTCCAGCTGGTCGTCCTCCTGAGTCGCCCTGGCCTGCGGCGTCAGGCGGCCTTGGTCGTCGAGCTGGCCGCGACGAGGCGCGTAGAGCTGCGCGTCCTGGCTTGCCAGACGGCGCACTTCCGGTGCGGCCTGACGCAGCTTGGGCTCGCGCGGCTGCGCCGGCTGCAGGCGTGCAGGCTCTTCCTCGCGGCGCGTCAGGCCGTTGGTCAGACGCTTCAAGAGCCCCATCGGTCCGCTGTTCTCATGGTCGGCCGGGCGGCTCTTGGCGTCGACCTCGGCCTTCACGACAGGCGGAAAGTCCTCGACGCGCGGCATGCGCTGGGGAGCCATCGCGACCGGCTGCTGGACTTCGCGCAGGATCTCGCGCGGCTGAGGCGCCGGCTGCATCTGCTGGACCACGGGCTGCACCATCGGTTGCGGCTGCGCCGGCGGAGCCTGGAAGATCTTGCTCTGCGGACGGAAATCATCCGCATGGGCAATTGGCGCCGGACGGGCTTGTGCCATCGCCGCGGCGTTTGCTTCGGCCAGTTGGATCGCTTCCGCGACCGGATCGGCGGCGCGCGGCTCGAACGCAGCCTGCTGGACCGGCGCGGGGCGGCTTTCCGCCGCGGCAACGGCCGGGCGGGCGGCCGGCTTCTGCGGCGCGGTGCGGATCGAGATCGGCGCGGCGGCGATTTCGGCCGCCGACTTGTCGATGCCGGTGGCGACAACCGAGACGCGGATGACGCCTTCGAGCTCCTCGTCGAAAGTGGCGCCCAGGATGATGTTGGCGTCCTGGTCGACCTCCTCGCGGATGCGGGTCGCCGCTTCGTCGACTTCGAACAGCGTCAGGTCGCGGCCGCCGGTGATCGAGATCAGCAGGCCCTTGGCGCCCTTCATCGAGGTCTCGTCGAGCAGCGGGTTGGCGATCGCGGCTTCCGCGGCCGCCATCGCGCGGCCCTCGCCCGATGCCTCGCCGGTGCCCATCATCGCCTTGCCCATCTCGCGCATCACCGAACGAACGTCGGCGAAGTCGAGATTGATCAGGCCTTCCTTGACCATCAGGTCGGTGATGCAGGCTACACCCGAATAGAGAACCTGGTCAGCCATGGCGAACGCGTCGGCGAAGGTGGTCTTGTCATTGGCCAGCCGGAACAGGTTCTGGTTAGGGATGACGATCAGCGTGTCGACGCATTTCTGCAGCTCCTCGATGCCGAAATCCGCCGTCTTCATGCGGCGCTGGCCTTCGAAATGGAACGGCTTGGTGACGACGCCGACAGTGAGGATGCCCTTCTCGCGGGCGGCGCGCGCCACGACCGGCGCCGCTCCCGTGCCCGTGCCGCCGCCCATGCCCGCGGTGACGAAGCACATATGGGTGTTGGACAGGTGATCGATGATCTCGTCGATGCATTCTTCCGCTGCCGCGCGGCCCACTTCAGGCTGGGATCCGGCGCCCAGCCCCTCGGTGACATGCGCGCCGAGCTGGATCAGCCGGTCGGCTTTCGACATGGTCAGCGCCTGCGCGTCGGTGTTGGCGACAACGAACTCGACGCCGCGCAGACCGGCGGTGATCATGTTGTTGACGGCGTTGCCGCCGCCGCCGCCGACGCCGAACACGGTGATGCGTGGCTTAAGCTCGGTGATGTCCGGCTTTTGCAGATTGATGGTCATTGTCTCCGTCCTTTGCCTTTCCTGCCGCTTCGCCGCCGCGGCCACTTATGGGGCTGTCCCCGTCAATTAGAAACTGTCTCTCAACCACTGACTCATGCGATGCAGTTTTCCGCCCGTTCCGGTCATCCTGAGACCGGAAATTCCTTTCGCCGGATGGCTCTCGAAGCTCGCCATCTGCGGATAGATCAACAAGCCGACGGCCGCCGAGAAGGCCGGCCCCTTCGCCGCTTCGGGCAGGCCCGCCACGCCGAGCGGGCGGCCGATGCGCACATTGCGCCCCAGGATGCGGCGCGCCGCTTCCGGCAGGCCGGCAAGCTGGCTGGCGCCGCCGGTCAGCACCACGCGCTTGCCCACCGCATTGCCGTAGCCGGACTTGTTCAGCCGGTCGCGCAAAAGCTCGAGCGTCTCGTCGATGCGGGCACGCACGATGCGCGTCATGACGGAGCGCGGAATCTGGAGCGGCACTTCGCCCTCGTCGCCGATCGGCTGGATCGAGACCAGGTCGCGGTCATCGGCGCTGCCGGGCAACGCCGAACCGTGCATCACCTTCAGCCGTTCGGCGGCATCGAGCGAGGTGGACAGTCCCTTGGCCATGTCCAGCGTGACGTGGTTGCCGCCGATGGCGATGGCGTCGCCATGGACGAACTTGCCTTCCGAAAACACCGAGATCGTCGTCGTGCCGCCGCCCATATCGATGCAGGCGGCGCCCAGTTCCAGTTCGTCGTCGACCAATGCCGCCAGCCCGCTGGCATAGGGCGTCGCCACCATGCGCTCGACCGAAAGATGCGAGCGGTTGATGGAGAGCTCCAGGTTGCGCATCGGAGCGGCGTCGCCGGTCAGCACATGCATGTCGACGCCAAGCGTGTCGCCGACCATGCCGCGCGGATCGCGCACGCCGCGCTCAGCGTCGAGCGAGAAGCCGACGGGGAGCGAATGGACCACCTCGCGCTCCGTCTTCAGCGCCTGCTTGGCGCCGGCACCGAGCACCCGCTTGATGTCGGCCTCGTCGGCCTCATGGCCGCCGAGATTGATGGTTGCCGAGAAAGCTTCGCTCTTCAGCCGGCCGGCGGTCATGTTCACGATCAGCGAATCGACCGTCAGCCCGGCCATGCGCTCGGCGGCGTCGACGGAGAGACGAATGGCATGTTCGGCACGATCGAGATCGATGACGACGCCCGATTTGACGCCCAGCGACTTCTGGTGTCCGATGCCGATCACCTGGATGCGGTGCGAGCGTCCGCGCAGCAGCTTGCCGTCATCGCATGGCTTCAGCTTCGCCACCATGCAGCAGACCTTGTTCGAACCGACATCCAGCACCGTCAAGGTGCCGGAGCGGCGCGACGAGGCATCGCTTGAACCGCCAAGCCAGCTCATATCTTCGTCTCCGGCTTGCGCTTCAGCATTTTCGGCTTCTCGTTGAGCGCGGCTTCGCGCTGGGTCGCCGCCTCCGGCGTCAGTTGCACGACCAGCCGGTCGGACAGCCGCATGTCGACGGCGGCGATGTCGCGCGACAACAGCCCCTTGTCATGGTCCATGCCGACGAGTTCGGCGAGTGCCTGATCCTCGCCATCCTCGGGAAGCTTGACAGTGATGCCGTTGTCGAGCTTCAGGTCCCAGCGCCGATCGCCGACACGGACATAGCCCCTGATGCGGGTCGCGAGATCCGGGTATTTTTCGATCTTCGCCAGGAATTCCGGCGCCTTGGCCGGCGCGCCGGCTCCGATCAGCAATGGCAGCAGCACCTGCTTGCCACCCGAGAACGGTGCGATAACGGCACCGTCTTTTTCGATGACGGAGAGATCGCTGCCCTGCTGCCAAAGTGCGAACGCCTGACGCTCCTCGACGCGCACCTCCAACGTGTGCGGATAGACCTTGCGCACCGCGGCGACCTCGATCCAGGGCAAGGTGGCGATGCGTTCCCGCGCCGCCTCGGCATCGAAGCCGATCAGCGACGTCCAGCCATCGAGCTCGAGCCTGTCGAGAATATCGATCTCGGACGTCTGGCGATTGCCGACCACCTTGACCTGGTCGACGGCAAAGCCGGTCCGGGCAGTGATGCTCTGGACGATGCCGTCGGCATGACCGCCGAGATAGGCGCCATAGGCGCCGCTCGAGGCAATGAGCACTGCCGACATGATCGCGGCGGAGAAGCGCGGCGCCTGGAATTCGCCCTCGCCCAGGCGCGCCAGGATACGCACCGGGCGGCGAAGCACGCGCGGCAGCACGAAATGGTCGAACGACAATGGCAGGCTGAACAGCGCCGGCCCGGCCACGCCCTTCCCCTTGCCCTGCCCCCATTTCAACGCAGACACGAAGCGTCCTCCACCATCCAACTCAACAGATCGCCGAACGAATGCCCTGCCTGGGCGGCGATTTCAGGCACCAGAGACGTCGGCGTCATGCCCGGCTGGGTATTGACCTCGAGCCATACAACCTCGCCATTTTCGGAGTGACGATCGTCATAACGGAAGTCCGACCGGGAAACGCCCCGACAGCCGACAGCTTGGTGAGCCTTGAGCGCCAGTGTCTGTATTTTTTGGTAAATATTCGGTGAAACTTTTGCGGGGCATTCGTGTTTTGATCCGCCCGCGACATATTTTGAATCGTAGTCATAGAACGAATGGCCCGTCGGGATGATCTCGCAGACGCCAAGCGCCACGTCGCCCATGACGGCACAGGTCAGCTCGCGCCCATGGATGTAACGCTCGACCATGACGGTATCGCCATATTTCCACTCGGACGAGCCGATGACCTGCGGCGGATGCGACTGCCCCTCATGCACGATCACGACGCCGAAGCTCGACCCCTCATTGACCGGCTTCACCACATAAGGCGGCTTCATCGGATGGTTGTTCTGAATGGCGAAGCGATTGGCGACCTTCGATTCGGCGACGGGGACACCGGCCAATTTCACGACTTTCTTCGACTGCTCCTTGTTCATCGCAAGCGCCGAGGCGAGCACGCCGGAATGGGTGTAGGGAATGCCGAGATATTCGAGAATGCCCTGAATGGTGCCGTCCTCGCCAAAAGGACCATGCAGCGCATTGAAGGCGACATCGGGCCCGAGATCGGCAAGCACGGAGCCGACGTCGCGCCCGACATCGACGCGCGTGACTTGATAGCCTTCCGTCTCAAGCACATCGGCACAGGCCTTCCCCGAAGACAGGGACACGGGCCGCTCGGACGAGAAACCACCCAGCAGGACGGCCACATGCTTGTTTTTCATTCCCCGTCATCCCCTCTCACGGCGGATCAAAAACCAAGATTTCCGCAACATTGAGTCCGAGTCTCCCGGCAGGTTGCCCCCCAGACGGAAAACGCGGGAAACGCGTCGAACGACTCAAATCAGGAAACGCTTTGGAGCAGAGAATCAGAGAGTTGATTCACTGGCAAGTGCTTATGATTCCGAGAGATTCACTTTCTGAGAAAATGGATGCGAAAACCGTGCTGTTGAGTCTTTGGAGCAACGGTCGCGCGGTCGTTCCGGACCGGTTGAAGTTCATGCGTCACATGAACTTCAACCGCGGCTAGAGCAGCTGTCCAAGAAACTCCTGGACGGCGTGTCCGGGGCGGAAGTCCCCGATGCGCTTGATCTCCCAGTGCAGCCGGATGCCGGAATGTTCGAGCACCCGCGTGCGCACCGTTTCGCCGAGATATTCGAGTTCGTAGCCGGTCGCTGTCCCGGTGTTGATCATGAAATTGCAGTGCATGGGCGACATCTGCGCGCCGCCGATCAGCAGGCCGCGGCACCCGGCCTTGTCGATCTCTTTCCAGGCTGAGGTGCCTTCAGGATTCTTGAAGGTCGAGCCACCGGTCTTCTCGCGGATCGGCTGCACCGTCTCGCGATGGTTCTGCACCGCGTCCATCGCCGCCTTGATCACTGCCTTGTCCTCAGCAAAGCCCTCGAAAATCGCCGAGGTGAAGATCAGCCCGGACGGTGCCGACGAGTGCCGGTAGGCATAGCCCATATCGGCATTGCTCAGCGTCTGGACGTTGCCTTTGCGGTCGAGCGCACGCACCTCGACGACGCGCTCGCGCGTCTCGACGCCATTGGCGCCGGCGTTCATCCTCAGCGCCCCGCCGATGGCGCCCGGTATGCCGTGGTAGAAATGGAAGCCGCCGATGCCGGCTTCCAGCGCCACCGCGGCGATGCGCTTGTCGGGCGTGGCCGCGCCAGCCTTGATCGATGTCGGCGAAACAATTTCGGTTTCACCGAACCCCTTGGCCGACAGCCTTATGACGAAACCCGGAATACCCCCATCGCGCACAAGCAAGTTCGAGCCGACGCCGACTATGGTCAGCGGTATCTCTTCGGGAACCGCTTTCAGGAAAGCAGCGAGATCCGCCTCGTCCGCTGGCTGAAAGAGCGCCTCGGCCAGTCCTCCGGCGCGGAACCAGGTGATCTTGTCCATCTCGGCATTCGGCGTGATGCGGCCGCGCAGGCCGGCAAGCCGCCCGCCAAGTCTGTCGATCAGCGCCTGGCCCTGCATCATGAGACGGCCAGCTCCTTGGGCAGCGCATAGGCCCATTGCGTGATGTTGCCGGCGCCGAGGAAGACGACGAAGTCGCCGGGCCTGGCCAGATCACGGACAACAGGCGCTATTGCTTCCGGACCCTCGATGTAGCGCGCGTCGCGATGGCCCCCGGCGCGGATGCGCGACACCAGCGCATCCGAGGTCACGCCTTCGATCGGCTCCTCGCCGGCGGCGTAGACCGGCGCCACCATCACCGTGTCGGCGTCGTTGAAGCAGGCGGAGAACTCATTGAACAGATCATGCAGCCGGGTAAAACGGTGCGGCTGGGCAATGGCGATGACGCGGCCCTTGGTGGCGCTGCGCGCGGCTTTCAGCACCGCAGCGATCTCGACCGGATGGTGGCCGTAATCGTCGAACACTTCGACGCCATTCCAGGAGCCGGTTTGGGTGAAGCGACGCTTGACGCCGGCGAAGGACGACAGGCCTTTCTTGATCGCCTCGGCCGACAGGCCGAGCTCATGCGCCACCGCGATCGCCGCCGTCGCATTGGAAACGTTGTGGCGGCCGGGCATCGGCAGGCGCAGATCCGATATCGTCGTCTGGCCGCGTCCCTTGCGGTCGCGGATCACCACGTCGAATTCCGAGGTCGCGCCGGCCATGCGATGGTTGGTGAAGCGCACGTCGGCCTGCGCGTTCTCGCCATAGGTGATGACGCGGCGATCCTCGATTCGGCCGACCAGCGCCTGCACCTCCGGGTGGTCGGTGCACATGACGCCGAAGCCGTAGAACGGCACGTTCTCGACGAACTGGCGGAAGGCTTCGCGCACCTTCTCGAAACTGCCGTAGTGATCGAGATGTTCGGGATCGATATTGGTGACGACGGCGATATCGGCCGGCAGCTTGAGGAAGGTCCCGTCGCTCTCGTCGGCTTCGACCACCATCCACTCGCCGTCCCCCATGCGCGCATTGGTGCCATAGGCGTTGATGATGCCGCCATTGATGACGGTCGGGTCGAGCCCGCCGGCTTCGAGCAGCGTCGCTACCATCGAGGTCGTCGTCGTCTTGCCGTGCGTGCCGCCGATCGCCACTGCCTGGCGGAAGCGCATCAGTTCGGCCAGCATTTCGGCGCGGCGCACGATCGGCAACAATTTCTCCCGTGCCGCCTTCAGTTCGGGGTTGGATTTCTTGATAGCCGTCGAGACAACCACCACTTCGGCATCGCCGAGGTTTTCTTCCCTGTGGCCGACAAAGCATTCGATCCCCTTGTCGCGCAGCCGCTGCACATTGGCGCTGTCGGCCTGGTCGGACCCCTGCACCTTGTAGCCGAGATTGTGCAGCACTTCGGCGATGCCGCTCATGCCGATGCCGCCAATGCCGATGAAATGCACGAGGCCTATGGTCTGCGGCATCTTCATGCGTGCGTTCCCTTCTTAAAATCCGAAACGGTTTTGCGGGACGCAATAGCCTCTGTGAGATCGGCGAGCAACCGTGCGGCATCCGGTTTGCCGACCGACTTCGCCGCGGCAGCCATTGCCGTGAGCCGTTCGGGCTCGGCCATCAGGGCGCCGATCAACGCCGCGATGCGCTCGGGCGAAAGTGAGGATTGCGGCTCCACCTCGCCACCGCCGGCGGCCGCAAGGGCGGCTGCGTTCGCGGCCTGGTCGTGATCGAGCGCATAGGGGTACGGCACCAGCAGCGCCGGTCGGCCGATGACGGCGATTTCCGAGACGGTCGAGGCGCCGGAGCGCGACATCACCAGTTGCGCGGCCGCTATGCGCGCCGCCATATCGCTGAAGAAGGGCGAGACCTCGACACCAACGCCAAGCGCTGCATAGGCCGCCTTCACCCGCCCGACATCATCGGCCCGAGCCTGCTGCGTGATCACCAGCCGCTTGCGCAGGGCGTCGGGGAGCAAGGCGACGGCCGCCGGCACCGCATCGGAGAAGAACTGCGCGCCTTGGCTGCCGCCGAACACCAGCAGGCGGAAGGGATCGTTCCCGGCCGAGGCGGCGTAGGCGGTCTTTGCGGCTTCGAGCACCTGTGGGCGGACCGGATTGCCTGTCGTCACCGTCTTGGCGCCGACGGCGCTTTCGTCTTGCGGCAGGAAGCCACCGGCAATCGCATCGACGCGGCTGGCCAGCGCCCGGTTGGCGCGTCCCATCACAGCGTTCTGCTCGTGGATCAGCGTCGGTACCTTGCGCCGCGTCGCGGCGTAGAGCGGCGGCAAGGTCGGATATCCGCCAAAGCCGACCACGGTATCGGGCTTGATCCTGCCGATGATGGCGGACGCCTGGCGCACGCCGCGCCAGATTTTCCAGAAAGCGCCAAGCAGGGCAACAGGATTTTTCGAGCCCAGCGTCGCGGACTGGATCGGGTGGATGGCGGCGGCCGGGAAGTGGCCGGCAAAGCGCTCAGCACGGTCGTCGGTCGCCAGATGCACCGTCCAGCCACGCGCGTTCAACTCATGCGCCAGCGCCTCGGCCGGAAACAGATGTCCGCCGGTTCCGCCCGCCGAGAGAAGGATAACGCCTCTGGCCATGTCACCCCGCCGGCATGGCGCGCTGCGGCAAGGCAAAGCCCACCTGCTTGCGCTTTTCCGGCCGCTTGCGCGTCAGCGCCAGCACCATTCCCATCGAGATGGCGATGGCAATCTGCGAAGAGCCGCCATAGGAGATGAACGGCAGCGTCATGCCCTTGGCAGGCACCAGTTGCAGGTTGACGCACATGTTGATGACTGCCTGCAGGCCAAACACGGTGACGAGGCCGCCGACCGCATAGCGGGTGAAATCGTCATGCTCCTTCAGCGCCGTGTTGAGGCCGCGCAGCACGATGAAGGCGAAGATGGACATGATGAAGAAACACATAATCAGTCCGAATTCCTCGCCCGCGACCGAAAAGACGAAGTCGGCATGGCTGTCGGGGATGACCCGCTTGACGGTGCCCTCGCCCGGTCCGACGCCGAACCAGCCGCCATTGATCAATGCGTCGCGGCCCATATCGACCTGGAACGTGTCGCCTTCGCCAGTGAGGAACTTGTCGATACGCAGGGCGACGTGCGGAAACACTGTATAGGCGGCAAAGACGCCACCGACGCCGGCCGCTCCGAGCACGACAATCCACAGCCATGGCAGCCCCGCCATGAAGAACATGATGCCCCAGGTGCCGGTCGTCAGCATGGTCTGGCCGAGGTCCGGCTGCGCCACCAGCAGCGACACGACCAGCACCAAGAGCAACATGGCGAAGAGATTGCCCGGAATGTCGGGCTGGCGCTTGTGTTCGGCGAACAGCCAGGCGCACATGATGACAAAGGCGGGTTTCAAAAACTCCGAGGGCTGGATCGACAGGCCGGCAAGCGACACCCAGCGCCGCGCGCCTTTCACCTCAACGCCGATGTAGAGCACCGCCACCATCAGCACCAGCATCAGGCACAGCATGATCAGCGCCATGCGCCGGATCTCTCTGGAATCGAGGAAGGACACCGCCAGCATCACGCCGAGCGCCGGCACGGTGAAGATGATCTGCCTGGTCGCGAAGTGAAAACTGTCGAGGCCGATGCGTTCGGCGACCGCGGGACTTGCGGCGAAGGACAAGACTATGCCCAGCCCCATCAGCGATAGGAACGCCGCCAGGAACCAGCGATCGATGGTCCACCACCAGGTCGCAACCGGGCTTTTGTCGAGACGGCTCTGCATTATCGTGCCCCTCCGATGGGTTTGACGCCCTCGATAGCATTCGCAGCTTGCCTGAAGGCTTCGCCGCGGACCTCGAAATTCTTGAACTGGTCGAAACTGGCGCAGGCCGGCGACAACAGCACCACCGCCTCGCCGCCATCGTCCTTGGCCGCATCATGCGCGGCATGCTCGACCGCGGCTGCAAGCGTGCCCGATATCTCATACGGCACCGCCTCGCCCAGCGTCGCCGAAAAGGCCGGCGCCGCCTCGCCGATCAGATAGGCCTTGGCGATACGCGGGAAGAAGCCGCGCAGCGGCTCGATGCCGCCTTCCTTGGGCAGGCCGCCGGCGATCCAGTAGATGCGTGAAAAGCTCGACAGCGCGGGTGCCGCCGCATCGGCGTTGGTCGCCTTGGAATCGTTGACGAACAGCACGTGGTCCTTGCGGCCGACCTGCTCCATGCGATGCGCCAGGCCCGGAAAGCTTTCCAGTCCGGACTGGATCTCGCCGAGGTCGAGCCCGACCTTGAGGCAGGCGGCCACCGCGGCAAGCGCGTTTTGCGCATTGTGCTGCCCGCGCAGCGAGCCGATGCCTTCGAGGAAGGCGACCCGGCTGTAGCGGCCATGCACCGCTTCCATCAAATTGGTGCCATCGGCGAAATAGCCGTCGGTCAGCGGCAGCCGCTTCGAAATACGGATGACGTGCCGCCCCGCCCGCTCCAGCCGTTCGGCAATCTGCGCACACCAGGAATCGTCGATGCCGACGATCGCGGTCTCGCTGCCGGCAACCAGCCGCTCCTTGATCGAAGCGTAATGCTGCATGGTGCCGTGACGGTCGAGGTGATCCGGCGTCAAATTGAGCAGGATGCCGGCCGTCGGATTGATCGATGGTGCGAGGTCGATCTGGTAGGACGAGCATTCGACGACATAGTGCCGGTCGGGTTGCGGCGGATCGAGTGTCATCACGGCGCGGCCGATATTGCCGCCCATCTGCGTATCGCGGCCGGAAGCCTTCAATATATGCGCCGTCAGCGCCGTGGTCGTCGACTTGCCGTTGGTGCCGGTGATGGCGATGAAGGGGGCGGCTGGCGCGCCGAGCGTCCGCTCGCGGCAGAAAAGCTCGACGTCGCCGATGATCTCGACACCCGAACCGCGCGCCAGTTCCACCGTCCAGTGCGGCTTGGGATGCGTCAGCGGCACGCCGGGCGACAGCACGAAAGCGGAGAACGTCGCCCAGTCGGCTGTGTGCAGGTCGCCGGTTGCAATCCCGGCGGCTGCCGCCTTGGCGACACTGTCGGGATTGTCGTCCCAGGCCAGAACCTCAGCCCCGCCCTCGATCAGCGCGTGCGCGGTCGCGATCCCCGAGCCGCCGAGCCCGAAGAGCGAAACACGCTTGCCTGCGAAGGATGCGGCGGGAATCACGGGGCGCGCCTATCTGAGCTTGAGGGTGGAAAGGCCGACCAGCGCCAGGATGACGGCGATGATCCAGAAGCGGATCACCACCTGGCTTTCGGTCCAGCCGAGCTTTTCGAAGTGGTGATGGATCGGCGCCATCAGGAACACACGCTTGCCGGTCATCTTGAAGTAGCCGACCTGGATGATGACGGACAGGATCTCGACCACGAACAGACCGCCGACGATGACCAGCACGATCTCGTGCTTGGTGGCGACCGCAACGGTGCCGATCAGCCCGCCCATGGCCAGCGAGCCGGTGTCGCCCATGAAGATCGCCGCCGGCGGCGCGTTGAACCAGAGAAAGCCGAGGCCGGCGCCGATGACCGCGCCTAGCACAACAGCCAGTTCGCCGGTGCCGGGCACGAAATGGATCTGCAAATACTCGGCGAATACGGCATTGCCGGAGAGATAGGCAATGACGCCGAAGGACGCCGCCGCGATCATGATCGGTACGATCGCCAGGCCATCCAGGCCGTCGGTGAGGTTCACCGCATTGCCCGCCCCCACGATGACGAAGCAGGAGAACGGGACGAAGAACCAGCCGAGATTAATCAGGAATTCCTTGGCGAAGGGGAATGTCAGCGACGAGGAGAACGGCGCCTGGCCATTATGCATGATCGCCCAGGCGGCGATGCCGGCGATGACGAATTCGAGCGCCAGCCGTGCTTTGCCGGAAAAGCCGAGATGCGACTGTTTCGTCACCTTCAGATAGTCGTCGTAGAAGCCGATCGAGCCGAAGCCCAGCGTCACCAGCAACACCACCCAGACATAGATGCTCGACAGGTTCGCCCATAGCAACGATGAGCCGATGATGCCGGACAGGATCATCAGGCCGCCCATGGTCGGCGTGCCGGCCTTCTTGAAATGGGTCTGCGGCCCGTCGGCGCGGATCGGCTGACCCTTGCCCTGGCGCAACCTGAGCGAATTGATGATGGTCGGCCCGAAGATGAAGACGATCAGCGCCGAGGTGATCAGCGCCCCGCCCGTGCGGAAGGTGATGTAGCGGAAGACATTGAAGACCGAGATCTTGTCCGCGAAATCGACGAGCAGTGTGAACATGCGCTTTTCGTCCCCGACTTGACCCTAGGTCTGTTTGCCGATTGTCGTTTCAGCCGGGAACTTGCCCAGCAACGCATCGACCAGCTTTGCAAAGCCGATGCCCTTCGACGATTTGATCATCACCACGTCGCCTGGCCTCAGCGCGGCAAGCAGCACCGGCTTCAATTCTTCGGCGCCGGCGCGGTATTCCGTCCTGATCTCGCCCGGCAGCGCTTCCGCTAGCGCCCGCATCTCCGGCCCGCCGAGAAAGACGGTCTGCGTGCCGGTGCCGACGATGAGACCGGCAAGTGCAGCATGCAGCTTGGCCGAATACTCGCCTAGCTCCAGCATATCGCCCAGCACGGCGATGCGGCGGCCTTCGCCCGTCACCGGCGTCGCGTTGAGCAGCGCCATGGCGGCCGCCATCGAGGCGGGGTTGGCGTTGTAGCTTTCGTCGATCAGCGTGATCGGTCCACCGGGGTGGCTTGAAGTCGGGCCGCCGGGATGATGCAGCACATGGCGTTTGCCGCGGCCGCGCTCAGCCGAGAGATCGGCCAGCGCCAGGGCAACCTTGTCGAGATCGGCGCCGACCAGACGGGCCGCGCCGAGGACCGCCAGAATGTTCTGCACCATGTGGCGGCCGGGCGCGCCGATGCGAGCCGTCACCTCGTGACCGCCGATCCTGGCGGCAATGTCGGAATGATCGGCATGGACCTCGCATTTGACCAGTCTGAAGGTTGAGCGCGCGTGCTCGCCGAACCCATAGACATGCTCGACGCCGGCGGCGTGCGCCATCTTGTCGAGAAGCTTGAAACGCGCGTCGTCGCGGTTGAGGATCGCCGCGCCGCCAGGTTCCAGCCCTTCGAAAATTTCGGCCTTCGCCTTGGCGATCTCGTCCAGATTGCGGAAGAAGCCGAGATGCGCCGCCGCGATCATGGTGACGATGGCGACATGCGGCCTTACCATCTTGACCAGCGGCCTGATCTCGTCGGGATGGTTCATGCCGATCTCGAACACGGCATAGTCGCAATCGGCCGGCATGCGCGCCAAGGTGAGCGGCACGCCCCAATGGTTGTTGAACGACTGCACCGAGGCATGCACCTTGCCGACCGCCGACAGCACGTGGCGCAGCGCTTCCTTGGTGGTCGTTTTGCCCGCCGAACCGGTCACCGCGATGATCCTGGCCTGGGAACGGTCGCGCGATGCGACACCGAGCTTTTCCAGTGCCACCAGCACGTCCTCGACGACGATCATCGGCGCCGTCAGCCGGCCAAGCGACGGCAGCTTGCCTTCGGCCACGACCAGCACCCCGGCTCCGGCCTTGATGGCGGCGGTCGCGAAATCATGGCCGTCCATCGCCTCGCCCTTGATGGCGAAGAAAGCGTCGCCCGGCTGAAGGCTGCGGCTGTCGATCGAAATGCCCGATATGCCGTCCGGCATCGGCCCGATCGGTCGCCCGTCCATGGCGGCGACCAGCGTCTCGGATGTCCACAGCAAATTCATGCGGCACGCTCCAGCAGCGCGGCACGGACTTCTTCGTGGTCGGAGAAATGCAGGGTCTCGGTGCCGATCGTCTGGCCTTCCTCATGACCCTTGCCGGCCACGATCAGCGTGTCCCCGGCATGCAACATGGCAACGGCCTCGTGGATCGCCGCGCGCCGGTCACCGATCTCGATCGCGCCGGGAGCGGCGGCAAGGATCGCGGCCCGGATCGTCTCCGGCACTTCCGAGCGCGGATTGTCGTCGGTGACGATGACGACGTCGGCGAGCCGCGTCGCGATCTCGCCCATGATCGGCCGCTTACCGCGATCGCGGTCGCCGCCGCAGCCGAACACGACGATGACCCGGCCGGTGGTGAACGGGCGCACCGAGGCAAGCACGTTTTCCAGCGCGTCCGGCTTATGCGCATAATCGACATAGACCGGCGCGCCGTTTGCAGTCGTCCCGACAAGGTCGAGCCGGCCGGGTGCGCCCTTGAGTTTCTCCAACGCCTTCAAGGCCTTGGCGACTGGCGTTCCCGTGGAGATGGCAAGCCCGGCCGAAACCAGCGCGTTGGCTATCTGGAAATCGCCGGCCAGCGGCAGGTCGATCTCGTAGAGCATCCCGTCGGCCTCGACCTCGGCACGCTGGCGGTGGCGCTCATGCTCGACCCGCTTCAGCGTCAGGAAATCGCCGTGGCGGCCGACCGTCAGCACGTCGAGCCTTGCGGCCTTCGCCGCCTGGATGGTTGGCGCCGACCACGGATCGTCGGCGAAGATCACGGCCGGCGCGCCCTTCGGCAGCAGCGCATCAAACAGACGCAGCTTGGCCCGGTGATAGTCCTCGACCGTCGGATGGTAGTCCATGTGGTCGCGGCCGAGATTGGTGAAGCCGCCGGCGGCCAGCCTGACGCCGTCGAGACGGCGCTGGTCGAGACCATGGCTGGAGGCCTCCATGGAAGCATGGGTGACGCCGGCGTCCGCCAGTTCAAGCAACAGCTGATGCAAGGCGACGGGATCTGGCGTCGTCAGCGAGCCATAATCGTTGCGGCCCGGCGCCACCACGCCGGTGGTGCCGATCGAGGCCGCGGCAAAGCCGGCTTGCTCCCAGATCTGCCTGACGAAAGCGGCGACCGAGGTCTTGCCGCTGGTGCCGGTGACGGCCACCATCATCTGCGGCTGTTTGCCGAAATAACGGGCCGCGCTCAGGGCCAGCGCCAGGCGCGGGTCATCGACGGCCAACACTGGAACTGGCAGTCCGCCAAGGGCGCTGTCCTTGCCCGCGACGATCGCGGCAGCCCCTCGTGCGGCGGCGTCCGCGGCATAGGCGGCGCCATCCGCCTTGCTTCCAGCGAGCGCGAAAAAGACGACGCCGGGTTTTACCTGGCGGGAATCCGAAGAGATGCCGGTAACCTCCAGATCGGCGGAAGCTGTTCCTTCGACTGGCAGGATACCGGTTAGATTTTTGAGCTTCATCGAGTTCCGTTCACCGCAACAAAATAGCGCGCAGTTGCCGGCGCGCCCTAAGAATCATTGATAGGAAACCAGCGTTGCACCATTTTCATGGCTGAAATCTGGCTTCACGCCAAGCATGGCCGCGGAACGCCTGATGATATTGCCGGCCATGACCCCGGCATTCGCGGCCGCGACGTCCGTCATGCCCGGCTTTTCCGGGTGCGGAGCATCGGCAATCGTAAACACGAGATATTGCGGATCGTCCATCGGGAATGCGGCGACGAACGTATTGAAATTCAACTCCTTCGAGTAGCGGCCATTGATGACCTTCTCGGCTGTTCCGGTCTTGCCGCCAACGCGGTAGCCGGGGACCCTGGCATTTCTGGCCGAGCCCTTCTCGGCGTTGAGCATGTAGAGATAGCGCATGCCCTCGACCGTTTTGTCGGCTACCACTTTCTTGGCCGCCGCCATCGCGTCCTGCTGGCTGCGGACCAGGAATGTCGGCTCCATCAGATATCCGCCATTGATCAGCGCCGCGCAGCCGACAGCCGCCTGCAACGGTGTCGTCGACACGCCATGACCGAAGGCGATGGTGAACGAGTTGACCTGTTTCCAGACCTTCGGCTCAGTCGGACGGGCGACTTCCGGCAGTTCGGTCTGCATCTTGTCCAAGATGCCAAGACGATGCAGGAATTCGCGGTGCGCCTCGATGCCGACCAGTTCGGCCTCCCTGGCCGACCCGATGTTGGATGAATAGAGGAACACCTCCGGCAACGACAGCACGCGGTTCTTGCCGTGGAAATCGTGAATGGCCTGATGGCCGACCCGGATTGGATGCGAAGCGTCGAAGCGGCTCGCCATCGTCGCCTTGCCGGAATCGAGCGCCATGGCTGATGTGAAGCTCTTGAAGGTCGAGCCCATCTCATAGAGCCCCGCCGACATCCGGTTCAGCCGGTCCTTGTCTTGTGCATTGTAGGGATTGTTCGGATCAAAATCCGGCACCGAGGCCATGGCCACCACTTCGCCGGTCTTGACGTTGAGCACGACGGCGCCCGCGCCCATGGCGCGATAGCGCTCCAGGCCGGCGGCAATCTCGTCGCGCACCACATGCTGGACGCGCAGATCGATCGAGAGCTTCACCGGCTTGAGATCCTTCGCCACCGCCAGGCCCGACGCCTGCAGATCGCTCAGGCCCTGCTCGTCGATATATTTCTCCATGCCGGAGATGCCTTGATTGTCGATATTGGTCAGGCCGACAATGTAGGACGAGGTTTCACCACTGGGGTAGAAACGGCGCTTCTCGGTGCGGAAGCCGAAACCGGGAATGCCGAGCTGCATGATGTCGGCCTGCTGCTTGGGCGTCAGCTGCCGCTGCAGCCAGACGAAGCCGGCGCCGCTCTTCAGCTTATGGTAGGTCTGCTCGTAATCGATCTCCGGCAGCACCGTCGACAGCTTTTCGATCGCCTCGTCGGCGTCGACGATGCGGCGCGGCTCTGCAAACAGCGATGCCGTCTTGATGTCCGTCGCCAGCACCTCGCCGTTGCGGTCGACAATGTCGGGTCGCGAGGCCGTCACCCGGCTCTGCGGGCCGCCCGACATGTCGGGGGTCTGGAAGCCGAGATAGACAAGCCGCCCGGAAATGATCGAGAAGATACCGAAGAACACCGCCATCGTCATGACGATGCGCGCCTTGCCCTTGCCTCCGGTCGCCTTGCGGGCGCCATCGACCACGATTGAACCGTCTTCGCTGGCCCTGGGGCGACGTTTCAGCAGTTTGCCGATCATTGGGCGATGCCTCCGGTCACGATGGGATCCTTGCCGTCCGAGGGTGTGTTGCCGGAATTGTCTGCCATGCCGCCTTGGCGCCCGTTCAGGATGTCCTGGATGTCGAGGGTTTTGGCTGGCAGGTCGCCGAGGCCGACGATCTGGTGCGCGCTGACCGGCTCCAGTTCAAGCTGCGACTTGTAGAGCTCGGCGAGCTTCTGTAGCCGCGATGGCTGGGTGAGCAGGCTCCAGTCGGCCTTGAGCAGGTCGATCGTGTCCTCCTCGTAGCGTATCTCAGCATGGATCTTCTGCACTGCAGCCAATTGGTCCTCGGCCTCGCGCTTGGTTTTGTAGGTCAGGGCCGCCGCCGAGACCATGACGGCGATGAGGACGATGTCGCTGGAACGAAACACGTGCTTACCTCTCCCCCGGCCGCTCGATGCCAGGAAGTTTTGGGCCGGGAAGTTTTGGAAGGCCGAAAATCGAAAAATCGCCGGCACGCGCCGGCGCATCGGTGCGGATGGCGGCGCGCAGCCTTGCCGAGCGGGCGCGCGGGTTGGCCGCAGTCTCGGCCTCACCCGGCGTCACGCCGCCGCCGGACTTGCTGAAGGTGGCACTGCGTGCCCGTGCCTCCGGCATGTGGCGCGAGCCGCTCGCGGCGTCGGAGCGATCGGCAATGAAGCGCTTGACGATGCGGTCCTCCAGCGAATGGAATGTCACCACGGCAAGTCGTCCGCCCGGCTTCAGCGCCCGCTCGGCGGCGAACAGCGCCTTGGCCAACTCACCGAGCTCGTCATTGACGAAGATGCGCAGCGCCTGAAAGACGCGGGTGGCGGGATGGATCTTGTCCTTCGGCGCCCGGCCGATATGCGTCTCGATGGCGTCGGCAAGCTCCAGCGTGCGCTCGAACGGACGCTTTTCGCGACGCGCTTCGATCATGCGCGCGATGCGCCCGGCGTGGCGCTCCTCCCCGAGGAAGCCGAAGATGCGGGCAAGATCGCCCGGCTTGAAGTTGTTGACGACATCTGCGGCGCTGAGGCCCGCCTGCGCCATGCGCATGTCGAGAGGCCCATCGACGCGGAACGAAAACCCGCGCTCCGCCTGGTCGAGCTGCATCGAGGAAACGCCGATGTCGAGCACGACGCCGTCGGCACTTTCGACATGCTGGTCCAGCATCGAGAATGGCGCCTGCACCAATCGCAGGCGGCCGCCTGATTGGGCTTCGAGATTGCGACCAGCCGCTATGGCATCCGGATCGCGATCAATGGCAACCACGGACGCGCCGGCCGCCAGGATGGCCTTGGTGTAGCCGCCGGCGCCGAACGTGCCGTCGACGATGACGTCCCCTTCCGCTGGCGAGAGCGCCTGCAACACTTCGGCAAGGAGGACCGGAATGTGGCGGGCCGGTCCGCCAACGGCGTTGATATCATCGCCGTGGCCCACCGTCATTCCGGTCGCTCCCCAGGCTTCGTCCCCTGCCGAAGCTGCAAAAGCCGGGCCCGCGCCTGCGCTCCGTAGGCCGCAAGCCGTCCCGGCTCCCAGATCTGAAAGAAATTGCCGCGCCCGACAAAGGCTACTTCCGCCGAAAGGCCGGCATGTTCGCGGATGAAGTCGCTGATCGTGATGCGACCATCCTGGTCCAGCTTCAGGAATGTTCCGTCGCCATGGCAGAAGAACGACATGTCGTCCGCCGTCTGCTGGAACGGATCCTCGAGCGCGATGCGCTGCTCGTAGCGGTCGAGCAGGTCGGGCCCGCCGACATCCATGGCCGGCAGATCCAGGCAACGCAGCGCGTATAGATCCGAATAGCCGCGTTTCTGAACGACGGCGCGAAAATGCGCAGGAACGGACACCCGCCCCTTCGCATCGATCCTGCTCACCGTGTTCGACAGAAACCGGTCCATCACACGTCACGGCCGCTTGCGCCGCCGCACCCCTCTTCGTCGTGTTGCACGCGCCACCGCTACGCGTTCCCTGCCCTGAACCCGCCTCCGTGACAGGGGCGAAAACCGGCAAACGCGCAGCCGCCGCGGCTGCCCGATTGGCGTACGCTTCACTCTGACGCGGAACGAAGGCTTTGGTATCGATATGGGATATCATGGGGTGTTATGGGCGTCAACGGGAACAGGCTTCACAACATGCAGTCGCGACCGATGGAAGCGGCTTTGAAAACACGTCTCGTCTTTATGGATCATTAAGCCTAACGAAGCGTTTAGAGCCGCTTGGCCCAACCGGACGCGCCTTGTCGCGAGCTGTTGCCGGGCATAGCGTCTCACCACACGTCCAGGGTCACCAAGAGGGTTGGAATGTCGATGTCTGAAACAGCACGGTCGCGCGCCGCGGCTCTTGCCCACCTCCGTCGCAACGCACTTGCCGTCGGCGATTCCATCCCCCTGCCACTCACCATGGCTGCCATCTTTCACGCACCTGGCGACGCCACCGGTTTCAACCAGTATGGCCGTTTCAGCAATCCGACCTGGGATGCGGTAGAACATATGCTGGCGCATCTGGAAGACGCGCCCTGCGTCGCCTTTCCTTCCGGAATGGCGGCGATTTCGGCGGCATTTTTCGCTGTCCTCAAGACCGGCGACCGCATTCTTCTGCCTTCGGATGGCTATCACACGACAAGGGCACTGGCCGAACGCTTCTTGAAACCACTCGGCATCGCCTACGATGTGAGGCCAACCTCGACCTTCCTCGATGGCGGTTTCGAAGGCTATCGTCTCGCTTTCGTAGAGACGCCCGCTAATCCGGGGCTGGACATATGCGATATCGCGGCGGTGGCCGCGGCCGCACACAAAGCGGGCGCACTGCTTGTCGTTGATAATACGACCATGACGCCTTTCGGCCAGCGCCCGCTCGACCATGGCGCGGATATTGTCATCGCCGCGGACACTAAGGCGCCCAACGGCCACTCCGACGTGCTGTTCGGCCATGTCGCGAGCCGCAACGCCGACATCATCGCCGCGGTGACGGATTGGCGCGAAACGTCCGGCGGCATTCCAGGGCCGTTCGAAGCGTGGCTTGTGCATCGTGGCCTCGAAACGCTCGACGTGCGCTTCGACCGCATGTGCTCCTCGGCGGAAGTGATCGCGCGGCGCCTGCAAGGTCACCCGGCGATCACGGGCCTGCGCTATCCCGGCCTGGAAGGCGATCCTTCGCACAATCTTGCCCGTGCCCAGATGGAACGCTTCGGCTTCCTTGTTTCGTTCGAACTCGCTTCGGAGCAGAAGGCCGAGGATTTCATCAACAACTGCGAATTGATGCAGGCCGCGACATCCTTCGGCGGCGTCCACACCTCCGCCGAGCGGCGTTCGAAACGAGGGGATGCGGTATCGCCCGGCTTCGTTCGCCTTTCTGTAGGCTGTGAGCCGGTGGAAGAGCTCTGGAAGGCGATAGAGGCGTCGCTGGACAGGATCGCCGGCTGACCGGACGATTACGAACCGAGGTCATTGGCTTCGACATTGCGATGGCCGTGCAGCACGCGAAGGATTTCGATCACATCGTCCCTAACTCGATACAGAGTGAGATAATTGCCGACCATTAGATGGCGAACACCCGGTGCGATATCGTCTCGTGGCGCGCCTGAGAAAGGATAGGTAGCCACTTGCTGCCACCGTGCCTCGATGCGGTCGAGCAGCCGGTCGGCTGCAGCCTCGCTGTCGCGCGCAATATGCAGCCAAATCGTGATCAGATCGTCTTCAGCGCGCGCGTTCCGGACGATAGAGAGCAAATTCATGCGGCGCCGTCAGATCGCAAGCGTCTCCGCGCTTCGGCCTTAATTTCCTCCATCGATTCAAATCGTCCCGGCCCGCTGTCGATCCCTTCCTGAACTAGCCTCCGCAACTCCTCGACCGTATAGCCGAAGAGGTCGCGCCGATCCTTCCATTGCCGGAGTGCATCGCGGATTACCTCGCTAGCCGAAGCGTATTCACCAGCGGCGACCACATCGTCGACCGCCGCCGCCAGTTCCGGCGAGAGGGTGATGCTGCGTTTATCGACCTGTCCCATGACCGCTCCTCGTCCACTTGCTGAAGCATGGTACGATTTAATCGTACCGAATTCAAGAAAGTCCCCTGCGGCCGTGGATGCAGATTGGCAGGCGACAAAAAAGCCGTTGAATCAACAGGCGCGCCCCAGGGCGCAACCTGCTGATCGCAAAGGCCTCTTTTCGATATCGCGGAGAAAAACTGCCAGCTGGCCTGTAAGCCGGGTTCTGTATGGCCCTCGCCCCTTGCGGCGCGAGAACGTGGCGGCCATTCATCTTGGGCGCATATTGCCATGCGCCTCACGCAACCTACCCGGACGGTGAGCCGGAAACAGCCCTCGAGGGTTTCCCCTCGCACCGCCCCTATTCGGTCTTGCTCCCGGTGGGGTTTACCGTGCCGCTCCTGTTGCCAGTCGCGCGGTGGGCTCTTACTCCACCCTTTCACCCTTGCCCCGACCCGGCAAAGCCAAGTCGTGGCGGTTTGCTTTCTGTGGCACTTTCCCTGGGGTCGCCCCCGCCGGCCATTAGCCGGCACCGTGTCTCCATGGAGCCCGGACTTTCCTCACCCGCGGCCTTTCGGCTTTTGCTGGTGCGGCCGCCCGGCCAGCTGGCCAAGCGTATAAAGGGGTTCACGCCACAAAACGCAACCAAAAAAGCCGGTTACGACCGGTTCTTGTCACGCCGGCGATCCGACAGCCGCCAGTTGCACCTTGACCTTGCTGCAATAGGCGGCCGAAACCGGGTTCATCCGGGTGGCGCCGTGGCCGGCATTGTATTTCAGGATCGTGCCGCACGTCGTGCCGCCGCCGAGATCCCGCGCCATGGCAAGATACTTCATGCCGTATTTGATGTTGGTGTCCGGATTGAAAAGCCCATTGGCCGAGCCGCTATAGCCCATCATCCGCGCCGTCGCCGGCTTGATCTGCATCAAGCCGATTTCGCCGGCGCCGCCGACGAGGTTCGGCCGATAGTTGCTCTCGATCTTGATAACGGCATGAGCGAGCGACGCCGGCACGCCATAGCTCGCGGCATAGCGCGCCACGATGGCCGAATACTGATCGCCACTGGCCACCGCTGCCGTCGAGGCTGCTGCGTCCTTGATCCCGATCGATGCCGTCGTCGTTTTGTCGACGGCCTTGCGGCCTCGTCTGGTCTTCTGTTTTGTGCTCGGCTTCTTGGCCTTGGTCCAGCTCGCCTTCTCCACTTTCGCGGAAGACCGCTTCGCCGCCCTCACATCCTTGCTGCTTTTGGCCGAAATGGCCTTGCCCTTGGCGGTCGCTGCGACGAGCCCCTGATCGGCCCGTGGGCTCAGCGGCGCGGCGCTCGCCGCCCCGAAGGCAAAAGTCATTACGCCGGCAGCAAGAGCTGCCGTTACAACGGTCAATTTCTGCATGTGATCCTGTTCTGTCTGAACGCGCGAAGATTTCCGCGCGGCATTGCTTGATTAATGTCGGATCATCCGGGGGGTTAGACATCCGACAAGCTGTACGGATCGCCCTTTGAAGCCCGAATTGCGCGCAATGAAGGCGGGGCAAGTCACTTTAAGTGACAGTTTGTAACTTAATGTCGGAAAAGCATTACTTGGACGGCATCCTGACCCAGGGTCAAGTTGGGTGGGAAGCGAGCAGCCGTTGAAGCGTGCGCATCGTCGATCCGTCCGCCACTCCATCGATCCGGCGTGGCCGGAAATGACGCTGGAAAGCCTCGACCACGACCCGCGTCTGCTGGTCGAAAACACCCGTTATTTCGACTCCATAGCCGTAGAGCGCCAGCATCGATTGCAGCGCCTCGACATCGGCGCCAGCGTCGCCGGTCTTCAGCACGGCGCCGCGCCTGATCGGTGCCGCCGCCACCAAGTGGCCGACGCCGGCCTCGAACAGGGCCCGCCAGGGAAACTTCTCGCCCGGATCGATCTTGCGCCCCGGCGCCACGTCGGAGTGCGCCAGCACCCGCTGGGGGGCAATCGCATGCCGGTTGGCAATTCCGGCACACAAGCCGATCACCGCATCGATCTGTCGCTTGGGAAAACCGGGATAACCCAATGAATGCCCCGGGTTGACGATCTCGATGCCGACGGAACAGGAGTTGATGTCGGTGCGTCCGAACCACGAACTCTTCCCAGCATGCCAGGCGCGGTCGCTTTCCCGGACCATCTGCACGATATGGCCGTTCTCATGCACCAGATAGTGCGAGGAGACTTCGCTGGCCGGGTCGCACAGCCACGCCTCGGCCCCGGCGCCTGTCGGCATGCCGGTATAGTGCAGCACGATCATGTCGGGCTTCAGCGTCTCGCGCCGTGGCCCGAAATTCGGCGATACCCTGACCTCGGCGCTCGGCTCGTCGGGCAGGAAGCCGCTCATGCGTGCCGCAGGCCCCGCTCGATCATCTCGTAGGCGGTGTTGATCGCCGCGAGCCTCGTCGTCGCGATCTTGATGAATTCCTGCGGCAGGCCACGCGCGATCAGCCGGTCCGGATGATTGTCGGAAACCAGCTTGCGGTAGCGTTTCCTGACCTCCTCGAACGGCTTGCCGCGCTCGATGCCGAGCACGACATAGGGGTCGGCCGCACCAAGATTGACGTGCCTGGCAAGGATCGCCTCGTAGTGCACCTCGTCTATGCGGAAGATTTCGGCGATGCGGTGCAGGAATTGGCCTTCACGCTCATGGATCAGCCCGTCGGCCTTGGCGATGTGGAACAGGCCGTCGAGTATATCCTCCAGCATCATGCAGTTCGAATGGCCGGAGCCACAAAGCTGCGCCATGCGCTCGGCATAGGTCTCGAAGCCGGCAACGTCACGTTTGGCCAGATCGTAGAGTCGCGCCACGTTGCGCGTCTCCTTTGGCGGCACCTCGAATATTTCCTGGAAGGCGCGTATCTCATCCTGGGTGACGACCCCGTCGGCCTTGGCCATCTTGGCCGAGAGCGCAATCATCGCCACCGAGAAAGCGACGCGACGGCGCAAATCCGCATCGCCGGAAAAAACGGTGCGTACAGCCTCGACCACGTCGGCGACGCCCGACGAGGCTGAGGACGAAATCCGCGTGATGAAGTCGCCGAGGCGGTCCCAAATCGACATGGCCGCTTCTTAGAGCCAACCGGTCCCCGCTATCAAGCCAATAACGGCCGGCATCATACCTCCGACGACAATCGATCTCGTGTCGGAACCACTACCCGCCTGGGCGAAGGGCCGGCAAGACGCCGGCCCTTCGCCAGAACACAGGTACTAATGGACTACTGCGCGGGCGCAGGAGCGGGCGTTGCCGGAGCCGGCTCGGCAGGCTTGGTCGAATTATCCGCGGGCGCCGCAGGTTTCATTGGCTGCTCGGCCGGCGGATTGGTGCTCTGGGTGGTGGTGTTATCCGTCCCCGTGCCGCTGTCGCTGCATGCAGCGACGCCGAGCAGCGCAAGCGCGGACACCGACGCAAGAATGAGTTTTTTCATGATATCTCTCCTTCAACACACGCTCACGTTGCAGTGAACGGTCGAGAAGGAAATGCATCACTCAGCCATGAGTTTCGTAACGATGCGTTTCCGCATGTAACATCGCTCGCATCCTCCCCTTGCGCCTCCCCGGGGGTGAAACAGCTTTGCGCTTCCCTGTGCGGATCGCTGTCATCCACCTGTCATAGCCGGGCGTTACCCGCTTGCGGCAAAGCAAATGGGGAATCACCTTGCCATGACGGACGTTTCCGCAGATCTGATCTTTCGCCGTGGCAAGGAAGTTGGAAAAGCCGTCTACCAGAACCGCCCCCTGTCGAAGGCAGGAATTTCCGAACGGCTGTTCGCCTTCCTGTTTTCGGGCCTGGTCTATCCGCAGATCTGGGAAGATCCCGATGTCGACATGGACGCAATGCAGCTTGGCGAAGGCCACCGCGTCGTCACTATTGCCTCCGGCGGTTGCAATATCCTGGCCTATCTCACCCGGTCGCCGGCCAGGATCGACGCCGTCGATCTCAATGCCGCTCACATAGCCCTGAACCGCATGAAGCTGGAGGCGGTGCGCCACCTGCCTTCGCAGGGCGACCTGTTTCGCTTCTTCGGTGCCGCCGGCAACGACCACAATTCTCAGGCTTACGACCGCTTCATCGCGCCGCATCTCGATCCGGTCAGCCGCCACTATTGGGAGCGCCGCAACTGGCGCGGCATCAGGCGCATCGCCGTCTTCGACCGCAATTTCTACCAGACCGGCCTGCTTGGCCTGTTCATCGCCATGGGCCACCGCACGGCTAAATTCTTCGGCGTCGACCCCGCCGGCATCATGCAGGCCAGGAACATTGGCGAGCAGCGCCGCTTCTTCCACCAGGAGCTGGCCCCGGTGTTCGAAAAGCCGCTTTTGAAATGGGCGACCTCGCGCAAGGCCTCGCTGTTCGGCCTCGGCATCCCGCCGGCGCAATATGACTCTCTCATCACGTCCGGCGACGGCACCATGGCCAGTGTGCTGAAAGCCCGGCTGGAAAAGCTCGCCTGCGATTTTCCATTGAAAAACAACTATTTCGCTTGGCAAGCCTTTGCCAGGCGCTACCCCCAACCCGGCGAAGCCGCCCTGCCCGCCTATCTTGAAAGGCAGAACTATGAGGCCATTCGCGGCAATGTAGACCGCGTCGCCATTCATCATGCCAATCTGATCGAATTCCTGGCAGGCAAGGACGCGGGTTCCGTCGACCGTTTCATCCTGCTCGACGCGCAGGACTGGATGACCGACGACCAGCTCAATGCGCTGTGGTCGGAAATCACCCGCACCGCCTCCGCCGGCGCGCGTGTCATCTTCCGCACTGCGGCCGAGCCAAGTCTGCTGCCGGGCCGCGTCTCCGCTTCCCTGCTCGACCAGTGGAGCTACGAGAGCGATGCCTCGCGCGAATTCTCCACCCGCGACCGCTCGGCAATCTATGGCGGCTTTCATCTGTACGTGAAGCGCGCCTCATGAGCACTACCGAGCTGCCGGCCAATCACGCCGAACTGATGGACGGTGTCTACCGCTGGCAGCGTCACATCTACGACCTGACCCGCAAATATTATCTGCTCGGCCGCGACCGGCTGATATCAGGGCTGGACGTTCCGCCGGGCGGCACGGTGCTGGAGCTCGGCTGCGGCACCGGGCGAAACATCATCCTCGCCGCCCGCAGCTTTCCCGGCGCGCGCTTCTATGGCCTCGACATTTCGGCAGAGATGCTGGAGACCGCAGGCACCGCGATTGCCCGCGAAGGCCTGTCCGATCGCGTCATGCTGGCAAGGGGCGACGCCACGGAGTTCGACGCAAAGGCGCTGTTCGGCCGCGACAGCTTCGACCGTGTCTTCGTGTCCTATTCATTGTCGATGATCCCAGGCTGGGAAAAGACGGTCTCCGCCGCGCTGGCAACGCTCGCTCCGGGCGGTTCCCTGCACATCGTCGACTTCGGCCAGCAGGAAGGCCTGCCGGACTGGTTTCGGACCCTGCTTCGCGGCTGGCTCAGAAAATTCCACGTCACGCCCCGTGAAATGTTGCGCGAGGTGCTGGAATCGGAATCGCGAAAAATCGGCGCAACCTTCCGTTTCCGCACACTTTATCGCGGCTACGCCTGGCTGGCGGTGGTCCGGCCGAGCAGCTGATTGGCTAGCGCAGCGCCTTCACCAATGCCCCGACCATGGTCTGCGGCCTGTAGCCCAGCTTGGCCGGCGTCAGGCCGAGCCGCACCACCACTAATTGCTCGGATGGAATGATGGCGACGGTCTGCCCATCATGCCCCTCCATCCAATAGGTGTCCTTGGGCAGGCCCGCCGCCACGCCGGCACCGGGGTTTTCCTCGTCGCCCGGCGCCTCGATCCACAATTGCCCCTTGCTGTAGACTTTCGAGGCCGACGCAGGTTCGCGCATCCAGTCGACGAAACCGGCCGGCAGTATCTGGTTGCCGTTCCAGACCCCGCCCTGCAGCAGGAACTGGCCCAAGCGGGCCCAGTCATGGGCGGTGGCGTAGAGATAGGATGAGCCGACGAACGTGCCCTGTTCGTCGGTCTCGAGCACGGCGCTGTGCATGCCCAGCGGCTCGAACAGCGCGGTGCGCGGCCACGTCAACGCCTTGGCCTTGTCGCCGACCGCATCCTGCCAGAGCCGCGACAGCATCACCGCCGTTCCGCTCGAATAGGAGAACACCTTGCCCACCTCGCCCGTGAGCGGCTTGGCTTCGGCAAAGCCCGCCATGTCGGGTTCGAGATAGAGCATGCGCGTCACGTCGGCGACGTCGCCATAGTCTTCGTTGAATTCCAGCCCGCTCGACATCGCCATCATGTCGGCAAGGCTGATCGCGGCGCGGCCATCGGCCTTCCACGGCGCGAAAAGGCCCTGGTTGGTCATCGCCATCTTGCCGTTCTTGACCAGCGTGCCGACCATGGCGGCATTGACCGTCTTGGTCATTGACCAGCCGAGCAACGGCGTCCGGGCGGAAAAGCCCTCGCCATAGCGTTCCGCCACGACGCGGCCGTTCTTGACCACCACCACGGCGCGCATGCCGGCGCCGGTCATGGCGGCATCGTCGACGATCTTCACCACCTCCGGGTTCTGCGAGGCTTCGACCCGCTCGCCTTCCGGCCACAGCGCGTCCTGTCTTGTCGCCGAGGGTTCGACATGGATCGCCGTGCGCCGCGCCTTGCCGACATCGCCATCCGGGACCGAGGCGCAGCCCAGCCCGTCGCGGAAAACCGCGATGCTCTTGCCGAGGAAGCCAAGCAGGCCGGCGGAGACTGTGCCCCGGTTCTTGTCGACCGAGACCCGCATCAGCTTGAGCAAGGGATGACCGGGCGCCTGCACATCGACGGCAAGCACCTCGTTGGCATCGCGCCCGGCGACGAAAACGTTCGAGCAGACGATCTTTGCCGAATAGCCCGAGCCGACCCGGATCAGTTCGGGCGGCGCGAAATAAAGCCACCCAAACAGCGCCACGACCGCCAGCACCACCAGGCCGAGCAGCCGTTTGACGATCTTGGCAATGATCCGCATCTTTCCCGCCCCCGAATCCAGGCTCGATCCATGTCATCGATTTGCCGCCATTGCTTCCGCAAAATCATGGGCCTTGTCGAGCGTCGTCAACCAGATATCAACCATGATCGGCGATCACAGGTGCATGTCGCCCAACAGCGCGCCGCGTTTTTGGGATCACGGCAGGAAACAAAATCAAAGCGCGCCGAAAAAATGCGCGTTTTGGCGATATACCGGGCGATGCTGTGGGGCGATCGTCCGGCGGGGGCCAGACCAAGCGCCGGCCATCAGTGCACAGACCCATCAGCAACCGGCTGCAACCGGCTCGGGAGTTGTGATGCGCCGTCTTGCGGCCCTTTTCATGCTGACGCTGCTGGGCGCATGCTCGACCGTGGAGGATCTGTCGCCACTGTCGCCATCCAGCACCCCTTCGGTTGCGGTGCGCGCGCCCCGCTTCGCCGATTCCAAGCCGCATGAATGGGACAGCGGCGCGCCCTGGAATTACGCAGTTCACGGCACCGACGTCTCAAAATACCAGACCTCGGTCGACTGGCCGACCGCCAAGGCCAGCGGTATTTCCTTCGCTTTCATCAAGGCGACGGAGGGCGGCGACCGTTTCGATGATTATTTCAACGAGCATTGGGCGCGCACCAAAGCCGCCGGCGTTCCTCGTGCCGCCTATCATTTCTTCTATTTCTGCACTCCGGCGGCGGTACAGGCGCGCTGGTTCATCCGCAACGTCCCCGTCGACCGTTCGGCCATGCCGCCGGTGCTGGACATGGAATGGAACCCGAAATCGCCGACCTGCAGGCTGCGCCCCGACCCGGCCACCGTGCGCGCGGAGATGACCACCTTCCTCGAAATCGTCGAGCGGCATTACGGCAAGAAGCCGATCATCTACACGTCGGTAGACTTCTTTGAAGACAACGAGCTGTCGACCTTCCGCGGTTATCCCTACTGGCTACGCTCCGTCGCCGGCCACCCGCGTCAGAAATATGGCAGCCACCCCTTCACCTTCTGGCAGTATACGGGAACCGGCATCGTTCCCGGCATGATCGGCAAGTCCGATATAAACGTCTTCAACGGCAGCCAAGCCGCCTGGGACAAATGGTTGAGGCAGAACACCCGTTGACACCGTGTCAACGGGTGCCAAGCCGCCCGGAGGAAGGGTTGCTGCAGAACACCCGTTGACACCGGGCCTGCCGCCTGCTTTCGACACGGCCGGCGGCCAAGAGTGCAACCGCCGGTATTCCGGGGCGACGCGCATCCAGATGGACAGCAAGGCCGCCCGGGAATCCTGAATGTCGAAAGGAAGTCTATGCGACTGCGTCCCCAAGCCCTCGCGGTGCTGTTCCTGTGCGCCACGGCCTTGCCGGCGATGGCGCAGGAATGTGGCGGCGACTTCGAAACCTGGAAGCAGGGCGTGGCAGCGGAAGCCAAGGCGGCGGGTGTCGGCCCTGTCGGCCTCGAAGCGCTCGAGGATGCCAGCTTCGACGAGAGGGCCCTGGCGCGCGACCGTGCGCAGGGCGTCTTCACCCAGACCTTCATCGAATTCTCCAACCGGATGATCTCGGCCTACCGGCTGAAGCAGGGCGCGGCGAACATGAAGAAATATGCCGATATCTTCGCCCGCGCCGACCAGCAGTTCGGCGTCCAGGCGCCGGTCATCACCGCTTTCTGGGCGCTGGAGACCGATTTCGGCGCCGTGCAGGGCGATTTCCATACGCTCAGCGCGCTGGTGACGCTTTCCCATGACTGCCGCCGCCCGCAGCTGTTCCGGCAGCAGTTGGTGCCACTGCTGGAATTGATCGACCATGGCGTGCTGCCGGCCGACGTCAACGGCGCCTGGGCTGGAGAGATCGGCCAGACGCAGATCCTGCCTTCGGATTATCTTGCCCGTGGCGTCGACGGCGACGGCGACGGCAAGATCGACCTGCGGGGCAGCGTGCCGGACGTGATCATGACGACGGCCAACAAGGTGCTGTCGCGCGGCTGGAAACGCGACGAGCCCTGGATCCAGGAAGTGCGCGTGCCCGACGAGATGCCATGGGAACAGACCGGGCGCACAAACAAATTGCCGCTGACACAGTGGACGCAGTGGGGTGTTACCAATCCCGACGGCTCGCCGCTGGTCGACAAGGGCCTGAAGGCCGGGCTGGCGCTGCCCATGGGCCGCAAGGGGCCGGCCTTCCTCACTTACGAAAATTTCGACGTCTATCTCGAATGGAACCAGTCCTTCACCTACGCGCTGACCGCGGCCAATCTTGCCGCGCGGCTTGCCGGCGCGCCACCGATCGACCCGCGCAATCCTGAACCAGGCCTCAACAACGAGCAGATGAAGGCTTTGCAGACCAAACTGGAGGCCAAGGGCTATGATGTTGGCACGGTCGACGGGATCCTGGGCACCAACACCCGCGAAGCGATCCGCAAGGAGCAGACGCGGCTGGGATTGCCCGTGGACGGCTGGCCGACGCCGGAGCTTTTAGCGAAGCTGTGAGTAGTAAGTAGTGACGGAGCCATTTCCCTACTCCCTACTCCCTACTCCCTACTCCCTACTCCCTACTCCCTACTCCCTACTCCCTACTTAATCCGCCATCGTCTCCAGACTCGCCAATCCCACCGGCGCGTCGCCTTCGTCGAAGGACGTCGCCACCTCGACGAAAGTGTCGGGATAGAAGCCGTTGAAACGGGTTCTCAGCGACAGCGAATAGGCGCCGATATGGCCGATCTCGATCCAGTCGCCGGTGTCGACGGTTTCCGGCAGCCAGAACGGCCGCGACAATATGTCGACGGAATCGCAGGTCGCGCCGCAGACCTTGAACGGCACGATGGTTTTCTCGTCGCCATTGCGCGTGCGGATCGCCGGATCGGGAATGAAGCGCGCCGGCAGCGTGATCTTGCCGGTCCATGAATCCGACAGCGACGCCCAGATGCCGTCATTGATGTAGAGCCGCTTGCCCTTGCGCAAAAGCACCCGCACGATCAGCGACAGGCAGCGCGCCACGATCACCCGGCCGGGCTCGGCCACCAGCGGCATCTGGTCGAACTGGTATTCCTTGAGGTCTCCAGAAAGCCGCGACATGATCTGGCCGAGCGACGGCATCGCGACTTGCTTGCGGTTGGGATCATGCCCGTATTCGGCCGGAAAACCGCCGCCGACATCGAGACCGGCCAGGTCGAAGGTCAGCCGGTTGCGCACCCAATCGGCGGAAGCCAATGCCCTTTCGTAGGTGTCGGGGTCCTCGATCTGGCTGCCGACATGGAAGCACAGGCCGACCTTGTAGCCGGTACGGTTCAGCCGCTCGGCGAGCTCGACCGCATAGGCAGGCCCGGCGCCGAACTTCTTCGACAGCTCGTAAGCCGCATGGCCCTTGGTCTGCACTCGAACGAACACGCTGATTGCGCCCGGGTCAATGTCGAGTGCCCTGACCACCCGCGTCAGTTTGGTGATCTCGTCCTCGTGGTCGAGCGCAATGACGCGGATGCCGTATTTCTCCAGCGCCAGCTTGATGTCCGACTGCGCCTTGACGGGATGCATGTAGAGCATCTCGGCATCGGCCGAGACCGCGCGCACGGCGGCGAACTCGCCGGGCGAGGCCACGTCGAAGGCGGAGACACCGGCCTCGACCAGCGTCTTCAGCACGATCTGCTCGCCATTGGTCTTGACCGCATAGGCCGTCTTGCCGGGGAACATGCCCATGAACTGCAAGGCATCGGCCTTCAGCACCTGCGGGCGGAAGCAGTAGACCGGATCGTCCGGGCGAAGCGCCAGTGCCGCCTCGCGGGCATTCTCGAATCGCTGCATGGACGAATCCTTGACCTAGCCTGCGCACAATTAATCCAAGCTAGCGACCAATGAAAACAATTCTGTGTCTCGTGCGCCTGACGGCAGGGCGCTAGGCTTTGTCAGGGGAGACAGGCCATCGGGCAGGTTTCGGGTGGTTCTTGCCTGCGAACCCGATATGGCTTCTGTCTGGCTGCTTGCATTCGGCCGTCCGGGGAGGACGCATCACATGGCAATAGCCGCGACATCAGCACCGCGCCGACCGATGGCGCTCAAGGACTGGGCGCAGCTTCTGCTGCTCGGCGCGATCTGGGGCGGCTCCTTTTTCTTCGCCCGCATTGCCGTGGCGGAGCTTAACCCGCTGGTGCTGGTATTGTTTCGCGTCGCCATCGCGGCACTCGCTTTACAGCTCTATCTCTTCCTGCGCGGCCCATCCTTCCGCCTTGCCCTTCCTCATGCCGGCCTGTTCTTCCTGCTCGCGGTCACCAACAACGTCGTACCTTTTTCGCTGATCTTCGCCGGCCAGACCGAGCTTGGCGCCGGCGTCGCCTCGGTGCTCAATGCGACCACGCCGTTCTGGACGCTGATCCTCGCCAACGCCCTGACATCGGACGAGAAGCTCTCCTGGAACAAGCTGGCCGGCATTGCGCTTGGCGTCGCCGGCACGGCTGTGATGATCGGCCCCGGCCTGGTTGCCGGCCTCGGCGGCCCGGTCTGGGCCAAATTCGCGCTGATCGGGGCATCGTTGTCCTACGGCGTCGCACTGATGGTCGCCCGCCGCTTCAAGGGCGTGCCCTCGCCGGTCATTGCCACCGGGCAGCTGACCGCCTCGACCGTCATCATGATCCCGGTCGTGCTGCTTGCGCACGGTCCCGCCGGCCTGCTCTCGGCCTCGGCGCCGGTCTGGGCGGCGGTGCTGGCGCTCGCGCTGCTGTCCACCGCCTTCGCCTATATCCTCTATTTCAATCTCGTCGCCTCGGCCGGCGCCACCAACGCCTCCCTGGTGACGCTGATCGTGCCGGTGAGTGCCATGCTGCTCGGTTTCCTGTTCCTCGGCGAGCGGCTGGAATTGTTCGAAATCGGCGGCATGATGCTGATCGGTTTCGGCCTGGTGACGATAGACGGGCGCCTGTTCATCCGCAGGGTAGCGCTGCCATGACATGCCAACGACACGAAGCCGCCATAATTTATTCACAGGTTCGTATCTGATTTTTGCCTAGAAGTTTCAACGCCTAACGGCGAAAACGAGGTCGCAAACTCCACAATCGCGTCGCAATGCAGCACATTTTCCGCTTGCCTGTGGCACAAATGACCCTAGACTCCGGCCATAGCTCTTTAAGAGGAGGCTATGTCATGGGACTTACGAGGCCAATCAACGCATTGATGATCTGTGCTGCGTTTGCATTCATCGGCGCCCTCATTATAGGCGTTCTTCCCTGAACCCGCCAAAAACGGGGAAGACCAGCACCCAATAATCAACCAGTTTGAAAGGCCGGGTTTTTACCCGGCCTTTCTGCATCTCAAGCCCGGTTCAGGCGGCTGCGGAGCCAGCCACTTCCGCCTCATGCGAGCGGATGCCGATCATGTGGCAGACGGCAAAGACGAGGTCGGCCCGGTTCATCGTATAGAAGTGGAAATCGCCCACGCCCCGCTCGACCAGGTCCAGCACCTGCTCGGCCGCCACCGCCGACGCGACCAACGCATGCGTCTGCGGATCATTCTGCAGGCCGTCGAAACGTTCGGCCAGCCATGCCGGCACCAGCGCGCCGCAACGTGCCGAGAAATTGGCGACCTGGGTGAAATTGTGCACCGGCAGGATGCCCGGCACGATCGGAATGTAGATGCCGGCTCGACGCGCGCGCTCGACATAGCGCTCGTAGAGATCGTTGTCGAAGAAGAACTGGGTGATCGCCCGCGTCGCGCCATTATCGACCTTGCGCTTCAGCATGTCGATGTCGGTGGCGAAGTCGGGGCTTTCCGGATGCTTTTCCGGATAGGCCGAGACCGAGATGTCGAAATCGCCGGCGCTCTTCAGCGCACCGACCAGCTCGGCGCCATTGGCATAGCCGTCCGGGTGCGGACGATAGGCGGTGCCGACGCCCGCGGCCGGATCACCGCGCAGGGCGACGAACCGCTTCACACCCATCTCGGCGAATTCCTGGATCACCGCATCGACCTGAGGGCGCGGGGCGTCGACGCAGGTCATGTGCGCTGCCGGCGTCAGGCTGGTCTCCTTCAGGATGCGGCCTACGGTGCGTGCCGTGCGCTCCCGAGTCGAACCGCCGGCGCCATAGGTCACCGAGACGAATTTCGGCTTCAGCGGTTCCAGTCGGGTGACCGTGTCCCACAGCCTCGCTTCCATCTCGTCGGACTTTGGCGGGAAGAATTCGAAGGAAACCCTGACCTTGTCGCCAATGTCGGGGCGGCGGGAAAAGCGGAACTGGTTCATCAGGCGATTTCCCCTATCGAACTCACTTTGGTCTGCTGGCTGTCATTGGCAGGATCGGCGATCAGCAGGCGCCGGTCGCGGCCAAGCCAGAGCTTGACCGTGAGCCTGGCCTCGGTGCCGCCGCGCGGCTCGAACTCCTGGGCATCTTCGAGATCAAGGCCCGCTTCGGAGAACCACTCGCCGATCTGCCGGTCGGAAAAGCCGAGGCGCATATGCGCGTGCTCGTCGCGCAGGAATTCCAGGGTATGCGGCGCGAAATCGACGATCACCAGCCGTCCGGAAGGGCGCAGCAGCCGCGCCGCCTCATGGACGGCGCGCGCAGGATCGTCGAGATAATGCAGCACCTGATGGATGGTGACGAGATCGAAGGCGTCGCGCTCGACCGGCGGCGAGAAGATGTCGCCCTGCCGCACCTGAGCATTGGAGACGCCGGCCTTGTCGAGGTTGGCGCGCGCGACGGTCAGCATCTCGCGCGACATGTCGATGCCGATGCCGCGCCGGTAGAGCGGCGAGAATATCTCCAAGAGGCGTCCGGTGCCGGTGCCGAGATCGAGCATCGACTGGAACGGCCGCTTGCCGACGAGCTTCATGAGCGCTGCCTCGACCGCACGGTCAGGCACGTGCAGGGAGCGGATATGGTCCCAGCTTGCCGCGTTCTGCGAAAAATACTCCGCCGCGCGGTCCTGCCGCTTGCGCTTGACCGAGGCCAGCCGCTCGAGATCGCGCTCGACCTGCGGATCGGCGCCGCGAATGCCGGCGACCAGCCGCAGCACGAAGTCGCGCGCGGAATCCGTATCCGACAGCCGGAAGAAAGCCCACGACCCCTCCTGGTAACGGCCGATCAGCCCGGCCTCCAGGAGCAGCTTCAGGTGCCGCGACACGCGCGGCTGCGACTGGCCGAGAATCTCGGTAAGATCGGACACGGTGAGATCACCGCGCGACAGCAGCGCCAGTATGCGCAAGCGGCTCGATTCGGCCGCCGCCTTCAATGTGTCCACCATGGTGTCGAGCGCGACATGCATCAGCGTATTCTCTTTGAAAAAGATATAAACATATGTTTATGTCGATTTTCACAGCCTTGCAAGCGCTATGTCGCTTCCGGACAAGAAAATGCCGCAGGCGTGATTTCTCGGTGCATGTCGCGCCTAAAAATGTGTAGCGGTTTCAGGGCAAGACATGCGTCAACAAAAAGATGGATAAAATGACCGGGCGGCGTGAGATGTTTGAGGTGCGGGAGGGTGAAAAAAGGCTCGAGATCGATCCGGCGCTGATGCCGGCGGATGGCGGCGTCGTCTTCATCGGCCGTATCGCCTCACCATGGACGACGCGCGAAACCTGCCCCAAGAACATGCGCGCGGCGCGCGAGACCGGGCAGCCGGCAGCACTGACGATCGACCCGCCCTACCGCGCCGGCCTGCAAGGGCTGGAGCGCGCCAGCCATCTCGTCATCCTGTCGTGGCTCCACCACGCGCCGCGGACTCTGATCGTGCAGAAACCGCGCCATGCGGCTGAAGCAAAAGGCGTATTCGGCCTGCGCTCCCCTGCCCGACCGAACCCGATCGGCCTGCATGTGGCGAAACTGGTTGCGCTCGACCTCGCCACCGGGCGCATCGAGATCGACGCCATCGACGTGCTCGACGGCACCCCGGTGGTCGACATAAAACCCTATTTCGCATCGACCGATGCCTTTGCCGAGGCGACCATCGAAGGGCGCGACGAATGATGAAGGCGCCGACCGGCCGTCGGCGCGCCGTCGCCAAGGCGTTGACCGCGCTTCTGCCGCTGGCGCCCTATGCCGATATGGAGAAGATCCGAGCGGATGCCGGCTCCGTCCACATGAAGACCTTGCCGCCGACCATTGCCGTGTGGCTGGCGACGGTTGCCCATATCCGCCACGCCCATACCGACTACGAAAAGCTGCTCGCCGAAGGTTATGACCGCGACTCGGCGCGTTTCTTCGTCATCGAGCAGACCAATGTCGTACTTACCCGCTGGCGCGCCACCCGCCTGCTCGACGCCGACGACGAGGATGATTGAAGCTGTTGCCGGTCCGGCACGGCGCTCGGTAGCATGGCTGGCAGCTTTTCACTTCGAGGACGAACGACGCCGGATGACTGGCTCTATGCCCTCTGCCTGACACCGATAGCCTGTGATGCAAGGAGGTGCCGATGAGCCAGACCGCACAGGATACACGGCCGCTGCCTGTGGTGAGCGACCGCCACGTCGACCCGCATGCTTATCCCGACGGCATCGCCTTCCTCGACGGCCAGTACCTGCCGATGTCGCAGGCCAAGATCTCGGTGCTGGATTGGGGATTCCTGCATTCCGATGCCACTTACGACACGGTGCATGTCTGGAACGGCTGCTTCTTCCGGCTTGACCTGCATCTCGACCGCTTCTTCGGCGGACTGGAGAAATTGCGCATGACGATCCCGTTCGACCGCGATGGCGTGACGGAGATCCTGCACAATTGCGTGGCACTGTCGGGACACAGCGCCGCCTATGTCGAAATGCTGTGCACGCGCGGCGCTTCCCCTACTTTCAGCCGCGATCCGCGCCAGGCGATCAACCGCTTCATGGCGTTTGCCGTGCCGTTCGGCTCGGTCGCCAATCCCGAGCAGTTACAGCGCGGCCTCAATGTCGCCATCAGCGACAAGGTGCGCATTCCGCCGGCCTCGATCGACCCGGCGATCAAGAACTACCACTGGCTCGACCTGGTGCGCGGCCTTTACGATGCCTATGACCGCGGCGCCGAGACAGCGCTCATTCTCGACTTCAACGGCAATGTCGCCGAAGGTCCGGGCTTCAACGTCTTCTGTATCAAGGACAACAAGCTCTCGACGCCGGCGATCGGCGTGCTACCCGGCATAACCCGCCGCACTGTCTTCGATCTCTGTGCGCTGGAAGGCCTCTTCGCCACCCCGGCGGACGTCAGTGTCGCGGCATTGCGCGAGGCCGACGAGGTCTTCATCACCTCTACCGCCGGCGGCATCATGCCGGTCACGATGATCGACGGCAGCCCAGTCGCGGACGGCAGGCCCGGCGCGATTACCGGCCGACTGATGGCGCTCTATTGGGACAAGCATAAGGATCCGGCCTGGTCGAGCGCTGTACGCTACCCCTGACCGGTCGCCGCTCCCGTCCAAATAATTCCGCCACCGCCTCTGGAAAGTCGCGGGACGCACCGTATATGGCACAAAGCGGAGAGGCCTCCACTTATCTCTGAAAAAATTCCAGCTTGCACGGGCAAGGACTTCATCATGACAAACAAGGTTTGGTTCATCACCGGATCGTCGAAAGGTTTTGGCCGGGTCTGGGCCGAGGCCGCGCTCGCTCGCGGCGACCGCGTCGCGGCAACCGCCCGCGATGCCGGCACTCTCGCCGCTCTCGTCGAGAAATATGGCGACAACATCGCCGCGATAGAGCTCGACGTCACCGACAAGAAAGCCGTCGATGCCGCAATCACCGGGGCGCACAAGCGCTTTGGCCGGCTCGACGTCGTCGTCAACAATGCCGGCTATGGCCATTTCGGCGCCATCGAGGAGGTCAGCGAGCAGGAAGCCCGCGACCAGATCGAAACCAATGTGTTCGGCGCGCTGTGGGTCACCCAGGCCGCCTTGCCGATCATGCGTGCGCAGCGCTCCGGCCACATCATCCAGATCTCTTCGATCGGCGGCGTCAATGCCTTCGCCTCGCTTGGCCTCTACCACGCCTCGAAATGGGCGCTGGAAGCCTTCAGCCAGTCGCTGAGCCTCGAGGTCGCGGAGTTCGGCATCCATGTCACGCTGGTCGAGCCCGGCGGCTTCTCCACCGACTGGGCCGGTCCGTCGGCCAAGGTCTCCAAAGCGCTGGACGCCTATGCGCCCGTCCGCGCTGCCATGGCGGAGCGCCGCAGCCGCGCCGTGGCCGGCGATCCCGAGGCCACCGGACCGGCGATGCTGGCCATCGTCGACGCGGCCGAGCCGCCTCTCAGGGTATTCTTTGGCGACGGCGGGCTGCCGATGATCAAGCAGGAATACGCCAATCGCATCGCCACGTGGGAAAAGTGGGACCACGTCTCGGTCATGGCGCAAGGCGCCAACAAGAACCGCAACGCCTAGTCGGATCACTCAGCCCACGCCGTTTCGAGCGGCGGCGTGGCTGCCTCGTCAGGCGGGATAAATCCACTGCTCGGGCACCCGCACGGAGATTTCCTCGCCGGACCTGACGATTCCGGGCTTCTCGACCCAGGCGACAAGGCCCCGCAGCCGCTTGGCGACTTTCGGGAAGAGCAGCGCGGTGGCGTCGCGGTCCGTCGCCAGGACATGCTCGGCGATCGACTGTCCGGCGACGCGGCATGGTTTGTTCTGGGCATCGATCTTGATCGTCACGCCGCCCTGGAAGAACAGCAGCGAGCCGGATGGCAACATCGAAAGATGCGGCACCCCTTCGATCAGCAAATTGGCGCCGATCCACTCGGGCTTGATCTCCTCTAGGCCCATGCGTTCGGCGACCAGCGCGAGTTCGTCCGCCGCCACCAGCGACAACTGCCTCTCGTTGCGCATCTCGGTGCCGCGCGGATACCAGGGTTCGCGCCCGCCGGAGCGTCGCGCTATCCCGGCATGAAAATCGCCGGCTATGCCGTCGAAGCCCATCTGCAATTTCTCGACCGCCTTGGTTTCGAAATGGTCGAACGGAGCGGCATAGAGCGCCACCGCCCTTGCCGCCAGCTTGCGGCCCGGCACGATGTCGACCGTCAGGTCCGCCGGAAAAAGCTCGAAGTTGGTTTCCTGCATCAGTCTCGTCTAGAGGCCCTGCGCAATGCGGTCCAGTCGAAAGCGCTGATGATCCGATCACGCCGTTTGATGCCGATCACGACTTTCTTACCGGAAACGCCGTTGCCGTCCTCAGCGCGCCGCATTGCCGCCGCGCGGCCGGCATAGACGAGGGCGCCAGATCGGGAGGAGGTTCGGGTCATGCAGGTGGGACACGCCGTTGCCGCGCTCTGGTTGTTCTGGCTGGTATCGTGGATCCTTGCCGCTTCATGGGCGGATCCCGTGCGCAAGCGGGCGGATTTCAGGGCGGAGGCGCGATATCGGGTTATCTGGCTCGCCGGTACCGTCCTGCTGTTCGTTCCGGCGCACGGCTATGTGGGTCGGCTTCGGCTCTGGACGCCGACGCTCACCCAAGCCTGGATTTGCGTCGCCCTGATCGCCATCGGCATCGCCTTTGCATGGTGGGCCCGCCTGCATCTCGGCCGGCTGTGGTCCAGCACGGTAACGGCCAAGGCCGATCATCGCATCATCGACACCGGCCCTTACGCGCTTGTCCGTCATCCGATCTATACGGGCCTGCTGCTTTCGGTCCTCGCCACTATGGCCGTCAAGGGCACGGTATGGGGCGTCGCGGGCGCCGCCCTGCTGCTTGTCGGGATCGTCATCAAGGCGAGGCTGGAGGAAAGTTTCCTGCGCGGCGAGCTTGGGCCCGCCTATGACGACTACGCGCGCCGCGTGCCGATGCTCGTTCCCTTTTCGCCGGCCTGAAGCGGCAAGCGCGTCCTACAGCATCCGCAGCAGCGCGCCGCCGATCGAATACCCCGCGCCGAAAGCGCAGATCAGCCCGAAGTCGCCCGCCTTCATGTCGGCATGGTTCTCCGACAGCGCGACGATGGCGCCGGCGCCCGCCGTGTTGCCGAGACGCTCCAGCACCATGGGCGCGCGGTCATGATCGACCTCGTGGCCGAATGAGAGTTTCAGGATCATGGCGTTCATGCGCGCATTGGCCTGGTGCAGCCAGAAGCGTCGCACCGCCTGCGGCGTCAGGCCGTGCTCGGCCAGGAACTCCACGATGAATTTGTGCCCGGCGACGGTGACTTCCTTGAACACCTTGTTGCCGACCTGCTTGATCAGATTGCCCTCCAGATCGATCCTGTAGGGATCGTCCTGTGCGGTGCGGGTGTGGTAGCCGAGATTGGTGCGGATGTTGTTCGACATCTGCGTCCAGATGCGCGTGTCGAGCACTTCGAAACGTCCCGGCCGTTTCTCGCCGAGTGCCAGCCCTTCGACCACCATCGACACCGAGGCGTCGCCGAAGATGAAATGCGTCTGCCGGTCGCGGAAATTGAGATGGCCGGTGATGATCTCGGGCGTCGTCACCAGGATGCGCTTGTGGGCGCCCGCACGCACGAGATTGACCGCCATGTGAAGTGCCGCCGCGGCGGATGAGCAGCCGAGCCCCATGTCGAAGCCCGCCCCCTTGGTGCCCAGGGCCTGCTGCATCTCGATGGCGATCGCCGGATAGGGCCGCTGGTGGTGCGAGGCCGAGCAGATCACCAAATCGATATCGGACGGCTTCAGCCCGGCATGATCGAGGGCCTTGCGGGCCGAAGCTATGCCGAACTCGGCCTCCAGCGACAGCGCATCGTCCGGCCGCGCCGGAATGCCCGGTGCCATACGGGTCGGGTCGAGTATGCCTTCGCGCTCGATCACATGACGGCTGCGCACGCCCGAGGCGTGGACGATGAAGTCGCTGTCCGATTTCTGCAGCAGCGGCTGGTCCGTGCCCGACCGGCGCGCGTTTTCCGTGTCGACCCAGCTGTTGAAACTGGCGACCAGTTCCTCATTGCTGATCTCAGGCTCGGGGATTTCGACGCCGATACCGCTGATGATGACGCGATGCATGTCCAGTCCGTCCCATCCGCAGGCGTTCAGGGGCTTTGATGTGGGCGTAAGGGAGGCCCGGCGCAACCCTTGTCGCATTGAGCCGGTTTATGCCAGCTTAAACCGGTTCCCGCGTCCCCTCACCATGCGCACAGTTTGGTGTTAGTCTGTGAGTTGTTCCAGCATGCGCCGTCGTCGCGGCTGCACATGAACTGCCCCGGCTCCTCATCGACGTTGGTCGTTCAAGCCCGCTTGGCGACAATGAAAATGCGCGGGAAACGCAACAGCACCTTGCCATTTGCGGTCTTCTTATAGGCCTTGGCGATCTTGGCCGTGTAGCTTTCGAGGAACAGCATCTTCTCGTCCGCATCGAGCGGGTCGACAAAAGGCTTCAAGCCCGTCGACTTCACCCATTCCACGATCGCCCCGGCGTCGGCCAGCGGATGGTTATAGACCGTGTGCCAGATGTCGAGCCGGTCCGAGAGCGGCGACAACAGATCATAATAGAACGACACCGGCGGCAGCGGCGCGCGCGCCGCCCCTTTCAGCTTGGCTGCGAACGGCATTTCGGCGGCAGTCTCGCGCATCAGCCTGTGGGAATCCTCGCCCATATTGTCTGGCATCTGCACGGCGAGCGCGCCGCCGGGCGCAAGAAAACCCATCAGCCGCTGGAAGACATCAGGATGTTCCGGCAGCCACTGGAACACGGCATTGGCGAAGATCACATCGACCGGTTGAGCCGGCGCCCATGTCGAGGCATCGGCAAGGTCGAAGCTGACATTGGGCAGGCGTGCCCTAGCCTTCTCGATCATGTCGGGAGACGTGTCGAAGCCGCTCACCTGTGCATCCGGCCAGCGCGCGACCAGAAGCTCCGTCGAATTGCCCGGCCCGCAGCCTATGTCGACAACCCTGCGGGGGAAGTCGACCGGCACCTGCGCCACCAAGTCGCGCGCAGGACGCGTGCGCTCGTCCTCGAACTTCAAATATTGGGCGGCGGACCAATCGGGCTTTGCTGGGCTGTTCAACGGTAAGACCTCGCGGCGGTTGCCACCTTCCATGACCGGCGCGACAAGCCGGCTATCCCAATTGGATGACGATCCCGTCGTCGCCGACCCGGAACCGCCACTGCAATAACGGCCCTTACCGCGTCAGCCTCTTATGCGTCATACGGTGCGGAGCCGCCGCCTCCGCGCCCAGGCGGCGAAGCTTGTCCTTCTCATACTCCTCGAAATTGCCTTCGAACCATTCGACATGCGCGTCGCCCTCGAAGGCGAGCATGTGGGTCGCCATGCGATCGAGGAACATGCGGTCGTGGCTGATGATGACAGCGCAGCCGGCATAGGCTTCCAGCGCGTCTTCGAGCGCGCTCAGCGTCTCGGTGTCGAGGTCGTTGGTCGGTTCGTCGAGCAAAAGCACATTGCCGCCGCCTTTGAGCATCTTGGCCAGATGCACGCGGTTGCGTTGGCCGCCCGAAAGGTTGCCGACCTTCTGCTGCTGATCGCCGCCACGGAAGTTGAAGGACGAGCAATAGGCGCGGCTGTTGACCTCGTGCTTGCCAAGCTTGATGACTTCGGCGCCACCGGAGATTTCTTCCCACACCGTCTTGTTCGGGTCCAGCGCGTCACGGCTCTGGTCGACATAGCCGAGCTTGACCGTCTCGCCGATGCGGATCGACCCCGCATCAGGCTTTTCCTGGCCAGTGAAGGTCTTGAACAGCGTCGTCTTGCCGGCGCCGTTCGGGCCGATGACGCCGACAATGCCGCCCGGCGGCAGCCTGAACGACAGGTCCTCGATCAAAAGCTCATCGCCGAAGCCCTTGGTGAGCCCTTCAACCTCGATGACGACATTGCCGAGGCGCTCGCCCGACGGAATGACGATCTGCGTGTCGGTCGGCTTGCGATTCTGCGACTGCTCGACCAGTTCCTCATAGGCCTTGATACGGGCCTTGGACTTGGTCTGGCGCGCCTTCGGCGAGGATTGGATCCACTCACGCTCGCGCCAGATCGACTTCTGGCGGGCGTCGTCCTCGCGGCCTTCCTGGATCAGGCGTTTGGCCTTGGCGTCGAGATATTTGGTGTAGTTGCCCTCGTAAGGGATGCCACGGCCGCGATCGAGCTCGAGGATCCATCCCGTGACGTTGTCGAGGAAGTAGCGGTCGTGGGTGATGATCAGCACCGAGCCCGGATAGTCGCGCAGGTGCTTTTCCAGCCACGCCGTGGTCTCGGCGTCGAGATGGTTGGTCGGCTCGTCGAGCAAAAGCAGGTCGGGCTGTTCCAGGAGCAGCCGGCACAGCGCCACGCGGCGGCGCTCGCCGCCCGACAGATTGGTCACCTCGGAATCGGCCGGCGGGCACTGCAGCGCGTCCATCGCCATCTCGACCTGCTGCTCGAGGTCCCAAAGGTTGAGCCGATCCATCTCGTCCTGGAGCTTGGCCGACTCGTCCGCCGTCTCGTCGGAATAGTTCATCATCAATTCGTTGTAGCGCTCGATGATGGCGGTCTTCCTGCCGACGCCGTCCATGACGTTTTCACGCACGGTCTTGCTGTTGTCGAGCTGCGGCTCCTGCGCCAGGTAGCCGACCGTGGCGCCTTCGGCCAGCCACGCCTCGCCCTGGAACTCCTTGTCGAGCCCGGCCATGATGCGCAGGATGGTCGACTTACCCGAACCGTTAGGACCGAGAATGCCGATCTTGGCGTCCGGGTAGAAGGACAGATGAACGTTATCGAGCACCTTCTTGGTGCCGTAGGCCTTTGACAGGCCTGACATGTGATAGATGAACTGGCGTGCCACGCGCGCTTTCCCTGAAAAACTGACTGATTTGTCGATCTGAATGGAGGTTGGCCGCTATGTAGGCGATGCGGAGCCGAACGGCAATCGCTTTCGCCGCATCGAACCGATCACAGGCCGCACAACAACGGGCGTTGGCGCCCCGGCCTGCCTGCCGGCTGGAATGAGCTCAGGACCTACTGGAACCCGATTGCGTCGACGGTTCCGGTCGGGCAACCGGCCTTGTTGGTCGGCACCGAGGCCAGCAGCAGGTCCTTGAGCGAGCTGTTTGGGCCGATCGGACCGGCAAGGCCAAGCGTCAACTCTCCGATCAGCCGCCGGCCGCTCGACGGATCGATGACGCAGGAGACGCGCACGCGATCGCCGGCGCCGGCACCAAAGGCCTGGTCGAAGGCGCCGCGGATCTGATCCGCCGTCAGCTTGCCGCCGATGTTCTTGGCGAAGAGATCGCGCACCGCTGAGCCGTTCACCGCACGCATCAGGCCGAGTGCGTCGGAAAAGTACTCCTGCTGGTTCTTGCCGTAGCAGGTGCCGTGCTTGATCCATTCATGCCGCTCCAACTGCGAAGCGGTGCCCGGCATAACCTTGTCGAGTTCCGCGCGCGTGCCGGCGTCCAAATCGACAGGCGGAAGATCCTTCCAGTGCGCCGGACTGTCGTTGGCCTTGTCGCTGGCCGGTACCTGGCAATAGAAGTTCCCGTTCGGCTGAGGCCACAGGCCGTGCAAGGTGAAGTTGCTGGCATCGAATTCATTCGGGTTTTGTGCCTTGCATTCGCTCTTGCTGGACTTGGTCTCGCAAAAAGCCGGCTGCCAGCTCAGCGCGAAGACATATTCGGGTTTTCCCGACGCCGCCGGCTTGCCCGGCCCGCCGGGGGTCGCCGGCAGCGTTGCTGCGCTGCTGCCGGAGAGATGTCCGCAACTGACCTTCACCCAGCGCCGATCCGGATCTGCGCCCGGCACCAGGATGAGATAGTGCGTCGGCGCATCCTTGTTGCCCGCCAGCAGTTGATAGCTCTGTCCGGCATCAGTCGAGACATTGCCGGGATTCTTGCCGTTCTTGATGGCTTGCGTCGCCGGACAGGAGGCGTCGGCAACGAAGGTGCCACTCATCCTGACGTCGGCATGGGCCGCACCCGTTAACGATGCCGCCAACATGGCCAATCCGAAAACAACAGCAATGCGCATGGGGAATCCCTGGATGAAAAAGGTGGGCGACAGACTGAAGCTGTGTCCATGTCAGAATTGCGATATTCCACCGGCCAGATGCAAGAAACATCATCGCGAGAAATCCGGAATGGCGGATTGACGCTGAACCGGCCCCGGCGCAAACAAGGCCGGCGCCACCGAGGCGGGCCAGGGTGGAAATCACTGAATGTCATTCAGCCAGCAGCGCATGGTCCGTTCGCCGACCGGCGCCGACCTCAATCTTCTGGTCCGGCAGGCCGACGGCCATCCGCGCGCCGTCATCCAGATCAATCACGGTCTGGCAGAACATGCGGCGCGCTATGATCGTTTTGCCGATTTCCTGGGCGCGCGCGGCTTTAGCGTCTATGTTCACGATCATCGCGGCCATGGCGCAACGAAGGCGCCCGACGCACCGCTGGGCAGGTTCGCGCATGAGGACGGCCCCGCCAAGGTCATCGCCGATGTCGGCGCCATCCATGATCTCATCGCCGGGGAGCAGCCGGGCCTGCCCGTCATCCTGTTCGGCCATTCGATGGGCGCGTCCGTGGCGCTGAACTTTCTCCTGGCCCATTCGAACCGCGTTCACGCCGCCGCCATCTGGAATGGCAATTTTTCAGCTGGCCTGCTCGGGCAGGTGGCGCTCGGCATCCTTGCATGGGAAAGGATGCGGCTCGGCTCGGACGTCCCATCGCGCCTGCTGCCGAAGCTCACCTTCCAGGCCTGGGGCAAGGCGGTGCCCAACCACCGGACCTTGTTCGACTGGCTGTCACGCGACGGGGCCGAGGTCGACAAATACATCGCCGACCCGCTATGCGGCTGGGACGCCTCGGTGTCGATGTGGCGCGATGTCGTCCAGATGGCGCTCAATGGCGGCAGGGACACAGCTTTTGCCGGCGTTCGGCGCGACCTGTCCCTCAGCGTCGTGGGGGGCGAAAAAGACCCTGCCTCGGATTATGGCAAAGGGATCATCCAGCTTGCCGGACGCATGCGCAAAATGGGCTTTTCGAATCTCGTTTCAAAGGTTTACAGCGAGACCCGCCACGAAAGCCTGAACGAGGTGAATCGCGACATCGTCATGGACGATTTCGCGGCATGGGCCGAGACGATCCAGACGCGATGAAGCGTTGGCCCATTGCAAGAGCCGTGACAGCGGCAATCTCTGTTGATAGAGGCTTCGGTTCCGACCAATTCTGGTGATTTATGGCTGAGCCCCCGCTGAAAGGCGTCCGCGTCGTCGAACTCGCCCGCATCCTTGCCGGGCCTTGGGCCGGGCAGTTGCTTGCTGATCTCGGCGCCGACGTCATCAAGGTCGAAAGCCCGGACGGCGGCGACGACACCCGCAAATGGGGCCCCCCCTTCGTCATGGGCAAGGATGGCGAGAACCTGTCGGCCGCCTATTACCATTCCTGCAATCGCGGCAAGCGCTCCATCGCCATCGATTTTTCGACACCGGAGGGCGCCGAAACCGTGCGCCGGCTGGTGGCAACGTCTGACGTGCTGATCGAAAACTTCAAGCTTGGCGGTTTGAAGAAATACGGCCTCGACTATGACAGCCTGCGCAAGATCAATCCGCGCCTCGTTTATTGCTCGATCACCGGATTCGGCCAGGACGGTCCGTACGCGCCGCGCGCCGGCTACGATTTCATCATCCAGGGCATGGCCGGCATGATGTCGATCACCGGCGAGGCGGGACGCGAGCCGCAGAAGGCCGGCGTCGCCATCTCCGACATCTTCACTGGCCTCTATTCCGTCATCGCCATCCAGGCGGCCCTTCGCCACGCCGAAAAAACCGGCGAAGGCCAGCACATCGACATGGCATTGTTCGACTCCCAGATCTCGGCGCTCGGCAATCAGAACCTCAACTATCTCGTCTCCGGCAAGTCGCCTGTGCAGATGGGCAACGCGCATATGAACATCGCGCCCTACGAGGTGCTGCCGGTCCGGGACGGTCACATCATCCTGGCGGTCGGCAATGACGGCCAGTTCGCCAGGTTCTGCGCGGTGGTCGGGCTGGACGAATTGCCCGGCAATCCCGATTTCGCCACCAATCCGGCCCGCGTCGCCAACCGGGCGGCGCTACGCGAGCGGATCGTCGAGGCGCTGAAGACCAAGGATCGCGACCCGCTGCTGGCCAAGCTGGAAGCGGCCAGCGTGCCGGCGAGCCCGATCAACACGATCGGACAGATGTTCGCCGACCCGCAGGCGATCGCGCGCGGCATGCGGCTCGATCTCGACGACGGCCATGGCAATCTTCTGCCCTCGGTTCGCGCACCGATGATCATGTCCGAAACACCGCTCGTCTATGAGCGCCCCTCGCCCCGCCTGGGCGAACATACTGACGAAATCCTTGCCGAACTGGAGAGAGCAAAATGAAAACCGGCGGACAATTGATCGTCGACGCGCTCGAGGCCAACGGCACCGACCGTATCTTCTGCGTGCCAGGCGAATCCTACCTCGCGGTGCTCGACGCGCTGCACGATTCGGCGATCCGCACCATCGTCTGCCGCCAGGAGGGTGGCGCCGCCATGATGGCCGACTGCCAAGGCCGCCTGACCGGCAAACCCGGTATCTGCTTCGTCACCCGCGGCCCCGGCGCCACCAATGCCTCCGCCGGCATCCATATCGCCATGCAGGATTCAGTTCCCGTGATCCTGTTCATCGGCCAGGTCGCCAGCCACGCCAAGCAGCGCGAGGCCTTCCAGGAAGTGGACTATGTCAGGTTCTTTGGCGACATCGCAAAATGGGTGGTAGAGATCGACGATGCGTCGCGTATTCCCGAATTCGTCACCCGCGCCTTTGCCGTGGCGACCTCCGGACGCCCAGGTCCCGTCGTCATCTCGCTGCCGGAAGACATGCTGACCAGTGTCGTCGATGCACCGGCCGCGATCGCCTACACCCCGGTCGAGACCAGCCCCGCCGAAGCCGAACTCGACCGGTTCGAGGCGCTGCTCAATGCCGCCAAACGACCGATCGCGATCCTGGGCGGCACACGTTGGGATTTCCAGGCTGTTCAGGAAATCACCCGCATCGCCGAGGCGTGGTCGCTACCGGTCGGCTGCTCCTTCCGCCGCCAGATGCTGTTCGATCATCTGCACCCGAACTATGCCGGCGATGTCGGCATCGGCATCAACCCGAAGCTGGCGACAGCAATCAAGCAGGCCGATCTGGTGCTGCTGATCGGCGGCCGCATGGGCGAGATGCCGTCCTCGGACTATACGCTGCTGAAGAGCCCCTACCCTGACCAGACGCTGGTCCATGTCCACCCCGATGCCGGCGAACTAGGCCGCGTCTACCGTCCAACGCTTGCGATCAACGCCTCGCCCGCCGCCTTCGTGCGCGCCTTCGCCAACCGGAAGGGACCGGCATCGCCGGGCTGGGCGGCGGAGACGGCAAAGCTCCATGCCGCTTATCTCGACTGGTCGACCCCACCGGAAAGCGGTCCGGGCGCCGTCCAGATGGGGCCGATCATGACCTATCTCGAAACGGTGCTGCCCGACGATGCCATCCTGACCAACGGCGCCGGCAACTACGCCACGTGGGTGCACCGCTTCCATCGCTTCCGCCGCTTTGCCACACAGGGCGCGCCGACCTCAGGCTCGATGGGTTACGGAACGCCGGCGGCGGTAGCGGCCAAGGCGCTTTATCCGGATCGCACCGTAGTCGCTTTCGCCGGCGACGGCTGCTTCCTGATGAACGGGCAGGAATTCGCCACCGCCGTACAATACGGGTTGCCGATCATCGTCATCGTCGTCAATAATGGCATCTACGGCACCATCCGCATGCACCAGGAGCGTGAATACCCCGGGCGGGTGGTGGCCACGGACCTCAAGAATCCGGACTTCGCCGCCCTGGCGCGTGCCTATGGTGGCCATGGCGAAACGGTGGAGAAAACCGCCGACTTCGCCCCTGCCTTCGAGCGTGCTCGCGCCAGCGGCAAGCCGGCAATCGTCGAAATCCGGCTCGATCCGGAGGCAATCACCCCGACCCGAACGATGACGCAGATAAGAGACAAGGCCTGAAAGTCGGTTTCCGGCAGGAGAAAGGGCGGCGCTGTCCCGCAAAGCTTTCGCAAGCAAATACGGGCGCGCGCCCCGAGCGACGTCGCGTTACATCGACGCCGCCGCCTTTTCGATCTGACCGCGGATCTCGCCGTCCTTGTTGGCCGCGGTGTGTATGTTGACGTAATATTTGCCGGCTTCCAGATCGGTCACCTGCGTATCGGTCAATGTCGCCGATCCCTTGATCGGGCTCTTGAGTTTTTTGAACGGGATTACGGGGTCCGCATTTTCCCCCTTCGCGGCCGGGCCATGAATATGTGCGGCCGTCGCCGGCCCGCTGAGGCCGGAGTATTTGACGTTCCAACTGAGTTTCTTCTTGGCGGTGTCAAAGGTGAATGTGGCGGTTCCCTTGCCCTTGGTGGTAACGGGTGGGCTCTGCTGGCTGCCATCGAGCGTCGCCTTGAACTTCATCATGTCGGCCAGGGCCGGCGACGCGAACAGGAAAGCGGTCGAAATGGCCAGCGCCGAAAGCGTCGGCAAGACGGTCTGTGTGCGCATGAAGAACCTCCGATTGGCTGTAGCATCCGCCGTGGCTCCCCGCACGCGCATGCCTCCGACGCAACGCTCGGCCGCCCCAATGTATCCAGGCACACGCTTTTGTGATTTGGCCGCATGAAAAAGGGGCGGTCGCCCGCCCCTCCAACATCGTCCATCAAGCCCCGTCACGAGGCCGCTTTGAGGCCTACTTGATCGCCTTGTCGGTGATCGCGGTGGTATAGGCGCCCTTCGGCTCCTTGGTGATGATCTTCTGGTCGAGCAACGCCTTGGCGGTACGCTCATAGGTCGCCGGGTCGAGCTTGCCGTCGGCATTGTCGATGAGCTTGGCGACTTCGCTCATCATACGCTTCTGGTGGTTCTCGTCCTGGCCGCCACCATCCATGACGATCTCGGCCGCTTCGTCATTGTTGTCGACGGCGTATTTCCAACCCTTCATCGAGGCGCGCACGAAACGCACCATCTTGTCCTCGAAGGCCGGATCCTTGAGCTTATCCTCCGAGGCATAAAGCCCGTCCTCGAGCAGGTCGTTGCCCATCGCCGAGTAGTTGAACACGGTGAGCTGCTCCGGCTTGTAGCCGGCGTCGATCAGCTGCCAAAATTCATTGTAGGTCATGACCGAGATGCAATCCGCCTGCTTCTGAATCAGCGGCTGCACGTCAAAGCTCTGCTTGAGAACGGTGACGCCGTCCGGGCCGCCATCGGTCTTTAGGCCAAGCTTGTTCATCCAGGCGTAGAACGGATATTCGTTGCCGAAGAACCAGACGCCGAGCGTGTGGCCCTTGAAGTCGGCTTCGGTCTTGATCGGGCCGTCTTTCGGACAGACCAGTTCCATGCCGGCCTTCTTGAACGGCTGGGCGATGTTGACCAGCGGCACGCCCTTTTCGCGGGCTGCCAGCGCCCCGCCCATCCAGTCGACGATAACATCGGCGCCGCCGCCGGCGATCACCTGCTCGGGCGCAATGTCGGGACCGCCCGGCTTGATGTCGACGTCGAGACCCTCGGCCTCGTAAAAGCCCTTCGCCTTGGCGACGTAATAGCCGGCAAACTGGGCCTGCGTGACCCATTTCAGCTGCAACGTCACCTTGTCGGCGGCCATTGCCTGGAAAGCGGCCAGCGACATCGCGCCGGCCAGTACAGGAACAATCAGTCTTTTCATTTTTTTCCCTCTGGAGTTAGTGCCCAAACCCACCGCCCCTATCCACCACGGACAGAGGGATGCCAAAACGTGACGGCTCTTTCGACAAGAGCGACCACACCATAAAAGACCGAACCCGCAAGGGCTGCAACTGCGATTTCGGCCCAGACCATGTCGATGTTCATCCGTCCGACTTCGGTCGAGATGCGGAAGCCCATGCCGACGACGGGCGTGCCGAAGAACTCGGCGACGATGGCGCCGATCAGCGCCAGCGTCGAGTTGATCTTCAGCGCGTTGAAGATGAAGGGAGCGGCGGCCGGCAGCCTGAGCTTGATAAGCGTCGGCCAGTAGCCCGACGCATAGGTGCGCATCAGGTCGCGCTCCATATGGCCGGACGCGGCCAGACCGGCGACGGTGTTCACCAGCATCGGGAAGAAGGTCATGATGATGACGACAGCCGCCTTGGACTGCCAGTCGAAGCCGAACCACATCACCATGATCGGCGCCACGCCGATGATCGGCAGCGCCGAGACCATGTTGCCGATGGGCAGCAGGCCGCGCCGCAGGAACGGCACCCGGTCGGCGAGAATGGCCGTGACAAAGCCGGCGCCGCTGCCCACGATATAGCCGAAGATAACAGCCTTGAAGATGGTCTGCCGGACATCGGCGCCAAGGATCGGCAGCGAACTGGCGATGCGCGCGCCGATGGCGCTCGGCGGCGGCAACAGGATGAACGGGATGCCGGCGCCACGCGTCACCGCTTCCCAGATGATCAGGATCCAGGCGCCGAAGATGGCGGGGATGATCAGGCGCAGCGCCGTGCGCATCCAGCTTGCGGTGGGGTGCAGTCCCGATAGCACCGCGACGCAGCGCCAGCCAAGCAGCCAGGCGGCCGTGAGCAGCACGAAATACGGCGCCAGTGCCATGCCTTCGAAACCAGCGATACCTGAGATCAGCAGCCAGGCGACGAGGTGGGCGCCGACAAATAGTACGACCGCTTCCACAAAGGGCGAAATCCTGATCATCGAGACCAGGGCCGTCAGCATGGCAAGGCCAAACATCAGGCCCTTCGTTCCGAGATAGGGATAGTTGGCGCTGGTTGTCGGGTCCGCTAGCGCCGCCGCTTCCGGCTTCGACATGGCGCCGAGTGCGACCGCCATCAGGCACAGCACGATGGCCAGCACAGCCTGCCAGGAAGGCTTCAGCCGGTTCATGCCGGCCTCCCGCCCATGGCGCGGTCGACGAGGCGCCCGGCAATGCCGACCACCATGACCAGCAGCGCGGCCACGATCGAGCCCGCGACAAGCGCCGACCAGATGTCGATGGACTGGCTGTAATAGGCGCCAGCGAGCAGCTTGGCGCCGATGCCGGCGACGGCGCCCGTCGGCAGTTCGCCGACAATGGCGCCGACCAGACTGGCCGCCACCGCCACCTTCATCGAGGTGAACAGGAACGGCACCGAGGCCGGCACGCGCAGCTTCCAGAAGGTCTGCGCACGGCTGGCATTGTAGGTGTGCATCAGGTCGAGATGCATGATCTCGGGCGAGCGCAGGCCTTTCACCATGCCAACCGTCACCGGGAAGAACGACAGATAGGTCGAAATCATCGCCTTCGGGATCAGGCCGGTGATGCCGATCGCCGCCAGCACCACGATGATCATCGGCGCCACCGCCAGGATCGGGATGGTCTGCGAGGCGATGATCCATGGCATCAGGCTGCGGTCGAGCGTCGCCACATGTACGATGCCTACCGCGATGATGATGCCGAGCGCCGTGCCGAAGGCAAAGCCCAGCAGCGTCGAGGACAGCGTCACCCAGGCATTGTAGACCAGGCTGCGGTTCGAAGTGACGTTGCGCAGGAACGTGTTCTCGAAAAAGTTCACCGCCACCTGGTGCGGCGCCGGCAGCGTCGGCTTCGGCTGCGAGAGCGTCTTGCCGATGAACTCGACGGTGCCGGGCGTTTCGTTGGCACGTTGGTCGAGATCGCGCTGGAACGGCGTGTTGAGTATGACGGCGAAGACGTACCAGAGTACGACCACGCCGGCGAGGATGGAGGTTACCGGGATGACCTTTGAGCGGAAGGTGTCCATCTAGCGCCGCCCTTCTCCTCTCCCCACCGGGGAGAGGGTGGCCGGAGCGAAGCGGAGGTCGGGGGCCCTTGCCTTCGTCATCCTAGGGCGAAGCAAGGAGCGAAGCGACGCGGCGCAGACCCTAGAATTCATGCCGTTACCTCTCCGCTCCGCGACCATTCGGAATATGGCTCCCTCCGCGCCGCTTAGCCTGCCGAATATTCTCGACTGTTTGCGCCTTTCGGCAGGCGTCACGGCATGGATCCTAGGGTCTACGTATGCCGCTTCGCGGCTACTCCGCCCTAGAATGACGAAGGCGTAGGTGGCCGCTCCTTCGTGAGGTGGAGGCGCCTTTCGGGGCGCTGCCGCCAGTCCATCCTGCCCCCGCTCAATCATCATAGCTGTGCCCTGCCCTTAAGCCGTCTCGCACCCGTGCGGCGATCGCCAGGAACTCCGGCGTCTCGCGGATGTCGAGTGGCCGCTCCTTCGGCAGCGTCGATTCGATGACGTCGCTGACGCGGCCCGGACGCGGCGACATGACGACGATGCGCGTCGATAAATACACCGCCTCGGGAATGGAGTGCGTGACGAAGCAGATGGTCTTGTTGGTGCGCGCCCACAATTGCAGCAATTGCCCGTTGAGATGGTCGCGCACGATCTCGTCCAGCGCGCCGAACGGCTCGTCCATCAACAGAAGGTCGGCATCGAAGGCGAGCGCGCGAGCGATCGAGGCGCGCTGCTGCATGCCGCCGGAAAGCTGCCAAGGATACTTCTTCTCGAAGCCGGAAAGGTTGACGAGATCGAGCGTGCGCCTGATCCGCTCTCCCTGCTCCGCCCCGGACAGACCCATGATCTCCAGCGGCAGCGCGACGTTGCGCTCGATGGTGCGCCAGGGAAACAGGGCGGCGGCCTGGAAGACATAGCCGTAGGCGCGTTTCTCGCGCGCCTGTTCTGCTGTCATGCCGTTGACCGAAATGGTCCCCGAGGTCGGCTTCTCAAGATCGGCGATGACCCGCAGCAAGGTCGTCTTGCCGCAGCCCGACGGCCCGATGAAGGAAACGAACTCACCCTTGCCGATGGTCAGGTCGACATTGGACAGCGCCTGTACCGGCCCGTCATTGGTCTGGAAGGTCAGGCCAAGCTTGCTTGCCGCGACGACGGCTGGCGAAATCCCCGTCATCGGCCGCGGCCTGCCTGTTCCTGCCCCTTTAGTGCCGGCCCGATTCCGATTGCTTTTATCGCGATGTTGTTTTCCACTCGCCCAGTCCCATTGGTCTTGTTCCACTCATTCGACGCCCGGAGTTTCCCCGATGTCGCCTCAACCCACTTGCCATCTTATCCGCCCTGAAAGCTCTTATGAAGGCAAGCAGGGATTGACCTATTTCGCCGGTATCGCCACCGAGTCGGTCGGCTCATCTGGTATCTGCATGCATGTGCTCACCATGCCGCCCGGCGCCCGCGCTAAGGCGCATCTGCATGAGAACCATGAAACGGCGATCTACCTGCTCTCCGGCGAGGTCCATACCCTGGTACGGCGACCGGCTTGAGAACCACATCGTCGCCAAAGCCGGCGACCTCTTCTACATTCCGGCCGGCGTGCCGCATCTGCCCGCCAATCTGAGTGGGGCCCCGTCTTCGGCCGTCATTGCCCGCACCGATCCCAAAGAGCAGGAAAGCGTCGTCCTGCTGCCGGAACTGGATGCATTGGTCGCCTGAAGCCGGCCTTGCGGGGCTAGGCGCCCATCGGCCAATTGCTTGAGGTTTGCGCTGCCCCTCATCGCCCTGCCGGGCACTTCTCCACGTATCGGGACGGGGAGAAGGACGATTTCGCGAAGGATTTCGCCAATTTCCAGCGTTGCCGGAAAGGGCGCCAAGATTGCGTTCAGTTCCCTTCTCCCCGTCCCTATACGGGGAGAAGGCGCCGGCAGGCGGATGAGGGGCAGCACCAACTTCGGCAATCATCGGCACCGGGAAACTTCCCCGCAGACGGTGCCGTCCTTGTCGGCGATCATCAGTTTCTTGGCGCTTTTCGAGCTGCGCAAACTCAAACCCCAGTCGCCGGAATGCCTGTCCGCTCCACCTTGCGCGGCGCGGTGATCTCCTTCCAGGTCGACAGTGCCCGGTTGACCGCCGCGTTCGGCTCGCGGCCGACGAACTGGCCATGGCCAGGCTTGGCCTTCACCTCGGTCTCCTCGATCGACAATTCGCCACGCGAGAAGACAAAGCGCGGCAAGCCGGTCACTTCGACGCCTTCGAAGACATTGTAGTCGATGACCGACTGCTGCTTCTTCGAAGAAATCGTCTTCTTGCGCTTGGGGTCCCACACGATGATGTCGGCATCCGCGCCTTCGACAATGGCGCCCTTTTTCGGGTACATGTTGAGGATCTTGGCGATGTTGGTCGAGGTTACGGCGACGAATTCGTTCATCGTCAGCCGCCCGGTGTTGACGCCCCTGGTCCACAGCACCGGCATGCGATCCTCGAGGCCGCCCGTGCCGTTCGGGATCTTGGTGAAATTGCCGACGCCGAAGCGCTTCTGGTCCGTGGTGAAGGCGCAGTGGTCGGTCGCCACCACCTGCAACGATCCCGCCTGCAGGCCGGCCCACAGCGAATCCTGGTGTAATTTGTTGCGGAAGGGCGGGCTCATCACGCGGCGCGCCGCATGGTCCCAGTCCTTGTCGAAATACTCGCTCTCGTCCAGCGTCAGGTGCTGGATCAGTGGCTCGCCGAACACCCGCATGCCTTTCTGACGCGCCCGGCGGATGGCCTCGTGCGCCTGCTCGCAGGAAACATGCACGACGTAGAGCGGCACGCCGGCCATGTCGGCAATCATGATGGCGCGGTTGGTCGCCTCGCCTTCCACTTCCGGCGGGCGCGAATAGGCGTGCCCCTCCGGGCCATTGTTGCCGGCGGCAAGCAACTTCTGCGAGAGCGCCGCAACCACGTCGCCATTCTCGGCATGCACCAGCGGCAGCGCGCCGAGCTCGGCGCAGCGCTGGAACGACGCATACATCTCGTCGTCGTCCACCATCAGCGCGCCCTTGTAGGCCATGAAATGCTTGAACGAGGTGATGCCCTTGTCGACGACGGTGGCCATCTCGTCGAACACCTGCTTGCCCCACCAGGTGATCGCCATGTGGAAGGAATAATCGCAGGACGCCTTCGAGGTCTTGTTGTCCCACATCTGCAAGGCCTCGAGCAGCGACTGCTGCGGCGACGGCAGGCAGAAATCGACCACCATCGTCGTGCCGCCGGCTAGTGCCGCGCGCGTGCCGGACTCGAAATCGTCGGCCGAATAGGTGCCCATGAACGGCATTTCGAGATGGGTATGCGGATCGATACCGCCTGGCATGACATAACAGCCGGTGGCGTCGAACTCATGGTCGCCGTGTAGGTCGGAGCCAATGGCGACGATCTTGCCGTGCTGCATCAGCACGTCGGCCTTCCATGTGCGGTCGGCGGTAACGATGGTGCCGTTTCTGATGACTTTGGTCATTTTTCTCGTTCCCTTGTTCCTTCGCGCTTCTTGCGAGCAGCGTTTGGAAATCCAGCTTTCCAGCTTACTCCACGATGACCGCTGTCTCCACCACGGCATGGAACAGCACGTCGGCTCCTGCCGCCGCCCATTCCTTGGAGATCTCCTCGGCCTCGTTGTGGCTGAGACCGTCGACGCAGGGGCACATCACCATGGCGGTCGGCGCGACGCGGTTGATCCAGCAGGCGTCGTGGCCCGCGCCCGAGACGATGTTGCGGTGCGTGTAGCCGAGCCGGTCGGCGGCATCACGGATCGCCTTGACGCAGCCCTTGTCAAAGGTGACCGGATCGAAATGGCCGACCTGCTCGATCTTGTACTGGATGTCGAGCGCCTCGCATATCGTGTCGATGCCTTCGCGGATGCGCCCATCCATGGCGTCGAGCACTTCCTTCTCCGGCGAGCGGATGTCGATGGTGAAGACCGTGCGCCCGGCGATGATGTTGCGCGAGTTCGGATAGACTTCCATGTGGCCGACCGCGCCGACGGCGTCCGGCTGGTAGTCCATGGCAATCTCGTGCACCAGTTCGATCACGCGCGCCATGCCGAGCCCGGCATTGCGGCGCTTGGGCATCGGCGTCGAGCCGGTATGCGCCTCCTTGCCGGTCAGCGTCACCTGCAGCCATTTCAGCCCCTGTCCATGGGTGACGACGCCGATGTCGATGCCTTCGTCCTCGAGGATAGGCCCTTGCTCGATATGCAGTTCGAAAAAGGCGTGGATCTTGCGATCGCCGACCTTCTCCGTGCCCTTCCAGCCGATACGCTCCAGTTCCTCGCCGAATTTCTTGCCGTTCTTGTCCGTATGCTCGTAGACGTCGGTCTGGTCGAGCACACCGGCGAACACGCCGGACGCCATCATCGCCGGGGCAAAACGCGAGCCCTCCTCGTTGGTCCAGTTCGTGACCACGATCGGATGTTTGGTCTTGATGCCGAGATCATTGAGCGAGCGGACGATCTCCAGGCCGCCGAGCACGCCGAGCACGCCGTCATACTTGCCGCCGGTCGGCTGCGTGTCGAGATGGCTGCCGACATAGACCGGCGGCAGGCTGGGATCGGCGCCTTCGCGCCTGGCAAACATGGTGCCCATCTCGTCGACGCCCATTTCGAGCCCGGCCGCGTCGCACCAGCGCTTGAACAGATGCCGGCCCTCGCCGTCCTCGTCGGTCACGGTCTGGCGATTGTTGCCACCGGCAATGCCGGGGCCGATCTTCGCCATCTCCATGATGGAATCCCACAAACGGTCTGAATTGATTCGCAGATTCTCGCCGGGTGCGGCCATTCAAAACCTCTCCAATTGCGTGGCGTTCCCCTCCCCCTCGAGGGGAGGGTGGCCGCGAAGCGGTCGGGTGGGGTCGCCGGACATGCGCTCGACCTTCCCTTTGACCACCTGCGCAACATGCCAAGGGTTGTTTATGACATCGGGCACATCGACGCGAAAGACATCAAAGCCGAGCGAGCGCAGATAGGCATCACGAACGGCATCATGCCGCTTGCCCTTCTCGTGTTCGTGCAGATCGCCATCAACTTCAACGATCAGCTTCACGGCGAGGCAGGCAAAGTCAACGATATAAGGCCCGATCGGACACTGACGACGAAACTTGATGCCGGCCGATTTCAGCTCGCGCAGTTCATACCAGAGCAAGGATTCACCCCTGGTTGCGTGAACTCGAAGCGCGCGCGCCTTTTGGCGCATTTCGTAGCTCACGCGAGTGCGGGGCATCAACGGCAGCCTCGCGGCAACAGATCAGGTCGGCACCCCGTCGCACCGACCCCACCCGACCGCTTCGCGGCCACCCTCCCCTCGAGGGGGAGGGATATCCGCGCCCAGTTCTTCAATCGATCGACCTCAGTACCTCACGCACATGATCGATCAGTTCGTTGATCTGGCCCTTGGTGATGATCAGCGGCGGCGACAGCGCGATGATGTCGCCGGTGGTGCGGATCAGCGCGCCGCGCTCGAACGCCTTGACGAAGGCCGAGAAGGCCCGCTTGGTCGGGCTGCCGGCAATTGGCGCCAGCTCGATCGCACCGATCAGGCCGATGTTCCTGATATCGATGACATGCGGCTCGCCCTTCAGCGAATGCAGCGCGTCTTCCCAATAGGGCGCCAGTTCCTCGCCGCGGGTGAGCAGGCCCTCTTCCTTGTAGGTGTCGAGCGTGCCGAGCGCCGCGGCGCAGGCGATCGGATTGCCCGAATAGGTGTAGCCGTGGAAGAACTCGATCATGTGCTCGGGGCCGGTCATGAAGGCGTCGTGGATTTCCTTCTTCACGAACACCGCGCCCATCGGGATGACGCCGTTGGAGACGCCCTTGGCGGTGGTCATGATATCAGGCGTGACGCCGAAATAATCGGCAGCGAACGGCGCGCCAAGACGGCCGAAACCGGTGATGACCTCGTCGAAAATCAACAGAATGCCGTGCTTGGTGCAGATTTCGCGCAGCTTCTGCAAATAGCCCTTGGGCGGCAGGATGACGCCGGTGGAGCCGGCGACCGGCTCGACGATAACGGCCGCGATGGTCGAGGCGTCATGCAGCGCAACGATGCGCTCCAGCTCGTTGGCCAGCTCCGCGCCATGTTCCGGCACGCCCTTGGAGAAGGCGTTCTTCTCCGGCAGGTGTGTGTGCGGCATATGGTCGACGCCGCCGAGCAGCGTGCCGAACATCTTGCGGTTGGTGACGATGCCGCCGACCGAGATGCCGCCGAAATTGACGCCGTGATAGCCGCGCTCGCGTCCGATCAGACGGGTGCGCGAGCCCTCGCCCTTCACGCGGTGATAGGCGATCGCCATCTTCAACGCGGTCTCGACCGATTCCGAACCGGAATTGGTGAAGAACACGTGATCCATGCCCTTCGGCGCGACGTCGACCAGGCGGTTGGCCAGTTCGAACACGATCGGGTGGCCCATCTGGAAGGCCGGAGCGTAGTCGAGCTCGGCGGCCTGCTGCTGGATCGCCTCGGTGATCTTGGGCCGGCAATGGCCGGCATTGACGCACCAGAGGCCGGCGGTGCCGTCCAGCACCTTGCGGCCGTCGCTGGTCGTGTAGTGCATGTCCTTGGCGGACACGAACATGCGCGGCGCCTGCTTGAACTGCCGGTTTGCCGTGAACGGCATCCAGAATGCACTGAGATCGTTCGGCGTGACTTTCAGCCGGTTGGACATGACCAAGACTTCCCCTTGTAACCTGTTTCGGTACGTCCAACGCTTGGTCTTTGCCGCGCTTTCGTGCTACGCAAATTTTTGACCGATTGGACAAACGTTAGCACCGCCCTGTCGGCGGTCAAGGGATTACTAGCGGAAATGCGGCTCCTGAAGTGCGTTCCACAGGCCGGGGAAAAACTGGTCCAGAGAATTGGGCCAGACCGCTTTCAACACGAGGGCGCGCAACGGTGAACACCAGCACGGAAGCCCCTCGCCGCACCCGCATCCAGCAGGAGAAGCGCGAACTCATTCTCGAAGCCGCGCTCGAGGTGTTCTCCACCAATGGCTTCCGCGGCTCGACCATCGACCAGATCGCCGAAGCCGCTGGGATGTCGAAGCCCAACCTGCTCTATTACTTTCGCCGCAAGGAAGACATTCACGAGACGCTGATGCAGCGCCTGCTCGACACATGGCTGGCGCCGCTCAGGGAACTCGACGACATCGGCGATCCCCTGACCGAGCTCAGGAGCTACATCAGGCGCAAGCTTGAAATGGCGCGCGATTTTCCGCGCGAGAGCCGGCTGTTCGCCAACGAGATTCTGCAGGGCGCACCACGCATCATGCCCTTGCTGACCGGCGAACTGAAGACGCTGGTCGACGAGAAGGCAACCGTCATCAAGGGCTGGATGCGCGCCGGCAAGATCGCCAGGACGGATCCTTGGCACCTGATCTTCTCGATCTGGGCGACGACCCAGCACTATGCCGATTTCGACGTCCAGGTCCGCGCCGTGCTCGGCCCGAACCGCGGCGGCGACGGCCGCTTCGAGGACGCAGCGAGGTTCCTGGAGCAATTATTTCTCGACGGGTTGAAGCCGAAGGCCTGACCCTGCCCTGAAGGCTCACGCGCTGCGCCGCTCGGCCGGCAGCGCATCAAGCAAGCTCTGCAGCTTGGCGATCGAGTTCTGCTCGGCCAGCGGCGTGTAGACGACCAGCCGATGTCGGATCCATCGTCGATCGACAGGCTCATGTGCTCGAAGGCCATGGCGCCGGCCGTCGGATGGCGGACGTGCTTCAGACCCGTCAGCTTTCGCGCTACGTCACGTCGGGGCCACCAATCGCGGAACTCGGGGCTCGAGCGCATCATCAGCGCGATCAGCCGGTCGAAATCGGGATCACCGACATATTTGGCGCTTTCGGCGCGAAACGAAGCGAGCACCACGCGAGCAAGCTCTTCCCAGTCGACGAGCAGGCGACGGTGCTGCGGGCTTGTAAACACCATGTGGACGATGTTGCGGGCGTCGCCTTCCAGCAAGCCATAATCGCCGAACACCGCGGCGGCTGCCGGGTTCCAGGCGAGCACGTCCCAGCGCCGGCCAACCACATAGGCAGGCTGCAGCACAAGGCTTTGCAGCATGTGCAGCAACGGCCCGTCGACCTTTTCGGGCGTCGCCCCACGATGCTCCGGCTGCTGGCGGCCAGCGAGGATGAACAAATGCCGCTTCTCGACAGCGTCGAGGCGCAGCGCCTCGCAGAGCGCCGCCAGCACCTCTACGGAGGGCCTGACATCCCTGCCTTGTTCCAGCCAGGTGTACCAGGTGGTGCCGACACCGGCGATCATCGCCACCTCCTCGCGCCGCAGGCCCGGCGTGCGCCGCCGCGCGCCGCAGGCAATGCCGGCGGCCTGTGGCGAAAGCCTCTCGCGGCGCGAGCGCAGGAAGGCGCCGAGCTCGCGCCGGCGGCTGTCTTCAGCGGAATGAGAAGGAGCATCCATGACCCTATTATAGCAGTACCGATACCAGGATAAAGTTTGAACTGTTTGGCGCGCACCCGCTGCCCCATCTTCTCTCGAGAGCAACGATTGGAGCCTCCAGACATGAACCTGAAAGACAAGATCATCCTGATCACCGGCTCGACCGATGGTGTCGGCCGGGTCGTCGCGCAACGGCTGGGCGCAGGTGGCGCCCGGGTGCTGGTGCATGGACGCGACGCAGCGCGCGGCAAGGTGGCGATCGCGGACATCGAGGCGGCCGGCGGCGAGGCCGAGTTCTTCGCAGCCGACCTCGCCTCGCTGACCGAGGTGCGCCGGCTCGCCGAGGCCGTGCGTGAAAAAACCGCTCGGCTCGACATCCTCATCAACAATGCCGGGGTCGGCACGGCTGGCCAAAACGCCAAAAGGCAGGTCAGCGCCGATGGCTATGAACTGCGCTTCGCCGTCAATTATCTCGCCGGCTTCCTGCTTACGGAGGAATTGCTGCCCCTGCTGAAGGCCAGCGCGCCGGCGCGTATCGTCAACGTCGCCTCGGCGGGCCAGCAGGCCATCGACTTTAGCGACGTTATGCTTACCCATGGCTACAGCGGCGTGCGCGCCTACTGCCAGAGCAAGCTGGCGCAGATCCTGTTCACCGTCGATCTCGCCGAGCAGCTCAAGGGCAGCGGGGTTACTGTCAACGCCCTGCACCCGGCGAGCTACATGAACACGACCATGGTCCGGCAGGCAGGCGTGACGCCATGGAGCTCGGTGGAAATCGGCGCCGACGCTATCCTTAACCTCGCCACCTCATCCGCACTCGAAGGGCGCAGCGGCCTCTATTTCGACGGCCTGCGCGAATCCCGCGCGGACGCCCAGGCTTACGACGCAACGGCAAGACAGCAATTGCGAGTCTTGAGCCTGGACCTTGTCGGCCAGGCAACATCGAAGGAACAACATTCATGACGACAAGATCGAACACACAGTCGTCATCGGCGGCTCGTCCGGCATCGGCCTGGCGACGGCGCGCAAACTGCTCGGCCCCGGCATGAAGGTGACCATCACCGGGCGCAATCAGGACAAGCTCGTCAGCGCATGGAAAAGTCTCGGTGGCGCCGCTGACAAGGCGGCATTCGATGCGTCAAAGCCGAATGAAGTGCGCCACTTCTTCGAGCGTCTCGGCCCGTTCGACCATCTCGTTCTGGCCGCGAGCGGCGGCAAGGGTCTTGGCCCATTCCAGACGCTTGACCTTGCCGATATCGCTGGCGGCGTCGACGAAAAGGTACGGCCGCAATTGTCCTGCCTGCAGGCGGCCCTGCCGACGCTGGACAAATCAGGATCGGTCACCTTCATCTCGGCGGTATCCGCCCAGCTCGCCACGCCGGGCGTCGCCGGCATCGGCGCCTTCAATGGCATGCTCCTGACGGTGGCACCGATCCTGGCCGTCGAGCTGAAGCCGCTGCGCGTCAACGTCGTGGCGCCCGGCGTCATCGACACGCCCTGGTGGGACTTTCTGCCGGACGAGCAGCGGCAGGCGATCTTTGCCGACTATGCCGGCAAGACACCGGTCGGCCGCATCGGCCGCGCCGAGGACGTCGCCTCGGCCATAGCCTTCCTCGTCTCCAACGGCTTCATGACCGGCCAGGTGCTGACCTGCGATGGTGGTTTGCGGTTCGCGGCCTAGCTGCAACCGTCAAAGCGACTGGGCGATCAGTGTCAGGAAGCCGCCGCTCAGCGCGACATTGCCAACAAAACCATTGATACGCGACGCACGCTCCTGTCCCTGATGATCCCAGAAATTGTGGAACATCGGCGTGGCGACGATCAGGAACAGCACCAGCACCGCACAGGCAGTGGCGGTCCAGAAGCCCGTCACCACCAGCACGCCGGCGACGATCTGCAACACGATGCCGGCCCAAAGTGCCAGCCGCGCCTGCGGCACACCGCGCGCGACCATCAGCCCCGTCAAGAAGCCCGCGTTCTGGATGTTGCGCAGGCCGGCGAAGACAAACCCGCCGCCAAGCAACAGCCGGCCGAGAACCAACAAGGCGGCGGGTAAATCGGCAAGCATCAAACGCTCTCCCTTCGAAATAATGGGAGCGCCGCCTCCCTTGGCGGCGCTCCGATCGTGATCGAACAATCAGGCGGCCTTGGCGGCAGGCATCGGATGAATGGCGTGGAACGGAATGCAAAGCCGGTTCCAGGTATTGATCATGCCCAGCGCCACGGAGAGCTTGACCAACTCCTCTTCCGAGAAATGTTCCAGCGTGCGGGCATAGAGTTCGTCCGAAACACCATTGTTGGCGATCAGCGTCACGGCCTCGGTCCAGGCCAAAGCGGCGCGCTCGCGCTCCGAAAACAGCGGCGATTCCTTCCAGGCTGAAACCAGATAAAGCCGCTGTTCGGTCTCGCCGTCGCGCCTCGCCTCGCGGCTGTGCATCTCGACACAGAAGGAGCAGCCATTGATCTGTGAGGCCCTGAGCTTGATCAGGTGCAGCAGGCTTTCCTCGAGCCCGCATTCGTCGACCGCCTTGTTGAGCGCCGATACCGCTTTCATGATCTCGGGCGCCTTGGCGAAGAACTGGAGCCTCTGTCTCATCATCTTTCCTTTCATGTTTGCTTGGTTGAACTGGATTTCTGCTGCCGCTGGTGGCGCTCGGTGAAAGCGCAGCTTGCCGCGACCGACCGCGGATCGGCGCCTTTCATGAAGTCCGCCACGATGTCGGACAGCCTGACCTCGGCCAGCGCCGCGCGATAGGCGCGCTCCGCCTTCAGCATCGCAGCATTGATGCCGCACGGCCTGACATAGGCCGATGCATCGAGTTTCGTCGGGCCGCGCTGGCGGATTTCGCCGCATCGGAAAGCCGGCTCGCGCCCTTCGACCGCCAGCACGATGTCCAGCAGCGTGATGCGTTCGGCCGGTTTCGCCAACCGGTAGCCGCCCGCTGGTCCCGGAACCGATTCCAGGATGCGCGCAGCGGTGAGCATGTTGAGATGTTTCAGGAGATAGCTCGGCGACAGGCCAAACGCCTCCGCCAGGGCCGCACCCGGCATGGTGCTGTCGCCATCGACGCCCGCCAGCGTCGCCGCGCAGTGGATGGCCGCTTCGACGCCATCGCCCAGCTTCATGGTGTTGGCCTCTTGTTCATGGATAATCTATATCGTGGATTTTTATTATCTACAATAGCAAAATGAAAACGGCGCCCGAGGACGCCGCTTTTTCCTTGATTGTTCCGCCCTACTCCGCCGCCACCTTGGCCATTGGGTTGTTCGGGTGCGTGGTCCAGTTGGCGTAGACCGGCGACACAGGCATGCCGGTGCGCTGGTCCATCACCCCGGCGGCCAGCGGCTCCATGGTGATGCAGTTGTCAACCGGGCAGACATTGACGCAAAGATTGCAGCCGACGCATTCGGCCTCGATCACCTCGAAATGCCTGACGCCGTCGACCATGCTGGTGATCGCCTGATGCGAGGTGTCCTCGCAGGCGATGTGGCAGCGGCCGCATTTGATGCAGGCATCCTGGTCGATATGCGCCTTGGCGACATAGTTGAGGTTGAGATACTGCCAGTCCGTGACATTGGGCGTGGCACGGCCGATGATGTCGTCGAGCGAGCGATGGCCCTTCTCGTCCATCCAGTTTTCGAGACCGGCGATCATCTCCTGCACGATCTTGAAACCGTAGGTCATCGCGGCCGTGCACACCTGCACGTTTCCGGCGCCGAGCGCCATGAACTCGGCAGCGTCGCGCCAGGTGGTGATACCGCCAATGCCGGAGATCGGCAGCCCCTGCGTTTCGGGGTCGCGCGCGATCTCGGCCACCATGTTCATGGCGATCGGCTTCACCGCAGGGCCGCAATAACCGCCATGCGAGCCCTTGCCGTCGATGGTCGGCATCGGCGCGAAGCTGTCGAGATCGACGCCGGTGATCGAGTTGATGGTGTTGATCAGCGACACCGCGTCGGTGCCGCCGGCATGTGCTGCTCGCGCCGGCTTGCGGATATCGGTGACGTTGGGCGTCAGCTTGGTGATGACGGGCATGCGCGTGTACTGCTTGCACCAGCGCACAACCATTTCGATATATTCCGGCACCTGGCCGACGGCGGCGCCCATGCCGCGCTCCGACATGCCGTGCGGGCAGCCGAAATTGAGCTCGATGCCGTCGGCACCGGTTTCCTCGACAAGCGGCAGGATCGCCTTCCAGCTTTCCTCGACGCAAGGCACCATGATCGAGGCGATCAGCGCCCGGTCGGGCCACTCCATCTTGACCTGCTTCATCTCACGCAGATTGGTCTGCAAGTCGCGGTCGGTGATCAGCTCGATGTTGTTGAGGCCGAGCAGACGGCGGTCGGCGCCCCAGATCGCGCCGTAGCGTGGGCCATTGACGTTGACCACCGGCGGGCCCTCTTCGCCCAGCGTCTTCCAGACGACACCGCCCCAACCGGCCTTGAAGGCGCGCACGACATTGTAGGCCTTGTCGGTCGGCGGCGCCGAGGCCAGCCAGAACGGATTGGGCGATTTGATGCCGACGAAATTATTCCTGATATCTGCCATGCTCATGCCCTCCCGTTCGAGGTCAGTGCCCGGTGAATGGATTCCGCCGCATCACGCCCTTGCGCCACGGCCGAGACGGTCAGGTCGTCGCCACCGAATATGCAGTCGCCGCCGGCCCAGACCTTGGCCAGCGAGGTGCGCCCTTCCGCATCGACCTTGATGCGCCCGGCCTCGAGCTCGATCGCAGCACCGCTGCCATTGAGCGCAGCGGGGACGAAACTCTGTCCGATCGCCTTGAACACCTGGTCGGCAACGAGGGTCAGCGTCTCGCCGGTGCCGGCAAGACTGTCGCCGTTCATGGCGGTGTATTCAAGCTCGATGGCATTGACCTTGCCGCCTTCGGCAATCACCCGCTTCGGCTGTAGCCAGTGTCGGATGACGACGCCGTTGGCGGCCGCCAGGTCCTGCTCGAATTCGGAAGCATTCATATGTTCCTGGCCGCGCCGGTAGCAGATCGTCACCTCCTCGGCGCCAAGCAGCTTCGACTGCACCGCGGCATCGATCGCCGTCATGCCGCCGCCGATGACGACGACGCGGCGGCCGACCGGCAGGCCGGAGAGATCGCTGGCTTGGCGCAGCTCGGAGATGAACTCGACGGCGTTGGTGACGCCCACGGCGGCCTCGCCATCGGCGCGCAGCGCATTGACGCCGCCGAGCCCCATGCCCAGAAACACCGCGTCATAATTGCGGATCAGGTCGGAGAGCTGATAGTCGCGGCCGAGCGCCTTACCGTTCTGGATATCAATCCCGCCAATCGAGGTGACGTACTCGACCTCGGCTTGGGCGAAATTGTCGACGCTCTTATAAGCGGCGATGCCGTATTCGTTGAGCCCGCCCGCCTTCGCGCGCGCTTCCAGGATTGTGACGTCGTGGCCATGGCGGGCGAGCCGATGTGCGGCGGCAAGGCCGGCCGGCCCGGCGCCCACCACGGCGACCGCCTTGCCTGTCGGTGCGGCACGTGGATAAAATTGCCTGTTCTCGCTCATCGCGATATCGGTGGCATAGCGCTGCAGCCGACCGATCTGCACCGGCTTGCCTTCCGCCACTTCGCGCACGCAGACCTCCTCGCACAGCGTCTCGGTCGGGCAGACGCGGGCGCACATGCCGCCCAGAATGTTCTGGTCGAAAATGGTCTTGGCCGAGCCGATCGGATTGCCCGTGGAGATCTGGCGGATGAACAGCGGAATGTCGATCGAGGTCGGGCATGCGTTCATGCACGGCGCGTCGTAGCAGAAATAGCAGCGGTCCGCTTCGACCAGCGCCTCGTGGTGATCGAGCGGCGGATGCAGGTCGGAAAAATTGTCCGCATACTGATCGGCAGGCAGCCGGCCGCCTGCAATGCCTTCCCTGAACTGGCCTTCTGCCATCGTCAGTTCCCCTTGTTTTCGTTTTAGGGAAGGCTAGCACGTTTTATTTTTTTATCAATTGGTCAATTTTCTACATAAGCCTCTGAAAAGGCTCGAATAAAACATGATAATTTGGTTCACGTTTAATATCATAATGCGCGAATGTCGAACTTTCGAGGAAGGACGGTCCGCTAAGCGGCAGGCCGCAATCATGGCATGCCTGTCGAGCCGCAATTTTTCCTCCGCTGTCGGATTTCCGTCTCGAAGATCGTCCTATGATGGATCGAAGGACGATCGACGCAAAAGGTGAGGAGACCGACGATGCCGAAATCCCCAATGCCCTTCTTCTGGTACGAATTGATGACATCAGACCTCGACGCCGCCGAGGCGTTCTATACCAAGGTGGTCGGCTGGACCGCGCAAGCCTTCGACAAGGCTCCCGGCATGCCGCGCTACATCGTCATGAATGTCGGCGAGCGTGGCGTCGGCGGGCTGATGACGATGCCTGAGGATGCCGCCAAGATGGGCATGCCTCCCGCCTGGCTTGGCTATATCCACACCAGGGATGTCGATGCTGCCACGGCGTCGCTGCAGAAAGCCGGCGGCGCCGTTCATCGCCAGCCCGACGACATTCCGGGCGTCGGCCGCTTTGCCGTCGTCGCCGATCCGCAAGGCGCGACCTTCATGTTCCTGCAGCCGAACGGGCCCGACCAGCCGGTCGTGCCGGCCAGCACGCCGGGCCATATCGGCTGGCACGAGCTTTACACAACCGACTGGAAGGCTGCGTTCGACTTCTATTCCAGCCAGTTCGGATGGACCAATGCCGGCGATTTCGACATGGGGCCGATGGGAACCTATCAAACCTTCGCGGCCGGCCCCGAATCCGGTGGCGGCATCATGAACAAACCCGAACAGATCCCGGTGCCGGTCTGGCAGTTTTATTTCAACGTAACCGCCATCGACGCGGCGGCAAAACGGGTGACCGACAATGGCGGCAAGATCCTGATGGGCCCGATGGAGGTCCCCGGCGGCAGCTGGATCGTGCAATGCCAGGACCCGCAAGGCGCCCATTTCGCCTTGATGGCGCCCGGACGGTAAGGGGCTCAACGTCGCACAGGAGGACGGCCTTTTGACCAAGGGATTGAAGGCCGTCCCCCAGCCTGGCGCCGAGCTATTCCGGCGTCAGCACCGCGACTTTCAGGCCTGCCTTTTTTGCACCGCTGAACTGGACGGTGGCCGGGCCGGGCGCAAGCTTGAACCGAACGCTCTTGCGAATGTCCGGACAGGTCTTGACCCCGCTGTAGCCGGCCAATTTCACGGTATGGCCGTCCTGAATGACATCGATCCAGGCTTCGCCCGACAGGCTTATCTGGATGCCCCCTTCCGGCGGCACAACCATGCTGGCGACAGCGCCGAACGTGCCAGGCGCCGGGGCACGTTCCGGCGGGAGGGCGAATTCCGCCGTCTCGGCCGGCACCAGAACCAGATCGGCGGCAGCGCCGACCGCCAGCGTCGTCCCCGACGCAGCAGAAGGAGGCGCGGCGAACAGCGCCTGCTCGCGCGTTACCGGCCATTTGAAAGCCTCGCAGCCGGCATCCTCGGCCATCGCGAAGCTGGTACCTGCAAGGATTGCGAAAAAGCTGATGACGACTTTTTTCATGGCGAGAGACCCCCAAACGATTTCAACTATCTACAAATCGATACAACCATAGGGATAGTAATGCAACCTTAGGGAGAAAATATCGACGCGTTGCGGAACGTCTCGCATCACCGATTGTTGATGTTAGGTAGCGGGAAGTGAATGGTCCATTTCAGGGCGATAATCTAGGTCGGGCCGGGAGGGCGAAAACGGAGTTTCAGATGGCGCTTTTCGAAGGCTTGGCCCGATACCAGCCACAGGCGCTCGGCGTTCTGCGCATCATGACTGCGCTGCAGTTCATCGAGCATGGCAGCCAGAAGCTGTTCAATTTCCCGGCAAGCGCCGAACCCCACGCCCTCAGCGGGTTGACGCTGACAGCCGGCATTCTCGAGTTCGCCGGCGGCATCCTGCTCGCGCTGGGGCTGTTCACCCGCCCAGTCGCCTTCCTTCTGGCCGGCGAGATGGCGATCGCCTATTTCATGGCGCACATGCCGCGCGGCTTCTTCCCGGTCAACAATGGCGGCGATTTGGCGATCTCGTTCTGCTTCATCTTCCTCTATCTGTTCTTCGCCGGCCCTGGCGCCTTTGCGCTCGACAATCGCCGCGCTGCCTGATGCGAGCCGGATGCGGATTTTTCACGCCCGCATCCGCTCCAAATTGGCGTCGAACAGCGGCACCGGCTGCATGCGTGCGGCATGGCGCTTGCCGAGGATTTCGATCTCGAAGCCTTCGCTCTCCTCGGCGATCTCCTTCGGCACGTAGCCCATGGCCACCGATTTCCTTGAATGATGCGCATAGCCGCCTGACGTCACCCAGCCACGCACCGTGCCGCCGAACCAGATCGGCTCGTCGCCGATGACATCGGCGTCGGCAGCCTCGACGATGAAGGCGCGCAGCCTGAGCCTGCCGCCCTGCTTGCGCTCTGCCAACGCCGCGGTCTTGCCTATGAAATCGGCTTCCTTGCCATAGGCGACAAAGCGATCGAGCCCTGCCTCCAGCGGTCCGTAGATCGGCCGGTATTCGCGCGCCCACGAGCCATAGTTCTTTTCCAGCCGCAGTGCGTTCAGCGCACGGGAGCCGAACAGGCCAATGCCGAACTCCTCGCCCGCCGCCATCAGCGCCTGGAACGCCGCGCGCTGATATTCCGGCGCCACCCAGATTTCATAGCCGAGATCACCGGTGTAGCTGACGCGGCCTACCAGGCACGGCGCCATGCCGATATCCATCTTGCCGATGGCGATGAAGGGAAAGGCGGCGTTCGAGACGTCCGTCCGCGTAACCTTGGCCAGCACGTCCCGCGCCTTCGGCCCGGCGACGGCAAGGCCGGTGAGTTTCGCGCCCGAAGCCTCGATGCGGACAGAACCATCCGCGGGCAGATGCTTTTCGAACCAGCGCATATGGTACTGCTCGGCAATGCCGGAACCGGCGATGAACCACTCCTCGCCGCCGAGATTGGCCAGCGTGAAATCGCCGATGAGCTTGCCGTCCTCCTTCAGCATAGGCGCCAGCGTCATGCGGCCTGGCCTCGGCAGCTTGCAGGCGAGCAGCCGGTCGAGCCATGCAGCAGCCCCCTCGCCTGTCACGCCGTATTTGGCGAAATTCGAAATCTCGGCGATGCCGACGCCCCCGCGAACGTTTGCAACCTCCCTGCCGACATGCGCGAAATCGCTCGAGCGACGCCACGAGAACTCGTCCTTGACGCCTTCGGGCGCGTACCAGAGCGGCACTTCCAGCCCATAGGACACGCCCCATTGCGCGCCCTTGGCCGACAGCAGGTCATAGACCGGCGTGGTCTTCAGCGGCCGTCCGGCGGGCAATTCCTCATTGGGGAAGCGTATCGAAAAGCGCCTGGAATAGTTCTCGCGCACCTTAGCGTTGGTGTAGGCCATCGTCGCCCAGTCGCCATAGCGCGACACGTCCATGGCCCAGATGTCGGCGCCGGGATCGCCCTCGATCATCCAGTTGGACAGCGCGAGCCCAACGCCGCCGCCCTGGCTGAAACCGGCCATGACGCCGCAGGCCACCCAGAAGCCCGGCAAACCGCGCACCGGCCCGACCAGCGGGTTGCCGTCAGGCGCGAAGGTGAAGGGTCCGTTGATGATCTGCTTGATGCCGGTGTTCTGAAAGGCCGGGAAATGCCGGAAGCCGACTTCCAGCGACGGCGCGATGCGGTCGATGTCCGGCTCCAGCAATTCATGGCCGAAATTCCACGGCGTCTGGTGCTCGGACCATGCCTTGTTGGCCTTCTCATAGGTGCCCATCAGCATGCCGCCGCGCTCCTGGCGCAGATAGAGCTCGCCGTCGAAATCGACGGCGTGGATGATCTCGGTGCCGGTCTTGGCGTTCCAGGCGGCGACCTCCGGCATGTCCTCGGTGATCAGGTACATGTGCTCCATGGCCAGCACCGGCAGTTCGAGCCCGACCATGCGGCCGACCTCGCGCGCCCAAAGGCCACCGGCGTTGACGACATGCTCGGCCGCGACCTCGCCCTTGTTGGTGATGACGCGCCACAGCCCGTCGGGACGCCGCACGATGTCCTCGACCTTGGTGAAGCGCTCGACCTCGGCGCCCAGCTTACGCGCAGCCTTGGCATAGGCATGGGTGACGCCGGAGGGATCGAGATGGCCGTCCTCCTTGTTGCGGACAGCGCCGACGAACTGCTTGGGGTCGAGCAGAGGCATCAGTTCGGCCGCTTCTTTCGGCGAGATTTCTTCGAGATCGATGCCGAGATAGCGACCCTTGGCGACGACGCCACGCAGCCAGTCGAGCCGTGCCTCGGTCGCCGCCAGCAGCACGCCGCCGGTCAGATGCACGCCGGTCGCCTGGCCGGAAAGCTCCTCGATCTCCTTGTAGAGGTTGATCGTGTATTTCTGCAGCTTGGCGACGTTGGGATCGCCATTGATCGTGTGCATGCCGCCGGCCGCGTGCCACGTCGAGCCTGAAGTCAGCTCGTCTCGCTCCAGAAGCACTACGTCGGTCCAGCCATGGCGGGCGAGATGGAACAGCACGGAACACCCGACAACCCCGCCGCCAATGACCACGACCTTTGCATGCGATTTCATGGGTTCTTCTCTGATATCAGTGAGTTGGATGGGCTAGATGATTCAAAAAGAGACGTTCGTGGCGCATCACGGCTCGCCCGCCCCAATCGCTTCCTTGCGCTTGGTCACGTAGGCCTCCAGCGCTTCGCGCACGGTGACGTCCATCGGCGGCTCGACATAGTCTTCGAGCGCCTTCTTCCACAACCGCGTCGCGCGCGCGGTTGCGTCGAGGCCGCCGGCTTCCTGCCAGGCTTCAAAATTCTGCCAGTTCGAAAGCATCGGCTGATAGAAGGCCGTCGCATAACGTTCCAGCGTGTGCGGCTCGCCGAAGAAATGGCCGCCGGTCGGCACCGCGCCCAGCGCCTCGACGGCAAGCTCGGCCTCGTCGACCACGATCGGGCGCAAAAACTCCATCATGTACTGGATCATTTCGACGTCGATGATGAATTTCTCGAACGACGCCGTCAGCCCGCCCTCCTGCCAGCCGGCGGCGTGATAGACGAGGTTGCCGTGGCCGAGCACAGCGCCCCACAGCGCCATCAACGTCTCGTAAGCGCCTTGCGCATCGGCGGCGTTGGAGGCCGAGCCCGGCGTTGTTCGGTAGGGCAGCCCGTAACGCCGTGCCAATTGCCCCGACGCGATGTTGGCCTTGGTGTTTTCAGGCGTGCCGAAGGCCGGCGCGCCCGACTTCATGTCGACATTGGAGGTAAAGGCGCCATACATGACCGGCGCGCCCGGACGCACAAGTTGCGTCAGGACTACGCCGAACAGTGCTTCCGCATTCTGCTGCGCGAGCGCACCCGCCAGCGTCACCGGGCTCATCGCGCCCATCAGCGTGAACGGCGTCACTGCCACAGACTGGCCGAATTCGGCCATCGTCATCAGCCCCTCGGCCATCATCTCGTCGAAACGGCGCGGCGAGTTGACCGAGATGATGGTGGCGATGCCGGGATCGTCGCGCAACTGGTCCAGCGTCAGCCCGCGCGCGATCGCCATCATCTCGATCCCGTCCAGCGCCCTGCCCCGGCCGATCGCCGAGACATGGAAGCTTTTGTCGGTCAGCGTCAGATTGGTGAAATAGGTGTCGAGATGGCGCGAATTGGCCGGCAATTCGACCGGCGCGCAGACCTGGTTGCCGAGCATGTGCACGCAGTTGAAATGCTGCGCCAGCCGGGTCAGGTCCGCATAGTCGCGCAAATTGCCGGGGCGGCGGCCCCGCGCCATGTCGTGCACATTGGGCGGCCCCGCAACGAGCGTGAAATTGATTGTGTTGCCGCCGAGATGAACGGCGTTGGCCGGATTGCGCGGTGTAAGGGAATAATTGGACCGCGTCGTCTTCAGCGCCTCGTCGACCATGCCGCGGTCAATGCGCACGTTCGCCGACGCGTGGTCCACACTGGCACCGGCCTGCTCGAACAGCGAGAGCGCCCGCGGGCTCATCACCTCGATGCCGAAATTCTCCAATATGTGCATCGACGCCTGGTGGATCGCCTCGATCTGGTCGGGCGACAGCAAGGCCATCGGCGGATAAGGATTGGTCACCCGCCTCGCCGGCAGCTGCGGGATAGGCCCTGGTCCCCGGTTGCTGGTGCGCTCGGCGCCGCGCTTGCGTCTTGGTTCGTTCATGCCAGGCATCAAAGCCTCGACAAACCGCGCCAGCTGTCAGAAATACGCCGTTTGCGGGCGCGATTTTAACCGAGGCGGCATTTTCGAAACATCGATTTATGAAAAGCGACAAGATATGTCGGGTGATCAATATGGCATTTTTCTGAAGCGCCCGCATCGGCGGCCCGTTAACGAGGGCAGCAAGATTCCCTTTATGATTTGAGCCTATTGCTCTGCCGATGCGTAGGTCAAGTTTTAGTAAAATTGTAGCGGTTGGTATGCTGCTGGCACTTTCGGCCTGTGCGACGGCCCCCAGCCACATCAACAATGTCTGCGCCGTCTTCGACCAGAATGACGGCTGGTTCGACAATTGGCAGTCGGCCGCCGAACGCGCCGAGCAGAAATACGGCGTGCCCGTCCCCGTGCTGATGGCGACCGTGCGCAAGGAATCCGGTTTCAAGAGCAACGCCCGGCCGCCGCGCACCAAACTGCTCGGTTTCATCCCCTGGAAGCACGTCTCGTCGGCCACCGGCTTCTCGCAGGCGCTGGACGGGACCTGGTCGCAATATCAGAGCGAAACGGGCAACTGGGCGGCCCGCCGGACCAAATTCTCCGACGCCGTCGATTTCGTCGGCTGGTACCATTCCAAGACAGCGGATACCTACGGCGTCGCCCGCAACGACACCTACAATCTCTACCTTGCCTACTATCTCGGCTGGACCGCCTATGGCCGCGGCAATCGTGGCGATTCCGGCGTCCAGAGCTATGCCCGGGCCACCGACAAGATGGCCCGCGACTATGCCGAACAGCTAAGGCAGTGCGGCAGCTAAAGGGCTCCCGCTACAACGACAGCATCTGTCAGCGCGGCTTCCTGCCGAACACCTTGATGTATTCCGCCTCGCCGCCCTTGGCGAGCGCCTTCGCCTGCTTGACCCAGTCCTCGCGCTCGATGCGGCCCTGGAATCTCAAATGGTCGTCGACCCACTCCCGTTCGGCCTTCTTCCACGAGGCAATTTGAGCGTAGGTGAAGATACCGAGGCCATTGAGGATGGCTTCCGTCTTCGGACCTACGCCGGATATCAATTTCAAGTCGTCCGGCTTGGCAGGCTTGGAGATGCCGGCGGGTCGGTTCCTGTCGGCCGCGCCATCACGCGCCGCGCCTGGTCTGGCCGCACGGCCGCTAATTGGTGCGACACGCGCATTCTCTGCCTGGCGGCCCTCGCCAAGCGTTCTCGGCGTGAAAGGCGCGGAGGTCGCGTTGGCATCGGTCGCCGGTGCACCTGTTTCGGAGACCTCGTCGCGCACCTCGTGGCGGCGGGCTCGCCACACGGCTTCTGTCTCCTCGGCGTCCTCTCCCACCGCGCTGGCTTCCGCACTGGCGGTCTTGCCATGTGGTCGGCTGGGCGGCTGACCGGCAAAGCCCGGACCGGCACCATGCGGCGCGTCGTCCGGCACGCCCTCATGGTCGGCATGCTGCTTGTCGAACTTGATCACCGGCTCCATCGTCGCCAGAACGTCGTCCGAGAGCCAGCACAGGCTCATGTGCCCGTCGCCCAGGTTCTTTACCGGCGGCACCTTGGTTTCGCAGAGATTATCCGGCACCAGTCTCTTGTAGCCGCAGCGCGTCTGGAATGGACAGCCTGTCGGCGGGTTCATCGCCGAGGGTATGTCGCCCTCCAGCACGATGTGCTTCTTGACCACGCTGGTGTCGGCGATCGGGATCGCCGAAAGCAGTGCCTCGGTGTAGGGATGATAGGGCGGCGCGAAGATCTGGTCGGTCGTACCTTGCTCGACGATATAGCCGAGATACATGACGACGACCCGGTCGGCGATATAGCGCACGACCGACAAATCGTGGCTGATGAACAGCATCGTCGTCTTGTTCTTGCGCTGGATGTCCATCAGCAGCTCGGTCACCGCCGCCTGCACCGACACGTCGAGCGCCGAGACCGGTTCGTCGGCCACCACCACCTTGGCATCGCCGGCAAAGGCGCGCGCCACGCCGATGCGCTGCTTCTGGCCACCCGAAAGCTGGCGCGGCTTGCGGCTCTCGAAGGCGCGCGGCAGCTTCACCAGGTCAAGCAATTCCAGCATGCGCTTGCGCCGGTCGGCGACGGTCTTGCCGACGTTGAACTTTTCCAGTGTGCGGATGATCTGCGAGCCGACCGAATGGCTGGGGTTGAGCGTATCGAACGGGTTCTGGAACACCATCTGGATCGACGACACCGTGTCGACGCTGCGGCTCTCGATGCCGGTCGACTGGATTTCCTTGTTGGCGAGCGTGACCTTGCCGGAGCTCGCCGTCTCGAGCCCGAGCAGTACTTTGGCCAGCGTCGATTTTCCGCACCCGGATTCGCCGACAATGGCGACGGTTTCGGATTCGCGCGCCGTAAACGAAATCGTCTCGTTGGCCTTGACGACGCGGCCCTCGCTTGAGCCGAACACCTCGCTGCCGCCAACCTTGTAGTATTTTCTCAAGTCCTCGATCTTGAGTACCGGTGCGCCAGGCACGACCTTCTCATTGACCTTTTTGGCGCCGGGCGGCAGGGCGTCCCAATCGATTTCGTTGAAGCGCACGCAGCGCGAGAAATGACCTTCATGTCCCGCGACTTCGATCATCGGGATTTCGGCGGCATTGCAGACGCCCTCGACGAAATGGTGGCAGCGCGGACCGAAATTACAGCCCTTCGGCCTTTCATGCGGCAGGGGCAGCTGGCCGGGGATCGAGATCAGCGGCCGCGAGTTCTTGTCGGCGCCCGGCAGTGGAATCGAGCGGAAAAGGCCCTGCGTATAGGGATGGCGCATCCGGTCGAACACGTCCTTGATCTTGCCGGTCTCGACGGCCTCGCCCGAATACATCACCGTGATGCGGTCGCAGGTCTCCAGGATCAGGCCAAGATTGTGCGACACGAAGATCATCGAGGTGCCGAACTTCTCGCCCAGCCCCTTGACCAGTTCGACGATGCCCGCCTCCACCGTTACGTCTAGCGCCGTCGTCGGCTCGTCGAGGAGAAGCAGCGCCGGCTTCGACAGCAGCGCCATGGCGATGACGATGCGCTGCTGCTGGCCGCCCGAAAGCTGGTGCGGATAGGAGCGCATCATGCGTTCCGGATCGGGAAGCTTCACCGAGCGCACCATTTCGAGCGCACGTTTATAGGCCTCCTCCTTCGACACCTTGTCGTGGATCAGCGGCACTTCCATTAGCTGCTGGCCGATCTTCATCGCCGGGTTCAGGCTCGCCATCGGCTCCTGGTAGATCATGGCGATCTTGTTGCCGCGGATGCTGCGCAGCTCCTCCTCGGAGAGCTCGCCCATGTCCTTGCCCTGGAACTTGATCTTGCCGCCGACAATCTTCCCGATGTTGGAGAGGTCGCGCATGATGCCGAGCGACACGGTCGACTTGCCGCAGCCGGATTCGCCGACAATGCCCATCGCCTCGCCGGGCATGACCGTGCAGGAAAAATCCATCACGGCCGGTATCTCGCCCTTGCGGGTGAAGAAGGAGATCGACAGGTTCTCGATCTCGATGATCGGCCCATTGTTCGGCCTGGCCGGATTTCGAACTGCCTCGTTCATGGGTCGCTCCAATCCTTGGTTCTTCCGGGCAAGTAGGGTCGAGGACCCCGCCATCAATCCTTCATCGATTGCTCGCGCAGGGAATCGGCGAGCAGGTTTAGCCCCAGCACGAACGACATCAGCGCGATCGTCGGCGGCAGTGCCGGGTGGATGAAGGAACGCAGCAGCCGGCTGGCATCCTTGATCGCAGTGCCCCAGTCGGGACTTTCCGGCGCCAGCCCGAGGCCGAAATAGCCCAGCGTGCCGAGCAGGATGGTTGTGTAGCCGATGCGCAGGCAGGCATCGACGATCAGCGGTCCGCGCGCATTGGGCAGGATCTCCCACAGCATGATGTACCATGGCGACTCACCGCGCGTCTGGGCCGCCGCCACATAGTCCCGCGTCTTGATATCCATGGTCAGGCCACGCACGATGCGGAACACGCCCGGGCTGGAGGCGAACACCACCGCCACGAAGATGTTGAGCTGGTTGGGATCGATATGCACGATCTTCAGCGGGTCGGCATCGAACACCAGGCCGGCATAGATCCAGCCGCCGACCACCAGCGTCAGTCCGAGCAGGATGTAGATCCGGTCGGAACGGTTCTTGTAGCGCGTCCAGAACAGCACGCAGAAGAAAATAATCGGGAACAGGAAGAAAACGCCGGCCAGCGCGTAGGGGATCGGCGTGTCCATGATGCCCGGCGTCACCAGGAGGTAGAACAGCAGGATAACCGGGAAGGCCAGCACGAGATTGGCCAGGAACGACAAAACGGTATCGATCTTGCCGCCATAATAGCCGGCCGGCAGGCCGAGCGTGATGCCGACCATGAGCGCGAAGCCGGTCGCCGCCGGCGCGATGATCAGGACGATCTGGCTGCCATAGACCATGCGTGAAAAGACATCGCGGGCGAGCTTGTCGCCACCGAATAGATAAGCGAGGCCCGATTGCGGTTCGATGGCTCCGGGCAGTGTATCCTTCATGATGGGAATCTGGCCGAGCGGATCGAAAGGCGAGATGGTCGAGGCGAAGATCGCCGTGAACAGCCAGAACAGGCAGATGGCCACCCCCGCTATGCCGACGCCGCTGTCGAACAGTTGGCCGTAGAGAGCCAGCTTCTTCTTGTAGAGGAAGCTCGCGCCCATGACGATGAGAAGCGCGAGCCAGACCGGCCAGAAGCGCCAGAGCACTTCGAGGACGACGGTGGAGGCGCCGATATATTGGGCTTGCATGCGCCGTCTCCCCTACTGGACCCGAATGCGCGGATTGAGGAACGCGTAGCCGACATCGGAAATGAGCTGCGTGATCAGGACGATGAACACCGAGACCAGCGAGCAGCCGAGCAAAAGGTCGATGTCGTTGTTGCCTGCGGCCTCGACCAGCGTGTAGCCGAAGCCCTGATAGCGGAACATCACCTCGACGATGACGACGCCGGTGAGCAGCCACGGAAACTGCAGCATGATCACGGTGAAGGGCGCGATCAGAGCGTTGCGCAGCGCGTGCTTGACCACCACGCTTTTGAAGGAAAGACCCTTCAGCCGGGCGGTGCGGATATATTGCTGCGTCATCACCTCGACCATCGAGGCACGCGTCATGCGCGCGATGTAGCCGATGCCGTAGATGGCCAGCGTGATCACCGGCAGCGTGAAGTTATAGAAGGTGATGCCCTGGCTTGCCGATGCGGCGGATCCGTTCAGCCAGCCAAGCCAGGAGGCGAAGATGACGGTAAAGATGACGCCCGATACATATTCGGGCGTCGCCGTCGAGGCGATCGAGGCGACCGACAGCACCCGGTCGGTGCGCGACCCCTCGCGCATGCCGGCCAGGATGCCGATCAGCAGCGAGACCGGCACCATCACCGCCAGCACACAGAACATCAGGATGCCCGTGGCGCCAAGCGCAGGGAATAGCTTGGCCCCCACCGTGGTCTTGAATTTGGTCGAGCAGCCGAAATCACCCTGGAGCACGCCGGAGAACTTCGGCTCGGCCGGATCATTGCAGAAAGAGAAGCGCTGCGCCGGCTTACCGGTCGCCGGATCGGTTACCGGCTGCTTGGGCACGACGCCGAGCCACTGGCCGTAGCGCACGAAAAAGTTCTGCCGGTAGCCGTGATTGACCAGCCAGCTTTCCAGCTGTTCGGCCGAGGTGTGCATCTCGGTCTGGCTGATCGCCAGCTTCTTCAGGTTGGGTTCCAGATTGACGAGGAAGAAGACGACCAGCGTCAGGCACAGCATCGTGAGCAGTATCGTGCCGATGCGTCTGGCGATGAATGAGAACATTGTACCCCCCTGCCGGCCGGGTTGGGGTCAGATAGGTTCAACCCTGTATCAAAAACCTTGTGACGTCACGCCGCCGCTGCATCCAATGCAACGGCGGCGATGCCGCGGGAGCGAAAGGCGCTGGCGCCCCGCTCCCGACAGGCTGTGGGTCACGCCTGATCGAGCCAGACCTTGCCGAAGTCGTGCTCGTAGGTGGGGTGCATCGAGTGGTTCTTCACCTCGGGCTTGATGTTGATGTAGAGCTTGCGCCAGTAAGGCTGGATGATGATGCCGGAATCCTGCAGCATCTGCTCGATGTCCTTCATCACCACCTTGCGCTTCTCCGCGTCGGCGATCCCGAGCGCCTCGTTGACCTTCTTGTCGAAGTCCGGATTGGCGTAGGCCGTCTCGTTCCAGGCTTCACCCGAGCGGTAGGCGATGGCGATGACCTGGATGCCAAGTGGACGCATGTTCCAGTTGGTTTCCGAGAACGGATATTTCGTCCAGTCGTTCCAGAAGGTCGAGCTCGGCAGCACGGTGCGCTTCACCTTGATGCCAGCCTCGCGCAGTTGGGCCGCGATCGCGTCCGTGGTGTTCTTGTGGTAGTCCTCGTCGTTGCTGATCAGCTCGTGTTCGAAATCGATCACGCCGGCTTCCGTCAGCATCTGCTTGGCCTTGGCGATGTCGCGCTTGATTTTGGGCAGCTCGACATATTCGGGATGGATCGGCGCGACATGGTGGTTCTCGGCCGGCGTGCCGGCATTGCCGTAGCCGAGCTGCAGCACCACCGAGTTGTCGACGGCCAGACACATCGCCTGACGCACTTTCTGGTCGCCATAAGGCTTGGCGTTGACGTTGAAGCGCGACACCACGGTGGCGGCGGTCACGACCTCGGAAGGCGGCGCGCCGACGTCTGCGATGATCTTGACGTAGTCGGCGGTCGTCTCATGGTTGGTCTGAACTTCGCCCGATTCGAAGGCCGAAACCGTTGCGGCCGGATCGGTGCCGTAATCGATGAACTCGACGCCATCGAGGAAGGCTTCGCCCTGCCACCACTTGCCGGTCTCGCGGCGCTTGTAGACGACCTTCTGGCCGACGTCGTAGGAGACGAGCTCGAACGGACCCGTACCGATCGGGCAGTTCTTGAAGTTGGCGCCCTTCTCGTCGAAGCTCTTGTGCACCACCAGTGCCGGATAATCGGTCAGGTTGGGGATGATGGCGATATCGGGTTTGGTGAGCTTCAGCTTGACGGTCATGTCGTCGACCTTGATGACCGACCCTTCGCGCAATTTCTTGGTCTTGTCATCGACGAGGCTGCCGAGACGGCCCGGCATGGAGTTGCCTTCCGCGGCCTTGTCGGCCCAGCGGGTGAAATTGTAGATCACGTCGTCGGCGGTGAACTTGTCACCATTGTTCCATTCGACGCCCGGCCGCACATGCAGCGTGTACTCGGTGGCGTCGTCATTGATGTCCCAGCTTTCCAGGAGATAGGGCGCGAATGTGTACTGGTGGGTGTATTTCACCAGCGGCTCGAGCGCCTGCCTCTCGGCATTGGAGATTTCCGACCAGTCGGCCGTGCGCGGATCCTTGGGATCCTTGACCGACATTGCCACCTTGAGCACGCCGCCTTTCTTACCCTGCACGTCCTCGGCCTTGGCCGGCGTCGGGGCGGCGAGCCCCAGAAGGCCATAGGCCATGGCCGTCGAAGCGCCGAAGACGCTGGCGAGCGCGAGGAATTCGCGGCGATCGACCTTACCCGACTTGGCCTCTTCGGCCATGGCCAGGATGTGATCCGGAACGCTATCGCCATTACTCTTGTAGATTGTCATGACTAACTCCCATTGTTGGCTTTCCGCCGATTAACATTCCGCATCCAGGCCATGATGTCAAAGACGGCATGGTTGGGAACATATTGACGAATGTGCAACTTTGGAGGGGGAGCGGTTCGCGTGATAGCGACAGTCTTGGCGCAAAATTGCTAGTGCGCGACGGATTTCCACTAAATCTCTTCAGGCGATTAAACTGAGACATTGGCGCGGTTTGCGACAGGACCAGCCCTCGCCAGGATGAGGGCCAGCCCAAGTCTCCGCTTCAATATTCCTTCTCGTAGAAGATGCCGCCCTTGGCTTCGCCGGCGTCCGTCGCCTCGCCGCGCAGTTTGACGCCACGTCCCACGTTGAGGTCGATCGTGGCCTTGCCCGAGCCCGGCTTGTCGCCTTTCTGGATCGTCACATAGGTGCGGTCGTTGAGGTACTTGCCGGCAGAAACCGCCGTGCCGCCCTTTTCGTCGGTGGTGACATCGAGATCGTCGACGCCGATCGCGCTGCGCAGGTTTTCCAGCAGCGACGTCGAGCCGCCGACACCGGCGAGTTGCCCGGCGGCTTCGGCCAGTTGCGCGATCTGCAGCGGCGACAGGTTCGACATGGACCGCCCGAAGATCAGTTGCGCCAGCACCTCGTCCTCGGGCAGCGCCGGCACCGAGGTGAAGGTGAATTTCGGATTGGTCGCCTCGCCCGACACCACGATGGTGACGGTTGCGCTGCTCGTGGTCGTTGTCGCGGTCAGGTTGAGATAGGGCACCAGCGAGCCGGAAAAGCCGACCGTGCCCTCGGTGAAGGTCAGCCGCTTGCCGAGAATCGACAGCCGCCCGCGTTGCAGCGTGAAAGTGCCGACCGCTTGCGGCGATGAGGCCGGACCGGTCAGCCTGAGCGAGCCGCCGAGTTCGGCGTCCACGCCCCTGCCCTGGATGAAGATCTGGTTCGGCGCGTTGACGGTGACATCCAGCACAAGGCCGCTGCCACCCGTCTTGCCGCTGGTCGTGGCCGGGCGCAATGCCTTGTCCTGCGCCCTCACCGCGCCGGGCGCGTTCTTGTGTTTGACATCGAGCGCCGAAAGCGAACCTGGCAATTTGTCCGGAACGGTGATCACGGTCTTGGCAAGGTTGACGGTGCCGGCAATCACCGGCGCCGACGTCAGCGGCCCTTTGATCGTCAGGTCGCCGCCAAGATTGGCGGTGACCACCCGCCCATCGGTGTAGCGGCCGTCGGTGAGCTTGATCGACAGATCGGCCGGGAACCCCTGCGCCGGATTGATACCGACCGTGCCGCTGGCCGACAGGCTGCCGCGCGTCGACAGCGTCCCGGTCAGCCGGTTGATCCTGGCGACGCCATTGCCGATGGAAATTTCGGCTGCGATGTCGTTGACCGCAAGCCCGGAACGCGCGTCGAGCAGGCGGGCGCCCGACGTGCTGATGCTGCCGCCGATGACCGGCGATGTCGCGGGACCGCGTACCTGCACATTGACACTCGCGGTCCCCGTCAGCGACAGGCCTTGCGCGGCGAGCTTCTGACTGAGGATGCCGAACGGCACGGCGCCGTTGAAGTCGAGCGCGAGCGCCGGCGTGCCTGATGTCGTCACCGTGCCGCCCCCCTTGAGACCAAGGCCGGCCCCATCGCTGACATTGGCGTTGAAGGTCAGCTTGTTGCCGGCAAAGGTGCCGGAGGAAGAAACACTCACCGCACCGACCCCCGCGCCGCGGGTCTGCGAAGTCTGCACGCCGGCAGCGTCGAGGTTGAACGCCACACTGGGGCTGGCTGGTGCCCCGGTGACCTTCACCGTGCCCGAAATCGAACCGGCGGCATCGAGACCCCGCGAAAAACTGTTGGCAAGCGAGATCGGCACCCGCGCCAGCGCCGCGTTGATGTCGAGCGCCTGCCCGATCTTGCCGGTCACCGTCGCCGTGCCGCCGCCCAGATTGAGCACCAGCCTGTCCAGCGTCGTCGTGCCATTGGCGATGGTGACGATCGAAGCCTGCGCGATGGCAGCCTTTATGCCTTGGACGGTCGCCTCGCCGGAAGCAAGCTCTATGGTCGTCGTGCCGTTGGCCGCCTTCACGCGGCCCGCGGCCCTCGCCGGAATTCCTTTCACCGTCGCGCCGCCGGAAAAGCCGGTCCAGTCGCCGTCACGCTTCAGGTCGACATCGATGCCGCTGATCACCGTGCCGCCCGACGTGACGGTGTCGGCATGGATTTTTCCGGAGATGACCGGAGCGGCGAGGTAATTGGCGATCAATGCGTCGATCGACACGGCCTTCGCCTGAAGATCGCCGCGCGTGACCGAGGCGGTCGTAGCCTTGATGGCGACCTGCGGTGCGGCACCGTTCTTCGAGAACGCAATCGTGCCGCGCACATCGCCTTCCGCTTTTTCCAGCGCCAATGCGGCAAGCGGTCCTATATCGGGCAGGTCGAGAGAGATCGTGCCTTCGGGTATGAACTTGTCGTCCAGCGCCAGGTCGCCGGAAATCCTGTTTTGGCCCAGCGACAAAAGCAGGCCATTGATGGCGCTCTTGCCGTCCGCGGTCGCCAGCACCGCACTGCCTTGCAAGGGTTGGCCCGCGACATTGCCTGTCAGCTGCACATTGGCCGCCGGCTTGGCCGCGTCGGCTTTGCCGGTGGCGGTTAGTCTGAGCCCGGTGATCTCGCGCGACGCCACCGAAAGCTTGTCGCTGTCGACGGTCAGCGACAGATCCGGCGCGGTCGCCGGGCCCTGCGCATTCAGCGCAAAGGCGATAGCGCCTTTGGCATCCTTCGACAGCAGCGAAACATCGCCCAGCACGCCCTTGATGTCGGCGGCCAGCGTATTGTCGGCAAGGCTCGCCTGCCCCTGTGCGGTCAGCGCGCCGGAGGCCAGCGTCAATCCGCCTATGGCGATATTACCGTTGGGCTCGCGCTTCAGCGTGGCGCTCAACTGCGCCCGTTCGCCAAGCATGCCGCGTGCTGCGGCCGGCAGGGCCGACGATGGAGCATCCGCCTTCAGCTTGAGGTCGATGGCGCCGTCACGCAGCGACACCAGGCCGGCGACCTGGCTGTTGAGCGCGTCGCTTTTGAGCGAGCCGCTGTCGATGGCGACAGCGTCGGCTGACAGGCGCCCGCTGAGCGCGGCCGTGACCTTGCCGGCGATCAGCGGCGCGATGGTGGGATTGTCGAGCCCAACCCTATCCACCGAAACTGTGCCCGAAACCGGCCCGGCGCGGTTCTTCAGATCGAACGCATCCGAGTGCAATACCAGGCTCAGTCCGTCCACCTTCGCCGGTCTCGTGGCGATCGAGGGCAGGATCGCGGACATATCCAATCGGGCCCGCGTGCTCTCGCCCGCCACCTTTGCCGACAGCGACCGGACCTCGATCTTGATGGGACTCTCGGCGCTTCCGACCGTGAGCGGCAGACTTGGACCGGATGAGACGAGGTCAAGGGCGAAATCGCTGGCGCCGTTCGGATTGATCGTGCCGGCGGCTTGACCGGAAACCTTGTCACCGGAGAGCGTCGCGTGGTCGAGGACGACGCCGCCGGCCATGGTGTAGCTGCCGGCCGCGTCGACTGCGAGCTGCCCAAGCCCGGTCTGACGGGTTTGGCTTGTTTCGACATCGGCCAGTTGCACATTGAACCGGACGTCCGGAGCCGACGGCGAGCCCGTTACCTCAGCGCTGCCATCAAGCGTTCCAGCGGCATCGAGGCCGGGCGAAAAGCCGTCGGCAAGGGCAGCCGGCAAGGCGGAGACCTTTGCCGCGAGATCGAGCGTCTGGCCGGCTGTACCGGACAGCGCCACCGAGCCGCCGCCGACATCGAGCGCCAATTTTTCGATGCTGGTGGCGCCGTCGGCGATACTGAGCGTCGACGGCTCGGCAATTGCCGCCTTGATGCCGCGAATCGTAGCCTCGCCCGAGGCGATCTCGACGCTGGTGACGCCATCGGCGATCTTCAGGCGCCCCGCCGCCTTCGCTGGAATGCCGGATACCGTGGCGCCGCCGGCAAAATTCGTCCAGTCTCCGTCGCGCTTCAGATCGACGATGATGCCGCCGACTTGGGTGGTCCCTGACGTCACAGCATCGGCCTTGATCGAGCCTGAAATCGCCGGCGCCTTGAGATAGTTGGCAATCAGGGCATTGACGGCGATTGTGCTGGCCGTCACCTCGCCGCGCGCAATCGACGTGCTCTTCGCGTCAATGGCAACGGAGGGCGCGTCGCCACTCTTGGCAAAGCGGATGGTGCCGTTGATGTCGCCGGTCACCGCCTGGCCGGCCAGCGCCGCAAGCTGATCGATTGCAGGCGCAGAAAGAATGAGCGTGCCCAGCGGCATGAACTTGTCATCCAGTGCCAGATCGCCCGACACCTTGTTGTCACCCAGCGACACCGCAAAGCCATTGATCGAGCGCTTGCCTTCGCTCGTCACCAGCGCCGCCTTGATGTCGAGCGGCTGGTCGTTGACGGCGCCGGTCAGCGAAACATTGGCGGAAGGGCTAGCAATGTCGGCCTTGCCGCTCGCGGTCAGCTTGATCGACTTCACCGTGCGGCCCGAGGCCGTCAGGCTATCGCTGTTGGCGGAAACCGTGAAATCCGGCGCGGTCATGGCGCCGCTTGCCGACAGGGCGAAATCGACACCGCCCTCGACCGGGACGCCGACCGTCGGCGACAGCACCGAAACATCCCCCAGCCTGCCTTTGATATCGGCCAGGATGTCGGTACCTTGCATGCTGGCGGTACCGCTGGCGCTGAGCGAACCGGACGTGAGTTCGATCGAGTTGGCGGCGAACGAGCCCTGCGGATCGCGCGACGCTGTGGCCGAGAACTTCACCCGCCCGCCGAGCACCGAGGCGATCTGCTGCGGGAAGGCGGTCGCCACGGCATCGGCATTCATCTTGAGCTGCATCGACAGGTCGGCGAGCGCCACGGTCGCCGTCAGCGAGGCATTGAGCGCATCGGACCGGAGCGTGCCCTGATCGATGACAATGGCGTCCTTGCTGAGGGAACCAGCCAGGCCGACGTCGACCTTGCCAGTGACCAGCGGCGCCAGCGTCGCGACGTCGGTTTTCAGGCCACCGGCCCCAAGCTTGACGGTAACCGGCCCGGTGCGGTTCTGGATGTCGAACCCGTCGGAGTGTATCTGCGCCGCCAGGTCGTCTAGCCGCGTCCCGCCGACGACGATCGAAACGAAGGAGGCGCCGATATCGACGATCGGCGCCTTGCCGTCGCCGAACGCCCGGGCGGTGGCATTCTTGATCGCCAGCGTGATCGGCTGCGCCTTGCTGCCGACGCTAACCACCACGGGTGGCCCCTTGGCGGCGAGTTCGACCGAAAGATCGCTGGCTCCGGCGGGATCGACGATACCGGTCGCGGTGCCGTGCACGGCATCACTGTCGATGTTGGCCCGGTCGACACTGATCCCGCCCGCCGTCGTGGCAGTGCCCGCCATATCGAAGCTGGTCTTACCGGCAAACAATGGTTTCAGGTTCTCCGGCAGGAAGCGGGCGAAATCGCCGTCGCCCTTGGCTTCGAGATAGTTACCCTTGTCGGTGAGCTGATGGCGGCCGGTGAGCTGGGTTACGATCCGATGATCGACAAGGAAGGTACCGACGCCACTCCAGTTGGCCAGCGGCCCGGTGCCCGAGACGACGATGTCGACCGGCGGCGTGTCCGGCAGATTGAGCAGATTGGCGATGATGCCGCCGGCCGGTTCCGACGCCTTGAGGTTGAGGTCGAGCTTGTTGTCCGCTGGCGCGAAATGGATCTGCGCGTCGACATTGCCCTGTTTGCCGTCATGGCGGGTAATGTTGAGCACCGTCTCGACCGACAGCGGTGCGGCGTCGGCCTTCACCGAGGCCTTGGCGGCGAGTTCGGCGATGCCGCTGCCGGCCAGTTGTTGGCCGAGCGCGACTTCCGGCAAGTCGATCTGCTTGATATCAATGGAAACCGGCAGCGTCGTCGCGCCGCCTTGCGCCGGCTGCTGCGTGCCGGCCACCGGCAGACGCGCAAGCTCGATGCGCTCCGCCGCGATGCGGTCGGCGCTGAAGTTTTTGGACAACAGTGCCAGCGGCGACCAGTCGATGGCCACCTTGCGCGCCACCAGCCAGGCGCCCTCGCGGTCCTCCAGCACGACATGGTCGACACTGAGCGCGCCCGACCAGATACCGTCGATGCCGCTGACGGTGACCTTACGCTCGTCGCTCGAGGCCAGGCGCGAAATGATGCCGGCGAGATTGTCGCGTCCACGCTCGGTCTTGGTCAGCACGAAAAGCGCGCCGATGGCGCCTGCTACCACGATCAGCAGCGTGTAGAGAAAAATGCGAAGGATGCGCCAGACCGTCTTCATGTTCAAAACGCTTGGCCAATGCCGGCATAGATGCCGAAATGAGGGTCGCCTGGGTCGCGGTTGAGCGGCACGGCGGCGTCGATACGCAGCGGCCCGAATGGCGTCACATAGCGCAAGCCGACGCCGGCGCCCACCTTGACGTCGGAAAAATCGGGGAACGACTTGGTCGATACCGTGCCGGCATCGACGAACGGCACGATGCCGATCGTGTCGGTGATGGCGATACGCATTTCAACCGAGGTCTCGAAGAAGGACAGGCCGCCGATCGGCTGGCCGGTGAAATCCTTGGGGCCGATGCCCTGATAGGCATAGCCGCGCACCGAGCCGCCGCCGCCGGAATAGAAACGCCGGTCGGCAGGCACGTTCTGCAGGCTGGTGCCGACGATCGAGCCAAGTGCGACACGTTCCGCCAGCACGAATTTCGAAGCGGTATCCAGCGACTGATAGGCCGATCCCTCGCCCTTCAGCTTGAGGAAGGCGGCACCGCTCAATATGTCGTAGCTCGGCTCGGCATAGGCCAGCAACCTGAAGCCCTTGGTCGGGTTCAGCCTGACGTCCCTGTTGTCATAGACATATTGCAGCGGGATGCTGGCGATCAGGTATTTATGTTTGCCAAAGGAATCGTGGATGCGTGAATAGTCGAGCGCGACCTCGGCCGACACGGTTTGGTTCTTGGTCAGTTCATAGGACAGGCCGGTGTTGCCCTTGACCGAGAAATGGTCGTAGGCGTCGGGATGTTCGAGCACGGTCTTGATGCCGGCGAAGAATTTAGATGCCGGCCCGATCACGCCGGGTTTCTCGAACATGATGCCGGCATTGTAGTTCAATTCGGACAGGTCATTGCTGCCGATGCCGCTGATGGCTCCGTCGATGCGCAGCTTCTCGGCCCGGCCGAACAGGTTGCGATGGCCCCAATACCCCTCCAGCCCCAGCCCTTCCGTATTCGAGAAGGTGCCGCCCAGCCCGAAATAACGCGGCTTGCGCTCGCTGACCTGGACGCCGATCGGAATGTTGCCCTCGGCATCGAGCTTGTCGGCCTCCTTGAAAGTCACGCTGTTGAAGACCTCGAGCGCCAGCAGCCTGTCGCGCGCATCGTCGATCTCCTGAGGCGAGTACTGCCGGCCACGTTTCAGCCCGGTCATGTATTCGGTGAAGTCGCGGTCGACCTTCTCGGTGCCTTCCACCGTGGTCGCGCCATAGCCGGCGACTGGCCCGGCAGCAACCGTCAGCGTCACGTCGAGGGTCGACGTGTCATGGTCGGCGACGATGTGCCTGCTGGTCACCTCGGCCAGCGGCCTGCCCTGCCCCTTCAGCGTGCGCACGATCAGCGCCTCGGCCTTGAGCACCGCGCCAGACCCAGCGTCGCCGCCTGATATCAGGCCGTAATCGGCGCTCATCAGTCCAGCGGCGTCACCCTCCAGCCGGATATCGCCGAGGGTGAATTTGGGACCCGCGGCGATGTTGATAGCCACGGGAATGGGCTGCGGACCCTTGAATTCGGCGTCCGGCGGCAATTCGTCCAGCGGCTTGCCCTCGATGGTGATGGTGACGACGCCTTCGTAGCGGGCATCGGCGTAGAGCGCCGCCACAAGCTGTTCTCGATCGCTGCGCGCCTTGGCCATCAGACCGAGCGAGCCGGAGACGGGATGGTCTTCGTCGCTCTTCAGCGCCGAGGCGTTTTCGAGCTTTTTCACCAGGTCCTTGTCGGCGTCGGGCGCGGAGATGGTCACGGCGTAGCGCATCGGATCGACGATGTCGGCATCCTCATCGCTCGATGAGCCCCACAGCTTGATGCCGAAGATTTCGAAGGCGGCCGCCGGTCCCAGCCCGGCGATCAGCGAGCAGCAGATCACGGCCAGAAGCAGCGCGCGCGAAAGCACGCGCTTTGGCTCGGTACCCCCTGACATCTGCCTTTCATACGCCGGCATTAAGACAACCTACTTTACAAACCTAAAATTGGAATGAAGTTCTGAAGCGCTCGTAAAGGGGCCACAATCCAATTGTCTGAAATAGGACGGGCTTGGAATTCACACCTTTTGCGTTGCCGCAAGAATGCGTGATCCCCTGTCCTATGGAGGTACTACCGGCTGTTGGCCGGAAAGGAAACCGTTGGCAGGCGGAACCCTGCCGCGTCCTCATGTTGACAAGCCTGAGTGAAGCTTGAACATGCCCGGACGTCTGCAAATTGTCTGGAGGGTGTTATGGCAATGCGCGCGGCTCGTGGTCTGTCTTTCCTGATCCTTCTCTTCTTCGCCTGGGCCAATGTCTTAGCTTTGGGTAGCGTCGCGCAAGCGGCCGAAGCACGGCGAGTCGCAACGACCGACAATTCCGACTATTTCGGTTTCGACCTCCGGTCCGACCAGAATGTCACGCTCGATCAATGCAAGACCACCTGCCTGGGCGATCCCGCCTGCCGCGCCTTCACCTATAACACCAAGGCCAAATGGTGCTTCCTCAAATCCGATTATAACCAGCTGAAGCCCTTCAACGGCGCGGTCGCGGGCAAGGTCGTCAATATCGACGGCGACCCCGACATCGGCGCGCCGCCGGAACTCGCCTTCTTCCCCAACTGGATGGCCGACCAGGCCCAGCAATACCGTAACAGGCTGCTCGGCCCGGCCTATGACAGGCCGACCGAGGGCATGGCCGCGCTGACCACGGCGGCCGAGCAGGCGGTGCTCACCGGCGATCATCGCACTGCCGTGCAGAAATACGAGGCCGCGGTCTCTGTCATGCCCGACGATGGCCAGCTCTGGCTCAACCTGGCGCGCGAAACGCTTGCCGTGCAGCCGGCGGCCAACACATCCGAGGCCTCCACCTTGCCGGCAAACGGTACGTCGGCCGCCTTCAATGCCTACAAGCTCCTGCGTACAGCCAGGACCCGCGCGGAGACGCTGGCTCTCATCGGCTCCGGCCTCGACAAGCGCGACCTCTATCGCCCCGCCCTGCAGGCCTATGAAGCCAGCCTTGCCCTGGTGCCCTCGCCTGCGGTCCAGGCCGACTATTCCGATCTCAAGGCTCGCAAGGGTTTCCGCGTCATCGACCACACCGTCGATGCCGACACCAGCGCACCGCGCATCTGCGCCCAATTCTCCGAGGAATTGGTCAAGACCGGCGTCGATTACGCACAATTCGTCACCGTCGACAACCAGCCGCCCAAAGGCGTTGAAGCCAAGGACAAGCAGATTTGCGTCGAAGGACTGGAACACGGCCAGCATTATGACGTGACCTTCCGCGCCGGCCTGCCGGCCGCCATCGGCGAAGTGACCGCCGCGCCCGTCGTGCTGTCGATCTATGTGCAGGACCGTGCGCCTTCGGCCCGCTTCACCGGCGACAGCTTCGTGCTGCCGGCCGGCGCGCGCCGTGGCATCCCCGTCGTCACTGTCAACATGAACGCCGCCGAGATGAAGCTCTATCGCATCGGCGACCGCTCGCTGGCCCAGCTTCTGTCCGGCTACCAGTTCCTGCATCAGCTCGACAGCTACGACATCTCAAACATTTCCGAGCAGATGGGCGAGCCGGTCTGGGAAGGCCAGCTCGACATCGCCAACGACCTGAACAAGGAGGTCACCACCTCCTTCCCGGTCGACGAGGCGCTGCCGCGGCGCAAGCCCGGCGTCTATGTGCTGACTGCCCAGGCCGTCAACGACAAGAGCGACGACTACAACTCGATGGCCACGCAATGGTTCGTCGTTTCCGATATCGGCCTCTCGACCTATACCGGTCAGGACGGGCTCAATGTCTATGCCCGTTCGCTGGGCAGCGCCAAGCCGATAGCGGGCGCCGAACTGACGCTGGTTGCCCGCAACAACGAGATCCTCGGCACCGCGACTTCGGATGCCGATGGTCATGCCGTGTTCAATCCCGGCCTGACGCGCGGCGACGGCGGCATGGTGCCGGCCGTGCTGATGGCCAGGCAGGGCGATAACGACTTTGTCTTCCTCGACATGGCCCGCGCCGGTTTCGACCTGTCCGACCGCGGCGTCACTGGACGCGCAGCGCCGGGCGCGCTCGATGTCTACGCCTGGACCGAGCGCGGCATCTACCGCGCCGGCGAGGAGGTGCATGTTGCGGCTCTTGCCCGTGACGGCGCCGCCAAGGCGGTCGAGAACCTGCCGCTGACCTTCATCTTCTCGCGCCCGGACGGCGTCGAGGATCGCCGCGTCGTCAGCGATGGCGCGTCAGCCGGCGGGCACGCCGTCGATCTGCCGCTCCAGCCAAATGCCATGCGCGGCACCTGGTCGGTATCGATCTATACCGATCCCAAGCAACCGGCCGTCGCCAGCCAGATGTTCCTGGTCGAGGATTTCGTGCCGGACCGCATCGAATTCGACATGAAGGCCGACAAGCAGGAGATCGCGCAGGGCGAAACCGCCAACATCACCGTCGACGGCCGCTTTCTCTATGGCGCACCGGCTGCTGGCCTCGCGCTCGAAGGCGAACTGACCCTGTCGACCGCGCGTGACTGGGACCGCTTCAACGGCTATTCCTTTGGCCTTGCCGACGAGCAGTCGTCGGAACCGACCGTCACCCCGTTCACCGATCTTCCGGTGGTCGGCGAGGATGGCAAGGCGACCTTCCCGGTCTCCGTCGAGCAACTGCCGTCGACCACGAAGCTCATCGACGCCAAGGTGACGGTCCGTATGCGTGAGACCGGCGGCCGCGCAATCGAGCGCTCGCTTAATATCGGCATCCGCCCGCAAGGCCACATGATCGGCATCCGGCCGGACTTTGCCGATGATGAAGTGCCGCAGGGCGGCACGGCGAAATTCAGCCTGATCGCCGTCGACCCCGACGGCCAGCGCGAGGCGCTGAAAGGTGCGCAATGGTCGCTGGTCAAGGTCGAGCGCAATTACCAGTGGTACCGCTCCAACAACTCATGGAATTACGAACCTGTCACCTTCACCAAATCGATCGCCAATGGCCAGGTCGACCTTGGCGCAGACGGCGAGGCGACAGTGTCGATCCCGGTCGACTGGGGCCGCTACCGGCTCGAGGTCGAGACGGCGGATCCGGAAGGACCCGCGACCAGCTATGAGTTCGATGGCGGCTGGTATGTCTCCTCCACCACCACCGAAACGCCTGATGGTCTCGAGATCGCCCTCGACAAGGACAATTATGCAGCCGGCGAAGTGGCCAGGCTCAAGGTCTCGCCGCACTTTGCCGGCGAACTTATGGTCAACATCGGTTCCGACAAGCTGTTGAAGACCGTCACGGCGTCGGTGCCGGCCGGCGGCGGCACGGTCGACATCCCGGTCGGCGACGACTGGGGCGCCGGCGCCTATGTCACGGCAACCCTGTTCCGGCCTGGCGACGCGCAGGAAAGCCGCATGCCGGCCCGCGCCATCGGCGTGAAATGGCTGAAGGTCGATCCGGGCTCGAAGAAGCTCGCCGTCACCCTTACCCCGCCGGACAAGACCATGCCGCGCCAGCAGCTGTCGATCCCGGTCGCGGTCGCCGGCGTAGAGCCCGGCAGCAACGCCTATGTCACTGTCGCCGCCGTCGATGTCGGCATCCTCAACCTGACCAACTACAAGGCGCCGGATCCTGAGAATTGGTTTTTCGGCCAGCGCATGCTGGGCATGGAAATCCGTGATCTCTACGGCCGCCTGATCGACGGCTCTCTCGGTACTATGGGCAAGCTCAGGACCGGCGGCGACGGCGCCAACATGCAGGCGCAGGGCAGTCCGCCGACCGAAAAGCTGGTCGCCTTCTTCTCCGGCCCGGTGCAGCTCGATGCCGACGGCAAAGCACGCGTCGACTTCGATATTCCGCAGTTCAACGGCACGGTTCGCGTCATGGCCATCGCCTGGACCAAGGAAGCGGTCGGCCACGCCCAGTCGGACGTGATCGTGCGCGATCCGGTGGTGATCACCGCCGGCCTGCCCCGCTTCCTGGCGCCCGGCGACGCCGCCGTCATGCGGCTCGACATTGCGGACACCGACGGTCCGGCCGGCGACTATGCGCTGTCGATCGACACGACGGGGGACCTCTCAACGGGCGACAAGCCCCTGCCCCAGAAACTGACGCTGGCGCAGGGCAAGCGCCAGACCCTGACCGTGCCGCTGATCGCACAGACGGCAGGCAATGCCTCGCTCACCATCAAGCTAGCGCACGCCGATGGCACCAAGGTCGAGCAGATGCTCTACGTGCCGGTCCGTCCGGCACAACTGCCGGTCACCACCCGCATGGTGGTCGACCTCAAGGGCGGTGGCGGCGCGCTGCGCGTCGACAAGGAGCTTTTGGCGGCAAGCCTGCTCGACGGCGCTTCGGTCAGTGTCGGCGTTTCGCAGGCGGCGGCCTTCGATGTGCCTTCGCTCCTGATGACGCTCGACCGCTACCCCTATGGTTGCGCCGAGCAAACCACCAGCCGGGCGATGCCCCTGCTCTATGTCAACGAAATGGCCTCGGGCGTCGGCATGGAGAGCGATCCCGAGCTGCATGGCCGCATCCAGGACGCGATCTACAAGGTGCTGAGCTACCAGGCTTCGGGCGGCAGCTTCGGCCTGTGGGGCCCGGGCTCCGGCGATCTATGGCTCGACGCCTATGTCACCGACTTCCTGACCAGGGCGCGCGAGCAGAAATACGATGTGCCGGCGCTCGCCATGAACCAGGCGCTGGGCAATCTGCAGAACTCACTCGGCTACGACCAGAGCGTACAGGACCGTGGCAGCGAGATCGCCTACGCACTCTACGTGCTCGCCCGCAACAAGAAGGCCTCGATCGGCGATCTGCGCTATTACGCGGATACCCAGATCGAGGCCTTCACCAGCCCGATGGCCGTTGCTCAGCTGGCGGCGAGCCTGGCGCTGTATGGCGACACACAACGTTCGGAAGCGACGTTCAAGACCGCCCTGCAGCTCGCCAAGTCGAGCACTGCCTATGACTACTATCGCTCCGACTACGGCTCGGCGCTGCGCGACGGGGCGGCAATGCTGGCGCTTGCGGCGGAATCGAAGCCGGTGCCGTCGGTCGTACCGGAGCTGATCAAGCTGGTGACCAGGGAACGCGCCGAGGTCCGCTGGACCAGCACCCAGGATGAATCCTGGATGCTGCTGGCGGCCCGCGCCCTCGGACAAGGCAATGATTCGATCACGCTTTCCGTCAACGGCGCACCGCATTCCGGCGGCTATTCCAGCCAGATCAACGGCAGCGATCTGGCCGACAGCCCGATCACCATCGCCAACACCGGCAAGACCCCGCTGCAGGCCGTCGTCACCACCCTGGCATCGCCGGTGCAGCCCTTGCCGGCCGGGGGTGACGGGTTCACCATTGAGCGCACCTACTACAAGCTCGACGGCACCGAAGCCAATGTGACGGAGGCAACCCAGAACGAACGCTATGTCGTCGTGCTCAAGGTCAAAGAACAGAACAACTGGCCTTCCCGTCTGCTGATCACCGACCTTTTGCCGGCCGGCTTCGAGATCGACAATCCGGGCCTGGTCTCCAGCGCGCAATTGTCGAACTTCTCCTGGCTGGCGCAGACCGACGCCGCGCATCTGGAATTCCGCGACGACCGTTTCGTCGCCGCGTTCAACCCCAGTGACGGCGACCACGACCACAATCTGACGCTCGCCTATGTCGTGCGGGCCGTGACGCCGGGCACCTACGCCCATCCGGCGGCAACGGTCGAGGACATGTACCGGCCGCAATATTCGGCTCGCACCGCCACCGGCATGATGGAGGTCAAGGCGCCGTAAGGTGCCGATGGTGGCGATCATGAACACGGCGACAGCGCTGCCCCTCATCCGCCTGCCGGCACCTTCTCCCCGTGAAAAACGGGGAGAAGGGTCAAGCTCCAACGTTGACGCCCCCCTCTCCCCGTTCTTCACGGAAAGAGGGTGAGGGGCAGCGCCATGCTCTCGAAAAAATTCCTCCGCCGCATCGCCATCACCGCAGTTTCCTGCGGCGGTATCCTTGCCCTTTCCGTTGCCTCCCTGTGGCAGCTCGACCGCGCCTTCCCGCCTCCGCTTCCTGAAAAGCTTACCGTCTCGACGGAAGTCCAGGACCGCGACGGCCAGCTTTTGCGCGCCTTCGCCACGCCTGACGGCTATTGGCGGCTCGAAACCCGCCTCGACCAGGTCGACAACCAGTTCGTCGACATGTTGGTCACCTATGAGGACAAGCGCTTCTGGAACCATGAAGGCGTCGATGTGCTGGCGCTTGCCCGCGCCGCCGGCCAGTTCGCCACCAGTGGCCACATCGTGTCCGGCGGCTCGACGCTGTCGATGCAATTTGCCCGCCTGATCGAGCCGCGCGACAGCCGCAGCCTCGGCTCCAAGCTCAAGCAGATGCTGCGCGCCATCCAGATCGAGCGGCGGCTGTCCAAACGCGAGATCCTCGAACGCTATCTGACGCTGGCGCCCTATGGCGGCAATCTCGAAGGCGTGCGCGCCGCTTCGCTCGCCTATTTCGGTAAGGAGCCGAAGCGGCTCACCGTCTCGGAAGCCGCGCTTCTCGTCGCCCTGCCGCAACTGCCGGAGAAGCGCCGGCCCGACCGCAACCTCGCGATCGCGCACGCCGCCCGCGACCGCGTGCTGTCCCGCATGGCCTCGGCTGGCCTGCTTGGCGAACGCGAGGCCGCGCGCGCCGCGCTCGACGATGTGTCTGGCCTGCGCCGTAGCTTGCCGGCGCTCGCCGCGCACGCCGCCTATGCGATGCTGCCCAAGGCGGTTCCCGGCCAGCCGCTCAAGCTGACGATCCGCAAGAGCGTCCAGGAAGGGCTGGAACAGGTAGCGCGCGACGCAGCCGCCAAGCTTGGGGCGCGTCTCTCCGTCGCCATGGTGCTGGCCGATTCCCGGACCGGCGATATTCTGGGCGAAGTCGGCTCGGCCAATTTCTTTGACGCCAGCCGCTCCGGCTGGATCGACATGACCAAGGTCGTGCGCTCGCCGGGCTCGACGCTGAAGCCGTTCATCTACGGCCTCGCGTTCGAACAGGGACTGGTGGCACAGGAAATGCTGATCGAGGACAGCCCGGCCGATTTCGGCGGCTACCGGCCGAAGAATTTCGATATGGGCTACCAGGGCGACGTCAGCATCCGCGAGGCGCTGCAATTGTCGCTCAACGTGCCGGCGATCCGCGTGCTCGACGCGGTCGGTCCCGCGCGGCTGACGGCCCGCTTTCGCCAGGCTGGGGTAAACCCGATCCTGCCGGTCAACGAGGCGCCGGGCCTGGCCATCGGCCTCGGTGGCGTCGGCGTCACGTTGCGCGATCTCGTCCAACTCTATACGGGCCTTGCCAATGGCGGCAAGACGCACACGCTGCATGATGGCACCGAGCCGGCCGATGCCGAGCGCACCACCGCGACCATCCTCGATGCCCAGGCGAGCTGGCAGATCATCGACATTCTGTCGGGCGTCAAGCCGCCCGAGGGTGCGTTGCAGCGCGGCATCGCCTACAAGACCGGCACCTCCTACGGCTACCGAGACGCCTGGTCGGTCGGCTTCGACGGCCGTTACGTGCTGGGCGTCTGGGTCGGCCGGGCCGATGCAGGCGCGGTGCCTGGCCTGTCCGGCTATGTGTCGGCAGCCCCAATTCTGTTCGAGGGCTTTGTCCGCTCGGGTCTCGCCACCGTGCCGCTGCCGGGCAAGCCCCCCGGCGCCTTCACTCCTCGACGTAACGACCTGCCTGTGACGTTTGCCCGCTTCGGCGCCGGGTCCGACGGCCTGGTTCAGGCCTCGACCCCCACAGAGCCCGCGCCGACCATTATCTTTCCGCCCGACGGCGCCCGCGTCGATCTCGCCACCAACTCGGCCGACGCCTCGCCGCTGGTACTGAAGCTGCAAGGCGGGCGCGCGCCGTTCCGCTGGCTGGCCAACGGCAAGCCGCTGACCGGCATCGACCGCCGGCGCACCGCGACATGGCAACCGGACGGCACCGGCTACTCGACCCTGACCGTAATCGATGCGGCGGGACGCGCGGCAAGTGTGAAGGTGTTTGTTGAATAAGATTGCGCAAGCGATTCAGGGGATTGCGCTTCTTCGCCTGAGGTACGGCGCCTCGCGACAATACTCGCGACGCTAGTTCCTTTACCCGCAATCTCCTCCCAGCCCGCGCCGACGCCCTGCCCGCCGACTTCGTCCGCGTTGCCGGCCCCTCGATCGCCAGGATATCCGTTACGCCGGAACGGACAATTTTCCTGTACCGCAAGCGAAGCGACGGCAAACCGCAAGCTGCTGCTCGGCGCGATGCACTCGGCCGGATTCAAGAACTATGCACGCGAATGGCGGCACCTTCACGCTGAACCACGATCCCTCCGCCAAGCAGCGCTTCGATTTCCCAGTCCAGCCGGATAGCGTGCCGACCAAATGCCACAGCCTTGCTTCGGCACCGCTTGTTCCTAGATAGATCGATGGGGATTCGCCAAGGGGACGTTTGAGGAAAATGTTTCTCCGCACCGCGAAATCAGGTCCAAGATTTTCTCCAAAACGACAAAAAAGGCAACATTTAATGCATCTAAATTCTACCAATTCGGTAGATTTGACGTGGGTTCAACGGAGGCAGAAATGACCAAACCTCGTTTCAGGAGACTGCTCGGCGCACTGGTCGCCACGTCTGTCCAGTTCGGCACGCTCGGTTTCGCGTTCGCCGATACCACCATTCTCAACGTGTCGTACGATCCGACACGCGAGCTCTACAAGGCTTATGACGAGGCCTTCGCCGCTCACTGGAAAGCCGAGACAGGGGAAACGGTCACCATACAGCAGTCGCACGGTGGATCGGGCGCACAGGCCCGGGCCGTGATCGACGGCCTCGACGCCGACGTGGTGACGCTGGCGCTCGAAGGCGATATCAACGCCATCGTCTCCAAGTCGAAAAAGATCAATCCGGACTGGCGCACGAAATTCGAGAACAATTCGGCACCCTACACCTCGACCATCATCTTCCTCGTCCGCAAAGGAAACCCCAAGGGCATCCACGACTGGAACGACCTGGTCAAGGACGGCGTCCAGGTGATTACGCCCAACCCGAAGACATCGGGCGGCGCACGCTGGAACTATCTCGCCGCCTGGGCTTATGCCAACGCCAATGACGGTGGCGACGAGGCCAAGACGAAGGAGTTCGTCGGCAAGCTCTATGCCAACGCTCCGGTGCTCGATACCGGTGCGCGCGGCTCGACGGTGACCTTCGCGCAAAAGGGCCTGGGCGACGTGCTGATTGCCTGGGAAAACGAGGCCTATCTAGCGCTCGACGAGTTCGGTGCCGAAAATTTCGATATCGTCTATCCACCGACCTCGATCCTGGCCGAGCCGCCGGTCGCTTTGGTCGACGCCAATGTCGATGCCAAGGGCACGCGCAAGGTCGCCGAAGCCTATCTGGGCTGGCTCTATTCCAAGGAAGCGCAGACGATCATCGCCAAGAACCACTATCGTCCGGCCAAGCCCGATCTGGTGCCGGCAGAGGACCTGGCCAAGCTACCGCCGATCAAGCTGGTCACCATCGACGACCCACAATTCGGCGGCTGGAAGAAAGCACAGCCTTACCATTTCGGCGATGGTGGTATATTCGACCAGATCTACAAGCCCCAGTAAGCAGTCGATATTCAGGACGATATGATCACAGCACCCGCTCGGGCGGGTTGGCGGTTTCGACAGCCGAGCGTCATTCCGGGTTTCGGATTGGCGCTCGGCTTCTCGCTTGCCTACCTTACCCTCATCATCCTCATTCCGCTGTCGGGGCTGGTCTGGCGCTCCGCGGCGCTGGGCTGGACCGATTTCTGGGCGATCGCCACCGACCGCCGCACCATCAACGCGCTCCGCATCAGCTTCGGCACCGCCTTTGTCGCGGCCGCCGTCAATGTCGTCTTCGGCACGCTGGTCGCCTGGGTGCTGGTGCGCTACCGCTTTCCCGGCCGCCGCATCGTCGATGCCATGGTCGACCTGCCCTTCGCGCTGCCGACGGCGGTGGCCGGCATCGCGCTGACCACGCTCTACGCGCCCAATGGCTGGATCGGCAAGCTGTTGCTGCCGCTTGGGCTCAAGGTCGCCTACACCCCGCTCGGCATCGTCATCGCGCTGGTCTTCATCGGCCTGCCCTTCGTCGTGCGCACCGTGCAGCCGATCATGGAGGAGATCGACAAGGAGGTGGAGGAGGCCGCCGCCACGCTCGGCGCCAGCCGCTTCCAGATCGTCACCCGGGTGCTGTTCCCGGGCCTGGCGCCGGCCATCGTCACCGGTTTCGCGCTGGCCTTCGCGCGCGGCGTCGGCGAATACGGCTCGGTCATCTTCATCGCCGGCAACCTGCCCTACAAGTCCGAGATCGCGCCGCTTTTGATCGTCATCCGGCTGGAGGAGTACAATTACCCGGCGGCGACCGCCATCGCCGCGATCATGCTGGCGCTGTCGTTCCTGATGCTGCTCATCGTCAACCTGGCGCAGACATGGAGCCGCAAGCGCTATGGCTGATCCGGAGATCAAATCCTACGAGCCGCATCACGACAGCCGCTCGGCGGCGGTGACCGAAAGCCGCCCGGCGCAGGCCGTGCTGATGGCGATCGCCTTCGCCTTCCTCGGCATCTTCCTGCTGTTGCCGCTGATCATCGTCTTCAACGAAGCCTTCGCCAAGGGCGTCGGCGCCTACACCGAAGCGCTCGGCAATACCGACACGCGCTCGGCGATCCGGCTGACGCTGCTGGTGGCGGCGATCTCGGTGCCGCTCAATGTCGTCTTCGGCATCTCGGCCGCCTGGGCGATCGCCAAGTTCGAGTTCAAGGGCAAGGCCTTCCTGACCACGCTGATCGACCTGCCGTTCTCGGTCTCGCCGGTCATCTCGGGCCTGGTCTACGTGCTTCTGTTCGGCGCCCAGGGGCTGCTCGGCGCCTGGCTGAAGGCACATGGCATCGTCATCCTGTTCGCCGTGCCCGGCATTGTGCTGGCCACCATCTTCGTCACCTTCCCCTTCGTGGCCCGCGAGCTGATCCCGCTGATGCAGGAGCAGGGCAATGGCGACGAGGAGGCCGCGCTGTCGCTCGGCGCCAATGGCTGGCAGGCCTTCTGGTATGTGACGCTGCCCAACGTCAAATGGGGGCTGCTTTACGGCGTGCTCTTGTGCAATGCGCGCGCCATGGGCGAGTTCGGCGCGGTCTCGGTGGTGTCGGGCCATATACGCGGCCTGACCAACACCATGCCGCTGCATGTCGAAATCCTCTACAATGAATACAACGCCGTCGGCGCCTTTGCCGTCGCCTCGCTGCTGGCCGGCCTGGCGCTGGTGACGCTGGTCCTGAAGACACTGCTCGAGATGCGTTACGGCGCCGAGATCGCCGCGCGTGGCCACTAGAAGGTTTTTTAGATGGAAGTTCGCGTTGCCAATGTGCGCAAGGAGTTCGAGCGGTTTCCCGCGCTCCATGACGTGTCGCTCGACATCAAGTCGGGCGAGCTGATCGCGTTGCTGGGACCATCGGGCTCGGGCAAGACGACGCTGCTGCGGCTGATTGCCGGGCTGGAGCGGCCGACGCGCGGCAAGATCTTCTTCGGCGACGAGGACGCCTCGCACAAATCGATCCAGGAGCGCAATGTCGGCTTCGTCTTCCAGCACTACGCGCTGTTCCGGCACATGACGGTCTCGGACAATATCGGCTTCGGCCTCAAGGTCCGGCAGGGCTCGACGCGGCCGCCGGCGCAGGAGATCCGCCGCCGCGCCTCCGAACTGCTCGACCTGGTCCAGCTCTCGGGCCTGGAAAAGCGCTATCCGGCGCAGCTTTCCGGCGGCCAGCGCCAGCGCGTCGCGCTGGCCCGCGCCATGGCGATCGAACCCAAAGTGCTTCTGCTCGACGAGCCGTTCGGCGCGCTCGACGCGCAGGTGCGCCGGGAACTGCGCCGCTGGCTGCGCGACATCCATGACGCCACCGGCCACACCACCGTCTTCGTCACCCACGACCAGGAAGAGGCGCTGGAGCTTGCCGACCGCGTCGTGGTGATGAGCCAGGGCCGCATCGAGCAGGTCGGCACCGCCGACGACATCTATGACAGGCCGAACTCGCCTTTCGTCTATGGCTTCATCGGCGAATCGAGCTCGCTTCCCGTCAAGGTCGAGAATGGCGAGGTCTGGCTCGCCGATCGCCCGATCGGGCTGTCGGCGCCAGACGCCGCCAGCGGCAATGCCAGGCTGTACTTCCGTCCGCACGACGTCGAATTGCTGAGCGGCTGCTCTGGCTGCATCGCCGGCACGGTGGTCGCCAGCCGCCGCGTCGCCGGCACCCGCCGGGTGGAACTCGAGATCGGCGGCGAACGCCAGCGCGTCGAGATCGAGCTGCCCGTCGACCATCCCGCGGCGCAGAAGAGCCGGGTAGCGTTCCGCCCGGGCCGCTGGAAGCTGTTTCCGGCTGCTTAATATTAGACCGAGCACCACTCCAGCCAGTTCTCGATCTTGAGGTTGCGGATTCGGATGAACTCGCCCGTATTGGCCGTTACCAAAGTGATGCCCACAGCGCAGGCGTGCGCAGCAATAAAAAGGTCGTATGGCCAATGGGTTGGCCGGCGGCCTCCAGCTCTGCACGAAGGGCGACATACTCTGCATCCGCCGGCACATCGAGCGGCAAGACCGGAATCTCAGCCAGCAATTGCTCGACTTTTTTGAGCAGCTTGGTTGATCCCTTCCTGGCACAGCCATATCGCAATTCCGAGGCCACCACGATACTTGTGCAAATGGCGTGGTCTCCCTCGCGCTCCACTGCATTGGCGGCTTTGCCAGCCGGATTTCGGATCATGTCACTGATGATGTTGGTGTCCAGCATGAACCGCATCAAAAAATGTCCTCGGATTCGACTGGCGCATCATTGATTTCGGGAAGATCGTCCTCGGGGCCGAGCGGCGGCTCGTTTGCCCATTGGGCGAGCAACGCGCCGAGCCCAGCTTTGCGGATCGGCTCAATGACAAGGCGGTCGCCTTCACGGCTGATCAGGACCTTCTCGCCGGGGAGCTCGAACTCGACAGGAATGCGCACCGCCTGGCTGCGGTTATTGCGAAACAGCTTCGCCTCCTTCGACGGCCGCGTTGTTGAATGGCGGTGTTGGGGCATGGTTGCCTCCCTTTGTATAGGCATATTGGGCGGAACAAAATTCTAATGACAGCGTTCATGACGACATTTTTTCTTACGGTGGCACCGCGAAACTATTGCACGTGCCTCGTCGGGCAAGTGGCGCAGGACTATGGTGAGGTGATTAAGCACTACACGGAGCCTTATTTCATGAAGCGATTTCTCCTCGGCGTCGCCACCGTCGCCGGCCTGTTCCTCGCATCTTCCCAAGCCTGGTCTGCCGACAAGCTGCTCAACGCCTCCTATGACGTCGGCCGCGAACTGTTCGTCCAGGTCAACAAGGCATTCATCGAGAAGCACCCGGGCGTGAGCATCGACCAGTCGCATGCCGGCACCTCGGCTCAGGCACGCGCCATCGCCGAAGGGCTCGGCGCTGATGTCGTCACCTTCAACCAGGTCACCGACATCGACTTCCTGGTCAAGAAGGGCCTCGTCTCGCCCGACTGGCAGAAGGATTTTCCCGACAACGCCTCGCCCTTCTATTCGCTGCCGTCCTTCCTGGTGCGGGCGGGCAACCCCAAGCACATCAAGGATTGGAACGACTTGGTGCGCGACGACGTGCAGGTGATCTTCCCCAACCCGAAAACCTCGGGCAATGCGCGCTACACCTATCTGGCGGCGACCGCCTACGCCAAGGAGGCCTTCAAGGGCGACGACGCCAAGGTGAAGGAATTCATCACCAAGTTGTTCAACAACGTGCCGATCTTCGACACGGGCGGGCGCGCAGCCACCACCACTTTCGTGCAGCGCGAGATCGGTGACGTGCTGATCACGTTCGAATCCGAAACCCGCGGCATCCGCAAGGAGTATGGCGACGACAAATTCGAGCAGGTCACGCCTTCCGTCAGCCTGCTGGCAGAATTCCCGGTGGCGATCGTCGACAAGGTCGCCGACGAACATGGCACGCGTGATCTGGCCAAAAGCTATCTCGATTTCCTCTATACGCCCGAGGGGCAGGACATCGCCGCTGACAATGGCCTGCGCGCCCGCGACACGGCCGTCGCCGCCAAACACAAGGCCGACTTCCCGGACGTGCGCCTGCTGACGGTGGAAAACGTCTTCGGCGGCTGGGACAACATCCAGAAAGAGCATTTCGCCGCCGGCGGCCTGCTCGACCAGGCCTATGGCAGCCGATAAGGTTTTCGCGGCACGATAGCACGTTACGGTAAGCAAATCAGGAAAGCCGGCGCTTTGCCGGCTTTCGCCGTTTGCGGCAAAATATGGCAAATACGACGCCAGCCGCGCAAAAGGTTACGAAGAATCAACGCGTTTGCGCCTAACGTGCCGACAAATCGGCTTGTTCGCGAAACGGCAGCGCTCCACAAGCCCCGTCATCATTTGCACACAAACAGCCGCCAGATGCGGATTGTTGGGGCTTCATGGGTTGACTCGGGCATGCTGACTAAAAAAGGCAAATACGGCCTCAAGGCCCTCGTGCATCTGTCCGGCTTGCCGGTTGGCCAATTGGCCTTCGTCAACGACATCGCGGTCGCCAACAACATCCCGAAAAAATTCCTCGATGCCATTCTGGGCGAGCTGCGCAATGCCGGCTTCGTCCAGAGCCGCAAAGGCAAGGAAGGCGGCTATCGCCTCGCCCGCCCGGCCTCGGAGATCAAGATCGGCCATGTCGTGCGTGTGCTGGACGGGCCGCTGGCGCCGATCCCATGCGCCAGCCGCACGCAGTATCAGCGCTGCGAGGATTGCGACGAAGCGACGTGCCAGGTCCGGCACATGATGCTCGAGGTGCGCCAGGCAATCGCCGAGGTGCTGGACAACCGCAGCCTTGCCGCCATGCGCGATGCCGACAATGATGATTTTCCGGTCGAGTTGACGTCCCAGATCTAGATCCTGCGCATGCGCCGCGCTTGCCGGCGTAAGTCGCATGCCGGTATGGCGCCGATCAAGGTTCAGAACCGCCGCGTCACGCGCACCGCCTCGGCTACGAGATCGACGATCGGGTGCGTCGCATCGAGCGTCAGCGCCCGCTCATCCGCCGCCGGCGGCTCGAGAATGGCGAACTGGCTGTCGACCAGGCTTGCCGGCATGAAATGACCCTTGCGGCTGGCGACCCGCAGCCTAGCCATCGCCGGATCGATCTCCAGATAGAGGAAGACGATGTCTCGGCAAATGCCACGCAGGCGCTCGCGGTAGCTTCGCTTCAACGCCGAGCAGGCAGCGACCACGCCCCGCCCCTCACCGGCCGACGCTGCGATGCGCTCGCCGATTGCATCGAGCCAGCCTTCGCGCAGTTGATCGGTAAGCGGCTGACCGCTTGCCATGCGGGCGACGTTCTCGGGGGGATGAAGACGGTCACCCTCGATGAAGACCGCGCCCAGCGCGGTTGCCAGCGCTGCACCGACGACCGATTTGCCGCATCCGGCGACGCCCATTGCCACGATGACCGGCGCCGGCCCGTTGGTGCCTGTCGGCGATTGAACTGTCCTTTCCGCCACGATGGTCTAGCGGCTTGCCGGCGCGCGGCCGTAGAGCAGCAGCATGGCGACGATGACGACGCCGTAGATGATCTGCCTACCCGCCTCCGGCATCTGCATGACCGACAGTATGGATTGCAGGAGCGTGATCAGGATGACGCCGGCGACAGTGCCGAGATAGGAGCCGCGCCCGCCAAGGATCGAGGTGCCGCCCAGCACGACGGCCGCGATCGACGGCAGGAGATAGGCGTCGCCCATCGACTGCGCCGCCTTGGAGGCGTAGCCGGCAAGCAGCACCCCGCCGAAGGCGGAGAGCCCGCCGGAGACGGCAAAGGCGATCATCACCACGCGCCTTGTGTCGATGCCGGAGAGGTAGGCGGCACGCTCGCGGTTGCCGATGCCGTAGACGGTGCGGCCAAAGCCGGTGCGGGTCAGAACGAACACCATTGCGGCGCCGATCAGCGCCCAGATGATGACCGCGTTGGGAACTCCCGGAATGGCAAAGCCGGTAGCCAGGTAGCGCATGGCGCCGGTGGCCGAATCCTGGGGCGAGAAGCCGCCGGTGTAGACCACCATCAGCCCTTGCGCGACGGCGTTGGTGGCGAGGGTGATGATCATGGAGGGAATGCGCAAATAGGCGACGCCGATGCCGTTGACGATGCCGATCAGCACCCCGCACAAGATGCCGAATGGAATGGCCAACGCAACGCCGGCCGGGCCATAGGCGGCCGCAGCGCAAGCCATCATCGCGCCCGCCGCCACCGACCACGGCACCGACAGGTCGATCTGGCCGAGCAGGATGACCAGCATCATGCCGGTGGCGATGACGCCGAGAAACGAGGCCACCTTGAGCTGCTGCAAGAGATATTCAGGCGACAGGAAGCTGCGCGAATAAAGACTGCCCAGCAGGAGCAGGACCACGATGCAGGCAAAGGCCGTCAACACCGCGGGATCGGCGCGGCGAATGAATTTCGGCATGCGGCCGGCGAGGCCACCCAATGTCGTCTCGCTCACAGGAACCACTCCAGCCGGTTGCGGACCCGAAACAGGGCGAAGGCGCCGAGGCTGACGGCGATCAGCAGGATAACGCCCTGGAACAGCGGCTGCCACAGCGGATCGAAATCGAAGACGAACAACAGATCGCCGATGGTGCGGAAGGCGAGCGCGCCGAAGATCGCGCCAATGGCACTCCCCTTGCCGCCGAACAGCGAGACGCCGCCCAGCACCACGGCGGCAATGGAAAACAACGTGTAGGAGTTGCCGCTGGCATAGGCCGCTTCGCCCGTATAGGTGAAGAACGTCAGGAACAGGCCGCCGATCGAGGCCAGCAGCCCCGCCAGCGTATAGGCTGCGAACTTGCCGCGCCGGATGGGCACGCCTGACATGTAGGCCGCCATTTCCGACGACCCTGCCGCATAGGCCGCGCGGCCAAGCACCGAGCGGCTGAACGGCACCCAGATCACCAGCACGACGGCCAGGAGCACAACCATGCTGGCCGGCACCACGTCAAACACACGGCCCGTCAGCGCGTCAGCCAGATCCTCGTTGACCGATCCGCCCGGGAACGGCCGCAGTAGAAGCCCGATGCCATAATAGACCGCGCCGGTGGCGATCGTGGCGACGATCGGCTGCAGCCGCCCGTAGATGACGATGGCGCCGTTGATCGCCCCGCACAGCAGTCCGACGGCCAGTACCGCCAACACGCCAAGCGCCGTCTGCACCGGCGTGCCCACCACCAGCCACGAGGCCAGGCAGTTGGTCAACAGGAAGATCATGCCGACGGAAAGGTCGATGCCCGCGGTGATCACCACCAGCGTCTGCGCCATGGCGACGAAGGCCAGCAGCACGCCCTTGTTGGCCGCCGTCTGCACGACATTGGCGGTGAAGCCGGCCGGATGGTTCGCGGTGTAGATGACGAACATGACGATGAAGATGCCAAGCGCCAGCAGCGTTCCGCGCTGCTCCGCCAACCAGTAGCGCCAATCCTTCACGCCAAAATCCCTTTCACGCGTTCGCTCCCCGGTTCACCGGGCTATCCCCGCCAGGCATGTTGAGCGCGCTTGATATCAGAGCCCGTTCGGTGATTTCGGCGCCCACCAATTCGCGCTTGACCGCCCCGTCATAGAGCACCAGCACACGGTCGCAGCAGCCGATCAGCTCGTCATAGTCGGTCGAATAGAACAGGATTGCCGCCCCCGCGTCCGCCAGCTTGCGCATCAGCTGATACAGCTCCTGCTTGGTGCCGACATCGATGCCGCGCGTCGGATCGTTGAGCAGGATGATGCGCGGCTGGCGCATCAGCCATTTGGCGATGACGACCTTCTGCTGGTTGCCGCCCGACAACGCGCCGACCGGAATGTCGAGCCCGGCCGTCTTGATGGCCAGCAGGCCGACCATGTCGTCGATCAGCCGCTGCTCGGCGGCGCGGTCGATGATACCGCCCTTCGACAGCCGATCGAGCGCGGCGAAGGACAGGTTCTCGCGCACCGTCATCGGCAGCATCAGGCCTTCGGTCTTGCGATCCTCGGGAATGAGCGCCATGCCGATGCCGTTCTCGCGTGCGGCGGCGGGGCTGGCGATGCCGACCGGCTTACCGTCGACCAGGATCTGGCCGGAAAGGCCACGCAGGACGCCGAAGAAAGCGAGCAGCAATTCGCGTTGGCCCTGCCCGTCGAGGCCGCCGAGGCCGACCACCTCGCCTGCCCTGACCGACAGCGAGATGTTGTGCAGGCGATCCGTCCAGGAGAGCTTGCGGGCTTCGAGCACCGGCGCGGTGACGGCCGGCGCGAATGTCGGCTTGGGCGGGAAGATATGGCTGTATTCGCGCCCGATCATCAGTTCGACGACTTCACTGTCGCTCTTCGAGCCGGCGGGATAGCTGGCGACATTGCGGCCGTTGCGGAACACCGTGCACTGGTCCGCCAATTCGGCGATCTCGTTCATGCGGTGCGAGATGTAGAGCAGCGCCAGCCCTTCCGAACGCAGCCGCTTCAGCACGGCGAAGATCTTCGACACATCCGCCGCCGTCAGTGCCGAGGTCGCCTCGTCGAGGATCAGGATGCGTGGCTTCCTGGCCAATGCCTTGGCGATCTCGACCATCTGCCGGCGTGACAGCGGCAGGTCCTTGACCAGCGCCAGCGGATGAATGTCGGATGCTCCCGCACGCGCCAGCGCGTCCTCGGCGATGCGCCGCTGCGCCTTGCGGTCGATCATGCCGAAGCGTTTCGGCGGATCGGATATGACGATGTTGTCGGCGACGCTGAGTTCGGGAATCAGCGACAACTCCTGGAAGATGCAGACTATGCCGGCCTTGTTCGCGGCGCCCGGCGAGGCGAAGGTCGCCTCTCGCCCGTCCAGCACCATGCGGCCCTCGTCGGGCGCAACGACGCCCGCCATGATCTTGATCAGCGTCGACTTGCCGGCGCCGTTTTCGCCGAGGATGGCGTGGATGCTGCCGGCCTCGACCGACAGGTCGGCCTTCTCCAGCGCCCGCACGCCGCCATAGCGCTTCGATATGCCTTCCATGCGCAAGAGCGGAGCCGCACCGTCCATCAACCCTCCCAGGGCGCTCGAACATTCAAGAACCGGCGCCGCGGCTTAGCCGCGGCGCCGAAACGATATCCACTGGAAACTACTGATTTTCCTTGGTCTGACCCATGATTTCCTGGGCGCTGAAGTTGATGCCGCAGGTCGGGAAGGAGTTGCCGACGAAGAAATTGTCCGACTCTTTCGGGAAGTAATCCGTGCCTTCCTTCATGTTCGGATCTTCGGCGATCGCCAGCGGCAGCTTCACCTCTTGCGGCACCACTTCGCCTTCGAGCGCTGCAATCGCGGTCTTGATGGCGACGGCGACCTGGGCCGGGCCCGAGCCCGCGGAAGAGCACTTCAACCCGTCGGCCGAATGCGCCGCGCAGAACTTGCGGAAGCCGTTTTCGGTTTCACCGCCAAAGGGCACAAACGGATGCTTGGCGTCGATCATCGCCTGCACGATGCCGGTGTCGCCGCCCTGGCCGGTGATGCCGTCGAATGGCCCGTTGGTGGCGATCGCGTCGGCGGTGACCTTCTGTGCCACGCCGTCGTCCCACTTGCCGGCGACTTCGGTGACGTCCCATTTCTTGCCGGAAGCGTCGAGCACCTCGTGGATGCCGTTGTGGCGATCGGTATCGACGGAGGTGCCGGCAACGCCGCGCACTTCGAGAATCTTGCCGCCATTCGGCACCTTCGCGACCAGCCATTTGGCCCACAATTCGCCGAGGCCCTTCTGGTCCACATTGACGTTGATGGCATCCTTGGTGTCGAGGATGTTGTCGAAGGCGACCAGCACGATGCCAGCCTGCTTGGCGCGCTTGATGACCGGGCCGAAGGCAGTCGGGTTCTGCGCGTCGGTGACGATCGCGTCATAGCCGGAATCGATGAAGTTGTTGATCGCCGAGATCTGCGCCGGCACGTCCTCGCCGGTCGAGACGACCTTGAATTCCTTGATCTTGGCTTTGACGTCCGGCTGGGCGGCATAGGCCTTTGCGGTCTGCACCATCTGGATGCGCCAGGTGTTGGCGATATAGCCATTGGCGAAGGCGATGCGGTATGGGCCTTCCTTTTTGGGATATTTGAAGAATTTCGTGTCCGCGCTCCAGGGCGCGAAGCAGTCGGCTTGGGCGGCCGGGCCCGGCACGATCTCGGGGCCGGCGGCCATGGCGGCCGAGTTGAGCATGACGAATGCGCTGGCGGCAACGATGCCACCTACCAGTGACTTGATCATCGATAATCCTCCCATTTTGTAATTCTGACGTCGTTTCGCGATGTGAATTTCGCACGGTCGGCTCCGGCTCCTCCTGCCTTGCCGTACCTGCCTTTCCGATAGCCAATGGTCTAGGCGATGCCTCCTCCCCCGTCGTTCCCAGGTTGCTGGGAAAATAGCATATTATACATAATAAACAAGAATTAGTTGTCGCTTATGTATAATAGACAGGCGCCGTACCGTTGCATTTCTCTTTCCTGTCCGACGACGACGGTAGCGCTACCATGAACGGTGTGTAAAGCGCCCTTTCTCTTGATCGCGAAAGCGTGTTCAGCGCGCCGTGCTCTCGCGGCGCATGAGTTCGAAACCGAGATCCACGACGCGCTGCTGCGGAGGCTTGCCTCCTATCGCCGCCAGCGCCATGGCCACTGCCCGCCGTCCGATCTCGTAGCGGGGCGTGCGGATGCTGGTGACGGAGGGAAACGCCACCTGCATCATGTCGAGATCGTTGAAGCCGACGATGCCGATCCTCTTGGGCACACCGATCGAAGCGCGATGACACTCGAACAACGCACCTAGCGCGATGTCGTCATTGTTGCAGAATACGCCGTCGAGCGTCGGCATCTTGGCCAGCGCGTCGCGGAAAAGTTCGCGTCCCAGCGTCACACTGGACGGCACCGGCGTGGTGGTGATCAGTCGTGGATCGAACAGGCCGGCTTTCTCCACCGCCATGCGGTATCCGGCCAAGCGCCGCTGCGAGCGCGGATCCATGCGCGCGCCGATGAATCCGATGCGGCGGTAACCCGCTTCGAGCAGATGCTCAGTCGCCGCCCTGCCCCCGTCCAGATGCGAGAAGCCGACCATCATATCGACCGGATCCGGGCCGGTTTCCATGACCTGCACCACCGGGCAGCCTGCGTTCTCCAGCAGTTTTCGCGAGGCCGGAGTCTGGTCGATGCCGGCCACGATCAGCGCCGCCGGCCTTTGCGGCCCGAACACCTGCAGCAGCCGTTCTTCCTCGAGGCCGGAATAGTGGGTGTTGCCGAGCTGGATGCGGAAGGCGCTATCCGACAGGCTGTCATAGATGCCACGCACCACCTCGGCAAAGACGTTGTTGGTAAGCGACGGCACCAGCACGCCGAACACCTCGGCGCGGGCCGAGGCCAGCGCCCGCGCGTTGGGATCCGGCACATAACCGAGCTCGTCGACGGCGGCCTGGATCTGGCGGCGCAGGTCCTGCGAGACCCGCTCCGGCTCGCGCAAGGCGCGAGACACGGTGATGGCGCCTACGCCCGCCTTGCGCGCGACGTCTGATATGGTCGGGCGGCCGCCGCCTCGGCGCGAGCGCGGCTTGATCAAGGACAGGCTCCATGCGGTGCGTGGCCGCCAAGGCGCTGCCGCAATACGATCGACGTTGCTGTCGCCATTTCACCAGCCTGTGCCGCACCACTCACCTCTGGCGTCGCGCAGCCCCGGCCCGTTGTCAAGCCGAGGCGCTTGCGGGCGAGTGCTTCCGCTTTGCCTCAGGCCATCGCCGTCGCGCCGCGTCTTGCCTTCCAAAGCACCAGCACCATCACCAGGATGTTCAGCAGGTTCCAGGCGATGCCGTTCAGGAATGCGGCGGCGTAGGAGCCGGTCAGGTCGTAGATCCAGCCCGACATCCAGCCGCCGATCGCCATGCCGAAAATGGTCGCCATGATGACGATGCCGACGCGTTGGCCGGCCTCCCTGGCGGGCATGTATTCCCGCACGATGATCGCATAGCAGGGCACGATGCCACCCTGCGACAGGCCGAAGACCAGCGAAACGACATAGAGCGAGGCAAGCCCGTCGAAGGGAATGTAAAAGAACAGTGACAGGCATTGCAGCACCGAGCCGATAAGCAGGGTCTTCACTCCGCCGATGCGGTCGGCAACGAAGCCCGAAGCCACGCGGCTGACCACGCCGGCCGCCATCATGATCGACAGCATGTCGGCGCCATGCGCGACGCCGTAGCCAAGATCCATGCAATAGGCCACGATATGCACCTGCGGCATCGACATCGCCACGCAGCAGCCAAGACCAGCAATGACGAGCAGCACCTGGAGTGCCGTTGGCGACAACGAGATCGGCTGCACCAGCCGGCTGCCCGCGGAACCGGCGGCCGCGATCGGGGCGCCGCGCCGCAGCATCAGCACCAGCGGCACCATGGTCGCCAGGCAGAAGATGCCGATGGCCACATAGGTGAAGCGCCAGCCTTCCGCCTTCATCAGGGGTGGCATGACGGTAGGCCAGATCGTTCCGGCGAGATAGCTGCCGGCCGCGGCCGCCGCCACGGCGACGCCGCGCCGGCGGTTGAACCAGTGCGAGATGTCAGCGATCAGCGGCCCGAAGATCGCCGATGTACCGACCCCGATCAGCAGGCCCTGGGCGAGCGTGAACTGCAGGATCGAGGTCGACAGCGCCGCCAGCAGGAAGCCGGCAACCAGCGCCATCGAGGAAACAAGCGCCGGGATCCAGTAGCCGACACGGTCGATGGCGCGCCCGACCAGAACGTTTCCGGCGGCAAAGCCGACCATGGTCGCGGTGTAGGGCAGAGCGGCGTCGGCCCTGTCGACGCCGAACTCGGCCTGCACGGCCGGCAGCACCACGACCACGGCCCACATGCCGACGCCGCCGACTGTCGACAAAAGCATCGACACCGCCAGCCGTATCCATGCATGCGAGCTGTCGACGACCGCATTGCCGGCTGCTGGTGAGGAGAAGATCGAGGCCAAGCTGTTTCCCATTCCGTCATCGACATTGACCATTGTCGCGGTCATGCGGCCTAGCGGCCGACGGTCCTTCCACCACTATCGGCGCATTCGCGGCGCCGAGCAGCGCCACGTGGGTAATTCCATGGTTCCAGGGTTCGCCGGTTCCGGGCTCACCGGAACGTGCGACGATGAAGGACGTTTTGCAATCGGCTCAACGCGAAGGAGATTGCCATGACCGCGAAACGGAAATGGTCGGCTGAGGTGACCGAGCACAGCAATGCCATGGATCTCGAAGACCATGTCTTCGAATCCCACGACCCGAAGAAGATCGCGGCTTCGCTCAAGCGGTCGGCCGAACACAGCGACCGGCGCAAGGCCGAACCGTTCCAGTCCGCCATGTCGATGCTGAACTTCTACATCAACCGTGCCGGCAGGAACCTGCCGGCGAAGCAGAAGAAGGTGCTCGAGGACGCCAAGGACGAACTGCGCGCGGCGTTCGGACGTGAGAAGGAAGAGTAGGCAGCAAGCCGCGTGACGGGTTCCTGGAACGGCTTATCGTGACCTGATCACGCCGTCTGTGTTGGCGAGCAGCTTGCGCACCGCGGCACGCGCCGCGTCGGGCCGCTGCAGGCGGATGTTCTTCTCGATCGCCTCATGCATCTTCTGTGCGTGCTGCAAATCGTCGAGTTCCCGCGTCGTATAGGTGAAGAGATGGTCGAAGGCGGATTCGATCAGCACCCCGAGCGGCACCAGCAGGTCGTTGCCAGACGCCCGCAGGATCGCGAGATGAAAGCGCGTGTCGGCGCGGGTGCGCTCCTGCAGGCTTGGTGCCTCGCCCATCTCGCGGCAGGCCTGGCTGATTTCGGCCATCTGCTCGTCGGTCCGCCGCATGGCGGCAAAGGCGGATGCCTCCGGCTCGATGATGTGGCGGAATTCCTGCACCGTCTTCAGAAATACCTCGCGGTCCGGCGAGGTCGCGTACCAGGCAAGCACGTCGCGGTCGAGCAGATTCCAACGTTCTTTCGGCTCGACCCAGCTGCCGATCTTCGGGCGCGAGGCGAGCAGGCTTTTGGCCATCAGCATCTTGATCGCCTCGCGTACCGCCGAGCGGCTGACGCTGAAGGTCTCCGACCATTTGGCTTCGTTGGGCAGGATGGTGCCGGGCGGATAGTCGCCGCGCACGATCCTGAGCCCGATTTCGCTGGCCAGCGAGGTGTGCACGCTGGAACCCGGAATGCGCGCCGCATCGGTGCGGCGAACGCCGGCCGGACGCTCGGCCGATGCCGCTTTTGCCGGCGATTTTTCCTTGTTCGGCTTCGCGTCCCGCATAGGCTCCAGAAAGTCCGGATTGAGCAAGCTGTCAAGCACGGCAAGCGGGTTCACCCGCAAAGCCGGCTTCTGTGCACAGCTCAACCCCCGGCGGGGCCTGTTTTCAAGAGATCCTCACGTATTTGCGCCAGCTGTGTTCCGGCCGAAAGCCCAACATGTCGCGCGCCTTGCGGTTGGACAGCAGCGTCTCGAATTCGCCGAGCTCACCCTTGACCGGCACACCGGGATAGAAGCGCTTCAGCAGTTCCGCGGTCGGCAGGTCCGACGACGTGTCGTCATTGGCAGCGTTGAACACCTGGTAGCCGAGCCCATCCTTCTCGATGGCGCGCAGCGTGATCTGGCCGAGGTCGCGCGCATCGACATAGCTCCAGGCGATGCGCTTGCGGAAACCGGGATCGGCGAACCATTTCGGAAACAGGGAATATTCGTGCGGTTCGATGACGTTGCCGATGCGCAATGCATAGATGTCGGTACCGTCGCGCTGCGCAAAGGCCCGTGCCGTCTTCTCGTTGACGACCTTGGAAAGGGCATAGCTGTCCATCGGATCGACGTCGTATTCTTCGTCGAGCGGGAAATATTTCGGCGCGCGCGGCTCGTTGGCGAAGACCAGCCCGTAGGTCGTCTCGCTGGAGGCGATGATCACCTTGCGGATGCCGAGCTTCACCGCCGCCTCGATGACATTGTAGGTACCGAGCGCGTTGATGCGGAACACTTCGTTGTCGGGCGTGATCATGATGCGGGGGATCGCGGCGAAATGCACCACGGCGTCGACGGGCTGGGGACGCAGCGACGGGTCGAATTCATGCAAGCCCGCATAGCTCGACAGCGCGTTGAACACCTGCCCGCTGTCGGTGATGTCGGTGATCAGCGTGCGCACCTTGGGATTGTCGAGCGGCTTGGTGTCGATGTTGAGCACCTGGCAGCCCTGCTCCACCAGATATTGTACGACGTGGCGCCCAGCCTTGCCGCTGCCGCCGGTAAACATGATCCGCTTCATTATTCTGGTCTCCACGAAAGCTCAGGATTATGTGTATTGTCAGACAATATTGCTTTCTGCAACCGCTTGCGGCTAAAACAGCGGCGACATTATCGATAATCGCAACACAGGACAGACAGAATGAACACGACCGCCCCGAGCGAGAAGATCGGCTTCATCGGCCTTGGCCTGATGGGTCATGGCATCGCCAAGAATATCGTCGATAAAGGCTATCACCTGACCTTTCTCGGCCGCAAGAATCGCAAGCCGGCGGAGGATATGGCTAATCGCGGCGCCCACGAAGCCGCGACCTCCCGCGACGTGGCGGCGGCATCGACGATCGTCTTCATCTGCGTCACCGGTTCGCGTGAGGTCGAAGCCATCATTCGAGGCCCCGGCGGTCTCAAGGAAGGATTGAGAAAAGGCTCGGTCGTCGTCGACTGCTCGACCTCCGACCCGGTCTCGACCGTTGCGCTGGCCGCCGAACTCAAGGCGCTCGGCGTCAACTATGTCGATGCACCGCTCAGCCGCACGCCGAAGGAGGCTTGGGAAGGCACGCTCGACGCCATGGTCGGCGCACCCGACGCCGTCTTTGCCAGGGTCAAACCGGTGATCGAAACCTGGGCCGGCCGTATCGTCCATATCGGCGACACCGGCGACGGCCACCGCATGAAATTGCTCAACAATTTCGTCTCGCTGGGCTATGCGGCGATCTATTCCGAGGCATTGGCCTTGGCCGAGAAGGTCGGCATCTCGCCGCAGCGCTTCGACAGCGTCATCCGCAACGGCCGCATGGATTGCGGCTTCTACCAGACCTTCATGCGGTGGACGTTGGAGGGCGACCGCGACGCCCACAAATTCACTATTGCCAACGCCTTCAAGGACTTGACCTACCTCGAATCGATGGCGGGTTCTGCCGGCATTGCCAACCCCCTCGGCAACGCCACCAAGAACGCTTTCGCCGGAGCACACGCCACCGGACCGGCCGAGCAGTACGTGCCGATGCTGGCCACCCATATCGGCAAGGTCAACGGTGTCGATCTGATGCCGATGAAAGATGGAAAGAAACAGACGATTTAAGGGTGAGAAGCGGTCCGCGCACCGGATGAAAAGCCAATAGCTTGGCTTTTCGAGCTTCGAACGCCGGGAGCCTGCGAAAGGCCGCAGAAGGCTACGCATTGTCCATAGAAAGGTGATCACCAAGCGCGAGCGTCGATCACCCTCGCCCTCTTCCGATCCCTTCATCGGTATCGGCGAGTAGCTTGTGCACGGCGTTGCGCGCCGCTGAGGGGCGCTGCAAACGAATATTCTTCTCGATCGCCTCGTGCAGCCTCTGGGCCCGCCGTTGGTCGCCGACCTGCTGAGTCGTGAAGACGAAGAGATGGTCGAGCGCCGACTCGATGAGCACGCCGAGCGGCACCAGCAGATCGTTGCCGGAGGCTCGCAGGATGGCAAGATGAAAGCGCGTGTCGGCCCGGATGCGCTCCTGAAGGCTTGCCGCCTCGCCCATCTCGCGGCAGGCCTGGCTGATCTCGGCCATCTGCTCGTTGCTGCGCCGCACCGCGGCAAAGGCGCTCGCTTCCGGCTCGATGATGTGGCGGAACTCCTGTACCGTCCGCAGGAACACCTCACGGTCCGGCGCGGTCGCGTACCAGGCGAGCACGTCGCGGTCGAGTAGGTTCCAGCGCTCCTTCGGTTCGACCCAACTGCCGATCTTGGGGCGCGAAGCGAGCAGGCTTTTGGCCATCAGCATCTTGATCGCCTCGCGCACCGCCGAGCGGCTGACGTTGAACGTTCGCGACCATTGGGCTTCGTTGGGCAGGATGGTGCCTGGCGGATAGTCGCCGCGCACGATCCTGAGCCCGATCTCGCTGGCCAGCGAGGCGTGCACGCTGGCACCGGGAAAGTGCGCCGCATCGGGCCGGCGCATGGCGGCCGGACGGCGGCCGGCCTGTGCCTTGGTCCGAATGGCTCGCTTGTTTGACTTTTCGTCCGGCATCCACGTTCCAATGCGTCGGCCGTACCTGTTCCGGTCAGGAACTGTCGGGTGCGCCGATGCCATTGCCGAAAATTCGAACCACGGGCGCGCCAAAGCCGGAGCCGCTGCCCCTGAAATGCGTGTCCCTGTTCGTCAGCAGAGGTGGCGGGGCGCCCGTTGACGGGCGCCCCGATCGAGACGCCTACTTCTGGATGCAGGTGTCGACCGTATCCTTGGTGCATTCGTCGAGGCCGGTGAACACCGGATCGTCGACCTTCTTGCCTTCGACCAGGTCGATCATCACGGACGGCGCCTTGTAGCCCATCTCGAACGGCCGCTGGCCGACCAGCGCGGTGACAAGGCCATCCCGCGCGATCGCCACCTCGTCGCCGATCGTGTCGGCGGCGCCGATGACGAAGTCGTTGCTGGCCAGCTTGTCCTTCAGCGGTCCAACCAGATCGCGATAGGGCTGCGGCGCGCCGAACAGCGGCCAGCCGCCCATGATGCCGAACGCATCGAGCTTGGGGTTGGCGGCAAGGATGTCGGTCATCGCCTGCACGCCCTTGGCGCCGTCGTCATTGGTGAACACCGGACAGCCCGCCACTTCCGTCCAGCCGCCTTCGCCGGCAAGGGCTGCAAGTCCTTCCTTGCCCGACAGCGCATCACGCATGCCTTGCGCGCGGCGAAGGATGTTGTCGGCCGCCGGGTTGCCCTCGATGGTGCAGATCGTGCCGCCCTTCGGCTTGGCCTTCTTTATGTATTCGCCGATCTTCTTGCCCATCAGATAGTTGTCGGTGCCGAGATAAGTCTTGCGAAGTGCTGCGTCTTCCTTGGCAAGATCGGCATCGACGGTCATGATCGGGATCGACGGGTTGGCGCTTTTGATCGTTTGCGCGATCAGCGGCGCGTTGGACGGCGAAATCGCCATCGCCACCGTGTCCGGCTTGCTCAGCATATCCTGCACGATCTGCGCCTCGCCGGCCTCGTCGGAAGTCGACGCCGGACCGGTGTAGAAGCACTCATATTCCGAGCTGGCGTTTTCCTTGTTCCATTTCTCGCAGCCCTGGTGGATCGCCTCGAAGAACGGATTGTCGAGACCTTTCACCACGATGACGAGCTGCTTCTTGGCCAAAGCCGGCCCGGCGCCCAACGCCATGGCGGCGACGGCGGCGAGCAAAACTGTTTTCCTCATGTCAGTCCTCCCTTGGAAACAGACGGACACGGCGTGCCCGCCACACAGATCGGCCGAATGCGAGATGACAGAAGCAAGCGCTCGTGCCGTCAGGCCAGGCCGATAAGTATTTTCAGATGCGACCAGCCCGGCAACGATGCCGGCACGGTCGATAATCCTCTACCGGTTGCGCCGCCAAACAACGTCGTCAAAGCCGGCATATCTTCCTCCGACGCTCAACTAATAACGGCTTGCCGCCAACGTCAATTGCTATTTGTCCTACAAAACGGATTTTTCCCGAAAGGCGGGATCTCATTCGTCCGACAATTGCCCAAATCTTATTCGTCAGACAATTGACGCCCATGCAGGCATTTGCGTAAATGACCGCGTCGCTGCTTCCGGGAGGAGCTGGGGTAGCGAACCGAAGCCGTCGCCCCTTCCGGGACAGACGGCCAGACATGGGAGGCAAAAGGCTGGTGGCGGTTCTCGAACTCACCAACATCTCGAAGCATTTCGGCGCCATCCAGGCGGTGAACGACGTGTCGCTGTCGATCGAGCCCGGCCAGGTCGTCGGCCTGATGGGTGACAACGGCGCCGGCAAGTCGACGCTGGTCAAGATGATCGCCGGCAATTTCCGCCCGAGCCACGGCACCATGCAGATGGACGGCAAGGATCTGATCCTGCACAAGCCGGTCGAGGCCCGCCAGCACGGCATCGAGATCGTCCACCAGGATCTGGCGCTGTGCAATAATTTGACGGCGGCGGCCAATGTCTATCTCGGCCGCGAACTGCGCCGCGGCGTCGGGCCCTTCCGTATCCTCGACTATGCCGCCATGTACAAGCGCGCTGGCCAGATATTCGCCGAGCTCAAATCCGAGACGCGCCCGCGCGACCTCGTCAAACAGATGTCCGGCGGTCAGCGCCAGGCGGTGGCGATCGCCCGCACCATGCTGTCGCAGGCCAAGATAGTGCTGATGGACGAGCCGACGGCGGCGATTTCGGTCCGTCAGGTCGCCGAAGTCCTCAACCTGATCCGCCATTTGCGCGACCAGGGCATCGCCGTGGTGCTGATCAGCCACCGCATGCCCGACGTTTTCGACGTCGCCGACCGCGTCATCGTCATGCGGCGCGGCAGGAAAGTCGCCGACAAGGCGATCGCCTCGAGTTCGCCCGAGGAAGTGACAGGGCTGATCACCGGCGCCATCGAGCAGGTGGTGTGAGAGCGGCAAAACCGGATTTCATTGCGCTGGCGCGTTTCGCTCCCGGCAGGAAAGGTCGATAATGGCAGTCACCCTTGATCAGACGATCGCGCAGAAACAGCACAGTTTTCTGTCGCGGCTGCTCTCCAGCCAGACGTTCTGGGTGGTGATCGCCGTCATCCTCGCCTGTATCTTCCTGTCCTTTGCCACGGATGCCTTCGCCACCCCGAAGAACCTCTTCAACATCACCCGCAACGTCACCTTCGTCGCCATTGTCGCGCTGGGCATGACCTTCGTCATCATCACCGGCGGCATCGACCTCTCGGTCGGTTCGGTGCTGTGCCTGTGCTCGATGGTGCTGGCCGTTACCATGCATGCCGGGTTTTCGATCGAAGTCGGCATCCTGGCTTCGATCGTCACCGCACTCGTCATCGGCGGCTTCAACGGCATTCTGATCGCCTATCTCGGCTTTCCGCCCTTCGTGGTGACGCTCGGCATGCTGTCGATCGCCCGCAGCCTCGCCATGGTGGCCTCCAACAACACCGTCGTCTTCCAGTTCGGGCCCGATCACGACAAGCTGCTGGCGCTGGGCGGCGGCGCCTGGCTGTTCGGGATCGCCAATCCGGTGCTCTACATGATCCTTTTGGCGCTGATCACCGGCTTCGTCCTGCGCTGGACCAAGTTCGGCCGGCACATCTTCGCCATTGGCGGCAACGAGCATGCGGCGACGCTGACCGGCGTTCCGGTGCGCCAGATCAAGGTCGCCGTCTACATGATCTCGGCGTTGTCGGCGGGAATAGCCGGCATCATCCAGACCGGCTGGCTGGGCGCCGTCACCACCAATCTCGGCAACGGCATGGAGCTGCAGGTCATCGCCGCCACCGTCATCGGCGGCGCCAATCTCGCCGGCGGCGTCGGCACCGCCTTTGGCGCCATCGTGGGTGCCGCCCTCATCGAGGTGATCCGCAACAGCCTCGGCCTGCTCGGTATTAACGCCTTCTGGCAGGGCACCTTCATCGGCGGCGCCATCCTGCTGGCGGTGCTGTTCGACCGCATCCGCAACTTCAGGCGAAGCGACTAAAAGCCTGTCTTCGCCGAAGCGGCGTTCATTTCGGTCCTATCGCTCAGTCTGAAAATCGGCTGAAGCGGCCTGCCGCGAATACCGGGCGTGCGGCTATGCCTTGACGGACACGGAAAACCGGCCGCACAATCCCCAAGCAGGCGAAGGGAGGCCAGTCGCCTGCGGGAGGATATACCCATGACGGAAGCGATCAGGCTCTACTGGGGCCAGTTCGGACATGTTTCTGTCCTGAATGTCGCGAGCGACTTCGTCACCCATGCCCATGTCGAGGCACATCTCATCATCTGGCTGGAAGGCACCGCCGGCGAGATGACCATCGGCCGTGAGACGGTCCTGCTTGGACCTGGCACGGCTGCCGGCATCAACTCGCTGCAGCCGCATAGCCATGTGCTGTCGCACGACGGCACCCCAGGCCTGTTCCTCGCCTTTTACATCGACCCGGACTGGGCACGGCGGCGCCGTGACCTGCCCTCGTCCGCGCCGCTTTTCGCGCAGGCGGCAATCACGCTCGAACCCTGGCTGCACCAGGCTGCTGCCGGCCTGCTCGATCATCTGACCGACAATGAGAGCATCGACGATGTCGCCAATTACGAGATCGAGCGCTTCATCGACTCGGTGCTCGATGCCGCCGACGCTTCAGCTCCGCAGGAGCCGCGTGGCCGCGTGAACACCATGCAGGATTTCCGCGTCCGCAAGGCGATCCAGCTGATGAAAGCCAATGTCTGCGAGCGTATCTCCTTCGATGACGTGGCGCGCAGCGTCGGCCTGTCGCGGCCGCATTTCTTCGCCCTGTTCAAGGAACAGACCAGTTTGACGCCCAACGTCTACTGGAACACGCTGCGCATGGAGGAAGCGGTGCGCCAGCTCCAGTGGTCGCATGAGCCGCTGATATCGGTCGCCTGCAATCTCGGCTTCACCACCCAGGGCAATTTCTCGCGTTTCTTCCGCGACCATGTCGGCGTGCCGCCGACGCTCTATCGCGAAGCGGCGCGAGCAGTGTCCTGACGGGCCGGAAAGCGGCTATTTTCAGACTGATTGATACGTGCCCAAGACGCATTGATAAGCACCGCGACCACGATCGGCCTACCGTCCCAAGCAGAACGTTTGCAGGGGAAAGAGCATATGGCTGATGTCACCATCTCCACCGTCATCGACGCGCCGGTCGAAAAGGTCTGGGCGCGCATCCGCGACTTCAACGGACTGCCGAATTGGCATCCGCGCATGGTCGAAAGCCATATCGAGGACGGCAAGGACGCCACCACGATCGGCTGCGTGCGCAACTTCCAGCTGGCCAGCGGCGCGCGGCTGCGCGAAAAGCTGCTCGATTTCTCCGATGAGAATTTCCTCGTCAGCTATTCGATCCTGGAAACGCCGCAGCCGCTCACCAACCACAGGGCTACGCTGCAATTGCGGCGCGTCACCGACGGCGACCGCACCTATGCCGAATGGACCGCCAGCTTCGACGCAGCACCCGAAGAAGCCGACAAGCTGGCCGAGGGCATGGGCGCCAATGTCTTCCAGGGCGGCTTCAACGCCCTGAAGAGCCATTTCGCCGGCCAGGGTTGAGGAGCGGGCCATGGCGCTGGCATTGCAGAGTTTTGTAACGGTGAAAGACGCCAGCGCGGCGCTGAAAGCCGCCGGCACGCGCTATCTCGGCGGTGGCACGCTCGTCTTGCGCGCCGCCAATGAGGGCGACGTTTCGGTCTCCGGCCTTGTCAGGTCGACCGACCCGGCCTTGTCGGTCATCACGGTCTCCGGCGGCACGATCCGCATCGGCGCTTCGGTGACCATGGCGGCGATCGCCCGCCATCCCGAGCTCGGCCAGCTTGCCAAGGCCGCGCGTGCCGTTGGCGGTCCGGCGATCCGCAACATGGCGACCGTCGGCGGCAATCTGTTTGCGCCAAGCCCCTATGGCGATTTCGCAGTCGCCCTGCTGGCGCTGGACGCCATGGTGAGCACCAATGACGGCGAAATGCCGATGGAAGCGTTTCTGGCCAAGCGGGGCGGGAGCCGCGCGATCGTCACCTCGGTCAGCTTCACGCGGCCGGCGCAGGGAAGCTTTCGATTCGTGAAGGTCTCGCGGGTAAAGCCCAAGGGCGTCTCGGTGCTCAGTATCGCCGCTATCCTGGAACAAGCCGGCGACGGCACGATATCCTCGGCGCGCATCGCGCTCGGTTGTATGGCCGACCGGCCGATGCGAGCCAAGACAGCCGAAAAAGCGCTGCTCGGCAGGACACTGGACGCGGACGGCATCGCTTCGGCACTGGCCGCCGCGGGCGACGGCACCGCACCAATCACCGACCCGATCGCCAGCGCCTGGTATCGCGCGCAAGTGCTGCCGGTTCATCTCGGTCGGCTGCTGCTCAGCTAGTCACATTCGGTGCGCGCGCTTGCCCTGCGGGGCAGGCGCGCAAGGAGGAAGAATGGCAAAGGTTCCCGTCCAGTTCACGCTCAACGGTTCTGAGAAGGCCGAATTCGTCGAAAGCGGCACCACGCTGCTCAACGCCTTGCGCGACAAGATCGGCGACACTTCGCCGAAGGGCGGCTGCCATCAAGGCACCTGTGGCGCCTGCTCGGTGATCGTCGACGGTGAGCTCCGGCTGTCCTGTCTGACGCTCGCCGAAACCTGCAACGGCGCTGCCATCACCACCACATCGGGTCTTGCCGAAGGCGGCGTCCTGCATCCGCTGCAGCGCGCCTTTCTCGACGCCTTCGCCACCCAATGCGGCTTCTGCACGCCGGGCATGCTCATGGCGGCCAAGGTGTTGCTCGACCACACGCCCGATCCCAGCCGCGACGATGTCGTCGAAGCGCTGTCGGGCAACATATGCCGCTGTACAGGCTACGAGCCTATCATCCAGGCGGTGCTCACCGCCGCTCGCGCCAACTCGCAGAACGCGGCCTGAGGGAAGCAAGATGGAACTGCGCAAAAGCTATTTTTCGGACGTCCGCAAGGATGACCTCAACGAGATCGGCCAGCCGAGGCCCCGCTCGGATTCGCCCGGCCATGTCACCGGCAAAACCGCCTATTTCGCCGACCGCAACTTTCCCGGCATGCTGCATCTGAAGATGGTGCGCAGCCCGCACCATCATGCCCGCATCCGATCGATCGATACGTCCGAAGCGGAAAAACATCCGGGCGTGGTGAAAATTCTCACCGCCAGGGACGTCCCGCACAATGTCTACACCATCCTGATCCTGATCCAGATCGGGCCGGAGGACGAGGCGGTTCTGGCCGACGGCAAGGTGCGCTGGAAGGGCGAGGCCGTGGTGGCGGTGCTGGCCGAGACGGAGCGCGCCGCCCAGGAAGCCGCGGCCAAGGTCAAGGTCGACTACGAGGTGCTGCCGGCCGTCTTCGACATGGAGGAAGCGCTGAAGCCCGGCGCGCCCCTCGTCAACGAGTATCACGGCCAGAACTACTATCTCTATGACAGCGGCGAGTGCCGCAAGGTGCGCTTCGGCGATGTCGAGGCGGGGTTTGCCGAGGCCGACTACGTCCTCGAACAAAGCTACCAGTCCTCGCCGATAGAGCATGCGCCGACCGAGACCACCGGCTGTATCGTGGCACCGGAGGGCAATGACCGCTTCACCTGCTATACCAACACGCAGGCGATGTTCTTCACCCTCGACAACACGTCGATCATTTTGCAGATGCCGGGCAGCAAGCTGCATTTCGTCGGCGGCACGGTCGGCGGCGGCTTTGGCGGCAAGGTCGATGTCATCGTCGAACCGATCGCGATCCTCGGCGCCAAGCTAACAGGGCGACCGGTCTGTTTTACCTACAGCCGCGAGGAGGAGATGCAGATCTCGTCACCTCGCGCGGCCGAAAAGGTCGTCATCAAGGACGGCGTGATGAAGGACGGCCGCATCGTCGCGCGCAAAGTCACCGGCTACACCGACGCCGGCGCCTACTCCCGCCATTCGCCCTATGGCGCCCAGAAGGGCGCGGGGCACTATCCCGGCCCCTACACCATCCCCAATGTCTGGATCGACACGTACTGCGTCTACACCAACCGCACCCCCTCCTCCGCCATGCGCGGCTTCGGCGTCACCATCGGTGACTTCGCGCTGGAGGTGCAGATGGACAAGCTGGCGCGGCTGATCGGCATGGATCCGCTCGAATTCCGCTTCATCAACGCCTATCGCGACGGCGATATGAAGGCGCATCGCCAGCCGACCGAAGGGGCGGCCCTCATAGAGTGCATGCAGGAGGCCTCGCGCGCGGCCAACTGGCCCGTGGCTGAGAAATACATGGCAATGTCCTCCTACGTGAAGGGAGCTTGAGATGGCGATCAGGCGTGGACGCGGCGTCGCCGCGATTAACTATCCCACGGGCATGAACCTTGGCGGCGATCCCACCCAGGCGCTGGTGCATTCGACCCCAACCGGCAATTTCATGGTGACCCTATCATCGGTCGATCTCGGCCAGGGCATGAAGCAGATCATGGCGCAGATCTGCGCCGAGACAATCGGCGTGCCGACCGACCGCGTCGTCGTCGACACCGCCGATACCGACACCGGCCCGCACTGCATGGGCACTTTCGCCTCGCGCGGCACGCACCGCGCCGGCAACGCCGTCATCCAGGCGGCGAGGGAAGCCCGCCAGGTGATGCTGGAAGTGGCGGCGGAGGAATTGGAGGTGAACGCCTCCGACCTCGAGACCGACGGCCAGGGCAACATCCTGGTGAAAGGGGCGCCGCAGAAATCGATCTCGATCTTCGACGTCGCGCTTTCGGCGCATTTCAAGCGCGGCCGCTCGATCTCGGGACGCGGCATGTTTCTCATCCCGCGCTCCTATCCGGAGAAGGAGACCGGCGCGATGAAGCCGTCGACCTGCTACGCGCATGCCTGCACCGTGGCGGAGGTCGAGGTCGACGACGAGACCGGCGAGGTGACGGTGCTGGCGGTGAAGAACGTCTTCGAGATCGGCCGTGCGCTGAACCCCAAGATGGTCGAGCAGCAGCTGGTCGGCGGCTCCTGGATGGGCATCAGCCACGCGCTCTACGAAACGACCGAGCCCTATTATCCCAGCCGTGACCACGGCGGCACCGACTTCAATCAGTATCTGATGCCAGGTCCCGGCGATCTGGCCGAAACCGAGGTCATCGTGCTGGAGCGGCCCTCGGCAGATGGTCCTTACGGCGCCAAGGGGCCCGGCGAAATGTGCGCCAATCCACAGATTCCGGCGGTCGCCAATGCCGTTTTCGACGCTGTCGGCGTGCGCATCGACACGCTACCGATCACGCCGGAACGCATTTTGCGTGCGCTCAAGGCGCAAGCGACGACCTGAGGACCGACATGCCCGAGGTAAACGCCGAAACGGTCGCGACTTCGCCAGAAGCGGTCGCCGAGCGCCTCGCTGCCTCGCATTATCTGGCTGATGAAAGCCTGGCGACGGCTATCTTCCTGGCGATCCGGCTGGGCAAGCCGCTGCTGCTCGAAGGCGCTCCGGGCGTCGGCAAGACGGAAGCGGCCAAGGCAATCGCCGGGCTGCTCGGCCGCGATCTGGTGCGGTTGCAATGCTATGAAGGCATAGACGCCGCGCATGCGCTCTATGAGTGGAACTACCAGCGCCAGCTGCTCGCCATCCGCCATGCCGGCGAGCAAGAAGTCGATATCTACGACGACCGCTTTCTGATCGCCCGCCCGCTGCTGCAGGTCCTGAAGGCGCCGGAGCAGCGCATCCTGCTGGTCGACGAGATCGACCGTTCCGACCACGAATTCGAGGCGCTGCTGTTGGAGTTTCTTTCCGACTTCCAGATCAGCATTCCCGAGCGCGGCACCATCCGCGCCACCGCACAGCCGATCGTCATCCTGACCTCCAACCGCACCCGCGAACTCGCCGAAGCGCTCCGGCGGCGTTGCGTCTATCACTGGATTGGCTATCCCGATGCCGAGCGTGAGGCGGCCATCATCATGCTGCGCGCCGGCGATGTCGCAGAGGCAACGGCACGCGCCGTGGCCACAGCCGTGCAGACCATCCGCGCGCGTCCACTCGCCAAACCGCCCGGCATCGCCGAGGCGGTCGAATGGGCCAATGCCGCGACCATTCTCGAAAAAGGCGGCAGTCCATGGCCGGAAGCCTTCCGCCGCGCCATCGGCGTGCTGATCAAGGACGAGGAGGATCTGTCCTACATCGCGCCCGAGCTCGGCCGGATCGTCGACGAGGTGCTGGCGTGAGCCGCGACGTCATTCAGCAACGCGGGCGGGACAGCGCCCCCCTCTGTCCTGCCGGACATCTCCCCCGCGCCGCAACGCCCTTGCTCAGCTTCGCTCGCCTGCTGCGCCGCTACGGCTTCGCTATTGCCCCGGAACAAGTCTCCCGTTTCATGCAGGCCGTGACCCTGCTGGGGCCGCGCTCGATGGCGGACATCCGTGAGGCGGCCCTGGCCACACTAGCGCCGCCGCCTGACCGCCGCGACGAATTCGAAGCGCATTTCCAGAGCCATTTCTATGGCAACGCGTCAGCTGTGATCGAAGGCGATGCAGACGAGGAAACGCGCATCAAGGATGATGGCGGTGCCGACGACGAACGGATCGAGGCCGAGCAGAAACAGGAAGGCGGCGAGTTGTCTTCCGCCCTGGAGCAGTTGAGCTCGCGCGACTTCCAGCGCGACGACGACAGTCTGACCGCGTTTCGCCGAAAGCTGTCATCGGCCCTGCCCGCCCGACGTTCCTTCCGCACCGTGCGTACCCATTCGCGCGGCAAGCTCGACCTGCGCCGCTCGCTCAGGGAAATCGTCGGCGCAGATGGCGATGTCCCCTCGCCGCTGCTGCGCCGCCGCCAGACCGTGCCGCGCAAACTGCTGCTCTTGATCGATGTCTCCGGCTCGATGAAGCTGCACACCGCCGACTATCTCAAGCTGGCGCATGCCGCCGTGCAGGGCGCGGACCGCGCAGAGATCTTTACCTTCGGCACGCGGCTCACCCGCATCACCTCGGCATTGCGCATCCGCGACCGCGATCAGGCGCTGGCGCGCGCGGCGGCCCAGGTCGACGATTGGGATGGCGGCACCCGCATGGGACCGACCCTGCTGGCATTCCTCTCGGTGCCGCGCTTTTCGTCGTTCACGCGCGGCGCCGCGGTCGTCATTCTCTCCGACGCGCTGGAGCGCGGCGACCATGCCGAACTGGAGATTGCCATGCGCAGGCTTAGCGCCCGCGCCTTCCGGCTGTCGCTGGCGACCCCGCTGGCCGGCGATCCGCGCTTCCAGCCGGCGACAGCGGCGCTGCGCGCCATCCTGCCCGACCTCGACGATCTGGTCGACGGCTCGTCGCTGGCCGGCCTCACCGATTTCATCCTGTCGCTCGCACGCCCCGCCCCGGCGGCCGCGACCATCTGGAAAAGGGTATCGTGATGCAGAAAGCCATCGACGCGCATTTCCACATCTGGCGCCAGAAGGACCAACCATGGCTGGTCGGCCCGATGGTGCCGCGCATCTTCGGCCCTTACGAACCGATCCGCCGCGACTATCCGATCGATGAATTTTTGGCCGACCAAAAAGGTTCGGGCGTCGAAAAAGCCGTTTATGTCCAGACCAACTGGGCCAAGGAGGATTTCGAGAAGGAGGTCGCCTTCCTGCAGAAGACCGCTGACGAGACCGGCTGGCCGCACGCCATCGTCGGCTATGCCGACATGACGGTGGACGATGTCAGGCCGCAGATCGACCGGTTGATGAAATACAGGCTGCTGCGCGGCGTGCGCATGCAACTGCACTGGCACGAGACCCCGGCCTTCCGCTTCGCCGCCTCGGCCGACCAGGTGATCGACCCCAAGGTCCGCGCCAACGTCGCGCGGCTGAAGGATTACGGCCTGTCCTTCGACCTGCAGCTCTTCCCCGCCCAGATGAAGGACGGGCTGACGCTGGTCGGCGAAAACCCGGAGACGAATTTCATCCTGACCCACGCCGGCATGCTGACCGGCATGGAACCGGAAACCACCGAAGCCTGGAAGGCCGGCCTGCGCGCACTGTCGGCGGCGCCCAATCTCTACGCCAAGCTGTCTGGCCTCGGCACCTTCGTTCACCGCAACGACCCGGCGCTGATCGCCTACATCATCGACAATGCGATCGATATTCTTGGCAGCGACCATCTGATGTTCGGCTCGAACTTCCCGATCGAGAAGCTCTGGACTGGCCACGCCGAACTGATCAAGGCGCACCGCGATGCGGTGGAGAAGCATGGCACGGCGGAAGCCGACATTTTCTGGAACGCGGCGGAGAAGGTTTACAGGCCGGTGTAGCGCGTCTTTCCTCACTTCACCTCGAACTGTGGATCGACCGGGATCTGCATTGCCGTCACCAGATGGTTGGTCTGTCCCGCCAACCCGATGATCGACACCAGTTCGCCATGCTGTGCGTCTGTCATGCCCTTGGCGCGCGCCGCCGCGGTGTGCGAATGGACGCAATAGGAGCAGCCATTGGCGGTCGACACCGCGATGTAGATCATCTCCTTGGTCAACGGATCGATGGCACTGTCTGCAACCATCACCGCCTTGAGCTGTTCCCAGATACGCTTCAGCGCCACAGGATCATTGGCCAGCCCGCGCCAGAAATTATTGACGAAATCGGATTTGCGCGTCGCGCGGATGTCGTCGAACACCGCCTTTAAGGCCGGGATTTTCTCCACCTCGGCATCGCTCAGGAGTCTGGTGGTGGCCATGGTGTTTCCTTTCGTTTTTCAATGCCGGACGTTTGAATCGGACGCTGAACAGCCGCCGCCAATCCATTCACTTCATTCGCCTATTCGCCTTTTGCGACGCAAACGGCACCGCGAGGGTATGTCGAGATTCAAGTCAAGCTGGCGTTTGCAGGCCGGCCTCACCTGAATACCGACACACTCTCTAATGCACCGCCGCATACATAATCTTCTCCTCCGTCGCCTCGGCCGGCGAAAACTCCTCGACGATACGGCCCTGGCGGCAGACCAGGATCCGGTCGGACAGGTTCATGATCTCCGGCAGGTAGGACGAGATGACGACGACGGCCAGACCCTCGTCGGCCAGCCGGTTGATGATCTGGTGGATCTCGGCGATGGCGCCGACATCGACGCCGCGCGTCGGCTCGTCGAAGATGACCACGCGCGGCTTCTGCACCAGCCCCTTGCCGATCACCACCTTCTGCTGGTTGCCGCCGGAAAGCTCGACCACGCGCGCATTGTCGTTGATCGCCCTGATGTTCAGCGTCTTGGTCCATTCGGCGGAGAGCGCGCGCATCTCCTGCTGATTGATCACCCAGCCTTTTTCGCGGCCGGCCGCCAGCAGCCCGCCGAACAGGTTCTCGGCAATGCCCATCGTCTCGAAAATGCCTTCGCTCTTGCGATCCTCCGTGACGTAGACGATGCCGTCGGCCACCGCTTCGCTCGGCACGAGATAGCGCACCGGCCTGTCGTCCAGCTCGATCGCCCCGCCGCGCAGGAAATCGCGTTTGTAGATGCCGGACACGATTTTGAACGTCTCGGTACGGCCGGAGCCGATCAGCCCGAAGACGCCGGTGATCTGGCCTTCGAAGATCGAGAACGAATTGTTGCGCACGACATTGCTCATTGAGATGTCCTGCACCGACAGAACTTTCTTGCCCGCCTTGCGCAGCCTGGCCTCGTCTCGCTGGCGATAGATCTGCCCGGACAGCATGCGCCCGACCATGGCGGCAACGATCCGGTCGCGATCGAAGGCCGACGTGTCGTCGGTGATGACCAACTCGCCGTCGCGCAGGATGGTGATGCGGTCGGCAATCAGCAGCGCCTCTTCCAGCGCATGGCTGATGAAGACGATGGAGACGCCGCGCGCCTTGAGCCGCCGGATCAGCGCGAAGAAGTGCCGCTTTTCCTCCGGCGTCAACGTCGCGGTCGGCTCGTCGAAGATGATGATCTCGGCATTGTGGTGCACGGCGCGCGCGATCTCGACCATCTGGCGCTTGGCCGCGCCAAGCGTCGCCACCATGGCGTTCGGGTCGACCGGAAAATTCAGCGACTGCAGGAACTGCTGCGCGGAAATGTAGGTGCCGCGCAGCCGGTTGAGGAATTTCTCGGTGCCGAGATAAAGATTCTGCGCCACCGTCATCGACGGCACCAGGCTGGTCTCCTGGAACACCATTGCGATGCCCGCCTCGAGCGCCGCATGCGGCGAGGCGTAAGCGATCTCGCGTCCCTTGTGGAACATCTTGCCCGAACTGGCGTCGACCACTCCGGCGATGATCTTGGTCAGCGTCGACTTGCCGGCGCCGTTTTCGCCGAGCAGCGCGTGGATCTCGCCCTTGCGCAATTCGAAGCTGACATTCTTGACCGCGGGCACGCCGCGATAATTTTTGGTGACATTCTCCAAGCGCACGATTGGTTCCATCAAAACCCCCCGGCATCGACAGCCAACACGCAGTCGCCGCCCTTCGAGGCGACGAACAGTTCGCCATCTTTTTCAACCACGCTGCAAATGCCGTGACGTATGCCGTTGGCGCGGCTGTGCAGGCTGAACCGAGGCTGCATGTTCTGGTCGAGCCTGACCACCAGACCGTAGGAGCGGCTCGGCGACCAGGGCTTGTGGATGCCCATCGTGCGGATGCCGCCGCATTGCAGCGGTTCGAGGAAGCTGCGGCTTGAGGCCAGAGCCGGTGCGATCCAATAGGCCGGCGGCACCTGCTCGATCATGTCCTGACGGTAATGCGTCTCCTGCAGCACGAATTCGATCAGCCGGTTGCGCGGCGCAAACAGGGTCAGCCAGGCGCCGCCATCGGCTGCCGGCGACAGCCGCGCGGGATAGCCGGGCAGATGGGTCAACACCGTCGAGCGGCTGCCGCTTGCCGCCTCGAAGCGGATGAGCTGATGGCGCCAGCTCTCGCTCACCAGCACATCCCTGCCGATGGGATGGAGCCCATAGGGAAAGGCGATGGCGCCGGCCACCTTGCGGAAGGTCCCGCCTGCCGCATCCTGCTTCCAAAGCGATCCGGACGCGCCTTTCTTCATCAGGTCGGCCGCCCATTGTGATGGTGCGAATTCGGCCGAGCCATTGGCCAGCCACAGCGCACCATCATCGGCATAGGCGAGCGCGGTCATGCAGCTGACACCAGCCGGTAGCGAAACATCCCTACCGCCGACCAGGAGCTTGCCGCTTTCCAATCCGACCGTCAGCTCACCCGATGGCGAGAACGCCAGCGCGGTAACGGTGGACGCAAAGGTCTCGACCAACTTGGGCGCGGTACCGGCGGCAATCGAATAGACGGCGTTGCCGCTGGAAGCGAGCAGCTTGTCGCCAGAGATCAGCAGATTGTCCGGCTCGGTCAGTTCGGCAAAAGCCGGCGCATCGTCAAGCTGCGTGTTGGGTCGGAAAGCGCCATCCAGCGGCGGGATCGTCACCGCCTTGCCGCGAAATAAATCCAGGATGGGATCGAGGATCATCGCTTTGCTCCCCAATAGGAAGCCGGGCTGGTCCAATTCGGGTCGGCGCTAGCAATCTTGTAGCGGCCGATGCGGTTGTTGAGGATGCCGCCGACGAAGAGATATCCCTTGTGCTCGCGCATCGAGGTGACCATCGGATGCGCGCCGCCCGAGAGGTCGCCCATCGCTTCGACGATGTCGCCCTCCTCCGTGAATTTCACCACGCCCCCGGTGTTGATGTTGGGGAACAGCCATTCGTCCTGCGGCAGCCGGCGTGTCATGCGCTTGCGCATGTCGGGATGGCGCAGCGACAGGTCGAAGCTCGGGGTGCGCATGCCGAGCCACGCCATCCAGTAATTGCCGTCGGAAGCGCGGTTGATGTTGTCGGGGTAGCCCGGCATGTCCCGGATGACGCATTCGGCGGTGCCGGCCGTCGGCCCTTCCAGCCAGTAGCGATGCACACGGCAGGCCCAGCTCTCGGCGAAGAACAGCGACTTGCCATCTTGCGCCATGCACACGCCGTTGGTGTAGCGGTAGCCGTCGAGCAGCGTCCTGGTCGATCCGTCCTTCGGATCATAGACCAGCAGGCGGCCGGTGGCGCGGTTCTCGATCGAATCCAGCGCCCAGTCATGCGCGTCGTAGCGCTTGGTCGAGTCGGTGAAATAGATGCGGCCGTCCGGTGCTATGTCGCAGTCGTTGGGATCGCGCAGCCGTGCGTCGTCGACGACCGATGTCCAGGAGCGCGACGTTTCGGCCGACAGGCGTTTGACCTCACGATCGGGCGAGACGGAATAGAGCCCCATGGCGCCGACACAACTGATCAGATTGCCTGATTTGTCGAAGGCAAGGCCGAGCGGAAAGCCGCCGATATGAGCGAACACTTCCGACTTCACATAGTCCGGCGCGAAGAAGCGGACGATCTCGCCATGGCGCGTGCCGCAATAGAGGTGGTCGTCACGGTCGAGAATGACATCTTCCGGTCCTTCCAGTTCGCCGAGCCCGATATGGTCGGCGCCCGACAGCCGATTGTCGAGTTCGTAGGATGTGCCGGAGCCGGGCGCCGCCGACTGCGTCTCGCCCATCCTGAGATAGACCGGCGCGACATAGACCTCGTTCAGCACCTTGTGGCGGTTCTTCAGCCAGCGGATGTCGATCGTCACCGCCACTGCCAGCATGATGCCCAGCACCATCTGGTTGGTGCCGGTGCCGTAGCCCAGCCTGATCAGGCCGTTGGTCATGGTCAAAACGATGATGGCGCCCATCAGCCCCTTGATCACCGAGCCGCGCCCGCCTCCGAGGCTGACACCGCCGACCACCGCCGCGGTCAGCGCCATGATCTCGAGGTTGAGGCCGGTGCCCGGCCCTGCTCCGCTCAGCCGGCAAGCTATGAGGAAGCCGCCGATCGAGGCGCAGAAGCCTGAGAAGACATAAGTCATGAACACGGTGCGGCGCACACGGATGCCGGCATTGTGGGCAGAGCGCCGGGAGCCGCCAACCGCCAGCACATGCCAGCCGGGCCGCGAGCGCGTCAGCGCGATATGAGTGACGATGGCGAGGATAATGGCCAACCACACCGAGACCGACAGGCCCCAGAAGGTGCCGTCGCCGATGAAGTCGAGCACATCGGAGGTGGCTTGGGACAGCTGCACATCGGCGGCATAGGTGGTGACCAGGATGTCGAACAGCGCCCGCCCGAAAATGAAGGTCACCAGCGTGGTGAGGAAGGCGCGCAGCCTGAGGTATCCGACGAGATAGCCGTTGACGGCGCCGAAGACGAGGCCGGCGGCAAGCGAAGCGGCCAGCGCCAGCCAGATCGACTGTTCGAGGATGAAGAAGACATAGACGGCCGAAAAGCAGGACAGCGCAAAGATCGAGCCGACCGACAGGTCGATGCCGCCGCCAAGCATCACCACCGTCATGCCGGTGACGACCATCGAGAATTCACCGAGCTGGCGGGTCGATTCCTGCAGCGAGGTCAGTTTGAAGAAGCCCGGAATGATCGAACCGAACACGCCGAGTGTTGCCACCAGTGCCAGGAAGGGAATGGCATTGTCGGTCCAGCGCTTGGTCAGTATCTCGCCGACCAGATGGTCGGGCACGAGATTGTAGCGCCAGGCCTGGAGGCGTTCGCGAAAGGACATCAGGTCACTGCTATTGCGAGAGAAGAGAAAAAGGTGGCCGGGTAATCGCTCCGGAGCAATTCTCAACTTCGCCGCTGCCCCTCATCCGCCTGCCGGCACCTTCTCCCCGTGAAGAACGGGGAGAAGGGATAGGCTCCAGCGTCGACACCCCCCTCTCCCCGTTTTCACGAAGAGAGGGTAAGGTGAGGGGCAGCGCCGAGGTTGGAGATTGTCCACGTACAACCCGGCCGCCATGTTGATATCAGGCGTAAACTCGCGACCTACTTCGCCGCAGCTTCCGCTTGCAGCGCCTTCAGGTCCCAGCAGCTGTCGGGCTTGAGGTCGGCCTTGGTCGTCGCCTTCTCCAGCGTGTAGATGTAGGTGTGCGACGTGCCGGCCGGCTGGCCGCTCTGCAGCAGGAACTTTATGATGGCGTTCATGTCCCCCGACTGCCGGGCAAGGTCGGTCATGACAACCGCGCCATAAGTGCCGTCCTGCAGCTTGTCGCAGTCGGCCGCCTTTTCGCCGCCTCCGGTGGTGACCAGGAAAACCTTGCCCTCGAGCTTGGCATCACGGATCGCGGCCGACGCGCCAGTAGCATCACCATCCCAGAAGTCGATGATCGAGCAGATGTCGGGGTTCTGCTGCAGCATCGTCGTCGTGACATTGCGCGAGGTGGTCGCATCCCAGTTGGAGTCGGGCTTGGCCACGACCTGAAACTCGGGATGCTTTTCCAGTACCTTCATGATGCCGGCGTACTGATAAAGGCTGGAGGAGTTCGCTTGATCGCCCTGCACAAGGCCGATCTTTTTGGACGAGTTCTCGCCGCAGCCCTTGATCGCGGCTTCCGCCTCGAGTTGGCCGAGCCGGTCCCAATCGCTGCCGACAAAGGCATCGGCCGGGAAATTGGCGGGATTGTCGACCAGGATCACGTAGGTGCCGGCTGCCTGCGCCTTCTTCATCAGCTTGGAGTAGGAATTGAGGTCGGGCGCGTGGATGATCAGCACGTCAGGCCTGGTGTCGGAGGAGATGGCATCGGTGATCGCCTGCGCGCCGGCATCGACGACCCAGTTCGGATCGCGCGTCTCGAACGTGCCGCCCCAGGCCTCGACTTCGGTCTTCAGATAGTGCGCCCAGCCCTGCGCCAGGTCGAAGCCCATCGCCAGCGGCACCAGCATGACGCGTTTGCTCTTGAGTGCCTGCGCATAGGCAGCGGGGCCCGGATCGTCGGCAGCGAAGCTCGGCGCCACGAACGCGGTGACCGCAAGCGCCGCCGCGGCGGCCATCAATGTTTTGATCAGTTTCATGTCACATCCTCTGGTTGGTCGTTGTTATTTACGGCCGGCCCCAACCGTCCGCTTTGGTTTAGTCTTCCTGTTTGAGCATGATCTTTTCCGAAAAGTTCCCACTTTTCGGGATCATGCTCTAGATGTCGCCCTGCTGCGCCGTCTGTTCGTCACGCGGATTGATGATGCCGTCGACGATGATGGCACCGAGCAGGATCGCCGCCTTGATCAGGTTTTGGTAGAGCAGCGGAATGTCGATGATGGTCATCGCATTGAGCAGGATGCCGATCAGCGCCGCTCCGACCAGCACGTTTCGCACCCCGCCTCGTCCGCCCGAAAGCCCGATGCCCCCGATCACCGCCACCAGCACGATGTCGTAGAGCAGCGTCGAGTTGACGACGCGGGTGTTGATCGAATGCAGGCTGGCCGCTGTCAGCAGGCCGGCGATCAGCGCCACGAAGGCGGAAAGCACATAGCGCAGCACCAGCATCGGCCGCACTGGAATACCGATGTTGCGCGCGGCGACCGGATTATCGCCGGCGAAATAGATGTAGCGGCCCCATTTGGTGTAGCGCAGGAACAGGAAGAACAGGAAAGCCAGTGCAGCGAAGACGAACACCTCGATGGGAATGTCGAGGAAGCGCAGGCCGCCAAGCAGTTCCACCCAATGGCCCTGCGGCACCGGAACCGCATCCTGCGTGATCAGTTGCGAGCGCACATAGCCGAAGACGAAGGAGCCGGTGGCAAGCGTCACGAAGATCGCCGGCACGTCGGCGTAAGCGACGAGAAAGCCGTTGAGCAGGCCGATGGCGAGCACGCCGGCCAGCACATAGGCGAAGGCGAGCCCGTCAGGCGTTCCTGAATTCATCAATTGCAGATACCAGGCGACCGACATCGCCATGATCGCCACCGCCGAGAGGTCGATGCCACGGCCAATGATGACGACCGCCATGCCCAATGCCAATATGCCCAGTACCGAGACCGAACGAACGATGGCAACGAGATTGTTCGGAGCGATGAAGCCCGGCAGGCCTATGGCCGCGGCAATGAACAGCATCACCGCTATGGCAAAGACAATACCTTCCTGGTTCAGGCTCTTGAAACTCGGCCGACCGATCGCGTTCATTGTCTGTCTTCACCCCGGCGGCAGCGCTGCCGCCCCTGGGAAGAAAGCTAATCGGCTCAACGTCGGTTCGTCAAATGAATCCGCGTTCAAAACACGGACTGCCGACGAGACTCGCGATGTGGACGCATTGATTGCTGATGCTGGCGCAATGCCCGGAAACTTCAGCACTTTTGGCAATTGTTTGCGCCATCCCTGCGTCTTGCGCAAGCACGACACCAAGGCGCAAGGCGAAGATGGAATTTAACCCTGCGGTGGATGGGAAAATTCGATTTCAGTTCCCGGCCATGTGGCCGGAAACCTCGGCGCCGGCGGTCCTCGGCAACACCAGGAAACGGAACGACGCCACCAGCCCGATAACGCCGATCACCAGAAAGGTGACTCGAAAATCGACGAGGTCCAGCGCCGGCTGGGCCCTGGTGATCTGCGACAGGTTGAGGATCGCCGCAGCTATCGCCACACCGAACAGCATTGCCACCTGCTGCAGCATCGAGGACAGCGTCGCCGCCGAGCTGCGCTGCGCCGCGGCGACATCGGCGAAGGCCAGCGTGTTCAGCGCCGTGAACTGCATGGAACGCGACAGGCCGGCGATCAGCATCAGCCCCACCACGAGCGCCTGCGGCGTCTGCGGCGAGATCGCCGCGCAGGCCATGATCGATGCGGACGCAATGACGCCGTTGACGACCATCACCGAACGAAAGCCGAAGTGGCGCAGCATCGGCGTCGTCACCGTCTTCATCCCGAGATTGCCGAGGAAATAGGCCAGGATCATCATGCCGGCATCGACCGGACTCATGCCAAAGCCGACCTGGAACAAAAGCGGCAGCAGGAACGGCGTGGCGTTGATCGCGACGCGGAATATGGTGCCGGCCGCAAGCGTCGAGATGGCGAAGGTCAGCACCTTGAACGAGGACAGGTCGAGCAGCGGATGGGGCGCGCGCCGGAGATGCCGCACCGCCAACCAGCCGATGACGATCCCTGCCGCGACCAGCAGCACCGTCGGCAGCACGCCGTCGTCGGGATGCGCGATACGCTCGAGGCCGCAGAGAAGGCAAGCAAGTCCCGCCGATGTCAGGAAGAAACCCGGCCAGTCGAGTGGCTTGGGATCGGCTTCACGGTCACCGGGGATGAAGCGGGCGACCAGCGCCAGCCCGATCAGCCCAAGCGGGATGTTGATGAAGAAATTCCAGTGCCAGGAGAGATAGGTGGTGATGAAACCGCCAAGCACCGGACCAACGACAGGCGCGAACAGCGCCGGCCAGGTGATGAGCGCGGTTGCGTTGAGCAGTTCCGATTTTGACGCGTTGCGCAGCACCAGGATGCGGCCGACCGGCGTCATCAATGCGCTGCCCAGCCCTTGCGCGGCGCGCGCCGCGACGAACTCGGTGAGATTCTCGGAGAAGCCGCAGGCGAGCGAAGCCAGCGTGAACAGTGCGATCGCCATCAGGAAGATGTTGCGCGCGCCGAACCGGTCGGCGAGCCAGCCCGACAGCGGCACGAACACCGCCATGGTCAGCATATAGATGGTGATGCCGATGCTCATCGCCACCGCCGGCACGCCGAAGGAGGCGCCCATCTGCGGCAGCGACGTCGAGATGATCGTCGAATCCAAGAGCTGCATGAAGAAGGCAATGGCGACGATCAGCGCCACACGCCGCGAACTGCTGGCTGGGTCGGCTAAAACTTCAGTCTCGGGGATGGCAGTCATGACGGACCGCTTTGAACAGCATTTGGCCGGCGACGTCCAGGCAAGGGCCAACAAACTTTCGTGTCGCGGCGCGGCCTGTTATGGATGAACGGGGCGGCCGAGGAACGCGCACGCATGAAGACCGGCCTGGTGGCACAAGGCAACGGCCAGACGGTGATCGAGCCGCGCGTTCATCTAGAGCCTGATCCCTCTTTCCACGGCCATTTCAATGTCTTGCGCGGCTACGTGGCGCCGCTCGATGCGGCGGGCGTGAAGATCGTTGGCGACTATGTCGATAACTACCTGCACGGCCTGCCCTCCGAATTCGGCATCCTCAATCTGTTCGATCCGCGCACCGGCGCGCCGCGCGCCATCCTAGACGCCACCGTTATCACCGACATGCGCACCGGCGCCGTCACCGCGATCGGCGCCAGGCATCTGGCGCGCAGGAATTCGAAGGTGCTTGCCCATATCGGCGCGCGCGGCACGGCCTACTGGAACGTGCGGCTGCTCGACCACCTCTTCGACTTCGACGAGATCCGTGTCCATTCGCGCCGGCCGGAAAGCCGCGACGGCTTTGCCGCCAGGCTCTCCACCGATCTCGGCAAGCCGGTCAAGGCGGTGGCCGATTGGCAAAGTTGCGTCGAGGGCGCCGACATCGTCGTCGAGGCCTCGCGGCTGCCGGAACCGCAGCCGCTGCTGAAGACCGAGTGGATCAAGCGTGGCGCGCTGGTCCTGCCCTACGGCACGATGAGCGCGGTCGAAATACCTGTCGCCGGTCGGCGGCGCATCGGCCGGCTTCGTGCCGCTGCAGAAGGCGGTAACATCGATCCTGGCCGCCATCCGCCACAAGGCCAATCCGGTGATGCTCGATTTCCTGCCCGTCTCCTAGGACCTCGAGGACCATGCCACGCAAACGCCTCTGGCCGTTTCGAAATGCGCCGCCATGATCGCACTGTGGCGCCGGTTGATCGCCTTCGAACTGATGGCGGCCGCCCAGGCCGTCGACCTGCGCGACGGGCAGACGCTGGCGCCGCGCATAGCCGCTATCCATACGGCGATACGCGCGCTGGTGCCGGCGCTGAAGGAGGATCGGCCGCTCGGCATCGAAGCCGAAGCGCTGCATACAGCGCTTGCCAGCGACAGATGGCAGCCGACCTTAGCCCCGACCGACCTTGTCCAGGAACAGGCGTAGCTCGGCCGGGTCCATGTGCACCACATGCCTGTCCTCGGGATAGACGCCGCTGTTGACGTCGGCGACATATTCGGAGAATGCAGCCACCCGCTCCGCCTGCAACCGATCATATTCAGCGGCGAAGTTGCGATAGACCTTGGAGTGTCGTGGCATGTGGCCCCGATTCTGCCCGAGGATATCTTCGGCGAACAGATATTGCGCGTCGCAACCGGTGCCCGCGCCCATCGACAGCATGATCAGCGAGGTACGCTCGGAGATCGCCTTGGCGACCTCGACCGGCACCACTTCGATTTCGGCGCCGATGGCGCCGGCGGCCTCGAGCTGTTTCACCGCTTCGAACACCTGCATGGCGGCGCCGGCGGTCTTGCCTACCGCCTTGAAGCCGCCGGTCCACGTCGCGCGGGATGGAATGAGGCCGACATGGCCGATGACGGGGATGGCATCGTCCGCCATGCGCTTGATGGTGGCGTAGCCCGCGCTGCAATAGACCGCGTCGGCGCCGGCCTTGTAGAGCCGGAAAGCCCAACGCAGGAAATCATCCGATGTGCCGATTTCGTAGAAATTGTCTCCCGGCATGGTGAACAGGCTCGGTGCCGCATCGCGGTATTGCGGGTTGAGCACGAGTTCCGGCGGCACGGAGACGATATCGACCCCTGCCCGCTCGGCAGCTTCCGCTTCGTCCAGGGTCAGCACGCGCAGCATGGTCAGCTGACGCTTGCCTTTCATGGCGCGCAGGTCGGCGACGGTCGGTCTCTTTCGGCTCATTAAACGTTCCTCTTTTGCTTGCCGCGGTGCCGGATCGGTGTGCCGCGCTTCAGATCTCGATCATCACCTTGCCAGCTTCGATCTTCACCGGATAGGTCGCAAGATTGACGCAGACCGGCGCGCCCTTGGCCTGGCCGGTCTTATAGTTGAAGCGGCCATTGTGCTTGGGACATTCGATGATGTCGTCCATCACCAGCCCGTCGGCGAGATGTGCCTTCTCATGCGTGCAGAAACCGTCGGTGGCGAAGAATTCATTGTCCGGGGAGCGATAGATCGCGAAGGTTCGGCCACCGTGGTCGAAGCGGATGACATCCTCTTCCTCGACATCGTCCACCGCACACGCTTCAATCCAATCGACCATCTCTGTCTCCCGCAAGCATTCGCGATCCTTATTCAGCCGCCGCCGACATGTCGAACTCATGGAATTCGCCGCGATAGGGCCTGGCCGTCGGCGGCAGCTCGCGCTTGAGGTAGTAGTCCTCGTATTTCAGCTGCCTGAGCAGGACCGGCCAGACCTCGCGATAGGCATGCCACATCGACGGGTTCGGCACGGGCAGGTCGTGCTTGATCAGCTCATGCAGCCTGGGCAGCGCATGATAGGGCACCATCGGGAACATGTGGTGCTCCACATGATAGTTCATGTTCCAGTAGATGAACCGGCTGATCGGGTTCATGTAGACGGTGCGCGTGTTGAGCCGGTGGTCGACGACATTGTCGGCCAGCCCGATATGCTGCAGCAGGCCGGTGGTCACCATGTGCCAGGTGCCGTAGAGGCGCGGCAACCCAATCAGCACCACCGGTATCCATGACCTGAGGACGACCGCGACAGCGATCGTCGCAATGTACACGGCAACATGCCACCGCGCGGCCGTCACGGCCTTTGCCCATTCCATTTCCGGAACATAGCTCTTTTCCTCGTCGGACAGCTTGCCGAACGCCTGGCGCACGAGCGTCGGCAGCGAGTAGCGGAAATCGAGGATGCCGGTGAAGGCCAGCGCCGCCTTCAACAGGTCCGGCGGCCGCATGACGGCGATCTCGGCATCGCGGCCGACGATGATGGTGTCGGTGTGGTGGCGGGCATGGCTCCAGCGCCACTGCACTGGATTGCGCATCAGCATGAAGGAGGCGATGTGGTACACGACATCGTTCATCCAGCGCGTGCGGAAGGCCGTGCCATGGCCGCATTCGTGCCAGCGCGAGTCGCTAGACGAGCCGTAGAGCACGCCGTAGATGAATAGGAACGGCACCACCCACCATGAGCCCCAGAACCATATGATGCCGGCGGCCGAGGCCAGGATCGCAACAATCCAGATGATGGTGTCGCGGATCGCCGGCCCGTCGGAACGCTGCATCAGCTCCTTCATCACCTTGCGGGGGACATCGGTGTGGTACCATTCGGCGGAGGCCAGGCCGGTCTCGATCGCGGCTCTGGTGCTTTCACCGACCAGGCTGTAATCCCGCTTTTTTGCCATCGTCTTCACACGGGCCTCCAAACTTCTCGCACCGCTCGCAATCCGGTCCGCCGGCCGGAGGGCTTGCTTTGAATACATGTCGCGCTCATGCCGGGCCCGCCAGTCTCCGGAAATTGCCGGAAGGCCGAGGATAATCCTGTTCGGGCTGGCGGGCGATCGCCGCAATCCTGGCTTCGGCGCCGGCGATCGCTTCCCTGCCGTCCAGGACCCGGAACACGGCATCGTAGGCGCGGCCTTCGTCATGCTCCAGCCAGATCATCTCGCCGCGTTCGCGCGCGGCGAGATCGCCGAGCACATGATGCGTCGATGGCTCGATGCCCAGCGCATAGTGTCCGGCCTGGAAATTCTGCCATTGATAGGCGCAAGGCAGCTGGTCTTTCCGCGTCACCATTTCGAAGCCGAGGCCGAGCCGGTCGTTGACCACCGCCACTGGTACCTCGCCCTTTCCATCGGCGTCCATTTCATGCTGCCAGACCTGTTCGCTGAACCCCATTCGCGGTTCCGGCACGGTGCGGTAGCCGACCTTCTGCGCCTCATAGCGCTCGCCGGCATGGCCGGCCCACACCACGTCGCGGATTGGCGCGAGGTAGCGTGAGCCCTCGTCAAGCAGGGGATGACTGACATTCACATGGTAGAAATACATATGCGGCGTGCGATTGAAGCCATGGTTCACGACGCGGTCGGACAGCCGGATCTCGTTGCCGCCGACATCCGCCTCGATCCGCCGGATCAGATGCAGATCCTCGCCGAATACCGCCGATTGCTGGACGATGCCTTCGGCCCACAGCACGCAGCGGTCGCCGTCCCACGCCTCACCGTAGCCGGTCAGCCGCGCCGGGATGGTGCCGACACGGCCATGCAGCGAATGGATCACGGTCTTCTTGCCGGGATAGTTGTAGTTCTCGGCCGGCACCTCTTCCCGACCCAGTATATGGTCGAGGCCGCAGGTGACCAGCAAACCGGAAAAGGAGCGCGCCCAGGCCAGCCCCCCTTCCCCCTCATAGTCGTGAAGACCGGGGTTGCGAAAACCGCCCGGCGAGTGCCAGCCGATCGCCTGGCCCTTGAAGTCGCAATCGGCGATGTCGAGCGCGCGGTCGACGAGTGCGGTGAAGCGCAGGCCGGAGCCGGTGCGGAACTCCAGCATGCGGACACCGCGCTCCACCCCGTCGCCGAGCGTCATCAGCCGCACGCCGGCGAACTGCGACAGCATGCCGGAGCGTTCCGAGACCTGCCGGCGCGAGAGCGTCTTGCCGTAAAGCTCTACCATGCCGTCACTGCGCCCTCTTCATCAGAGCCGACAGGTCGGCGCCGGTGATGATGCTTTCCACGGTCAGCAGATCGGTATCGGCGACCGTCTGCTCGGCAACGATCTCGCCGCGGCGCATGACGATGATGCGGTCGGCAACCTCGAACACGTGATGGATGTTGTGGGTGATGAGCAGCACCGAATGGCCGGCCTGACGCATCTCCTTGACGAAGCGCAGCACGCCATGGGTTTCCTCGACGCCGAGATTGTTGGTCGGCTCGTCGAGGATGATCACCTTGGCGGCGAACTGCATGGCCCGCGAAATGGCGATCGACTGGCGCTCGCCGCCCGACAGCGTTGAGACCAGCGCGTCGGCGTCGAGTTTCTTCGAGATGCCGACGCGCTTCAGCAGGGAGGAGGCAGCATCGCGCAGCTTGGCGAGATCGAGCGGCGCAAACACGCCCAACCATTTGAAATTGACCGGTTCGCGGCCGAGGAAGAGGTTGCGCGCGATACTGAGATCCGGCGCCAGCGACGTATCCTGGTGGATGGTCTCGATGCCGAGATCCATCGCGTCGCGCGTCGAGCGGATCGAAACCTTCTGCCCGCGCACATAGATGTCACCGCGATCGACCGGGAAGACGCCGGAGATCGCCTTGATCAGCGTCGATTTGCCGGCGCCATTGTCGCCGAGCAGGGCCACTATCTCGCCTTCTCTCAGCGTCAGCGAGGCATTCTTCAGCGCGCGCACGCTGCCGAAGGATTTTTGCAGGTTCTGCAGCCGAAGCACTTCTTGCATCATAGTCAGCTCCTTGCCGCGTTTTTCTGCAGCAAAGCATGCAGGATGAGCATGGCGAGGATGATCACGCCGACGAAGATGTTGTAGGCGAGGCCGGGCACGCCGACGAGCACGATGCCGTTACGGATGGCGCGCAGCATCAGCGCGCCGACGATGGTGCCCAGGATGGTGCCGCGTCCGCCGGTCAGCGCCGTGCCGCCAACCACCACCATGGCGATCACTTCGAGCTCATAGCCTGTGCCGGCCACCGGCGAAGCGGCCGAAATACGAAAGGCGCTGATCATGCCGGCAAGCCCGGCCAGCACCGAGGTGGCGATGAACAGCCATATCTTGGCGGCGTCCGCCGGCACGCCGCGGGCCACTGCCGCGTTGCGGTTGGAACCGATGGCGCTGATCCAGTTGCCGAGCTTGGCATAGCGCAGGACGTAGATTGCCAGCAACGACAGGCCGACGAACCACCACAGCGAGGTGTAGAAGCGGAACGAGCCGATATTGAAGCTGCCGGCAAGCAGCGTCACGAAGAAGCCAGGCTGGTCCCACGACTTCAGCGGGAAACCCTGCGTGATGTAGAGGGCCGCGCCGCGCACGATCAGCAGCATGGACAGGGTCACCAGGAATGACGAGATGCCGATCTTGGTGACGATCACCCCATTGATCGCCCCAATCGCGATGCACAGTAAAAGTCCAGCCAGAAGGGCGACGCCGATATCCACCCCGCCGTTCTGCACCAGAAGCATCACGACCACTGGCGCCAGGCCGAATACGGCACCGACCGACAGGTCGAACTCGCCGGCCGTCAGAAGCAGCGTCATGCCGAGCGCGATGATGCCGAGCTCGGGCAGGAACGCCATCATGTTGGAGATGTTGAGCGGCGACAGGAAATTGCCGTCCGCGATCGCGAATACCACGAGAAGGACGACGAGGATGATGAACGAGGAAAATTGCGGCGAGCGCATCAGCCTCGACCTGCTCCTGGCGCTTGCTGCGCCCTCTTCCGCGGTGACTGCCATGACGTTCTGAACCATGCTGTTTGCAGGCGCCCGCCGCCGGCGCGGCGGGCGTCCATTTTCACTTCTTGTCGTAGAGTTTGAGGATCGGCTCGACGCTCGACGCGTCGTAGAGACCGAAAGTGTGGATGTCGTAGCCGATTGGCTCGCCCGAGGCGGCAAGCCCGAGCAGTGCTACCGGCATGAAGCCCTGCGCCGATGGGTACTGCCAGGCCGCAGCGTTGACGAAACCGTCCTGGACGGCTTGCGCCGTCTCCTTCGAATTGCCCCAGCCGACGACCGGGATTTTGCCTGCCGGCACGCCGGCGCCGTCGAAGACCCGCTTGACGCTGGCCGCCACGGAATCGCCGAGCGCGATGATCGCCGGCGGATTGTTGGCAACCATATAGTCGGTCATCTTGGCGATGATGCCGGCCGGATCGGTGCCGCAATCGACCACGTCATATTTGATGCCGAGCGGATCGAAGACGCTGGCGATGCCTTCGGTCTCGAGCTGCTGGTAGCTTGCGCCGGGGACTTCGACCGGCAGAAAGACCTTGTCACCCTGCTTCACCATCTTGTGGTCGACAAGATACTTTGCCCAGATCGTGCCGGCCTCCTTCAGGTCGGCGCCGACATAGGCCTGCCGCCCCGTCGCCGGATCGTCGGTGTTGAAGAACACGATCGGGATGCCGGCGGCCTTCGCCGCCTTGACCTCCTCGGTCCACAGGCCAGGCTGCGCCGAGGTGGTGGCAATGCCGTCGGGCTTGGCGGCAAGCGCGGAATTGAAGGCTTCCTTCTGCGCCGCCATGTCGCCGCCGCTGAAGGAGATCTTGCAGGTCACCTTGAGCTGGTCGCAGGCCTTGGTAGCGCCGGCGTTCCAGTCGATCCAGAAAGCGTCCGACGGACCGCCATGCGACAGCAGATAAAAGGTCTTCTGGCCGTCCTGTGCCTGCGCGACCGACCCGAACGCGATGCCGGCAAGCACAGTCGCGGCAGCCGCCAATTTCAATGCAAATTTCAACATTGCTTTCCTCCTTGTTTGGAGCCGTGCCGCCATGCACAGGCGGCGCGGCCGGCCATCACAGGCCGTTGGCGCGGAACTTCTCGTCGAGGAATGTCTTGGCGCGCGGCACGTCGTCTTCCGACAGGTGCTCGATGATGACCGGAATGTTCGGGTGCTTCTCGGCAAGCCGCTGAAGATAAAGGTCGTAGTTGAGCGAGCCGAGGCCGGGCGCCGGCAGTTCGATCTCGCCGACGCCGCGGAAGGTGTGGCTTTCCATGGCATCCTCATCGCCGATGTCGGCGTGCTTTTCCGACTTGTCGCTGCCCGAGCGCTTGACGTCCTTGGCATGCGCTATCTTGATTTTGTCCGTCAACGTGTCGAACACCTGGTTCAGGATCTGGTCCATCCTGTCGATGTTGTGCGTCTCGAAGTAGTTGGTCGGGTCCATCAAGAGGCCCAGGCCGGGATGGTCGACCTGCGCGAACATCTTGACCGTTTCCTCGACCGAGCCGACGACGTTGTTGACATAGGTTTCGAGCAGGAAGACCGCGCCATGGTCATAGGCGGTTTGCGCAAGATCAGCGATCACCTTGCGGCATTCCTCGAACCCCTCCTCGGTCTTGTTCTTGGGGTGGTGCACCCAGTCGGATTCGGTGTTGTAGGTGCCGGTTTCCGAGATCACGTAGGGCGAGCCGAAATGGCGGGCGTTGCGGATGATTTCCTTGAGGTAGCCGACGCGCTTGTCGCGCTCTGCCTTGTCGGGATGGATGATGTTGGTGTAGCCCGACACGCAGCAGACCGGCAGGTTGTGGGCGCGGAAGACATCGCGCACGGTCTTGGCCTTGTCCTTGGTGATCTGCCCGGCCGACAGGTCGATATCCCTGAAATGCAGATCGAGCTGCACCGTGTTGAAACCGAGCCCGCGGATCTTCTTCGCCGTCTCTTCGAGGCCGTACGGGAAATAGCCCGTGAAAATACCTGCCTGCATCATGGTGTGAATTCCTCCCTGTAAGCGATTCAGTTGCCAGTGATTTCAATTGATCGGGTTTGTCGAGATTTCGGAAAGCTTGACCGTGCGGCCCGAAGCGATCGAGCGGTAACCCGCCTCTACCAGCGCCATGGTCTTGACGTTGTCGGCGACGGAAAGCGCCGGTGGCGTGCCTGTCTTCACGGCGTGCTGGAGTTGTTCCATCACGCCGATGAAAGCATGCGGGAACCACATCGTGTCCCAGCTTGGGCTGACCCACTCGCCATCCGTTGTCTCGGCCGAGGCATAGGTGAGCGTCGAGGCCGCACCGGTCGGCCAGCCGATCGTGCCCTTGGCGACGCCCTTGGTGCCGTCGACGCGCCAGTTGATGTGCTGGTCGTCCTTGTAGCCTTCTTGCCGCGGACCGGACCAGACATCCTCCAGCGACACGGCGAGCACGCCGGACGGGAAGCGCAGCGTCGAGACGGTGATGCCGTCGGTGTGTTCGAAAGTCGTGCGCGGATCCTTGCGCGTCAGCGTGGTGATCTCATCGGGATCGCCGAACAGGAAACGCAGCACGTCGAGATGATGCACGCTCATGTTGGCAAGCGTCAGCCGGTCGTACTCCTCGAGGAAGCCTTGCCAGTGCGGGATCGCATGCATGTCGATCTGCGCGAAGACGACGTCGCCGAGCGCGCCGCTGTCGATGATCTGCTTCAGCACGCGCATCGACTGGTCGTAGCGCATGTTCTGGTTGACCGAGAGGATCTTGCCCGCCTTCGCCGCCTCGTCGCGCAGCTTCACCGCTTCCTCGACCGACAGCGCCAGCGGCTTCTGCGCCAGGATCGCCTTGATGTGCTTCTGCTTCAGCGCGTGGCGGATCAGCGCCGGCTGCTGGTCCGGTGGGAAAGCCAGGTCGATGATCTCGACTTGCGGATCCTCGATCAGTCGTTCCGGCGTGTCGTGGACGGTCGGAATGCCCCAGCGCGTGGCGACCTTCTGCGCATTCGCCCTTGTACGCGAAGCGATCGCCACGACAGGAAAGCCTGCTTCCTTATAGGCCGCGAGATGGCATTCAGCCATGATCATGCCGGCGCCGACGCAGCCGATCTTGAATTCGCTGGTGCGAACCTTCACGTCCGGCTCGAAGCCTTTGCCTGCCATGTCTTCCTCCCAGAATTCTGTCTTCGCGGCCGTCGTCATCTCGCCAACGCGCCTCCAGATGCTGGCAACCGGAGCCGCGGCATGCGGATCGGATCAGGCATTGGAATTCCCTCCCTCGGGGCCAATGTTTCCTCCACGAGCCCATGAGGGATATTGACGGCAGTCACGGAAGGCTGTCAACATCATGAATAATCAAAACACCTCACAATCTAGCAGAAAGGCGAAGGAATGCGTCATACCGGAATCCATACACCGCTCCTGATGCCTCGATTTGATGGGAAATCTATCTTCCCACGGCGATGCGATCCTGCCGGGCGATCTGATTTAGCCCGGCGGCTTGCGCATCGGCCAAGGCCGGATACATCATTTCCCATCAGAATCGCGGATGGCGAAGAGCAGTCGCCACCCGGCCGGCGGTCGGCATTGCGTGATCCTGATGCATTGAGGAGATGAAAGACGGTGCGTTCCACCCTGACTGACATAGCCCGGGAAGCCGGCGTTTCCGCCGCCACCGTCGACCGTGTTCTCAACAACCGTCCGGGGGTGCGGGCGCGCACGCGCGAAATCGTGCTCGAAATGGCGCAGCGTCTTGGCTACATCGCCGAAGGCGCGAACGGGGCACCTCTCAAGCCCTTGTCCGGCGATGTCATCCGGCTCGACTTCGCGCTGCCGGCCGGCACCAATTCCTTCATCAAGATGCTGCATCGCCACATCGAAGCCCAAGCCTTGGCGCGGCCGGATCTCGATGTCCATATCACCACCATTGAGGGTTTCAATCCCGACCGGCTCGCACGCCTTTTGCAGGATCTGCGCGGCCAGACGCAGGGCGTTGGGGTCATCGCGCTCGACCATCCAACGGTGCGCGAGGCCATCCGCTCGCTGTCGGCCAACGACGTCAAGGTGGTGACAATCGCCTCCGACATCCTGCATGTGCCAAGGGTCGCGTATATCGGCATCGACAACCGCGCCGCCGGGCGGCTGGCCGGCTACCTGCTCAACCGTTTCATGGGCTCGGAACGTCCTGGCAAGGTGGCGCTGTTCGCCGGCTCGCTCTCCTATCGCGGCCATGAGGAACGCGAGATGGGATTCCGGCACATATTGGCCGAGGAATCGCCCAATCTGGAGATCGTCGAAATGCGCGAGATGCTTGACGACCGCGAAAAGGCCTATTCGGAGGCATCAGCCCTTCTGGAGCGGCACCCCGACCTGGCCGCGATCTACAATGTCGGCGCGGGCAACACCGGCATTGCCCGCGCGCTCAAGGAGCGCGGCCGTGCGATCTCGATGGTTTTCCTCGGCCATGAGGTAACCGAAGGCACCAAGGAGCTTCTGCTCGACGGCACGCTCGACGCGGTCATCGACCAGAACCCGCGCGTCGAAGCGCGCGAAGCGCTCAACACCTTGACCCATGCGGTCCGGAGACTGCCTTACGAATTGCACCAGCCGAGGCTCCAGGTGATCTTCAAGGAGAACATCCCAGAGATCTGACACTCTCTGAAATGGAGCGGCGCCGGAACCCCTGCCCGTTCAGCACGCCCGCTACTGGACGGCCGCGACTTCCGCGCCGGCCGCGTCGACAAAGCTCTTGTCGATCCATTTGCCGTAGTCGATCGAGCCCTTCAAAAGCCCGGCACCGGCCATGAATTTCTCTTCGCCCTTGAGCGCCTCGATCGCATCGTCGGGCAGCCTCGGATCCTGGTGAAAGACGCCGTCGGCATAGGTCTTGCGCACCGATTTCTCCGACGACTTGGTCGCCTCGACGAATGTCTTGATCGTCTCGTCGGGATGGGCATCGGCCCAGCGCGAAATCTCGATGTCGACCTTCAGCAGCCGCTTGACCAGGTCGGGATATTTCGCCGCGAAGGCACCGTTGACCGAAATAACGTTCGGCACGTTCCATTCCGGATGGGTGCTGGTGTCGAAGAGCACCCGTGCCTCGCCGGTGTCGACCAGCTTGGCCGCGGTCGAATCCGTTTCGACGAGGGCGTCGATGTCGCCGCGCAGCAGTGCCGGGCCGGATGCCTCGAAAGGCAGGTTCAATCCCTCGACATCACCGGTCGTCAGGCCGACGCTGTTCAGCGCCTTGCTGAAATTCGAGTGCCGCACCGTACCGGTGAGATAGGCGACCTTCTTGCCTTTGAGGTCCTGCAGCGTCTTCAGTGGAGAGTCGGATTTGACCACGATATACGAGCCGCCCGACCGCACATAGCTCGACAGGCCAATCAGCTTGACATCGGCGCCGGAGGCGGCGACGCGCAACGCGGGATTGTTGCCGGTATAGGTGAATTCGATGGCGCCTGTCGCAAGCGCCGTCGTCGCCTCGGAGCCGCCATTGAAGGTGACAAGTTCGACCTTGATGCCGTCCTTGGCGAACTCCTTTTCCCACCAGCCGTCCTTCTGTGCGAGGACGAATTTGAGGTGCCCCGGCGCGGTGCTGCCGATGCGGATGAATTCGGGCTTGTCCTGCGCGAAGGCGGGCATGCCGCCAAGGCCGATGACGACGGCAATGGCGCCCTTCAGGAACAGCCGGCGAAATCCGTCGAATGCAATGTTGGACATGAGGAAAATCCTTGCTGATTGGAATGAGTGAACGGCTCAGATGAGCGAGGACTCGGACTGGCCTTTCCAGGCGGTCGCCCAGCGCTCGAACCAGACGAGCAAATAGTTGACGGTGAGCCCGATGACGGTCAGCGTCAGGATGCCGGCATACATGTCCGCCGTTTCCATCATCAACTGCGAGTTCTGAATAAGGAAACCGAGGCCGGATTTGGCCGCCAGCATCTCGGCGCCGATCACCGCGAACAGCGACGACTTCACCGCCAGCCTTGCGCCGGCGACAACAGAGGGGATGCTGGCCGGCAGGATAACCTTCCGGAACAGGTCGAAGTCGGACGTACCCATCGAGCGCGCCGCCTTGATCAGCAGCGGATCGACCGACTTGACGCCGCTGATCGTGTTGACCAGCAGAAAGAAGACCGAGGAGTAGAAGGTGATCGCCACCTTCGATTCCTCGCCGATGCCGAGCAAAAGGATGAACACCGGAAGCAGCGCGAATTGCGAGGTGTTGCGCAGCGTCTGCACAAGCAGGTCAGAGACCTTCTCGAACAGCGAGTAGCGCCCCATCAGCAGGCCGAGCGGAATGGCCACCACCACGCCGAGAGCGAAGCCGATCGCAGCGCGCTGCAGGCTGATGCCGATATGTTCGACCAGAACGCCCAAGGCGAGCAGGTTCCACCAAGCGACCAGCACCTCGCTCAGCGGCGGAAAGAAGATGCGGTTCAGCCAGCCGAGCCGTGGCGCGATTTCCCACACGAGAAAGAACAGGCCGAGCAGCGGCAAGCCGTAAAGGAAAGTCCCGTGGCTCGTCCCTTTGCGCCGGACCTTGGCACTGTGGGCGGTGATGGCCGGGACTCTTGCGGCGGCCGCCGTCTCGCCGGCGCCGGCAAACAGATGAAGAGCGCCGTCAGGCCCGAACTTTTCGGTAAGATAAGCCATGGCTCTACCTCCTCAATGACTGAAGGCTGGCGACAGCGTCCAGTCCTTTTGCGCCTTGTTGACCTCATCGCGCAGCGCGTCCCAGACGCGGCCGCGATATCCGTTGAATCCGGCGCTGGCGCGGATGTCCCCGTCGCGCGGCCGTGGCAGGTCGATGTCTATGATCTCCTTCACCGCGCCCGGCCGCGCCGTCATCACCACCACGCGGTCAGCGAGGAAGATTGCCTCGTCGATCGAATGGGTAACGAAGATCACTGTTGTCTTGATCTTGCCCCAGATCCGCAGCAACTCGCCCTGCAGGAGCTCGCGCGTCTGCTGGTCGAGTGCGGCGAAGGGTTCATCCATCAAAAGCACTTCCGGGTTGCTCGCCAAGGCGCGGGCGATCGCCACGCGCTGCTGCATGCCCCCGGAGAGCTGGTTGGGGAAACGGTCCTCGAAACCGGCAAGACCGAACAACGACAACAAATGGCGCGCCGTCACCGTGCGCTCGGCCTTGGCGACGCCACGCACCTCCAGCGCGTATTCGATGTTGGCCAGCGCCGTGCGCCAGGGAAACAGCGCATATTGTTGAAAGACATAGCCGGTCTTGGGATCCGGCCTGGTGATGCGCCGGCCGTCGAGCTGGACATCGCCGCCGCTCGCCTGCGTCAGCCCGCCGATGATGTCGAGCAGCACAGATTTGCCCGAGCCGCTCGGGCCGACCAAAGTGATGAACTCGCCTTTGCGGATCGAAAGATCGACGCCGTCGAGCACGGTGACGCGGTCGGTCTCCTCGCCGTCGACGGTGACGAACTGCCCCGGCTTGAGCAGAAAGGTCTTCTTGATATCGCTGACGACGATGCGGTCCATGTCCTGTCGCTTCCTATTGCGCCACGCGGATGCGGTGCGTCGGGTCGAATTCAGAGCCGCCGGCCTTGCCGCGCTTCCAGCCGAGCGCGCGGGCGTAGCCGCCGAACAGTTGACGTGCCTCGACCTGCGCTTCCGTGATGCCGGTCGGCCCCTCGGCGAACTCGGCCACGTAAAGCGCGTCGGTCGGGCAGTAGATTTCACAGAGAAAGCAGGTCTGGCAGTCGTCCTGACGGGCGATCACAGGCGCGCCGTCCTTGGTAGCGTCGAACACATTGGTCGGGCACACCTTGACGCAGATGTCGCATTCGACGCAGCGCGCGGCCGAGACGATCTCGATCATGACGCCAGCTCCGCCAGGCGCTCCGGCGCCCCGGCAATGCGGAAGTCGTCGACGCCGGTGATGACCAGCCGATGCGCGAGGGCCGGGTTCTTGCCCTGCAGATCGGTGCGCCGATGCATGCCGCGGCTTTCTGTCCGATGCAGCGCGGCCGCCACCGACCAGCGCCCCGCGGCGGCGATCGACGCCGCCTCGCGCGCGCGGACCCGGTCCACCCCTTCGCCCCGCAGATGGTCGCGCACGTCGCGCCAGACACTCTCCAGCCGCCCCCGGCTTTTCTCCAAGCTCTCGCCGTTGCGGAAGAAATTTTTGTCGAGCGGCGTCACCTCGTTGCGCACCGCCTCGATGACCTCGCCTGCAGCGATGTCGGCACGCGGCGAGGCCGCCGGGCGCAGGCCGGCCTGACCGAGTGGTTCGACGGTGTCGCGGAACGCCCTGCCGCCGCGACGCTTCGAATGGGTCGAGGCGCCCTTGCCCGCCCACCAGCCGCTGGCCAGCGCCCAGGAGGAATTGACGGCGCCGCCGCCCGATACCGCTCCGGTCATGATCTCGCGGCTGGCGGCGTCGCCTGCGACATAGAGGCCGGGCACGCCGGTGGCGCAGTCGTCGGAGACGATGTCGATGCCGCCGGTACCGCGTACCGTGCCTTCGGCGCGCAGGGTGATGCGGAACAGCTCGGTGAATGGATCGACACCGGCGCGGTCATAAGGCACGAAGCAGTTCGGCTGCCCTTGGCGCAACCAGCCTTGCAGCGCCGGCTCCGCCTGATCGAGCCGCGCATAGACCGGTCCCCCGATCAATGCGCGCGCCACCTCGTCCTCGCGGTCGCCGATGCCGTTGCGCAGCGGCTCACCGGCACGGCCCAGGATCGGCGATCCATCCTCGCGATGGAATGAGGCCCAGCGGAACGGCAGCCCCTTGTTCAGCGAAGACCCAAAGGGCGCCAACGTGTATTTGCCGGTAAACTCCATGCCCGACAGGCTGGCACCGGCCTCCGCCGCCATCAGATAGCCGTCGCCGGTCAGTCCAGTCCCGCCGAGGATGCGCTCACGGAAAGCGCAGCCGCCGGTCGCCAGCACCACTGCGTTGGCGTCGACGCGCCAGTCCTGGCCGGCCTGCCGGCCGATACCGGCCGCGCCTACGACGGCATCGCCATCCGACAGGAGTTCCAGCGCCGGATGATGGTCGAGCACGGTAACGCCAGCCAGAAGCACACGGCGGCGCATGAAGCGCATGTAGTCGGGCCCGCGCAGATTGGCGATGTAGAGCCGGCCGTCATCCTCGCTCGGGAACGGATAGCCCCACTCGGAAAGCCTGAGCAGGTTGCGATAGGCCGTGTCGACGCAGCGCAGCATCCAGCGCTGGTCCGCAAGCTCGCCGGTGCGCTGCCAGCGTCGCTCGACCACCGCATGCCTGTTGTCGCCCGGCGGTACGCACCAGGTACCCGTATTGGACGGCGCGGTGGCGCCGCTGGTGCCGAGATAGCCCTTGTCGGCCAGCACCACCTGCGCGCCGCTTTCGGCAGCGGCGACCGCCGCCCAGGCTGCGGACGGGCCTCCGCCCAGCACGAGCACGTCGGTCTGGAGTTGCAGCCTGTCGGACGCGGATCTTTGAGGCATGGACATGGATGCTCTGCGAAGGAGTGCGAGGCGCTAAGCAGCGCGCGCAGCGCCCGAGAACCACGCCGGCTCATTGCCGGCGCTCCATTTGATGTTGCAGCAGATCGACGGCACTTGGCCGGCGGCGGGCCTGCCGCCCTCCAGCACCGCGTCGACCGCCGCGCGCAGGTCGTTACCCGTCACCGCCTTGCCATTGCCCGGCCGCGCATCGTCGAACTGGCCATGATAGGCAAGCCGCCGGTCGGCGCCGAACAGGAAGAAGTCGGGTGTACAGGCCGCGCCATAGGCTTTCGCCGTCTGCTGCGAGGCATCCTTGAGATAGGGGAAGGAATAGCCGAATTTCTCCACTTCCTCGCCGATGCGGGCCAGCGTCTCTTCGGGATGCGCCTCATGGTCGTTGGCATTGATGGCCACCACTTGCAGCCCCTTGCCCGCATATTCCCTGGCGAAAGCGGCAAGCTGCTCGCGGATCAGCACGACGAAAGGGCAGCGGTTGGAGATGAAGGCGACGAGCAAGGCAGGCTTTGCATCGAAATCGCCGAGCCGGTGCAGCACGCCTTGTGCGTCGGGCAGCAGGAAATCGGCCGCTTTGGTGCCAAGCTCGATCGAGTTGGATTCTGTCTTCGGCATCGATGCGCTCCCTTCTTGCTGCCGCTCAGACGGACCATGCCGTGCAGCGCCGGACGAAGTTAGTCTATGAATTTAGTAGAATTATAGGCTAGACAACCCGCCTCCGGTCAACCGCGCCGCTTGGAATATCGTGCCAATGTTTCGGGCCGGGCGAAAAGTTTGTTCGAACGGAAGGCCGTTTTGAAAGAAATGAGATTTGGCGGGGAGCGAAGCGCCAACTGCCTTCGTCGTCCGCGTCGAGCTTGGTCAGGAAACGGTTTCCTTGCGGACAATTGCCCTGTCATCCCCGCCGACGCGTATCGCGATCCGCTCGCCGGAAACAATGCCGTCAATCTCGCAGACCACCAGCGGCATGCTGATCCCGTAGAGAAATTCCGCGACGATGGCGCCCACTGCCAGGATCGGGTCAGGCCGTTCCAGGAGGATGCCGGCCGGCGCCGTGCCCCTGCGGATTGCCTCGGCCAGCACCGAGGATGAGGACGAGGAGCCGCGCCCGCTCGGCATGATCAGGATTTTCCCGGCGACGTTCTGGCCGAGGCCAGGATGCGAGTGATCCATTATGTCGCCTGTCGTGGCATCAACGCCGCCCCAGAAGCTCAGCGGTTTCGAGAATACCAACGCCCGGCCCTCGGCACTCCCGGCCAGTTGGAAGGTGCCGGATCGCTGGACGACGCCCGGTTCCACCGGCGCGGTCATGACGCGCCCCGCACGACATGCCCCACCGCGGCGGAGCGGATGCAATCCGCCATATCCGCAAACGCAACCGTCACGCCGATATTGCCCGGAGCGTAATGCGCCCATTTGCCGGAATTGGTCATCACCACGCCGTCGAGCCGTTCCAGAATCGCAGTGACATAGGTGCAGGTGTCGGCGACGGGGATCAGGCCGAACGCCTGTGTGCCATCAAGCGCGCCCTCCTCCTGCAATCGCGTCAGCGTCGCGCGACCGGTGTTGACATAGATCGGGATGCCCCTGCCCGGCGCGATGGCACGCAGCAAGGGCAGCAGGCGCATCCATTCCGCATGCGAGAAATGCGGAGTGCCCAGCGACACGGCCGCCAGCGGCGCCCCGTCGGGTACGCGCGACAGCCTGGCCAGTGCATGATCGATATCGGCGCGCGTGATGCGGATCGTCTCTTCCGGCGCTTGACCATGGAACGCCTCGTCGAGCGTTCCCGCTTCCGGCGTGATGCCGACCGCATGGAACAGCGCCACGGCGCCGGTAGTCGCTGCTGCCGCGCCCAGCGCCTTCAGCTGGTCCTCGTCGCGCGGCCGTGGCAGACCTGTGACAACCGGAACGCGATCGCCGCTGGCTTGCCCGATGATCAGTCCGACGCCGACGAACAGGGCGTCGCTGGGCTCTGGCTCAGCAAAGTTCAGCTCGAACAGGATGCGGCCGCGCCGGTTCTCGCTCAGATGCAGGCCCCAGGCCGGCGCGCGGCCCGTCATGGCGCAGCACAGGTCGATGAAATCGCCATAGCGGTTGGTGCGCGCGCCGATCACCGAATTTGCAAACACGATGGCATTGGATTCGCCCCAGGCGATCTGCTGCCCGAAACCTGGCCGGAACCGCGTCTGGTAGGGCGCGCAGGTGAAGGTCGCCTGGCAGCCGAGCTCGATATGCGCCTTCATCAGCCGCCGCGCCGGCGCTCCCTCCGCCGCCGGCATCTTCACCATGCCGGGATGGATGAGATCGAATGAGCCGACATTGAGCGTCGTCGGCACCTGCACGCGGCCGCCGCCCTCGACCAGCCGTTCGACGAAATCGAGCCCTGCCGTGCCATGGTAGAGGCAGCCATCGATATGGGCGCCGGCAATGTCGAGGAGGCTGTCCGCTCCGACGGCTTTGGAGAAGGCGACGAGGATCTTCATGGCCGCGGCCGCCGACGGCCCTTGCTCGCCGTCGAGCATGGATTGGTCCTCGGCAGTCAATTCCAACGTCATTGCCGCTCTGGCCCCTACTCGATCTTATGGCGCGAAGGAACGCCAGCAGTTCAGTGAATTACCCCGCAGGGATCAACACCGTGCTCTGCGGCGACCAGCGTAGTACGACATGCTGACCTTCCGCCAGCCTGTCAGCGCCGGTGTTCTGGACGATGACCTTCAGCGTCTGGCCGGCACGCTCGACAAAGTAGGTGCTGTTGTTGCCGGCGAAGATGCGTTTGGAAACCTGGCCCTTCAGTATGTTGGCATCGCCCTCCGAAGTTCCGGCATCAAGGGCAATCCGAATACGCTCCGGACGCACGGCGCAGCTTGCCTTTGCGCCGGCGGCAAGCCTGGCGCCGGCCCCGGCGGCGATCGTCGTGCCGTCCGCTAAGCGGATGCCGTTGCCGGTGGTATCGCCGCGAAAGATGTTGGCATCCCCGAGGAAGATGGCGGCGAATTCGCTTTTCGGCCTGTCGTAGATCTCCTCCGGCGGCCCTTCCTGCACCAGCCGGCCATCGCGCAAGATACCGATGCGGTCGCTCATCGTCAGCGCCTCTTCCTGGTCGTGGGTGACGAAAATGGTTGTGATGCCGATCTCGCGCTGGATGCGCTTGAGCTCGATTTGCATGTCGACGCGCAGCGCCTTGTCGAGCGCGCCGAGCGGCTCGTCGAGCAAAAGCACGCGTGGCTTGGTGACGATGGCGCGCGCCAGCGCGACCCGCTGGCGCTGGCCGCCGGAGAGCTGATGCGGCTTGCGACCGCCGAGCGAGCCGAGCTGAACGAGGTCGAGCGCGCGTTGCACCTCGGTGGCAATCGCCGCCTTGGCCTCGCCGCGCACCGACAGGCCGAAGGCGACATTGTCGGCGACGCTCATATTGGGGAACAGCGCGTAGTTCTGGAACACCATGCCGATGCGCCGCTTCTCGACCGGTACCCGCTCGACGCTCTCGCCGCCGATGGCGATGCGGCCGCTGTCGGGAAAATCGAAGCCGGCGATTTGCCTGAGCAGCGTGGTCTTGCCGCTGCCTGATGGCCCAAGCAGCGCGTAGAAGCCGCCATCGACGAAATCGATCGAGACGTCGTCCAACGCCTTGTGCGCGCCGAAGCTGCGCGAGACGTTTGATACCTGGACGCCCGCCATTATTTCTCTCCGCCGAATTTGAAGAAGCGCGCTGTGAGCAGCATCAGCGCCATCGACACCACGATGATGATGGTGGAGACCGCGTTGATCTCGGGCGTGAAACCCTTGCGGATCGCGGCGTAGATCTCGACCGGCAGCGTCGTCTGCCCCGGCGTCGCCAGGAAGTAGGACACCACGAACTGGTCGAACGACACGGCGAACGCAAACAAGCCGCCCGCGATCACACCCGGCATGATCCACGGCAGCGTAACCCGGTTCGTCACCTGCCACTGATTCGCCCCGAGCGAGCGTGCCGCCTCTTCCAGCTCCGGCGCGAAGGTTTGCAGCCGGGCCGAGACGACGACGATGACATAGGGCAGCGCCAGCGCGACATGGCCGAGCAGGATGGCGAACAGGCCGCGTCCAATGCCGATGCCGAAGAAGAAGATCAGCATCGCCGTGCCGGTGATCAGCCAGGGAATGGCGATCGGTGGGAACAACAGCGCCTGCAGGAATTTCTTGCCGCGGAATTCATTGCGGTAGAGCGCCAGGGACGCCGCCGAGCCGAGCACGGTCGAGATGACCGTGGTGATGACGGCGATCTCGATGCTGTTCCAGGTGGCGGCGATGAGCTGGTCGTTCTGCCACAGCGAGGCGTACCATTCCGTCGTCCACTCGAATGGCAGCTGGTAGAATGGCGAGACGTTGAACGACATCAGCGCCATGATAATGATGGGCAAATACAGGAAGGCGAGCAGCACCGCGATATAGAGGCGGCCGAGCCACTCCAGGATACGCGTCGTCGCCATCACGCCACCCTCCGCAGCACCGGTGCGGCCAGCGCCAGAATGATCAGCACGACGGCCAGCAGAATGAAGGAGAGTGCGGCCCCCAGCGGCCAGTTGAACACGGCGACGAACTGGTCCTCGATCACCGTGCCGTAAAAGGTGCCGCTGCGGCCGCCGAGGATCCGCGGCTCCATGAAGGAGCCGACGACGGGCACGAATATGAGGGCCGCGCCCGCCACCAGGCCCGGCATCGATAGCGGGACAATGACCCGCTTCAGCACCTGCAGCCGCGAGGCGCCGAGCGAGCGTCCGGCCTCGAGCAATGAATCGTCGATCGCCTGCAAAGTGAGATAGCAGGTCAGCACCATGTAGGGCACATAGGAGTGCACCAGTCCGATGATGATCGCCGGATAGGAATACATGAGGTCGATGTTGATCTTGAACGGCAGCACAGCGTTGAGCGCGGTGTCGAGAATGCCGCCTTCGCGCAAAACCATCGCCCAGGAGAAGATGCGCACCAGCCCGTTCGACCAGAACGGCAGGATGACGAGCAGGAAGATCGCCTCGCGGCTGCGCCCCTTCAGCACCTTGGCCAGTACATAAGCCGCGGGATAGCCGATGACGATGCACCACAAGGTCACCTCGAGGCCGAGGCGCAGCGAGGCAAGCAGCAGTGTCAGGTACAGGCTTTGCGAGAAGAAGGCGGCGTAGTTGCCAAGCGTGAACGCCCACGGCTTTCCCGTCAGCGGCAGGTCGGTCATGAACGAGAAGAACACCATGGCCGACAACGGCAGGAAGATCGCCACCGTCAGCCAGAGATAGGCGGGCGCCAGCAGCGGCAGTGCCGACCTCAGCCCGCCGCGCACTGCGACCGCACCCTCTGCTGCCATGCTATCCTCCTCCCCGGATTGGAAGGACCAACCGGCGCGAACGCCGGCTGGCCCTGGCGCGGGTTTTACTTCACGTCGACCTTGAGCTGCTGCCAGAGCGCCAGATAGGCCTTGCGCTGCGCATCGGTGATCGGAGCCTGGAACTGGATGCGCTTGGCGACTGTGGGATCACCCATCACCTTGCGGTTGAACGAATCCTCGGGCAACGCTTCCACCGCCTTGGTGTTGGCCGACACCGGTGCACCGACCTTGGTGACCCATTCGACATAGAATTTCGGATCGATCATGTAATTGATGAAGGCTTCGGCGCCCGCGACATTCTTGGAGCCAACCGGGATGGAGAAGGCGTCCAGCCAGGCGACGGCGCCTTCCTGCGGGATCACGAGCGAGACCGGCAGCTTGAAATGCGTCTTGGCGCGGTCGGCCGAACCGCTCCAATAGGTGCCGATGTCGATCTGGTTGGAAGCCACCATCTGGTTCCAGTCGTTCTCCGAGCTCCAGAAGGTCTTGATCTGCGGCATCAGCGAGGTGAGCTTCGTCTTGACCGCGTCCATATCCTTGATGTCGTTGATGTTCTGGCCCGTCGCGATGGCGCCGAACTGCACCGCCTCGACGGCGTCGTCGCGGATGACGACGCGGCCCTTGTGGGCGGGGTTCCACATTTCGGCGATCGACGTCGGCGGCTTGTCGAAGGACTTTTCGTTGATGGCAAGGGCGGTCAGGCCCCACACCCACGGCACGCCATAGACCTTGCCGTCATGGTCGAGCATCGGCGAGCTCGCCTTGTCCTTGCTGATGTCGGCATAGTTGGGCAGCTTGGAGGTGTCGATCGGCTGGATCAGCTTTTCAGCCATTGCCTGGTCGTTGAAGGCGGCGTTGATCATGACGACGTCATAGAGACCAGGATTGGTGCGGATCTTGGTCAGCATTTCCTGTTCGGAATTGAAGAAGTCGTTGACCACCTTATGGCCGGTCGCCTTCTCGAAGGCGGCGATCGCCCATGGCTCGTCGGCGCCGTAGCCCTTCCAGTTGAGCACATGCACTTCATCGGCCTTGGCGGCAAAGGTAAGTGCGGAGGTGAAGACGGCCGTCGCCGTCAAAAGAGCAGTCAGGTCAGGCATGCGCATGTTCGTTCCTCTCTTTTGTTTGCCCGCTTCCCGGGCTTTGTCAGGCTGTCTGATGGGCCTTCCGGTCCTGGCCTCGCGCGCCGGTCGAGGGACCGTCGGCACGACTCAGGAAAGTCTGGATTTCCGCGTCGGCGGGCGCGGATGAACCGCCATGGCGGGTGACCGAAATGGCCGCCGCCGCATTGGCGTAGCGCGCCGCCTCGAAAGGCGGCATGCCACGCGCGAGCGCACTTACGAAGGCGCCAATATGAGTGTCGCCGGCGCCGTTGGTGTCGACCGCCACCACCTTGAAACCGGGAATGGTTCGGGCGGAGCCGCCCGCCAGTCGGATATGGCAGCCCTTGGCGCCACAGCGGATGACGACGCCGTCGGCCTTGGGACAATGATCGGCAAGCAATCGCGCCGCAAGGGCGTCGGCATCGCCCGGGCCGGCAATGTCGGTGGCTTCCGTCGCGTTGCAGCTCAGCCATGTCGTGCGGGCGAGCACCCGCGACAGGGTGGCGCGCGAAATGTCCGAAACGACCGGCGTCGGGTCGAGGACAAGTGGAATGTCCGCCGGCAGCGTCTCGATCCAGTCGGTGAGCGCCTCGCGGCTGCCGGGATAGCTCAGCGTGTAGCCTGACGTGAACACCCAATCCTCGGGTGCCACCAGAACCGGCGCCATCAGATCGAGGCTGAGCACGCTCTCCGCCCCCGGCCACGACACGAAAGTGCGTTCGGCATCGCTGGAGATCATGGCGACGCAATTGCCGCTGTCCATCAGTGGCGATGGCTGGATCAGCGTCTCGATGCCTTCGGCACTGAAGGCGGCGCGCAGGAAGTCGCCATTGGGTCCGCTGCCGAGCTGGCCTGCGAATACCACCTTCATGCCGGTGCGGATTGCCGCGACCATCATGTTGAAACCGCCGCCGGCGACCTGGGCGTAGCTCGAAGCCGTCTTCTCCGTGCCCGGCGCCGGCAAGGCATCGATACGGTAGACATAGTCGACCACCGCGCTGCCGATATGGACGAGACGCGCGCTCATGCCGCCGCGTCCTTGCCGGGGCCGGCCTGCTCCAGGCGACTGTTCGAAGTCCGCGCCGCGACGAGATCGGCGGCGAGCGCACGAACGCCCGCCATGTCAAAGCCTTTGAGGCGGGCGATGCGGTCCTGCGGCAATCGTGAAAGGCCGGTGCAGGCGCCGGCCATGCCTGCGGCGATGGCGCCGATCGTGTCGGTGTCGCCGCCGAGATTGGCGCTGATGACCGCCGCTTGCCAAGCATCGCCGCCGGCGACCTCCAGCACAGCAAAAGCGGCCGGAACGGACTCCTGGCTGGCAACGCCGGTGCCGACCAGATCGGTGATCAGCCGGACCGCGTCTCGTGGCGCCTTGCCGCGGATCAGATCCTGCGCCCAGGCGACGCGCGCGGCGATATCGCCGCCGGTCACCCAGTGGCCGTGTGTCGCCCCCCGCCTCGCCGCCGCGACGGCGCTGTCGGACGCGGCGCGCCAGTCGCCGCCGGCGATGCCGCGGCTGACGGCGGCCGCGACCGCCGCGGCGGAGGCAATGGCGATCGAGGTGTTGTGTGTCGCCCGGCAGGTTTCGGCCACCTTGTCGACGAGCGCATCCAGCGGCTCCGGCTGCATCATGATGCCGAGCGGCGCGATGCGCATGGCCGCGCCATTGGTGTCGCCGCCGCGCCCAGCCTCCTCGGCTGGCACGCCCTTGTTGATGGCGTCGATGGCGCGCTTGGTCGACGGTCCCAAAAGGTCGTAGCTGCCGCGCGCCTTGACCTCGCGCTCCCAGTCGAGCAGCGCGTTGACCCAGCGCGCATGGTCGAAGCGGTCGCCTGAGGCAACCAGGATGCGGCCGAGCAGCAGCGCCTGCTCGGTATCGTCGGTGATAGTCCCGGCCGGCAGCCCTTTCGACACCGGATGATCGGCAAAGGGCGAGACGAAATCCTCGACATGGCCGTAGAGCTCGGCGATGCGCTGAGGCGACAGAAGCTGCGTCGGCATGCCGAGCGCGTCGCCCAGCGCCCCGCCGACGAGCGCACCCATGGCGCGGTCCATCTCAAGCTCGTTCTCCGGCATCGCTCAGAACCTCATATGCAGCGCGAAATGGGCGGGATTGAGCAGGCTGGTGACATATTCGACCGGCCGCTCATCGGCCGCACGCGTCAGGCGACGGCCGCGCAGGAAGGGTGTGCCTTGCGGGCACCCGAGGATAGCGGCGTCATGGGCGTTCAACATCTCGATGTCGACCCACTCCTCGCCATGGTCGGGTACAAGCCCCGCTTCGCGTAGCGTCTGGTGCAGCGAGCCTTCGCGCAAGCCCCGCAGAGGCACGTCCTCCAGCTCTGGCGACAGCGGCAGGCGGCTGCGTTCGATGGAGATGGCATGGCCGTCGCTGGCATTGGTGCGGACCCGGTCGACGGCGATGAAGAGCGGACTTTCGACGTCTAACAGCACGGCAAGGTCGTGGTCTTCGATCACCTCCAGCCGCAGCGTCCGCGTTTCGGCGTTGGCGCCGGCATTGGCCAGCGCGCGCGACCAGCCGATCGCATCATCGACCGGCTTGCCGTCAAAGGTGACGAAGGAGCCGATACCGACCTTTGTGGTGATCAATCCGCGGCTGGAAAGTTCCTCCAAGCCTTTGCGCACCGTGTTGCGGCTGACGGAGAAACGCTGCACGAGTTCGTTTTCGCTTTGCAGACGGTCGCCGAAACCCAGCACGCCGGAGCGGATCTCGTATTCCAGAACGGTGGCGATCTGCTCGGGCTTGCCCGTGCCGGGAGACAGTTTGATCGCGCTCCGCTTCATATTCGTACCTGTATAGTGAACCTGTCTAGTCCTGTTTAATCTCTCCTCGTATAGCGGACTTGTCAATGGGACGGGTCATGTGCCCCGATGCACTGCTTTCGACGATCCGCCGGCCGCAGGCGGCAACGAAGAAGGAATTTCCCCAGTGCTGGACGCGTCGCACCGTGTCGCGATCCTGCTGCGGTGACCCTACCGGCAGAAGAACGAAAGCCCGCTCCGGGAACCGGGGCGGGCCTTGGAGGAGGACAAGGGGTGGGACCTCTCCTCTTGCTTTCCACGGGGGGTGTGGACCGAAATCACCTTACGGGAGTTTCGCCAGAGGCCCGATCACAAGCCTGTTTGCCCGCATCACGATCCGGTGCGCACCGGCATCGACATTGGTCACGGGATCGCGATCAGCGACCAATGCATGTCGCCCAAACAATGCATGTCGCCCAAAAGCGGCTCTCGCCTTGTGAGAACGACGTGCACGACGCGCTTTAGATGCGTCCGAGCACGACCAGAATAATGACGATCAGCAACACAAGCCCCAGCCCGCCGCCACCATAATAACCGGTTCCGTAGAACGGACCGCCGCCGAGGCCACTGAAGCCGCCGAGCAGGGCGAGGATAAGGATGATGATAAGGATGGTTCCAAGACTCATGGCTTCCACTCCCGCAGGCACTTGCGCGCCGGTTCGGCACTTCTGGGTTGAGAATGTTGCTCACAGACAACGCTTTGAACGCGTTCGCGTTCCACCTAATGCATGACGTCGAGAAGGCGACGGCGCAATTCGTGCAGCAGTCCTGCCGCAATGGCGGGGCTTTCCGACCGGCCGACGCGCAGGATACGATAAAGCTGAAGGAACGTGACTACGGCGTAAACGGCGAGATTGTAGAAGGATAAAGCCGACAGCAAAAACAGGCGGTTGAGCGTCAAGATCGGATCCACTTCGACTTATCTCGATCTTGCATCGTCAGATCTGTGAGAGCGGATTTGCAATTCATGCTTGCATTTCTGGAACAAATAAGGAACAGTAGGGAACCTAGCTGCCAAGGCGGATTAAAGTTTTGGGGGGACCAGCGATATGATGAGGTGGAAGGATGCGGGGCTCCTCGCCGCCGCGATCGCGCTGACAAGCCTTGCGCCCGACCGGTGGCCCTCAGCCGGGCTTGGCGCCGCTCTCGCCCGGAACACGCCTGCGCTCGCAGCCGAGAAGGACTATGCAACCTGCTTCGGCGAGGACATCGAGTCGGACAAGCGCATTGTTGCCTGCTCCGCGATTGCGGAGGACGCCGCAGAGCCAGCGCGCAGCCGCGCCACAGCCTATTTCCAAAGGGGCGTCGCTCTCGGCGACCAGAAGCAATACGACCGATCGATCGCCGACTACAGCGAGGCGATCGCGCTCGATCCGAACGACGCTTCCGCGTATCTCAACCGCGGCGCCGACTGGTTCAGCAATGGAGACGACGACCGTGCGATCGCGGACTTCAACATCGCCATCAGCCTGGAGCCGTCCTCCAGCGATGCCTACAGCAACCGTGGCCTCGCCTTCCTGCACAAGGGCAAGACCGACGCGGCCATCATCGATTTCCAACAGGCAATCGAGGCGGACCCTCAGAATGGCAAGGCGCATGCGGGCCTGGGCATCGCCTGGGACAGGATGGGCGACCCGAAACAGGCCCTGGCCGAGTATGACGAGGCGGTCCGTATCGATCCCAACAACATATTGGCCAATGTCAAACGCGGTATCGCCCGCGCCGCCGAGAGTGAGTTCGATCCCACTGTCACCGATGACGATGCTGAACAGGCGCCCGGCGAGAACTTATCCGCCGCCAAGGATACGACCAGCAATCGCGCAGCCGCAAAGACCTTGATCGAGCGTGCGGGGATGCGGCTGTCGAAGTATGGCCTCGAGGGCGCGCTTCTCGATTTCGACAAGGCGATCAGCCTCGATCCCGACAATGCGGACGCCTATCTCGGGCGCAGCCGCGCAAGGACACTCAAGGGAGACAGCGCCGGAGCGGCGGCGGATTGCCTGCGCGCCATCGAGCTTGATCCGACGCGGGCAGGAAGCTGCGGCGCTCAGCTTGCCGCCGACCAAAGCAAGCCGGCACCGTTGCCGGACACCCAACAGCAAAAGCAGCGAGCCGTCGTTCCGGATATCACTGCCACCCAAGACACGCTGGCCGCAAGGGTTCTGGAGGCGACCAATCCGCGCGCCCTCGAAGCGATCCTTGGCGGCGATGCCTTCCTGGACATGGGCAAGTACGATCAGGCGATCGGCGCCTACAACAAAGCGATTGCGCTCGATCCGAACAACCGGTTCGCCTATTACGGCCGCGGCAAGGCCCAGGCCGCCAAACGCGTTTACGAGCAAGCGATCGCCGATTACGACACGGTCATCCAGCTCGCCCCCAATTTTGCTGCGGCTCATTCTCGCCGGGGCCTCGCCAAGATCACGTCAGGCGATGCCGAAAGCGCTCTTGCCGATTGCAGCCGGGCTTCAACACTCGATCCAAAGGCGCGCGACGCCTACTTCTGCATCGGCATGGCCTGGCACGCCAAGGGCGACGCGGGGCGCGCGATTGCCGCCTATTCGATAGCCATCGAGATCGATCCGAAAGACGACGCCAGCTATTATGGGCGCGGCATGGCGCGTGCTGACATGAAGGACTATGACGAGGCAATCGCCGACTTCGGCCAGGCGATCAAGCTCGATCCCGACAATCGCGATTACGCGGTCGCCCGCAAGGCGGCTGTGGCTGCGAAGGGACAGGGCGATATGGCGGCCGCCACGCTCGGCGCCGTCAGCTCGGCGGCGGCCACCGCCAGTTCAGCCGCCGGTTCGGCCGCACCGAGCGATACTGATTCGGCCGCCAAGGCGCTTTTCGCCAAGGGTCGGAGGCTGTATGAGAAAAATGACTATGACGGCGCCATAGCCCTGTATGGCAAGGCGATCGCACTGGTCCCGGCATTTCATGACGCCTATCTGGCCCGGGCCATGGCTTGGGAGGCGAAGAACGATTATGCTCATGCTGTTGCCGATTACACGCAGGCGATCGCGATCAATCCGAAGATAGCCGAGACCTACTACAGTCGCGGCCAGAACCTCAGTTTCCAGGAAAACTACGACGGGGCGTTTGCCGACTTCGAAAAGGCCATCAATCTCAACCCCGCGGACGCAAGGGTCTATGCCGATCGAGGCCTCCTATGGATGGGAGGGCACGAGGACGTCGCCGCGCTGCACGATTTCGAAAAGGCCATCAGCCTCGATCACAAGAACCCCTTTGGCTATTTCGGTCGAGGCGTGATCCGAACCAGCAGAGCGGACTATGAAGGGGCCATCGCGGATTTCAGCCAGGCGATAAGGCTTAAGCCGGATTTCGCAACCGCCTACGAGGCGCGGAGCCGGGCGTGGGAAGCCAAGGGCAACCGCAAGCGTGCTCAGGCCGATCGCAAGAAGGCACTGAGCCTTGGGGTAGATTAGACGGGCTTTTCGGGAGGGCGCGGATTTTGCGTTGGAGTGGTTTGGGCGTAATGGCAGTCGCCGCTCTGTGCTTTATTGCGGTAAAGGTTTTGCCTTGGGCGCAGCTCTGACGAGGCTGACGAAAGGCAATCAGCTTGAGCAGCGCTGGCGCCCGATGCGGTTTGATCCCTACCCCAAATAGAAGTTACTGAAATAGTTGCCAAAATCCGGTTGCCGGGCAACGGGCTCGCCGTCCCCGTTCCGGAGGATGCCGGCGGCGAAGAGATAGGAACCGATCGCTTCCATCTTGGCCGGGTCCATGCTGCCTATGGCGCCGTTTCGTCGGCGCAGATAGTGCCCGTCGATCAGCGTCTTCAGCGAGGCGTGGATCAATGCCGGATTGGTCAGGGCGTCCTTGTTGGCGGCGATCAGCAGTGTGGCCGCTTCTTCGGGATGATCGACGGTGAACTGGTAGCCGCGCCGCGTTGCCCGTATGAAGCCCGACGCCAATTCCGGATTTGCACGCAGATACGCATCGCTAGAGGAGATCAGCGTGGTGTGCTCGTCGGGCACGCCGTAGTCGGCATAGACGAAGCTTCGCTGTTTGACGCCTTTCAGTTCTGCCTCGACGCCTTCCCAGGTCGAGACCTCCAACGTGAAGTCGACCGAACCGTTGGCCAGCGCCTCATAGGCGGACGTGCCGAGCGTCACCGTTTCGAAAGCCCCCTTGCCGCCGTCGTGACGGATGATGGTCGAGATCAGCGCGTTTTCCCAGGCACTGCCGAAACCGCCATAGGTCAGGCCGTCAAGATCCCTGGGGGTTTTGATCTCGTCACGCGCTGCATTGAACACCAGCCGTCCGGTTTCGGACTGCACCACGGCATAGACCGCCTTGAGATCGGCGCCGGCGGTTTTCTGGGTGAAGAGGCCGATGGAGCCGTTGATGCCGAAATCGGCAACGCGGTTGGCAACCAGCGTGCCTGCACCGGTATCGCTGTAGGGCAGGATGTCGACCTCGAGGCCGGCCTCGCTGTAAAACCCTTTGTCGCGAGCGACGAACAGGCCGATATGGTTGGTGTTGACCGTCCAGTCCAGCGCCACCGTTACTTTCCGGGCGGCCGCCTGGGCAAGAGATCGGCCTGGCCGGGCTATAAGGGGAAGGCCGGCAGCGGCAGTGAGCAGCAAGGCTTGCCGGCGCGTCAGGTCAGTCATGGTCCGTGTCCTTCTGGTGGCTCGGGTTGAGGAGGATGTCGAGGATCTCGGCTTCGAGGGTGCCGGCCTGCCGTGCAGCGCCGCCGGCCAGTTCGCGTGGACGCGGCAGCGGCACGGTGATCTCAGCGACGACGCGCGCCGGCCGCGCCGAAAGCACATAGATGCGGTCGGACAGGAACACAGCTTCGCGCACGTCGTGGGTGATCAGCAGCGCCGTCCAGCAGTGGCGCCGCCACATCTGTTCCAACCAGCGTTGCATGGCGGCGCGGGTCAGCGCATCGAGTGCGCCGAACGGCTCGTCGAGCAGCAGCATATCGCGTTCCTGCACCACGGTGCGCAGCAAGGCCGCGCGCTGGCGCATACCGCCGGAAAGCTGCGCCGGAAAATGCCGTTCGAAACCGGCAAGCCCGAATTCCTCGAACAGCGGAGCAACGCGAGCGCGGGCAGCCTTGCGCCTGACACCTTGCACCTCAAGCCCGAGCGTGGCGTTGTCAAGAATGCGCCGCCAAGGCATCAACGCGTCGCGCTGCGGCATGAAAGCGAAATGCCGGCCGTGGTCATCGAGCGGCTTGCCGTCGAAGAATATCTCGCCCTCGCCGTGAAGCGCGCCGGTCAGAAGCTGGAACAGCGTCGACTTGCCGGCGCCGGAGGGGCCCAGAATGGAGACGAATTCGCCGGCGCCGACGCTGAGCGAAATGTCGGCAAGCACGTCGAGTCCTTCGAAGGCCTTGCGCACATGTCGCAGTTCGAGCCGGTTCATCGCCACGGCCCCTTTCCTGCGGCCCGCCCGCCGGCGGTCCGTTCCCATGGCATGGCAAGGCGCTGGACCAGCATCGTCAGCCCGAACAGGACGAGCGTCAGCACGGCGCTGACGGCGACGGCGGCCAGCACCAGGTCCGGGCGGAAGTTGTTCTTGGCGTTGAGCATGTAGATGCCGAGGCCCTTCGCCGCGCCCGCATATTCGGCGAAGATGGCGCCCACGACAGCATAGGTGATCGAGATCCTGACACCGGCGAAGAAGTAGGGCAGCGCCGAGGGCAGCCGCGCCAGGACGAAGACACGCCAGCGCCCTGCCCCCATGGCGCGCAGCATTTGGCCGATCTCAGCCTCCGTCGCCTCATATCCTTCGGCCAAAGCCACCAACATCGGAAAGAAGGTGACCAGCGCCACCAGCATGATCTTGGGCATCAGCCCAAAGCCGAACCACAGCACCACCAGCGGTGCAATCGCCACCAGCGGCAAGGTCTGGCTGACCACGAAGACCGGAAAAAGGGCGCGCCGCAATGGCTGGGAGAAGTCGATCAATATCGACAGCGCAAAGGCACCGCCGAGCGAACAGGCAAAGCCTGCGAGCGTGGCACGGAGGGTTGGCACGGCGTTATCGGCCAGCGCGTGCCGGTTGAGCATTGCCTGAGCGAAGACGCGCGATGGCGCCGGGAGGATTGTCGGCTTGATGCCACCAAAGCGCGCATAGAGTTCCCACGCGGCTAGCAGCAGCCCCACCGAAAGCATCGCCGGAGCGGTTCTGGCGATGAGGTCCACGATCGGACGCGAAGGGGCGGACGGGGAGGACACGCAGGTACCCGGAGCGGATGGCGCGCGGCGCGCCGTCAGACGGCGGTGGGGCTGTTGGCCGAGACGGTGACGTCGAGCGTTACGTGGCCGGCACCCGGCCCGAAGCGGCAAAAGGCCTCGTTGAGTGCGGTAAAAATGGCGCCTGCGTCGCCGCGCAACTTTGTGCAGAAATGCTTGGAGCGCTCATATACGCCCGACTGCTTCAGGAAGTCGATGCAGCCATAGATCTCGTCCATGTGGTCGTCGGTGCCCATGACATAAAGCGAGAACTGCGCCGCCGCCGGCTGGCCGGTGGCGGCCACGCCGCGCACGGCGGCGATAGCGGCTTCCTTGCGCGGGCCGAGCGGCCCGGCAGGTCCGCCAAACGCGTCGGAGCGGCAGATCAGATCGTCCGGCTCGCCCGGGCAGCCGCGCGAGATGGCGGCCGAAAGCACGCAATGCTTGCCGCTGCGCGCTGCCGCCACGAACAGGTCGCGCATGGCAGGAAACAGCACCTCGGGCGGTCCGACCAGCAAGGTCGAGATATCGTCGGTCTCGATCCGCAGTCGATCACGATAAGGGTCCAGTGCCCCGAGCGCGCCAAGGATGACGCCGACAAAATCGCTGGACATGGGATATAGGGAAATCTGTGCGCCTGAAAACATCGCCCGCCTCGCTCCGCTGGTATTACCCAGATCAGCTTCTAGGGTCTGTGGGCTTGCCGCCCCCGTCTCAGCCCCGACCGTACGGAGCACCCCTGTGGATGGACGCGTTAAAGCACCAATCGGGCGGCTATGAAAGCTGTTTTTTCAGGACCATCGCCGGAAATGCATTGCGCCAGGCCTGATTTATGGGCGGTTCCGTCGGGCCCGGTCTTGAGGGAAATTTGTCCGGAACCTTAGCCACGACGAGTGGTTGTCCCTATAGTCGCAAACGCGACGAACTTCGTGGAAACGAGCGAAGACTTCACAGAAATGGAGACAAACCATGCTCATGAAAATCCTCGCAGCTTCGGCTCTTACCATTGGTCTCGCGACTTCGGCGATGGCGCAAAGTGCTGGCGGAAACGGCGCCAATAATGGGCCCGGCAGCGGCCAGTCGGTCACGGTCGACCCGAACACGCCGGCATCGCCGAACACGGTGGATCCTGGCACGACCGGCAGCACGACCGTCATGCCCGACGGCATGAATTCGAACGCGGACCGGAACTGTCCGGCCAGCCCACAAGGTGCTCAGCCGGATGCCAGCCACACCGCTCCGGGCACCGCTTCGCCGACCGTCAATGACAAGCATTGCGGCAAGTAGCCATTCGCCGAAACTGCTGGAGAACGCCACGGGGCGTCTGTTCCGTGGCGTTTCCGTCTCTTTATGTTTCACCCTCGCCGAACAGGCAGGCGCCTGAGACGTAAACCGCCATCGGCCTTCGTCTCGGTTCGGGCGCCGTCTACGATACAGCCTTTTCGCGAACCGGCAGCTTCCAGCCCGGCCTGACGAAATGACAGGTGTAGCCGTTCGGGTATTTCTGCAGATAGTCCTGATGCTCGGGTTCGGCTTCCCAGAACGCGCCGGCCGGAGCCACCTCGGTGACCACCTTGCCGGGCCACAGGCCCGAGGCGTCGACGTCGGCGATGGTGTCTTCGGCGACGCGCTTCTGCTCATCGCTGGTGTAGTAGATCGCCGAACGGTAGCTCATCCCCACATCGTTGCCCTGGCGGTTGCGTGTCGTCGGATCATGAATCTGGAAGAAGAACTCCAGCAGCGTACGGTAGCTCACCCTGGCGGGATCGAAATTGATCTCGATGGCTTCGGCATGGGTGCCGTGGTTTCGGTAGGTGGCATCAGGCACGTCGCCGCCGCTGTAGCCGACGCGCGTGGACAGGACGCCCGGGATGCGTCGGATCAGATCCTGCATGCCCCAGAAACAGCCGCCGGCAAGCACCGCGCGTTCGCTTGAAGTCGCCATATCAAATCTCCCCAAAGCAACTCCGGGGAAAGGTTGTAGCCGTTTCCGTCCGGAATTGCGCACGATAAAACTGGAGGCCCGGCGCTATGACAGCCGCTCCAGGATTTCCCATAGATGGGCATTGTCGTCGGCTTCGTCCAGTCGACGGGCGCGTCCTGCTGCCGATCACCACGGACGCGCGGCGTCACTCCCCAGGCCTGAACCTGCGCACCACGACCTCGAATACGATATCCGATATCCACATCGCGCAGACGCCGATGAGGAATGCGGCCGCCAGGGTCGTGGTGTCGTCATTGGCCATCGGCAGGCCCATGGCGCGGGAATACTGGACCACGGGCAGCGTCAGATAGGCGGCGGCTAGCGCGCCGCAGATCGGCGAGGCCACCATCTCGCGCGGTTTGTAGCGGTGGCGCGACAGCGCGCGCAATATGCCGCCGGAAAGGCCGGCGACCACCACCGGCACCTTGATACCGAGCAGGTCGAAAAGATCATGCATCATTTCATTGTCTCGCGATCAGGAAACAGAACGACCGATCCGGCACCGAAGATGAGCGGTCCCCGAGCGGCAGGGCCCGAATCGAGCGGCAACACGATCGTCATGGCTTCCACCCGCACAGTTTCTCGCCCTTGCGGTTGTGCGCCAGCAGCGTCCGGACTTCCGCATCCGACAGTGCTGCGACGGCGGATGCGGACAAGCGCAGCGGGCTCGAGACCGCGCAAAATCCGCCGGTGACGGTGGTGCAGCCGGCTACCGCGACAAGTGCTGCGGCCGCTGCGACAATCAATCCCTTGCCCATGACCTGAGCTCCTTTCGGGCAGTGGCGGCGGGTAGCGCGCCGATGTCGTTGTCAACCTGGTCGGCGACGTCGCGCGCCGCCGCCTCGGCCGCGGCCTGCCGGCTACGTTCGGCGCGCTCGCCGGCAAGCCGCTGGCGAACACCCCAGCCAAACGCAGCGACGATGGCTGCGCCGATGCCGAGAACGGTCGAATTGCTGAGCAGGAAGGAGAGGAGCGCGCTCATTGGTTTGGCGCGTCCTTGACGAGATAGCCGACGGCAAAGACGGCTAGCGGCAGCAGCGTGGCCCATGTCTCGGCATCGTACCAGGATGGCCAGACATTGCGCACGAAGACGCCGGAAATCGAAACGGCGGCGGCGGCGATGGTCGCGGCCGTCAGTTTGTTGGTCGGGCGGATGGTCGGCTGGGTTGTGGTGGCCATGATCAGAACATTCCTTGCAAGGCGGCGGCGATGTGGTGCCAGGCGGCGTAGGCGACGAGCAGGCACGCGACAATGATCCCGCCCGCCTTGGTGGCAGCTGGGATGTTGGCGCCGGCAGGCGCCGCCGCGACCGGTTCGACGGCATCTACGGCAGCAGCGCCGCCCGGCGCCGCCGCAGCAGCGGCCGGTGCAGGATCTGGCCGCGTGGCCGATGCCTCGCCTGCCCCGACAGCCGTCAGCAGCAGCGCCTGTGCGCGGACGGATCCGACCCGCCTCGACCAGCCTTTGCCGAAAGTCGGCCAGGTCGGAAGCCGCTTCAGGAAAGCCAGGCGGGCATCGCAGAGATTGTCGATGACGACGGCGGCCGGTCTGGAACCGACGGCAGCGAGCGTCTCGGGCCCGATGCGGCCGTCCTGGGCGGTGCCGACCACTGCTTGAAGATATTTCGCCGCCCTGCTTGGCCCACTGTTCACGGCATAGTCGAACACCGCGTAATCCACGCCGTCGGGCAACTCGGCGCCAGCCACCGCATCCCAGTAGAAGCGGCGGTACACCGTGGCGAGTTGGGCATCGCTGATCTTCCTGAGATCCGCCTTGGCGGCATCCGCCTTCACGTAGCGGCGGAAATTGGCGAGCGTGACGCCCTTCATGGTGGCGCCGCCCGGATCGGCCGGATTGTCCGACCAGCCGCCTTCGGATTTGAGGACGAGCGCAAGCGCCCGCGTAAAATTGCGGTCCATGATATCCCTTTCGATTTCTTGGTGGATGAGGTGAGTGGGTGATCGCCGGCAGCACAGGGGTGCGGATAGTCGCCGTTGCGCGCGCCTCGGTGCCTACTTGCAGTGCGTCAAAACCGGAGGTCGCCTTGCGCGCCGGCCGGCGCATGGTTAGAAAAAATACAATTTTGGGACGAACAGGTCTGGGATGAGAGACTTTGTTGGCGCCGCGCGGCGCCTGGCCTTCAACAGGCTGTCGGCCGCCATCGATCGCCGCTGGAACGTCGACCCGCTGGGCTCGGCGCCGCGTGCCTCGAAAGAGGAATATCTGAGGCTGTTCGAAGCCACCCGGCGCGTCTCATTCGCTGAGATCGACAGGCTCGAGGCCGAAACCGGCTTTGCCGTCGATCGCGACTGGCTCGACGAACTGGCCCTCCACACCCAGATCACCATCAAGACCAGCGCGCTCGCCTACCCGCACGGGCGGGTGCTCTACAGTCTTCTTCGCCGCCAGCTGGCCGACAGCCCAAGGCCGTTCACCACCGTCGTCGAGACCGGCACCGCGCGTGGTTTCTCCGCGATCTGCATGGCCAAGGCACTCGCCGATGCCGGCGCCTGCGGGCATGTCGTCACGCTCGACGTCCTGCCGCACCATCATCGCTTCTACTGGAATTGCATCGACGACCATGACGGCAGGAAGTCGCGCGCCGAACTGCTTCGGCCTTGGCAGCCGCTGGCCGACCGGATCATTTTCCTGCAAGGCGATTCACTCCTTCAATTGCCCAGGGTCGGCGTGAACCGGATCCACTTCGCCTTCATCGACGCGCAGCACACCAGGAAGAACGTGCTGGCCGAGCATCGCTGCGTTTCGGGCGTTCAGCGCGAGGGCGACATGGTCGTATTCGACGACGTCACGCCAGGGTCCTTCGATGGCGTGGTCGAAGCGGTCGCCGAGATCGAGCGGCAGGGCCGGTACGAGGTGCGCCGTCTGAACGCGTCCAAGCAAAGAACCTATGCCTGGGGCATCAGGCGGTGACGAGACGACAGCCCGGATAAACCATCGGAGGCGAGACCTTGCTCAGAAATATCGCCCGCAGGCTTTATCTCGGCATGCGCCGGAACATCGACACCCCGCCCCATGGCGGCCGATGACTACCTGAAGGTGCAGTACTTCCCGATGGCGACGAAGCATTGCTGATCCTGCGCAAGAAACCGACCTAGCGCGCCACCCAGCGATTGAGCCTGACCGCGCGGCCATGGGTTTCAATCGCCGGCTCGGCTTGGTTTAGGTTGGAAAGCTACCGCTCTGTCCACCAGCGATAATTGTCGATGTGTGTCAAACTTAAGATCGCCTTGCGCGCCTGACCGCACATGGTTAGAAAATTGCAACTCAAGACGAACACTTTGAGAGAAGACTATGCTGGCGCGTCGGGCATGAAATGTGGGTGAACCAATCGTATGCCTCCCAGACTCGTCAGACTATGGGGAAGCTACAAAGACTGACAAAGCCCACGATCGGCGTAGCGGTTGCCCTGTGCATATGGATGGTGAACTGGGTGATGGTCAGAGGAACGCCATTTCCCGATCTGCAGAACTACATCCAGAATTTCGACAAAAGGGCATACTATGTTTCTCCTGATACCGCTTCACTGATCGATTGGTATGCCCAAGAATACCTTTGGCGGAAGGGTATCTACGCTCTCAAAGAGAGCTTCGAACTAGCCAGCATCTTTTCTACCCTGACCTTAATCTCCTTGGTAGTCATCAGCGTCTACGTGGCAGTCAAAGCCTCGTCCCCAGCCTACATCCTTTTGCTAATCCACCCTCAGTTAATCGATCTCGTATTCTCTCAAGTACGGTCGGCTGTCGCCATGGCCGCAATCTATCTGGCCCTCCTATTGCCATGGCGCCTGGTCAAATATGCATTGGTGGGAATTGCACCCTTTATTCATTCTGCGGTTCTGGTCTTTGCCGGCGCGTTCGCAGTGGGCCAAATTATCACGGGCTCCGATATTTGCGGGCGCCGACATGTGCTAATTTCGACATGCTATATAGCGGCCATAGTTGTCGCCGTGACCATCCTCAAAAGCTATCTTCTGGGCTCGATCGGCGACAGGCGAGCGACGATAGAAATTACTACGAGCGGATTCCTGCTGACGATGATGGTAACGGCGTATGCTGTCCCTTTCCTCTTCTTTGATCACCTGTTCAGCAGGAAGTTTGCCGCGTTTGTTGTAGTTCTCGCTTCATCACTCTGCTTCGGGATGTACCTCTACAATCAGAATGGCATCCGGTTCGTCGCTCTTGCGATTCCAGCGCTTGCGGTTGCAATCTCCAGCATTCCCGATCTTCACTGGCGCCGCCTTATACTAATTGCGGCTCTCGCGTCACAGGTTGTTTTCTTCGGCTATTGGGCCAAAGGTATTCTCTAATGAAAACCTTGCGATGGATGGCCCACCAGTATCTTGCCGAAGGAGATCGTTGGCGGATTGCATGTGTCGAGGTGTTCGGCTTAGTCTGGAGGAACGCGTTTTTCCAAGCCTTCTTCTGGTTGATGGTCGCCGGCAACCTCCTGGCTATGTTCTTTGGTGATTCGTTGATCCGTTGATTAGCCTCCGAACTGCCATTTGCGGACCACAACAGTCATCACGCCGCTGCCAGGGTCCTTCGTTACCCCTGTATCGTTTGCAATGATTATGTCGACAATGTCAGCGGTGACGACCCCGGCGTACTTAATCGTGCAGCCCAGCAGGTCGGCGCTAAATCCAATGCCCGTTACCAAGTCACCACGAACGGCACCTGGTACGGCAACCTGCACAGTCAGACTTGTCCCCGTCGGGATGCCTGGCGTCGGATTGAGGAATACCTGTCCAATGGTGCGGAGCTCGCTTTCAGATATGCCGTTGAAGGGCGTGGTGATCGTGCCCAGGCTAAGGTTCATCGCATTGCCCGCGAGCCAGTTCTTGCCGCCATCGGTGACGTTGGCAAAGCGGATGCCGTTGGTGAACGTCACTCCGTTTGTGGCATCGAAGACGTTGTTAGCAATACGACACCCGATAAGCTTGGCATTCTCCACAAGAATGCCGTTGTCGACGGTGAGGCCGGAGCTCGGTGGGAGGAAGCCGCCAAAGACGTTCCCCTCCACAATCAAGCCGCTGAACAGGCGATTGCCTGAAGGTGCCCCGATGCGAATGAAGGACGAGATACCCATGCCTGGGGAGAACGTAAACTGGTTGCCGCGCACCGATCCGCTCACCGGGTCGTTGGCCTGATCGTTGGTGATCTGAATGCCCTGGTTTTTCTGACTAGCCACATAGGTAGACTGAGACATCGCGAACGTATTGTTGTCGCAAGAGAAGCCAGTCGTCCTATGGATGATGATGCCGTTGTGCGGCACATCGTTGAGCATGTAGACTTGGAGCCAGTTTTTATCGACCTTGATGCCAGCCCCGTGGACGACATAAATCTGGCAGTTGCCACCGGCCCCCTTCGTCTTCACCCCTTCGATGATCGTCCCATTGCCAAAGAAAGAGATAATGTTGGCGCAGGGCATCGTCTCTGGAACGGTCAGATTTGTGCCGTCGCCACAGCAGTCCTGCACGTCGCCGTTCTGAATACGAAGTGATGCCGCACGGTAATCGAGAATGCCGAAACGGTCGATCTGGGAGAAGAGCGGGCTGTCGATGAGGCAATTTTGGGTGTAGCCCATGTACATGCCGCCGCCACACCGAAGTATCTCGATGTCACGGAACGTGCAGCCGAGGCCGCCCTTGTTGTTGACACCACAAGCCGCGATGGTGCCCAAGCTGTCGAGCGCCCCCCCCTCTGGCCCAGTGCCACGGAAGCCGTCGATGCAGATGCGCTCCATGACGACGCCCTGCGGCAGTGCAGAGCCGCTTTGAAAACCATCCGTATCCCATAGCGCGAAGGCATGGCCGTTGCCGGCGGTCCCGGTCAATTGATTGCCAAGCGCTTTAAAATCGCGAAATCCGAGCCGCAATGTGTGGCCGACCAGACGGAACAGCGGCGCGCCATTGATCATTGCGCTTGTGATGGTCGAAACGTCGCGGCCGAAGCCTTCAACATCGAATAGTCCGAGAGCGATGTCGATCGTTTGGTTGATCGTGATATTCGTTGGTGGCAGGCGGATTGTGCCGCGATCCTTGCCGTCGACGATCTGGACCGCCGCAATCAGCGCCGCGGTGTCGGCCGCTGCGTTGCCGAACCCACTGCCCAGTTGACGTAAGTCAACGACGCTTTCATTCAACACCCAAAAGCCGCCATTGACCGCATCGGTCGTGCCGTCCGGCATGAAACGGTCGGCGGAGCGGAAATAGGCCAGCGCCGGGTAGCCGCCGGCGGTGATCGCCGCGCGCGACATGCGGGCATAGTTGGCGCCGCCCACCAGGGTTGCCGGGGTCGTGAAGACCGGGGCGTAGAATTGGGTCCTGATGCTCTTGACGCCGGCAGCGATCGTCGAGCCCGATGCTGTCGCCACGGATGCGTAGATCGGCACGTTGACGCCCGAAACCTGCGCGGCGTCGGCGGCATATTGCTGGGCCAGGTCGCGCGCGAGTTCCGCGATGTGGATGACTGCCGCCAGCGCTCCGCCGATATCCCCGAGCGGATCATCCGACAGATAGTAGGAGATCACGATGTCGCTCGTGCCGATCACCGGGTTGAGGGTCTGGAAAGCGTAGACCAAGCCACCCGAAACAACCCCCTCCTGCACGTGAACGGTCGTTCCCTTCTGCATCGTGCGCGCGGTGCGGGCGTCGGCCGCGCGGTACCAGTAGCCCTCGCTCGCCGTATAGATGCCGTTCAGCCGGGCGTCCGACTGGTTCTTGACCAATACCCGGTCGCCGACGGCGGTCAAAACCCCGTCGATCGTCTTCAGGCCCAGGATCCAGGCAACGCCGTCGACGATGACCGTCTCCAGGTTTGCCGTCGTCGCCAGGCGCACGGGTTCGCGCTCGCCAGTCAGAAGACGAACGGCGGCAGTTGCGGGTCGGGCCATGAGGCTTGCTCCATAAAAAAAGCCTCGCGAAAGCAAGGCTTGGAATTCGGGTTAGGTTGGCGGCGTGGCGACGGGTTCGGAGGGGATAAGCGCTGGCCCGTGCGGCCACGGCGCCACGGTCATTCAGGTTCTTCCTTGAGCAGTTTGGTCACGATCGCTCGGCCAGGCGAGAGACAATTCAGCGGTCGGTTTTCTGTCCTTGGGCACGCACTTCCTGAACAAGCAGCAATGCCGGCTTGCTCCCGGACTGGCTGCCGTGTTAACACCCGCGCACTGCGGTGGCTTGCGCTATGGGAGCGTCAATGTCGCAGCGCTTCCACAAGGTGTGATTTCCGATGAAAAAATCCGCGATTGTCGTCGCTGCAAACGACAACCGCACGGCAGAAGAAAGGCCGTTCGCTTCCCGGTACAAATCCGTTGGAGCGGTGGCGGCGCCGGCGGATTCACAGGCAGCAGGCGAAGAGCCGACCGAGGCCCGCACCCTGACGGCATTGCAGATGTTCTGTCGCGTAGCGGGCGTCTAGATCGCCTTTGAGGCTTCATCCAGACGGCAAGGACAGGCTCTAAAGTCCCGACCCGCTGTATCTGGTAGCCTCCTTCCACAATGCGAGCGCAAGGGCGGGTGTCCGCCCCTTCACCGCATAGTCGCGGTCCCGGTAGCTTCCGGCCGCAATCCACACCGTTTTCGAGCGTTGATAGATCGTAATGCCCCGCGCGCTCGCCCGTGCGAACAGTTCTGTGTCATTTCGATACATCGGTTCCAACCCCTGTGGCCCCCTCAAGGGGTAAGGTGCAACGAACATGCCAAAGTTTACGCCTAGCAAATATTATACATCGCAGAGCTGCCAGCTGCGCCATCGAAGTGCACTGGCAGCCCTAATGCCAAGGTGTTCCGTGGGTGTTTCCGCTGTATTGCACCTGAACTGCCCCCAGGTAACAGAATAGACCAATCCGGAAACATTTGCTTAAAATTGTCTTCTTCGGCCATCGGGCGCCGACTGGCCAGAAATTCACCCCACCAGGAATTTGGATGACGGAACTAGCTCTCCTTCAGTTCCGGAAATTCGTCGGGCATTTTGCTCCGCCTCCATGGTGAGGTCTTTGTATCGCGCCGAGCATGCCAACCCACTGGCAAATCTGCCAATTGTGCAACCGTATTATCAAGCTCTACCACTTCGGCCAAACCCACCAAATTAGGTCGCCTTGATCAACTTCAGCTTCATCTCCGTAGAATTGCCACGACTCATCATCGGCATCATGTGAGGCGTAGGCAACCCAGCCGCCACCACCAAATATTTTTCGGGTCGATATGACGGCCAAATTTTCTGGACCTTCGAACTTCCATTTATCCCTATCTTAGGCTCTTCTGCTTGCCGAGACATCATTCTTGAAGCAGCGGCAGAATCTTTTCGTCGAGGAATTTAAGCCGTCCACTCAACATCTCGGCGTTGGCGGGATTCGCCGGGACATTAACGGGAATGAGCTTCGCCACGGACTTCCCTTGCCGCGCAGCTTCAACCCACTCATCCATTGCACCGATATATCCGTCCAGCGCCTCGTACGGGGTCTCCAAATCGTCACCGGGCATGTACGCTGGGGGTACATCACCGACGAGCACCCATATCCATCGTGGCACATCTGGTTTCCCGGGTGAAATCTCGAAGAGAAAAATGTATATTATCCCTTCGGCACCATATCCGAAATACTCGCCTTCGATTCTCCTTACCCAGTCGTATGATTTGATATATTCACGAGCTTCCAGAAGGGCGCTGTCAAGGTCATCATCTGCACCTGGGTCGTCTGCTGGTAGAGGAAGACGGCTTACTTTACCGAGATCCGGGGTAATTTTGCTCACAGTTTCTCTCCACTACTTATCTTAGTCCGCAGCCATCGTCTCCTAGCCCAGCGCTGAAAATCGCCGGCTTCCATGTGGAGCCTTATGTGCTCTTCCCTGGTACGAGGCTTAATATTTGATACGTGATCTAGCCCACCATTGGCGACGATAAGATCTTTTCGTCGAGCCCGGCTGACATTAAACCGAAGGCAGATGTGTGACGCTGCTCAAAATTGGATTTGGCATTGATCGTCATGATTAACTCGACACTTATCCGAGGCGCTTTAACGTTCGTCGGCAACGACGCGGGCGACCCCACTACTTATTGCCGACGTCGAACCGTTGGATGGATGCGGAAGGAAGTCCCAGTTCATCAAGCACATCGAAGGCGCGCTCCGATATCACGAGGTTCAGTTTCTGATTGACGCCGAAGTCGTCGTGACCTGCTCTACCGTCCACCTTGAGCCAAACAAACGGAGGGAGCTCGACATCGGGCTGCAGCTCCAGAAAATTTTCGGATTTGGTCACTTCGGCAGGAGCGAATGTAGCGCCGGAGATGCCAATATCGAGCAATCCGCGCTTGGCTTCTTCCGTCACCAGGAAACAAGGAAAAGTGGTGACAAGCGCGTCGCCGAACCATCCCTCAACCTGATAGTGGAGCTTGCTCACGGCAGGCGGATGGACGCTGGTGTCCATAACAGTGTTCTCACCCAGCCCACCAGCCACGTCAGGCCTAACTTCATAATATCGCATTATTCACCTATCGGTGGGTCGAACAGATGCCCATATTTCTTGTCTAACTCAGTTGCGTAGTCAAGCACTTGCTGCCGGGTTGCCGTGATGTGCGTCTTATAGAATTCATCCCACTCGGCTCGAATCACTTTTAAATGCAAATTTACGTCGAATTCCTTTCGGACACCACGGAGATTTTCGAGTGAATGTATCTCTTCACTTGCAAAAAGCCCTGGGTATCTATCAAGAACGTTTTGCTCGACACTATGATGAACAACATAATCTCCCTCGTTGAGTGCGGGATTCGCTTTAAAGAACGTTTTTCGGTAGTTTTTTGATTTCGTCCACCCAACCTTTGCACCGGCATATTTAATCATGGAGGCGTCCCTAGAAAGCAGAGAAGCCAGCATTGCAGCTTCAAAAGCACTTTCGGATATCTCACCGGATCGCGTTCTACGGCGTCGAGACTGCCGAGAGACCGACCGAGCAATGGCTTGTTGGGATCGAAGGGTTTCGGCGTCGACGCCACGAACAAGTATCTCGCCGCCTTTGGCAAGTTCAGCCGATCGCTTCGAAAATACGGAAGAGCTCTCGACCCAGGGCTTGGCAATACTTTTGGCGCCCTGGAAAACCTCACCCACCAACTTTTCGCCGGGAAAGGTACCTAAGGCGTCGAGCACTGCATCGCTGTAGTTTCCATCCAGGGCGGCATTCAGGGCTTCGTCGAGCGCCAACGAAGCTCCCACGACAGGTGTGAAGTCGGCTACCGAAATACCGTCATTGCCGAGGCCCTCAGAGCCTACAAGCTTTTGCGCGGCGAACCGCCACAGACTTCCCGGTTCACTATCGCCAGCTATTAGGTTCCCTAACCGCTCTCGAGCCGTCAGGTACCGGTTGGTTGCGTACCCAGTTGGTACCGACCATCCCGACTGGACGGTGTTCTGCAAATCGAGCACGCCCATCGGGTCGACGCCTGCTGCCCGAAGCGAGCTGTTCGCGGCATCGTTGTCTGCTTGCGACGCACTGGCCTGCAAAAGATGGCCAAGCACCGCTTCAAGCGCCTCTTGATTCGGCAGAGCGGCAAGCACATTGCGCAGCTCTGTCTGCTGAGATTTGGGCGGGTGAGCTTCGTCTTTAAATTTCCCTACAACGCCTTTTGCCACAGAATTCGGCAACGGCTGGACGGGGTTGAGGCCCAACTGCTGTTGGGCGGCAATCGAGCCAACGATCGCGGTCTGATAGTCCTCCGGCTTCGAAAGATTATTCCAAGCTGCGTCGAGGGCCGCGAATGTCTTGCGTACATAACCGCCCGGATCGCCTCGCCTCGCTTGAAATGTCAGGTCCGCCGCGGCGGCTATTGCATCATAACGCGCCCGATCCTCTTCTGGCGTCGCACTATCGGCCTTGGGCGCAGACTCTTTGACCATGGCCTGCACGGCGTCATTGGACATTGTGCGCATGCCGTGGAACTGGCGACTGACATCAAGCGCTTGATGGAGAGCCTGAAAACGCCTGAACCCTTCCGTCGCCCCATAGAGCCCCACGAACTGTTCTGGCGTGAAGGTCGGGCCCGAATAGCTGCCAGTGTCCCTGATCGCCCTAGGTGCGTTCTGTTCGGCGAGGCCAATACGGGTGCGCATCTCAACTTGCTGAGAAGCGTGAGCCGCCTGCGCCTGTTGGAGCAGCGCCGACCGGTCGTCTTGTGGAATGTCTTCCCCAAATGCTTGTGCCACAATTTCATCCGGCGCGAGCTTGCCAACACGATTGCCTTTCGCTGCCGCCGTATCTGAACTGCCGGCAAGACGGATCCAGCTAACGTCGGAGGCATCGCTGCTGGAAGAGTCTGCCGGCGCCCCGCCCAACATCTCGGCGGCCCGCTTCGGATCCTGGGCGATCATCGCCTGAACCAGTGCCTTGGCCGTGTTGCTGCGCCAGGCCACTTCCGCCGCTTGCCTGATAACCGGGTTTCCGATCTTGGCGATCAGATCGGACCCGTTCTGCCGGATCGCCTCGAAAGCTCCGATGTCGTTCGGGTCGCCTTTTGCGATGGAGCTGGTGGACATGGTGTCGACCTTCGCCCACTCCGCCAGCTCATATTCATCGCGCTGCTCCTGCTGCCGCTGCGCCATGCGCGGCGAGCCGGCCGCGCGCATCGGCTCCTTCTGCCTAGCGAAAGCGGCCCGCCGGCTCTCGGGTATCTCAGGCAGAGTCTCGTCGAACAGCGTGTCGAACAGGCCGCGCTTGACGACCTGCCCGGTGCGCGGATCGACCTCGCCATACATCGCATCGTGCAGGCCGCTGCCGTCGGCCGGCGCATTCGCCGCCACCTCGTCTTCCGCCTGCGCGATGCGGCCGGCGAACCGGCGGCGCGCCAGCTCCGCGTCGAACGCTTCCTGCCGCTCCTTCATCTGCCGGTAGCGCTCGGCGACGGCCGAGAGCTCGTCGCCAAGATCCTGCATCGCCCTGCCGGCCGGCGACCCCTCGGGATAGGAAACGCCATTGCCGGCCTCGAGCCGGCGCTGGGCAAGCTGGAGTGGAATCGTCGCCATCAGTAGAGCCCTCCCGTGAAGGCGCCGCCCGGCGCCGGCGGGAAGGCGCCCTTGCCGAAGGTCACGGCCTTGGTCGGGTCGTAGAGACGGGAGAGACCGGACACGAGGCTGCCGCCGGCCTTGAAGATCGACGCCGCCGCGGCCTGCCTGCCGGAGTAGCGCGCGAGCGCCGCCTGGCTGTCGAGAGTGTTGCGGCGCAGCGCCGAGCCGTACTGGATCGCCTTCAGGTCGAGCTGGCCCTGCCTGGCATTGGCCGCCAGCACCTCGGCCGGCGAGCCCGATAGGCCGACGCCGGAGGCGCCCGCCCGGGCCCGCGCCTGCGAAAGCAGCAGATCCTGCCTGTGGCGCTCCTGGCTCTGTTCGAAGGCGGCACTTTGCGCATCGGCCTGCGCCTGCTGCCCGTAGGCCTTGGCCTGGTAACCGGCCGCCTGGTTTTGCTGCCGGCCTTCGATCAATGCGCCACCCACCGAGATGGCCGTGCCGAGAAGGGCTAATGTGCACATGGTCAGCCTCGCTGGGATGCGGCAATGGGGGTTTTCCTGGCCGGGCGCGCACCGAGCGCCGGTCGCGGGTCGAGCGCGCCGCCGGGGTTGGTGAACGACAGAAGCAGCCTGTCGGCCTGGATCGCCGGGCGGCTGAGGCGCGCCGGCGCCGCCGCGCGCGGCCCGGCCATGGCGGCGCGGCGGGCAACGGCCAGGTTCACCTTCAGGTCAGGCATGCCGGCGGCGTCGAAGAGGCCGTTGGCGGTGGCGAGCGCGCGGGCGAGCGCATCGGCCTCGAACAGTTCCTGGCGCAACAGCTCGACCAGGCGGCGCACCGCGCGCCAGCGCTCGGTCAGCACCTCCGCCTTGGCTTTCGCTTGCCCGCCCAGCGCCTCGACGGCGGCGCGCGCCTCTGCCGCGGCGGCCGCGGCACGGCATTTGTCCGCTGCCGCGATGATCTTCTCCAGCAGCGCGACGACGTCGTTGCAGTCGTCCAGCGCGATGCGCGCGGCGGAGAGATCGCCGTCGCCGAAAACGGCGCGGTCCTCGGCCTGTTCGCAGCCGCGCCGGCGGGCGATCGCATCGTTGAGGTCGGCATCGAGCAAGGCGATGACGGCAGCATATTCGGCAGCCGTCCGCGCCCTGCCGAGCTGTTCGGCATGGGGGGATGTGGTCACGGGATGGGTTCCTTGTGGTGGGCTGGAGGCGGTGGAGCGCCGATCTCCCCCCTTGTGGAGGAGATTGGCAGGACAGAGGGAGGCGCGAAGGATCGCGGCGTTGATTCAGCCTGGGTTCTTCGCCCCACCAAGTGGGGCGAGGTGGCTCGGCGAAGCCGAGACGGAGAGGGGATGGCGCCGACCTGTGCCGGACTCTCCGGCAGAAGCGCCTGCGCCTTACGAAGGCCCCCTCTCCGACCGCTTCGCGCCACCTCTCCCCCGCCTCGCGGGGGCGAGGAACGCCAGCTCGCCCTAAGGCTCGGCGTCGAACACCGGCGTGAACGCCCGTATCGTGCAGGGCGTCGGGTTGACGTGGCGGATCCGCACCCGGCCCTGCCCTTCCCAGCTGTCGTCGATGGGCACCTCGACATTGCCGGTGAACAGGCTCGCCTTGCCGTCGGGCGCGACGAGGGAGGGCATGCGCACGCTTTCCCAGCGGCCGCGGATCAGCGACTGCACCTGAAGCCCTGTCGTGTCGGTCTCGAGCAGGGACAGGATGACACCCGCCACCTTCTTGCGTCGCCCGAGGATCGAGCCGTCCCGGCCGGCGCCGTCGAGCTCCAGCGTGTCGGCCTGCGACTGGAACGCAAGCCCGGCCTGCCATCTGGCCGCGACGGCGCCGCCGGGCAGCGTCACCTGGCCGGAGGCGACCGGCAGCCCGCGATAGACCTTGCCGCCGGCCAGCACGTCGACCTTTTCGCCGTTGAGATGGGCAAGCCCGGACACGGTGTTGACGGCGGCGCCCGAATAGGTCAGGCCGCAATCGACCTGGAAGGCGTCCTCCAGCGCCCCATATTCGAACGGCGCCGTCATGATCTCGATATAGCGCCTGGTCACGCCGCCGATGGTGCGCCTGACGATCAGCCAGATGTCGTCGACGCCATCCTGGCCGGGCGTCACCACAGCGCTTTCGACAGCCGCCCAGCCGGAACCGGCGACGGTACCGCCGAAGCGGTGGCGGTGCATGCCGCGCACCTCCTGCGAGGGCTGGTGGGTGTAGCCGCCGAGCTCGCCATTATCGAGCGGAAACCAGAGCATCGGGTCGGGGTCGGTCTGGAACGCCAGCTCGACCACGCCACGCTTGGCGATATGTTCGGAGATCTGGCCGATATCGTCGGAGGTGAAGCGGCCGGTCGAAGCCTGCGTCAGCTCGGCGATCGAGCGGCGCGAGCGCGTGACATAGAGGAACGACTGGCCGGCATCGACGGGGCGGATGCGGGCACAGCCCGACGTGCGCGAGCGCCGGTTCTTGAACGAGGAGGGCGTCAATGCCTCGTCGATGCCGGAGCCGGAGAGTGCGCGGATGCCGCCGAGCGTCCCGATCAGCAGCGCGCCGTCCGATTCCGCGATCCACGTGATGTCGTTCGCCTGGCCGCCGCCGGCCTGGAGGAATTCCAGCGCGTCGTCATCCTTCTCGCCCAATGCGAAATTGTTGAAATCCCCCGTCGCCGAGGCGTAGACCGAAAACTTGCGGCTGAAGGCCAGGCGCTCCTCGTAGAGCGATCCGCTTTCGACATATTTCCCCGGCACGAGCGTGCCCAGGCGCCAGCGGGATATCGGGCTGAGGTCCGGCAGGGCAAATCCATGCAGTTGGACTTTCACCGCCGTGGCGCTGGTGCGGCTGGTGATCTTGGCCCAGCGCCAGCGGCCATCGGACGCTAGCAGGCGAATGGCCCGGCCGACGTCAGAAGCCTGGAAGCCGGCGCCGCCATTGATGCCGGCGGTCGATGACGCCGTGAGGTCGAACGGGGTCTGGCTGGCCGCCGCCCGGTTGAGGTTCAGTTCGGAAAACGCGCTGTCCGAAGCGCCGTTGATCGCCTTCCACGTAAAGCGGTGATACTCGAACGCCAGCTTGTTCAGGAATTCATAGTAGCGGGTTTCGCCGCCCGACCAGCCGGTCTCGCCGGTGCGGCTGTCGAGCGTCACCCATGTCGCGCCGTCATTCGATCCTTCAAGCACCCAGATTGTCGGCGTGCGGTCGACCGTTCCGCCGGTGCGTGCGGTCAGATAGTAGTTTTCGACGATGGCCTGCGCGCCACCGGCAAGCTGGTAGGTGACCGAGCCGTTGGTGGCACCGGCGATGCCGCTGTCCGTCTCTGTCGCCTTGTCGAAAAGCTGGAAGGCGTCCCCTGCCCCGCCCATGCCTGAGACCGTGCCGGAAGGCGCGGTGTTCGACGTCATCTTCGGCGTCAGCGCCCCATAGTCCGCGGGCGTCAGCGTGGTCGGCGTATCGTTGATGTCGTCATAGGGCCCGTCGTCGATCGCGTAGTCGTCGAGCGCCCATGCCGTATGGGCGGTGCGCGTCAGCACCTTGAGCGGATAATCCCTGTGGGAAATCCACATCTGGTCCGCGGACTGCACATAGTCGAGATCGAACAGGTCGGCTTCAAGATAGGGCGAGGCCACCTCGACCGTGCCGACACGCGCGCCATAGGCGTAGACGCGGATGTAAAGATTGCCGAACTCCAGCATGTAGGCCTGGTCGGCCGAGAAGATGAACGGGATCGCCCGCGTCGCCTTGGCGGACGTCTTGACTTCGCCGACGAAACAGGTGCCGCCGCGCTTGCGGATGCCGCCATGCGGCAGGGTGACGAAGTTTTCGCATTTCGACAGCGCCGCGCGGTAGAGATCAAGCGAGGCGCGCGCATGCAGGCGTGGCGAGATCTCGCCACGGGTGAAGACGTCCTGGACCGGATAGAGCGTCGCCATCAGCGCATGGCCCCCGCATAAAACCGGCTGTCGCCGCGCTGCCGCGCCCAACTCGATGTCGAAAGCCGTCCGCCGCGCTGGATGGCCTGCGCGGTGAAGGCGGCGTCCAGCGCGCGGTCGTAGGCCGAACGGGCAATGTCGATCATGCCGGCCTTGTGCGTCAGCGGATGCGCGATCTTGACGGCGAGTGCCGCCACCAGCACTTCGGTGAACGGCGCGTCCCAGTCGTTGGGGTCGGTGAGGTTCGCGACATAGCGGATGGTGAGCGGTCCCGCCCGGTCGCTGTAGACCAGCCCCGCCTCCTGCCGCCACGAGATCGCGATGCCGTCCGGCTCGCCATTGTGGGTCAGCGGCAGCGGGCGAAGGCAATCGACGGGGAGTTCATAGACCCAGTTCAGCGTGCAATCGCCGGAACCGGTATCGCTGCCGGCCAGGGATGCCGAAAGGATGGCGAACACCCAGGCGTATTTCGTCAACTCGGCCTCGCGGGTCAGGTCGAAATGCATGTTGAGCAAGCGCGCGGCCTTGATGTCCTCGTCAAGGCTGTCGATCGGCGCCTCGTCAAGGACGGCCAGCGCCATATTGGCGATGTCGGTCGGGGTTATGGCCATGGGTAAGGCCTCCGTGGGTTGTGATTGGGGGAAGTGCGTCTTTCTCCCCGTTCACGGGGAGAAATGCCCGGCAGGGCAATGAGGGGCAGCGCCGGCATCGACGGTTGGCGTCAATGTTCAAGCGCCGGCGCTCGCAGGAAGGAGGTGGGCCTGGCCCACCTCCCGGGAGACGAAACCCTATGCCTCGGTCGTCTTCAGAGCGATGAACGTCATGGTCTTGACGCTCGACGCGGTGCGGTCCCAGTTCGCCGCCAGCGCCAGCTCCGCGTCGGTGGCGAATTCGCCGGCGGTGGAGGCGTCGAGGAAGCGGGTGCCGGGAACGTGCGGCACGAAATGCCGGCGGCCGACCATTTCCGTCACCCCGCCGCCATGGCCCTGGCGGGGCTTGCGGTCGAACTCCAGCGGCCCGCCTTCGGTGTTGACGGGCAGCTCGTTCCACAAGATCGCCTTGTCCTTGAACATGAACGCGGTGTAGACGCCCGCCGCCTGCGGGATGTCGTCGTCGACCACGCAGCGCAGCCCCATGTAATAGGGGATGAGCGGCCCGCCCTGCTGCGAGGACGGCACATAGTCGATGAGGTCGGCGAGCTTCAGCGCTTTCATCTGCTTGGAATGAATCCAGAGGGTGCGGAACTTGTCGGCACGGTCGCCCATCAGGTAGGCCGCCTCGATGATGTCGGTGTCGACGATGGAGGCGCCGGTGGCGCGCACCAGGTCGCCGCCGTCATTGGCCAGATTGTCGGCGACGACACCCTTGAGCATGCCGATGAGGGTCAGCTTGTTGGCGCGCTGCCAGTACTCGGTCTGCCGCTTGACGATCAGCTTCTGCGGATCGTCGCCCGCCAGGATGGAGGTCAGGTCGGGAACGCCCCACGCCTGGGCGCGGACATTGCGGGCGGCGACCTCGCGGCGCGAGCCGATCTTCTTCATCTCGATGGAATCGGCCGGGTCGTCATTGACCGGCTCGGACGGATCGTTGCCGAGGTCCTTCCAGCCGGGCATGTCGACGGAACGGCCGCCCATCGACAGTTTCGAGGAGATGGCCGGATCGGAAAACAGGATGCCGGCCTGGTAGATTTCGAGCGACTGGACGTGCTCCTCGAAAGCGTATTGGGCATAAACGGACGGAACGATCGCGTCCGCGATACGGGTATAGGCGTCTGCCATTTTGTCTTTCCTTTGAGAGATTGATCGGCGGCTGATGCGTCGGGATCAGAGCGGGTTGTTCGGCATCCAGAGATCCGGGTTTTCGCCCGCTTCCCTGGCCAGCCGCCGGGCGCGTTGAGGGTCGCTTTTGACAAGGGCTGAAATGGCCGAAACGTTGCGCTCGCCGGCGGCGTTGCGCCGGAAGGGGTTTTGCCCCCGCGGCGCCGCGTCGGCGTCGATCGTGTCTTCGCGGAACATCGCCTCGCCGATCGCCTGGAAGGCCCTGGCGATCTGCGGATCGGTCAGGGCGCCGTCGGGCAGAAGGATGCCCTTCTGCTTGTAGGCATCGACCAGGCCGAGCTTCTTCATCGCCCGGTTGGCCACCTCCAGCTTCTGGCGAAAGCCATCGCTGTCGGCCGGGCCCCAATCCTTGACGAGGTCGTCATGGGTGGCTTCGACCGAGCGGGCGAGCGCTGCCTGCTGGGCCGCCGCCTGCTCGGCCATGTAGCCGACGAACCTGTCATGATAGGCCTGGGCGATCTTCGGCGTGGCGCCGGCTTCGACCGCCCAGGCCTTGGACGCCTGGGCGAGTTCGTCCGAATAGGCGAAGGTTTCCGGCAGGCCGTCGGGCCGCCGGTATTCGACCTTTTCGGGCGATGTCAGCGGACGCATCGCCTCGGGCAGCCGGGCATGGAATTTGTCCCAGTCTTCCTTCGGCGCGTCCCTGGCTGGAACGCGCAGGCTTTCGCCCTGCCGCCGCTCCAGCTCCGCATAGGATGTGAAAACCCGATCGAGGCTTTCAGGCTTGGTCCAGCCCTTGGCTTCAGCAAGCTTGCGGTTGCCTTCGGAAAGACCGTCAAACCAACTTTTGCCGGCAAGCACGGCGGACCCGTTATCCGCGCCTGCCGGTGGCCGTTCCGGGTTGCCCGCCGGCTGCGACGAGGCAACCACGGACCCGGCATCTGCCAGATCTGTCATGTGATGTTCCTTTTGAGGGTTAGGTTGAAAGTGAGCTTGGTGGCGCCGCCAATCGTCCTTGTGTGAGGGTGAGGAGCGGTCTACGCGGCAGGAAGGGCGGCCAGACACGGCCGGGACCGCTCAGGCTGAATCATTTTGACAGGCATCGGCGCTAGCGCCTTGTTCGAAAGAGGTGTTTCGCCTCCCGGTTCATCAACGCCCGAGAAACCATGTCTTATATCGTGACAGCCTGTGCCGCCGTTCCGCCGCAATGCGGCCGCACGGGACGATCGATAGGGATTTCAAATCTTTAAGGGAGACGTCACATGAACCTTCACAAAACAACTGCCGCCGTTTTGATGATCGCCGCGCTGGCGGGCTGCGCGCAGACGGAAGGCCAGCAGCGGGCCGGAACCGGTGCGCTGATCGGCGGCGCCGGCGGCGCCCTCGTCGGCCAGGCCATCGGCGGCAACACCAAGAGCACGGTCATCGGCGCGGCCAGCGGCGCCTTGCTCGGCGCCGTCGTCGGCTCGGCCACCACCCCGCAGCGCCGCGGCGACCAGCTCTGCCGCTACCAGGACCGCTACGGCCGCATCTACACCGCGCCTTGCGACGACCGGTACTACAACGGCAATTATTGAATCACCGGCGGCCAGACCGCCGATCTCCCCCCTTGTGGGGGAGATGTCCGGCAGGACAGAGGGGGGCGCCGTAGAGCGCCGACCTCGGTCGCTGCCGAACTTTGAACATGGCCATATGTTTGTCGTCTAGGGCCCGGCTTGAGCGACCGCTCGTGATTTGATCGCCGTGCGATGAACACGGCAAGGCCGGCGGGACAGCGCCCCCCTCTGCCCTGCCGGGCATCCCCCCGCAAGGGGGGAGATCGGCGCTTCAGCGCCTCACCTCTCCTCCTCCCGTGCCGCCTTTTCCAGCGCCACGAGCTGCGCCTCGTCCAGCGTCAGGAACCCCATAATGTGCTGCACCACTTCGGCGCGCGCGTTGCTGAGCGCGCTGTGCAGCTCGAAGCCATTGGGGGTTCTGGTCCGCGCCATCCACTCGCCGTATGACGGGCGCCTGAAATAGCCGACCGTCGCCGCGAGATCGGCCAGCACCATTTCGCCGTCCTCGCCGGAAAACACGCGCATATACGCCTTGGCCAGCGCCTCGCGCGCTTTGGCGGGGCCGCCGCTTTGCGACGCGTGGGCGAAGCGTTTGCGGCTCATGCGCGCTGTCCGGCCGGCATCGCGCCCTGGGCGCCGGCATCAGGTGCCGGCCCATCGGCGGTGCCGCCCTGCAGCATGCCTTGCAGGCCTTCGAGCAGGCCGCTGTCGCGCGCCTGCACGGCCGCCGGCACGGCATCCTTGGCCACCTTGCCGGCGGTGGCGATCGCCGCCATGCCGGCCTGCGCCTGGCTGGCCTTGGCCCTCGCGTCGCGCAGGCCCGCCACCTCATCCTTGCGGCGGAAGATGCGCTGCGGGCTGCGGCCGGCGCTCTGCACGATCTTGAGCGCCTCGTCGCTGTCGATATTGTCCATCACATCAGGGTCGAACTGCGCCATCTGCATGGCCGTGGTCACCAGCTGGATGGTGTCGCGCGCTTCCGCCGAGCGGCGCAAGACATCCAGCGGACCGGTGAAGGTCGGCCGCACCGCCTTGCCCGCCAGGCTCGCCGGCGGCAGGAATCGGCTGTCCTCGTCATAGAGGCCCTTGTCCTCCAATATGCCGAGCTCGCGGTCGAGATTGGTGGCAAAGCCCGCCTGGATGATCGAGCCCGACGGCCCCAGCAGCGCGCCCTTCTCCTCCTGGCGGATCAGCGCCTCGGTGGCGGTCATCTGCGGGTTCTGCACCAGGGTCTGGAACAGGTTGACGAACATCATGTCGCGGATCTCCTCCGCCCGGCTCGCCGCATAGTCGAAGGCGTAGCTCGGGTTCTGCCCGGTGGTGATCGGCGCGATCAGCGGCCTTCCATTGTCGTCGATGAGGCCAGGATAATTCTCGCCCGGATCGAGCACCGGCACATAGTCGAGCCTGGCCTTCGACGCCGTCGGCGGATCGGTGATCTGTTGCAGCGCGCGCAGGCCCGAGCGGCGGACCGCGTTTTCCTCGCGCACGGTCGTCAAGGCTTCGATGGTCGGCGAGATGCCATAGGCGTCGCCCTCGTAGCGGCGCCAGTTGAAGGCCGACACCGGGAAGGTGCGAAAACCGCTCTCGCGCACGATCTCCTCCTCGTCCTCGATGACATGGTAGGAGGCGAAGGCGGCGTCGAGATAGCGGTAGCTTCCGCCCGATCGGTACATGCGGCGCTCGTCACGCGGCTGGATGCACTGGATGAGCGCGATCTTCTCCTCGCATTTGGCGGGGTCGTCGACCAGCGTCCTGATGCGCGCCGGCAGTTTTTCATAGCCGAGCAGCTGCGCCGCCTGGCGCGCGGTGCGTTCGTAGCGGCGGTGGAAGATGTCGACCTGGCCCCAGCGGTTGCGCGAGAGATAGCCTTCCACCACCGGGATCGAGGCGTAGCGGATCAGCGTCGAACCGAACCCTTCCTCGGCATAGAGATAGGCCGGACCGTAGCGCACGACATTGCGCAGGCAGGCTTGCGTCGCCGGCACGAAATTGGAATTGGCGGAGTAGCGCAGCGAAAACAGGAAGTCGCGCAGGTTTTCCGCCCATTCCTTTTCCTCGTCGGTCTCCTCGTCGTCCATCTCGGCGGTGGTCAGCCCGTGCCATTTCTCCGACTGCGGGATGATCAGGCTTTCCAGCCCGGCGGCCAGCCGGTTGGCGGCCGAGTTGATGGTGTTGGCATAGACGCGGGCGCCGCGCCGCTCCTGCCGCTCGGCCTGGCTGTCGCCGCGGCGGGCACCGCGCCCGGAGCGGATATCGGGCGCATCGGGATCGCAGAACTCCGCCACCGCCTCCCATACGGGCTCGTAGGCGGCGCGCTCGCTCTCGAGTTCGGACTGGCGGGAAAGAATATCGCGGGCGCGGGAATCGGTCATGGCGGTGCTCGCTGGCTGAGGAAGAATTATGAAGGGAGATCGGGGCGCTGAAACTGCCAATCTCCCCACTTGAGGGGGAGATGGCCGGCAGGCCAGAGGGGGGCGCCGTAGAGCGCCAACTTTTGCCTTAAGCTGCTTTCCAGGAATGAAATTGGTGGCTGCGCGATCGTTCGAAGGCCTGCGGGACAGCGACCCCCTCTGTCGCCTCCGGCGACATCTCCCCCTCAAGGGGGGAGATCGGCAGCTTCAGCCGACGATGTCATTCTTTTGCGCGGTTCTTGGTCTAGGAACGTCTCGCGGCGGGGTTTTGCAGGAGGTCGATGTGACGACGACAAGCCTTGCCGCCCTGAAGAACCAGAGCAAACGTACCGTTAAACGGCTCATCGGCTACGATTCCCGCAATTGGCTGCGCATCCGCCAGATCGAGGCCTTCACCACCTTCCTGACGGCCGCCAACCGCAAATCGCGCGACGTGATCGAGATCTCGCCCGGCTGGAATCGCTACTGGAAGGCGATGTGCCCCAACTATCGCTCGGTCGACTTCCCCGATTTCGACATCTGCAAGGATCGCACCGACGAGCAATATTCCATCGTCATCGCCGATCAGGTGCTGGAGCATGTACAGCGGCCGCAGGCGGCGGCGCGGAACATCCACGCCATGACCCGCGAGGGCGGCTGGGCGATGGTGGCGACGCCCTTCCTGTTTCGCGTCCACGCCAGGCCGCACGACTACAACAGGTGGACGCCGGCCGGCCTGAAGCAGTTGATGGTCGATGGCGGCTTCGCCGAGGACAACGTCCAGGCGTTCGGCTGGGGCAACAAGGCCTGCGCCCGCGCCCACATAGGCGGCCCGGTCCGCGCCTACGGCCTGTGGCGGGACCTCAGCAACGACGAGGAATACCCGATGATGGTCTGGGCATTCGCGAAGAAGGGGTGAGCGGTGGAAGCTGCCAATCTCCCCCCTCGTGGGGGAGATTGGCAGCGTTCACCCGCCACGCCGCTTCACCAACCTTGCATGCCGCCTCCAGTACCACCAGTCCAGCACGCGCCGGCGAAAACTGCGCTTCATCGCGGTCATGGTCACATCCCCAAAAGCACGCGGCGCTGGCCGGCGAGGCTGCCGGGCGCCAGATCGGTCTTGATGGTGCTGGCCGTGCCCTGGCGTTGTTCGAGCTCAGCCCGAAGTGCTGCTTCGCGCGCCTGCACGTCCTTATCCCCGGCCGTCGGCACTGCCGGCAGCGGCTTCAGTTCCGGTGGTTTTTGAAACAGACACATGGTTCCAGCCTTCTCTTGTCCAGTCGTAGAGGAAAAAATCTTCGCCGTTCCGGCCATATCCGGGCAGCAGGCAGCGCTGCGTGGCGCCCAGCCGCGCAAGCCAGCGCAGCGCCAGTTCATTGCCGGCCAGCGCCCGCGCCTCGACCCGCCAGGCGCCGCGGGCGGAAACTTGCGGCCCGAGCGCCGCGTGGAAAAATCCGGTGATCCCAGGCACGCAGCGCCTCATGCGGCGCGTGCCCCAGCTCCAGGCGATCCAAAGCCCGCTCCGCTGCTCGGCCGCACCGAACCCCGCCTCCGGATTGCCGTCGAGCTCTGCCACATAGGCAAACCCTTGCAGCGCCATCAGCGCCAGCAGCGCCGGCGACCAGTGGTCGAGCTGGCAGTCGATCTCGGCGCGATCCTCGGGGCGCAAATTGGCGGCGATATAGGAGAGATCGCGCAGGGTCGCGGGGATGATGCGGAGGGTCATGCGGATGCCAGAGCCCGGGGGATAAGGTTCATCTGTGTGAGTGCCGCGTGAAAAATTCACGCCCTTGACCGGTCTCCTCTCCGGTGACCTACTTCGACCATCGAATGCGGGAGCAAAACATCGGTCATCCAATTGAAGGGAGACGGGCGAATGGACATTCGATCGGCGCTGACGCAGATATCTGAGGCCTTCAACGCGCACGATCTCGATCGCATCATGGCGTTCTTTTCCGACGACTGCATCCTGGAGATGCCGAGGGGAGGCAATCCTTGGGGCTCTCGTTTCGAGGGCAAGGAAAACGTACGGCAAGCACTGGCGACACGCTTTGAAGGCTTGCCCGATGTCCACTACGGCAACGCCGAGCATTTTGTGGATTCGACCGCCAATACCGGCATCTCGAAATGGATCCTCACAGGTACCACCCGCGAGGGGGAGAAAAAGGAGGTCAGGGGTTGCGACTTCTACACGTTTCGCGACGGCAAGGTGATCCGCAAGGATTCATATTGGAAAATCGTGGAGTAGGCCCCGCAGGGACATCGCAGTGCGGGCCATCGGGCCAGCGCCGGAGCGCCCGTTCACTTCAGCGAGAATTGCGCCGCCGCGACGCTCCGAAGTCACGGTATGGGATCGTTGCTCGAGGATGACGAAGTGAGGGCACTTCGCCCTACCGAAACGCCCCCAGCGGATCGCTCTGCCCCTTCGCCCGTCTCGCAGTCCTGAACTCCGCCGGATCGACCACCGCTTCCCTGAGCATCATCACGCCATAACGCGTCGCCGCCATCAAATCGTCGCGAAGTTTGACCACCTGGCCGTCCTTGCGATGATAGAGCCGGAACTCCTCGAACCAGGGGACAAGCGTCGAAAATACCTTGAAGCGGCCGGATTGCATGCGGTCGAGCATCTCCATCAGCCCGGCCTCGACCGAGACAGAACCGTCCGCAAATTGCGCGTGGCGCGACAGCATGTTCAGCCCGTGCGCGGCATATTGCTTGGCGAGCGCGGTGCCCGCCCCTTCCAGCGTTTCGCGGCGGCCGTCGCGCGGCCACGCCCAGGGCAGCCATTCGCCCCAGGGTTTCAGGGTCAGCGCCTGCATGGCGGGCGTCTGCTGCGAGGCCCGCACTGCCTTGGCGACATAGACGACGTCGGCCTCTGTATCCCAGGCGAGCTCGACCGCGGCGGAAGGGTGGTCCCAGCCGAAATCGAGCGCCCCGATGCGCGGCCAGTAGCGCGGCAGCCGGAACGGCGCGCAGGCAATCAGCTCCTCCGCCACCGGGAAGATGCGGCCGGAGCCCAGCACCGGAATGCCCCGGGCGCGCGCCTCGCGCTCATGCGCGGGATAGGCGGCAACGATCGCCGCGCGCTCGTCGGCCGAATAATGCTCGGCGTCGTCGATGGTCATGAAGGTGACGTGACGGGACATGGGGGGATCCTGAATCACTTTCGAGATAATCGATGTAGCGTCTTGTGAAGGCTAGGTTTTTCGGACCAACGTCGCGCCGCCCCTCACCTGCCTGCCGGCATCCTCTCCCCGTATAGTGATGGGGAGAGAGGTGCTGTTGTCGACGGTTTCGCCAATCGCGAACGTTCAAGAATCGGCGCCGAGATTGCGGCCAGCTCCCTTCTCCCCGTCATTACGGGGAGAAGGTGGCGGCAGCCGGATGAGGGGCAGCGCCGACGAAGGCGAGCAAGCGCCAAGTGCGATGCTGCTCGTCCCCAATCAGTTTCTTCTCCATCACCCCTTCCCCATCCCCTCCACCTCCGCCGCCGACAAAAACAGCAGCACCACATCGGACATGCCGAGCAGCGGCGTGAAGGTGACGATGGTGATGCCGCCGGTGGCGTTGGTGCGGGTGAGGCCCTCGGAATAGATGTCGAGCGGCGGTTCCTCGTCGAACCAGACGCCGTGCAGCGTTTCGCCCTGCCATTTCTCGCGGCCTTTCTCGAAACTCTTGAACGACAGCACGCTCTCGCCGGCCTGAACATCGCCGCCGCCGCCATGGCGCACCACGACGCTGTCGAGCGCGCCCGGCGCGCCGCGGCCCATCATGGTGTCGACGATGGCATCGGCCGGGATCATGCCGGTGCCCCATTGCGCCTGCTGCTGCGGCGGGCCGACCAGCACGCGCTGCGGATTGTCGCGCGTGCCCTCGCCGGTAACGCCGGCGGCCCACAGCCGCACCGGCGCATCGAAAATCTTGCCTTGCCACCACGCGGGATAGCGGCCCGTCAGGTGCATGGCCCATTCGGCGCCGCCGGCGCGGGTCTTGCCGAGCTGGTTGCCGGCCATGAACAGCCGCTCGCGGTTGGCGGCGCCTGCCGCGTGAAACGCCGCCTGCCTGGCATAGGGCCGGTAGGCGGCAAGCTGGTTGGTACGACGCCTGCGGTCAAGCTCCGCCAGCAGCGCCAGATATTCCGTCCTCGCCGCCACCGGCGATGTCTTCGAGGAACGGTTTGACCGCGGCTTCGAGCGCGCGGATGCGGCTGCGGATCTCTTCATCGCTCAGGGCATCCAGATGGTTGACGGCGACATCGAAATCCTTGGGCAGCACCGAAAGCACGATCTTCAGATACTGGTCAGGCTTGTCGGCCCGCACTTCGGCGATGACGCCGGCGCCATGGGCGCGGAAATCGGCGCGCACGGCGGCGAGAAAGTCGTCGCCCAGCGTTTTCTTCGGGCGTTTGCGGCGGGTCTCCGGCGCGGCCTCCGGGCTTGCGCTCCGGCTGGCGGCCGGCTTGCGCCCTTTGCCGCGCGCCGGCACTGCGGCGGTTTCGTCAGCCATGGCCCGTCACCGCCTCGGCATCGCCGGCCTTGGCCTTCGACGGCACGGACTTGACCGACCGGACCCGCTTCTTCTTCGAGCGGGCGGATTTCTTCCTGGCATTCGTGCCGCCCTTCGGCCGCCCGGCAAGCTTTGCGGCGCCCGGCAGGCCCTTCAGGCCCGCCATTGCGAGGCCGATGGCGCCGCTATGAATCGCTGGCTGCGGGAAAGCGAAGCCGCCGGCCGGGTCCCGCACCATGCCGATCAGCACGCCGGGCGCGACCTGCTCGATCCGGCCGAGCCGCGTCTGCGGCGCCGCACCCTCGAATTCGCCAATGGCGCTGACGACCTCAAGGCCGTCATCCCCGGCGATGATGGTGGCATAGCGTGGCATGGCGGGTTCTCTGGTAAGCAGCGTGGCCGCAAGGAGAGTGCATGTGATGTCGCGTCCCTTCGCGCCCCCCTCTGTCCTGCCGGACATCTCCCCCACGAGGGGGGAGATTTCAGCTTCGGCGCCTCGCTTTTTCTCCAACGTTGGCGATTGGCGAAAGCCGGGACACAGCCGATCTCCCCACCCGTGGGGGAGATGGCCGGCAGGCCAGAGGGGGGCGCCGTAGAGCGCCATCGTTCGAAGAGGAAAGCAAAACCAGAAACACAAAACCCGCCTCGGCGGCGGGTCGTCGGCGCAACTCAGCACCATAGATAAAAACATAGCATAGTTGCCTTCACCCCGTCAACAGCTTTTAGGAAAAAATTCCTCAAAAACTTTCAGCACTGCCCTGCGCAGCGAACGCCGCCGTCACGGCAATGGGCAGACAGGATCAGCCGAACTTACGAACCGGAGCCTCGCTGTGGAAATCGCGAAGCGCCTTGGCAGAGAATTGATCAGAAGACAGGCCTGGAGCACAGCACCCGCCAGAATCAAAAACCCGCCTCGGGGGCGGGTCATCGGCGCAACTCAGCACCATAGGTAAAAACATAGCATAGTTGCCTTCACCCCGTCAACAGCTTTTAAGAAAAAAATCCTATCTCGCCCGTCCCAGCCTGGTTCTCCCCGGGCCTGCCGGCCTTATCAGTTGGGTGCTGGAGCATTGACCGCGAATTGCGCGGCGAACGCCCTGGCATAGGCGGGCCGAGCTTCGCCGCGGGCCACATAGGCAGCAAGGTTTTGATATTCGTCCAGAATGCCCGACATTCTGAGCCGCAGCAGCACAGATACCATCAACAGATCGCCCGCGCTGAACGCACCGTCGAGCCAGTCGGCGGCGCCCAGATGGGCCGAGAGCCTGTCCAGCCGGGCGCGAACGCGGTCCTTCACCAATGGCAGGCGCTCCTCGCTCCAGGGCTTGTCGGCCTCGAATATTTTTGCCGTCGTCAGTTCGAGGATCGGCAGCTCGATGGTGTTGAGCGCGGCAAACATCCAGGTGATGGCGCGGGCGCGGGCATCGCGATCCTCCGGCAGCAGCCCCGGATACCGCTCGGCAAGGTGGAAGACGATCGAGCCGGTCTCGAACAGGCAGAGCGAACCGTCCTCGTAGGTGGGGATCTGGCCGAAGGGCTGGATGGCCAGATGGTCGGGCGCCTTCATCTCGGCATGGGAAACAAGACGAACCTCATAGGGCTGGCCCACTTCCTCGAGCGCCCAGCGAACGCGCGTGTCGCGCGCCAGTCCCTTCCCGCCGTCGGGCGACCGTTTGAATGCCGTAATGGTGATTGTCATTGCATCCGCTTCCTTGCCTGTTTCCGGGCTTCCTGGCGATGACGAACAAGCCTGCGCGGCAGCCCGACATCGGTCTTGAACTATTTTCCTTGCCGGGCGCGGATCGCGAATGGATGTCCGCGCGTTCTGAACGCCTATGCACGCCGCCTCAAAGTGACCTCGGTTTTGGGCGACATGCGTAGGCCGATACCTGCAAGTGCGTCGCACGGGCCCTGTTCAGCGTGACGCGCCTCACCGATGGGAGCAACCGCCATGAACGTCGCCAACCTGCAACTCGAGGGCCTGCTGATGGCCGTCGCATCGATCAACCACGTCCTGGTCAGGAAGGGCGTGCTGACATCAGAGGAGATCGACATCGCCCTGCGCAAGGCCGAAGCCGGCGAAACCAGCGAGGAGCGGTCCGAGGGCATGTCGGCGTCGAGCCGCGACGCCGTCAATTTCCCGATCCGGCTGCTGGAGCTCGCCAACCAGTGCCAGCCCGAAGCTGACATGCCGTCCTTTTCGAAACTGGCGCGCATGGTCGGCCAGATGAAGGAACCCTACAACGACCAGATGTAGCTACGCCCTGCCCGACCATCCCGGATTGAGCGAAAGCACGCGGCCCGGCCCGTGCACGGCAGCGAACAGCAGCCCGGCCAGGAAGGAAAAATGGTCGACGAAGAAGCCGAATTCCGCCTGGTTGCCGGCCCAGTGGCTCGGTCCGTGGAAGGCGAAGCCGAGGAACAGCACGTAAACCGCCGCAACCAGGGCGGCCGGCGTGAAGAAGGCTCCGGTGAGGAAAGCGATCACCAGCAGCACCTCCAGTATCGCCGCGCACCAGGCCAGGAACAGCGGAAACGGAAAGCCGGCGGCCGCGATATAGCCGGCGGTGGCACCCATGCCCATGAACTTGAACGTCACCGCCATCAGGAAGACGGCCGCGAAGATCAGGCGGGCGATGAGCAAGGCGGCGGTCTGCCACGGCGATTGGACGGTTGGCGACGGCATGGTTGTTCTCCCGTTTCGTTTGCTTGTCTTACCCAATTCCGGATGGAAACCGAACTTTCCTGGAATTGCTCCTAGGACGCGCCACGCACCGCGCATCCGACATATCCGCCGAAGTTTTTTCCGGATGTCGCGATCGGCGCAACATGATCGGGCCGCTGTCGCAAAAACCGGAGTCCGCTTTGCCGGATCCTTGATCCTTGATAAAGTGGGCCACATCGGCCCTGACGTATCTCTCCGCCATACGCCTGGAGCCGGCCTGAGGCAGCGGACCCGATATTCCGGTCCGTGATCGCCAAAGCGCGCAAAAGCCGCTATGGAACCAGCGGCGTCAAATGCTGTTATGTATGACCGCAGGGTCGCGCCGCGACGGCGGCGCGCCGGGGGTGGAAAGTGAGGCTCGGCATGGCGGACGACAAATCGAAGATCAAGCAGGATCGCAAGCTGGTTTCGAGCGAGGAAACCTATGAGGTTGCCGCTTTCGCCCGCAAATACGGCATCCCGCAGAGCGAGGCCCAGACCATCATCAAGCGCTACGGGCCCTCGAGGAAGAAGCTCGACAACCACATGGCCGCGCGCGGATAGCTCGGCGCGACCGGCTTTGGAAGCGTTGCCCGGGGCAGGACCCGGGCGCATTGCGGCACCGAATGGTTGGAGGCCACGGCCATGCCCGACACCGCGCGCAGAACCGGCAGTTGCCTTTGCGGCGGCGTGCAGTTCACCGTCAGCGGTCCGCCCCTGCGGGTGGGTCTCTGCCATTGCAAGGATTGCCGCAAGACCAGCGGCTCCGCCTTTGCCGCCTTCGCCATCTGGCCGCGCCAGGCGTTCGAGACATCGGGCATTCTCGGCACCTATGCCGGCCGCGGCTTCTGCCCGACCTGCGGCAGCCGTGTCGCCTCGCTCAGCGACGACGAAGCCGAGGTGATGATCGGCAGCCTGGACGTGGCGCCGACCGATCTCATGCCGGAGTACGAATTGTGGATCGGCCGGCGCGAATCCTGGCTGCATGCCTTGCCCGATACGCGGCAGTTCGAGCACGACCGGCCCGCCGCGCAGGCTCCCGGCCCGCCGCCGCCGAGGCCGCTGTCGGACGCAGCTCCCGGCGGCTGAAAATTAGTCGAAAAGTTTAGCGGCTGCGACGGAACCCCGGAACGGCGGCCGGCGTTATCGGGCGCCTCAGTTTCAATGGAGATCGCCGTGAACGACAAGTTCTTTCCCCGTCCGGTCAGGCTGAAGGTCGGACCGGCCCGCGAGCGCGTGGTGCGCAGCGCCTGGGAAGGCCTGGAATGCCTGCGCGACTGGCCCGGCAAGCACGGCCGGCGCTACCGCGCCGCATGGCGCAGCTGCCGCGATGCCCTCGATGGCTGGACCCCGGCCGAGAAGGCGATGCGGGCCATGATCGATGCCGGGCGCGAGGCGGAATTTCTGCCCGGCAACGGCAAATCCTGAAAGCCTGCCGCCTCAAGGGGCGGTTCGGAACCCGATAGCTGCATCGCGGCAAGCCGCCGGCTACTGTTTCGGCGGCTGCGGCGGCACTTCACCCGGTTTGATCACCGGCGTCTTGCCTTCGTTGGGCGCCGGCGCGGCCATGCCCTGGTCGCCTGTCGGCGGCGGCTTCAGCACGCCGCCGCAATCGTTCAGCGTCTCGGTCAGCGTGTTGTCGGTCGGCTGCTGGTTGCCGTCGGGCTTGGCCCGGCATTTTTCGCTGGGCGCCTGCTTGTCGGGGTTCTGCTGCTCGGCCTGTGCCAGCGCCGCGGCGGGCGCGGCGAGCATCAGGCTGACGGACATGATGGCGAGAAGTCTCATCTCGGCCTCCTTTCCGGGTTGGGCCGCCCTCACCGGCCGCCCAATAGTCGATGGCGTGCCTTCGATGGCTTGCCTCAATAACCGCCGACGATCGGCAGGATTTCGCCGGTGATGTAGCTGGAGCATTGCGGCGAAGCCAGGAACACATAGGCCGGCGCGATTTCCTCCGGCTGGGCGGGCCGCTTCATCGGCGTCTTGGCGCCGAACTGCGACACGTCCTGCGCCTCCTTCTCCGACGGATTGAGCGGCGTCCACACCGGCCCCGGCGCCACCGCGTTGACACGGATGCCCTTGCCGACGAGGTTGCCCGACAGCGCCCGGGTGAAGGCATGGATGCCGCCCTTGGTCATGGAGTAGTCGACCAGGTCCTTCGATCCCTCGATGCCGGTGACCGAACCGGTGTTGATGATGGCCGAACCCGGCTTCATGTGCGCCACCGCCTCCTGCGCCATATGGAAGTAGCCGTAGAGGTTGGTCTTCAGCGTGGTGTCGAAATGCTCTTCGGTCAGGTCGGCGAAATCGGTGGAATGGATCTGGAAGGCGGCGTTGTTGACCAGCACGTCGAGCCGCCCCAGTTCCTTGACGACCCTTGCCACGGCCTTGGCGCAGAAAGCGCGATTGCCGACATCGCCGCGCAAGGCGAGGCAGCGGCGGCCCTCCGCTTCGACCGCTTGCTTGGTCGCCTCCGCGTCACGGTCCTCGCTGAGATAGACGATGGCGATATCGGCACCCTCGCGCGCGAACAGCACGGCCACCGCACGGCCGATCCCAGAATCGCCGCCGGTGATCAACGCCGCCTTGCCTTCCAGCTTTCCCGAACCGCGCCAGAACGGCGCGTCATAGAGCGGCGCCGGCTCGATGGCCCATTCCTCGCCGGGTTTGGGATGATGCTGGGCGGGAAAAGGCGGCGCGGGATATTTTCGCGCGCCGGCCTGCATGGCGCCGTCGCCCTTGGGCTTGGCCTTGGCGCGGTCCTTGGCGTCGACCTTGCGCTGGATGCTGCGCTGCTTGCTGGTTGCTTTCGAACTGTCGCTCTGGGTGTTGGTCGGCATGGTCATCTCCTCTGTGTTTGGACCGGAGACATCCCGAACCTCCTCGCGCAACGCGCGGAACTGTTCGCGATGTCTTCGGTCCAAACGCTCTGCTCGCAGGGACAACGCATGTCGGCGGAAAAAGTTGGCGGCTTTCGCAGGCGCGCATTGCAACCGCTCGCGTCCTGCCGCCGTTTCGCCTGCCGGAGGCAATCATGTTCGAAGGTTTTCAGACCCTCGAGGTCGACTGCGGCGACGCCCGCATCTTCGCCCGGCGCGCCGGCGACGGGCCCGCCGTCCTTCTGCTGCACGGCTTTCCGCAGACGCATCTGATGTGGCGCGACGTGGCGCCACGCCTGGCGGACCGGTTCACCGTCATATGCGCCGACCTGCGCGGCTATGGCGCCAGCTCATGCCCGGCGTCGAGCGCCGATCACGCCCCTTACGCCAAGCGCGCCATGGCCCGCGACATGGTGGCGCTGATGGCCGAGCTCGGCTTTTCCAGCTTCATGGTCGCCGGCCATGATCGCGGCGGGCGTGTCGCCTACCGCCTCGCGCTCGACCATCCCGACCGCGTCGAAAGGCTTGCCGTGCTCGACATCGTGCCCACCGCCGACGCCTGGGACCGGGCCGACGCCAGGCTGGCGCTCGGCTATTGGCCGTGGTCGTTGCTGGCGCAGCCGGAGCCGCTGCCGGAAAAGCTCCTGGCCAGTGCGGCCGACGCGATCGTCGATGATGCCCTGGGCGGCTGGGGCTCGTCGCCAGAGACATTTTCCGCCGGCGTGCGCCAGGCCTATGTGGAGGCCCTGCGCGATCCCGCCCATGCCCATGCGATCTGCGAGGAGTACCGGGCGGCCGCGATGCTCGACCGCGAGCACGACCATGCCGATCGCGCCGGCGGCCGGCGCATAGCCTGCGCGGTGCTGGCGCTGTGGAGCGGGCAAGGCGCGCTCGCCGAATGGTATGCCGGCGAAGGCGGACCGCTGGCTTTGTGGCGCGGCTGGGCCGGCGATCTGCGCGGCCATGCGGTCCAAGACGGGCATTTCTTTCCCGAAGAAGCACCCGCGCAAACGGCCGCCGAATTGAGCGCTTTCTTCGCCGGCCCCGAGACCGCAGCCCGTCCGGCGAATGCCCAGAAGAGTACGTAGGGCTTTCCCGGGAAAGGGACGTGGCGCTTTCCCTGGGGAATCGCGTCGAACTCACGCCTGGAGCGGTTCAGCGGGAACCTTCGCAGCCGGCCGCGACCAGGGGAATTGGAACCACATCCTTGGCTGCGCAGTTGCAGGGGCATCGAATGAACCCGGGAGCAGATCCATGCCACGCGGAGAAAAATCGAAATACACCGACAAGCAGGAGCGCAAGGCAGACCACATCGCCGAGGGCTACGAGCATCGCGGCGTGTCCGAGAAGGAAGCCGAGCGCCGCGCCTGGGCCACCGTCAACAAGGATGATGGCGGCGGCAAGAAGGAGGGCGGCTCCGGCCGCGGCAAGCACACCGGCCATCCCGCCGCGCACAAGGGCGGCGAAAAAGGCGGCAAGGCTTCCGCCTCGCGTTCGGCGGGGAGCCGGTCGGCATCAGCCAGGAAGGCAGCCGCGACCCGCAAGCGCAACGAAGCGCACGCCCATTGATGCGCGGGGCGACCGGATCGCGAAATTCTTATGCGCCTTGCCTGCCCTCGCCCGGGCCGCTCTTGATCAGATCGTCGCCCGGCGGATCATCGAAGTTCGGCTCGGCCGGATTGTCGGACGGCGGTCTTTGCGGACAGTCCTCGTAGCCGTGGTCGCGGCCGCCGCAGAACGAACAGCACATGGCTTCGCGATCCCTGTTCCCGGGCGGCCATCGCGGGGTCTGGTAAGGCTTCCTGCCGAGCATGCCCAGCAATGCGCGAGGCGCGATTTGGTTGCGCGCCCGCGCCGTCCCTCGCAAGCGAACACGCCGGCTGTTGCGCAACCGCCAGACAAAGTGCGAATCTCCCCGGCATGCCGCAACCAAGCTTAATCGCCCGGCGTTGCGGATCATGCCTTGGAGAGACCGCCATGTCCGTTCGAATACTGTTGCCGACCGTGGCTGCCATGCTTGCCGCCACCGGCCTGGCCGAAGCCCGGCCCGACAGCCGCGCCATGCGCTGCGCGCAGATCCGCGCCATGATCCAGAGCCACCGCGCCGTCGTGCTGACCACCGGCCCCAATACCTATGACCGCTATGTCAGGCAGTTCGGCAATGAATGCGATTGGCCCGAAGTGCCGATGTCGGCCTATATCCCGGCCCGCGACGGGCACTGTCCGGTCTACCGCTGCGAGGAGCCGGTCAACAATTTCCCGAATTGACCGGTCGGCCAGGCGCCGGCATCGACGTTCGGGGATTGCCGCATCCCTGCCTGAAACCATTCCGAGGGGGCCGCGTTGACGCGTGGGGTGGCCGCCACAGGAGATGCCCATGACCGTCAACTGCCGCGTATCCATCGACAACCGGCCTCAATCGATCGAGGCCGTTTTCCAGGCCGTGCCCCGGATCGGCGAGAGCGTTTCGCTGTCCGTCGACGGAAACGCCCAGGACCTGCGCGTTTCGCGTGTCGTGCATGTGCCCGACGGCTCGCTCGAAGGAGCTGCGATCATCGTCGAGGTGACGGCCAACATCCTCTAGCCCCCTGAATCCGCAAATGCGGCGCGCCTTGGCCACGGCGGCGGCTTTCAGATGCCTAAGCCGATCGTCTGGCCGGCGTCTTCCATAGGGTGCTGCGGCACGATGATCGACGCCAGCGGCGCGTTCAGCGTCCATCTGAAATAGCCGGGCGAGCGCTCGATCACGGCGGACCCGCCGAGCGACTGCGGCGCCACCCTTTGCAGGACAACGGTGCCGAACCCCTTGCGCGTGGTGTCGTCGCGCTCGTCGCCGCCGCTATAGGGGGGCGACCGCTCCTCCCAGACAAGTTGGAATTCGCGTTCGGCCAGAGCGTCGTCGCTCATGCTCCAGGTCACCTCGACCCGGCCGGAATCGCTGGCGAGCGCTCCATACTTGGACGAATTGGTGCCGAGCTCGTGGAAAGCCATGCCGAGATTCTGCACCGCATTCGACTGCAAGGTCAGCAGCGGTCCCGAAAGCAGTATCTGCTCCTCGCGGCCGAACGGTTTGAGATGTTCCTGGACCAGGTCGAACAGGCTGGCTCCCGCCCAGTTCGAGGTGACCAGCAGATCGTGCGAGCGTGACAGCGCCATGATGCGGGCGCGGATCATCTCCTCGAACTCGCGCGGGTCCTGCGAGCGCTTGCTGGTTTCCCTGACCATCGACAGGATCACCGCAAACTGGTTCTTGACGCGATGGTTGACCTCGCGCATCAGCATCTTGATCCGGCGCTCGTTCTCCCTGCTGGCGCTGATGTCGCGGGCGATCTTCGAGGCGCCGACGATCTCGCCGCTGGCGTTCCTGATCGGCGACACCGTCAGCGAAACGGCAATGAAGGTGCCGTCCTTGCGCTTTCGCGTCGTCTCGTAGCTCGCGAGGCGTTCGCCGCGGCGGACCTTGGCGATGATCTCGGTTTCCTCGTTCTTGAGGTGGTCGGGGATGAGCATCAGGATCGACTGCCCCAACGCTTCCTCCGCGCTGTAGCCGAACATGCGTTCGGCCGCCTGGTTCCAGCTTTTGATGATGCTGTTCAGGTCCTTGCTGATGATGGCGTCGAAGGAGGAATCGACGATCGCCGCCAGCTGCGCATCGGCCGTTGCGTCCTGTTTTTCACCGCTTGCTATGTCAGCCATTGCCCCGCCAGGTGTCAGCCTATAGCCACTAGATAACGCGTGCGCCGGACAAGGCAATCACCTTGAAGCGGCCTGCTGCTTCAACTTCATCGAAATCGCCTCGCCGGCTGGAGTGATCGAGGGGAAGGTCGTTCCGCAGATCAGGGCGGCCGGCATCGGAGACGCCAGCGACCATACAAAATGGTTTTCGAGCACCAGGACAGAGCGGACATTCAAGTCCATGGGCACCGGAAGCGCGGAACCCGTCCTTGCGGGCCGGCATCACCTGAATGTCACCGCGCCTCAGTCAGAATGGCCGTCGCCCACATTGCCGTTGCCGCCCGGGGTGGACAGCAGTCCGAAGTCCTGGGACTTGACGCCCTGCTCCGCCGCCAGGAATCCGTCCGAGGCGAGGCCACGCCGCAAGAGCTCCCTGACCGCGGCCGAGCGGCTCGGCATGCGCTTGTCGAAGCGCCAGTTCTCCAGTGCCGCCAGTTCGTCGGCGGTCAGCATGACCTGCAAGCGTTCAGGACGTTCCAGTTCAGTCACGGCACTTCCTCGCACAACCGAATACGCGAATGAGTATCTGTCTCATTCCACTAATAATTAGGATAGCAATCCTAACACGTCAAGGTCGGCAAATACGCGACCTCCCCATCCTGCTCATGATGACTATAAAGCGTCGGGTGCGCCTTTGCGTAACCATGCTAACTAACTGATATACATCGAGTATTTTCAGATTTCCGCTTGCCACACACCGATGCGAGGCGCATGCTACAAAGGCAAAACCAGTCCAGGAGGTTTCCATGCGGTATGACTACTCGACGCGGTTGCGCGATGACGTTCAATCCGCGGTCACCACGGCTTTCAGGACGTACGGCATCGTCAACATCACCGCGGTGGCCGAACGGATCAGGCTCAGGAACCTCGACGAAAACGTTGCTCTCGAGGACGTCGAGCACCTGGTCCTGGCGGCCGCCCAACTGCTTGGCGCCGCCATCGAATTCGAGGGCCTGACCATGATCGACCGCTTGCCGGACGCTCATGTCAACGGCCGCCCCGGCGGACCGGCCCCTGCCCTGAAGCGCCTCGTCTGAACAGATTTGAGGCGACGCGCTAAGTCATTTCGGGAGACCTGCATCAGGGCTCCGGTGGCCGGGCGAGCCCGCTGGACGCGGCCTACCTGTGGAAATTGAGCGCGCGCGCTATATGGTGTTGAATTCCCCTCCGGAGAACACGCCATGACGCTCGACACACGCAAGCTCGGCAGCCAGGGGCTGCGGGTTTCTGCCATCGGCCTCGGCTGCATGGGCATGAGCCAGTCCTACGGCCCGGCCGACGAAGCCGAATCCATCGCCACGCTGCACCGCGCGATCGAACTCGGCTGCACCTTCCTCGACACCGCCGAGGTGTATGGCCCTTACGCCAATGAGGCGCTGCTCGGCCGCGCCTTGAAGGGCAAGCGCGACCAGGTGACCATCGCCACCAAATTCGGCTTTCGCATCGAAAATGGCCGGCAGGTCGGCACCGAACGCGACAGCAGGCCGCAAACCATCAGGGCGGCGGTTGAAGGGTCGTTGAAGCGGCTCGCCACCGACCATATCGACCTTCTCTACCAGCACCGTGTCGACCCAGCCGTGCCGGCCGAGGATGTCGCCGGCACGGTCGGCGAACTGGTCAAACAGGGCAAGGTCCGCTTCTTCGGCCTGTCGGAGGCGGGAGCCGCGAACATCCAGCGGGCGCACGCCGTGTTTCCGGTCTCGGCGCTGCAGAGCGAGTACTCGCTGTGGGAGCGCAATCTCGAGCCGGAAATCATTCCCCTGCTGCGGCAAACCGGCATCGGCCTGGTGCCGTTCTCACCGCTCGGCCGCGGCTTCCTGACCGGCGGCGCCAAGCGCGCCGAGGACTATCCGGAAGGTGATTACCGCCGCGGCGACCCGCGCTACCAGGGTGCGAACTATGACGCCAATGTCGAGGCCGCCGCAAAGGTCCGCGACATCGCCGCCGCCAAAGGCGTCAAGCCAGGGCAGATCGCGCTGGCCTGGCTCCTGGAGAAGGGCAACGTCTTCGGTGTCGACATCGTGCCGATCCCCGGCACCAAGCGGATCAAATATCTGGAAGAAAATGTCGCCGCTGCGTCGCTGAAACTGGAGGCCGCCGAGATGGCGGCGCTCGACGACGCGCTGGCCCCGGGGAAGGTCTCCGGCCCGCGCTACGGCGACCGCACCATGATGATGATCGACCGATAGGTTCGCACGTCGCCGGTGAATCGGGCCTATTCCACCGGTGCGGGCTTTTGCCGAGGATCGGGCCGCAACCGCTGGTGAAGTTCCCTGCCGGCGTGCAGGGTCCGGTCCGCCAGCGCGGCGAGTGTTCCGCGCAAGGTCCTTGTTCCCAGCACCGAATCCAGCGTCACCGACTGGGTCGCGAAGCGCCGCTTGAAGTCCTCGCCGCCGCACAGGAAGTCGACCATCGTCAGCCCTCTGTCGATCGACCACTGGATGTAGTCCATCATCAGCACCATGCCGGGAGACGCCCGTTCGACATCCGGATCGTAGGTCGTGACGAAGGCCATCATCGTGTTGTGCTGGACGAAATTGATCGAGACCGCCACCACCATCCCGGCGCATTCCAGCACGAAGACATGCAGGAGTCCTTCCCTGGCCAGCACCGCGACCAGCGCGGCCAGGGCCGGCGACCCCTCATCGAACAGGTTGGATTCGTGTCCGCGCGCGGCGAGCCATTTGCGCTTGAACTCGGCGAGCCTGTCGAGGACGGGCTGCATCGGCTCGTCCGGCGACATGAGGCGGAACCGCACTTCGCCGCCTTCCTCGAGGAATTTGCGGCCACGGCGATAATTCTGGCGCATCTTCTTCGTTTGTTCCCCGAACCAGTCCGCGCCCGTACGCCATGGCCCGGCGACCCGGAAGCTGGTTTCGCTGCGGCGGTTCGGGCGCAGCGCCATCTTGGGCGCCGAAGCGGGAGCAAGCAGCGTGCGCATCGCGGCGTCCGGCAGCAGGCGGTTCAGATAGACGAGATCGAAGCCGCCCGCGGCCGAAATTTCCTGCCATAGCGCCGCGACCGCCGCCGGATCGCAGTCCGGCGCGACCAGCACGTCGCCATAGTCGCTGTGGTCCTTGGCAGCCCATTCCAGGACGTTGACGCCCTTGCGCCGCACCGTCGCCAGCGGGATGACGGCGTCGATCCGGTCACCGTTCCAGACGAGGCCGATCCTGAGACCACGCAGCTCCCGGTCCGGGGCCGTCTGCCACCACGCCGTGACCCAGGCGTGGCTTTGAAAGATCAGCCCCTCCGCCCGGCGCCACAGCTCCGTCCAGGCCGGCCCGACCGACGCGAGGCGCTCCTCGGAGGTGACGATCTCCAAAGCGCCGGCCTTCGGGCCCTCGATCGCGGCGTGAGCGTTCATGGCTGCGGGCTCCGTGTCGGCTCGGACGAAGCGCGGCGGCGAAACCGCCGGGCGATGTGCCCCCACATCTTCTTGAGCGGCAGCACGTAAAGCCCCGACAGGGATTGATAGTCGCGCGCGCCGCGTTCCATCAATCCGAACCTGAAATCCTCATCGGGCTTGGGCACGCACAACGTTCCGAATAGCCGGTCCCAGAACGAGAACAGCAAGCCGAAATTCTTGTCGTAGTGCCTTGGATCGACGCTGTGGTGCAGTTGGTGCCAATGCGGGCACAGCACGATGTTGTTGAGCGGCCCGAACGATATCTTGAAATGGGTGTGCCTGACGAAATCCATCATCAGGATATTGCGCATGACGTAGACGTTGACGCCGAAGATCGTCACTTCGACGAGGTTAAGCGACAAAAGGGTCCAGATGCCGAAGCAGATCCCGGGTATGACGCCGTCCCAGGCGCGGTTCATGAGCTCGTCGAGCGGATGAACCCTATCCTTGGTGATCCCGACCATCACCTCCGCCGAGTGATGCACCTTGTGCAGTTCCCACAGGAACGGGAAGCGGTGCTGGGCCACATGGTAGAGGTAATAGGATATGTCGTAGGCGATCAGCATCGTCACCGTGAAGACGACGATCGTCACCGCTCCCGGCGGTCCCGGCAGCAGCGGCGGCTCGATTTGCAGGAGTGCCGCCAGCGTCCGATTCGTCGCGTAACCGACGGCGACGACGAAGGTCACGCCCGCCGGCAGCATCAGGAAGGGCATAATCGCCTTGCGGGTGATCCAGAAAAGCAGGTCCGCCCGCGCCGAGGGATGCGTGACGATCTCGTTGGGAAAGACGAAATCGAAGAATTCCCTGAAGCTCTTGCGCTCCGCCGTCCGCCAATAGGCGATCAGGGCGCTGCCCAGCGCGGTCAGCAGCAAGAGGCCGGCCGCAAGCAGGCTGGAGCCGGACAACTTGTCCAGGATCCTTTCGATGATGCCGGCAATCGACATGGGCCCACTCATTTATGCAACCGAAGCTTGACTTGCAGGAGGCGATTGACCTGACTGGCCGGGCAAGCCGCCACGCCGTCAGGGCTCTCGATCATTTCGCCGTCACCCTAGTCGAGAATCCATAGCGAAAGCTTAAGCTAATTAAAAACAATGAATCCGCTAAAAAGCCCGCTATATATTGCCGAATTCTGAATAAAACTCCTAAAATTGACAGCAAATGACCGGCAGCGCTTGGCGTGGAGATCGCAACTTCGGGGAATCGCCGGGTGATCATGCCGGTCCCGAGCTCGCCGGCCCGCGGCCAGGCTGCCAAACCCCTCCCAGGCTTATTTCCCGGCGCCCGGCTGCTTGTTGAAGATCGTGAGCAGGTCCATCGGCAGCGGAAACACCACCGTCGACGAGCGCTCGCCGGCGATGTCGTGCAGCGCCTCGAAATAGCGCAGTTGCATGGCCTGTGGCTCCTGCGCCAGCATCTTGCCGGCCTCGACCAGCTTTGCCGCCGCCTGCTGCTCGCCATCGGCGTTGATCACCTTCGCGCGCCGCAGCCTTTCAGCCTCGGCCTGCTTGGCGATGGCGCGGACCATGTTCTCGTTGAGGTCGACATGCTTGATCTCGACATTGGACACCTTGATGCCCCATGCATCGGTCCGCTGGTCCAGGATCTCCTGGATGTCGCTGTTCAACTTGTCGCGCTCGGCCAGCATCTCGTCGAGTTCGTGCTTGCCGAGAACCGAGCGCAACGTGGTCTGCGCGAGCTGGTTTGTCGCGGCCATGAAGTCCTCGACCTGGATGACGGCCCGCTCGGCGTCGACGATGCGGAAATACAGCACCGCGTTCACCTTCACCGAGACGTTGTCGCGCGAGATCACGTCCTGCGGCGGCACGTCCTGGACCACCACGCGCAGGTCGACCCGCACCATCTGCTGGACGAAGGGGACGAGGAGGATGAGGCCGGGGCCCTTCACCCCGGTGAAGCGGCCGAGCGTGAAGACCACGCCGCGCTCATATTCCCGCAGGATGCGAATGGCGGCGGACAGGAAGATCAGCACGATGAGGGCGAGCACCAGATAGGCGACGTAACCGATGATCATTGCCTTGCTCCATTGTTCCTGCGCCGGACGGTCAGCACGAGATCCCTGACGTCGGCCACCTCGACGCTGTCGCCGGGGGCGAGCGGTTCATCGGCTTTCGCCCGCCAGCGCTCGCCCTGCGCGAGCACATGGCCTTCGCTACCCGACCAGTCGAGAATCCTGGCCGGCAGCCCGTGCATGGCCTGCGCGCCGACACGCGGCAGGCTCCTGCGCGCCCTCCACAGATAGCTGCCGGCCAGCAGCGCCAGGCCAAGCGTCAGCGCCGCGGCGGTGCCGATGAGCGCCCACGACATCTCGAAGCCCGGGCCCTCGACCTTGAGCAGCATGGCGGCGCCGAGCAGGAAGGCTGCCACGCCTCCAAGCCCGAGCACCACGGTCGGGTTGAAGGCCTCGATGACGAGGAAGGCGATGCCAAGCAGCATCAGGGCGAGGCCGGTATAGCTGATCGGCAGTAGATTGAGGGCATAGAGCCCGAGCAGCAGGCAGGTGGTCCCGATCACGCCGGGCGCCACGGCGCCTGGGCTGGTGAACTCGAAGACGAGGCCGTAGACGCCGGCCAGCATCAGGACGACGGCGATGTTGGGATCGGTGATGACGGCGAGAAGCAGGATCAGCCAGCCGGGATCGAGCGTCTCGACCGCCACGCCCTTGGTCGCCAGCACCTGTTGCTTGCCGGCCACCTCGACCGTGCGGCCGTCGGCAAGCTGGAGCAGTTCGGCGGTGTCGCGGGCGACGAGGTCGACTACATGTGCCTGAAGTGCCGCATTGGCGGAAAGGCTGGCTGCCTCGCGCACCGCCTTTTCGCCCCAGTCGGCATTGCGGCCGCGCAGTTCGGCGAGCGAACGGATCAAGGCGACCGCGTCGTTCGTCACCTTTGTCATCATCGGGTCGCCGGCCGGAGGCCCGGTGGCATTCTTCTGGTCGCCCTTGTCCTTCTCGTCGCCACCGGGAAGGGGCGGCAACCCGCCAAGCTCGACCGGCGTGGCGGCGCCCAGATTGGTGCCGGGCGCCATCGCCGCGACATGGGTGGCATAAAGGATATAGGTTCCGGCACTTGCCGCATGCGCGCCGGCGGGCGCGACATAGCCGATGACGGGAACCGGCGAGGCAAGGATATCGGCGATCATTTCGCGCATCGAGGTGACCAGCCCGCCCGGCGTGTCGATCTCGAGGACAACGGCTTCGGCGTGCCGCTCGGCGGCTTTGGCCAGCGCTTCGTTGAGCTGCCTGGCGCTCGCCGGGCCGATGGCGCCGTCGATCACGACGCGCAACGCGACCTTCTCCGTAGCCTCCGCGGTCACGGAAGAGTGACTGGCGGCCGCGGCGGCCATGAAGGCCGCTGCCAGAACCGCCATCCGCGCGAGGGTCACGCTCAAAACTCCCTGGATTACGCGGGATATGCTGTGCAGGATATGGCGTTCGGTCCGTCGAAATCCATGGCCTGGCCTCAGATTGCAAGCCGGCGACCCTGCCCTTCACAGCCGGCGGCAAACGCAATGGGCAGACGTTCAAAGCCGGAAGGGGCCCCGCTCGCGCGCCGGCCCCGTCCTTGGTCAGCGGTCACGCATGTGCGTGCGGGTGACGGACGTCCCAGACGGCCCAACCCGATACGGCAACCACCAGCACGCCGAGAATGACGTGGGTGGCCATCGCATTCGTGTTCGCCATGAATTTGAGCAGCCAGGGCGACACGATCAGCCAGAGCCCGAGAACGACACCTACCCATTCCTCCCACTCGGCGAAGGCGGCAAGCGCCGCCACGGCCACCGCGCCCAGCACGACGCCGACAATCCAGGCGTTCCATGCGGGAGCGGTTTCAGCAGCGAAGCCGATTATCCAGGGTGAGATGAACAGGCAGACGGCAAGGACCAGATTGAGCCAGTCCTGGCCTTTCTTTCCTTCCATGAGTGTATTTGCCATGACAACCTCCATAGATGAAGCTTGGCCAAAGCGTTGTATTCGCGTGCAAACGCACGCTTAATGGTTGATGTAACTATGCCTCACATGGCCTTCAAGGCCTGCCCCACGGACGGGTCGCCTCCGCGTGGATCGAGCTCCCTCCACCCGATCGGGATCAACGAGACCGGCCACATCAAGGCAAAACCACCCGCCTCTTGTCGGCGCATTCTAGAACGTGATTTTCACCGAGGCGGCACTGCGGTTGGCCGCCCCGTGATGCACCGCTTCGATGTTGTTGCCGTCCGGGTCGAGAAGGAAAGCGGCGTAGTAGCCGGGGTGGTACCGGCGTTCACCCGGCCCGCCATTGTCCCTGCCGCCGCCGTCCAGCCCGGCCTTGTAGAACGCATCGACCATGGCGCGGTCCTTCGCCTGGAATGCCAGGTGATGGCGACCGGTCAACTCTCCCCGAGCCGCGCGGCTGTCGGCGGTTGAAATGAAAAGCTCATCGGCCCAGAAATAATCGGCGGCGCTGCCGCCGATCGGAATATCGAGCACTCGAAATACTGCTTCGTAAAAGCGGCGGCTGGCGGCGATGTCCCTGACCACCAGTTGGATATGATCGATGAGCCGGCCGCGATGCAGTTCTTCCATGCAAGCTCTCCTCTCGCCAAGGGCTCGAATCTAACTAGCTTCGCATGATCCGCCGTCAATGCCGCGCCGCGCGTCAGGACTTTCGCGCCGCATGCCGCGCCAGTGCGTGCTCGATCAGCACGTCGATGACCTTGCCGTAGCCGATGCCGATCGCCGCCAGCGCCTTGGCGTACATCGAAATGTCGGTGAAGCCGGGCAGCGTGTTGACCTCGTTGACCAGCAGCGAGCCGTCGGCGCGCAGGAAGAAGTCGACGCGCGCCATCGCCTCGCAACCGAGCGCCTGGAAAGCCCGCGCGGCCATCTCCCTTGCCTTGTCGGCGACGGCGGCCGGAACATCGGCGGGCACGTTCACCACCGCCCCGTCGGCGTCGAGATATTTGGCCTCATAGGTGTAGAAGCCATGCTTGCCGGCCGGAATGATCTCTCCGGGCAGCGATACGGTCAGCGCTCCGTCGGCTCGCTCCAGCACCGAGCATTCGATCTCGCGGCCGTCGACGAACTCCTCGATCAGGACCTTGCCGTCGTAGCGGAAAGCCGTCTCGACGGCCCGTTCGAAGCCGTCCCGGTCGTTCACCTTGCTGACGCCGAAGGACGAGCCCTGGCGCGCCGGCTTGGCGAAGAAAGGCAGGCCGAGCGCGCCGGCGATCTCCTGGAACGGCCCGACATCGTTTCGATGCACGGTGACGGAACGGGCAACCGGCAGCCCGGCCTCGCGCAGCAGCCGCTTGGCGACATCCTTGTCCATGGCGGCGGCCGAGGCGAGAATGCCGCAGCCGACATAGGCGACGTCGGCGACCTCGGCATAGCCCTGCACCGAGCCGTCCTCGCCGAAAGGACCGTGCAGCACGGGAAAGACGACGTCGACCGGCGGCAGGTCGGGCTGTGCTCCGCCGCCCGGTGCGTCCACCAGCCTGCCTCTGCCACCGGGCAACAATGCGACCTCCACGCCGTCCTCAGACATCGGCGCCCCTGCTCCGTCGTCGCCGGCTTCGGATGAAGATTGCAGCAGCCATCTTCCATCCCTGGAAATGGCGATCGGGACCACCTCGTAGCGCGTCCGGTCGATGGCCTTCAGCACATTGGCGGCCGAAAGGCGCGATACGTCATGCTCGGCCGAACGTCCGCCATAGAGGACGGCGACCCTAATCTTGTTCTTCATTGAAAAGCCTTGTCCTTCATCGAAATCCCACAAGATCAAATGCTGACGGCAATGCCGCGATTGGCAAAGAAGCGATCGAAATCGGCGGCCGACAACACTGCGTTCGCCTGTGTGGCGCCGGTATGGCCGGACGGATTGTGAAAGCGAAAACCTTCATCCGATGCCGACATGACCAGCACCAGATGGCCGCCCTTGGACGGCGGCTCGCGCTCGGGCCAGCGGATCGAACTGCTGACCGAGGCGATGAAGAAGCGCGACTGCCCGAGGATCGCCGGAATATCCGATGTAGCGACACTGGTCATCACCTTCGCTTCCAGGCCGAATTCCGCCTTCACGAAGCTGACAAAGGGGGCGTAGATCAGGCCCTTGATCGATCCCTCGGTGACGACATAGCCGCCATAGCCAGTGCAGCGCCTGGCCAGTTCGATCGTCGGCACGATCTGGCCGCGCGCCGCCAGGATCATCTTGAGGCACGCCATGCCGCAGACATTGGCGGCCCACAGCGCGTATTCGTCGAGTGTGCGCGCGCCCGAGTTCTCCCACAGCGGATCGTGCCGCAGCGCCACCTCGGCGCCCGATATGACTTCGGCCGTCCTTGCCGATGGCGTCTCCCACTGGCTGAAAAACGGCACGGTCCCAGGCGGTGGGCTCATCAATTCCTCAAAACAGATCATTTCAATTTCGTATACAGGGATACGGGAGCGGAGAACAGTGCTTCAAACCTGATCAGGCGATGGTCCGCGCTCGGGTTTTGCCCGCCGGGCGAAGCTTGCCAATGCCCGCCGATCGGCGCACTCTCAGCCCTACGAAGCCGGTCGCCGGGTGTCGGTTCCTCCCCTCGCCCATCGTGTTAGGATTGCGCAATGACCCGCGACCAGATGCTCGCCCACCTCCGCGCCGCCGACGCCGTCGCTCGCGAGGCGGCAGTGCACGGCCATCATCCGTTCGGCTGCGTGCTGGTCGGGCCGGACGATCGCGTGCTTATGCGCCAGGGAAATCTCGACACGGTGCGCCATGCCGAGACGGAGCTCGCCCGGCGCGCCGCGGCTGCCTACGAGCCGGATTTCCTCTGGTCCTGCACGCTGGTCTCGACCGGCGAACCCTGTGCGATGTGCGCCGGAACGCTCTACTGGGCCAATATCGGCCGCCTGGTCTACGGCTTCGAGGAGACGAAGCTCCTGGCGCTCACCGGCGATCACGCCGAGAATCCGACGATGAGCCTGCCCTCGCGCACAGTCCTCGCCTCGGGCCAGAAGAAGATCGAGGTCTTTGGCCCCTTCCCAGAGATCGAGGACGAGCTGATCGCGCCGCATCGCGATTTCTGGACGCGCTGACGCGCCGGTCGAGGCCGCGCGCAAAGCCGCCAGATGGCCACCGGAACGGAATTCAAACGATCTCTTGGAACGTGTTTGCCAACAGCGTCGTCAATGCGCTGGTGGCCCGGGCGACTGCCTGAACCGGTCATGCTTACCGCCCATAGGTGTACGTCACGCTGGTCTCGCCGAGCGCCTGGCTCTTCGCGGCCACTGCCACCATTTCCGGAGAGGGATTCTCCGGCGCGCGCAGCTTCGGCGCGCCGAGCGCATAGAGCGTGAAGACATAGTGATGCGTGCCGCTGCCGGGCGGCGGGCATGGCCCGAAATAGCCTGCGCGGCCGATGCCACCCTTGCCGAGCACCGTACCCTTGGGCAAGCCTTTGCCGCGCTTCGAGCCCGCCCCTTCGGCCAGGCCCTTCGCGCTTGCCGGGATGTTCCAGGCCAGCCAGTGCCAGAAACCCTTGCCGCCGCCGGCGTCGGGGTCGAACATGGTGAGCGCGTAGCTCTTGGTGCCTGCCGGCGGGTCCTTCCATCTCAAGGCGATCGATACGCTTTGCCCGCTGCAGCCGCCGGCCTTGTCGCCGAGATATTTTTCGGCCCATTTGCCGTTGGAAACCGACGGGCTTGAAATCTCGAAAGCCGCCGCCTGATTGGCGAGGCCGAACAGCACCAGCACGGCGAAACCGAGGCGCAAGCTCATGGCTTCCTCCACTTCCAGCCAAGATGCCGACGAGTTTAGCCGAAAAGCGGCCCGAAATTAGGCAATTTGGCGCGAAAATGCTGGTGAGGGCTGCTGGAACCGTCGATCCTCCCGACATGGGCTGCCGACGGCGCTATTCCGCCGCGCTGCATTCTTCGGTCGGCTCAGCCGGACCGATCGCCGAGATCCAGAGCCGGTCGATGTCGGCTAGCTGCGCGCGGTCGATTTCGTCGAGATGGTTCCAGTACATGCCATCCTCGTAGAAATAGCCGAGCTCGCGCTCGATTTGCTCGGCCACTTCGACCCTATGCTGATGGATGCCCGCACGCGCATCCATCTTCATGCCGGCGAGGCGCTCGGGGGACAGTAACCGCAATTCCTCGAAGGACAGCCTTGGGAAGACCAGGCGGCTTTGCGGCAGGTCCGACAGGTTGATGCAGAGCGTGCCGCGTCGCAGCGCATGGATGAGCAGGCGGGCGGATTTGGCCTCGAGGCTCTGCAGCGTGACATCGTCGCGCAGCGGGTCGGCGCGGCCGATGCCGTAGAAATGGGTGTCGCCGGCCGTGGCGTAGATCATGTCGCAGCCGAGGAAGGCGAGCACGTCCGGCCTCTGGCTGTGGATGGCCCAATAGGCCGCTGTCAGCGACATGGTGGCGCCGGCATAGACGAAGCCGCCGAAAGTATTCTGGGCCGGCACGTAATGCGCGGCGCTGAAGATCTCGGCCTGCCGCAGCGGTTCCAGAGGCGGCATCCGGTCGGACGGGAAATCGCCGGCATGCACCAGCACATCCCAGTCGGGGCGCACGCGCCAGGCATTGTTGATGGCAACGATGCTGGCGAAGGTCTCCTTCGGCCAGGCGGCGCAGCGCACGACATCGGGCGCGCTGCCGAGAAGCAGCGTCACTCTGGGCGTTGCGGAGACCATGACATCCTCATTCGACCGGCAAAGGCACGCCCGCATTTACCGCACGCCTTGCCAGGCGCACAAGGTGCAGCCGACAAGCCGGCCTGACGCCCCGGGGCCAGGAATCCGGTCGGTGCTAGTTCCTCAGCAGCTTGGCCAATCTGGGAATGCCCTCGGTCACCGCGCGGCGGTCGGCCAAGGTGAAGGACAGCCGCAGCGTGTTGCGCCCGGTGCCATCCGCGGAGAAGGCGCTGCCGGGCACGAAGGGGGGCGCGCGCTTCCTTTACCGAGCGCGCCAGGAGAGGTTCGTGTTTCAAAGCTGGGCTTCGATGGCGGCCTTGTCGATGATGGACCACACGAGCCGGATCTTCGGGCCGCGAAACTCATAGAAGACGTTCTCGGCGAAGGACACTTTCCTGCCGTCTACGGCAAGCCCGAGGAAATTCCCCCTGGGCGTGCAGTCGAACATCAGCCGGCTCGCGACATGAGGCGGATCGCAGACCAGCAGCCGGATATCGAAACGAAGATCCGGAATGTCGTCGAAATCCTTCTCCAGCATCGCACGGTAGCCGGAGAGACCGATCCGCCTGCCATTGTGGGACACGTCATCGTCGACGAACTGCCCGAGGTTCGGCCAGTCCTGCCGGTTGAGGCAGGCAATGTAGTCGCGGTAGATACCGGAAAGGTCGGTCATGGCGCATGAACCCGCGTTCGTGGACACAAGGCTATTTTGCACCCGCAACAAGTCAGGGCAACCCGGGTTTGTTCGCCGCTGGGGCGATGCACCGTCGTCTGGCCGGCGCCTTAAGCCTTGAGCAGCGCCGCCAGCCGCGAGATACCCTCGCTGACCGCGCGCTGGTCGGCGAGCGTGAAGGACAGCCGCAGCGTGTTGCGCCCGGTGCCGTCCGCATAAAAGGCATTGCCGGGCACGAAGGCGACACGTGCTTCCTTCACCGAGCGCGCCAGGAGCGCGGTGGCGTCGGCGCCTTCCGGCAGCGTCACCCAGACGAACATGCCGCCTTCCGGGCGGCTCCAGGTCACGCCTTCCGGCATGTTGGCCTCGAGGGCGCCGAGCAAGCCGTCGCGGCGTTCGCGATAGGCGCCGATCAGTTTTTCGACCTGGGCCTCGAACACCGCTTCGGCCGCCCGGTGCATCACCATCTGGTTGATCGACGGGCTGTGCAGGTCGGAAGCCTGCTTCATCAGCACCAGCTTGTCCACGACATGGCGCGGCGCGCAGACCCAGCCGACGCGCATGCCCGGCGACAGGATCTTCGAGAACGAGCCGCAATAGAGCGTGCGCGCCTTGTCGATGCCGCCGGAGCGCGCGCAGTCGAGCGCCAGGATCGGCGGCACGCTTTCGCCATCATAGCGCAGCGCCCGGTAGGCGGCGTCCTCGACGATGGCGATGTCGAGCTCGCCGGCAAGGTCGAGCACCGCCGCGCGCTGCTGCCTGTCCAGCGTGTTGCCGGTCGGGTTGGCGAAATCCGGCACCAGATAGGCGAACTTGACCCGGCCGCCATTCGCCGCCGCCGCCGCGCGATAGGCATCCGGCGTCATGTTGCCGCCTTCCGGCCGCAGCCGGTCGTAGCGCGGTTCATAGGCGTTGAAGGCCTGCAGCGCGCCGAGATAGGTCGGCCACGTCACCAGTGCGGTGTCGCCGGGCGACAGCAGCAGCTTGCCGATATAGTCGAGCGCCTGCTGCGAGCCCGAAGTGATGAAGATGTTGGCTTCCTCGCAGGCGACGCCGAGCTTGCCCATCTGCCCGGCGATCCATCGCCGCAGCGGCAGATAGCCCTCGCTCACCTGGTACTGAAGCGCGGCCCCCGCCTCGCCGCCGCCGAGCACGTCGGCATAGGCGTCGCGGATCGCCTCGGCCGGAAACAGCGCCGGATCGGGAATGCCGCCGGCGAAGGAGATGATGTCCGGCTGGTCGAGCAGCTTCAGCAGCTCGCGGATTTCCGAGGCCTTCATGCGCGACGAGCGCGACGCCAACAGGTTCATAAGGGTCAAGCACGCCTCCCCGGACGCATCGAATATAGGTCAACTTAGCTGACCTATATCTGGTCTCGCCGCAAATTGAATAGGGCCTGCTAGCCTTCCCGCATGCGCCAGCCGCCCGCCTTAGCGGAAAGCGACGGCCCCGCCTGCGCTACAAGGTCTTCTTGTAGCCGAGATGGGTGCCGGTGAAGCCGAGGCTTTCATAGAAGCGGTGCGCGTCCGCTCTGGTCTTGTCGGTGGTGAGCTGGACGAGGCCGCAACCGCGCGCCCGGCATTGATCAACAGCCCATTCGATCATCAGCCTGCCTATGCCTTCGGAACGGCGGTGCCCGGCGACCCGCACCGCCTCGATCTGACCGCGCCAGGCGCCCTTCCGCGACAGCCCGGCAAGGAAGCTGATCTGCAAGGTGCCGACCACGTCGGCGCCATCGACCGCCACCGCCAGCAACTGGTTGGGGTCGGCATCGATGGCGTTGAAGGCATCGACATAGCCCTGCGCCAGCGGCAGCGAGGCATCCTCTCTGGCCGCGCCAAGCGGATCGTCCGCCAGCATGGCGACGAGGGCAGGCAGGTCGGAGGCCAGGGCCTTGCGGAAGGTGATCATGAGCACGACTTACGGCGACACGCCGGCGCCGGCAAGGCCCTTGGTTCGGAAGCCCCACCCTATCTTCGTCATCCTAGGGCGAAGCAGGAGCGAAGCTCCGTCGCGGAGACCCTAGGATCCATGCCGTGACATGGGAGCGCCGCTACCGTGCGGAATTTCGATCACCGAGCCCCGCGACATGCCCCGAGTCAACCCGAGGACGAAGTGGCCAATGGCTACCATCCTGTTCCACGAAATAGCTCGAACCATTCAGGATTGGCCTTTTCGATCAGTTCGACCTTCCATTGCCGCCGCCAGCGCTTGAGCGATTTCTCGCGCTGGATGGCGTCTGTGATATCGAAATACTCCTCGTACCAGACCAGTCGCTGCACGCCATATTGGCTGGTGAAGCGCGAACCCTGGCCCGACTTGTGTTCTGGCATACGACGACCGAGATCGTTTGTGACGCCGATGTAAATGGTGCCGCCCTTCTGGCTGGCGGTCATGTAGACATAGCCGGTCATGTGTCGGGGCTATCGGGCCATGCGTTGGGAGAACATCCTGATTCGCTGCATTCTTCGGCAGGTGTCACGGCATGGATCCTAGGGTCTGCGCCGCGTCGCTTCGCTCCTTGCTCCGCCCTAGGATGACGAACCGAGGGAACTTCTTCAACCCCATACCCATCCTGGTCTTACCGCACGGCGCCAGCGCCTCCCCCCAACACATTTGCAGCACCCGCCGGCAGCATATAGGAAAAGCCACAAGATGGCATTGGCGTCGGCGCCGGTCCTGGTTTCGCGGAGAGCGGTGTTGAGAGCGTGTGTTCGTCTGTGCCTGTCGCTGGTCGCGGTGCTCGCCTTGCCGCTTGTCGCCCATGCCCAATGGAAGCCGGTCGAGACGATCGAGCCCTACGCCATCTCGGGCCGGACCGGACAGGAGCTCTACCGGTCGATCGGCGAGAACGGACCGCTGATCCGCGGCGCCAAAACGCGCACCATCGCCTACACCAATTTCAAGCTGACCTGGACCAGGGACTACCAGAACAAGGGCGGCGATTGCGTGCTGGCATCGGCCAGGCCGAAGCTGATCATCACCTATGCCTTGCCGAAGCCGTCAGGCTCCCTGCCGCCGGTCGTGCAGAAGAGCTGGGAGAGCTTCATCGCCGGCGTCGCCGCCCATGAGAAGGTGCATGGCGCCGATATCATCGCCATGGTGCGCAAGATCGAGGCGGCGACCGTCGGCCTCAGGGTTGCCGACGATCCCAAATGCGCCAAGATCCGGACCGAGATGACCAGGCGCCTCTCCGAATTGTCGCGGGCGCAGCGGCAGGCAAGCCGCGATTTCGACCGCGTCGAATTCGGCAATGGCGGCAATTTGCAAAAACTGGTTTTTGGCCTCGTGACCGGTCCCTGAGAGGAAGGCGCCACCCTTACCGCGTCTGCGCGCTCGCCGCGAGCTCCGCCCGCTTCTCGTCCGACACCACGGCCAGATCCAGCACCTTCTGCAGTTCGGCGGCGTGGCGGAAGGACGGTTCGGCCTGCACGCCGGTCCGCACCGCGTCGGCGAAACGCTGGTAGTTGGTGGCCACCGTGCCGGCGTCGAGCTCTTCCCATATCCCGTCGTCGACATTTTCGCCGAGGCAGGCCTTGAGCGACGAGCCGTCGAGATTGTGCACCACTTCGAGACCGCCTCTGTCGCCATAGATGCGCAGGCGCAATTCGTTGAGATGGCCGGTCGCCCAGCGGCTGGCATGCACCACGCCGAAGGCGCCGTTGGAGAAATCCAGCGTCATGGCGAAGCTGTCATTGGCGTCGAGCCCGTAGTCGCCGATGCGGTTGCCGGGCGCCTTGTCGAAGGAACGCAGCCGGCAGAACACATGACCGATGCCGAGGGCCGCGCCATAGCTGGCGAAATCGAGGATGTGGATGCCGACATCGCCAAGCACGCCGTTGGAGCCGTGGCCGCGCGACAGCCGCCAGAGCCATTTCGGGTCGCTGCGCCAGTCGCCCCAGAATTTCGACACTAGCCAGCTCTGCAGATAGGACGCCTCGACATGCCGGACCGTGCCGATCTCACCGGCCTGCACCATCCGGCGGGCCTTCTGCAACGCCGCCACATTGCGGTAGGTGAGGTTCACCATGTTGACGATGCCGGCTTTCTCGGCGGCCTCGGCCATCTCGATCGCCTTGCCGAAATTCTCGGCCAGCGGCTTCTCGCACAGCACCGGCTTGCCGGCGGCGATCAGCTTCATGGTGGTCGGGTGGTGGATGCGGTCCGGCGTGACATTGGCCACGGCGTCGAAAGCGCCCCATTTGAGCGCCTCGTCCAGCGCGGTGAAGCGGTTGGGGATGTTGAAGCCGTCGGCGAACTCGCCGACGCGCGCCGGATCGAGGTCGACGGCCCCGACAATGTCGACGCCATCGATGGCGCTGAATTGCCGTGCATGTTCCTGCGCCATCCAGCCGGTGCCAAGTATCAGAAGCCGCATTTTTCCTCCTTGGTGCGAGATGTCGTCGCGTCAGGCGGGATGCCGGATCGCCTCCGCGACGCCGGTCGGACAGGCCTTCCCTCCCGGACCCGCCTCAAATAGCGCGAATGATCCCGCCGTCGACGCGGATGTTCTGGCCGGTGATGTAGCCGGCGCCGTCCGAAGCCAGGAAGGCGATGGTCGCGGCGATCTCTTCCGACGTGCCGTAGCGCTGCATGGGCACGGAGTCGCGGCGTTCTTCCGTCGCCGGCAGGCTGTCGATCCAGCCTGGCAGCACATTGTTCATGCGCACATTGTCCGCTGCATAAGTGTTGGCGAATATCTTGGTATAGGCGGCAAGGCCGGCGCGGAACACGGCCGAGGTCGGGAACATCGGGCCCGGCTCCACCACCCAGGCGGTCGAGATGTTGATGATGGCGCCGGCCTTCTGCTTGACCATCTGCGGCGCCACGATGCGCACCGGCCGGATGACGTTGAGCAGGTAGACGTCCATGCCGGCGTGCCACTGTTCGTCCGTGATCTCCAGGATCGGCGCGCGCGGCCCGTGGCCGCCGCTGTTGACCAGAACGTCGATGCGGCCATAGTGCTCCAGCGTCAGGTCCGCGAGGCGCCGCAGATCCTCGTTCGACTGGTTGGAACCGGTGACACCGATGCCGCCCAGTTCCTTGGCCAGCGCCTCGCCCTTGCCGGACGAAGACAGGATGGCGACCTTGAACCCGTCCGCCGCCAGCCGCTTGGCCGCTGCCGCCCCCATGCCGCTGCCGCCCGCCACGATGACAGCCACTTTTTCTGAACTCATTGGGTTTTCCTCTCAAGGGGGTTGGCGGGAGTTGCGGTCTCAGCGGTCATATAGGCGGTTTCGTCGGCCGCTTCGAACCAGAAAGGCTGAACCGACCTGCAGAAAAATGCGACGCGCCAACCGCCCTAGCCTTCCACCGTCTCCAGCACGCTGAGCAGCGTGCCTTCCATGTCGGGCTCGTCGCCGGAGCAGACGCACAGCATTTCGGCGTCGCCCTCGCCCACCGAGAGGTAGGCGTGGCCCATGGTGGAATCGATATAGACGCTCTCGCCCTGTTTCAGCCGCACCGGCGCGTACTGGTCGGTGTGCAGTTCGATCTCGCCCTTGAGCACGATCAAAAATTCCTCGCCGGCATGTTTCGTCAGCGGGCCGAACTCTTCGGGCGTGCGGGCGCGCGCATAGGCGTGGATCGGCACCATGCGCTTGCGCACCAGGTCGGTGGCCAGGTACCGGTAGTCGTAATTGCGGGTCAGCTGGCGCAGTGTGTTGGACGGTGAGGTAACGGAGCGGCGGGTGCGCGCCGCCGGCTGCTTGCGGTCACCGCTGAGCAGTTCCGTTACATGGATGCCGAGCCCTTCGCAGATCTGCAGCAGCTTGTCGTAGCTCAGGGACATCTGGTCGTTCTCGACCTTGGACAGCGTCGACACCGCGACCCCGGTGAGCCTGCTCACCTCCTGCAAGGTCCAGCCATGCGTCTTCCTCAAGCCGCGCAGGCAATCACCCAGCTTCGGTTGCTCCGACATATCAGCTCCATGCCGCGGGATCGCGCCGCTCCATCCTACGTAATTGAACTTCCCGCCGTCATCAACAACGCCAACAATTTTCTTATACGCTAAATATTGACTGGATAAGAAATTATTTTTACGACTGAACGATGCAGTCGAATTCACTCCCGAAAATCGTCGTCATCGGCGGCGGCATTGCCGGCCTCTCGCTTGCCGCCGAGGTGGCGGACTGGGCCGACGTCACCCTGATCGAGCGCGAGAGCCAGCCGGGCTATCATGCCAGCGGCCGCTCGGCCGCCCTGTTCACCGAGACTTATGGCAACCGCCTGGTGCGCGCGCTGACGCTGGCGAGCCGCCGGGCGATCTTCGACGGCGGCTTCGTCGCGCATCAACGTGGCGCGCTGCATGTCGGCCGCGCCGATGACGGCGCGGCCGTCGACCGGCTGGCCGGCGAATTGCAGGCCATGGTACCGAGCGTACGCCGCCTCTCCGCCGCTGAGCTGCATGCGCTGGTTCCCGTCATCGATCCGCAAACCACATGCGGCGGTGTCTATGAACCGGGTGCGGTGGACGTCGATACCGGCAAGATGCTTGCGGCCTGCGCTTCGGCACTGAAGGCCAGGGGCGGCATCATGCGCACGGGCGAAGAGGTGCGCGAGGTCGCGCCCGCCGGCAATGGCTTGCGCGTCGCCACCAGTGCCGGCGCCTATCCCGCCGACATCGTCGTCAACGCCGCCGGCGCCTGGGTCGATGTCGTGGCCGGCCTGGCGGGGCTCACCGGCCTCGGCTTCCAGCCCAAGCGGCGCACCGCCTTCCTGTTCGACCCGCCCGCGGGCACCGACATTGCCGGCTGGCCGCTGGTGGTCGATCTGCACGAACAATTCTACTTCAAGCCAGACGCCGGCAGGCTGATCGGCTCGCTGGCCGACGAAACCGATTCCGAGCCTTGCGACGCCTGGCCGGAAGACATCGACGTCGCCATTGCCGTCGACCGCATCGAGCAGGCAACGTCCATGCGCATAGGCCGCCCGTCGACGCCCTGGGCCGGCCTGCGCACCTTCGCGCCCGACCGCACGCCGGTCGCCGGCTTCGACCCGCGCCTGCCCGGCTTCTTCTGGCTCGGCGGCCAGGGCGGCTATGGTTTCCAGGTATCGCTGACATTGGCGCGGCTCGGCTCGGCGCTGATGCGCGGCCAACCCTTGCCCGACGATGTCACCGCGCTTGGCGTCACCGCCGCGGGGCTGGCGCCCGACCGCTTCCTGGCCCCGGCGGCGACGCCATGAATTTCATGCCCTTCCCTCAACCAGAAAAAATGTCATCAGGAGCGTTTGCGATGAAATCCACCGTTCTGCGCACAGTGCTTGGCTCGACCCTTCTGGCCTCGTCCGTCCTTCTCGGCGGGCAGGCTCATGCCAAGACGCTCGTCTATTGCTCGGAGGCCAATCCCGAGACGTTCAACCCGGCGATCGGCATCGCCGACTCCACCATGGACGCCGCCGCCAAGACGATCTTCAACCGGCTGGTCGAGTTCAAGCCGGGCACGACCGAAGTCGGACCGGCGCTGGCCGAGAGCTGGGATGTCTCGCCGGACGGCAAGACCTACACATTCCACCTGCGCCATGGCGTGAAATTCCAGTCGAACGAGCATTTCACGCCGACGCGCGAGTTCAACGCGGACGACGTCCTTTACACGTTCAACCGCCAGCGCGACGCCAACAATCCCTACCACAAGCTCGGCGGCGGCTCTTACGAATACTTCAACGCGCTGGGCATGGGCACGCTGATCGACAAAATAGACAAGGTCGACGATTACACCGTGCGCTTCACGCTAACGGCCCCCAACGTCACCTTCCTGGCCGGGCTGGCGCTCGACTACCTCTCGATCTTGTCGCTGGAGCAGACCGAAAAGATGGTGGCCGCCGGCACGCCGGAGCTGATCGACAGCCAGCCGGTCGGGACCGGCCCGTTCATGCTCGAGGCCTATGTGCCCGACAGCCAGGTGCGCTACGCCGCCAACAAGGATTACTGGCGCGGCGCGCCGAAGATCGACACGCTGGTCTTCGCCGTCACGCCCGAGCCGACCACCCGCGTCGAGCGCCTCAAGGCCAATGAATGCCAGGTGGCGGCCCCGCCTCCGCCCAGTGCCGTCGCCGAATTGCGCGCCGATCCAGACATCACGGTCCTCGACCTCAAGGGCCAGAATATCGGCATCCTCGGCTTCAACGTCGAACATCAGCCGCTGGGCGATGTCCGCGTGCGCACCGCGCTTGCCAAGGCCGTCGACCGCAAGGCAATCGTCGATGCCGTCTATGCCGGCGCCGGCACCGTTGCCGGCAGCGTCGTGCCGCCGGCGCAGCTCGGCGCCGTTACCGATGCCGGCATCGACTACGATCCCGACGGCGCGAAGAAACTGCTGAAGGAAGCAGGCCACGAAAGCGGCCTCAAGATCAGCCTGTGGGCGATGCCGGTGTCGCGCCCCTACAACCCCAATGCCAAGCGCATGGCTGAGATGATCCAGGCCGACTGGGCGAAGGTCGGCGTGCAGTCCGAGATCGTCAGCTTCGAATGGGGCGAATATCTCAAGCGCACCGCCGCGGGCGAGCAGGACGCTTTCCTGCTCGGCGGCAGCAGCGACAATGGCGATCCCGACAACATGCTGAGCTATCTCCTGTCCTGCGACGGCGTGAAGGGTGGCTCCAACCGCTCGCGCTGGTGCGACAAGGATTTCGAGAAGCTGCTGGATGAAGGCCGCGTCGCCGCCGACCCGAAAGAACGCGCCGCGATCTACGGCCGGGCGCAGGCAATCCTGAAGGCCGAGGTGCCGGTGGCGCCGATCGCCCATTCGCTGGTGGCGATCCCGATCCGCAAGAGCGTGCTCAACTACATCCTCGACCCCTTCGGCCGGCAGAATTTCGCCGCGGTCGATGTGGCTGAGTGAGGGCAGGCGCTCCCTGTCCTTCCCCCATATGGGGGAAGGTGGATCGGCGCGCAGCGCCGAGACGGATGAGGGGTGTTCCAGCGGAATGAGACGTTGGTGTTCCCTGGAGCACCCCTCATCCGACCTCGCTTCGCGAGGCCACCTTCTCCCACAGGGGAGAAGGAAAAAAGAAAGAGATATCAATGCCGGAAGACCTGACCTCCCTCCTCAACAGCTACCTCGCCGACGGCGCGGTGGGTGCCTCGCTGGCCTATTCGACAGGCGCCGCGCCAATCGCCCTCACCGCGGGCCTAGCCGATCGCGCACATGGCACATCAGTCACACCGGACCAGTTGTTCAAGATCGGCAGCTGCACCAAGACCTTCGTCGCCGCCGCCCTGGTCGAGCTCGCCGAGACCGGCAAGCTCGAGCTCGGCGCGCCGATCTCCTCCTGGTTCCCGGATCTGCCGGGCGCAGGGAATATTTCGGTGCGCCAGCTGATCAACCATCGCAGCGGCCTGCCGGAATTCGAATATTACATACCGATGGATCCGGGCCGGCAATGGACGCCGCAGCAGCTGGTCGACATCGCCTTCGCCTCCGACAAACAGAAGGCACCGGGCGGACCCGCTGTCTACAACAACACCGGCTATGTGTTGGCCGGCATGGTGATCGAGGCCCTCACCGGCCAGTCGCTCGGCGCCTATGTCAGAAACGCGGTCCTGCGGCCGCTCGCCCTGGAAAACACCTGGTCGCCAGCCACCGAAGCATTCCCGGAAAGGTCGATGGTGCGCGGCTACTACCACCGGCCGCCGCTGGCGCCGGGCGCACCGACAGACATCGCTTCCGGCGGCGAGATGTGGCGCATGGACGGCGTGCTGCCCTACTCCGACGAATTGCAGGATTCTTCCGATTCCTTCCCATTCGGCGCCGCCTATGGCTGCGGCGACATGGTGTCGACGCCGTCCGACATGGTGAGCTTCATGCGCAGCCTGTTCTCCGGCAAGCTCTTGTCGCCGCCTTTCTTCGCCGAGATGTTCGAACGCCGCGTACCGGCGAGCTTCCCGGGCACCCGCATGCGCGAGACCGGCGCCGGCATGTTCCAGAGCGCCTATGCCGACCGCGCCTTCTACGGCCACCAGGGCAGCATTCCGGGCTATGTCGCGGTCATGCTGCATGATCCGGCGACCGGCCTTACCATCGCCATGACCAGCAATGTCGGCTCCGGCAACCGCCTGTCCTTCCAGGCCAGCGGCCTGCATCCCGTGGTGGATCAGGCGATCCGGATCATTCTGGAGCAGCCAAGCCGGGCAGCATCTGGCTGAGCACGCGATCCCGCAGAAGAACGTGGTGGAAGACGGCCGCCGCGGCGTGCAGGCCGGCCAGCCACATGAGGATGTCGCCAAGCGTGCCGTGGATTTCCGCCAGCGAAGCGCCGACGTCCCATGGGGCGAAAAGCGGACCGATCGGACCGAAGCCGTACACCGTGACCGGATGGCCGCCAAACCATGCGCCGAGCATGGCGGTCACCGGCACAGCGAACATCAACGCGTAGAGCGCCCAATGTACCGCCTTCGACCCGACATACATCCAGGCGGGCATGGACGGAGCATCGGGAATGCGATCGAACAGCCGCCAGGCCAGGCGGATCACCAGCAGCCAGAAAACCGCGAAGCCGAGCGATTCATGAAGCAGCAGCATCGAGGCCCTGGGCGCTGAATAAACGCGCGTAGGAGGGCCGCCTGCCGAGACCAGGAAGGCGATGAGCACGAGCAGTGCCGTCAACCAGTGGAATGCCTGGGCAAGGCTTCCGTAGCGAGTTGTGGTACCGGACAGTGACATGCAGGAACTCCGCGGCAGTTGCACAAGGCTCCCCGCGCCAGGCCGAATTTGCCTTTATTTAGCTGCGCCTCGAGTGAGAACGATTTATGGCGGAGCAGGTCGGGTCGGCTTGTCGCACCGGCTGCACAGCCAAGGCGCTTGAGACCCTTCAGGTTTTCGACCAAAACACCGCCGCCGTCGCCGCGACGATCTCCGCATTGTCCAGCGCCACCTTTCCATCGGGAAGCGTCCTGCCGTCTTCCAGTCCGACCCGCGTCGACCAGCGCCTTCGACGCGCGAGCTCCACGAACGGCCAGACCGTGGCATCGGCGCCGTGCAGCAGGATCGGCCGCCGCACCCCGGCGCGGTCCAGCGCGGCGGCGATGCCGTGCGCCTCGGCGAGTGCGGCGGGCAATTCCTGTATGTCGATCTCGATCAGGATGCGCAGCACCCGGCCGTGATCGGCAAGACTGACGAACCGCTGGGCATCTTCCGTTGTGGCAAGGCCGGCCTCGATGCCGACGCCGCGCTGGCGCAAAAGCTCCATCACGGCGGGCGCGTCGGCCTCCGAAAGATTGACCGAAGCATAATCGGGCAGTTCGCGCCAGCCGGCGATCGCGGCGCGGGTGCGCTCGACGTCATTCTCGATCCAGGCGCCTGTCGACACGCCGATCAGCGTGCCGGGACAGGCCCGGCGCACCGCCAGCACGGTCGTGTCCACGGCGGCCAGGCTCTCGCGCCCGTCCACGCCGCGCGGATGGATGTGCAGTTCGGCCGCGCCCGCGGCGATGCAGGCGGCCGCATCGCTCGCCATCGCCTGCGCCGTCAGCGGCAATTTCGGATGAAAATCGCGCGGTCGTGCGCCATTGATGCAGGCCTGGACGATCATGGTTGCCATCCTCGGACAAGGGAGCCAGCACTCTAGCTGCGTGGCAAGGCATGGCAAAGAGTTGGGCGTTGTCTCTCCTGACAACGGCCGGTGAGACTGCCGATCTCCCCCTTGTGGAGGAGATCGGCAGTTCCACTGCCTCGCTCTTCCTTATCGGAATCCCGGCATTTGAATAAAATCCGCCTGTGGATATTTACCCTGTGTTCCGCCAGACCGGCCAAGATATATTAGGGCGAGGTAATGGAGGGATCATTGACCAGCGATTTTTCAGCCGCCCGGGTGCATCTCGAACGCGCCTATCACTATTTGCGCGGCGATGACGAGACAAGCCGCTCGGCATGCGAAGCCCTCGACCTGCTGATCGAAGCGGTCGCGGAGGCGCAGCACAGGCGATCGGAGGCAGAGGTGTTGGAGTTTCCGCGATCGGCACGGTTCGCCGACCGCCAGTGATCGTTCCGCCACGCCCGGCCGACCGCCCGGAGCCGTTCCAGGGGCCGTGCTTAACAGCTCTTCGGGATTGCCTAATACAGCTCTTCGGGATTGCCTAATGGAGTGTTGGAGTGGCTCGGCGATTCTGGCGGGCGGCTTGCCCGCTTCAGGCGCGCCGCCTGTCGGGCGTTCCGGCCGTCGCGCGCGAAACGATCGCCTCCAGCGGCTCGGGACGATGCAGAAAGAAGCCCTGACCGTAGGCGACCCCCATGTCCTGGAGCATGGCCAGCGTATCGTGCCGTTCGATCTTTTCGCCCACCACGGCGAAGTCGAGGCTCCTGGCAATGCCGGTCATCGCCAGCACGATCTCGCGGTCGAAGCGGCTGTCGGTGATATGTTCGATGAACGAGCCGTCGATCTTGATCGCATCGACGGGAAAGCGCCTGAGATACTCGAACGAGCTCATGCCGGCGCCGAAATCGTCGAGGCTGACCCGGCAGCGTCGCTCACGCGCCTTGCGCACGAAGTCCTCCGCGGCATCGAAATTGGTGACGGCCGCGGTTTCGGTGATCTCGAATCCGATGCCGGAATGCGGCGCACCGGTTTCCTCGATGGTGTTGTCGACGAAATCCCACAGCCCCGGATCGCTCAATGTCTGAGCCGACAGGTTGAAGCCCAGCGTCAGCGCCCCGGCACGCAGCGCCGGTCCGTGCCGCAACAGCGCCGTGCGAATGATCCAGCGGTCGAGTTTCGAGGCGATGCCGAAACGCTCGGCCACCGGGATGAATTCGCTCGGCGGCACCAGCCGCCCGTTGCGCGCGGCGAGCCTCGCCAGCACTTCGACGTGCCGGCACTCTTGCCATGGCTTTCCCAGGAGATGGATTTCCTGGCCGAACAGTTTCAGCCGCCCGTCGTCCATGGCATCGACGGTGTCGGCTGCGATGCGCGCCGCATTGAGGCCGGCGGCCCCAGATCGCGCCGCGGCCGAAAACACCGCGAAGCGGTTGCGCCCCGCCGCCTTGGCCGCGTAGCAGGCGTCGTCGGCGCAAGCCAGCGCATCGGCCACGGTGGTCGTGGCATCATCGATGAAGGCGATGCCGATCGAGGCCGCCAGTCGGCGCGATGACGCGGCCGCGCCGAGATCGGCCTCGCGCACTGCCCCAAGCACGGCGCCGGCGATCCGCTCGGCCTGCACCGCGTCGCAATGCGGCACCAGCAGCGCGAACTCGTCGCCGCCCAGGCGCGCCGCATGCGCCGACGGCGGCAGGCAGCCGCGCATGCCCCCCGCGACGCTCTTCAGCGCCAGGTCGCCGGCGGCATGCCCGGCGAAGTCGTTGAGCGCCTTGAAGTAATCGAGATCGACATAGAACACCGCCAGCGGCGCCCCCACCGCGATATGCTCGCCAAGCAGCCTGTCGAAGGCGGCGCGGTTCCACAGGCCGGTCAGCGCGTCGTGGCGGGCGGCATGGGCCAGTTCCTGTTCGCGCAGCTTGTCTTCGGTGATGTCGCGCACCGTGCCGAGGATCTGGCCGGCGGCACCGGCGGCGGCGACGAAACGCACCAGCGATTCGACATGACGGATCTCGCCGTCGCGCCTGATGATGCGGTATTGCGCGGCAATGACGCCGTCGGTTTCCAGCGGCGCCCTGTGGGCGCGTTCGGCCGCCTGCTTGTCGTCGGGATGCAGGTAGCTGTGCCACAGGTCTGCCGTCACCTCGTCGGTAACGGCGACAAGGCCGAATATTTCCCTGGTGCGGGAATCCCAATAGCTTTTGTTGCTGACGATGTCGTAGTGCCAGATGCCGGTGCCGCTGGCCGCGAGCGCCAGGCGGAAGCGGATGTTGACCTGTTCCAGCGCGGCCTCTGCCGCCTTCTGTTTCGAAATATCGGTCTGCACGCCCATCAGCCGGATCGGTTGGCCGTCGCGGTCGCGTTCGACGATGCCGCCGCGGTCGAGCACCCAGACCCAGTGGCCTTGCTTGTGCCGGAGCCTGAGCTCGGTCTCGATGGTGTCGGTCAGGCCGGCGATGTGACGGTCGCCGCTGGCCAGCGCCTGCTCGCGATCGTCGGGATGGGTAAGCCGCAGCCAGAGGTCGCTGCTGTTGGCAAGCTCGCTTTCGTCATAGCCCAGCATCCGCGCCCAGGTGGCGGAATAGAAACACTCGCCTGTCCGAAGGTCCCAGTCCCAGACGCCAAGTTGGGCGCGCTCCAGGGCCTTCTCCCAGAACGTTCCATTACGGCTTTTCTTGTCCTGACCCGCCATCTTCCGTTTCGTCCAACCCCGCCGGGGGCAATCTGCGGCAAAACCAGAGAAGAAAGCGTTACCATGCCGGTGGCTCCGCCGCGTTCCTCGCTTGCGGTCCCGACTTTCGATTGGCGGGCAAGAAGCGGAGTTTGCCCGCCCGCCGATCCTCCTAGTGTTTGCGCGGGGTCGCCGCCCGCCCTGGCGATCTCGTGCAAACACAAGAGGACTTTTCCCATGACCAAACAGGAAGAGAACAAGGCCGTCGTCGTTAGATGGTTCACTGATTTCTGGGGTGAAACCTGCGATCTTTCCGTCGTCGACGCCATCGCCGCGCCCGAAATGCTGCTCAAATATTCGCTGCATGAACCGCGCCGCGGCCGCGAGGACATCAAGGCCTTCATGACCGATTTCCGCGCTGCCTTCCCGGACCTCAACTTCTGGGCCACCGCCGACCTCATCGCCGAAGGCGACTATGTCGTCGGCCAGTGGGAAGGCGGCGGCACCCATGCCGGTCCGGCCTTCAGCGATTTCCTCGTCGGTTCGCTGCCCGCCGCCACCGGCCGCACCATGCGCTTCACCGGCACCACGGTGCTGAAGGTGATCGAGGGCAGGATCGTCGAGGAGATCGGCCTCGACGACGGCGTCGCGGCGTTGACCCAGCTCGGCCTGATCAAGGCGGCTTGAATGAGAGGGACCATCGCCGTCCAGGCAGTGGTCCCTCTCGATTGCACGTGCGTCACGAAAGGCCTCTTGGCAGCAACCCAACACAGGGCCAGCACCGCCATCGACCTCAGCCCGTATTTGAATACAATACTACACTATTGAGTATTATATTGGAAACCAGACACCATTACGGGTGCAACAAGATATTAATACGTTGCCGCCAGAACAATCATAACAAGTTCGAAAGCTGGCGGGACCTCCCTGATGAGTGGGCACACCGGAACACAGGGCGGCGATCTCCGATCGGTTTGCACTGTTGATCTTGGCGTGGCGACAACCAGAAGCAGCTGGCTGCTGACGGGCCTGTGCCTGGTCTGCGTCGCGACGGCGCTTTGCCTGCGGCCTGAGCGATATCTTCTGCTGTCCATAAAGTACTTCGGGACATTCCTCGGCTTGCTGCCGGTGCTGCTGGTGGTTGGCCTCGGGTTAACGGCATTGGTGTATGGCGGGCCCAGGCCGACAAGATTCATGGTGCACATACTCAAGGAACGCGGGCCGGCGGCCGCGCGGGTCGTCTTGCTATTCTTTCTCGGCATCATCGCTTTCACGACATTCAGGATCACCATACCGGAGATCGTGCCTTACTATGCCGATCCCATGCTGGCCGACCTCGATCGTTGGCTGCACGGCGTCGATCCTTGGGTATGGACGCACGGCATCGTTTCAGAGCCCGCCTCCATGCTGGTTTTCAAGGCCTATATGTCCTGGTGGTTCATGCAATGGCTTGGCGTCGTGCTCTTCGTCGCCTTCTGGAACAGTCCCGCCCGGCGCATCCGCTATCTCTGGGCGTTCGCGCTCACCATGATGTTGTGTGGCACCGTTCTTCCAATCATGCTGTCATCCAGTGGGCCGATATTCTACGACCGGTTCTATGGCGGCAGCCGATTTGCCGGGGTGCTCGCAGCGCTGATGGCAGACCCGTATGCCTTCCCGGTGCGGTTCGCCGCCAGCTATCTGCTCGATGCACACGACAGCGGTAGCTCCGCGCTGGGCAGCGGCATCACGGCGATGCCGAGCATGCATGTCGCCATCGTCACGCTCAATGCCTTCTTCCTCACCGGCTTTGGTCGCCGCTGGGCCGTTGCCGGCTGGTCGTTCGCCGCACTCATCCTGTTCGGCTCGGTCTATACCGGCTGGCACTATGCCGTGGACGGCTACCTGTCGATCCTCGTGGTCTCTCTGCTCTGGTACCTGACCGGACGCTTCGTTCTACCGGCATCCGGGCGGCAGGCTTCCGACGTGGCCCAACAGACTTCCGATACGGGATTGGCGGCCCCTAATCCCGCGCCGCGATAACGGCCGGAGCGGACAGCGTCGAGCCAGGCGGCCTGCACCGCCTGGCTTCATTGCTTACTGGCTGGGTGCCGCCGCGTGTTCGCACGACACTTTCGGGTTCATGTCGGCGAAGGTGCCGGTCGGGTTGCCCTTCCAGGCCCAGACATGCAGCTCGTAGAATTCGCCCAGGCCGTAACGGTTGGGCGCACTGTTGAAGTTGAACAATTGGCCGTCCAGCGACGCCGGCCCCTTGGCGGTGATGTATTCGACCGCCACCAGCTTCAGTGTGCCGTCGGCCATCGGCTCGTACATCACGGCCTCGGGACGGGCGATGTCGATCTTGTCGTCCTTCAGGTATTGCCCGTTGACATAGTGAATGCCCATCGCGCCGCCGGTGATGCCGCTGGCGCAGGGAATGGGCGCATAGCCTTCGTCCGTGGCGACCTTGACGTCGAGGAACCGGCCGTTCGCCGCCCGCACCTTACCGGCCAGTGGATTCGCGCCGGATGTAAATGCGACCTCGTCCTGATGGGCCTGGGCGAAAGTGGCGCAGACGGCCAGCATGGCCCCCGCCATGAGAAGCCCGTCGTGGAATTTGCGTATCATGTTCATTCCATTCTTCTTGAAAAGGCCCAGCGCGCCGGCCGCCGGAAATACGGAGGCGCGGCAGGCAAGCGCCGTTATTGTCGTTGCTCGGAGCACCCGCAAGCGATGCGACGGATGGAGGAAAGCTTCATCCCTTCGGCAGATACGGGATCGTCCCCGCCAGGTCGGTGTTGTCGATCATCTGGAAGCGGCTGTCGCTGCCATCCTGGCGGGCCGAGACGAAGGGCGCGTAGGCCGGATCGTTGGCGAAGGCGCGCGCCGCCGCTTCCGACGGGAATGCCATCAGCGCGATCAGAGTGGTGTCGAGCGGCTTGCCTTCAAGCGTCTTCACATTGCCGCTGCGCGACAGATACTTGCCGCCATGCTTGTGGACGAGGTCGTGCACCGATGCGGCGTAGGCCGGCATCCACTGCGGGTTCTTCACCTTGATGTCTGCGATCACGTATGTGGTCATGGTCTTCTCCCTGTTACGGCGCACAGGGGAGATCCCCGCGGCCGGTCAAAGGGCTCGCATGGCAGGGCCGGCGCCGGCCAGTCCGCGATCTGTACCGGGCCGGTACAGTTTCCGTACTGGCCGCTTCCTTCATGAAGGCCTAATGTTCAGCCCAGTTTCGAGGGAGGACGTCGGATCATGGCCCAGCACGGATACAAGCAGTTCTGCCCGCTATCGATGGCCGCCGAGGTGCTGTGCACCCGCTGGACGATGGTGCTGATGCGCGAATTGGTGGCGGGTTCGACCCGTTTCAACGACCTGCGTCGCGGCGTCCCCAAAATGTCGCCCAGCCTTCTGTCGCAACGGCTGAAGGAGCTCGAGCTCGCCGGGATCGTCGAGCGCAAGGAGGTGCCGGGCGAGAAGGGCATCTCCGAATACCGGCTGACGGAGGCCGGCCGGGATTTGCGCCCCGTCGTCGAGGCGATGGGCTTTTGGGGACAGAAATGGGTCGAGTCCCGGCTGTCCCTCAAGAACCTCGATCCGTCGCTGCTGATGTGGGACATGCGGCGCAATCTGAACCCCTCGCCGCTGCCCGACGGGCGCACTGTGATACAATTCCTGTACCAGGAGCTGCCGGCGTCCAAACGGTCGTGGTGGCTGATCGTCGAAAAGCATGGCGAGGTCGATCTGTGCTGGTACGATCCGGGCTTCGATATCGACCTCTACGTCTCGACCGACCTGCACACGATGACGGCGATCTGGATGGGATTGATCACCGTCGAGAAGGCCGGCGCGAAGGTCGCCTTGACCGGAGATCAGCACATCGCAAGGAAGATGCAGACCTGGCTCGGCCTCAGCCCGTTCGCGGTCGAGCCCAAACGGGCGGCGTAGAAACGAGGGCTCGGGGAACAGCGATCGGGCACCGGGAGCGGCGGCTTTCGCCTTTCGCGACAGGTTGAATGTGTGAGTGAATAACCTTCAACGGGATGTGGGTGCTTCGATAGGGTAGTGCTTATCCTCATAAGCGTCGATCAAGGTCGCGAGAACATCAAACCGGTAATCGCCAAGAGAGCCGATTTCCGGCTCGTTCTCGAAATATTGGATGATTTCGGCAATCGCCCGATCGTAATCGGCCTCGGTCTTAAGGGGTCGAATGTTTTCCATCACACCTTCTCCGGATCAATCTTGTCATATCCTTTGTGTGTCCCGACGAATACGCTCGCGTCCACCTCTCAATTGGCAGGAAACGGGTGGCGACGCGGGTCGTCTGCGGCTTCAATGCCGGCCATGTTCATCACCCTTGCCAAGGATCTCAAACCCGCGCCGCTGCCGGTCGCCGACGATCCGCGCTGGACGCAAGTCGTGGCGCGCGACAAATCGGCCGATGGCAGCTTCTGGTATTCGGTGGCGACGACCAGCGTCTATTGCCGGCCCTCCTGCCCGTCGCGGCGCGCCAACCCGAAGAACGTGCAACTCCACGACACGCTGGACGAGGCCAGGGCGACCGGCTTTCGCGCCTGCCGGCGCTGCAATCCCGACGGACCTTCGCTCGAGGCCGGCAACGCCGCGATGGTGGCCGAGGCCTGCCGCAGGATCGAACAGAGCGAGGAGGAACCGTCGCTCGGTGAACTGGCCGCCGCCGCCGGCCGCAGCGCCGGCTATTTCCACCGCACCTTCAAGGCCGTCACCGGCCTGACGCCAAAGGACTACGCGGCCGCCCGGCGCGCCGAAAGGGTGCGCCGGCGCCTGGAAGACGGCGCCAGCGTGACAGCGGCGATCTACGATGCCGGCTTCAATTCGAGCGGACGCTTCTATGAGAAGTCGGCCGGCATGCTCGGCATGACGCCGACGCGCTACCGCGCCGGCGGCGCCAGCGAGGAGATCCGCTTCGCCGTCGGCGAATGCTCGCTCGGCGCCATCCTTGTCGCGTCGAGCAGGAAGGGCGTCGCCGCGATCCTGCTCGGCGACGACCCGGACGCGCTGGTGCGCGACCTGCAGGACCGTTTCCCCAAGGCGCGCCTGATCGGCGCCGACCGCGATTATGAGGCGCTCGTCGCCCGCGTCGTCGGTTTCGTCGAGGCTCCAAGGCTTGGTCTCGACCTGCCGCTCGACCTGCGCGGCACCGCGTTCCGGCAGCGCGTCTGGCAGGCCCTGCGGGACATCCCGGCCGGCCGCACCGTCTCCTATGCCGAGATAGCAGGGCGCATCGGCGCGCCGAAGGCGACCCGCGCCGTTGCCGGCGCCTGCGCCGCCAACGCGCTCGCGGTCGCCATTCCCTGCCACCGCGTGATCCGCAAGGACGGCGCCCTGTCCGGCTACGCCTGGGGCGCGGAGCGCAAGCGCGCGCTGCTCGGCCGCGAGGCCTGAGGAGGAGCGGCAATGGGCGCGATGGCAAGGTCTTCCACCACCGATGCGGACATTGGGATCCCCCATCGCGGCGCCGTCAGACGCGCCAAAGATGCGCGGTCGCTGGTGATGGCTGCGCTCGGGGAGCTTGTCGAGAGCGGCAAGGCCGAGTGGAGCCGTGGCGCGACCGGCGAGATCGAACTGCGGCTGTTATCAGGCGAGGTTTTTTTGCTTGGCGAGGTTGCTGTCATTCGTATCGCATAAATCAGCGCTCTACGGCGCCCCCCTCTGTCCTGCCGGACATCTCCCCCACTTTGGGAGGAGATTGGCTGTCACAACCGCCTTCGCCAATCTACGACGTTGCAGGAATGAGTGGGGCGCCGAAATTGCCAATCTCCCCCCTCGTGGGGGAGATGTCCGGCAGGACAGAGGGGGGGCGCCGTAGGGTACTTACCTCCGCACCGTTCCGGAAATTGAATTTGAAAGCAACCATCGGAGTGAGGAACGGAAGGCACGCAGCTAGGGTTCAGGCACACAGAAGGAGTGAAGCAATGAACCTCATGCAAACCCACACGCCGGCGACAGCCTCCGGCGCCGACACCATCACCTACGCCATCGCCCAATCCGCGATCGGCAAAATCCTCGCCGCGCGCGGTTCCCTCGGCGTCTGCGCCATCCTGATCGGCGACGACGCAGAGGCGCTGGCGCAGGACCTCGCCAGCCGCTTTCCCGGCAAGATGCTGGTCGAGAACGAGACCGCCTTGCATGACGATCTCGCGGCGATAGCATGTTTCATCGAAACGCCCGCCGCCGGCCTGGACCTGCCGCTCGACATCAGCCACGGCACGCCGTTCCAGCAAAAAGTTTGGGGCGAGCTTCGCAGCATCCGCCGCGGCGCAACCATCACCTACGCCGCCCTTGCCCAGCGTCTCGGCCAATCGAACGGCGCCCGCGCCGTGGCGACGGCCTGCGCCGCCAACGCGATCGCGCTCGGCATTCCCTGCCACCGCGTCGTCCGCGCCGACGGCACGCCCTCCGGCTACCGCTGGGGCACTGAGCGCAAGCACGCTTTGCTCGACAAAGAGGCCGCGATATGAACGCCCATGCCAAGGTTGCGGCATCGGTGGTGAAAGCCGCCGAGGAACGGGTTGCCGCTTACGACTGGCCGGCCCTCGCCGCCGAACTCGACGGCTTCGGTTGTGCCGTGATGGAAAAGCTGCTCACGCCGCAGGAGTGTCGGCAACTCGCCGGGCTCTATCCGCATGAAGAACATTTCCGCAGCCATATCCACATGGCCAGGCACGGCTTCGGCAAGGGCGAATACCGCTATTTCCGCTACCCCTTGCCGGACCTGATCGGCGGGCTGCGCACGGCGCTCTATCCCAGGCTCGCCGAGGTCGCCAACCGCTGGAACGAGCGCATGGGCATCGCCACGCGCCATCCCGAAACGCATGCCGCCTTTCTCAAGCAGTGCCACGCCGCCGGCCAGGTCAGGCCGACGCCACTTCTGCTGCAATATGTGCCCGGCGACTTCAACTGCCTGCACCAGGACCTCTATGGCGACCTCGCTTTTCCGGTGCAGGTGGCGGTTCTGCTTTCAGAACCCGGCGAGGATTTCACCGGCGGCGAGTTCGCCCTGACCGAACAGCGGCCGCGCATGCAGAGCCGGGTGGAAGTGGTGCCCTTGCGCCAGGGCGATGCCGTCTCCTTCGCCGTCCACAATCGGCCGGTGCAGGGCACCAAGGGCAATTACCGCGTCAATCTGCGCCACGGCGTCAGCCGCCTGCGCTCGGGCATGCGGCACACGGTGGGCATCATTTTTCATGATGCGAAGTGAATTGGTGAGGCCAAGGTGTTGACCAAGAGTACATCGAGGCGCGTGTTCCCTTCGCCCCTGGGGGCTAAGGCACAACCGCGCTTGGTGCTGCATCGCCGACTGCCATGCCCAAGCTCAACGGCAGGCATGATATCAGTGCAATGCCTTTCGATTAGCCGGCCGGCGCGTAGCGACTCACCACCATGCCGCTCGCATAGGATTTCGAGCCGAGCAGCCGCAGCCTGCCGAACCCGCCTTGGTCGAAGATGCGGCGGCCGGCGCCCAGCACGGCCGGGTTGATGAACAGCTGGAACTCGTCGACCAGCCTGGCCGCGATCAGCGCCGAGGCGAAGCCGGCGCCGCCGAACACCGCGATGTCGCCGCCCTCACCCCTCTTCAGCAAGTCGACCTCCCGCGGCAGGTCGCCGCTGACCACTGTCGTGCCCTCCCATCGCGAGGCCTTGAGCCTGTCGCTCGGCACCACCTTCCTCGCCTCGACGATGCGCTGGGCGAAAGCATAGAACGGGTCGCGCGGATATCTCTTCGCCGCATTGCCCCAATGGGTGAGGTAGCCTTCCTCGGCCATCTTGCGGCTCAAGAGGATGGTATCGATGCCGGCGAAGACGGCGTTGAAGTCCCGCTTCAGCTCCTCGTCCCAGGCGCTGTCGTCGCCCCATTCCCAGAGCTGCCAGCGATGATCCCCGGCGGCGCCGACAAAACCGTCGACCGACATCTGCATCTGGAGGATCAGCTTTTTCATTATGGTTCTCCCAGTCAAGGGCCGAGCGGCTCGTTTTACCCGTCCGGCCGGCACGGTTGCCGATGGTTTACATTTGGAACTATTGACCTGAGATGAAAACGATGTCAATAGTAAAGCGATTTAAAAATGGAACCATACACATGTCGACACAGGACCGGTCTGGCTGCCCCATCAACCTGTCGCTCGAACTGCTCGGCGACCGCTGGACGCTGCTCATCATCCGCGACCTGGTCTTCGCCGGAAAAAAGCACTTTCGCGAATTCCTGCAATCCGATGAGGGCATTTCCTCGCGTACGCTGGCCGAGCGCCTCCAGACATTGCAGGACGAAGGCATCCTCACCCGCAGCGGTGATCCCACACATGGCCTGAAGGCGATCTATCGCCTGACCGAGGCCGGCGTCGACCTTGTGCCCGTGCTGGCCACGCTCGGCGCCTGGGGCAGCAAGCACCGCAAGGCCGACGATGATCTGGCAAGGATCGCCGATAAGCTCGCTGCCGACGGCGAGCCGGCGCTGGAGCGCCTCAGGCAGGCGCTGCGGGCGGAGCATCTCGGTTGATGGATGTCGCCAAGGCGGCCTCGCGGACAACGACCCGCACAGGCAACGCGCCTCAGAAAGCGCGTCACGGCCCTCTGTTCGGAATAGCGCAAAAACAAGCGATTGGAGCGGTTGCGTGATGCATTGCAGCACGCCGGCGGCGAGCTATGGCGTGCGCAATATGTCGGCGCCCGCCTGCTCATCGAACAGCACGGCGCAGCCGCACTGCAGCGCGACTTCACTCAGCGCATTCGCGACCGTTTCGTCGGCCGAGACGAAATCGCCGGTCAGCACCCGCAATTCCTCCACGGCCTTGGCCATCGAAACCAGCCGCCCCGCGGCGCGGTCGGTCGAGCAGGCGTTGACGACGCAAACCAGATCGATCATTTCAAAGTTGCCCATGCCAGCCTCCGCACGCGGCGCCCTTCGGCCGTCAACGCGATTGTGAGCGACAATGTTCCGGCGGATCGCGACCTCGCTTGACAGCGAGCAATGTTTGTTCTCTTTATGTTCCATACTCTACAACGTCGCGAGGAACCGGGGATGGAGCCCACCATCCTGCATGCCGATCTCGACGCTTTCTACGCCTCGGTCGAGCAGCTTCTCGACCCGTCGCTGCGCGGCAAGCCGATCGCGGTCGGCGGCGGCGTCGTGCTCGCCGCCTCCTACGAAGCCCGCGCCTTCGGCGTGCGCGGCGGCATGCCGGGGCGCAAGGCGCGCGAGCTCTGCCCACAGTTGATTTTCGTCGGCGGAAATTTCCGCGACTACCAGCGGCTCGGCGACGCCGCGATGAAGGTGCTCGACGATTTCACGCCGCTGGTCGAGCGCATCTCCATCGACGAGGCCTTCGCCGATGTCGCCGGTTGCACGCATCTGTTCGGCCAGCCGCGGGAGATCGCCTCGACCATTCGCCGCCGCGTGCGAAGCGAACTCGGCCTGCCGATCTCGATCGGCGTGGCGCGCACCAAGCACCTGGCCAAGATCGCCTCGCAGGTGGCCAAGCCCGATGGGCTGGTGGTGGTCGAGCCCGGCACGGAGATCGCCTTCCTGCATGACCTGCCGGTCTCCCTGATGTGGGGCGTCGGCCCGGCGACCAGCGCGCGGCTGGCCGAGATCGGCGTCCAGACAATCGGCGAACTGGCCAGGACGCACAGCGGCGCGCTGGCGCGGCTGCTCGGCCCTGCCGCCGGCGAAAAGCTTGCCGCCTTGTCGTGGAACCGCGATCCGCGCAAATTGGAAACACGTCGCCGCGCCCATTCGGCCGGTGCCCAGTCGGCGCTTGGCCGCAAGCCGGCACTGGAATGCGTCTACATCCCTGTCCTGCTGCATCTGGCCGACCGGGTCGCCAGCCGGCTGCGCGCCAAGGCGCGCCCCGGCCGCACGGTGACGGTGCGCGTGCGCTTCGCCGACCTCAGCGCCGTCACCCGCTCGATCACGCTCGACCAGCCGATCTCGGCGACGGTGATGCTGGCCGAGATCGCGACAGACCTGGTGCGGGGCGTGCTTGCCGATCATCCGCATGACAGGACGATTTCGCTGCTGGCGATCTCGGTCTCGCATCTGGAGGAAAGTGCCGAATTGCAGCTCGAACTGCCGCTCGGCCTCGCCGACGAAAAGCGCCGCCCCGGCACCAGGAAGGGCCTCGCACGCTTCGGCGCCGACCGCGCCATCGACAAGATCCGCGAGCGCTTCGGCAAACAGGCCGTCGACTACGGCACCGTGGCGCTGGAGGCGGCCCGCTCCGTGCCCGACGAGTTCAGGGAATTGGCGCAGAAGGAATTGTAAGCGGGAATGGCTGTCTGCGCTCCTCGAATGGCGCACACCAGTTGGCTTCAGAGCCGCATCGTGCCGAAGACCCGATCCCAGAACAGCGACGTCACGCCGAAATTGACATTTTCGTCGACATGATGATGCAGCGCGTGGCGGCGCTTCAGCGTGTAGAGATAGCTCGGATGAGTGGGATGCCAGTGATGGATCACATGGTGGATGCTGACGTACCATAGGTAGCCCAGCATCAGCCCGCAGCTCGCCGCGCTGGCGACCGCGAAATCCGAGACCATCCATACGGGAAAGAACGCGACAAGCGCATGCACGCCGAGGCTGAGCCAGGTCGGCGTGCCTACCGGACTGCGCTCCTCGACATGATGGCGGGCGTGCAGATCCCTGATCCAGGGAATGTGGTGAAGGACGAAGCGGTGCATGACGTATTCGATCAGCGTCCACAGACACAGGCACGCCAGCGCCGTCGCCAGCCAGCCTGGCGCGCTCTCTTCGCCGGCCTCGATAAGCCCGGCCACAGCCAGCAGGGCGATCGCCAGGGGGTAAACCACGAAGTCGCTGTAGTATCCAATGAGACCGAGTTCCATCGGAGCAAGCCTTCAACGCCGAAGAAGCGACAGATTGCCGAATGCGCGGGCGGGGAGCAACGCGGATGCGCCTGACATAGCGTCGCAATCACCTCGCGCAAGGTCGGCGGCAACGATTTGGAAGCCAGTCAACCGGCTGTTGCCTTCGAAACCAGCCTCGCAACGGGCTTGAAAAATGGCGGAACACAGCGCGGTCCCGAATGGACGGCCAACTCTTGATCGCCGTCAACCGCGCGGTACCGTCGGGCGTGGCCGCGATGTCACATTGGATGGCACACCCTCACCCGAACCTTGCCGCCGTCCACGCCCCGTCAGCCGCGTTCGACTCCACCGCCGCGGCGACGAACTTCACGCCGCGCGCGCCGTCGACCACATCGGGCACCTGCGCCGCCCGGGCCGCATCGACGGCGGCGCCCGAACGATGCGCGCGGATGATGTCGGCGGCGTCGCGGTAGAAATTGGCGAAGGCCTCGATATAGCCTTCGGGATGAGCGGCCGGCATGCGCGACACGCGCCGGCTTTCCTGCGTCGAGCCATGGCCGCCGCGCACGAGCGTGCGGCTTTCCTCGCCATATCTGGAGAAGCGCAGTTCCTCGGGCCGCGTGCCCGACCATTCAAGCCCCGCCTTGTCGCCATAGATGCGCACGGAGAGATCATTATAGTGGCCGGGCGACGTCTGGCTGGCCAGGATCGTGCCGCGTGCCCCGCCCGCCCAGCGCACCAGCACATGCGCGTTATCATCGAGCCGCCGTCCCGGCACGGCGGTGAACAGGTCGGCCGACACCGTCTCGGCCTCGCGGCCGCTGATGAAACTCGCCAGATTGAAGGCATGCACGCCAATATCGGCCACCACCGCCGACTGGCCGGCGCGCGCCGGGTCGGTGCGCCATTCCGCCTGTTTCTGGCCGTCGGCATCGATCGGCCTGGTCAGCCAGTCCTGGATATAGGCCCCGTGCACGGAGACGATGCGGCCGAGTTCGCCCGCCGCCACCATCTCGCGCGCCTGGCGCACCATGGCGTAGCCGGTGTTGTTGAGGGTCACGACGAAGCGGCGATTTTTCTCCCGCGTCAGCGCCACCAGGGCTTGCGCCTCGCCCAGCGTCGTCGACAGCGGCTTGTCGCAGATCACATCGATGCCGGCTTCCAGAAAGGCTGTCGCGACCGGCGCGTGCAGGTGGTTGGGCGTGACGATGACGACCGCCTCGATGCCGTCCGGGCGCGCCGCCTCCGCCTTTGCCATCATGCGGTAATCGGCATAGCTGCGCTCCGGCGCGATGCCGATCTCGGCGGCCGAGGCGGCGGCGTTCCCGGGGTCGGACGACAGCGCTCCGGCCACCAGCGCGATCTGGTCGTCGAGCCGCATGGCGAGGCGATGCGCAGCGCCGATGAAGGCGCCCTGCCCGCCTCCCACCATGCCGACGCGCAAACGCTTGCCCGCCGATCCGTCCGATGTCGCATAGACCATGTTTGTCTCCTCCGATTTAAGGATGTTAAGCCAGCACCCACCGTCGAGTTCTGTAGCGCCCCCCTCTGTCCTGCCGGACATCTCCCCCACAGGTGGGGAGATTGGCAGCGTCGACCGCGACGCCTTTCATGCAACGCTGGCAATTTGGCGAAAGCCGGCGTGACATCCGATCTCCCCCCTTGTGGGGGAGATGTCCGGCAGGACAGAGGGGGGCGCCATAGGGTGCTATGTTGAATGCATCGAACTTCTTCGCTGCAGAACAGCTACCACCCTCGAACAGGATTTCCAATTTTCATATTGTAAAACGATCGTATCGCGCTAGCCTGAAATCATGAGCGGGGCGCGCAAATCATCCGGACCCTCCAGCGCCGACGAGGCGACGACCCGCAAGCGCGGGCGCTCGCTGGCGGCGCTCGGCTATATCAAGCCGCAGACTTACGAGGAGCTGCGCGCGGTGCTGTCGTCGGGCACGGTCCATTTTCCCAAGCGGCTGCGCCAGGTCGCGATCTTCCTGTGGCAGCATCCGAGCGACGTCGCGCTCGGCACCATCGCACAGGTCGCCGCGCAGGCAGGGGTGCAGCCTTCGACGCTGGTGCGCTTCGCCCAGATCTTCGGCTATGCCGGCTTTTCCGATTTCCAGGGCCTGTTCAAGGACCATGTCAAGGCGTCCTGGCCGGAAGGGCGCGGCCAGGAACGCACGCCGCGCGTATCCAATGCCGACCTGCATTTCCTGCGCGGCATGGTCGGCGCCTCGCAGGCCTCGCTCAGCCGCATCGAAACCGGCTTCGATATCGAGAGCTTCGAGAAAATGGTGGCGTTGCTTTCGGCCGCCGAGCTGATCTACGTCATCGGCTCCAAGCGCGCCTTTCCCGTCACCAGCTATCTCTCGCTGACCTTGTCGCAGCAAGGCGTGCGCAATGTGCTGGTCGACAATGTCGGCTCCACCGCGCTCGACCAGGTCGGCTGCATCGGCAGACGCGACGCGGTGCTGGCGGTCTCCTTCAGTCCCTACAATTCGATCACGCCCGACCTCGTCGCGGTCGCCCACGAGCGGCGCGCGCGGATCGTCACCATCACCGACAGCACTTTTTCTCCGCTGGTCAAGTTCTCGGACACCTGGCTGGAAGTTGTGGAACAGGACTTCGCAGGCTTCCGCTCGCTGGCGGCGTCGCTCGCCGTCGGCATGGCTTTGGTCCATGGTGTCGTGGCCCAACGGGCAGAATGATTGCGCGGTTGACTAACGGGAACTGACATTCCATATCTTCAGAAATAGAAACTTTGTTCCGGGAGGAGGAATGGAGCTTCAGCTCGACGGCAAGATGGTGCTGGTCACCGGCGCGACGCAAGGCATCGGCCGGGCAGTCGCCGAAACCTTGGCGCGTGCCGGCGCCGGCGGCCTGCTGGTCACCGGCCGCGACGGGACGCGCGGCGAGGCCGTTGCTGCGGAGCTCTCGCAAGCGGGCACGCCGGCACACTTCATCGCCGCCGAGCTTTCCGACCCGGCAGCCCCTGCCCTCCTTGCGCAAGCCTGCATCGACCGCTTCGGCCGTATCGACGGTCTCGTCAATGCCGCCGGCCTGACCGACCGGGCCTCCTTCCTCGATGCGACCCCCGACGACTGGGCCTCGCTGTTCGCCGTTAATGCCCGCGCCCCTTTCTTCCTCATGCAGGCGGCGATTGCCGACATGCGGAAGCGGGGCCAGGGCGGCGCGATCGTCAACATCCTGTCGATCAATGCCCATTGCGGTTCGCCCGAGCTCGCCGTCTATTCCGCCACCAAGGGCGCGCTGGCGACGCTGACCAGGAACGCAGCCAACGCCCACCGCTTCGACCGCATCCGCGTCAACGGCATCAATGTCGGCTGGACCGATACGCCCGCCGAGCGCGTCATGCAGGCCGAGACGCTCGGCCACGGCGCCGGCTGGCTCGATGCCGCCAACGCCGCGCAGCCCTTCGGCCGGCTGTTCTCGGCGGAGGACGTGGCCAGGCTCGCCGTCTTCCTTCTCTCCGACGCCGCGGGACCGATGACCGGCTCGCTGATCGACCAGGAACAGTGGGTGATCGGAGCCAACCGGTGAGCACAGCCGCGCCCGAGACGCTCGGTCCGGCCTTGCTCGGCCGCCTGCCGGCGACGGTGCAAAGGCCCGGCTATGACCGTGCCTTGCTCCAGGCAGGCATGGCGCACCTCGGCGTCGGTGCCTTCCACCGCTGCCACCAAGCCGAATACACCGACGACCTCCTGGCGCGGAGCTTCGGCCGCTGGGGCGTGGTCGGCATCAACATCCGTCCGCCGGCGCTCGCCGATACGCTCGGCCCTCAGGACGGGCTCTACACCAGGCTCATCCGCCAGGATTCCCATGTCGAGGCCCGCGTCATCGGCAGCATCGTGCGCGTTGTCGATAGCCAGGCGAGCGCTATGCCCGCGCTCGAAGTGCTCTCCTCCCCGGACATCGAATTCGTGACGCTGACCGTTACCGAAAAGGGCTATTGCCATATTCCGGCCAGCGGCGCGCTCGACCTCGACCATCTCGACATCGTCCACGATCTCGCAAACCCGCTGACGCCGCGCAGCGTGCCCGGCATTCTGGCGCGGGCGCTGGAGCAACGCATGGCCACGCACGGCCGGCCGCTGACGCTGCTCTCGTGCGACAACATCCCGGCGAACGGCACCATCCTGGAAAATGTCGTGCGGACTTTTGCCGAACGGCGCGGCAACGGCCTTGCCGGCTGGATCGCGGCCAATGCCGCCTTCCCCAGCGCCATGGTCGACCGCATCGTGCCGGCGAGCACGCAGGCCGATCTCGACGGTGTGGAGCAGCTTTTCGGCTACCGCGATGGAGCCGTCGTTGCCGGCGAGCCGTTCCGGCAATGGGTGATCGAGCAGAAATTCGCCGGCCGCGTGCCGCGCTGGGACCTGGTGGGGGCAACCTTCGTCGACGACGTCACGCCGTTCGAGCATCTCAAGATGCGTGTGCTGAACGGCGCTCAGACGACACTCAGTTATCTCGGCGTGCTGGCCGGCCTCGAACACACTTTCGATGCGATGGCGGACCCGCTGCTGTCGGCCTTCGTGCGCCGCATGCTCGTCGAGGAGACTCTGCCAACGTTGAAGCCGGTGCCCGGCATGGACCCATCAGCCTATGTCGAGCAGAGCCTTGGCCGTCTGCAGAATACCGCGATCCGCCACCGCAACCACCAGATCGCCACCGACGGCTCGCAAAAGATCGTGCAGCGCCTACTCAACCCGATCCGCGATCGGCTGGGCGAGGAAAAAAGCATTGCGCTGCTGTCGGTATCCGTCGCCGGCTGGATGGCCTATCTGATCCAGGCTTCATCCCGGTTCGGCCGGCGCTGGCCGGTGTCGGACCCCTATGCCGTCAAGATCGCTGGCATAGCGGAGGCAAGCGGACGCGACGTCCCGGCACTGGCTGCGGGCATCCTGGCGATCGACGCCATCTTCGATCCCGCCCTCGCCGCCAACGACATGTTCCGCAAGGCCGTCACATCGGCGCTCGACGGGCTGTTGTCGGACGATCCGATGGCATCCGTCAGGCATGCATGCGCGCAACCGGCAGATGAGCGGTTGAAGCAACCGGCACGATCTGCATAGTAGGAATCGGTCGTGAATTCACGACCGGGGGAGGCATTATGAGGCTTGGACTGCTCACCGCACCGTTCGCGGAGACGCCGCTCGACGCGGTCGCCGACTGGGCAAGCTCGGCCGGCTTCGAGGCGCTGGAAATCGCCTGCTGGCCGAAAGCCTCGGGCGCCAGCCGCCGCTATGCCGGCACCAGCCACATCGACGCCGCCGCGACCTCGCCGGCGCAGGCCAGGGATATCGCGGCAAACCTTGCCGGCAAGGGGCTGACCATTTCCGGTCTCGGCTATTATCCCAACCCGCTGCATCCCGATGCCGCCCACCGCAAGACGGTGATCGACCATCTGAAGCAGGTGATCGTGCTGGCCGCGAATATGGGCGTGCCCCTGGTCAACACCTTCTGCGGCGGCGATGCCTCGAAGACCGTCGACGTCAACTGGCAGCACGCGCTCGAAATCTGGCCCGATATCGTCGCCCATGCGCGCGATCACGGCGTCAAGCTCGCTTTCGAGAACTGCCCGATGATCTTCAGCTATGACGAATGGCCGGGCGGCCACAACATCGCCTATTCGCCGCTGGTCTGGCGCCGCATCCTCGAAACCTGGGGCGGCGATGTCGGGATGAATTTCGATCCTTCGCACCTGGTCTGGCAGATGATCGATCAGGCCCGCTTCATCAGGGAATTCGGCCCCTACATGCTGCATGTCCATGCCAAGGACCTGATGATTGATCATGATGGTTTGTACGAGCGCGGAATCCTTTCGTCTGGCATAGGCTGGCAGGTGCCGCGCATGCCGGGGCTGGGCGATGTCGGCTGGAACGGCTTCTTCTCCGGCCTCTATCGTGCCGGCTACGACGGCCCGATCATCATCGAGCACGAGGACCGGTGGTTCGAGGGCAGCGACGATAAGGTCAAGCGCGGTTTCCTGCTTGCCCGCGACGTGCTGCGTCCCTTCGTCAAATGAAGGCGCAAAAACAACATCGAGGCGCCGCCTGAATCTCTTTCTGCGCGGCCCGGTGTAACGACTTGGAATCGAAACGAAAATCAAAGTGGAGGAAATCTGAAATGAAGAAATACCTGACCATGGTGCCGCTCCTTGCCGGCGCTGCCTTGCTGGCCTCGATGGGCGCCTCGTCCGCCGAGGGCAAATACACGATCGGCATCTCCAACACCGTGCAGGGCAATGGCTGGCGCGAGGAGATGGTCTGCGCCATGAAGGCGCAGGCGCTGGCCTCCGGCGAAGTGACCAAGCTCAACATCGCCCACCGCAACACCGACGCCGCCGGGCAGCTCGAGGACATCCGCAACCTGATCAGCGCCAAGGTCGACGCCATCGTCGTCAATCCGGCTGATCCCGCCGGCATCAAGGCGGGGCTGGAGGAAGCCACCAAGGCCGGCATCGTTGTCGTCGCCGTCGACCAGGCGGTCACCGAACCCTCGGCCTACATCATCTCCAACAACCAGGAACAATATGCCTATCTCGGCGCCAAATGGCTGTTCCAGCAGATGGGCGGCAAGGGTGAGGTGTTCTACATGCGCGGCGCCGCCGGCGCCTCGGCCGACTCGGATCGGGACAAGGGCTTCAAGAAGGCGCTGGCCGAATTTCCCGACGTGAAAGTCGCGCAGGAAGTGTTCACCGGCTGGCAGCAGGACCAGGCCAAGCAGCAGATGCTGTCCTTCCTCGCCACCGGCACGCCGTTCAACGGCGTGTGGACCTCGGGCATCGACAACGTCATCGTCGACGCGCTGGTGGAATCGCAGGCGCCGATGGTGCCCGTGGTCGGCGCCGACAATGCCGGTTTCGTCGGCCAGCTGAATTCGGTCAAGGACCTGGTCGGGGCCGCCGTGACCAATCCCGGCTCGATCGGCGGCGCCGGCGTGACGCTCGCGCTCCAGATCCTCGACGGCAAGAAGCCGGCGCAGCAGACCGTTCTGGTCGAGCCGCAGCTCTGGGAAAACGCCACCGAGGAAGGCAAGGCCAAGCTGAAGGCCGCCGCCGATCCGTCGCTCAGCCCGGAATGGCCGGTCTCGATCTCGATCCCGGACTGGACGACCTACACCAAGGACCAGATCGTAGCGTGCAAGGGGCCGGGGGAGTAAGGGCTATTTTGATTGGCTAGCGAGGATGGCGTTTGCCGTCCCCGCCAACCAAAGGTTTGATAGGTTAGCGCTCTACGGCGCCCCCTCTGTCCTGCCGGACATCTCCCCCACTTGGGGGAGATTGGCAGTTTCGGCGCCGGCTCTCGTCTTGCCACGTTGAAAATTGGCGAAAGCCGAAGTTACGGCCGATCTCCCCCCTTGTGGGGGAGATGTCCGGCAGGACAGAGGGGGGCGCCGTAGAGCGCCAGCAATTGAGTTTCTGGTACGGACAGCAATTTGACCACCAAACCCCTCCTTGACGCCTCCGGCGTCGCCAAGAATTACGGCGCGGTTGCCGCGCTGCGCGACGCGTCGCTGTCTGTCCTGCCGGGTGAGGTGCATGCCCTGATGGGCGCCAATGGCGCCGGCAAGTCGACGCTGGTGAAGATCCTGACCGGCGCGGTTCCTGCCTCGGCCGGGCGCGTGCTGATCCGTGGCGAGGCGCGTGACATACGCTCGCCCGCCGCCGCGCGCCGCGCTGGCCTTCTGCCCGTCTACCAGGAACCGTCGCTGATCCCCGATCTCGACATACTGTCCAATCTGCGGCTGACCGGCACGCCCGTCGAGCCGTTCCGCGCCTGGGTGCGCGAACTTGGCATTCCCGACCTCGACCTGCGCGACACCGCGCGCGACATTCCGCTGGCGGTGCTGCGCGTGCTCGACCTGGCGCGGGCGCTCGCCGTCGAGCCCGACGTGCTGCTGCTCGACGAGATGACCGCGGCGCTCCCCGCAAATCTTGCCGAAAAGGTGCTGGAAGTCGTGCGTCGCCAGGGCGACAGCGGCCGCGCCGTGATCTTCATCTCGCACCGCTTCGTCGAGATCTCGGCGCTCTGCGACCGCGCCACCGTGCTGCGCGACGGCGCGACCGTCGGCGTTCTCGACATCGAGCCCGGCGTGGAGGAAAAGATCGTCGAGCTGATGCTCGGCGCCCGCATCGAGAAGACCAAGGTGACCGCCCGCGCCGCCGGCCAGGCCGCCACATCGGCCCCTGCCCGCCCGCGTCTCGCCGTGCGCAATCTGCGCGTCGGCACCAAGCTCAACGACGTCTCCTTCGAGCTCGCCGACGGCGAGGTCGCCGGCGTCGTCGCGCTCGAAGGCCAGGGCCAGGATGAATTGTTCGCCGCCCTTGCCGGCTCGATCAAACCGTCCGGCGGCACGATCGAGGTCGACGCCCAGCCGGCGAAATTCACCCATCCGATCGACGCCATCCGCGCCGGCATCGCCTATGTGCCGGGCGACCGTTCCGAAGCCCTCGCCATGCAGCGCTCGGTGCGCGAGAACATCGCGCTGCCCTTCAGCGCCGCCTTGCGCAACTGGGGGCCGATCGCCATGCGCAAGGAGCGCGCCACGGTGGCGAGCGCCATCGCGCGCCTCCAGATCGACACCCGCGCGCAAGGCGAGGTGCAGCGCCTGTCCGGCGGCAACCAGCAGAAGGTGACCATCGCACGCTGGATCGCGGCGGACGCCCGCACCATCCTGTGCTTCGACCCGACGCGCGGCATCGATGTCGGCACCAAGCAGGAGATCTATAAATTGCTGCGCGAGCTCGCCGGCCACGGCAAGTCGGTGCTGTTCTACACCTCGGAACTCGAAGAGGTGCAGCGCGTCTGCGATCGCGTCATCGTCATCTTCGGCGGCCGCGTCGTCGATATCTTCCCGGTCGAGGAAGCGGACGAGCCGGCACTGATGCGCGCCGCCTACGGCCTGCCGCGCGGCGTCAAGGCCGATATCGGCATTTTGGCGGACCCGACAGCAAATGCCCCGGATGCGCCGGAGGCGACGCCATGAGCCATCTCCTGCGCCGCCAGGGCTGGGTCGCCGGCCTGTTCGCCCTCCTCATCGTGCTGTTCGTCGTCACCAAGCTGATCCAGCCCGGCTACGGCAGCGGCGATTTCGGCTCGCTGGCGCGGGCCGTCTTGCCCTACGCCTTTGCCGTGGCCGCGCAGACCGTCGTCGTCATCGCCGGCGGCATCGATCTGTCGGTCGCCGCCATGATGGCGCTGACCAGCGTCACCGCCGCCTCGATGATGGCCGGCGCCTCGGAAGAATACGCGCTGTTCGTGGTGCCTTTCGTACTGGCCATGGGGTTTGTGCTCGGCGCGCTCAACGGCCTGCTCATTGTCGCCACCCGTGTCCCCGACATCGTGGTGACGCTCGCCATGCTGTTCGTGTTGCAAGGGGCGGCTCTTCTGGTGCTCGGCGCGCCGGGCGGCGCCGCCGCCGAATGGCTGAAGGCGATGATTTCAGGCACGGTCCCGATACCCGGCCTGCCGCAGAACATCGACGCCTGGCTGCCGAAGGCTCTGCTGGTGCTGATCATCTGCCTCTGCATCGTCTGGATACCGCTGCGGCGCTCGCGCCTCGGCCTGTCCATCTACGCCATCGGCTCGAGCGAGCTGGCGGCGTTCCGCAGCGGCGTGCCGGTCAAGCGCACCCGCATCATCGCCTATGCGCTGTCGGGCCTGTTCGCGGCCATGGGCGGCCTGGCGCTGACCATGAGCACCGGCATCGGCGCTCCTATTCCCGGCCCCTATCTGCTCGCCAGCGTCGCGGCCGTGGTGCTGGGCGGCGTGGCGCTGGGCGGCGGCAAGGGCGGCCTGCTCGGCCCCATCGTCGCCGTCTTCGTGCTGCGCCTGGTGCGCACCGATCTCACCCTGCTCGCCATTGATCCCAACGTCACCGCCATCATCGAGGGCCTCATCATGGTCGCCGTGGTGATGTTCGGGGCTTTCATTACGATGCGGGGTCGGCAATGATGAGGGAGAATGAATTGGCGCATAGCGCTCTACGGCGCCCCCCTCTGTCCTGCCGGACATCTCCCCCTCAAGGGGGGAGATTGGGAGCTTCGGCGGCTCGCTCATTCTTGCAACGCCGACAATTTGCGAAAGCCGTCACCCCGTCCGATCTCCCCCCTAGAGGGGGAGATGTCCGGCAGGACAGAGGGGGCCGCCGTAGGGCGCTACATTTGCAGACAAGAGCCACCCCATGAGCACCACCGCAATCACGCCCCAACCCGTCCCCTTCGGCCGCCGTGTCAAACGCTTCATGGCCGACCGGCCGCTGATTCCGCTGGTCATCCTGCTGGTCATCCTGGTTGTGATTTTGCAGATCCTGCGCCCCGGCATCGTCAACGAGCGCTGGATCGCCAACACCATCAAATTCGCCATTCCCTTGGCGATCCTTGCCGGCTGCCAGACCATGACCATGCTGACCGGCGGCATCGATCTCTCTGTCGGCACGGTGGCGACGATGAGCGCCTTCATCATGGCTACGCAAGCCGTCAACCAGGACCCGGCCGTGGCCTTCCTCCTGGCGATGATGCCGGCGGTAATGATCGGCCTCGTCAACGGCATCGGCGTCGGCGTCTTCCGCGTCCATCCGCTGATCATGACGCTGGGCACCAGCCTGATCGGCACCGGCTTCCTGCAGGTCTATCAACGCACGGTGATCGCCTCGGGCGCCAAGATCCCCGATTTCCTCGCCTGGCTCGGCACCGGCGTGACCGCAGGGTTTCCCAACGCGCTGCTTCTGTTCGTCCCCGTCGCGGTGCTGATCGTCTTCGGCCTCAACCGCACCGGTTTCGGCCGCCTGCTCTACGCCGTCGGCGACAATGAGCGCGCGACCCGCCTTTCCGGCGTGCGCTACTGGCAGGTCATCACCGCGCTCTACGTCCTCTCCAGCCTGCTCGCCGGCATCACCGGCTTGCTCTATATCGGCTTGATCAAGGCCCCTTCCCTGTCCCTCGCCGAACCGCTGGTGCTGCCCTCCGTGGCCGCCGCCGTCATCGGCGGCACCTCCATCTTCGGCGGCCGCGGCGGCTATACCGGCACCATCATCGGTGCCTTGATCCTGACCGTGCTGACGACGCTGCTGACGATTTTGCAGATGCCGGAGGGGGCAAGAAGGATCCTGTTCGGCCTGATCGTGCTGTTCGTGACGGCGGCCTATCTGCGGATCGTGGAGGAGCGGTAGGGAGGGGCCGCCGGCTCATCCCTGGAAACACCGACGCAGTGATCGCCCTCACTTCACCGTGATGCTCATGCCGCTGAGATCGGCGTTGACTTGCAGCCCTACCTGCCTGCCCGTGAGCTCGAGCTGGGCGCCCTTGTCGTTGGTCATGACGATCACCTGGGCGCCCTTGCCGAGCGCGCCGCCGCCGCCCGCCGCGCCGTACACACCCGTCACGTCCCGGGCGCGCTTGATATGGCGCACGGTGCCCCGGAAATAGGTCTTGGAGGCACCGAAGGCGAGGCCGCCCGAAATGCCGCCGACCGAGATCGGATACCGGCGGCCATGGAAGGTCAGCGTGCCCTCGCCTCCGGCGCCGCCGATGAAGAAGGCCGCCTTGTAGATGGAGAAGCGGATCGTTCCGGTGTCGGCGTGCGCGACACTGGCAAAGCCAACGCCCGCGGCAGTGATGACGGCGATGGCGACTGAACGAAATCTGGACGAAATCTTCATGACAAGGGGCTCCTCAAGGTCGCTGCTCACCCGACCGGGCCGGGACGTCGGCGTCGCATCGAAGTTCATGGCTAAACAGTCTCGCCCATCATTGGTTCCAAGCACACGGTCTCGTTCCGGCTGCGAGGAGACCGTCGCTAAACGGGCCCGCCGGCTGGCGAATTGTCCAGCGGCGGCTGGCGGCATCGCGGGTCGAGCAGGGGAGCACGGGGAGACCCATGGCGCCGTCTGGAGCGGGCCTGGTGAAACTTTTTGATTTTTAGGCCGTTGTCGCCGTTACATCCGAGGCTGAACTCATGCCGAAAACGGTCGACGGCGCCAGGCGGCGCAAGGCAGAGAAGTCGCACCAGGAGAAGGCCTCGACAGTCGAAGTTGCGTCCGAGGTCGTGGGCGAGGCTGCGCCGCCGCCCGGGGCCATCGAACCCGGTCCGGAGCTGACGCCGCAGGAGGCCGAGCAGGCGCGCAAGCGATACCTGCTGAGGCGCTTCTGGATCAGCGCGCGCGGCTACTGGAGCACGCGCGGCGACAAGCTGGCCTGGCCGTTCACGATCGGGCTGTTGATGCTGATATGCATCAATGTCGGCTTCCAGTATGGGATCAACATCTGGAACCGCTCGATCTTCGACGCCATCGAGCAGCGCAACGCCCACACCGTCTATGTGCTCAGCGCCGTGTTCCCGCCGCTCGTGGTTGGAAGCGCAAGCCTTGTCGTCGCGCAAGTCTACCTTCGCATGACGATCCAGCGCCGCTGGCGTTCCTGGTCGACCACCGCCATCATCGCGCGCTGGCTCGCAAGCGGCCGCTACTATCAGCTGAACCTCGTGGGCGGCGACCACACGAACCCCGAGGCACGCATCGCGGAGGATTTGCGGATCGCCACGGAATCGCCCGTCGATTTCATCTCCGGCGTGATCAACGCGTTTTTGTCGGCCTCCACTTTCATCGTGGTGCTGTGGACGATCGGCGGGGCGCTGACTTTGCCGATCGGAAGCTGGAGCGTCACCATTCCCGGCTTCCTGGTCGTGACCGCGGTGATCTACGCCGCCATCACCTCCACTTCGATGGTGGTCATCGGCCGCCATTTCGTGCGGCTCTCCGAGCAGAAGAACCAAGCGGAAGCCGATTTCCGCTACACGCTGACGCGCGTGCGCGAAAACGGCGAGAGCATCGCCTTGCTCGGCGGCGAGGAGGAGGAGCGCAGCGGCATCGACAAGACGTTCGGCACGGTGCTCCGGCAATGGGCGCTGCTGACAGGCCAGCACATGCGCACAGCGCTGGTGTCGCAGGGGTCGAGCCTGTTTGCGCCGGTCGTGCCGATCTTGCTTTGCGCGCCAAAATTTCTCGAAGGCAGCATGACCCTTGGACAGATCATGCAGGCTGCCTCAGCCTTCGCCATCGTGCAGGCCGCGTTCGGATGGCTGGTCGACAACTATCCCCGCCTCGCCGACTGGAACGCCTCGGCACGGCGTATTGCCTCGCTGATGATGTCGCTTGACGGGCTGGAGCGCGCCGAACGCAGCGACGCGCTGGGCCGCATCAGGCACGGCGAAACCGAAGACGGTGCGATGCTCAGCCTGGACAATCTCTCGGTATCGCTCGACGACGGCACCGGCGTGGTCAAGGAAACCGAGGTCGAGATCGAGCCTGGCGAGCGGGTGCTGGTGGCCGGCGAATCCGGTTCGGGCAAGAGCACGCTGGTGCGGGCCGTCGCGGGCCTTTGGCCGTGGGGTGGCGGCAGCGTCGACTTCCACCCCGGCAGGCGGCTGTTCATGCTGCCGCAACGTCCCTACATCCCCTCCGGGACGCTGCGCCGCGCGGTCGCCTATCCGGCCGCCGCCGAGAACTGGACGCTGGAGAAGATCAACGCCGCCCTCGACAAGGTGGGGCTCGATTATCTCAAGGACCGGATCGAGGAAGACGCGCCCTGGGACCAGACCCTGTCGGGTGGCGAAAAGCAGCGGCTCGCCTTCGCGCGCCTCCTGCTGCACCATCCCGATATCGTCGTTCTGGACGAAGCGACCTCGGCGCTCGATGAGAAGAGCCAGGACAAGATGATGGAGACGGTCATCCATGAATTGCCGAAGGTGACCATCATAAGTGTGGCGCATCGCGCCGAGCTGGAAGCCTTCCACAGCCGTAAGATCACATTGGAGCGGCGCGAGGGCGGCGCAAAGCTTGTCAGCGATATTAATCTTGTCCCGCGCAAGGGCGGACGGAACCTGCTCAGGCGCGCCTTGTGGGGCTCCGGCGCTGCGGCCCAAAGGCCGCGCGAGCTGGAGTAGGCGGCCTGAAAGAAGACCTACATCCAATTGCCGACTTACTACCACCTTTTGCCTTTTGATAAGATCCGCTTATGGAGGCACAGCCATGCGTGTTGCAACGCTGCTTTTGGTCGGCATCGCACTCTCGACGGTCAATTCTCACGCCGAGGATTACGAGACAGCTTCTGCGGCTTGCGATCGACTCGCCGCTCACCCAGACGAACCTGGATATGAGGGCAAAGGCGTCGAATTTGATAAGATTGATATCGCTGAAGCGAAAAAGCACTGCCAAGCCGCGATGGTCCAGGATAAGGTAAAGAGTAGCGACATCTATCATCTCGCCAGAGTCTATCAGGCGGAGGGCAACAAAGAGGCTGCTAGTGTTGGGCTGAACCTTGCAATCCAAAAAGGCTACGTCTTCGCGGAATATATGTATGCGGCCGCACTCGCGGATGAAAAAGACTACACGTCCGCGCGAGCTTGGTTGAAGGAAGCACAGTCACTGCCTGCGGCAATGGCCGAGCTGGGCTACCTGGAATGGAACGGCTTGGGAGGTCCTGTGGATCAAGCGGCGGCCATCGAACATTCGAGGCAAGCCGCTGAACTCGGTAACAAGATCGGCGCCAGTAATCTAGAAACGTATCTTGAAGAGCTTGCCAACGCGCAGGAGCCAGTCGATGCCAATGGGCAAACTCGTGACGAGGCTGTGATGGAGATCCAGCGCGAAGAGGAAGAAAGACGGCAAGACGTCGAACGGCAGAACTGCCAATACAATCGCTCTTTCGGAGATGCCGCAGCGGCGTGGTCTGGCTGCAACTAATCGCCCCAGCTAAAGCTTCGTCCCGCCTCAGCGCCCGCTCAGCGCCGCGACGCGGTCGAGGGCGGCGCCGAGGCCTTTCAGGGAGACGGGGAAGTTGAGCTTGGTCTCGGCGTCGGTGACGACGTTGAGCGTCAATACGCCGCCCGCCTTCAGCTTCTGCGCCAGCGCCCGGTCGATCGGAAACTGCGCCACGCATCCGTTCGGCAGGCAGGTGCGGAACCGCAACTGGCCGAGGGGCGGCTGGTCGTCGACCTGGATCGTCACGCCTGGGTCGAACAGGATGCCGAAAGGCAGAAGCAGGGTTCCGGTCAATCCACCCTTCGGCCCCGCGCGCAACTCCACGGCCAGCAGCCTCTGGCCGTTCTTCTGCGTCTGGTCCTGCGAAACCGAGCAGGCGCGTGCATTGTCCTGGATGGTGCAGGCCAGGCTCCAGTCCTGATAGGTCTCCTGGAGCGACGACGCGCCGTTTGGAAGCGTGGCCGCCTGCTGTTGTTGCGCACAGGCACTCGATGCAGCCAGGGCCACCGCGCAGATTGCGGCCGCCTTCAGAAGAACAAATCTGTCAAACAACGATGGCGACTTTCTCTTTCGGGGTTCACGCGCATGGCCCCGAAAACCGGATGGGATTTTCGGGGCCGTGGGCATGGTCATCTGCCTCACGCAGGGTGCAAAAGCAATTCCAAAGCGCGTCGCGTGAGCGCGGTGCGCTTCAGGTACAGACCCACTCGCGGATCTTGCATTCGGTTCCCGCCGCCTCGCAGGCTTGCAGAGCGAGGTCTTCCGCGTCCTTGCGGGTCTCGGCCGAGTTCGCCCCCCAGGGCGTCAGCCGGTCGCTCTGCTTCTCCCTGGCCACGGCCAGGGCGCCGCAGTGCTTATAGGGAAAGCCCGTCTCGTCGTCGTCTGTCCAATGGCGGTGATTGCGGAACACGGTGACAACAGTGCAGCCCTTGCCGCCGGCGTTCTCGCAATATTTCATCGCGGCGTCCTTCGCCTCCTGGCGCTTGTCGGCGCCCCAGAAGAAGCCGTGCTTGGTATCGATGTTGGAATAGGCGATCGCCCCCCAGATGCCTTTTTCCTCCTTCGGCTCCGGCTCCGGCGGCGCCACAAGGTCGGCCGAGACAACCTGCCCGCTCCACAGCAGGGCCATGCACAAAACTGCCAGACGTCGCGATTTCATGGTCTGCAATCCTTTCCAGGAGCCCTCGCCCATTCGCCTATCCCGTTGTATCACTTCGACGCCGACGCGATGGAAATCACCACGCAGCTATTGCCGGTCGGCAGCAGAAGCGCTTCGCCCGAATTGCCGCCCAGCTCGTACACTTCGACCTGGCCGAGATGATCGGTGATCTTGCTGCCTTGCGGAAGAACGGACGGGATCTCCGAACACGGGCTGGCGAACGGTGCCACCCGCACCATCGCGCCTTCGCAGCCGGAAGCGGTGGGCGATGCGAAAACCACTCCGGCGGCCGGTCCGCTGTATTTTTCCGTTGAATAGTCCATGCCGACGAGGGCCTGCACGGCGTGCTTGTCGGCGGCCTGGTCGTTCCACAAGGATTTGACGCTGTATTTCGAGCCCGTCGTCAGAACCTGTCCGAGCACGGGAAAGATCGTCGAGCAGGCCTGCACGCCGGCCTGTTTGACATGTTCGAGGAAAGGCGAGTCCGGCAATGCGGGCGGCGCCGTCCGGGCCTGCGCCGCCGTCGGGGTGCCGACGAGACCGGCGATCGCGGCATAGTTGGCGGCAGCGAAGCCGATGCCGATCATGGCCAGCCCCAGCAGCGAGAAGGCTAGGACGCGCGGCCACCGCCGCTGCGGCTCGGCGCCCCTCTTGCGATCGGGCTCGACGATCCTCTTGCGGTCCGGCTCCACGCTCGGGCCGCGCGCTGGGGAGATGAACGGGTCTTGCTGGCTCACGGTGCTGCCTCGGTTATTTGATTGGCGCAAGGGCCTCGGACAGCCCCTTGAGCGTTGCGGTCACGGTAATCGTCTGGCCGTCGACGGTCGGGTAGGAGATGGCCGGCGTCGCTTTCTGCACTATCTGCTGGCGGATGACGGGCCCCACCGGCAGCATGCCGACGCAGACCACTTCGTTGCAGCCGTTCAAGTGGACGTCGATCGGGTCGCGCCCGTCGAACTTCAGCGACACCAGGCCGTCGCTTTTGGCGTTCGGCGCGGTGCGCAGGATCATGTAGGGCTTGCCGTCCTGCGTGGCCGCGAGCGACCAGCTGAAGGCCATCCTGCCGGCCCCGTCCTCGATCACCTGCGAGACATTGCAGACCTTCTTGCGCGCCTTGAGGTTCTCGTCGCAGATCAGCGTCCAGTTCTCGAAGGGCCGGATGGTGCGCTGGTATTGGCCCAGCTTCACATCCGGCGGCACCGCCACGTCGGATGGCTTGATCCTGTAGGGCGCGGTCGCTTGCGCGGCGGCTGGCCCGGCGGCCAAGGACAGGCCGCCGGCAAGCGCCAGGCAGGTCAGGAGGAAAAGCCGGGCATGACGGCTGGTTGCCCCGTTCATTCCCGCCTCAGTTTAACGTGAAGCTCAGGCCGGCGCCGACACCGACATTTCCGCCCGCCGCCGTGCCCGAGACATTGCCGCGGATGCGGCCGTCCTCGCTGGTGTAGCCCGCGCCGAAGGCAAAGGCGCTGGCATCCCGCCAGAAGCCGCCGCCCGCCGCGACGCTCAGCTTTCCGGGACGGTCGTCGTAGCGCAGCGAGGCGGCGGCGAGGCCGATTGCCGCCGCTTGCCGGGCTTCGTCGCGGATGCCGCTGATGTCCGAATTCAGCTGGCCGAGTTTCTGGTCGGTATAGTCGTTGGCCTGTTGCAGGGTCGTGGCCGCCACCTTGTCGGTATAGCTGTTGGATGTGCTGATGGCGGTGTCCAGGCCCTTGGTCAGCTGGTTGACATTGACCGCGTCGGTGCCGGCGACGCCAGGTCCGACGTTGGAGATGACGACCGGCGCGTTGACGTCTCCGCCTTGCAGCGTGATGGTGTTCGTCTTGGCGCCGCCCTGCGTGTCATAGGTCACCGCATTCTGGTTGAGATTTCCGACGCCGGTTTGCAGGGCCTCGATCGCCTGGTTGGAGGCGAAGAGCTGTGAACCATTGATCGCGTCGGTGCTGTCGGCGGCGATCCGTCCGGCTGCGACATTGGTGATCGTCCTCTCCGCACCGGCATCGCCGACGCTGACTGTTCCGGTCGGCGTCGTGCCGGCAAAGGCGTAGGTCTTGCCGTTGATGACGGTGCTGGAGGTGCCGACGGCGGTCTGCGTCACCGAGCCGGAGCCGAGCGCCACATCGTTGGCGTTGTTGGCCTGCGCGCCCTGGCCGAGCGCGACGGCGCCCGCCCCGGTAGCCGTCGAGCCATGGCCGGCGGCCAGGCTGTCGTTGCCGCTCGCCACGCTTTCGGGTCCGATCGCCACGGCCTCGGTGCCGCCGGCGATACTGTCGGCCAGCGACGAATTGGCGTGGAAGTACTTGATGCCGCCGCCATTGCTGATGGTGGTCAAGGCATTGTCGACCGCCGTGAGCCCGTCATAGACGGTCGTGTAGGTGTTGCCCTGGACGGTGTAGGTCGGCCCGGTGATCGAACCGTCGGGGTTGAGCGTGGTGTTGCCGCCGAACAGGTTGGTCACGTTTTGCGACACGCCGCGCAGCTGCGAGACGTTGACGCCGTCGGTGTCGGCCGAGCCCGCCGCGACATTGGTGAGCTTGCGTTCAGCTCCGGCGTCGCCGATCGACACCTCGCCCACCGAGGTCTGCGGGGCGGTCAGGGCAAAGGCCGCGTAGCCGGCCTGCGCGCCGACCGAGGTGATGGACTGCGCGCCCAGCGCCACGCTGTTGATGAAGGTGCTTTGCGCGCCGGCGCCGAGCGCCACCGACTGGATGCCGGAGGCGAGCGAATTGGTGCCGAAGGCCAGGCCGTCCGCCAGCATCACATGGGCGTTCTGGCCGATGGCGGTTCCGCCGGGCGCCGTCTGGTCGACGATGGCGCCGTTACCGATGCCGATGCCGTTATCGCCGTTGACGACCGTGGTCGGACCGACCGCGACCGATTCCGCGCCGACCGCCAGCGAGTCGGCCGCCACCGAATTGGCATGGAAATACTTGGTCGAGGTGGCCGACACGGCGGCGATGGCGCCCGCGAGCTGGCGCACCGTCACCGCGTCCTGGTCCTGCGTGCCGTCGGCGACATTGGTGATCTGCCGGTAGGAGGTGGCGTTGCCGACCGAAACGGCGCCGAGCAGCGCCTTGTCGGTGGTGTTGTACTGGATGAAGTTGGATGGGCCGGCGGGCAGTTGCCCGGTAGCCGGAGCGATCGGGCGATCGGAGAGCGAACCCGAGCCGAGGGCCACGCCGCCGTCGATGCTGGCATTGCTGTCGCGGCCGAGCGCCAGCGCGCTGACGCCGGTGGCGGTCGCATTGTAGCCGACCGCTGTGGAGCCGACGCCCTGGGCGAAGGAATCGGTCTGCGCCAGCCCGAACTCATTGGTGCGGGCATAGCGGATGCCTTCGCCATTGGCGTCGGTGAAGACGGTCGACGTGTCGCCGGTGATGTTGTTGATCGTGTTGCCGAGATTGGTCACGCCTGCGCCGATATTGGAAATGGCGGTGGTGTTGGCCGTCACCTGCTGATTGGTGGCGAAGAGCTGCGAGCCGTTGACCGCGTCGGTCGAACCGCCGTTCAACTGTCCGGCGGCGACGTTCTGGATCTGGCGCTCGGCGCCGGCCGAGCCGACCGAGAAGGCGCCCGCCGGCGTGCCGCCGGCGAAGGTATAGTTGACGCCGCCGATCGTCGTGCCGCCGACATTGGTCGTGGCGCCCGACGTCGAATTCAGGCCGATCGCGACATCGCCGGCATTGTTGGCGACCGCATTCGGGCCGACAGCGACGGAATCGGCTCCCAGCGCCTGCGAATCCGCCAGCGTCGAGTTGGCATGGAAATACTTGATGCCGCCGCCAACATTGATGTTGTTGACGACGGCGCCGATGGCATCGACCGCCTGGTTGGTGGCGAAGAGCTGCGAGCCGTTGATGGCGTCGGTCGAGAGCGCGCTGATCCGCCCAGCCGCCAGGTTGGTGATGGTGCGTTCCGCGCCGGCCGCGCCGATGCTGACCGTCGAGGTCGGGTTGGTGCCCTGGAAGGCGTAGGTGGTGCCGTTGACCACCCCGCTGGCCGTGCCGACCGCCGTGGTGGTCACCGAGCCCGAACCGAGCGCCACGTCGCCGGAGCTTGCCGCCGCCGTCGCGCCATCGCCAATCGCGACATTGCCCGCAAGACCGGCGGCGCCCGCCGTCGAGCCGTTGCCCAGCGCCACGGAACCTTGCCCGATCGCCTTGTTGCTGTTGCCGATCGCGACGGCGCCGTTGGCCATGTTGGCCGCGGTGGCGGTCGCCGTGCCGTCGCTGTTGGCGATGTTGTTGGCGCCGCCGGTGAAGGCGCCGGTGCCGCTGGCATAGCTCGGGTCGCCGATCGAGACCGCGCCGTCGCCAAAGGCGGTGTTGCCGGAGCCGATGGAGACGGCCTTGCCGCCGGTCGCTACCGCATTGGTGCCCATGGCGACCGCTTCGGCGGAATCCGCCTTGGCGCTGGCGCCCAAGGCGATGGTGTTAGCCGCCGTCGCGTTGGTCGAGGGGCCGATGGCGATGGAATTGGCTCCGCTCGCGGTACTGGTGGCGCCTACCACAATGGAGTAGGCACCGGACGCAGTGGAGCCTGCGCTGCCCACCACGGTGGCGCCGGCGCCAGTGGCGTTGACGGAAACGCCAAGCGCCACGGCCTGCGTGGCTGTCGCGTTGGTAGAGGAGCCCATGGCGATGGCACCGTCCTCCGTGGCATTGGCCAGCGTGCCGAGCGCCATCGCGTTGTTCTTATTCGCAAGCGCGCTGGTGCCGATGGCGATGCTGTTGGGCACGGCCGTGTCGGCCTGCACGCCTGCCTGCGCGCCCACACCGAATGCAATGGACTGGTTGCCCCAGGCGCTGGCGTTCTTACCCATCGCCGTGGCGCCCGTTCCCGTTGCCTTGCTTTGGCGTCCGATTGCGGTGGTGTCGACCTGAGACGCCGTCACGTCCGTACCGATAGCAATGGCGCTCTGGGCCAAGGCTCCCGTCCCGGCAGCGGTGCGCGAGCCGAGATAGACGGCGTTTATCGCGGTTGCGGTCGACTGGAAGCCGACGGCGACGGCATTTTGGCTGTTCGCAACGGTGCTGGTGCCTTGTGCAACAGCGTCCAGCCCGGACGCCCCTGCGAACTGCCCAATCGCAGTGCTGCGCAGCCCGCTGGCTACGGATCCGTAGCCAGCGGCGAACGCATAGTTGTTGCTGGCCGTGGCGCTGACACCGACTGCGGTGGAGTTCCCTCCCGAAGCTTGGGCGTTGGTGCCCAGCGCGCTGGCCCCGGCCCCAGTGGCACCCGCGGCGACGCCGATCGCTACCGTGTTGATATTGTTTGAAATCGTACCGGAGCCGATCGCCACTGCGCCGCCGGTGCCCGTGGCCGACGCGGTGCGACCAATGGCGACGCCGTATTGCGCCGTCGATTGGGCCTGGAAACCGAGCGCTATGGCCCAGTTAAGGCTGGCGTTTGAGCCGTTTCCGACCGCGATGGCCTCGGGAGCGGTCGCCGACCCGCCGCCGGCCTGATATTGCGCCTGAGCCGGCGTCGCGGCCATGCCGATCGCGAAGGCGCCCAGCGTCACGGCGGTCCCGAGCGCCCCGCCGACGCCCAGCGTTCCCAGCCCCAAGCGCTTGCGCCCCATGCCCAGCGCACGATGCGCCATGCGCAGGACCGCCATCAAGCGGCGCCGGGCCGAGCGGGACCGAGGATCGCCATTCGCGATCCAGTGACTGGCGAAATGCGCCGCACGGCGCTGAACAAGGAGCGAGCCGCCCGAAATATGGCCGCCCGAAATATGATTGTCGGTCATGGTTCCCTCTCCGCTGGCCGGCACGAAATGTCTGACACTTCCACTCCACAGCAGGAAGACATGATTCCCCTTCGCGGTATTTCACGAAATTGCTGTCTTGTGAGAAAAGATACGAGCATATACGCGGAGGTTAACGGCTCGTTACCTTAGCAACTGCTTTAAAATCAAGTAATCAAATAGTGACGAGAGCGCGGCTTCATCTAATCTTTGCGTTAAACTTGGCCGCCCGTGCCTGCATCGGCGTCATCTGCCGGTATTTCTTCATCATGGTGGTGAAGTGGCTCTGGCTCGAAAACCCGCTCAGATGGGCGATGTCGGCGATGGTCATGCGGCTGTCGGCAAGAAGTCTTTCCGCGAAGTCCAGCCTGAGATCGAGAACATATTGATGCGGCGGCATGCCGAACGTCCTGGAGAAGGCGCGCACGAAGTGGTACGATGAAAATCCGCAGACGGCGGCCATTTCGGCAAGCGCCAGCTTGCGCGAGAAGTTCTCGTTCAGGAACTCCTGCACCTTGCGCGCACTGCGGACGGAAAGCCCGCCCTTCACGTTGAGCAGCGGCTGCCGGGCCGGATTGGCTCCGGAAACCGATCCGGGGGGACCATCAGCGCCCGGCATTTTTCGGCCTCCCGATATTTCCAAGATGAACTTCAACCCGAGGCCTCCCTCCCCGTTCCCCCGAAAAACAATTCGTGATTGATCGAAGCGGGCCCGCATCGCCAACCCCGCTCATGTGATCGACCCGGCCGGATGGCAAGCAATGCGCGAACTGAATGGCATTCCAAATGACTCCAGCAAAGCTTGGGGCACAGGTGGTGACGGACGTATTTTGAAAAACTCCGGAAGCCTTGTAGGAAATTCCGGTCTTGGATCGCTGGCCGGCAGCTGTTGCTACTTTGCCATGGCCGGGCTTTCAATTCCTGCGGAAAGCGTCACCAGCCCGCCTGGCGTCCTTCCCCTGTATCTCTTCATGGTCGCGGCCAGGTGGCTCTGATCCGAAAATCCGGCAAGGTAGGCGACTTCGGCAATCGGCAACTCTCCGCCGGCCAGCAGCTTTTCCGCGAGATCGAGGCGCAGGTTGATCAGATACCGATGCGGCGGCATGCCGAATGTCCCGGCGAACCTTGCTATGAAATGATTTGGTGACACCCCCGCGACCGACGCGAGCTCGGCGACCATGACTTTCCGCACGAAGTTCTGGTCGAGATACTCTCGCACGCGTCGGGCGCCAACGGCGGAGAGCCCGCCTTTGGGCGACGCGGCCTGCCTCTTGCGACCCGTATAACCGCGCAGCAGATGCACCCCGAACACCGTCAGCAGCGAGTCCAGATAGAGCTCGTTCGGCGGCAGCCTGTCGGTCAGTTCGGCAGTGATCATCTGGGCTATGTTGAGCGCCCTCAGGTCAACCGTGCCGAACGCGGGCGGCTCGAGCTTGACGTCCGGGAGGTCGAACTCATGGGCCGCCAGCTCGGACAGCGCTTCGGGAGAGATCGAAACGACGGCGTTCTCCCTGGTCTGCGACCAGGCCAGCGTGCTGTCGACGCCCGCCGGATTGACGACGAGACAGCCGACCGGCGCATCGTACTGCGTGATCCTGTCACTGCCGAGCGAGGCTCTCAGCTTGCGTGCCGGCCTCAGCACAATCCCCGTGGAATGCTCCCTGGCCAGGAATTTCTGCGATCCCGGACTGCGGACGGAATAGATGACGCTTCCGCGGGCGGTGGCTCTTCTGGGACCAGCACTTTCCGGAATGATATCCAGGACGTATCGAGCTGTCCGCTCTTGATCGACGCCCTGGGAATCGCCGCTTTCCCGAGCCCCGCCCGCATGTTTCATACGTGTTGCCTCAGCCGGCTTACCGCCGCTTGGTATCCCCTTCCCCTGACCCGGAATCAACGTAACGCACACGCCTCGAATTGAAAAGAACTTCCACGCGCAAAGAAAATTCTTTATTCGAGATAAGAAAGAAGAACTGACCGTCGAAGGAAGTTCAGCAGCATTTCTGTCAATAGCGAAGAGCCTTGACGGATCTTCGCTTCCGGATTCGTCGGCCCGGGCGTAAGCCGGCAACGCATCGGTCACGAAGGAGGAGTTCACATGCGAGGCTGTGTCGGCCCTGTGGTTCGACAGCGTTGTTCGGCATCAGTGGCACGCAACGGCGCGGCGCGGAGCCAGTCGTTCACGGCCGTCTATTGCGGGTCCCCGCGACCTTTTTCGTAAAGATCCCACGCGAGTTCCACAAAAGCCAGAAGCACATCATCCTTGTCCCAGCCGGCCGCGACAGCCGCCTCGACGATTTCGCCCACGAGAGGCAACAATTGGCGCTGGCAGGCGAGCGGGATGTCAGCCTCGGATTCATCCACTGGAGGTCCATCGAAGTTGAACTTCATCGTTTGGCGCTCCCCTCGCCATCAAACGAAATGCTACTCGTTCCCAACAAACGAAGTGCTATTCGCCAGACCTTATTCCTATACAATAACTCCAACATTAAACATAGCAGGCTAGGCCGCCAACGGAGCGCAACACCGGATAATCCGTGTATCGACCGGCTGTCCTAGTGACGCTGGGGAAGCGTTATTACATCACTGTCCAAGGCAAGCTGCCGAATGGACGCCCGTCGGCCGCGCCGTCATGAAGCACGAGGAGTTGGCCGGGTTCGGAGACGAACCAGGCGAACGAGCCCCAGGCAAGCTGCGCGACGGTCTTCTTGAAGCCGGCGGACTGGCGATCCTGATAGGCGGTCAGGAACGCGATCTGTTTTCGGTCGAAACCGGCCGCGTCCGTGACAGCATGGAGGGCATCGCGCCGGCGATCCGTGATCGCGCCATCGGTCGCCACCACTTCCACGAACAGGATCAACGGCTCCTTGCGGCCGAGATCGGCGAGGATGATGTCGGGCAAGTTCCTGTCGGCCTCGATCTTGAGGCCGATCGCACTGGCGATGGCGTCGTCGCGCAGGACCACCTTGTTGCCGCTCTCGCTCAGCCACAACATGGCAGGGGCGGCGAGAAACCGTTTGGCGAACACCTCGATGACGGCTTGCGCGATGACCGAACTCGGTCCCGGCGCCAAAAGCCTGGTGTCGCCGTTCGGAAACGTGACGCGGATGCCGGCGGTGTTGGCGACAGCGCCGGCGCGCATGATGGTCACGCGGGCCAGCGCGCCCTTGCTGAGATGCGTTTCCTGGAAGTCCGCGATGGCGGTTTCCAGCGCCTCGCCTTCCAGCGCCGGGTCGAACAGGGCTGCAAATGCCGCCCTCAGCGCATAGCGGGGCTGGCCTGAAGTCGTCGGCAGATCCTCGCGACGCAGCACCGAGCCGATCGCCACCAGCCCGTCCCGCAGCGTCTCGTCGCGGATGGGCTCGCGCGTATTGTCCGCGTACCAGCGTGATCCCGCGACGGCGCCGTTCTTGCGCAGGACGGTTGCGGCGTAGGCATCCCGATCTGCATCGTCCGCCAGCGCCGCCTGCTCGCGGGTCATGCGATAAACATGGACAGGGCCCAGGAATCGCCCCGAACCCTCGACGGCGCCGATGTAGAGAGCGGCGAACACGGTGCTGGCGGCAAGTTCGCGGATGCAATAGATGCGGTTCGGCGTGCCTTCCGGAAAGATCAGCGGCAGGCGCCCGGCGACAAGATCGCGCGTCGCATAGGGCGGCCGTGCCGTCATGCAGGCTCACCGTAGAGGCGGCTGCATTCCGCCTCGATCCTGTCGCGCGGTGCACCGGCGGTGACCAGCCTTTCCAATGCCTGGATGCTCCTGGGCGGCGGCAGCGGCAGCGCTTCGAGCTCGAAGGCGGAAACGGCGACGCTGCCGCTGATGCAGCGGAAAAGATCGTCGACGACACGGCTGTTCAATAGCGCCGCCACGACCGCCGCCGGCACCTTCGTGCTGCCGGTCGCGCGGACCATGTTGAGATGGTTTTCGACGACGACGCCGCCATGCGCATCGATGAATTCCTGGCGAAGTTCGGCGGCGATCAGGCGGCGGGCCTGTTCCTTGGCGGTGGTGCGCTGGACGAGGATGCAGGGCTCCTCGACAAGCAGCCAGCCATCGCCGGCCTCCAGCTTGAAGTAAGGGGCGTGGTTCTTCTTGCGCGCGCGATAGGCGAACTGGCCGTCGGAGGTCACGGCTTCGGCCCAGATCAACGGATGCACCCCCTTGCCGCCGGCGCGATCGCGCAATTGACCCTTGAAGCGGTTCCAGACCAGCGGGCCGGTCGAAACCCCATAGCCCCAGTCGACGAGGCGATGCGTCATCGTCTCGGCCCGGGCGATGAGCCGGCTGTGCTCCGGCGTGCGCGGCGCAAGCCAAGGCATGGCGCGGTCGGATGGCAAGCCTATCGTGCCGTTGCGGGCAATCCCGGCCTCGGTCTCGGAGGCGACGGTCACGTAGTGGATCTGCGCGCGCCGCGGCTGCGCGCCGTTGACATAGACGGCAAGCAGCGTCTCCTGCAGCACGTCCTCGAAAACGCCGCGCCGCGCATGCACGAAGTCGATCGCGACGGGCGGCGCCTCGTTGGCCAGAAGGCTGCGCAGCGCCGAGTAGTATTGGCCGCCGAGAAAGCTTGTCGGCGTCAGGAAGGCGATGAGGCCGCCAGGCTTGGTCCAGCGCAGCGCGGCGTCGGTGAAAACGCCGTAGAGATTGGCGTGCCCGTAGAGGCCGCGCGCATAGCGCTCGCGCAATCGCGACGGCAGCGAGACCCGCCCATAGGGCGGATTGCCGACGACGAGATCGAAGACGGGTTCCGGATCGGCTTCAAGCGTGTTGCAGGCCGTCACGATGGCGGGGGCGGCGCGCCCGGCCCTGGTCGCGATATCGGCGAGCGCGATCTCCAGGGCGCCTTGCGCCAGCCGCGCCGCGAGGGGATCGAGCTCGAAACCGGCAAGCCTGGTGCCGACATGGCTGAGCGCGAAGGCTGGCTCGCAATCGCCGAGCGCGGCGATCATGCGGTGCGCGGCATGAAACAGAAACGTCCCACCGCCGGCGGCGGGATCGAGAACCCGTGCGCTGCGCCAGTCCAGGCCCTCTTCCTCGGCCTGGTCGAGCAGGCGATTGACCAGCGCCGGCGGCGTGTAGAAGGCACCGCGCTCACCGCGCTCCCTGGTCGGCAGCAGGACCGGATAGAGGCTGGTGACGAGATGCAGCGCTTCGAGGATCGGCAGCCGCGCGGCGGTCTCCCCGATGCTGTGCGCAAGCGCGGAAGCCGGCTCGTCCAGCGCCTCCGTATCGAAGGCGAGCGAGGGGCAGATCGCCGGGGAAATGCCGAGGGCCGCCGACAAGGCCTCCAGCGCGCGCCGGGTCAGCGAAACCGCATAGGTTTCGCGGTCGCATTCATCGATCGTCTCGCACCATGCGCGCGCCAGCAGGCGAGCCTTCGACAGCTCCGCGCGCGCCACTCGCAATGCATCAGCCACCGAGCGCAAGACGGCAGGCAATTTCGACCCGCGAATCTGTGAAACTTTTCCCATCGCCCTCGACCGTACCGCGCAAGACTCACCGATGCGATAGAGTATCACATGTTCTCGTTATGTTCCAGTGGAAAACCGCAACCGTGCCGCGCGCATGCATTGATCACAGCGCCAGGCTGCCCTGCTTCGTCTCCTCGGTATTGGGATCGCCCGGCGCCGCGTTGCGGTCGCCCGGCGCCGCATTTGGGTCGCCCGGCGCCGTCGCCCAGGCGAGTTCCACCAGCGTGACGGTGCGCCGGCCGGTACCGTCGAGCTGGCACACGATCAGGCCCTGCTCTTCGATATAGGTGAGCAGGCGCCGGGCGCGGCGCATGGAGTGCGAGCCATAGGCGCGGGCGATCGCGGCGTCGCTCGGGCAGGGCCAGCCTTCCTTTGCCGCGCGGGCGACCATCATGAACACGCCCTGCATGTCCTCGGGCAGCAGCGAGGCGCGCACGGAGACGTCGCGCCACGCATCGTCCTCGGCCATATCGGAACCCACGCCGGCGCGGGCTCGCGTCAGCATGCGGCGGAACTCCTGCAGATCGGGCACGACCGACGCCAGCCCCTCGATGCGGCAGCGCACCACGAACTCCTGGTAGAGCACGCCGATGACGCGGAAGCCCGCGTCGGGCTCGGCCAATATGGCGCGCAGGATGCGGTCCATCCGCTCGCGCCGCTCCGCCAGGTCCTCGGCGCTGGGCGCCGGCTCGGCCGGTTCGGGGCGGATCTCCAGCGCCGCGGACTTCGCCGCCATCAGCTGGTTGAGCAGGTCCGGCGATGTCACCCGCCGCTGCGGCCGCACGGCCTCCGGCGGCGGTGCCGCCAGGATGATCGCGCGGGCATCCTCCAACGCCGCTTCCGGCAACGGCATCAGCCGCGGCGTACCGTTGCGCGGGCTCGTATCCGTCGGCCCGATGCGCAGGCCGAGCGGACGGCGCGACAGCGCCGGGCCCAGCGCCATGAAGTGTCCGCGTTCCAGGTCGCGAAAGGCCTCCGCCTGCCGCCGCTCCATGCCAAGCAGATCGGCCGCGCGCGCCATGTCGATGTCGAGGAAGGTGCGCCCCATCAGGAAATTGGAGGCTTCCGCCGCGACATTCTTGGCGAGCTTGGCCAGGCGCTGCGTGGCGATGATGCCGGCCAGCCCGCGCTTGCGGCCGCGGCACATCAGATTGGTCATGGCGCCGAGCGAGAGTTTGCGTGCCTCGTCGGAGACCTCGCCGGCCACCGCCGGCGCGAACAGCTGCGCCTCGTCCACCACCACCAGCATCGGGTACCAATGGTCGCGCGCGACCTCGAACAGTCCGCCGAGGAAGGCCGCCGCCCGCCGCATCTGGTTCTCGGCGTCGAGCCCTTCGAGGTTGAGCACAGTGGATACGCGGTGGATGCGCGCCCGCTCGCCGGCGCTCTGCAACCCGCGCTCGGTATGCTCCTCGGCGTCGATCACCAGGTGGCCGTAGCGCTCGCCCAGCGACACGAAGTCGCCTTCGGGGTCGATGATGGTCTGCTGCACCCAGGGCGCGCTCTGCTCGAGCAGCCGGCGCAGGAGATGCGACTTGCCGGAGCCCGAATTGCCCTGCACCAGAAGGCGGGTCGCCAGCAGTTCCTCAAGATCCAGCGCCGCCGGCGCGCCGGCGGTCGTCTGTCCCATCTCGATCGCAACGGTCATATCAGACTCAGCCGCTCCTTCGCAGAGGGACTTATCAACCCGATTGCAAAGCGTCGAGCGCCGATGGCCGCCGGTTGGGCGTTGCGCACAGTTGTGCGAAATGCTGCCTGCCTGATGCGAACATCCGGCGGGCTGAACGATCGCATGACAAGCGCGCAATCGTTTTCGGATGGACGTGAAAACAAGCAGTTGAAGCGGAATCGCGATTCAAGCCCTGAAGCCTGGTCGACCGCTCCCGCGTCGTCTCACGCGGGCATCACCGTCCGGGGACCGGTGCCAATGCGGGCGCGTCCAGCCCCTGGAACGGATCGCGCCAGGCCTCGATCTCTTCGAGCCGGCGATACCAGCGCTCGATTTGGGGATAGTCGCCGAGCGGCAAGCGGGCGGCGTCGTTGAAGGGTAGGAACGTCGCCATGCGGAAATCGGCATAGGAGACCGAAGTCCCGGCCAGCCATGGCCGCCGGCCAAGTGCCGCCTCGAGGATCAGCGCTGTCCTGTGGAACTGTTCCAGTCCCTCCGCGACCTTTTCCGCGTCGATCGGACCGATGCCATAGCGCTGCTTGGTGCCGCGCTCGAAATGCACGATGTCACAGGCCCTGACGAACTCTTCCTTGCCCCAGCTCAGCCAACGGATCATCTCGGGTTCGTCGTCGCCCGCGCGCCAGAAATCCGAACCCATGTCGCGCGAAAGCCGGCAGGCTATGGCGTCCGCTTCCCAGAGGCTCCCTCCAGGCCAGGCCAGCAAGGGCAGGGAAAGATTGGGATTGAGCGGACGGAACCGCTCCGCCTGCCCCGGCGCCATGGGCGAAGCGAATTCGAACGCGACCTTCGCCCCGAGGTGACGGGCCACCGCGACTCCCAGGCGCGGATTGGGGTTGCGGCTGAAGAACAGTTTCATCTCCGCGTCCGCCCCGTGCGGTTTCGGCCCCGACCTTGTCACTCGCCATCGCCTCGCTCCTTGTTGCGGCATGCACGACAAGGACGGATAGCGCCGATCGAATCCGACAATGAGGTCGCGACCGCAAGGACCGGTTTTGCGAAAAGTCCGGGTTGACCGCTTCCGGACGCGAGGCGACTATCCCTCTCGAAGCATGGCAATGGATCCCGAGGAGGATGAGCGATGGATGAGCCCGACCGCTGGCGCCACATGTCAAGCGCGCCCAAGGACGGCAGCCGGATCCTCGTCACGGTCCGGCCGTCCGAGCAGGGGCCGGCGGAAGTCGACCTCGCCTATTGGTCGGATGGCGACCAGTTCGGCGAAGAAGGCTGGCGCGCGTCGGACTCCTCGCCCGGCCGCATCGTCGAATATGCCGAGCCCGAGCTGAAATGCTGGATGCCGATGCCCTCGGCCAACCTCGCCCGCGCCTCCATGCCCTCGCCCTGGGAAGGCGACGACGCCCAGCAGCTCGACGGCTCGGGGATTTGAGGCACTGAAGCTGCTGATCTCCTGAGACGCCGGCGGGACAGCCCCCCTCTGCCCTGCCGGGCATCTCCCCCACAAGGGGGGAGATCGGCTGTCGCGAATGCTTTCGCCAATCTTCAACGTTGAAGAATGTAGCGCCGGAGCCAAAGCTGCCAATCTCCCCCCTTGTGGGGGAGATGTCCGGCAGGACAGAGGGGGGCGCCGTAGAGTAAAAACGTTGGTGGCCTCAAAACAAGAACGCCGCCGTCGCAGGGTTCGGCCCGACGCGGCCATCGGCTGAATCCATGCCGCGGATGGCCTTCAGGTCCTGCGCGTCCAGTTCGAAATCGAAGACGTCGAAATTGGCCGATATGCGGTCCTGGTGGACCGATTTCGGGATGACGATCAGCCCTTCCTGGAGGTGCCAGCGGATCATCGTCTGCGCCGCGGACTTGCCGTGCTTTGCGGCGATGCCTGCTATGGTCGGGTCGCCGAGCAGCCTGCCGCTACCGAGGGGGCTCCAGCTTTCGGTGTGGATGTTGTGCCGGGCATGGAACTCCCTGATCTCGCGCTGCTGGAAACGCGGATGCAGCTCGATCTGGTTGACGGCTGGCGTGACGCCGGTTTCGCCGATGATGCGCTCCAGGTGATCCCGGTTGAAATTCGACACGCCGACCGATTTGATCCGGCCGGCTTTCTGCAGCTCGATCAATGTCTGCCAGGCCTCGACATATTTGTCCTGGCTGGGCACCGGCCAGTGGATGAGGAACAGGTCGATCTGTTCGATACCGAGCTTGTCCATCGTATCCTCGAAGGCGCGCAATGCGGCATCGCGCTGGTGCGCGCCGTTGCGCAGCTTCGAGGTGATGAACAGCTCGCCTCTCGGCACGCCCGCGCTCCGGATCGCCTCCCCGACGCCCTTCTCGTTCTGGTAGCCTTCGGCGGTGTCGATCAGCCTGTAGCCGGCCTTGATCCCCCAGCCCACCACCTTGGCGGTGATAGCGGGATCGACTTGCCACACGCCAAGGCCGAGCCGGGGAATGGTCGAGCCGTCGTTCAACGAAATCTGTTCAGGCATGGTCTGGTCCTCTGCGAAGATGGTCCAGCCTATCTAGGCCCGGCATCGGGCAACGGCCAGCCGGCGGCGGACAAATTGCCGAATCTGTGATCGACACAGACGATGCTCTTGTCGCTTGTCCGCAGGCGTCGGCACGTGAGCTCACCGCAAAGATCAGCCCTCATTTCGGTCGGCGCACGGTCCTCACCACGCCGCCCGGGCCGCCGCCGCAGAAGAAGCGGTCGCCGCCGTCGGATTCGAGCCCCGACACGCCCTTGCCGGGCGGCATGTCGAGCCGTTCCAGCACGTCTCCGGTCTTCGGGTCGACGCGCCGCACGTCGCTCTGGTCGCCTTCCCAGGTGCCGTGCCACAGCTCGCCATCGACCCAGGTCACGCCGGTGACGAAGCGGTTGGATTCGATGGTGCGCAGGACCGCCCCGGTCTCGGGATCGATCTGGTGGATCTTGCGCTGGCGGTTCTGCCCCACCCACAACGTGCCCTCGGCCCAGGTGAGGCCGGAATCGCCGCCACCGCCGGGCGCCGGAATGGTGGACAGCACCGCGCCGGTGCCGGGATCGATCTTCTGGATCCGGTCCTTGGCGAGCTGGTAGAGGTACTGGCCGTCATAGGCCGTCCCGGCATGCGCGGCGACATCGATCGAGCGCACCGCCTGCCCGCTCTCAGGGTCGAAGGCGGTGAGCCCCTTGCCCGAGGCAAACCAGACGTTCTGCCCGTCGAAGCTCACGCCATGCACGCTGTCCACGCCCGCAAAGGGGCCGTATTCGCGCAGGATCTCGGCCGCTGCATGTTTCATGTCCTTCATCCTCGCCTTTGATCGAATGATCCATTCCTAGCCGTTCGGCAAGGGCGCCGGGAGTAACAAGGTGGTCGTGAAACCCGCCACCGGCGGCGTCATCCAGCGGCGCGCCCGGCCGCGGCCGAACCATTGCACCTTGCCGGTCTCGGCAAGCTGCTCCAGCGCGCGCTGCACGCTGCGCTGGCTGGATGCGAGCGCCAGCGCCAGTGCCGAGCTCGACCAGGCTTCGCCGTCGGCGAGGAAGGCGAGCACTGCCGCATGCCGCTCCTCGAGAGGCCGCGCCAGCACCACCACTTCGCCGCCCCGTTTCGGCGCCAGCGAAAAACCGCGCTTCGTCGCCTGGATGTCGGCCAGCCCGCGCAGCTCGGCGCGCAGCCGGCCGATCTCGACCCGCAGCCGGGCGCGATGCGATTCATCGGCGTGCCTGCCGCCGAAGGCCCTGGCGATGAGCGCCGCACGCGGCATGTCGCCGGGCCAGGCCTCGGCCAACGCGCGCGCCAGCGCAAACAGCACCGGGCGCGTCGCCAGAGAGGCCCGCGCCTCCTGTCTGCGCACGGCATAACGAAGACCGTCGACCACCAGCGCTTCCGATGCCTGCAAGGTCTCGACTTCCTCGAGCAGCAGCGGATGCTCCTGGCCGTTCGCGATCAGCCGCGCCGCCGGCGTTGCCAGCACCCGGAACGCGCTGTCGACCTCGGCCATCAGTCCGGGAATGCCGGCCCGCCATGCGGCGTGGCGGGCCCGCTCGAGTGCCGCGCGCGCGGTCTTCGTCCTGAGGCGCCGCATGGCGATGCCGGCGACGACCAGCTCGTGCGCGGCCCGCGAAGCCGGCGGAAACGGCGTCGCATCGAGCCCGGCCAGCACCTGCTCGGCCTCGTCGAGACGGCCGATCAGCAACAGGAATCGCACTTCCAGGTGCCGCGCATGCGCGGCGTTCAGCCGGTCGCCTTGCTTTTCCAGCGTCGCCCGCGCCGCGTCGAGCGCCTTGGCCGGCCAGCCGAGGTCGCGCGAAACCAGCGCGATCTCGGCTTCGGCGATGACGCATCTGGCGCGCGCCACCGCTTCCCTCGGCCCGAAGGTGCGCCCCGCCCGCCGCAGCAGAGCCCTGGCCCGGTCGAGATCGCCGAGCTGCGCCATGGCGATGCCGCGCAGCGCCAGCGCCGGCGCGTCCTCGCGCAACGCCACGCGGTCGAGCGCGCCGAGCGGATCACCCGCCGCCAGCAACAGCCCCGCGGCCGTGATCAGCGAATCCATCAAAATCCCGCCACGGCGAATCCCGCCATACTTGTAACTCTCACCATCCCGCTGTCCGGCGCTATGTCAGTCCCGTCACATCAAACCGGAACAGCGAGGCAAAAGCCATGACCAAGCAAATGCACACACCGCCGATCGTTTCCCAGCAAGCATGGGAGGCGGCGCGCCAGCAGTTGCTCGTAAAGGAGAAGGCGACGCTCCGCGCCAAGGATGCGTTGGCCGCCGAGCGCCGCCGCATGCCGTGGATGGCCGTCGAGAAGGACTACACGTTCGAAGGACCCAACGGAAAGGCGAGCCTGCTTGACCTGTTCGAGGGCCGCCGCCAGTTGATCGTCTACCGCGCCTTCTTCGAGCCCGGTGTGTATGGCTGGCCCGATCACGCCTGCCGCGGCTGCTCGCTGGGCGCCGACCAGGTCTCTAACCTCGCCCATCTCAACGCCCGCGACACCACGCTGGCCTACGCTTCGCGCGCGCCGCAGGCCGACATTGCGCGGCTGAAGAAGCGGATGGGCTGGGCAATGCCCTGGTACACCATCACCGACAGCTTCGACAAAGACTTCGGCGTCGACGAATGGCACGGCCACAACATCTTCATCCGCGACAAGGACCGCATCTTCCGCACCTATCTGATCAACAACCGCGGCGACGAGGCGATGGGCACCGTCTGGAGTTACCTTGATGCCACGCCGCTCGGCCGCCAGGAGGTCTGGGAGGACTCGCCCGAAGGCTATCCGCAGACCCCGACCTACAAATGGTGGAACTGGAGCGACAACTACGACGCCGACACCGCGCCGGACAGGAAATGGGACGAAGTGTCTGCTGCCGGCGAGGCGGCGTTCCGCAACAAGGACGCCCAGTAGAGCCTGGCTAGAGCGCCGGCTCCACGCAAGCGCGGCCGGACGCTCTTCGCAAGGCGGCAGCTTTCCCAGAACCGCTGCAGCTTTCCGGGGTGGCGCCAATGCGCAACCGAGGAGAAAGACATGAGCGACCTCCATACAGGCGCCCGCCCCGGTCCCGATCAGGACGCGGCCCGCCTCGGCATCGCCGACTGGCTGGGCCTCGCCGCCGCGCCGACCTTCGCCCTGATGGCGCTGCTGGCCGGCATCTTCGGCGGCGATGCGGCGATGCTGTGCATGGGCACCTCTTCGCCGCTCACCGGCATGCCGGCCATGTACCTGCTGATGAGCGCCTTCCATCTGGCGCCTTGGCTGCGCGTGATTTCCAACAGGCAGGCGGGCCGGAAGAAAGCAAAGCGCTTGGAGAAAACTCTGCAAAAACAGAGCATTGCGCAAACCAGTTTGAATCGCCGATGCAACCCATCAAGGAGAAGAACCATGACACGGACGAGTGAGACGCACGGTCCCGACACACGGGAGCCGATCGAGGCGGAGCCGACACGGCGCGGCGACGAGCCGTCGCAACCCGCCAAGGGCTGCCCCTGGTGCACGCCCGAAAAGACCTGACGCTTCGACGGCGGCGCCGACGCGCCGCCCGGGGCGAAACACATCGCCAATGACGCCCGGGCGGTTCGCGCTTATCGCCGTAAGGCACTGGCCTTACGTCGCGATGTCGTTGACAGGCAGCAATGGCGCGGGAAGGTCGATCTCGCCGAGCCCGGTCCGCATTTCGATCTCTATATCGCGGCAGATCTGCGAGATCGGCACATCGTTGGCGTTGCCCTCGAAAGGGTTGGCGCTGCTCTCGCCGACCTGGTCGAGCGACATGTATGCCCAGCCCAGCAGCGTGCTGAACGGGATCGTCAGCCAGATCGCGATCGAGCCCAGCGCGCCGCCGAATTTGCCCATCTCGGCGAAGACCGGAACGACGCCGAACGGCAACAGCGTGCAGAAGATCATGACGAACATGGAACTGACGATGGCGTATTGGCGGGGATAGGGATTGTTCTTGATGCGGTCGCAGCGCGCCTGCTGGTCGTGGAAGTCGCGGATGAGTTTTGTCAGTTCGCCATAGATCTGCGGAGGAATCTTGGCATCCTTGAACAAGCCGTTGACCTGCACCGATTGCATTTCGAGCAAGGCGATCGCCGGGCGGGGCGATTTCAGGACGCCCTCGGTCTGCTCGGCCAGCAACGGCCGCAATTCGTCGGCAATCGAGCCCGTATCCTCCTGGACATGGTAACGCCGCCGGTATTCGATATTGGCGGCCCGCGCCATGGATTCCCATGGCATCGGCCGCCGCAGCGCGAAACGCAGCGCCGTCATCCAGGCGATGTGGCGATAGATGAGTTGCTTCGCTGTCGGGGCGTCGGTGAAGTCCCTGCAGAAATTGGACCACAACCGGCTGCTGGCCGTGATTTGCGCAAACGCCTGCAGCGCTTCACCGCTGCGGGTAAACACCTGCGAATTCTTGAAGCCGGCCACCAGTGACACCGTGGTGCCGAGCACCAGCACGACAGACCACGGCACCGAGAACCCGGCAAGTCCGGGAAAACGGTAGGCGGCCACCGCCAGTCCGCTCACCACCACCATGTAGATGACGCTGCGCCGCGACCAGAGCGCGAAATCCATCACCTTGTAGGAACGGCCCACATACATAGATGCCCCCAAATCGCGGACGTGCCCGCTAGCCGCAGGCCAGTCTCCAGTCGCCCTCACCTAGCCTTGGCGGCGCCGAACCGCAATCCGTCCATCAGCAGCCGGACCAGCCGGCGCGAGCGATCGCGCCAATCCGGGGTGTCGGGCGCCGAATAGATGCCGCCCAGCGCGTGCAGCACGTCGGACGCGTCGACATCGCCACGGATGGTGCCGTCGGCCACCGCCGCCTCGACCAATTGCCGCAACGCCGCCGAGACCCGACCCGACGTGTCGGAATAGAGATTGGCATTCGCCGTCAACAGGATGCGCAGGCTGGTCGCAAGCCCTCGCTTGGTGGCGATATAGTCGACGAAGCGCCGCATCCATTCTTCCAGCGCGACGTCGGACGGATGCTTTGTCGCCAGTTCGTCGGCGGCCGCGCACAGCCCTTCCACCTCGCGCCGGTAGACCACCTCGACCAGGTGCTCGCGCGTCGGGAAATGGCGGTAGAGCGTGCCGATGCCGACGCCCGCGCGGCGCGCGATCTCCTCCAGCGAGGCATCGATCCCGCGCTCGGCGAAGACCGAGGCCGCCACCTCGGCCAGCCGGTCGCGGTTGCGCTGCGCGTCGGCGCGCAACGGCTTGGCCTCTGCGGTCTTCTGGTCGGGGATGGCGGACGGCTCTGCGGCCAATTTTTTCTCCACTGTCGAAATATGGGGCTTGAACCCCATCGGGTCAGCCCCCACGTAATAAACGGAGGCGCCTCCGCTTTAGTGGAGCACCTTTATCATATAATCAGGGGAACCGGTATGTCACGTGCTGAAAGCTTGCAAGCCAAAGCCGATTTCCGCTGGAGAGTGACCGTGACCGCAAAGCTGCCAATCTCACCTCTTGCGAGGGAGATCGCTGTCTCGGCCGCTCCGCCTCCTCGATTGGCCTTGCCCTTCCCCGCCCCGACACCACTTCATTTCCCTCAGCGTCAAGCAACTGGAGCCAGACGCCCATGACGAACACCACAATCCCCGTCCATCTCGATATCAACGGCCAGCCGCATACGCTGGACCTCGAACCGCGCGTCACGCTGCTCGACGCCTTGCGCGACCGCCTCGGCCTGACAGGCACCAAGAAGGGCTGCGACCACGGTCAGTGCGGCGCCTGCACGGTGCATGTCGACGGCGAGCGCGTGCTGGCTTGCCTGACGCTGGCGGCACAGGCCGAAGGCCGCACCGTCACCACCATAGAGGGGCTTGCACGGGAGGGCGAACTGCATCCCGTGCAGGCTGCCTTCCTCGATCAGGACGCCTTCCAGTGCGGCTATTGCACATCTGGCCAGATCATGTCGGCGGTCGCCTGCATCCGCGAAGGCCATGCCGGCTCCGATGACGAGATCCGCGAATACATGGCCGGCAATCTCTGCCGCTGCGGCGCCTATCCGCACATCATCGCCGCCGTGCGCCAGGCAGCGCTGGAGGCCGCGTCATGAGGGATTTTTCCTATCTTCGCGCCGCCTCGGTCGACGCCGCACGCCAAGCGGCCGCCCTGCCCGGCGCCATGCTGCTGGCCGGCGGCACGACGCTGATCGACCTCGCCAAATGCGGCGTCGCCGAGCCCGATAGCCTGGTCGACATCAGCCATCTCAAGGGGCTCGATATCATCGAGATCGACGAGCGCGGCGCCGTCATCGGCGCGCTCGCCAGGATGAGCCATGTCGCCGACCACGCCGGCATCAAGGGCGGCTTTCCCGCCGTCTCGGAGGCGCTGTGGCAGGCGGCTTCGGCGCAGCTCCGCAACATGGCGACCGTCGGCGGCAATCTGATGCAGCGCACACGCTGCCCCTATTTCCGCGATCCCTCGAATTTTGCCGCCTGCAACAAGCGCGAGCCCGGCAGCGGCTGTTCGGCGATCGGCGGCGTCACCAGGGGCCATGCGGTGCTCGGCACCAGCGAGGCCTGCATCGCCACGTATCCCGGCGATCTCGCCACCGCGCTGGTCGCCTTCGATGCGGTGGTCCATCTCGGAGAACGCCGCGTCTTGGTCGACGACTTTTTCCTGCTGCCCGGCACCACGCCTCAGAAGGAACACGCGATCGAACCGGGCGAGATGATCACCGCCATCGAAATCCCGGGATCCGCCGCCGCCCGCCGCTCGAGCTACGTGAAGGTCCGCGACCGGCAGTCTTACGAGTTCGCCGCCGCCAGTGCCGCCGTCGGCCTCGAACTCGAGGCCGACGGGCGCACCGTCCGCGACCTGCGCGTCGCGCTCGGCGGCGTTGCCACGAAGCCCTGGCGGGCGCGCGCCGTGGAAGAGGCGCTGAAAGGCAAGGTGCTGGAGCCTGAGGCTGTCCGCGCGGCCAGCCTGCTCGCCGTCGAGGGCGCCGTCGACCATGGCGCCAACCACTACAAGATCGAGCTCGCGCCGCGCGTCGTGGCCAGAGCGATCCTCAAACTGGGAGAAGCGGCATGACCGTTCACATCGCAAGACATGGCGACGCCTCCGACGGCGTGCTGGCACAAGCCGTCGGAGGCCGGCTGTCGCGCGTCGACGGCCCGGCCAAGATCACCGGCGCGGCCAAATACGCCGTCGAACAGCAGCTCGAAGACTTGGCCTATGCCGTGCTGGTCGACAGCACGATCGCGTCCGGCAAGGTGCGCGCCATCGATACGGCGCAGGCTGAGGCGGCGCCCGGCGTGCTGCAAGTGCTGACGCCGGACACCATCATGGCCCTGAAAACCGCGTCGGACTGGTTCGGCACGCCCCCGCCCGACAAGCCTTATTGCCCGCTGGCGCGCGACATCAGCTTTTCGGGCCAGCATGTCGCCGCCGTGGTCGCGGAAACCTTCGAGCAGGCGGTTGCGGCAGCGGCCCTGGTCAAGGTCGACTATGACGAGACGCCGGCCATCGTCGACCTCAACGATGCCAAAGCCGGCGACGGCATTCCGATCGAGGCCATGACCAAGGAATGGGGCGACGCGCAGGCTGCCTTTGCGTCCGCCCCGGTCCGGATCTGCGCCGCCTACAACACGCCGCGCGAATACCAGGCGCCGATGGAGCCGCACGGCCTGATCGCCCGCTGGGAGGGCGACCGGCTCACCGTGTGGGAGCCGAGCCAATGGCTCGATGGCATGGCGCGCACCTATGCCGAGTGGTTCGATGTGCCGTTCGAGAATGTGCGGCTGGTCTCGCCCTATATTGGCGGCGGCTTCGGCTCCAAGGCGCTGGCGCTCGGCCACGGCGCGGTTGCCGCGAGTGCAGCCAAAATGCTCGGCCGGCCGGTGCGCCTGGTGATGACGCGCCCGCAGACCTTCACCGGCTATGGCGGCCGCGCCGCGACGCGCCAGACGGTGGCGCTCGGCGCGGATGCGGAAGGAAAAATCCAGTCGATCGTGCATCGCGGCGTCAATGAAACGTCGATCGATGGCATGTGGGTGGAGCCATTGGCCTCGGTTACCTCGATAATGTACGCGACGCCGAACTTTTCGTCCCGGCAGAACGTCGTGCGGGTGAATTCCGTGGTGCCGGGCGCCATGCGCGCGCCGGGCGAGAACCCTTCGGCCTTCGGCATCGAAAGCGCCATCGACGAGCTCGCCTATGAGGTTGGCATCGACCCGCTGGAGATCCGGCTGCGGAACTATGCCGAGCAGGACCCGGAAGTGAAAAAAGCCTGGTCCACCAGGCAGTTGCGCGAGGCTTTTGCCACGGGCGCCGAGCGCTTCGGCTGGGCCAGGCGCTCACCGGAGCCGCGTTCGATGCGCGACGGCAACCAGCTGATCGGCTGGGGCGTAGCCGCCGGTACCTATCCGGTGCGGCGCGCCTATGGCGAGGCGATCGTGCGCATCCTGGCCGACGGCTCGGTGGAGGTCGAAAGCTCCTCGATCGACATGGGCCAGGGCACCTACACCATCCTGGCGCAGACGGCGGCCGAGACGGTGGGCGTGCCGGCCGACGACGTCGTGGTGAAGCTGGGCGATTCCCGCTTTCCCCGCGCCGGCGTCGCAGGCGGCTCGCGCCTGGCCGGCGTCATGACCGGTGCCGTCTACAAGGCCGCGACCTCGGCGCTCGACCAGTTGGTCGGGTTGGCGATCAGCGACCCGCGCTCGCCCTTCCATGCGCTGCAGGCCAACACGCTGGTCGTCGCCAATGGCCGCATCACCGCACCGCGTGGCGACGGCCCCGATGTGTCGATCGCCGAGCTCCTCAAAAGCGTCGGCCGCGATCGCATCGAGGCGACAGGCGATACCATGCCGGCCAATTCGAGTGCCGAGGACCGCTACAGGAACTACACCACCATCGCCATGGCGCTGCCGCACACCGAAGGCGACTATTCCCGCCACTCCTGGTGCGCGCATTTCATCGAGGTCCGGGTCGACGAGGATTTCGGCACCGTGCGGGTCTCGCGCGTCGTGTCGGCGCTGGATTCGGGACGGCTCTACAATCCGAAGCTGGCGGAAAGCCAGTGGAAGGGCGGCATCATCATGGGCATCGGCCAGGCGTTGCTGGAAGAAGGCATCATCGACCGCCGCCACGGCCGCATCGTCAACAACAACCTCGCCGACTATCTGGTGCCGACCAATGCCGACATTCCCGACATCGAGGTGATTTCGGTCGGCATCCCCGACCCGCACTCCTCTGTGCTCGGCGGCAAGGGCGTCGGCGAACTGCCCATCGTCGGCGTGGCGCCGGCGATCGCCAACGCGGTGTTCCACGCGACGGGGAAAAGGGTGCGCGACTTGCCGATCACGCTGGAGAAGCTGATCTGAGCGGTGGAAGCGAGTAATCTCCCCCCCTTGAGGGGGAGATGGCCGGCAGGCCAGAGGGGGGCGGCCAGGCGCGATCCCGGCGAGCGAGCGCTTCGCGCCGGAGCCGCTCTGGAGGCGGTGAGCCGATCTCGCGCTGCGGACTACGCCTTCAGCCTCAATGCGCTGCCAGGGGCGTGCCTATGTCCGAGACGAGCTTGACGAGGTCGGCTTGGCGTCTCGTCCCGGTTTTGGCGAAGATACGATTGAGGTGTGTCTTCAAGGTGTTTTCGCCGATGCCGAGCGACAAAGCGCTCTTCGACGCCGACAATCCGCTGCCGATCCGCAGCAGGACCCGCGCCTCCGCGGGCGTAAGGTCGAACAGCGTGGTCAGGACGGCCTCCGGGAGAGGAGAAGCCGACGTTGTGGTCGATATGAAGACAGCCGCGCATGCCGGCCGGAAAGCCGCGCGCGCGGTTCCTTCGGTCAGCGGCAGCACATAGGCGACAGCGGCCGGCCGGCCTGGGGCCGAGACCGGCAGTCCTATGCCCCGGGCGCCAAGCGAAGCATCTGCGTTCGCGGCGCTGGCGATCGCTTCCAGCAGGGCGCGGGCGACCGCCGGATTCTGCGCCTGGAGCAGGCCGTTCCTGGAAAGAATCGGACCTTGCGCCGACAACATCCGTTCGGCAGCGCCATTGGCATGGAGGATGGCCCCGTTGGCGCCGGCAAGCACGACAGGCACTGCGAGATTGTCGAGCGCCTGGCGGTAAAGGCTGGCGGTAACGCGAGCCTGGTCGAGCAGGTCTCCGATCAGGGAAGCACGGCGCAGATGCGGCGAGAGCAACGCCAGGAAATGTTGGTCCTCGGCTGATATGATCCCCCTGTCGGCCCATGTGGTGCAACCCATGAGCCCGATCCGGTCCGATGTGTGGACGAATTTGGTGATGCAGGCTTCGCGCAATCCCTGCGGTTTGGCCCAATTCTGAAAAAATGCCGTCTGCCCGAGTTCGGCTTCGCTCATCAGCGACAGCGTCGCGACGGGCGTGTCGACGTCGCCGATGACCGCCGTCTTCAGACCGGGAATTGCATCAAAGTCATAGTCCTGGAGCACGCGCATTTGCACGGGATCCCAGGGCGATTGAGCGGCGAAGCGGCCATGATTGTCGGCGGTGCTGGCGAGCGCGATGGTTGTATAGGCCGCGTCCATGGCCGTCGTGATCCGAGTCATGACCCCGGCCCAGCCTTCCGGGTTCAAAACGCAATCGTAGATATCGCCGATAATGGAACCAAGGACTTCGCTGCTCAGCCTCTCCACCACGCCTCCAGACACACTGCGATCTCGCCTCGGAGAATTTTGTGGCGTCATACTTTTGGATGACGCCACTCCTGGCCGATCTCGATTAGGATTCAACTCGATTGCTTGACGCCAGCCGCCACTGTTGCCGGTTATTCTGCCGATTGAAAGTATGGCGATCGGTATTTTTTAAGCACGGATACTTTATCGAGGTTTTCCATTGTCGCGAAAGACGGTGTTTTCATCGGCTCAGTTGCCGCCGCATCTTGGCGAACGCGAGCGATTTTCCCTGTGGCAGGACATCCACGTCGCGGAAATCTGGTCGGTGGAATACGGCATATCGGAAAACCTGCCCTTCGAGGCCTCGATCGAAGCCACGGCTGTCGGTTCACTGGTTCTCGGTCAGATGTCCGGAACGATCAAGCAGGCGACAAGGAAGGCGAGCAACATCGCCGAGGACGACAATGACGGCTATTTGCTGTTGATCAACAAGGCCGACACCCTCTTGTCGGGCGTGCAGGTCGGCCGCGAATATGCCGTCGGTCGGGGAGAAGCGGTCCTCGTCACGGCCTCGGAGGCGCTGAAAATGACCGGTGCCGACAGCAATATCTGGACCAATGTGGTGGTCCCACGCGCGGTCCTCATGCGCGCCTTCCCGCAGATCGACGACCGGCTGGGGTTGAAGATCGGCGCCGACAACGAAGCCCTCGATCTTCTCAAGCGCTATTGCCAGCTTCTTGAAAGCGGCAGCCCGCTCGCCTCGGCCGATCTCATAACCCATGCGACGGACACGATCGTGGACCTGATCGGCCTGGTGACCGGGGCGAAAGGCCGGGCTGCCGAATTGGTCGGCCTTCGCGGCCTGCGCGCCGCCAGGCTGGAGGCGATCCTGGCAACGATTGCCGAGGATTTTGCCGATCCTGGCATCTCCGCCCAAGGTGTCGCGCAACAGCTCGGCCTGTCGGCGCGCTACGTCCATGATCTCCTTCAGGAAACCGGAGTGAGCTTCTCCGAGCGCGTTCTCGAACTGCGGTTGCAGAGCGCCCATAGGATGCTCTCTCAGAGACACAGCGACATGCGGGTCAGCGATATCGCGATGACGAGCGGGTTCAGCGATGTATCGTATTTCAATCGCTGCTTCCGTCGCCGTTTCGGCTATACGCCGACCAGCGCCAGATAGGGTTGCGGCATTTTCTGTGGCCGGCCCTGGCGCGGCGTCCGATTCTCTCTTTGAGAGGCCGGTGGAGCGGCACCTGCGCGATCGTGGCGCAGAACTGCCACAGTGCGCGCAAAAGGCTCGGCTTTTCGCTCCAGTCCAATTCCAGTGCGGCCCTGCCCAAGACAAGCCCGAGCTCCAATGACATGTCAGCCTCAGGGTGAAATGACTAACATGTCAGGGGTTTGGATGCCGCAGAATGGTTTTGGTGGCCGCAGGGCTAACGCATGGAAATATCTGGCGCTGACGTCGACCGCGCTGGTCGGACTCGGCCAGCCGATCGCCGCGACGGCGGCCGATGCCTGGACCGGCACCACCTCCACGGATTGGTTTACCACCGGAAACTGGAACGCTGGGTCAGTGCCGACGGCGGCCGATATTGTATATATCAGCAATTCGACACCGAATCCGACTGTTATCAACGCTGGCAACGCTTTTGCCGACGATATTTACCTTGGCTTTGTAGCTTCTTCGGACGGCAGCCTTGTCATTTCGAACGGCACGTTGACGACCGACCGAGCATTCTTATCCTGGGGGGATAACTCCACTTCTGATGTCACCGTAACAGGTGCGGGTTCCTCGTGGACCAGCAGCAGTTTGGTGGTTGGTAGTTTCGGGCTGGCTACGCTCTATATCCTCAATGGCGGTGTCGTGACGGATGCTGTGGGTATTGTTGCGGGCGGCAGCAACGTTCAAGGCGTCGTAAAGATCGATGGCGCCGGCTCAACGTGGCTTAACACTGATAGCCTCACGGTCGGCAGTTCCGGCGTTGGTGCGGTAACGGTTTCCAACGGCGGCAACGTCATCAGCGACAGCGCCTATATTGGCCAATATTCAGATTCGATCGGCTCGGCGACGATCGATGATGCCACCTGGACAAACAATGGAACGCTCTATGTCGGCCATGATGGCGACGGCGCGTTGATAATCACCAACGGCGGTGTGGTTAGCAATGCTGATGCCATGGTGGGCTACAGCACCGATTCAGCCGGTAAGGTGATGGTCGATGGCATCGGCTCAACCTGGCTCAACAGCGGGAACTTGTCCGTCGGCGTCGACGGGACAGGTACGTTGATGGTCTCGAACAGCGGAAAGGTCAGCAATACTTCAGGTTATATTGGCGCCTCCGCGGGTTCGACCGGCAAGGTGTTCGTCGACAACTCGACCTGGACAAACAGCGGATCGCTGAGTGTCGGCGATTTCGGCACCGGCATTCTGGCGATCAGCCATGGCGGCGACGTCAGCTCCAATGGGGGGACTATTGGCGCGAATGCCGGCTCGACCGGCAGCGTGTTCATCGAAAATGCCGGCTCGACCTGGACTAACAGTTCCGACCTGGCTGTCGGCGATTTCGGCACCGGCACGCTAGCGATCAGCAACGGCGGCGCTGTCAGCAATAACAAGGCCTATGTTGGCAAGTCGGCGGGCTCGACCGGCATCGTGATAGTCGTCGACTCAACCTGGACAAACAGCGGGTCGCTGATCGTCGGCGATTTCGGCAAGGGCGCTCTGCAGATCACGCAAGGCGGCGCGGTCAGCAACAGTTGGGCAACTGTTGGCGCGAAGGCGGGCTCGACCGGCATCGTATTCGTCGACGGTGCCGGCTCGACCTGGACAAACAGTTCGGACCTGATCGTTGGCGATCAGGGCACAGGTACGCTGACGGTTTCGAACAAGGGCACGGTCAGCAATCAGAACGGCATTTTGGCAAATGTTGCGGGCTCCACCGGCACGGCGACGGTCGAGGGTGCAGGCTCGACCTGGGCCAGCGTAGCCCTTTTCGTCGGTTTCGCCGGCACGGGCGAACTGAACATCCTCAACGGCGGCGCGGTCAACAGTGGCCTGGGCTTCGTTGGTTTCGGTTCGGGTTCCGCCGGCACAGTGACCGTCGACGGCGGGGGATCGACCTGGACAAACAGTTCCAACCTGTTCGTCGGCGATCAGGGTACCGGCACGCTGAATATCTCGAACGGCGGCAAGGTTAGCGATACCACAGGCTATGTGGGCGCATTCTCTGGCTCGACCGGCACGGTGACGGTCGACGGCGGGGGTTCGGCCTGGAACAACAGCTCGGACCTGTTCGTAGGCGGTTTCAGCACGGGTACTCTGACGATCTCGAACAGCGGCACGGTCAGCAATGGCTGGGGCTATATCGGCTACGTTGCCGGTTCGACCGGCATGGCGGCGGTTGACGGCGCGGGATCGAAGTGGACGAACAGCGGGGACCTCTATGTCGGAGGCTTTGGCACGGGCACGGTGACGGTTTCGAAAGGCGGCGTGGTCAGCAATGGCTTGGGCTTGGTTGGCTACGCCGCAGGTTCGGTCGGCACGGTAGCGGTCGACGGCGCCGGCTCGACATGGGCCAGCAGCGGAGATCTCGATGTCGGCGTTAGTGGAACAGGCACGCTGACGATTGCCAATGGCGGCGCGGTGTCGAGCGGCGGCGTGGTCAACATCGCCGCCATGGCGGGCTCCGTCGGCACGCTCAACATCGGTGCGGCGAGCGGATCGCCAGCGGCGGCCGCGGGCACGCTCAATGCGGCGAGCGTCCAGTTCGGGCCGGGCGCGGGTGCGATCAACTTCAACCACACCGATACGAACTACGCCTTCGCGTCGGCGATCGGTGGCGCAGGCACGATCAACCAGATCGCCGGCGCGACGAACCTTACCGCCGATTCGAGCGGCTTCACCGGTGCCACCAATGTGGATGGCGGGCGGCTGGCCGTAAATGGTTCGCTGGCCAATTCGCTGGTGACGATCTTCGGTGGCACGCTGGGCGGCAACGGCACGGTGGGCGGTGTCATGGCGCGGTCGGGCGGCATCATCGCACCCGGCAATTCGATCGGCACGCTCAACGTCGCGGGCAATCTCGACCAGGCGGCGGGCTCGATCTATCAGGTCGAGCTGACCTCGACCGGCCAGTCCGATCTCATCCACGCGACGGGCACGGCGACGATCGCCGCCGGTGCGGTCCTCGACGTGATCAAGACCGACGCAGCACCTTACGTGGCGGGCACGCATTACACCGTGCTGCAGGCAGACATGGGCGTCACCGGCACCTACACGCTCAGCGGCCTAGGCCCGTTCACCGGCCTTTTCGCGAGTTACGACCCGACGCATGTCTATCTCGACGCGACGCAGGCAAAATCCTTCGCCGAGGTCGGCCTGACGCCAAACCAGATCGCCACCGGCGGTGGTGCCGAAAGTCTTGGCAGCGGCAATCCGCTGTTCGATGCGATATTTGCTTTGCCGAGCGAAGCAGCCGCCCAGGACGCCTTCGACCAGCTTTCCGGGGAAATCCACGCCTCGGCCAAGAGCATGCTGCTTGAAGACAGCCGCTTCGTCCGCGACGTGGCCAGCAATCGCATTGCTGCTGCCTTTGGCGATGGCGGCGCGGCGGCGCTGCCGGTCATGGCCTATGGCGAAGGTGGACCGGAAATGGTGGCGGCCGATACCGACCGCTTCGCCGTCTGGGGCCAGGTGTTCGGTTCGTGGAGCAACACCGACAGCGACGGCAATGCCGCCGCCTTCGATCGCTCGACCGGCGGCCTGCTGGCCGGCGCCGACACTTTGGTCGGCGGCTGGCGTGTCGGCGTGCTCGGCGGCTACGGCCATTCCTCCTTCGATGCCGACGACCGCGATTCGTCAGGCAAGAGCGACAGCTACCATCTCGGTCTCTATGGCGGCACGAACTGGGGCGCCATCGCCTTCCGCAGCGGTGCAGCCTATAGCTGGAGCAGCATCTCGACCAGGCGCTCGGCTACTTTCAACGGCTTTGCCGATCAACTGTCGGCGGACTACGACGCCGGCACCGCGCAAGTGTTCGGCGAACTCGCTTACAAGGCTGATGCCAGCGGCTTCCATTTCGAACCCTTCGCCAACCTCGCCTATGTCAGCGTGCACACCGACGGCTTCACCGAAACGGGTGGTGCCGCGGCGTTGACCAGCGCCAGCACAAACAACGACGCCACCTTCACCACGCTCGGCCTTCGCGGGGCGACCGACTTCGCGCTTGGCGGCATCGATGCCACCGCTCGCGGCATGCTCGGCTGGCGTCACGCCTTCGGCGATGTCACGCCGACCTCCGCTTTCGCCTTCGCCGGCCGCGATCAATTCACCATCGCCGGCGTGCCGATCGCCAGGGATGCCGCGGTGATCGAGGCCGGCCTCGATCTCAACATGTCGGCCAATGCGACGCTCGGCCTGTCCTATACCGGCCAGTTCGGCAGTGGCACGGTCGACCAGGGCGCGAAGGTCGATCTGGGCGTGAAGTTCTGAACGACGGTGACGAAACGGCTTTGCAGCACGAACCTGCACGCTGATCCGCCCTACTCCGGCGACGGCACCGGCGGCTTCGAGGTCAGTGCGGTGCCGGCGGCCGCGACGATGACGGCGGCGATGCCGGCCAGTTGCGGCGCGGTCAGGCTCTCATGCAGGAACAGGAAGCCGGCCAGCGCGCCGAGCCCTGGCTCCAGGCAGGTCAGCGTGCCGTAGATGCGGGCCGGCATCCGGGTCAGCGCCACCATCTCCAGAAAGAACGGCAGCGCGCTCGAGAACAGGCCGACGAGCAAGGCACTGACCAGGATCGACGGCGCGAGCAGGCCCGCTCCCGCCTGCGCCACGCCGAAAGGCAGCACCAGCACGGCGGCAATCGCCATGCCGTAGGCGGTGGTGCGGGTGCCGAGCTCGGCGCCCGCCTTCTGCGCCAGCACGATGTAGAGCGCCCAGAAACCGCCGGCCGCCAGCGCCAGCATCACCCCAATCGGATCGAGCGGCTGGAGCGAACGGATGAAGGGTGACAACAGCACGATGCCGGCGACCGCCAACGCGATCCAGGCAAAGTCGCCCGCCCGCCGCGAGGTCAGCGTCGCCACCAGCAGCGGTCCCGAAAACTCCAGCGCCACCGCGACGCCGAGCGGAATCGTGGCGAGCGCGGCGTAGAACAGGAGGTTGAGCGCGCACAGCGTCACGCCATAGGCGACCAGCCACGGCATGGTGGCGCGCGAAGGTCGTATCTGCCAAGGCCGTAGCACGGCGATCAGCATCAGCGCGCCGACGACCAGCCTCAGCGTCGTCGTGCCCTGCGCGCCGATCACCGGAAACAGGCTCTTGGCGAAAGTGGCGCCGATCTGGATCGACACCATGGCGCCCAACAGCGCCATCACGGGCAAAGGCGCCGCTTCGCGACCGGCAACCGGCGTCGATGTCACTTGATCCCGTCCTCCGTGCGCCATCAGGCAAACGCTGCGTCATGGGAGATAGGGCGAACCGGCCCGCTCGTCGTGAGGCAGGGCCGGCATGTCGATGGGGCAAGAAAGGGCCGGACGAGCCGGCCGCCCTCAGACGCGGCCGTTGCGCGCGTTCGGCAGTCTCGTGATCGCTGTCAGGACCAACAGCGCGGTGCCGCCCAGAAACGCCATGGCCCCCAGCGACCAGGCAATGCCGACATTGACGATGGCAAAGGCCAGCGCAAAGGGCGCGACGGCCGAAACGAGCAGCCGGGCCGATGTGACGCGCCCCTGCAGACGGCCATAGTCCGCACTGCCGAACAATGTCAGCGGCAGGGCGCCGATGACGATGCTGAAAAGCCCGTTGCCCATGCCGAAGACAACGGCGAAAACCATCGCGCCTACGACGGAAGGCGCCGTGCAGTTCAGCACGACGACCCCGCTCGTCATCAGGCCGGCCGAGATGATGGCCAGCGTCAATGGCGGCAGGTTGATGCCGAAGATCATGTTGATGAAGCGGCTCAACACTTGTGACGGCCCGAACAGCGTTCCGACGACGGCGGCGGTCGCCCCGAGGCCAAGTCCGGAAAGCAGCGGCACCATATGCACCAGGACAGCGGCGCCAAGCAGGTTCTGCAGCGAAAAGGCGATGACCATCAACGCGAAGCCGAGCGGCCGCGCCGAGGCCGGAAGCGATCCCTGGACATGCCGTGGCGGCTCGGTCGCCGAGCGCCTGCTCTTGGCCAGCCCGTGGGAGAGCCAGGCGTGCAGCGGCAGGCAGACGAGCAGGTTCAGCCCCGCGAAGACGAGATAGACGGTTCGCCATGACATCTGCGCGTGCAGGGCCGAGGTGATCGGCCAGAACACGGTCGATGCGAAGCCGGCGATGAGGGTGAGATAGGTGATGCTACGTTGCGCCGCGCGCGGCCTTATCTGCACAAGCAGCGCGAAAGCGGCGCCGTACTGGACCAGGTTCGATGCCACTTCCAGCACGATCAGCGCCGCCACAAAGGCCCCGGCCGCCGGCGCGTAGGCACAGGCGGCGAGCGCAGCCGCGGCAAGGATCGAGCCGGCGGTCATGATCTTGCCGGCGCCGAAGCGGTCGATCCAGTTTCCGAGCCAGGGCGCCGTCAGGCCGCCAACCAGCAGAGCCGCCGAGAGCGCGCCGAAAATCCATTCGGTCGGCCAGTCCAGATCCCTGGCCATATCGGCGGCGAGAATGCTGAAACTGTAGTACAGCGTGCCGTAGCCGATGATCTGGGTGACGCCGAGGGCGGCAATGGCGGTCAGCGGCGAGCGCTCCGGGAATTCGAGATCGGAAAGGCTTCGATCACTTGATGCCACGGTCATGGTTCACTACCTCGCCATCTTCCTTGGTGAAGCGGACCACCGGATGGTCGAGCAGATCGAGCACGAGCTCGGACGGACGGCACAGCCGCGTCCCCTTGGGCGTCTCGACGATCGGCCGGTTGATCAGGATCGGATGCCTCAGCATGGCGTCGATCAGCTGTTCATCGGTCCATTTGGCGTCACCCAGGCCGAGTTCGGCATAGGGCGTACCCTTTTCGCGCAGCAAGGCGCGCGCGGGAATTCCCATGGCGGCGACCAGCTGGCGCAAGCGGTCCCGGCTGGGCGGATGTTTCAGATACTCGATGATGTCAGGCTTCTCGCCGCTCGCCTGGATCATGGCAAGCGTGTTGCGCGAGGTGCCGCAGTCGGGATTGTGGAAGATCGTAGCGGTCATGGCTTGGCCTCGACGGCAAGAGGTTGGATTTCGGATTGCTGATGCGGCGCGGTCGGGACGATCGCCCGGGCTGTCGGCGCGACGATCACTGAACCGGTCCCTTCACATCGGCGGCGCAGCAGTCTGGAGCCAACGCCGAAGCGCGGATCTCCAGCCGGCCGGAGCAGCAATCCTCCATCAGGAAACGGATGAGGCCGCTCAACGCGTCATATTCGGCGCTGTAGACCATGGAGCGCGAATCGCGCCGCACGCTGATCAGCCCTGCCCGCTCGAGCTCCTTCAGGTGGAAGCTTACATTCGAGGCCGAGACCTCGACTTTTTCGGCGATGGTGCCGGCGGCAATTCCGTCGGGACCGGCAATCACCAGATGCCGCAGGATGCGCAGGCGCGTTTCTTGCGAAAGAGCCGCAAAGGCGGAAAGGGCTTGACGTTCATCCATATTTCAACAATCCTAAAAACGTTGAAACAAGGATTACCGCACATGCTCGTTTCTGACAATCGGGAATTTGAACCCGCTGACGTCGTTGATCCCGACGACATCACCATCGCTGGCCTGCTGGAGTTTCTGGCGGGCTACAAGGACCGGCCGCTGGTGTTCTTCTATGACGGCCGGCCGGTGCGACCTGGCTACCACGTCACCGAAGTGAAGGCCGGCCAGTTCGCTGCGCTGGACTGCGGTGCAAACCCGGAATCCTGGGCCGAGATCTTCGTGCAGCTCTGGGACGTCGAGGAGGACCGCACGCATATGCCGGCCGGGAAATTCTCGGCGATCATCCGCAAGGTGACGGAGCATGTCGGGCTCGACCATTCCGCCAAGCTCACTTTCGAAGTCAGCGACGGCGTGCGCCCGATGCAGCTCTACCGCGCCGCGCTCCCCCGGCTCGCGGGTGATGCGGTGCATGTCGAGCTTTCGCCGCGGCCGGCAAGCTGCAAGCCGCGCGACCGCTGGCTGGAGGAGGAAAGGAAAGCCAAGGCCTGCTGCGGACCTTCGGCCGGACCCCAACCTTGCTGCGGCTAACGCTTCGCAGCCGAGCAGATGGCTTGGCGCCGTCTTGACGGCCAAGACAGCCTTCCGCTCGCTCAGTTCAGCGATATGCGCCGCGGCGGCGGCGTGCGATCGCGTTGAGGCAGCGGGCGCGGAACGCTGCCCCGCAGCGGGACCTGCGGCCATGCCGGCGAAATGAGCTACGGCGTGGCGCGGAGGTTCCTGCGGATGCGCCGCCTGCCCGTTCCACGGGCTTTCTCCGCCACAACGGCGGCGATGTCGACCACGTCGGCCTCGCGCGATCTGCCGTTGGTGGCCTTGTGAAGCCGCTCGTAAGGCAGCAATTCCTTGATCCGCGCGTTGAGCGACGCGATTTCAGCTTTGAGGTCCTCGCATTCCTGCCTCTGGACATCCAGCTGTATCTGTTCCGATGCTTGTTGCAGCGCAAGCTGCGAAAGATTGGCGTTCGCTTTCGAAAGGCTCGTCTTGTCGTTTTCGTTCTCGTCGGTGAGCGAGGACAACCTTTGATCGGCGATTTTCTTTTCGGCCAGCGTGTCGTTCAAGTCGGTCTTGAGCCTGGCGATCTCGGCTGTGGCCTCGCTGTTCTCGTGCGAGGCCCGCTCCAGCCGTGATTGCAGGTCCTGGATCTCGGAACGCAATCCGCGCATTTCCGTCTGGCTGCGGGCGAGTTCAGCTTGCCTGTCGCCTTCCATCATGCTGGCCGCTTCGGTCATTTCCGACAGCTTCGCCTGCGCGGTCTCGAGTGACTTCTGGAGCCGCATCTCCTCCTTCTCGCTCTTGCCGAGCGCGGTCAGCAGTTCGGCAAGCCGCGCTGCTTCGCTGGCATGGATCGTCGAGAGCTCGTCGAGCCTGTGGCGCGTCTGGGTTTCCCGCTTCAGCGCCTTGTCGAGCTCGATCGACAGGCTGACATGTTTTTCCCGCAGCATCTTGCTCTCGCGCAGGCGCCTGTTGGCCTCGACCGCCCTGGCCGTCAGCCGCTTGGCGATGTCGCCGAACTCCGCGTCGCGTTTTGCGCTCGCATTGGCCGTCTCGGCAAGTTCCAGCCTGGCCGCTGCGAGCGCTGCGCGAAGCGCCTCCCTGTCCTGGACCAGGCTTGTCTCGCGCTGTTGCAGCAATTCGCAGGCGCTTTCACGCTCGCGCAGCTTTCTTGCCGTGTCGTGCAGCTTTTCCGACAGCGTTCTTTGTTCCGCGATCAGGTCGCCATTTGCGAGCTCCAGCTCGTTGGCGCGAAGAATATCGGTGTGGAGGATGTTGAGGAACTCGCGCGTCAAATGGTGTGAGGTAGCGATCTCCGACAATTTGCCGTTGATCTCGTCCATATAGTTCCTGGCGTCGTGGAACATCCCTTCGAAGGCACTCAATGCCGCCATCCGGGTCTGCGTATGGGGCGTCAGTCGTGGCGCGGTTTCGGTGGCGTCGGCGTTGCCCGCGCCGTGCGGATTATCCGCACCATCCGCATCTGCCGCATTGGCCTCGGGTGCCGAGGCCTCGGCTCCTGGCGCGGAATCTGGGATATAGCCGCTGTCTGGCGGCGCGTCGTATTCGGTATCGAGGCTGGCATCCAGAGCGTCCGCCAGATCGGCCTGCAGCTCCTGGAGTGCATCATCTACGTCTTCGGCGCGCTTGATCAGACCCTTGAAATTCATAACGAATGCCCTTTACGCATACCCCATTCAGTATTTAATAATTGGCTAATATGTATGCTTACATCCACTGATTGCGCAGGGGAAGCCCCCCATTAGGGGGAGCGTAAAGTTGGACATTTGGGGTTGGGATGCGGCGGGCGACCAGTGCCGCGGCCGTCTTTTTGCAGAATTGACGCACCCAATTTCTGGGTGGAATCTGAATGCGGGAAATCCTGGCTCCTACTTCCCTCGTTGGAAGGTAGGACTGAGGGCGCTGGCGCTGGAGGATGCTCGTCCTGTAGCGCCGCGCCAACTCCGCTCGCTGCTTGCAGCGACCCTCCCCACAAGGGGAGGTAAAAGTCAGCCCGCCATGGCCAGCGGCACGGCGCTTTTGTTGGGGATCTGGATGTCGATTTCCAGCGTCGACATGGTCTCGCCGCGGTCCATCGAGATTTGCAGATAGTCCTGGTCGATCTGCACGTGCTTGGCGATGACGGCCATGATCTCCTCGCGCAGCACGGAGACGAGATCGGGCTGGCCACGGCTGCGCCGTTCGTAGGCGAGCAGCACCTGCAGCCGCTCACGCGCCACGGGCGCGCTGGAGCGCCGCTTGAAGAGGTCGAGAATGTTCATGCCGCCCTCCTTCCGAGCAGCCTGTCGAGGAAGCCCTTGCGCTCGAAGGGAACCACGACCGGCAGGTCTTCGCCTTCCAGCCGCCGCGCCGCTTCGATATAGGCCTTGGCGGCGGCGTTCAGCGGATCGCTCAGCGTCACCGGCGAACCGAGATTGGAGGCCCTGAGCACATCCTGGCTCTCCGGGATGATGCCAAGCAGCGGCACCGACAGGATTTCCAGCACGTCGTCGATGGACAGCATCTCGCCGCGAGCCGCGCGGCCGGCATCGTAACGCGTCACCAGCACGTGCTTGGCGATTTGCTCGCCCTGTTCGGCTCGCATGGTGCGGGCGTCGAGCAGGCCGATGATGCGGTCGGAATCGCGCACCGACGACACTTCCGGATTGGTGACGATGACCGCCTCGTCGGCGAAGCGCATGGCGAGCTGCGCGCCGCGCTCGATGCCGGCCGGGCTGTCGCAGAACACATAGTCGAACACCGAGCGCAGCTTCTCGATCACCTCGCCGACGCCTTCTTCGGTCAGCGCGTCCTTGTCGCGCGTCTGCGAGGCCGGCAGCAGGAACAGCGTATCGACGCGCTTGTCGCGGATCAGCGCCTGCGACAGCTTGGCCGTGCCCTGGATGACATTGACGAGGTCGAACACCACGCGCCGTTCGGCGCCCATGATCAGGTCGAGATTGCGCAGGCCGACGTCGAAATCGACCAGCGCCACTTTCTTGCCGGTCCTGGCGACCGCGGCCCCCAATGCGGCCGTCGAGGTCGTCTTGCCGACACCTCCCTTGCCTGAGGTGACCACCACTACCTTGCCCATGAAAAAAGCCTCCGTCGCCTGATGTTGTCGTTTGTTATTGCTCCGTGCATCGCACGGCTATTGTTGGAACCTGCCATCATCCCACGCGAAACCGGTCCCAACCTTGCGGACCTGAACGTCCTGTTCGCGATCGAGCAAGACAAGAACTGGTCCGGCGTTTTCATCCCGGCGCCCTAGTTCAGTGGCACGACGCGCAGCACGCCGTCTTCGAGGAAGGCCTGCACCGGCTTGCCGCGCGAGGCGCCTTCCATGTCCTCCGCCGTGGTGTACCAGCCGTCGATGGCGAGCAGTTCGGCCTCGTTCCTGCGGCAGAAGATGCGCGCCGAAATATTGCCTTCCGAGCCAGCGATGGCGCGGCCGCGCAGCGTGCCGTAGACATGGATCGAGCCCGCCGCGATGATCTCGGAACCGGAAGCGACCGATCCAAGCACGATGACATCCCCATGCGGATGAAAGATCGACTGGCCCGAGCGGAGGGGCGACTTGACCATCAGCGTTCCGGCCGACACCGGCTCCGCCGCGCCGGCTTGCTGTTCTGCCTTGGCCGCCTTGACCTTTCCAGCCTCGGCCTTGCCCTCGTCGGGCTCGCCCGTCTCCTTGCCGCGTTCCGAAGACACCGCTTCCGTTTTGGGGGCCTCCTCCGCCACGCCTGCCTTGCCGCGGCCGGGCTGCGCCAGCAGGCTATCTGAAGTGGCCTCCTTGGCGCCGGCCAGCAGCGGCGGCAGCTCGGGCCCGAGCGAGGCCCCTTCGAGCTCGATGGCATAGACCCGGATGCCACGCGTGCCGAGCGAAGCGACCAGCGCCGCGATCTCGTCGGCCGCAGGCTTCAGCGCATTGAGATCGAGCACCACCGGCCGCCCTGAGAAATAGCCCGGCGAATTGCCGATCCAATGATCCAGCCCCTCCAACCAAGCACCGATCGGCGCCTCCGGCGTCAGCGTGAAAGCGACGAACGAACGGGCGCGAAAGCGAATGGATTTGGTCTCCAGGGGAGCGGCAAAGGTCACGGCTGGCGAATCCTTACTCAATGGTTAAAGGGTGCCGGCCGAATGGTTAACAAATGGTTAATAAAGACGGCTGGCACCTTGGAAGCCGCCAGAAATTGGAGGTCGGCTAACCGCCAGTTGCGGATGCCGGCTGACAACACGCGGAATGTGTTGATAGCGCCGCGTCAGCAAGCGGATTACCGCCGTTCAATCGACAAGCTAGATCTCAAAATGCGCCATGACGGCAACAGCGGGGGAGCCACCGCCAGCGACGACCGATCCTCTCCGAAAGGCGCGCGCAGGTTGACAATCCTTGGGTTGATGCAACATCCTGCCGATCTTTGACCGGGAGGTAGTATGACTGTTTCGATCAACCGTCGCGTCTTTTCCGTCGGCGCGGGCACTTTGGCGCTGGCCGCGGCAGGGTTTTCGCCTGCGCGCGCGCAGCAGGCTTTTTTCCGTATCGGCACCGGCGGCACGTCCGGCACCTACTATCCGGTGGGCGGGCTGATCGCCAACGCGATCTCGGCGACGGGGCCGGCCGGCGTCGAGGGCCTGGTTGCCAGCGCCACGTCCTCCAACGGTTCGGTGGCCAACATCAGCGCCATCCAGTCGGGCGCTTCCGAATCGGGCTTCACGCAATCCGATGTCGCCTACTGGGCGCATTCGGGCACCGGCCTCTACGAGGGCAAGCCCAAGGTAGAGGATCTGCGCCTCATTGCGACGCTCTATCCTGAAACCATCCATCTGGTCGCGCGCGCCGACGCCGGCATCAAGACGGTGGCGGATCTGAAGGGCAAGCGCGTCTCCCTCGACGAGCCGGGTTCCGGCACCATCGTTGATGCGCGCCTGGTGCTCGGCGCCTACGGTCTAACGGAGAAGGACGTAAAGCCCGAATATCTCAAGCCCGGCCCGGCCGGCGAGCGCCTGCAAGACGGCGCCATGGACGCCTATTTCTTCGTTGGCGGCTATCCGACCGGTGCCATCGTCGAGCTTGCCAGCACCAACAACATCACGCTGGTGCCGATCACCGGCCCCGAGGCCGACAAGCTCCTGTCCGAACAGAAGTTCTTCTCGACCGACATCGTGCCCGCGGGCACCTACAAGAATGTCGGCGAGACCAAGACTATTTCGGTCGCCGCGCAATGGGTGACCAGCGCCAAGCAGACCGATGACCTCATCTACAAGATCGTCAAGTCGCTCTACAGCGACGAGACCCAGAAGGCGCTGCAGGCTGGTCATGCCAAGGGCAAGCTGATCACGCTCCAGAACGCGGTCACCAGCGCCGGCATTCCGTTCCATCCGGGCGCGGAGAAATTCTACAAGGAAGTCGGCGCCCTGAAATAAGAGGCCATCAACAGACTGGCGACAACGAGGCGGAAGGCGTGCTTTCCGCCTCGTTTGTCTGGGGATTCAGGATACGGAACCGACTATGAGCGACGACGACAAAATCAGGCTTTCCGGCATGGAGTTCGACGAGGAAAAGGCTCGCGAACTGGAGGAGAAATTCGACTCCGAGATCCGGTTCCGGCCGCTGACCCGGGCCGCCGGCTGGCTGGTCGGCTTCCTCTTGGTGGCCTTGTCGCTGTTTCACTATTACACGGCTGGATTCGGCTTGCTGCAGGAGATGCTGCACCGGGGCATCCACCTGTCGATGGTGCTGTCGCTGATCTTCCTCGTCTTCCCTCTGGTGAAGAAGGGCTACGACCAGCCCGCCCAATCCAGCTTTCTGCGGCCGCTCGGCATACCGGTTTTCGACTGGTTGCTGGCGCTTGCCGCGGTGATAGCGGTCCTGCACGTGCCGATGATCCCGCTCGACGATCTTGCCTTCCGCGTCGGCAACCCCACGACGACCGACGTGGTGCTCGGGCTGACCCTCATTTTGCTCCTGCTGGAAGCGACGCGCCGGTCCGTCGGCATCCCGCTGCCCATCATCGCCATCCTCTTCATGGCTTATGCGCTGTTCGGCCCCTATATGCCGAGCATCCTGGTGCATCCCGGCGCGTCCGTCTCCCAGCTCGTCGACCACCTCTACCTCACGACGCAAGGCATTTATGGCATCGCGCTCGGTGTCGTCGCCACCTACGTTTTCCACTTCGTCCTGTTTGGCGTCTTCGCTACCCGCATCGGTCTCGGCCAGCTCTTTCTCGACTGCGCGGCATGGGTCGCCGGCCGCTACGCCGGCGGTCCGGCCAAGGTATCGATCTTCGGCTCGGCCCTGTTTGGCATGATCTCTGGCTCGTCGGTCGCCAACACCGTCACCGTCGGCTCGCTTACCATCCCGGCGATGATCCGGCTCGGCTACAAGAAGCATTTCGCCGCCGCGGTGGAGGCGGCTTCCTCCACCGGCGGGCAGGTGACGCCGCCGATCATGGGAGCCGCCGCCTTCCTGATGATCGAGTTCCTCGAACTGCCCTACACGACCATCATCCTGGCAGCGATAGTGCCGGCCTTCATGCACTTCTTCGGCGTGTTCATGCAGGTGCATTTCGAGGCCAAGCGCACCGGCTTGCGCGGCCTGCGGCCGGACGAGATGCCCGACGTGGTCGAGGCATTGAAACGGGACTGGCCGACCATCATCCCACTCGTCGTCCTGATCGGCGTGCTTCTTGCGGGTTATACGCCCTACATGGCTGCCTTCTGGGGCATTACCCTGTGCATCCTGGTCGGCCTGTTTAACCCGCGCCGGCGCATGTCTGTCGCCGACATCGTGGTGTGCCTGCGCGACGGCGCCAAGTATGCGCTCGCCGTCGGCGCTGCCGCCGCCACGGTCGGCATCGTCGTCGGCGTTGTCACCCTGACCGGCGTCGGCTTCAAGCTGTCCTACATCGTCACTTCGACGGCAGGCCATCTGTCGCTGCTGTTCGGCACCTTTATCCCCGAAGCGATCTTCTCAACGCACGGGCTGACCCTTTTGTTCACGCTGATCATGACCGGCGTGGTCTGCATCCTGATGGGTTGCGGCATCCCGACGACAGCGAACTACATCATCATGGTGACGATTGCCGCGCCGGCACTGGTGATGCTCGGCACCGAGCCGATCGTCGCCCACTTCTTCGTTTTCTACTATGGCCTGCTGGCCGACATCACGCCGCCGGTTGCGCTGGCTGCCTACGCTGCCGCCGGCATGGCGGGAGCTGATCCATTCAAGACCGGCAACACTGCCTTTCGGCTCGGGCTCGGCAAGGCGCTGGTGCCTTTTGTCTTTGTCTTCTCGCCGTCGCTTCTGCTGGTGACGAAAGATTTCACCTGGCCGAACTTCTTCCTGGCTTTCTTTGGCTGCGTGCTCGGCATCACCTGCCTGGGGGCCGCCCTCTCGCGCTACCTGCTCGTGCGCACCCGGCCATGGGAAAACGTGTTGCTGGTCTTGGCCGCCCTGCTTCTGGTGGCGCCCGAACTCTATTCGTCCCTACTCGGCCTGGTTCTGACCATTCCCGTCATCTGGCGCCATTGGAGCGCGCGCAACGTCGAAGAGGCGCGACCGGCTTGATCAGCGCCGCCCCAACGATCCCTCCCCGAGAACTCAAAGGGGCAGGAAACGTTTTGGGGACTTCAGGAAGTCAGCGTGCTCTCAACCTGAATCTGACGCGAACCGCCAGGATCGGTTCCGCGGGGGAAAAGTTCCCCGAGAGCTGACAGACAGCCTTCGACATCAGAAAGCGACAGCCGGAGTTTCAAGTCACTGAGGGTCAGTGACGAAAGGCATGATGTCCACGCCGTCTCCCGGGAAGACGGTGAAATGCGGATGGCTTTCGAACAGGCGGGCGGCGGCATCGATTGTATCGGCCTCGACGACAATGTAGCCGCAGAAAGGGTTCACGGCGTCTGCGACCCCATCCTTGGTAACGCGCGTCGTCCTCCCGACCATGCCGCCGCGATCGGGGAAAGATGCGGCATTTCTCTCCTCCCAGTCCGTCCACTGCTGTAGGCCGACGCTATCAATCGCATCTTGCTCGGGCTTGGGCAGGCTGCGAAAGCGGGCAAGGTCTTCAGGCTTCATGGTGTAGACGGCAAGAAAGCGGGGCATGTGACGGTCTTCGCGCTGACAGAACCGATGCCAGCCTAGACTCTCGGTTGGCCGAAGTCACTAAGCACTACCACCCTCAGGCACGGCGAATTGCCCTTGTCCGGGCACTTTCGGATCATCTCACTCTCCTTTCGAAAAGGGCCACGGTCGGGCCCTTCAGTCGCGGTGCTCCGGCACTCCTTTCAGCTGGTCCTTGGTCCATTGGGTCACGGCGTGGCGCCGTCCTCGTCGCGCATGAAGTCGAGCTCGGTGACGGCCACCGGGCTCGGCGAAGGGCGAGCAACGCCAGCCGTTCAAGTTTTCTCCGCGTCCGCGCAGGTCACTAAACACCGCTCTCGGCGCTGCGATGGAGTCGTCATCGCATCGTCTCTGGCCAGCTTCAGGCCGGCGCCTGGTCGGATGTGGGTGACCCCATGCCAAAGACATGGGGGCACATCGCTCTCAGACACTTTGATACGACTGCCCGCCAGTCAGTGAATGTTGATACGTCGCGTCACCTGACCGTTGCTTTCCCAATAGGTATGCTTCTTGGCAATGATGGGATCGTCCATTGCGGGTTGGACCTGCCCTCCCGTATCAACCGCGCGCGAGGTGACGGCGTGCTCTCCGGCGGAAGGCTTGGGCCAGTCGACGGACCATAGTTTCCAGGCAAAGTCCGCCTTGTCGGTTTCGTCGATGGCCGCCGGCATCCATGGCCCGTCATCGATCTTCACCTCGACCCGGTCGACCGGTGCGCCCCAGGCGGCCCCGACGATCCGGTAGTCATCGCCGATATGAGTGACCCGGGCCGGTGCCGATTTCAGCCTCGCCCGCCCGACCGAAGTTTCCACCCATACTGTCTCGCCGTTGTGGTATTCCTCGCGCAGCGTGACATAATCGCGTCCCATGAACCGGTTCTCGAAGCGCTGATCGTTCACGTCTATGCGCTTGATCCATTTGACGTTCGCGATCCCGTACCATCCCGGCGCAATCAGCCGCAGCGGGAAGCCGTTGTCAGGAGGCAAGGGGGACCCATTCATCTCGTAGCAAAGGATGTTTTTGGGATCCATGGCGTCGGCAAGTGACATGCTGCGCGCAAAATTCTGCGTGAACTTGACGTCGTCGGCCCGCTTGATTTCCCCTTTATCGGTGCCCCAGAAGACGACCTCGATACCAGTGTCGAGGACTCCGGCCTCCGTGAGGATCGGCGCGAGCGGCGTGCCCGCCCAGCGCGCATTGCCAATGCCGCCATTGAAAAACGGCAGACCGGTATTGCCCGAACATTCGACCGTGAAGGTGACTTCCTGGCGCGGTCGAGCCTTGATGTCGGCGAGCGTCAGGGTTGTCGGCTTTTTAACGGAGCCGCCGATTTCGAGTTTCCAGGTGCTTTCGTCGATCACCGGCCGGTCGAAATGCGCGATTGAAAAGAACTTGTCGTTGGGCGTCACCCAGGAATCGAGATCCTCCCACACCAGCTGATTTTTGATGACTTCCGGAACCGGGTTCGGCGGCAGCTGATCCAACCATTTGATGACTTCCTCGCCGGCCCGGCTTGGAAAGGCAGAGGCAATCCGCGATTGAAAGGACGCCAACGCTGCGAGGGCTGCCCCGCCTTGAACGATGAATTCACGTCTGGGAAGGTAATGCATGACGACTTCTCCTCCAGTGAAAAGCTCAGTTCTCCTTCAGTGATAGATGCAATAGCGACCGGGATCGCGCAAAGCAGAGGCCGGCCGCGGCGGGCAATTATGAGAGCGTGTGAAACAACCCGAATTAGAAGCGCGCCGTAGTTAAAGCGACGTCTCCGCTCTCAATCGCCAGCTTGTCAGGTCCGAGCCGGCGATCTTCAACTATATGCCCTATATGTCCTCGTGGCGAGGGCAAGGGCCGCATCTTCGCATCACGATTGGCATCTGCCTCGTGTTCCAAAATCCAATGCAGCCTACAATTGGTGGGTCGGATTTTGTGAGCGGCAGGGACAACGCCGAGAATAAAGGACCAACGAGTCGATTTCCTCAATGGCGCTTGAAATACTGCACCTCGCGCTCATGCTTCTCCGCCGCCTCGCGGCTATCGAAAGTCCCCAGGTTCCGTCGCTTGCCCGTCTTCTCATCCTTCTTGCGCGAATAGAGCCGGTATTTTCCGTCCTTGAGTTTGCGGATCATTTGGCCTCTCCCTGACCGGGATTTCGCCGCCGCTTGCCCTTCAGCCCGAGTGCTGCCTGTTCGATCGCGGCGCGGTCGTTGCCCAGCCTGTCGATCAGGTCCTGTGCCTGCTTGCCTGATATGCCGGTGCGCATGGCCAGCTCCTCGACCGTAAGCACGTCGGTGCTGGCAATCTCGCGCGGCGGCGCGTTGCCCGCCGCCATCGACAGCTCCCTGTCGATCTCGGCCTCCGCGCGATGCCAGTGCTGCTCGGGGTCGCCGCCGCCTTCGCGCTCCCAGATCCGATAGGCGCGCTCCTGGATTTTCCCATGCCGTTGGTCGTCGCCCATTTCTCAAATCCTCCATTGGGTAGCATCTGAACGCCGCCCGCCTCCGAACGATCCAAAGAATTTGCGTGATCGCCGGGCCGGGTCGTTGGAGATTGGGATGACACGAGGCGCGCCGGGCAGAGCCCGGTCATGGAGCGAAATGATCCAGGCGGCGGGTCCCCCCGCCGCCTGGATGCCGGCCATGGCGGCCGGCTTTGTTGTCAGCGTCCCCAGATGCCCTGACCATAGCCCTGTGCAGGCATGTCGGAGTTCGAGTTTGCCCCCATTGCGCTGTCAGCGATGCTGTTTGTGACGCTCGGGACAGCCGTCTTGGCACCGCCCGACATCATCGCATGGGTGGTTGGATAGCTGCTTGCGGCAGGGATGAAGTCGGAGCCAAAGTGGTCGCTGCCGGCAAAAGCCATGCCGGAGGCGAACAACAACGAGGCAACGGTCAATACGATCTTCTTCATTTCGGTTTCCATCTTTTGAAGTTGACATTTGGCCCCGACGCGCCGCCCGCCCGCGTTCATGGGACCGTGTTTGTTGTTTCAGGCGAAACCGGCCAACCGCGATCCCACTGGATCTTGCAGTGACAGGTCGTTCAGCGCACGACCGTCTCGGTCCGTTGTTGCGCTGTTGGCGGCTTGATAAGGGCGTGGTGTTTGTGTGGGCGTGGTAGGCAGCGTGGTAGAAACCCTTGCCGGAGTGGAATTTTGCGTGGAATGCAGCCGGAAAGCGCAGCGCCCGCTATTGGCATTGCCGCCTCGGCCCGCCGGAATAGGGCTGGTAGCTGTTGTCTTCCGGGCGGTAGGAGCGGTAGCGGCTGAAGCAGGAGGCGACATGGTCATCATCGCCAGCGGCCGCATAGGCGCCCGGCCCAGTGCCGTTGTCCTCGACGTAGCTGGCCTCGGCGGCGGGCGGCGCGGCACGGTCGGCGTCGAGATAGGGCGAGATGCAGGGGCGCTGCTGCCCGCTATAGGACATGTAGCTGTTGTCCTGCGGCCGGTAGGAGCGGTAGCGGCTCGCGCACCAGGCGACATGCGGCTGCGGCAGTTCGGCCGTGGCGGGCGCGATGGCGCCGGTGGCGGTGGGATCGGTCTCCCCGGCCTGGCGCTTGGGCTCGATATTGGCGGGCGCGGGCTGCTCGGCCGGCAGGCGCTCGAGATTCTGCGCCGTTCTGTCCACCGGCCGCGCCGTTTTGGTCCAAAGCTCCGCCATACTGACGGTGGCCGGTGCCTGGCGCGGTGGGTTCGCGGTGATTAGCCAGACGGCGAAGGCCAGACCGCTACCGAACACCGCAAGGGTCAAAACGAAACCGCAGACCAGTCCCAACAATGCTTTCACGCCGCGCTCCTTGAGCCCCTGCTAAAGCAATGCGGGGGGTCAAGGCTGGTTCCAGCAAAGCGCGGGAAATAGGCGCGGCGCTCCGCTGGGCGAATGCGAAGGCGGCGCCGTTCAAACCAGCTGCTTCACGTCCACTGGCAATTGGGTCTCCGCTGTGGGCAACGCGGCCGGCATGTCCTCGCCGCGCTGGCGCTGCCGCAGATGGAGCGCCAACAGCCGGTCCAGCGAGACCCTGCCGGCCCCGGCAACGGCCAGCACGAACATGCCGCCCGATATCGCCAGGTCCTTTTCGAAATGCAGCAGTTCGTTCTGGCTGCCGAAATTGGTGTGGAACAGCATGGCCGTTGCCAAACAGAACAGGCCGAGCGCGATGGCGCCAAGCCGCGTCAGCAGGCCTGACGCGAGGGAGAGCCCTGCCCCCAGTTGCAACGCTACGGTGGCGACAAACAGCGGCAGGTTGACACCAAGCGCTGCCATGGCCCTGGCGGCGGCATTGAAATGGGCGGCCAGCGTGGCGCCCTCATGCAAAAAGATGAGAGACAGAAGCAGGCGGCCGGCAAGCAGGCCCACGTCCCCGAGATGGTATTTAGCGGCAAGATCCTGCAGCTTCGCGGAGCGTTCGGTCAATGTCATGGTCAGCCTCCGATCTTTTTGGCACGGGCAGGCGCCAAGCGCCTGATGTTGAAAAGGCCGGAGCCGGCGCGAGGGAGAGGATGCCGGCTCCGGCAAAGCGCGCCAGCCACGAGCGCCCAGCCGTGGTGGACGAAGGGGCGAGCTCGGGGCCAACGCCCCTTCCGTCTCGGCTTCGCCGTGGAGGGGGAGGAAAGGTCTTACTTCGTCACCCTGGTGTCGATGGCCTGCCGCAGATCGGAAAGCTCGTCGCACCCGGCCGGGCACAGCTTCTCCAGGGAGGCCAGCTGCTCCTTGGCCTTGTCCGTGTCGCCGGTCTCGACATAGAGCTCGCCCAGATATTCGCGGGCGGCCCTGTGGTCGGGCTTCAGCTCCAGCGCCTTGGTGTAGTAGGTAAGCGCGGTCTTGAAGTCGCCGGTCTTGCGCAGCGTGAAGCCGAGCAGGTTGTAGACGTCCGCCTGCTGCGTGTCCTGCGCCAGATCGCGCAGCTCGGCCAATGCGCCGGAATAGTCCTTGGCATCGATCTTGGCCTTGACGGCGGTGAGATCCGGCGCGTCGGCGCCTTCTATGTCGTCGACGGCATAGGCCGGCATGATTGTCGCGACCGGAAGCACCGTGAGCACGGCAATGGCGCCGAGCAGGCCGAACAGGGCATGTCTGCCCGACAGGGCGTTTCTGCTCAAAAGGGATCGTTTCATTGTCTTTCTCGCTTGCGTTGGAAGCTCGTGCTCAGATCTGGACCGGAGTAAATCCGTACGCCTTGCCGTCCTTGACGAAGGTGCCGGTGCCCGGGAACGGGAAGTGCGACCCGGAAATGCGGATATTGTCCGATATCACCCGGTCGATGATCTTGTGGCGCGTGACGATTGCCGTCGGCCCGTCCTGGTCGTAAGCGCCCTGCCACTCTGGATGCGGCGCCAGCAGCGCTGGCACATACATGGTGTCGGCCGAGATCATGATCTGCTCCTTGCCGGAGTTGGCCAGGTAGACAGAATGGCCTGGTGTGTGGCCGGGCGCGGCGATGATCTGGATGCCGGGCGTGACCTCGGCGCCGTCCTCGACCAGCTTCCAGTTCTTCCATTTCGGAAAGTTCTCGGCGATGCGCTTGCCCGCCGGCTTGCGTCCCTCGGGCAGCTTGGCCAGCCGGCTTGGGTCGGTCCACCACTTGTATTCGGTGGCGTTGACGATGAGCTCGGCATTGGGGAACACCGGCGCGTTGGTGCCCTTTTCCATCAGGCCCCAGACATGGTCGGGGTGGAAATGCGAGATCATGACGGTGTCGATCGCCTTGTAGTCGATGCCGGCCGCGGCCATGTTGGCCGGCAGATGCGTGGCATTGGCCTGCCACTGGCCGACACCCGAGCCGGCATCCATCATGATCAGCCTACCGCCCATCTTGAGCACGACGACAGTGAGCGGGATGGGCATGAAGTCGGTGGTCAGCCCCGCTTTGGCGAGTGCTGCCTTGGTGTCCTCGACTGAGACATCCTTGATGAAGGCCGGATCGTGCGGCTTGCGCCAGATGCCGTCATAGATGGCGGTGATCTCGATATCGCCTACCTTGTATCTGTAGAAGCCGACGGTGGGCTCGACCGGAGCTTGCGCGAAGGCCGGACGGATGAATTCAAGCTTGCCGGCAAGGCCGAAGGCAGCAGCAGCGGCGGCGGTGCCAAGCACTGTGCGGCGTGTCATGGTGAACATGGTGATCTCCTGTTCGAGGTGGTGGCTAAAAGTCGCGTATGGCCAAAGTCCTGGAAGGAATGACGAAGAGAGGCCGGTACCCGTCGGGAGCCGGCCCGGCCCATGAATTCAGCGACCCCAGAGGCTGTCGTTGTTGTGCCTGGTGATCATGTCCTGCACCGACCCCTGGCTCGGCCCCGTCTTTATCTTGGTGTCGGCGCCATTGGGGCGTGCGGTGTAGGCGATCGAGCCGGTGGCATTGGTGTCGACCGGAGCGACCGGCTGGTTGGCGTTGTTGGCGCCATGATCGCTGCCGGCGAAGGCAGCGCTCGAGGCAAGCATCATGGCAGCCACGCTGAGAGCGAGCTTGGTCATTTTGGCTAGGTCCTTGTTTCGTTTCCTCGGCGCGGGCCGTCAGATTGGCCCGCTACAGTGAAGACCCTGCAGCCCCGCGCTTTATTCCCGGGCGCGATGAGATTCTTTTGAAGGAGAAAAATCAGGGGCTCGGCGGCCAGGACTGAAGTCCTCGCCCACGAATATTAGCGAGAGGAACCAGGCTGGGAATGCCGCCGCCTTCCGGCACGCGCGTGCACGCACGAAAGGCGCCGGCGCAGCGCGCCGGCGCCTTTGATGATACGCCGAGTCCGTTCTGGTTACGGACAGGTCTTCTTGCCGCAGACCGCGATGCAGATCGCCGGGTTCGAACAGGTGTAGGTTTTTCTCGAGCTGGTCCCGGACGAAGACCCGCTGCTGGAAGCGGCGATCTGCCCGGACGCGCCTTTGGACAGGTCCAGCGCCTTCATGTCGGGATCGCGCGCGGCGATCTTGCCGCATGTTTCGCTGCCGCAGACCGCCCTGCAGATTGCCGGGTTCATGCATTTGTAGGCCGCGAAGACCTCGGTCGGAAGAATTGCGCAGAAAACCGTAATGCCCAGTATCAAGCTTCTCGCCGCACGCATTTTTATCTCCAGGGCCAGCTTTCCGATGTCACGGAGGCCTGGCCGCTCGCCCCCGCTCCCGCGCATGCCGTTGCACCCGCGTCCGCCGGCGCGACCATGCCCGCACCGGGGATAAAGGCGTGTCGCACTGCCGGCACAGGCAAGTGGCACTGACGGAACAGGTGACCGGGTTTGCCATGCGTGAGCGGCCGCATGCGTCTCACGGCGCGCGGCCGGCGCGCACCTCCGATGGGGTCATGCCATAGCGGGACCGGAACTGCCGGTAGAAGGTCGAGGGTTCGACCAGCCCCGCCTCGAAAGCGAGGTCGGCGATCGGCCTTGCTGAAAAAAGCGGGCTGGCGAGCTGCCGGTGGACCCGCTCCAGCCGTCTTTGCATGACATAGTCGGAAAACCCCTGCCCCTCTTCGGCGAAAAGGCGCCTGATGTAGCGCGGGCTGAGCCCCAGCCCCCGGCCCGCCGTCTCTGCCGAGAGGCGCGCTCGGTGCAGGTTCTCCTCGATATAACGCTTGATGGCATGCATGCGGGCGGTACGAACGCCGCGGCCGGCGACCACCTGGTCAACCTCGCGGTTGGCGCCGACCGCCGCGGCGAACAGATCGGCAATGTGCTGGGCGGCCAGCGGCGCCAGACCGGGGCCGATCGCCCCACCCGCCACCGCCTCGACATAGGCCAGCAGAAGCCGCGCTTCAGGCGTGCCGGGATTGATGGCATCCGGCCTGAGATCGCCGACATGGCGAAGGAGAGGAGTGAGCGTCGATCGGGCAAATCGCGCGCAGATCGTCCAATCGCCGTTCTGCGCCCTCGCTCGCCAGCTCCGGTCCATCGGCATGATGCAGGGCGCACCGGGCGAGGTCTCAACCGCCTCGTGCCGTGCCGTATCGAAACGCCACCCGCCCGCGATCCAGGACACCACCAGGTCGTCATTGGCGTCCTGCCGGAGCGCGGCCGTGCGTTCCCAGGCCATGGGCGCGACCTGCCCGTGGGCCACGCTCACCCCTGGCAGGATGGTGGTGGAGGCGCTCAGCCGCAACTCGCCGCGTTCGAGGGGTGCAAGGTCCAGCCGCATGCAGATGCGGCCATAGAACTCGCGCACGGCAGCTTCGCGCTCTCGGGCCGCGATCGCGTCCGTGGACAGAACTATGATGGTGTCCTGGTCGGCCACCTGCATTCTATCCCTGCTCAGAACCTCACGGGGTGCCGCCGATGGCGGGCGCCGTTTGCTGCCTCTCCGCCCTGGACAGTGTCGAAAGCCATGAACCCCTCCAGTGCCCTCGACGCGGTGTGAGCCTTCGGCCGCTTTTCGCGCGGGCTGCGGCAGAATTTCAAGACCTATGTGAGGGCTCCGCGCAAATGTGGCATGAGGCGCAGGGAATGTGGCCGCTGGTGCAACCGATTGGGGAAATCGCCTCGGAAAGCACGGGAAGGCTCTTCACATACCGGCTGATCGGACACCGCTTGTCCATTGATTCATTTGTCTTTCGGCTGGCACGCCGCCTCTATCGCAGTTCGCGGATCCAGTGCCACATGGTGCGGTTCTCGCCATGGCCGAGGGACTGGCTGCGCCCATGGGCGGCATGTGCCCGCATCTCCCGCGGGGTCATGTCGAAAGAGCGGCGGAAGGCGCGCACGAAGCTCTTGCGGTGACCGAAACCATAGCGATCGGCGATCTCGGCAATGCTTTCGTGCCGGCGGCCGGGATCGGCGAGTTCGGCGCGGCAGCGGCGCAGCCTCTCCTCCTGGATATATCTGGAAAGACCGCCATGAGGCTCGAAGAGGTAATAGAGCTTGCGCATGGAAATGCCGAACATGGCGGCGATGGCCTCGGCGGTGAGGTGCCGGCTGCGAATATGCGCGTCGATGTGGCGACGGATCTCGCTGGTCAGCGCCAGGTGGACCGAGGCGGCGTTTTCCTCCGCCACGGCCGAATTCACGGCCGCGGCGGCGAGTTCCAGCGTCGGCCCGATCACCGCCTCGGCGTCCTGACGGCTCATTGCGGGCGCGGCCCCGTAGAGGCCCACAAGATGCCCACGCAACAGCGCCGCCAACGGCGCGTTGCCGGAAATGACGCGCATATTGTGCTCGTCCGGCGCCTTCAAGAATGGCGCCAGCAGGCGGCGCGGCATGGTCAGGTTGAGGCTGTCGAAATCGGACGTACCCGTCGACTGGGCCTGTGCCAGGTCGGCCACGATCAGGTCCCCCGACGAGGCCTTTTCATCCGATGCGCCATCGCGCCGTCCATGGCTTCCGCGCAGGCAGACCTGCACAGTGATGTGATCGAGGCCGTCGCGGCTGATCCGGGCGCGCGAGCGGTCGAAGCTTTGCGCGATGCATCCATACGAGGTGAGGACGATCTCGCCGAAGTGAAAGGCATCGGCGTGGAAATGAAACCGGTCATCGCCGGCGTTGCGCAGGCGAACGTCGTAGAGCAGGCCGATATTCTCCTGCCACAACGCAAGGGCTTGCCGAGGCGCCAGGCCTGCCGTGTCCAGCACGCAGTGCTGAACCCCGGTGTCGACGAATTGCCGTTGGGACACAACGCCTTGACTGCTGCCTGCCGCTGCCACCGCCCATGCTCCGCAACCGCGAACCGCTCACAATATGCATTTATGCCGGGGCGCGACAACGCCTGATCGCACGGACGCCGCCGGGAATGTGGACTCAGAGCTGGCTCACCACTTCTGTATATTCCCTCACCTTTCCATCCTGCCCACGAATGCGCCAGTTGCCGCCGTCGCGGTCTTCCACGTAACCCGGCCCGATCGGCACCTTGCCGCCACCGTCGGGCAGGTCGAGCACGTAGATGGGATTGCAGATGCCGGACAGGCGCGCGCGCAGCGCGGCCACCAGCGCCTGGCCTTCGGCGATCGTGGTGCGGCGGTGCGCCATGCCGCGCGCGAGGTCGCCATGGTGGAGGTAGTAGGGCTTTACCCCCAGGCGGTACATCAGCTCGCGGCAGAGTTCCTCCTGCACCTCGACAGTGTCGTTGACGCCCTTGAGCAGGACGCTCTGGTTGAGCAGCACGAATCCCGCCTGCCGCAAGCCGCGGCAGGCCGCCTCGGTCGCATCGGTGATCTCGCGCGGATGGTTGAAATGGGTGACGACCGTGATCATCAGCCGGCCTTGCAAGGCAGCGATCAGCCCTGGCGTGATGCGTGAAGGCAGCGCGACCGGCACGCGGGTGTGGATGCGCATCAGCCGCAGATGCGCGATCGCCTCGATGCGGGCGCGGATTTCGTTGAGCGCCTTGTCGGGCAGCGAGAGCGGGTCGCCGCCGGTCAGGATCACCTCGCGGATCTCGGGGTGGGAAGCGATATAGGCGAGCGCCGGCTCCAGGGCTTCGCGCGTATAGCCACGTCCGATCGAGGTCAGGGACTCCTTGCGGAAGCAGAAGCGGCAATAGACCGCGCATTGATAGGTGGGAAACAGCAGCACCCGGTCGGCATGGCGATGCGTCAGCCTGGGCACCGGACTGAAGGCGTGGTCGCCGATCGGGTCGTCGAGCTCGCCTTCGCCGGTCACCAGCTCGTCGGGAGACGGGATGACTTGCGCCCGGATAGGATCGGCGGGGTCTTCCCAGTCGATCAGGTCGAGATAGGATTTGGGGATGCGCACCTTGTGGCGGGAGGCTGCTTCCTGGGCCGCCGCGCGTTCGCCCGGCGACAGCGGCAGCAGGGCCAGGTCGCGCACATGGCGCACGCCGGCGCGGATGTCGTCCTGCCAGGCGTCGGCATCGGAAACGGGCTCAGCTGCGGCCGTCGTCGCATCGTGGAGCTGTGTGGTCATGGGGTTCTCGAGGTTTTTAGCGGACCTATCGGCCGGATGGCCTGCCGGGTCAACCGCCTTGCGCCGGCCTTCCCCGTGTAGCAAGGAGGGTCTGTGCTCTCGAAAATGCCGCGGAGAAGACCCGGGATGAGACTTGTGGTGTTGGTGGTGCTAGCCACGGTGGCAACTGGATGTGTGAGCTCTCCGGTGGATTATGGGGCCTCGCTTTCGACGCAAGACCCGAAATGGATATCGCCGGAATGCCAACAGGCCCGGGTCGAGGCCTCGAACTATGATGCGCGTGAAAAAGAGCATCCCGGTTGGGGGACCGGTGTCTTCCTTGGCCCTTACGGATTGGGTCTCGCGGCAGCCATCAAGGAGCACGAGCAAAGGGAGCGCAAGATGTTCGCCCGCAGGATACATTTGCAGTGCTCGAGTTTGCCGCTGCCGAACGAACTCGCGGGCGAGCCGAGCCCCCCGGCCACGACAAAATATCCATAGATGATATGCTTTGATGCTTCTGAAGGCAGGCCAGCGTTTGATGGGATCGCAGAAGCGGAAGCAGGACTGAACTTGGGAACGCCGCCCATGACGACCATTTACGAATTCGCGGTTGTCGAGGGCCAGGAATGGGTGCTTCCGGTCGACGAGGCCTACTACGAGGTCTTCTTCTCCCTTGACGGAACACCCCTCGAGAACTGGGACCCACCGGTCATGCGCCGCGTGTCGGAGGGCGACCCCCTCTATTCGGACTTCCCTTGGCTTGGCGAGCATGCGCCGCTTTTGCGCAAGCCTGCCGTCGACGCGCTGAAGGCATATCTGCTGCCCTATGGCCAGCTGATCCCGTTGCGCGGGGAAGAGGTCTGGCTTTTCAACGTGACCACCGTGATCGATGCGCTGGACGAGGAGCGGTCTGGAATCGTCTATTTTGATGACGGCGCCATTCTCGCGATCGAGCGATACGAATTCGATGCGGACAAGATCGGCACCGCCGAAATTTTCAAGCTGCCGATGCGCGCGTCCCCGGTGTTCGTCAACGACGCATTCGTCAATCGCGTGCGCGACGCCGGACTGCGGACGGTATCGTTCAAACCCAGGTGGCGTCGCATCGAAGCGTGACGTTTGACGACCCTGCGATGCCAACTAGATCAGGTTCTGTCCGCCATCGATGCGGATCGTCTCGCCGGTCGTGAATTCGCTTTCCATGAGGTAGAGATAGGCAGGGGCGACGTCGGCGGGCGTAGCGACCTTTCTCGCGGGCAGGCGGGCGGCCATGCCGGCGAAAAAACCGGATTTGGCCTCACCGACGAGTTCGTCCCACATCGGCGTGTCGACCCATCCCGGCGACACGATATTGACGCGCGTCGGGGCCAGCTCCAGCGCCAGCGCCCGGGCGAAATAGCTGAATGAACCGGCGATCGCGGAAACAACCGAGCCTCCGGGAACCGGCGGGCGGTCCTTGTTGATGCCTGATGTGAAGGTCATCGACCCTCCGGCTTTCAGCGTGCGCACGCCATGTTTGGCGAGCATCACGGCGCCGATCAGCTTGTTGTCGACGAAGCGCCGCACGTAGTCCATGTCGGTCTGGCCGATCGGGTCGTTGGGCGGCGGCGTTCCAGCCGTCGAGACGAGGTGGTCGAAGGCACCGGTTTCGTCGAACATCCGGGCAATATCCGCCTCTTTTGTCATATCAGCGGAAAGGCTTCGCACGCGACCGCCCGGGCCGAGCGTCCGTTCCGCGGCCTTGAGCTTTTCGCCCGAGCGGCCGACGATCACCAGCTCCGCGCCGCGCTCCAGCGCGGCTGCCGCTACGCCGAGCCCTATGCCGGAACTGCCTCCGACGACAATAATTCTCTTGCCCTTGAGCGATGCCATGGGAACCTCCGTCTTCAGGATGGACTGCTGGATTACGCCTTGCCGGCGTGGGCCGCGTCGATGTCGGCGACAATGATCTTGCTCATCTTGTACATCGCCTGCCGCGCCCGGCCCGCCTTGTCGCGGTCCGGGTCGTTCATCAGGCGCAGGGCCGCTTCGGGGATCACCTGCCAGTAGACGCCGAATTTGTCCCTCAGCCAACCGCAAGGCTTTTCTGCGCCGCCGCCCGTCAGCGCGTTCCAGTAATAATCTGTCTCGGCCTGGTCCTTGGTCTCGATGTAGAGCGAGATCCGCTCGTTGAACGGCGGCATTGAGCCGGCATTGAGCGCGGTGAAGCGCTGGCCCTCGAGCTCGAAGTCGAAAATCGCGTGCGGCACCGTTTTGTTCGTGCCGCCGACGAAATCGGTGAATTCGATCGCCTCAAGCGCCCGGCCATTCTTGAATACAGACAGATAGAAGTCGCGCGCCTCTTCAGTGTTGAGATTGAACCAGAGGAAGGGGTGAACGGTAGCCATGCTGCTCTCGTGAGGTTTGATCACAAATCCTGCGAGCATTCTGTCCAGCATGTGCTGGACAGGCAATCCAAAGTTTGGCAAGGATTTGTGATCAAATCTCACAGATTGGGCATGATCCGCAGACTTCCCCCACTCAACGCGCTGCCGGCCTTCGAGGCCGCCGCGCGGCATTTGAATTTCTCCAGGGCAGCCGACGAGCTCAACGTCACGCACGGCGCCGTCAGCCGGGCGATCAAGCACCTTGAGGAACAGCTCGGCGTGCTTCTGTTCGAGCGCGCGACGCGCTCGGTGCGCCTCACCGCCGTGGGCGAGCCCTATGCGAGGGCGGTCCACGAGATGCTCGACCAGCTCGCGGCCGCCACCCAATCGGCGACGGCCGCCCATTCGGGCTCGACATTGAACGTCTCCACCTCCGACGGCTTCGCGGGAAAATGGCTGGTGCCGCGGCTCTATCGCTTTCATCGCGCGCATGGCGACATCGACGTCAGGATTTCGACGACGGGCAGGTTGACCAATTTCCTTGGCGACGGCATCGACGTCGCCATCCGCTATGGCGCCGGAAACTATCCGGGTCTCACATCGGAATTCCTCACTGGCGAGGAGGTGTTTCCAGTGTGTAGCCCGAGGCTCATGCAGGGCGCCTGGCCGCTGGAGAAGCCCGACGATCTCAGGCACCACACGCTGATCCATGATGGTTTCCCGATCGGCTGGGCGGCCTGGCTGTCCAGCGCGGGAGTGGAAGGCGTGGATCCGCGGAGCGGGATTACCTTCGATTCCGCCACTTTCGCCGTCGAATCGGCCGTGCAAGGTGAAGGCGTGGTACTTGGCCGGACCATGCTCGTGGCGGCCGACCTCGCCACCGGAAGGCTTGTCCGCCCTTTCGGCCACGCGCTGAAATCGGTTTCCAGCTTCTACCTGGTCTACCCTCCGGACGCGGTCCGCCGGCGCAAGGTGAAGGCTTTTCGCGATTGGCTCTTTTCGGAAATGACGGCGTAGCGTTCCACGGCCGCTTCCGGAGAGTAGCCTCTGTGCTTATCCCCTCAGCCCCGGTGCCTCCTGCCCGGTGCGCTCGACATATTCGGTGTAGCCGCCGCCATAGGTGTGGATGCCATCCGGCGTCAGTTCCAGCACGCGATTGGACAGCGCCGCGAGGAAATGGCGGTCGTGCGAGACGAACAACATGGTGCCCTCATACTGCGACAGCGCCTCGATCAGCATCTGCTTGGTGACGATGTCGAGATGGTTGGTCGGCTCGTCCAGCACCAGGAGGTTGGGCGGGTCGAACAGCATCAGCGCCATCACCAGCCGCGCCTTTTCGCCGCCCGAAAGCACCCGGCACTTCTTCTCGATCTCGTCGCCGGAAAAACCGAAGCAGCCGGCAAGCGCCCGAAGCGGCGCCTGGCCGGCCTGCGGAAAATTGTCCTCCAGCGTCTGGAACACGGTGCGCTCGCCGTCGAGCAGCTCCATGGCATGCTGGGCGAAATAGCCCATCTTGACGCTCGGACCACGCGCCACCGAGCCCTGGTCGGGATTGGACGCGCCGGCCACCAATTTCAACAGCGTCGACTTGCCCGCGCCATTGACGCCCATGATGCACCAGCGCTCGCGGCGGCGGACCTGGAAGTCGAGCCCTTCGTAGATCGAACGGCTGCCATAGGCCTTGTGGACGTTCTTCAATGTCACGACGTCCTCGCCGCAGCGCGGCGCCGGCTGGAACTCGAAATTCACCGTTTGGCGGCGCTTCGGCGGCTCGACGCGATCGATCTTGTCGAGCTTCTTCACCCGGCTCTGCACCTGGGCCGCATGCGACGCGCGCGCCTTGAACCGTTCGATAAAGGCGATCTCCTTGGCCAGCATCGCCTGCTGGCGCTCGAACTGCGCCTGCTGCTGCTTGTCCGCGATCGCGCGCTGCTGCTGGTAGAATTCGTAATTGCCGGAATAGGCGGTGAGCGAACCGCCATCGATCTCCACCACCTTGTTGACGATGCGGTTCATGAACTCGCGGTCATGCGAGGTCATCAGGAGCGCGCCGTCATAATTCTTCAGGAACTGCTCGAGCCAGATCAGGCTTTCCAGGTCGAGATGGTTGCTCGGCTCGTCGAGCAGCATGGCGTCGGGCCGCATCAGCAGAATGCGTGCCAGCGCCACGCGCATCTTCCAGCCGCCGGAGAGTTTTCCGACGTCGCCGTCCATCATCTCCTGCGAGAAACCGAGACCGTCGAGCACTTCCCGCGCCCGGCCGTCGAGCGCATAGCCGTCGAGTTCCTCGAAGCGGTGCTGCGCCTCGCCATAGCGTTCGATGATCTCGTCCATCCGGTCCGCCTGGTCGGGATCAGCCATAGCCGCCTCCAGCGCCGCCATCTCGGCCGCCACTTCGCTCACCGGCCCGGCGCCGTTCATCACTTCGGCCACCGCGCTACGGCCGTCCATATCGCCGACATCCTGGCTGAAATAGCCGATCGTGACGCCGCGATCGACCTGCACCTGGCCCTCGTCGGGCTGTTCCTGCCCGGTGATCATGCGAAACAGTGTTGTCTTGCCGGCGCCGTTGGGGCCGACGAGCCCGACCTTTTCGCCTTTCTGCAAGGCGGCCGACGCCTCGATGAAGACAAGCTGACGGCCGTTCTGCTTGCCGATGTTTTCAAGTCTGATCATGAGTGGTCCGGGAGGCTGATGTGAGGGTGCGGGAGTTGCCCCGGCCCATACGCGAATGACAGCGGCGGGGAAAGAGGCAGAAGCGCCGCAGCGGGCGCAGCGCTCTTACGTCTTCCCACAGCGGAGGAGGGAGAAGCGCCCTCCAGACACACTTCAGAAACAAGATTCAACCTAGGGGAAAAACTGGAGAAAAGCGGTGCTGCGATAACCACCCCCGCGGCGGCCGGAACCGGTCGCGGCGCAACGCAAAGGGATGGTCCCGAAAATGAAACCACGTTCGACCGGATGGATGGGTGCCCTGCTTGGCATTTCGTTTGCCATCAATGCGGTCGCACCGTCGGGTGCGGAAGCGGCGGTTACCCGCAGCGAGTCCTGCAGCCGGCTCGGTCTTCAACTCGACGGAGCCATCGAGACGAAAAACGACCTCGGTGCCAGTGCGATCCATCTGGCCGAGGCAACCGCGCTCCAGAACAAGGCCAGCCGTTTTTGTGCCGAACGCAAGGAGGCGCAGGGCATCCGTACCTTCGCCAACGCCTTGAAACTTCTGGGCGTGACACCGGTCGATCTGAACCAGTGACGTCCACCATCTATCTCTGAAACAAGGAAGCCTTTCATGAACAAGCCTCTCCTCTCCGCGCTCGGCCTGGCCATTGCACTCGGTCTCGCAATGCCGGTTCTCGGCGCCAGCACCGCCAACGCGGCCGCCACCACCGCGGCAGCCTCGACCGCGGCTCCGCTCGCTGCCGCTGCCGTGAAGAAGCCGGTCAAGGCGGCCGCGCACAAGCATGTCAAGCATCGCAAGCACGCCAGCAGGCATGTGAAGAAGCCTGTACGCAAGCACAGCCACAAGCACGCCGTCAGGAAGCACAAGGCCGCGGCTTGATCTTCTCAAGCTCGAACAAGGAGATAGAACGGTATCTTGAATCCCTTGATCGTTTTTTCCTGACGTCGTCCCAGGGAAAAGCCGCCCTCGCGCAAGCGACGGCGGCTTTTCTTTTCGGACTGGGCTGAAGGCTTTCCTTCTCTGCTGCCGAGAAGGTAACGCGCTCACTGCAACTGCGGCTTCTTCAGGAAACTGTCGCGATCGGCGGATTTGACGCGCAGCCAGGTTTCACGGCCGTCGCGCAGGACCCGCATCGGGATCTCGGCCCCGGCCGAACCGCTCTCCCATAGTTTGCGATAGAAATCGGCCAGCCCGTCGACCGCGCCGTCTCGTATGTCGGAGATGACGTCGCCCTCGCGCAGGCCCGCCTTGGCGGCCGGACCGCCTTCGGTCACGCTCATCACCACCACCCGGCCGTCGCTTTCGGCCGAAAGGGCGCCGAGCCATGGCCGTGGCGGCCGCGCCACCTGGCCGCGCGTCAGGAGATCGTCGAGGATGGGCGGCAACAGGTCGATCGGCACCACCATGTTGATATCGGCGACCTCGCCGTTGCGGCTCATCTGCAGGCGCAGCGACCCGACGCCGAGCAGCGCGCCCTTTGCATCGAACAGCGCCGCGCCGCCCCAGGAAGGATGCGCCGGCGCAATGAAGATCGCTTCCTCGAGCAGGTATTCCCAATAGCCGGCGAATTCCTGCTTGGTGACGATCCTGGCCTGAACCGACTGGCCGATGCCGTCGGCGAGCACCACGTTGTCCCCGATTTTGGCTCTGCCGGCGTCGCCCAGCGCCACCGCCGGCAGGCCAAGCGGCGCCAGCGCCTGAACCAGGCCAAAGCCCGATTCCTGGTCGTAGGCCAGCGCATGCGCCGGCACGACGCGGCCGTCATGGGTCGTAAGCCACACCTCTTCCGCCTCGGTAATGAGATAGCCGATGGTCAGCACCAACCCATTGTCGCGGATAACGACGCCGCTGCCTTCGCGCAGCGTGCCTAATGCCCCGGCAGTAAAGGCATCGTCTGGAATGGTGGCGCGCACCGCCACGACGGAGCGTCTGTTGGGATTGATGGGCATGCTCTTGTCCTGGACGGGCTTGGGGGTCACGTTCCTATAGGTATGGCACGCGAACCAAGGCGCAAGGGGGGGCATCCCCTCCATCCTTTCGAAGCCCGAAGGGAAGATGAGAGGGATGGTCATTGACAATAGTTCAACGCAAGTTGAACTTTCCCGTTTGCAGCCCTAGCTGTAGGTGCAACTGCCAGTCCCGCTTCCAACCTGTCTCTCCCCACAATACGAGGCCCTGCGATGACCGAATACACTCCGCCGAAAGTATGGACCTGGAATAAGCCGAGCGGCGGCGCCTTCGCCAGCATCAACCGCCCGATCGCCGGCCCGACGCATGACAAGGTGCTGCCGGTGGGCAAGCACCCGTTGCAGCTCTATTCGCTGGCGACGCCGAACGGCGTCAAGGTGACGATCATGCTGGAGGAACTGCTGGCGCTTGGCCACAAGGGCGCCGAATACGACGCCTGGCTGATCAGGATCAACGATGGCGACCAGTTCGGCAGCGGCTTCGTCGAGGTCAATCCGAACTCCAAGATCCCCGCACTGATGGACCGCAGCGGCGCCACGCTCATCCGCGTCTTCGAGTCCGGTTCGATCCTCACCTATCTCGCCGAAAAGTTCGGCGAGTTCCTGCCGACCGACCAGCCGGCGCGCGCCGAGACCCTGTCCTGGCTGTTCTGGCAGATGGGCTCTGCCCCTTATCTCGGCGGCGGCTTCGGTCATTTCTATGCGTACGCGCCGACCAAGATCGAATACGCCATCGACCGCTTTGCCATGGAAACCAAGCGCCAGCTCGACGTGCTCGACCGCCGCCTGGCCGAAACCGAATATCTTTCCGGCGCCGGCTACTCGATCGCCGACATGGCGGTCTGGCCCTGGTATGGCGGACTGGCGCTCGGCCGCATGTACAATGATTCCGGCGAGTTCCTTTCGGTGCAGGATTACAAGAACGTGCAGCGCTGGGCGAAGGCGATCGACGAGCGCCCCGCGGTCAAGCGCGGACGCATGGTAAACCGCGCCTTCGGCGAACCCGCGATGCAGCTGCACGAACGTCACGACGCCAGCGATTTCGACACGAACACGCAGGACAAGCTCGCGGCTGAGTGAGCTGCGAGGGCGGGCAGCGGCGCTGCCCGCCCTCCGTTTGATTTTGCGAAAGCGTCGATGACGGCAACGTCTCACCTGGAGGCGTGGACATCACGCCGATCCGCTCCGCGCCGTTCAAGACGGCAATGCGTCTTCTTCTATCATCGTCCGACGTCAACAGCGGTCCTCTCACACAGGCCCCATAGAAATCTGTTGCGCAAATGCCGTCCGGGGCGCAACGTGTTGCCAGAAGATCGATGCAAGGGAGCAAATCGATCCTGCGGCGCGGCGTCCTTGTCGCGCAGGGCATGCCTAGGGTTGCCGCGGCGTCCTTTTTTGGCGCGAGCACGCGGCCTTGGTTTGGTCGGGGGAACAAATGACGCTCACGCTGATCGGGGCCGGCTTCGGGCGCACCGGTACATGGTCGACCTTCGTCGCGCTGAACAGGCTCGGCCTGCCCTGCTACCACATGCAGGAAGTGATCCTGAACAAGGCCAACAAGGGCCATCTCGATTTCTGGCGCAAGGTGGCCAACAGCCCGCCCGGCACGCAGCAGGACTGGAGCCGGGTATTCGGCAATTACAAGGCGACGGTCGACAATCCAGGCTGCTGCGTGTGGCGCGAACTGATGGCCGCCTATCCCGACGCCAAGGTGCTGCTCACCTTGCACCCGCGCGGCGCGGAAGCCTGGTACGAGAGCACCATCGACACGATCTACTTCACCGAGAATGTCTGGCAGTTCAAGATCCTGGAATGGCTGACGCCGTTCGGCCGGAAATTCGGCGACATGTCACGCAGGCTGATCTGGGGCCGCACGCTAGCCGGCGTCATGGGCAACCGCGCCAAGGCCGTGGAGCGCTACAACGCATATGTCGAGGAAGTGAAGGCGGCGGTGCCGCCGGAAAAGCTGCTGGTGTTCAAGGTCAGCGAAGGCTGGGCCCCGCTCTGCCACTTCCTCGACGTGGCGCAACCGAACGAGCCCTTCCCCAATCTCAACGACCGCGAGGCCATCAAGAAGATCATCGCCGACATCATCAAGGGCTCCTACATCATGCTGGCGCTAAGCGTGGCGGCCGTTATCGCGGTGATCGCGGCGCTATGGTGGTGGCTGGGGTAGTTGGGCGCCGTTCGTCGATCCCTCGGTGCAGCGGGAGCGAAGCGACGAAGGCTTTGCGATCCAGGCCACGCGATTGCGAAAAAGCGCTGCGGTCAAAACAAGGATACCGCCAAGCAGGCTGAATCGCGCGATCACCGCGTTAATTGGTGCCGCCGTCCGAGGACCGTCGTACCCGAATCTCGATACGCCGGCGTTCCCGAACATCGCCAACGTGGCTGCCGTCGGCGATAATGTCTCCCGGCATTACGAGCTGTGCCGCTGACAACGGAATGATCTTCACACTGCCCAGCCGTCCCGTCTGGATCAGCGCGTTCGCTACCGCGATAGCGCGCGAGAGCCCCAGCCCCGCATTGTCGGCCGGGGTCAAATCGCTGATAGCGCTGGCTCCGTTCATCGCCGAGATCGCAACCGCATCGAGGTTGGACGGCTTGGCCGGATTGATTTTCTGCTCATCCGTGTGACCGACGATCTCGACGACATCGACTTTGTAGCGTGTCAGCAAAGACAGAACGTCGTCCGTGACCTTGGTCTGCAAACGAGCCCGGAACGCGTCGGTGAGAGCAGCGCTGCCACGTTCAAATGTATAGCCGTCGTCGCTCAACGTTATCATCGGCGGCCACTGCATCGACGATTCAGCGTCCGCGCTCCTGTCGTTGGAGGCCGAGAGCGTCTTTTCAAGTCGGTCCAGCAGACGGGGGTCGGCGGCTTTGGCTTCGCTGATTTCGAGCAGCAATTTCCGCAGCGTCGGATCTGACGTCGGCGCGGCATCGATGCCCTTTTCCGTAAGCCCGTCGATCACCGCTTTGGCCGCAACGAGCTCGGTCCAGTTGGCTGGCGGCAAAGGAAGCGCCGCTTTTGGAAACAGCGCCTGCAGGCGCGCCAGTTCGGCACGCATGTCGGCAAGCTGGCCCACCGTGATGTCCAGGTTCGCGGAGGCCTGCAGCTCGGCGATCCTCTCATCTTTTCGCTGTGCGATGCTGGCCGAGACCAGAAGGAGGCAGAAAAGCAGAAGGAGGAGAAGCTCGGCCATTGTGAGCCCAAGCACCACGCCTCGGCGATGGCCGCGTTCCCCTTCGGCGATAAGCGAGGAAGGCATCTTCATCGACATCGTCCCACACTGACCATGCAACGCGCTTTAGCCGCCACGCCAGAGCCGTCTGAATAGACCCTGCCGCGTCGGCGCTCGATCATAACCCTCAAATGTCGCCGCAAGTTTGTCGAGCACATCGCTGGCCCGAAGCGCTTCCGCCGTGGACTGTTCCAGCCCGCGCCGAAGCTCCGCCACATCGCCAAGACGGGAAGAGAAATCGCTCATGGCGGTTTCGATCGCCCGCTGCAAACCGGCCACGACCGGCTCCAGCCGAACCTCGATGACCTTGTCGGGTGTCGACATGCCAGCGAGCTTGTCGGCCATCATCTGTGTCGCGGTCGCAATCTGCGTGCTGGCGCTGGTCAGGATGGCGTTGATATCGTGAACTGCCTTGGCTGTCTGGTCGATGCCGCCCCGCAGCTCCTTGGTGTCTATTCCGCTCTGCATCGCCAGCGAGGATGCCCTGATGTGCTCGGAAGCTTCCTTGGCGAGCAGGTCCAGAGACTGGACCAGGGATTTCGCCGAGGTTTCCACTTGCGTTCGTATCTCGTGATAGCCCTCTTGCAGCATCTGCTGGTTGGAGCGTTGGAAATGGTTCATCTCGCTCAGGATGCCATCGAGTTCCCGGCGCACCTTGCGGGATGCTTCTGCGAGCTCGAGACGTGACACGCGTTCCACTTCCATGGGGTCGCGTCGGAGCTGATTGAAGACGATGCGAAATGCAATGCCGGCGATGGTGGAGGCAACCGCGATGCCGAAATTGCGCACGATCTCGTCGACTGCGCCACCGCCTCCATACTGGTAAAGCGAAACGGCGAGGCTGGTGAGCGTGAAGATGAAGCCCATATAGTAGAAGTTGTCCCCGGTTTGGTCGTCGCGCAGCCGGAGCCCGCGCGCGATCATGATCATCGCCGCGTAGCCCATCATCAGCGCGATCGGCACGAAGGTAACGACGAATGCCGACACGGAAAGCGATTTGGCCACGACTATGTAGGCGGCGCCCAGGCCGGTAAAAACGATAAAGACCAGTGGCGCCGCAGCGTCCAACTGCCGGCTGGCCACGCGCGGCCGCCTCACCCTTCAACTCCTTGCAACGACTTGGCAGAGCTGAAAACGCCGTGATTGTAATCAATCCACTGCTGCCAGAATGCCATCAACGCGACGCTGTCGACGGGCGACTTCGCCCGGCGTATGAGCCAGATCGACACATCGCTGCCAGCGAGATCCGTAGCGAAGCGGTTTGCCGCGGGCGACTTTTTGAAGGCATCGAAGTCTGTGGCGCCGCGGTAGTGAGAGAAGAATTCGGTATTCTCGAACATGTCCGAAACGACAATCAGCCGCGAGGGGACCGCACGCGTTTTCTGGGCGACCAGATGGCTGACGGCTATCGACTGAATGCCGGCCATGATCGGCGAGCTGTCGGCCTTGTTTGCCTCGACCGCTTTTTCAAGCGCAACCAGCAGCGGCTGGCCGAATCCCGCTTGCCAACGCTCTCGCGCCAGCGCCGCATTGCCGGTGAAAGCACTGAGGTCGCCGCCATTGCCGGGGTTGCACAGCGAGAAGAGTTCTTTCGTATAGGGTACCGCTGATGTAAGGGCCCTGATCTCGAGCAAGCCACCGCGCTGGATGCCGGAGGCGGTATCGCGCAGCAGGGTCTGGATGTTCAGTTTGGTGACGTCAGCGATTGCATCCGTGGTATCGATCAGGATGATGGTTTGCGACGCAGCTCCGACGACCGGGCAAAGCCGATCGTCAAGTTCGACGAGTTGCGAGCGCGCCGAGACATAGACGTAGGTAAAGCCTATCGCGGCGGCAATGAGGCCGAGCGCGAATAGAATAATCCAGCCCCAGTTGACAAGGTTGGAAGGCGAGCGCCGGGACCGTCGACCGCTCATTGGGCTTCAGGCACCAGCACATCCAGTTCGCGATACTGCTTCAACGCAGCCTCGAACTGTTCACCCAAGGCGACCAGCATCTTGTCGAGGTCGCCTTGCGCATCCTTGATGGAAGCTTGCAATTCGTCGCTGTTCCATTCCCCGTCGCGGAAATACTGGACGCCGATGCGGCCGAGTTGGTATGGCCGCGAAAAGCGCTCCGGCGCGGGTGTCGTGCGTACAGCGATATTGGCGTCCCTGTAGATTCGGAACAGGCTGTTTGCCGCACGTTCAAGCTGAGCTTGGTGGGCGTCGAACAGCCCAACCAACCGAGAGCGATGGGCCACGATCGCATCGTGTTCTGTCCGCTGCTTGCTGAGGTCGGCGCGCGCATCGGCGAGTTCGTCCTCATAACCACTGCGAACATCGGAAAGCTCGCCGATCAGGCCTTGCCGCTTGTTTCGATAATTTGCCCGCGCCTCGTCAAGCCGGTGATCAACCGTGGCGTAGCCTGGATAAGTGTCACGCATGCTGAGCCCATCGATCAGGGCAAAGAGTGAAAACATCACACCGAGGAAGAAGAGTATCCAGGAGCGAAATTCGTTCAGCGCGAATGGCGCGCTTAGCAAGCGTCGCATCACCTCGTCGCCATTGGTCGCGATCGTTCCGGCAACCTCGCGGTAATGCGCCAGACCAAGATTGATGGCAATCGCTGCGCCGATATAGGCCGCGATGGCGAGAATGCCGACAAACTTACGGAAAATCGAGCGATGCGCGATCTCGCGCACGCCATAGAGGGCGAACATCAGCGCGACGCCGACATTGAGAATCGCGAAGATCAGCGCCTCGACGATGCCGCCGACCAGCCCGAGCTCGTTTCGCTTTGCAAGCAGTTCGCCATTGATGACGAGCTCTGCCATCACCAGCGCCACCACAAAGAGCCATTTCAACGTCGTACCGATGGCGGTGGTCTTCTTGCAGGGCCGGCGAAGCCCGTTCTGATCCTTGAAATCACGATGCCAGGACTCTGCCTCCTTCAGATCGCGACGCAGCCCATGCAGATCATCGATTCCCATCTGCAATTCGGCTTTCAAGTCGGAGAGACCAGCCGTGGATGCCGCTTTTATATTGGCAAAGCGCGATTCAAAGTCGAGGTCGATGAGACGCTGCCTGAACCCCGCAAGTTGGTTCTCCAGATGATCGTGGGATTGTTTCTGGGCGGCTCCGACCAATTCGATGATATCGTTTTCAACGGCATCGTAAGGTAGGTCATCGCTTTGAGGCAGATTCTCCCTGCCCCGCTTCTCGCCTTTCTCCGCAAGCCGCATATCCGTTGCAATGCGCTGGACGTCAATGTCGGGGAATGACTCTGTCGTCGGCCTATAGGCATGCGGCGGCCGCAACAGCCGTTGCTTGAGCTTTTCCAGTGACCCGAACATTCCACCCCACGTACACTCTTCCGACCACCCGGATCGAGGCTAGCGGTAAGCTCCGGATTCTTCAACGAGTTTCGCCCAATCGAAAGTGGAGCTTTTGCGGACGCAAAAGCACGGCAATTCCATCAGAATGACTGTCTACTGCTAGGGAGCCGTATTTTACTCTGCGCCGTATACTGTATGGTCGCTGTCGCCGAAGGGCGGAGAAAAAGAGAGCGGGCATTCTGCTTCGCCAAACGCCGCCCCTCACCGCAACTCCACCCACACCGGCGCGTGGTCGCTGGCGCCGTCCTCACCGCGCACGTCGCGGTCGATGCCGGCAGCCTTGAGCTTGCGGGCGAGCTTCTTCGACAGGAGGATATGGTCGAGCCGCAAGCCCGCATCGCGCGGCCAGCGGTTCCGCCGGTAATCCCAGAAGGTGTAGAGCGTCTCTTTGGGGTACACCTTGCGCAGTGCGTCCGTCCAGCCTTGCTCGATGAGCGCCGCAAAGGCTGCCCGGCTTTCCGGCTGTACCAGCGCGTTATCGTCATAGGAGCGTGTGGCATAGATATCGCGCGGCTCGGGCACGATGTTGTAGTCGCCCGCCAGCACCACCGGCAGGCCGGTGTCGAGCAGTTGTGCCGCATGCGCGGCGAACCTGTCATGCCAGGCGAGCTTGTACTGAAATTTCGGCCCCGGCTGCGGGTTGCCGTTCGGCGCGTACAGGCAGCCGATGACGATTCCGTTCACCGCCGCCTCGATGTAGCGGCTCTGCCTGTCGGCATCGTCGCCGGGCAGCACATCGCGCGTCAGCACCGGCTCGGCGCCCCGCGCCAGTATGGCGACGCCGTTCCAGGTCGGCTCCCCCTTCCACACCGCGCCGTAGCCGGCATCGGCCAGGGCAGTGCGCGGAAACTGCATATCGCGCGCCTTCAACTCCTGCAGGCAGACGACATCGGGTCTTGCCGCCGCCAGCCAGGTCAGCAGATTCTTCAGCCGGCTGTTGACGTTATTGATATTGAAGGAGGCGATTTTCATCGGCGGGTCAAGAGACGAGCTTGCCCGTCCAAGCCTTCACCGTTTCGGCCAGCGTCTTCAGATGATCGGCGGTCGAAAACCCCGAGATGCTCTTGCGCGGCTTCAGATCGTGATCGCCATCCTCCAACCATACGATCTCGATGCTGTCGGAGAGCCCATAGCCGGCAACCTCGTCGGGCGTGCCGAACTCGTCGCGCGTGCCCTGGAAGATCAGCGTCGGTATCGTCAACCCGGCCAGATGCTTGGTCCGCAACTGCTCGGGCTTGCCGGGCGGGTGGAAGGGATAGCCGAGGCAAAGCAGGCCCGAGATTTCGCCCCTGGCAAACATCTCGTCCGCCACCATCGAGGCGACGCGACCGCCCATCGATTTGCCGCCGATGATCAACGTCCCGGTCACGCCCCTCGCCCTGAGGTCGGCGATCGCCTTGATGTATTCCGGGTTCACTGTCTCGGCGCGCGGCGGCGGCTTGCGGTGGCCATAGCGGCGGGACGCCATATAGTGGAACTCGAACCGCGCGACCTGAAAGCCTACTGCCGCCAGCGCCTTGGCGGTGGCGGTCATCGAAGGGAAATCCATCGACGCGCCGGCGCCATGCGCGAGCAGGATGGTGACGGGAGCTGTGTCGTCGCCGTCGAAGAGGAAGGTGGTCATGGAATAGGGCTCCCGTGGCTCGGCGTTGGTGACCCCTTCTCCCCTTGTGGGACCCGAAGGGCGGGCGAGACCGTTGGCTCGCCCCGGGGGTGGTCTCGCGAAGCTCGGCCGGATCACGGGTGTTCCAGGAAACGCAAACGCCTCATTCCGACACGCACCCCTCAACCGTCTCGGCGCTGCGCGCCGATCCACCTTCTCCCAAAACGGGAGAAGGAAAGAGCTTTACCCCGCCGATTTCGCCAGCTGCATGTCCACGAACTGCACGCCCTTGGCCGCAACTCCAGCCCACTCCGACTCCGCGTCGAGCTCCAGATACCGTGCCCACAGCCGCCGCGCTTCCAGCAAATTGCCGGCGTCGAATTCGAGCCGGGCGAGATTGAAAACCGGATCGGCGTAATTGCCGTCGAGCGCGATCGCCTTCCACAAGTGCCTTCGCGCCGACGCCGTCTTGCCCTCCTCGCTCATCAGCCCGGCGAGATTGAACCAGGCCTCGACGAAAGCCGGATCGAGCTTGATCGCGCGGGCATAGTCATGGGCCGCTTCCGCCGGGTGGCCGCCGGCGCGCAGGCAGTTGGCGCGGTTGAAGGCGGCGATCGCGTCGCCTGGATCGATTGCAAGGCAGCGCCGGTAGAGCGCGGCGGCACCATCATGGTCGCCGCCCTCCTCCGCCGCTTCGGCCTCGGCGAACAGCTCTTCCAGCGGATCGTCGTCGGAGGCGCCGAGATCGAACAGCAATTGCCCGTCGAGCTCGCTCTCGCCGCCGTCCAGATAGATCGCATCGGGCCGCCCGGATGCCGAGCCGACCGCGAGCGACTTGGCGGTGAGCGAAGCCACCGGGCCGGAACGATGCACCGAGCGCGCGATGGCGCCCCATGTCGCGCCACCGGCGACCAGCCCGGCATATTTGCGCGCCAGGATCAGGTCGCGGAAGGAATAGGGTTCCGAGTCATATTCGAAGGCATCGAACAGCGACAGGAGATCGAGGTCGGCGCCGGATAGCCGCGACTGATCGATCAGCGATTGCCGCGACAGCGAGGAGGCCTCAGGCGCCTTCATCAGTCCGAGCAGGCGCAGAAAACCGTTCTCGCTGAGCAATGTGCGCCCGGCGCCGCGCTCGGCGGCGACGCGGCGTTCGATGTCGGCATCGCCGGTCTTCGTGAGCCCGGCTTTGACCAGACCGGCCTTGACCAGCAGACCGCGACCGAACACGACATGCGTGGTGCGCCGGATGACACCGCGCCTGAGTTCGCCATGCTGGCGCGCGACCTCGCGCGCCGCCAGCCTGAGCGGAAACGCCGCCAGCGCGCCGATCGTGCCGAATATGGCGCCGGCTGGTGCCGTCACTTCTTGCTCTTGCCGACCGCCTTCAGCAGGTTGGCTTTCAGCGGATTCTCAGCAGCGCCGCCCGCGGCCGCCTTGGCCTTGGCGGCGGGCTTCTCGTCGGCCTTGCTCTTCGACTTGGCCGGCGGCTTCGACTGCGACTGCGACAGGCTCGCCTTCAGCGCATCCATCAAATTGATGACGTTGCCGCGCTCGGGTGCCGCCGCGATGATAGGCTTGTGGCCCTTCAGCTTCTCGCGGATCATGGCCATCAGCGCGATCTCGTAGCGGTCCTCGTAGTTCTTCGGATCGAAGGTGGTTTCCTTCTGCTTGATCAGCGCTTCGGCCAGTTGCAGCATTTCAGGATCCGGGTTGCCCGCAGGGATGTTGCCGAAATATTCAGCCGTGCCGCGCACTTCGTTCGGGTTCCTCAACGTACACACGAACATGCCGTTTTCGCGCGCGCCGATCGTCACCACGCGCTCGCGGCTGGACAGGACCAGCCGGGCGATCGCCAGCTTGCCGGATTTGCGCATGGCTTCGCGCAGCACGGCGAAAGTCTCCTCCGCCATCGCGCCGTCCGGCGCCATGTAATAGGGCGCGTCCTGGTAGATGACGTCGACCTCGTCCTCGTCGACGAAGGCCTCGATGTTCATCGTGTGGTTGGATTCGATGCGCACCGCGTCGAGGTCGCTATCTTCGATGATGATGTACTGCTTGTCCTCGTACTCGTAGCCCTTGACCAGGTCCGAACGCTCGACCAGTCCGAGTTCCGGATCGACCGGCTTCATGTTGATGCGGTTGTGGGTCTTCTTGTGCAACTGGTTGAACGAGATGCGCTCGCTGGCGCTGGTGGCGGGGTATAGCCGCACCGGACAGCTCACCAGACTGAGCTTGAGGTAACCTTTCCAACTTGCCCTGGGCGCCATGATGAACTCCTACGCGGCCATGCACTGCAACTATCGCAGCGCTTTCGTCCGAAGGACGAACAAGGCTGCGTAAATCCTACACCGACCCCGCACCTTACCGGCAAATCCTGACGAAATGTTTTAGGACGCCGGAAGGGCCGCGAGTAGAGAATAATTCAAATTGTCAAAAGCGTCGATGGACTTGGGTTTCCTCGCCCCCGCGAAGCGGGGAGGAAACCAATCTATTTGAACGTAGGCAAATCCCGAGCAAACTCGTCGATCTCAGCCCACGGATCGCCCGACGTTTCCAAGAGTCCCGGCAGCGACGCATAGTTCAGGTCCTGCGGCGCGTCGATTGTCTCCAGATCCGCCCAGCTCACCGGTGTGGAGGCCGGCAGGTTGGTGCGGGCGCGCAGCGAATAGGGTGCGGCGGAGGTGTGGCCGCGCGCGTTGCGGTGATAGTCGATGAAAATGCGCTTCTTGCGGTTGTCCTTGCCCATTGTGGTGGTGAAGGTGTCCGGCGCGCTTGCCGCCAGATGCGTGGAAATAGCGCTGGTCGCCTGGTGCAGCGTCTTCCAGTTCTGCCTGGCCGTCACCGGCACGGTGATATGGATGCCCTTGCCGCCCGAGGTTTTGGCAAAGGGCACCAGCCCCAGTTCCTCCAGTTCGCCCTTGATGTGCACGGCGGCCTCCACCACTTCGCGCCAGGAGATCCCTTCGCCCGGATCGAGATCGAAGACAATCTGGTCGGGCCTGTCGAGGCTGGTGCGATGCGTGCCCCAGGTGTGGAACTCGACCACGCCGAACTGCGCCAGCGCCAGATAGCCCTTCGCGCCCTCGACCGAGAGGTAGGATTTGGTCTCACCCTCGGAATTGGTCGCCTCGAAGGTGGCAACCGAAGGCGGCATGCCGGTGAAGGCATGGCGCTGGAAGAAGCAGTCCTTCGGCAGGCCGGTCGGGCAGCGCACCAGCGACACTGGACGCCCTAGAATATGCGGCAGCATGAAATCCCCGACCAGCGCGTAGTAGACGGCGATGTCGAGCTTGGTGGGCCCGGTCTTGCCGAACAGGCGCCTGGTCGGGTTGGTTACCCAGATCGTGGCGAGGTCAGCCTCCGCGATCAGCCGCTTGCGCTTGGCCGAAACCGGCGTCGAGAGGCCGACATCCCTGAGGCCGCGAAACACCGCATGGCGCAGAGCATTGTCCGCCGTGCGGTTGGCGTAATGGATATGGGCTGAAAACAGCGGCTTCACCCAATGCATCTCGCGCATGATTTCGCGCGGCGCGCCTTCGGGCGCCATGGCGCCTGATGTGAGCGGCTCCAGCCGGGCCAGAAGATCGGCCGCGGTCTCAGCGTCGAAGCCGGTGCCGACCTTGCCGCGATAGTGAAGCTCGCCGTCCTCGAATTCGGCAAGGCCAAGCGCCGCCAGCCCCTCGGCTGCATCCGAAACCGTGTAGCCGGCGATGACGAAATCGCCGGTTTGCAGCGCCTTGGTCTTGGTCCAGCTCTTCGTGCGGCCGCTCTGGTAGGCCGCGGTTGCGCGCTTGGAGACGACGCCTTCCAGGCCAAGCTCCGAGGCCTGGTCGTAAAGCCCCTGCCCGTCGCCGCCCACGTGATCGCTGTACTGGATCGCGGAGTTGGCGCGCAGGCCGGCGAGCAGTTCGGCCAGCAGCGCCTTGCGCCTTTCCAGCGGCGCCTTGCGCAAATCCCAGCCGTCGAGATGCAGGAGATCGAAGGCGTAGAAATGCAGCTTGCTGCCGGCGCCCTCCGCCAGCGCGTCCTGCAGAAGCGCGAAGCGGGAAATGCCCTTGCCGTCGAGCACGACGATCTCGCCGTCGATGATGGCCTCCCGGCACGGCAGCTTGGCGAAGGCATGCGGCAGATCGCCATAACGCTTGGTCCAGTCGATGCCGCCGCGGGTGATCAGCCTGACCTCGCCACCTGTCAGATGCGCCATGGTGCGGTAGCCGTCGAACTTGATCTCGTGCAGCCAGGACTCGCCGGTGCGGTCGCCAGGATCGTCACCGCCCGGCGGTTTCGGCACCTGTGTCGCCAGTTGCGGCTCTATACGGGCGGCGGGCGAGGTCTTGACCGCGCCGGGCAAGGCGCCGGGCTTCAGCGTACCGGGCCTTGGCGCAGCCTTGGCCGGCGGCGGCGCCACCAGCTCCTCGATACGGCGGCCGGATTTCACGCTCTCCGGCCGCTCTTCGAGGATGTCGAGCGTGGGATTGGAAGCGAGATCGCGCTCCTTGAACAGAAGCCAATTCTTCTTGCCCTCCTCTTCGCCGGGCTTCGGCTTCAGCCTGGTCAACATCCAGCCGCCATTGAGCTTTTTCCCGGCCAGCCGGAACTTGAAGGCGCCGGTGCGCAAGCTCTTCTCGACATCGTCCATCGGCGCCCAGCTGCCCGTGTCCCAGACGATCATCGGCCCGCCGCCATACTCGCCTTCGGGAATGACGCCCTCGAAGTCGATATATTCGAGCGGATGGTCCTCGGTCTCGACCGCCAGCCTTTTGTCGGCCGGATTGAGCGAGGGTCCGCGCGGCACCGCCCAGCTCTTCAGCACGCCGCCGACCTCCAGGCGCAGATCGTAGTGGTCCGCCGTGGCATGGTGCTTGTGGACGACGAAGCGGTTGCCCTCCTCGGCGATCAACCCACCCGCCGGTTCCGGCGTCTTCGAGAATTCGCGCTTGGCGCGGTAAGGTTTGAGCTTGGAGGGCGTCGTCATGGCATCGACCGTCGCAAGCCAGCCAATTGCAACAACAGAGCGCCATGCCTGCTCGAACGGTCCGATGCGGCATGTATCAGCGTGACTAGCCGAAACGTCGCTGCCAACCAGTCACCACGCTCAATCGTCGGCCGCCGGCGTCAGTTCGAGCTCAGCGGGCGACAGGCCCTGCCGCAGCTGGCTCAAGCGGAATTCGTCGACCCAGTAGGCCTCGCCATCGACCAGCACGCGCGCCCTATAGGTGCCGCCTGAAAAACTCTGCGCGGTGATGTGGACCTTGTGGCGGTCGAGCGCCTTGCGCACCGCGGCACGCTTGGAGTTCTGGCTGTTCACGGCACTGGACATGCGCTTCGCCCTCGGTCGCCCTGACACGGAACTCGACCGCTCTTCGCGGTCCGGCGACTGGCCCCAAGGATGGCGGAGAGCGGCGCGGGTGTCAATTTCCTCGCCGCGGCGGCTTCCCTGCAAGACGCAAGCATAGCCGACGGCATCGGCTCGATTATGTCCGCGAACCTGTGGGCTGGAACAATATGACATCTTGTTTGGCATATGCGCCGAGGCGGCTCGGCGCTTCTGCTTTCCGCATTGTTAACCTCGGCGCGCCTAGGAATAGGGCGGGCTCCGGCCGCGGCGCCAATGCGTCAGAGCGGCGCGGGGATGGCGCGGCCATCCAGGAGAACAAGGTTCATGACCGCTTCCGTGCGAAGCAATGACTGTGAAGTGGCTGTTGTCGGCGCCGGACCTTTCGGACTTGGCGTCGCCACGGCGCTCAGGGCAGCTGATGTAGACGTGCTTGCCTTTGGCAGCCCGATGGGCTTTTGGCGCGAGAACATGCCTCGGGGCATGCGGCTTCGCTCGCCCTGGCGCGCAACCTTTATCGGCAACCCGAACGGCCCGCTCTCCCTCGATTCCTACGCCAGCGGCCAGCGCGTCCAATTGCGCGAGCCATTACTGCGGCAAGATTTCGTCGACTATGGAATGTGGGTTCAGGCTCAGGCGGTTCCGGATCTCGACACGCGCATGGTGAGCCGTGTCGAACGGACCAATGCGGGATTCCGGCTGATCCTTGCCGACGGCGATGCGGTTCGCGCCGGCCGCGTCGTCGTCGCCATGGGCCTGAAGAACCAGGAACTGGTGCCCGCCGCCTTCACCGGCCTGCCCTCCGAACTGGTCAGCCACACCAGCGCGCACATTGGATTCGAAGCCTTTGCCGGCAAGCATGTCGCCGTTGTCGGACGCGGACAGAGCGCCTGCGAATCCGCCGTCCTGCTGAGAAAGGCGGGAGCCGACGTCGAACTCGTCTGCCGGGGCGACATCCATTGGCTGGGCGCGCCGTCCAGCAGCCGGGGCCGCAATGTGCTCGGCGCCGCCGAGGAACTCCTGGCGTCGCCCTCGCGCGTCGGCCCGTTCCCGCTGTCCTGGCTGATCGAGGCGCCGGGTCTCGTGCATGGTTTGCCGGCGGCGGCGCGACGCTGGGTCAATGCGCGTGGCCTCAGGGCCGGCGCGTCGGGCTGGCTGCTGCCGGACTTCGGCGGCATCAAGGTCAAGGCCGGCCGCGTGATCGTCGGCGCCTCCGCCAGCAACTCCGGACTAGACTTGCGGTTCGAGAACGGCTCGACCGCTTACGATCACGTCCTTCTCGCGACCGGCTATCGCATAGACATCGGCAAGCTCGGGCTCTTCGCCCCCGATTTCCTCGATGCGATAGCCTGCCGTGACGGATCGCCTGTCCTTTCCACGGGACTGGAATCGAACATTCCCGGCCTGCATTTTGTCGGCGCCAGCGCGGTCGCGAGTTTTGGCCCGTTGATGCGTTTCACCGCCGCCACCCCGTATGCGGCGCAGGCCGTCACCCGTTTCATACGCACTGCCAGAAGCAAGGGGCAGAACGCACGGCGCTCCACCATGAGACTGGGCGAAGCCTCGGTTCCCGCCGGCCCGAAGCCGCGTTGAGCGTCGCCGGCCCCGCCATGTATCAGCGCGATCAGGCGGGGCTCTCGCCTGTCAAAGCGGAAGAGCTGGGCAACCGGCCGTGCCGGACAGCATGTGAGGATGTAGGCTTGGCGACGTCAGGCGCAGTGTTTCTTGGGGGCGCGCACGGCACGCTTGCCCTGGCGCGCAGCCTCGGCGCGCAAAAAGTGCCCCTCACCTACATCACCAATGATTCGCCGCTGCCGGGCTGGTCGCGATTTGTCGGAGCCACCATCCGCTGGCCCGGCCCAAACGATGAGCGGGCGCTGCCGTTTCTGCTGGAAGCGGCGCGTAAACACCGGCTGGAGGGATGCCTCATGATCCCGGCCGCCGATCCAGAGGTTCGCCTGGTCTCGGAAAACCTCGCCGCCCTGTCGGCGATCTATAAGATCTTGCTGCCTTCCTGGGATGCGTTGCAGTGGGTCTGCGACAAGCCGTTCCTCTACAGGCGGGCAACCGAGTTGCGGCTGTCCATTCCAAGGACCTATGATATCGCATCCATGGCGCAGGCCTCATCCCTGGACATGGTTTTTCCGGTCGTTCTCAAGCCTCACATGGGCGGCGGCAACACCCGCATCGCCAGGGCCAAGGTCGTCCAGGCCGACGACAGGGCCTCGTTTCTTGCCGCCTATCGCGGCGCGGCCGAACAGATCGGCGGCCAAAACGTCGTCGTGCAGGAGCGCGTGCCGGGCGGGGGAGAAAGCCAATTCTCTTACGCCGCGCTCTGGAACGAGGGCAAGCCGATCGCGGAGTTCACCGCGCGCCGCTCGCGGCAGTATCCGGTCGACTTCGGCTATACCAGCACCTTCGTCGAGATCGTCGACGAGCCCCGCGCCGTCGCTGCCGCGCGCACATTGCTGTCGTCGATCGGCCATAGCGGCCTGGTCGAGGTCGAATTCAAGCACGATTGTCGCGACGGCACGCTCAAGCTTCTCGACGTTAATCCGCGCCCTTGGTCCTGGTTCGGACTTTGCGCGCCCGCCGGCGTCGACCTGGGCGCGATGCTGTGGGAAACAGTGAACGGCCGGGCCACCGCAGCCGCTACCGCTCGCCCGGGAACGGCATGGATGTATCTGGCCCGCGACGTTGTTTCATCCGTGACGCTGATGTGGCGCGGCAGCCTCGGCATCGCGGCCTATCTCAACTCGTTCGCGACGGTTCGATCCTGGGCGGCGTTCGCCTCAAACGATCTGCTGCCGGGGCTGATCGAACTGCCGCTGACGGCATGGCGGGTGCTGACGAGACGGCTGCTGAACCCGGCCGGCCGCCGGCGCTGACAAGATCGCCCTTTATGATGGCCGGTAGTCGAAGATCGCGTAATCGATGGTCCGCACCGCGTCGAGGAAACGCGGCATGGGCGGCGTCACGCGTTGCTGGAAAGACCCGGCATCGTGGATGGCGGGCTTCGCCCATTCGATGGCCCTGTGGCTCGAACTGCCGTAAACGACGAGGCAGGGCCGCGGGTGCCTTTCCAGCGACGACATGAGATTGCCCAGCACGATTTCGAACACGTCCCTGGAAAAGGGATTGTAGAAATAGACCAGCAGCGGCGTCGGCGGGAACTCATACGTCGCGGCATCCGCTTCGATGACTGCAATCTCGCGGCATTTCTGGGTCGGGCTCTTGTATCGCTCGATGTTGCGCCGGGCGATTGCGACGAGCTCCCGCGCGAACTCCACACCGACAATCGCGGCGAACGGGTAGTGCGACGCCAACAGGAGCGTGCGCGACTTGCCCGAACCGATATCGATGAAGGTGTAGTCTGCGAGATCGTCCGTCAGCCTGTCCATGATGAAGGCGAAGGATCTAGGCGACGTGCAGACGCATTCATTGCCCTGGTCCCGGTGCGGTCCGACGACATCGAGCGCGTCGAGCCGGATCGAACCCGCCGTATCGACGCCATTGTCGCGATCCCACCGGCGCGCCAGCCGGTCGGCAACGAGATGGCGGATGTTGCGTGCGACGAAGCGGCCGCTGTCACCAAGGCCATGCCGCCGCACGAGCAGGAACGGTTCGAGAATTCCTCGCTGCCGGACGAACCGCAGCGCCCTTGCGATGCGTCCCCTCGAGCGGTCCTGCAAATTGATGCTGTGCGTTTCACGGTTCATTGCGGATCGGCTCGGTTGCCTGTCAGCGCAAGCGGCGCAGGCCGCGCACCAGGCCTTGGCCGGCCTTGAGCAGCCGCGGTTTGGAGCGAATGAAAAGCTCGATCCGGCAGCGCAGCGAAATATAGGCGGTGGCGCCCCATCCCCGCAGCGTCATCGACTGGCACAGTTCGGCCAGGACCGAACTGGTGGCGCCGATATGCTCCTTATAGCCCTGGCTGCCAACCGAAAGGTCGAAATAGTCGAACCCTTGCCCGCGCCCCCACATCATCAGCTTGCCAAATGTAGTCAGTCCCGGCGGGGCAACGGCATTCTGGTCGATCCCGAGCAACAGGGTATGGAGCGTGCCTTTCCTGACCAGTACATAGATGACGGCGAGCCAGGCTTCCCCTCCGCGTAGTCCGAAGATGCGCACCGAGCCGTCGGCCAGGCCATGCAGCGCGGCATCTCGGTAGAAGTCGACGACGGGTTCCTGCGTCAAAAGGTCGAAACGGCCGAGCTCGCGAAACCGCTTCAGTCGCAGTTCAAGGAGCGTGTCAAAGAGCGTTTCCGTAAGCGCCGGCGTGTCGGCCTCGACCAGGCTCAGGCCACCGAGCTTTTCGAGGCGGCGGCAATGCTTGTGAAAGCTCTTGGCGAAGGAGGGCCTGCAGATGCGCTTGATGAGCGTTTCCGGTTCGCCGTGCAGGACAAGGCCGGAGGTGATCTGGAGGGAATCGTGCGCCGCCGAAAGCAGCGCCAAAGGATTGGCGACTCGTTGGATCTGTTGCGGGATTCCCAAGATATGGATGCGATCCGCCGGTGGCAGCACGGCGCGGACTGCCGCCCATGCGGCGTCGGCGCCTTGCCTGGTCCATGCCCTGTCATCCGCCAGCAGCGGTGCCGAATAATCGCAGACGCCGCAGCTCAGCCATTCGATCACGGAGTGGCCCAGCGCCCGGCGCCGCATCAGCGGCAAAAGCATGACCGGCGCGCCCGTGGCGGCGTCGTTGACCTCGACGACAAGCAGTTCCGCGCCTTTGGGCATCAGCCGTTTGGCGATCCCCTCGACCCAAGCATAATGCTGATGCGCGGTGCACACGCCATCGGCCTGAAATCGCAGCCAGAGCGGCTTTACAGCGTCGAGGCTGGTGTGCAGCCGGGCTTTGAAGCACGCGGCTGTACCGGCGCTGGCGGCAGTCGGGGACAATAGCCCGTCGGATAGATCCGTGTTGGGAGCCGTTCCCGTGGCTTGCCACATGCTTCTCCTGTCCTCCCGGCCGGCCATAAACATCGTCCACGCAAGCAGTGTAAATCCCGCCAACTCAGGACCGCCTCGGGCAGCCGTGCGTTGGAGCGCACGAAAGCCATGGTTGCGGACCAATGGCAGCGCTTGCGATACCCCCCGCATCGTAAACCACGGCAAAGTTCGGTCAGGACCAGACCTTTGGCGCCCATTATGTTCGTTGCTTTCGCCTACCGGCCGATGGCCGAACTAGTCGAACCTTTGCCCGCGTGCCCAGCTCGTCGACCTGCCATGAGGCCCGGTGAGACGTTGGGCACTTGCGCTCAGGTCGATCGCTAGCATCAAAGCATGAACGGTGCGTTGATGGACACTCAGAAATTGCACCGATCGGTCGTGCCACGTCGGGGCCATTCGTGAGACCACGCCGACGACAAACGGGGCCTTCCCGCCGCGTGCGTCCGTTACACCCTCACTGCCTCGCCTGCCACCGGTCTCTGCTACCGTTTTACCGGGGCGAACGGGGCCGACCGCCGCCACCCGCCCAACCAGCTGTCGCGCTGCTGGTCCGGGTGCTCGATGTTCCATATGCGGTGACGTGCGAAATACCATGACGCCGCAAGGACGAAGATTTCGGAGACCGCGGAACCCAACAGCGACCACGGCGGAGGCGCGATTGCCAGCAGGATTGCGATCAGCGTCAGCCCGATTATTGCGCCACCGGTCGTGATGAACGCGACGGTCCGGAAATCACCGAGGACCTCAAGGATGATGCGAGGCATGACATAAAGCATGACCGGAATGAAATTCGCGATCACGAAAAGTCCGATGAATCCGACCGAGGCATCCTGGAGGGCCTGGGATTTTATCATCGGCAGGACGAATAGGATGGCACATCCATAGACGAGGCCACCGATCCCCATGACCAGCGACCAGATCTTCGCTTGCGCCCAGACACGGCTTGTTTCGTTGTTACGCATCAGCTTCGCCAGCTCCGGCTGCGTCATGTTGAAGAGAGCAAGGCTGATGATGCGCAGTGGAGCAAACAGCACGAGGACCGCCGCCAGCGGCGCGTAAGCGGCGGGTCCGGCAATGCCCGCGACCAGCAGGGCCAGGCATTGACCCTGGATGTTTGTGGTGGTCGCGCTGAACGCCGACCAGCGCAGCTGCGGCCAGAGCCTTGTATAGCGGCGGCGCGTCGGCATGCGGAAGCTGATGCGAGGTGTGCGGCGCGCCAGCCGAACCAGGACGACGATGCCGAGCAGATTTGCGGCCGCAAGCGCATAAAACACGGTTTGCAGCGCGTCCTTCGCCAACCACATGGTCAGTCCGGTCAGGATGATGCCGGTAATCGTGAAAGCGGCGTCGCTGATGGAGACGATCACCTGCTGGCGCCGAGCGAACAGTGCCGTGCGCATGTGGCTGCGCAGCGACCATGCGCCGACGAAGCAGCCGGCGGCGATGCCGCTCGGATCGCCCAGGAGATGCATCAGGATCGCCGTGCTGCCCGCCATCAGCAGCGACACCACAAGCGCCGCTGTTCCGAAGGCCACGTCATGGGCATCGACGCCGGCGCTGTTGGTGCTCTTGCCCATCCATATCGAGGCGGGGACGGCGGTGAGCGATCGGATGTACGACAGGCCGACGCCGCCCATCACCATGCCGATGGCGAAGAGACCGTAACCTTGCGCCGACAGCATGTGCAGCAGCGCGATGTTGAGGGCAAAGTGAAAGCCGCTCTGCATCGCCTCGCCGCCGACCATCAGCACGAGGCGTCGCACCAGATGGACCGGGAATTTCACGGCCGGGTCTCGGCCTGGCGGGCGGTTGCCGGCCTGCCCGGCCTCGCCATCGTCACTTTCAGCTTGTCGGCGGCGATCGCCGCGATCGCGGCCGCTGCGACCGGTTCGCTGAAGACTGTCTCGTAGCGCGCGCGGCCGGCAGCAACAAAACCGCGCCAGGCCTCGGGCCGCAGGATGATGGCCTGCAATTTCGCGGCAAGGGCGGCGGCGTTGTTCGGCGGAACATGCCAGCCGGTCTCCCCGTCGCTGACCACCTCGACCAGCCCGCCGATCGCCGATACCAGTGGCGGCCGACCATAGGCCATCGCCTCGATAGCGACGCGGCCCAGCGATTCCGGGCGCCGCGACGGAACGGTGACGATGTCGGCCCAGTGGTAGTGTTGCGAGGGGTCCGGTATGAACGGCAGCACGCTGACGCGATCGGCCAATCCCATGGTGTTCACCAGCTCGGCCAAGGCCAGTTCGCGCTCGGTGCTTTCGAAAGCGCCGCCCACCAGCCGCACTTCGATGCGCGAGCGCAATTCCGGCGGCATCGAGGCGACCGCCTCGAGCAGCACCTCCTGGCCCTTGATCCTGTTGATGCGGCCGAGCAGCAGCACCCGCAACGGCCGGCTGCCGTCATAGTGCATCGGCTCGACCGCAGGCGGGCCGGCAACGCCATTATAGACCACATGCGTGCGTGAACGTCCGGCAATGCCGAAAGCGGCGCGCGTGGCGCGTGAATTGAAGATCAGGTCGGCATGGCTCCAGCGCATCAAGGCGACCAGGATCGTGCGCATGAAACCTTCGGGGATCTCGTGGATATGCAGGACAGCCTTGTGAGGCAGCAGGCGGGCGGCCAGCGCATAGTCGGCCACGATCGAGGTGTTGACATAGACCAGATCGCATTGCCTCAGACGTCGCCATGCCCGCCATAGGGCCAGCGGCAGGCGCGCCATCTCGACGGTCGCGAGGCGCAGGATGGCTTGGCGCCGCAACACCCAGAGCGGCTCGAAGACGATCCGGCTGGCATGCGGTTCGAGGATCTGCACGATCGGCCCGCTGCGCGGTAGCACGACTTCGATGTCGGCGGACGGAAACGCGGCGCGCAGGGCTGCGACGCTTTCCGCGAAGCTTCGGTCGGAGCCATAGAGTTCGTAGCCCTGATGAACGCAGGCAATCCGCATCTTAATATCCCGCCAGGTTCATACCCCATCCAGCATCGCGCGAGGCGGATGGCTGCCGAAGTCCAGGAGCAAGAATCATGCCCGGTCCGCTTTCCCAGGCCGTTTGGCCGAGGAAACCCCGGCAACGCCTCGTTCCGGTACAGATACGCCCGGAAAGTTGACCGATAATGAAACAACTCCGGCGTTTGGTAAGAATTTTTTACGACGTTCTGCGACAGTTGCTCCCACTCTTGCCCGGCTGGAAGTCGCAGGGTGGGTTCTGGTGCAATGAACATTCCGGAAAGTCCCGTCGGCCATGACATCAAAGCCCTCCATCCTGATCCTGGGAACGCGCGGCATACCCGCGGCCCATGGCGGTTTTGAAACCTTCGCCGAGAAGCTGGCGCTTTTCCTCGCCGGACGCGGCTGGAGGGTCGGCGTTTACTGCCAGGACGAAGTCGAGCGTGTCGAGCACAGGGCGCGCAGCGAAACCTGGCGCGGCATCGAACTCATCCACATCCAGGTCGCCTCGAAAGGTCCGCGCGCGACGCTGGAATTCGACTGGCAATGCGTGCGCGATGCCGTGCGGCGGCCCGGCGTGTGCCTCGTGCTGGGTTACAATGGCGCGCTTTTCCTGACCTGGCTCAGGCTGATGCGGCGCAAGATCATGACCAACATGGACGGCATCGAATGGCGCCGCCCCAAATGGGGCCTGGCGGCGCGAAGCTGGTTCTGGCTCAACGAATGGATCGGCGCCTGGACCTCGCATCGCCTCGTCGCCGATCATCCTGTCATCGCCGATCATTTGGCGACACGCCGGCCGCGCAGCGCGATCGTCACCATCCCCTATGGCGGCGATCCGGTGACGACGGCGCCGGAGGCACCGGTCAGGGCGCTCGGGCTCGAACCTGGAAAGTACCTGATCTCGATCGCACGCATCGAGCCCGACAACAACATCCTGCCGATCGTCGAGGCCTTTTGCAGCAAAAAGCGCGACATGAAGCTGGTGGTGCTTGGAACGCTCTCGGATGAAATCCCCTATCACGCCGCCATCCGCAAGGCCGCGAACGGCTCGGTGGTCCTGCCCGGGGCCATCTATGACCAGGCGACCGTGAAGGCGCTGCGGTACCACGCGCGCGCCTATACGCATGGCCACACGGTCGGCGGCACCAACCCGTCATTGGTCGAGGCGCTGGCGGCCGGCAACATGGTGATCGCCCACGACAATCCCTACAACAGGTGGACCGCGGGCGCCGCCGCCCTCTATTTCACCGATACCGGCACTTGCGCCGGCCGGATCGATCGGGCCATCGAAGACGACGCCCTGGTCGAGAGTTGCGGTGAGGCCGCCAGGGCGCGCGCCCGCGAAGCCTTCCGCTGGGAAGACGTGCTGCTGGCCTATGAGAATGAAGCCTTCCGGCTGCTCGGCGTCGTCGCCGGCGAGGCCGTTCCGGTCGACCATCCCTCGCACGCATGACGACGTGGTCGCGCCGGCGGGTTCTCGGAGCGGCGCTGTCCACGGCGGCGTTGTTCGCGCCGCTTTCTCCCGTGTCGTCCAGCCTGGCCGCCACCGGCGAATGGCGCTTCCGGCGCGGCGTCAACGCCTTCCCCTGGTTTTCGCTGACGCGCGAATTCCCCGCACCCCGTACCGACTACGACTGGCCTCCATTCCAGCAGCGGCCGGTCCCGACGGCGGCCGATCTGCGCAGGCTGCGCGCGACGGGTCTCGATTTCATCCGCCTGCCGGTCGATCCCGGCCCGTTCCTGGCCGGCGATGCCGGCACGCGCGGCCGTTTGCTGGCGATGCTCGATCGGGCCGTCACCGCCGCCCTCGACGCCGACCTCGGCATCATCGTCAACGTGCAGGCCAATAGCGCGACCCACTATTGGAATCCGGACCGCATGGTCTCCAGCACTGCCGCGCCCGCCTTCGATCTCTATCGGACGCTGATCGGCGAGCTTGCCGGCCGGCTGGCGCGGTTTCCATCGGGCAAGGTCGCGCTGGAGCCGGTCAACGAGCCGCAGCAATCCTGCGAGTCCAACGTCTGGTCGCAGGTCCAGTTCGCGCTCCTGACCGAAGCCAGGGCATCGTCCGTTACCCTGCCGCTGGTCGTGACCGGTGGCTGCGGCTCCATGGTGAGCGGGCTGACCGCGCTCGATCCGGCGCCGCTCTCGCCCTTCGAACCGATCCTGTTCACCTTCCACTTCTACGAGCCCTACCTGTTCAGCCACCAGGGCGCGCCGTGGATGAGCGAACCCGTCTACCGTTCGCTCAACAACGTGCCGTGGCCCGCCTCGGCCGGTTCGCTCGAGGCGACGCTGACTTCGGTGCGGGCGCGCATGGCCGAGGACGCCGAAATCTCCGAAGCGGACAAGAAAGCCGCCTACGCGGAAACCGAGCGCGTGCTGAAGGTCTATTTTGACGCCCAGCCCGGCCGCTGGTTCATCGACAAATACCTTAGCCAGGCGCGCGATTGGGCGGATAGCCATGACATCGCGCCCGAACGCATCATCATGGGCGAGTTCGGCGCGCTGCGCACCGACGCCCGCTATGTCGCCGCGCCCGATCCCGACCGCGCCCGCTACATCGCCGACGTCAGGCAAAGCGCAGAGTCGTTCGGCTTTGCCTGGGCCTTCTGGGCCCTCTTCGACGGCATGGGCATGATGGACGACACCACGCGCGCCCTGGACCCGGCGATGATCGAGGCGCTTGGGCTGGAGATGCCGGGCTAGACGGCCTATCCCCGTTGCTTGTCCTTGCTTCCGTCAAGCGGAGGCAGCGATCGCCGAGGCGAAGTCGCGATATGGGCGCAGTGGGCGTCCGAGCAAGGCAGTCAGGCGCTCGACGTCGCCGGCCTCAGGCAGCATCCCGTTGGTCAAGAACCGCTCGCCCATCAGGCGCATGTCGTAGGCCATCCAGGCGGGCAAGAGTTGCTTGAGATTTTGCTCGAAGCCTTCGGTATTGTCGCCGCCGTAGTTGATCGGGCGGCCAAGCACCTCTGACCAGATTGCGGCGATATCCGTCCCGGTCAGTGTCTCCGGGCCGACGAGGTTGATCCGGTCGAGCACAAGCGGCTCCGCAGACTGTTCGCGGCGCAGCAGCTCGAGGGCGGCGATCTCGGCGATATCACGCACGTCGATCATGGCGAGCCCTTTGGCGCCGATCGGCATTGGGTAGGTGCCGTAGCCGGTGATGACGTCTTCGATCATCAGATCGTTCTGGATGAAGTAGGCCGGGCGCAAGATCGTAGCCTTGAAGTCCATCTCCTCGATCATCCGCTCGACGCCGAACTTGCCCGCGAAATGGGGTACGTTCACATAGACGTCAGCGTGGACCACAGACAGATAGACGATCCGCTCGATGCCGGCAGATCGGGCGACGTTGAGCGCGACCAAAGCTTGGGTGAATTCGTCCGGTACCACGGCGTTCAAGAGGAACAGAGTGGAGATTCCGGACATGGCTTTCCGCAGCGAATCGACATCGAGAAAATCGCCTTGCACGACGGAGACACCTGCCGGGAAGTTGGCTTTCGACGGATCGCGGACGAGAGCACGCACATCGGCGTCGCGCTTGACGAGATGTTCGACGACTTGGCGCCCAATATTGCCCGTGGCGCCGGTAACGAGAATGGTCATGAAATTTCTCCTGTTGGATTGCTTGACAGCTCCAATATGTGTGGCTCACTAATAGCCCAACAGGCGGAAATTTTAGACACGTCGTCTCGCTGGTGGAACACACATGGACCTCCTTGCCCTCGCCGATTTCAATCTCGTTGCCCGTCATGGCGGCTTCGGCAAAGCGGCAAGGGCCACCGGCCGGCCCAAGGCAACCCTGTCCCGGCGCGTTGGCGAACTGGAAAGCAGTCTTGATCTGCGCCTGTTTGAACGGGGCGCGCGTAACCTCAAGCTCACCGAAGAAGGACGGGCGCTCTTCGAGCGGACGGGAGCGTTGCTCGCCGAACTCGACGAGACCGCTTCGGCGATTGCCTCGGGCGGTCAGAGACCGAAGGGGAAGCTGCGGATCAGCGCGCCTTTGCATTTTTCTCAGACCGCGATGGGAAGGATCGCTGCGGGTTTCGCCCTCAAATATCCGGAGGTGAGGCTGGAGGTCACGACCGAGGACCGGGCCGTGGACATGATCGAGGAAGGCTATGACCTTGTGATCCGGGTCAATCCGGATCCCGACGAAAGCCTGGTCGGACGGGCGTTTCTGCGCGATCGCCTGGTCGTGGTGGCTCGCCCCGACCTTCCTCGCCCGACCGGTGGACTCGCCGCTCCTGGCGTTGCGCGCGGGGCAGGCGATCTGCAGACATTGCACGTGAAGACACAAGGCGGCCGGTCAACGATCAGGATCGAGCCGGTCGTCGCCTTGTCGACGCTCATCATGGTCCGGGACGCGGTGCGGGCCGGCGTCGGTGCGGCACATCTTCCCATTTCGTTGGTCAGCCACGACCTGGCTGACGGCACACTGGTAAGTTGGGGGGAGATCGACGGCCCCGAGATCGCTCTATGGACGCTCTACCCCTCTCGACGGCTGCTCAGCGCGCGAGTGTCGGCGTTCATGGACTTTCTAAAACAGGCCTTCCCAAACGGGACGCCCGACGAACTGGCTGCCTATATTGGCAGGTGACGACCGTGCCCGCTTTCGGGCGTGGAAAGTCCTAAGAAGCGCTTTCCCGGCGTCATGGCTGAGCCCCATGTCACATGCGATCCGTCTTTGCGAAACACAGGGGATCAGCCGCTAACGGCGGAGAGGCTGCGCTCTTCGCCGGTCGTCTCCAATTGCGCGCACTGCTTGCGCCTCTTGCCGCGCCACGGCCCGCGCCGGCCGGTACAGCACCAGCGCCAGCACCACGAATTTGGTCAACAGCGTCGTCTTGGAGGCGAGGGTCTCGGAGGTGTTGAGCAGGATCAGCCAGCCCAGCATGGGCAGCCAGATGCCGGGATGGCAGCGGCGTGCCACCTCATGCATGAACAGCACGAAGCCGAACAGCATCAGCAGGGTAAAGAAAGCGCCCTGATAGAGCACCATGCGTATGATCGGGTTCTCGATGCCTTGTTCCAGGCCGTTGATGCGGCGCATGCTTTCGATCAGATCGATATCAGGCCCCACGATCAGGTCGCCCAGCCCCAGATTCTTGAAGAGGTCGAACATTTCGACGCGGGCATTGGCGCTGCCGCTGTCGGACACGAAGCGTTCCAGCAGCGCGTCGAAGAAGCCGTAGGAAAAGAGAAGGGCGACCGCCACCGGCAGCAGCGTGGCGAGCAGGACCGCAAGGGCCGCGCCCAGCAGGCTGACGCGTCCATGCCGCAGATAGGCCACGCCCCTGAAAAGCAGATAGATGCCGCCGAGCGCGAGCGTGATCACCATCGCCGAACGTCCGCCGAACGCGACCAGCGCCGCGGTTTGCAGGCCGATCAGCGAAAGCCGCAGCGGCATCGACAGCGACCGTGAGCCGGAGAGCAGCGCCAGCACATAGACCGCGGTGATCGTGGCATTGGCCAGCGGATGGCCCTGAAGCGCGGTCGAGCGCAGGTCCGTGAACACCTCGCCGTCGAGCCGGTAGGGAAACACCAGCGTCTTGGTCGCGAACTCGAACAGCGCCAGCACCGCATTCGCCGACATCACCGCGTGAACGACCGTCTGCAGCCGCGCGAAGGTCCGGTCGTCGTCCTCGGCCAGCATCAGCACCAGCAGCGCCGCCGTCACGAACGTATCGACCATGCCCGCCATGCCCGGGCGATGCCTGACGACGACCACCACCAGGAGCACGACCGAGATGACCGCCATCAGCGCGCTGGCCGGCCGCCGGTCGGCAACGGCAGCCATATAGCCGACCGGATTGCCGAACGTGCATGAACGCCAGGCAAACACCAGCACCAGGAGATAGGTCGACGGATGGATCTTGGTGGCCGGACTGCCGAGCAGGCCGTCGTAATTGTAGCCCACCAGCCATAGCATGCCGCCGGAAACGGCGAACAGCACCGCCACCGTGACGACCAGGCCGAAGCGGGTCACCCAGTCGATGGAATTGCCGGCGCGGGATGCGGCGGCGGCTTGACCCGGCGCGGCCCAGCCGGCTGCCGGGCTGGCGGGCCGGACGGCGGCCATGTCAGGCCGCCTCGTCGACCAGCAAGGCGCCGGTCGGCAACCGCCCCATGACGGAAATGGCCTGCGAGGCCGCCGCGACATCGCGCATCGGCGTCGAGTTCAGCGTGGCGACGAGCAGGATTTCGTCGGCCATCGCTACCAGCGGCGAGGCATTGAGGTTGTCGGCCAGCGCGCCGCCATCGATGACGACGAGTTCGAAGTTGCGGCCCGCCTGGGCCAACATCTGCTGGGCAAAATAGACGCCCTGCGCTTCCTGGAAGACGGCCTTTGACCGGCCCCTGCCCAAAAGCGCGACATTGCTGCCGGGCGTATACTGGCTCAACGCCTCGATGCCGTATTCGCCGCGCAGCACGTCGAGTACGCCCGGCTGCTGATCTTTCTGGCCGCCGCCGGCATTGGTATCGATGAACAGGATACGGCCGCCCCGGGCGGCCGCGGCATTGGCCAGCAAGCGCGCCACCCTGCCGCGATGCGCGGCGTCCTCGGGCGGCGACGTCACCAGTATGGACGGCACCAGCGGCCAGTCCGGCGGGCGCCGGCCCGACGAGAACATGCGCCTCAGCGCCAGCCCCACAACCGCGTCCGTCTTCTGGCTCGCCGCGGCGGCCGTGCCGCCGAAAGGCCACCAGCGACGGGTGTTGCCCGATTTTGCCGGCACCACGCCAAGCACCGGCGCGTCGATGGCCGATTGCATCTGCGCGCTGGAAAGCACCGTGGGCGAGGAATATTCCGCGATCAGCGCCAGGCCGGTGCCGAGCCCCAGGCCGCCGAAGAGCGCGCCCAGGACAAGCAGCGACAGCGGCGGCCAGCTCTTCTTCAGGGCCGGCATGGCGCTGGAGATGATCCGCGCATTGGTGCTGTCGACGTTGATCTGCTCGCGCGTCTCCTGCACACGCTGCAGATAGTTGGCATAGACGGAGCGAACGGCCTCGAGATCGCGCTGCAACTCGCGCAGCTTGACCGAAGCCTGGTCCGTATCGAGCGACTTGGTCTTCATGCCGGCGACCTTGGCCTCCAGCGCCTGCTGGTTGGCCAGCGCTCGCTCGTAGTCGGTCTCGGCAGCCGCTCCGATGCGGCCGAGCTCTCGCCCGATCAGCGCACGCGTGTCGCGCAGCTGCTGCTGCGCCGCGATCATCGAGGGATGGCGTGGCCCAAGTTCCGTGCCGAACTGCGATACCTTGTCGACAAGCGTCGCCTCCTGCGCCCTGAGGCTCGAAATCACCGAGGAGCGCATCGCTTCCGAGGTCGCGTCCGGCGCCCCGCCCGACCTGCGCAACTGGTCGACCTGCGCCTTCAGCGCCGCGGTACGGCTTTGCGCTGCCGAAAGCTGCGTATTCAGCTCGGTCAGTTCCTGGTCGCTGACCAGATTGCCCGCCGCCATCACCATGTTGTTGGCGGACCTGTAGGCCTCGACGGCATTCTCGGCCTGCTGGACGCGCTTGCGTTGCTCATCCAGCCGCGCGGCGATGGCGTCCGAAGCGTCCTTGGCCATCCGCGCGCGTGAGCTCGCCTGATCCGCCAGATAGGCCTGCGCGATCGCATTGGCCAGCATCGCCGACTTCTCGGCATTCTTCGTGGTGATGATCACCTCGATGACCAGCACCTTGTCCGCTCGCCGCACCGCCAGGCGTGCGCGCAACGCATCGAGCGTCTTGGCCGTCTTGTCGGCTTCGCCTGACCCCGAACCCAGCAATCCGCCGAGTAAACGTCCCAGCATGCCCTGCCCGTTGAATTCAGGATCCTCGGTCAGGTTGGTCGCCTTGATGGCCCTGAGCAGCACCCCCGTCGACTGGACGACGCTGACCTGGCTTTCCACACGGGTTATGCCGCCGTCGGGCGGCACCTGGCTCGGATTGACGTCGTTGCTGACCACCTGCAGGTCTTGCGGGTCGATGATGATTTCCGCCGCCGAGCTGTAGAGCGCCGGCGTCATAAGCCCATAGAGCAATGCGCCGAGGGTCAGCAGCGCGGTGATGGCAAAGATGAGGAAACGGCGGCGCACCAGTATGCGCTTCACGTCGCCCAGCTCGACGGTCGAGGCCGGGTAGGAGGGCGCCGACGGCACCGCTCCGGGCGCGTATTGCATCGCCTCCGGAGCGTATTGTTGCGGCAACGAGAGCAGGGATGATTGCAAGGGTCGCTCCGACAACACTCCATGCGCCTGCAAAGATAAAATTGCGGCTTTGTCTTAGCTATGCTTCCAACTGTTAAAACACTGTTAATTATATTGAGAGCTCTTGTGATTTTTGGCACGGAGTTTGCCTAGAGAGGCACGGGTGTTGGAACGGCGCGGGCAACGGGGAAACGACATCGAATGGGGCAAAGCTTCATCCGTCCGGCCGTTTCCCGCGTCCAAACACCGGCCCAATACCGAACATCACAACGATGAGGATGCGACATGCAGGTGAGCCTGCGCCTGGACAGCGAATGCCCGCGTGCCTTTCACCTGACGCTGCTGGAGCGCCTGGCGGCGCTGGCGCATGTCGAGGTCTCTGTCGATCTCAGGCCGGCCGAGGGCGGCATACCACCCAGCGCCGCGGCGCTGTTTCAGCTGGAAACGGCCATCCATGGCCTGTCCGCGAACGGACTGGCGAAACGCCTGCCGCTTTCGGCGCTGGCGCCCTATCAAGCGCGGCCGCCGGCAGCGCCCGATCTGGTGATCGACCTCTGCGGCGACGTGCAGCGCGAAGGAACCCGCGTCTGGCGCGTGACCTATGATGGCGCCGCGGGCGAAGCAGCCCTGCTGGCGCTGATCCTCGATGGGCGAACGCCGATTGGCCGTATAGAGGAAAACGGTACGTACCTCGCCGAAGGCCGCTTGGGCACCGAATATGGCGGCATCGCGCTTGCCTCGTTCCAGGATATGCTGGCGCGCACCGCGAGCCTGATCCTGGCGGCGATGACCGGCGCCGCGCGGCACGCTCTCCCCGTCCTGCCGGAGCCGGCGCACGGCAATGCCGCGCCCGCCATGCCGTCCGCCGCCAAGCTTGGCGTCAGGGCCGGCAAGGCGCTGGCGCGGCGCGTCGTCCAGAAGATCTACCATCTCTGCTACAACGCCCCGCACTGGAAGGTCGGCTGGCGGCAAACGCAGGGGCAGGACCTGCTCGACCTGCGGGCGCATCCGGCAACGGGCTGGCAGGTGCTTCCCGACGACGGCAGCCGCTTCTACGCCGACCCATTCCCGATCCTGTATCAGGGCAAGGTGACCCTGTTCGTCGAGGACTATATCCACTGTTTGGGCCGGGCCATCATCTCCGCCGTGCCGTTCGGCCCGTCGGGGCCGATCGGCCGCCCGGAACCGGTGCTCGACCTGCCCTATCACCTGTCCTATCCGTTCGTCTTCGAGCGCGACGGCGAAGTCTGGATGGTGCCGGAGAGCTGCGCCAACCGCACGGTCGACCTCTACCGCGCCACCGCCTTCCCTGGCGGCTGGGTCAAGGAAGCGACGCTGCTGTCAGACATCGTCGCCAGCGACGCCACCCTGGTCGAGCATGGCGGACGATGGTGGCTGTTCGCCACCGTCAGGGACGGCGGAGGCGCCTTTTCCGACGCGCTGCATCTGTGGTCGGCGCCGGACTTTCGCGGACCGTGGACGCCGCACCCCAAAAGCCCCGTCCTGATCGACATCGCCTCGGCGCGACCGGCGGGCCGCATGGTAGAACGGGAGGGCCAATTGCTGCGCCCCGTGCAGGACTGCCGCAGGAGCTATGGCGCGGCGCTCGGCATCGCACGCATTGTTCACCTCGATTTGGACGGCATGAGCCAGGTTGTCGAGACCATCTTGACGCCTGGCGCGCTATGGAGCGGGCGCAAGCTGCACACGCTAAACGAGGCGGGCGGCCTTGAATTCATCGACGGTTCCGCGATCGCGCCGCGCTGGAAGCAAAGGAGCGGCAGGCGCTGACGACGGCCTGCGCATAAGGTCGATCCGGCCCTCCGGCAAAAAGCCCCCGCCAGTCATGGCCGGCGGGGTGAGGCTCTGGAGTAAGCCGGAATCGGTCCGGCATGGATCAACGTATGGAGCGGTGGTTGGTTGCGGCGCCAGAAGCGCATTCCCTTTCCCTTTTTTGGGCCCTTGTTGAAGAACGGCCCCTCGCCCCAGCCGCAATCCCGCCTTTCTTGTCGCGAAATTTTCCTCCTCTGTATGCAGTTGTAAGTCGTTTAATCCGGGATAGATTGCGTGCAGAAGGGCGCCAGACGATCGCGCCGGGAGGAATTCGCCATGTCCGACAGCGCCCTGCCGCTGGTCATCAGCGCGCCCGAACCGCGCACGCTCGACCTCATCTTCACGCCGCCACAGCTGGCGCGCTTCAAGGAGAAATATCGCATCGTCGAGACGACGCCGGACGGCGTGGCGAAACTGCCGGCCGATGTGCTGGCCGAGGCCCGCTACATCGTCGGCCAGCCGCCGATCGCGGCCGAGACGCTGGAGAAGATGAAGGCGCTGCGCTGCGTCTTCAATGTCGAGAGCAACCTCATCGACAACATGCCCTATGAAACGCTGTTCGCGCGCGGCATCCATGTCGTCACAACGGGCCTGGTCTTCGCCGAGCCGGTGGCCGAGCTCGGCCTTGCCATGGCGCTCAACCTCGCCCGCGGCATCGTCGATGCCGACCTTGCCTTCCGCAAGGGCGAGGAATTGTGGGGCGGCGACGGCAACCGGACGGCGCGGCTGTTGTCAGGCGCCGATGTCGGCATCATCGGCTTCGGCGATCTCGGCCGCGCGCTGAACCGGCTGCTGTCGGGTTTCCGCACCAGGACAAAAGTCTTCGATCCCTGGCTGCCGCCGTCGATCCTGATCGACAATGGCGTCGAGCCGGCCTCGATGGACGAGGTGCTATCCGCCAGCGACTTCGTCTTCGTCGTCGCCTCGGTGACCAGCGAGAACCAGGGCTTCCTCGGCGCCGACGCCTTCGCCAGGATGCGCAAAGGCGCGGCCTTCATCTTGCTCAGCCGCGCAGGCGTGGTCGACTTCCCCGCTTTGATGGCGGCGGTGAAGGGCGGCCACATCCTCGCCGCCAGCGACGTCTTCCCCGAGGAGCCGCTGGCGCGGGACCACCCGGTGCGCGCCTTGCCCGGCTTCCTGCGCTCGGCCCACCGCGCCGGCGCGCTCGACATCGCCTTCAAGCGCATGGGCGACATGGTGCTGGAGGACATGGACCTGATCGACCGCGGCCTGCCGCCGCTGCGCTCCAAGCGCGCCGAGCGCGAAACGGTCTCGCGCATGCGCTCAAAGCCGGTGGACAGGAACTGACAGGGCGGCGACGTCCCTCGCGTCGCTTGACAAAAGCATGGCCAGCGACGACCCTCGCCCGGCCCATCTGGGGGCTCGGCAAGCTGCAGGGACCGTCGGCGGTAATGGCGCAGCTGGCGGGCTCAAGGCCAATCGGTCCGGCCGGCCAAGCGGTCCGGTTCTCTTTTTTCGCCATGGCAAGGCGGCAAGAGCGGCCCTCGCCATGAGGCTGTCGAAAACGCGACGGAGCGCGATGCTCAACACGATCGATTATGGCGGCAAGGAAGCCGATATCGTCCACGCGCTGGAGGAAGACATCATCTTCGGCAGGCTGGCGCCCGGCGCGCGCCTGGTCGAGGACGTGCTGCTCGCCCGCTTCCCGGTGTCGCGCCATACCATTCGACAGGCGCTCTATCAGCTCGAAAGGCTAGGCGTCGTCACGCGCGAGCGCAACAAGGGCGCCATGGTGCGGCGGCTGTCGCCCGACGAGGTGCGGCAGATCTACGAGGTGCGCGAGATGCTGCAGCGCCAGGCGGCGCTGATGATCCGCCTGCCGGCGAGCGACGCACTGATCGAAGAGCTGACGCAGATCCTCCGCAACTATAACGGCCACGTCGAGAGCGGCTACCTGCGCGGCATCCACGAGGCCAATGATCGTTTCCATCTCACCATGTTCTCGGCCTGCGGCAATGCCTATCTGGTGGCCTCGATCGAGCATTACATGCGCCTCAGCCTGCCGGTGCGGGCTAACTCGCTGGCCGACAGGGAAAAGCTCGACATCTCGCGCCAGCACCACGCGATGATGATCGAGGCGCTGAAGCGCCGGGACAATTGGGTGCTGGCGCAGCTCTGCGTCGACCATTTGCAGCCCAGCAAGGCGTTCTATCTCCAGGAGATCGAGAGCGGCTGAGACCGCCCTGGCTAAAAGGCGCAAGACTGACAACAGGCCGAGCGGCGCCGGCGCCTTCTATCTCACCTTCACGACCACCTTGCCCTTGGCGCGCCCCGTCTCGACATAGGCCAGCGCCTCGTTGGTCTTTTCGAATGGGAATACCTGATCCATGACAGGGCGTATGACGCCGGATTGGATGAGCGACGTGATCCTGCTCAGTTGATCGCCCTGCGCCCACATGAACAGGAACGAATATCCGACCCCGGCGCGTCTGGCCTTGCGGCGTATGCCGCGGCTCAGCAGGCGCAGGACCAGTTTCAGGACAATGTTGAGGCCTTTGTCCCTGGCAAATTCGGGATCCGGTGGACCGGAGATGGAGATGAGCTTTCCGCCCGGCTTCAGCACATGCAGGGATTTCTCGAGCGTCTTGGGGTCCTGGCTGTTCAGGACGACGTCGTAGCCATGCAGGACCTTCTCGAAGTCCTCCTTCTTGTAGTCGATGACGACATCGGCTCCGAGACGTCTCACCAGATCGGCGCTCGCGGCGCTGGCCGTCGTCGCAACCGTGGCGCCGAGATGTTTTGCCAGTTGGATGGCGAATGTCCCCACACCGCCGGAGCCGGCCTGGATGAACACCTTCTGCCCTTTCTTCAGCCCTGCCCTGTCGACGAGCACCTGCCAAGCGGTCAGGCCGACCAGCGGAATGGAGGCCGCCTCCTCCATGCTGAGACTGTCGGGCTTCAAGGCCACGTCGGCTTCTTCGACGGCGATGAATTCGGCGAATGTCCCGATCCGTCCGTCGCGCGCCCGCGCATAGACTTCGTCGCCGGTCTTGAATTTGCGTACTTTCGACCCGACGCGAATGACGATGCCAGCCACGTCATGGCCAAGGATGAATGGCGGGCGGTAAGGCAATATGAGTTTGAACTCCCCGTCCCGGAGTTTGGAATCGAGAAGGTTTACGCCAGCGGCGTGGACCTCGATCAGGACATCGTTGTCGCGCGGTTCCGGCTCAGGCATCTCTGCAAGCCGCAGGGCGCCCTTCTTCTGATATCTGTCGACGACAAAGGCTTTCATCACATTCGCTTTCTTGAAATGAATCCCGATATCGGACAGGCTGGGCTTTCGGCGCAGCGAAACTGCTTGTGCGGGCACCGACTTGGCACGTTCCGTTCAGGCAGGCAGGCGGAACTGCTTGCGCAAGGTCTTGTCGAACGTCGCGGCGGGCGCGAACCGCCGCAGCGTGCTGACCAGGCGGGCTGTCTTGCCGGCGGTGTAGCGTCGGCGCTGACGCTTCTCGGTGGCGGCCCTGAGTACCACATTCGCCACCGCTTCCGGAGGGTCTGCTTTCGGCATCACGTCGCGAAGCAATGCGTCGATACCGGCGCGGGCCTGATCGTATTCCTTCATGACGGAATCGGGCTCGAGCCCGTTCTGGTCGAACACGGTGCGCACGAAGGCAGGTTCGATGACCGAAACCCGGATGTTGAAAGCGCGAACCTCGTGGTCGAGCGATTCCGAATAGCCTTCGAGCGCGTGCTTGACGGCGGAATAGTGGGCCGAGTACGGCGCGGGGACCAATCCCAGGATCGAGCCGATATTGACGATGCGCCCCCCGCCGCGCCGCCGCATCGACGGCAGCACCGCGTTGATCATCCGCATGACGCCGAACAGATTGACATCGAACAGGGCCTTGGACTGGGAAACCGAGGATTCCTCCGCGCCTCCCAGCAGCCCGACGCCGGCATTGTTGACCAGAAGGTCTATCCGGCCGGTCCTGGCGAGGACATCTGAAACCAGAGCTGCGACCGACGCGTCATCGGTCACGTCACAAACCAGCATCGATATCCCGTCCGAGCCCTGGCCTGATATTTTGCGGCTGGTGCCGAAGACGGTGAAACCCGCCCGCGCCAAAGCCTCCGCGCTGGCGCGGCCGATGCCGGAGGAGGCGCCGGTCACGATCGCCGTCTTTCCTGAATTCCGGTTCATCTGGTGACTCCGAACTCGAGAGGTCTTGCCTCTCGGCGATGATTGAATTATGATCGTAATATCACATTACGGGTGTAATGCAATAGGGAAGCGGAAGGAGCGCCATGCGCTACGAAAAAGGCCGGAAGGACGCATCACGCAGCCGGATCATGGAGGTCGCCGCCGAACGGTTTCGCAGTGACGGCATCGCCGCGTCCGGGCTGGCAAGCATCATGAGCGACGCCGGCATGACGAACGGCGCCTTCTATCCACACTTTCAATCCAAGGCCGAACTCGTCCGCGAGAGCATGGTCGCGGCACTGGAGGCTCAGTCGCAGCAATTGCAGGGGGCGTTGGCCTCGGGAGGGCTGGAGTTGGCCCTGGGGATGTATCTGTCGCCCGAGCACCGGGATCATCCGGAGACCGGCTGTGCTTCGGCGGCGCTGTTGCCCGAAATCGCGCGTCAGCCATCCGAGACCCGCGCGCTCTACACCGAACGATTAATGACTCTGGTGCGCCAGCTATCGGCGCAGTTGCCGCCTGGAATCCCTGATCCGGAGGGCGTTGCATTGGGCGTTTTCGCGGCGCTCATCGGCGCCCTTCAACTGTCCCGCGCGGTGGAGGGAACTGAATTGTCCGATCGCATGCTGACGGCGGGAGCGGAGGCGGCGCGGACTCTGGTCCAGCCGCGCTAGGGAGAACAGGAAGGCGCTATCCCGTGCGATGTGCCCCCGCTGCAAATCTAACGATGCAGCCAAACGAAGAAAAAAGCGGAAAGTTTCGCCGCCGTTGAACAATATATTTGTTCAGACCGGGCCTCAGCTGACATGGCGAACCGGAACTTTCCTCCAAACCTTCCGTTTCTTTGAAGATCGTTGCTTCGACGGTCGAAGAGCAACAGGGAAGGATCCTATCATGAACATCAAGATGATCTGCGTCGGCGCGATGACGCTTTCGATGCTCGCGGGCTCGGCCCTCGCCGCCGCGAACAAGGGCACGTCGGCACTCGACGACCCGGCCAAGATGCAGCCCTTCTACACCGACTCCAGCATGAAGAAGATGCGCAGCAGCGACGAGTTCACGAAAGCGTGGAAAGCGCTCACTCCGGAAGACCAGAAGATGATGATGACGGCCTGCGACGATGAGGCCAAGGACGCCAACGCCGCCAACAGCCATCCGGAGTTCTGCAGCAGCGTCAAGGCGAATGGCGGCAGCAAATAGACCGGCCAAGAGCAGGCTTTGTAGCCCGCACCCTGAAGACAGCCCCGTCTCGCGGGGCTGTTGTCATTCGCCGACGCGCCGGCCGGTTTCGGCGTCGAACAGATGCGCGCAGGCGCGGTCGACCTCGATGCGCACCGGCTGGCCCTGCTTGAGCGCCAGCCGCTCGCGGAAAAGGCAGTCTATCTCCTCGCCGCCGCAGTCGACCTTGGCGAAGATCTCCGAACCGGTGGCTTCCAGCAGCGTGACGCCGCCGGGTATGCCTTGGCTGCTGGCGCGGATGTGTTCGGGGCGGATGCCGTAGACCAGCTCTCCGCCCGGGACCTGTGCCGGATGAAGCGGCGCCGGCAGCGGCAAGGTCAGCCCGCCTGCGCTGCGGAAGACGCCTTCCTGGATGCGGCCGCGAATGAAATTCATGGCGGGCGAACCGATGAAGCCGGCGACGAAGAGATTGGCCGGCTGGTCGTAGAGGTCGAGCGGCGCGCCGACCTGCTCGACCAGGCCGTCATGCAGCACCACGATCTTGTCGGCCATGGTCATGGCCTCGATCTGGTCATGCGTGACATAGATGGTGGTGGTGCCCAGCCGCTGGTGCAGCGCCTTGATCTCGCCTCGCATCTGCACGCGCAGCTTGGCGTCCAGGTTGGAGAGCGGTTCGTCGAACAGGAAGACTTGCGGGTCGCGCACGATGGCGCGCCCCATGGCGACACGCTGGCGCTGGCCGCCCGAAAGCTGGCGCGGGAAGCGGTCGAGCAGCTTTTCCAGGCCGAGGATACTCGCCGCCCTGTTGACGCGGCCGGCGGTATCGGCCGGATCGGCTTTCTTGATCTTGAGCGCGAAACCCATATTGTCGGCCACCGTCATATGCGGGTAGAGCGCGTAGTTCTGGAACACCATGGCGATGTTGCGGTCTCGCGCCCTGAGATCGTTGACGACCCGCTCGCCGATGGCGATCCTGCCGGCCGAGATCGTCTCCAGCCCCGCGATCATGCGCAGCAGCGTCGACTTTCCGCAGCCCGAAGGTCCGACCAGGATCACGAACTCGCCATCGGCGATGTCGACGCTGACGTCGTGAATGATCCTGGTCGCTCCGAATGCCTTCTGCACATTGTGGATGGTCACCGCTGCCATTTCATGTCCTCACCTGGAAAGAGTGTCGTCGGCTTCAGCCGCCCTTGACCGCGCCGGCGGTCAGCCCGGCGACGATCTGCCTTTGCGCGAACATGGTCAGCACCAGCACCGGCAGCGTCACCACCAGTGCGGCGGCGGCCAGCGGCCCCCAGCTCACCTGCTCGTAGGAGAGCATGTTGTAGACCGCGACCGGCAAGGTCCGCGTCTCGCGGCTGGCCAGCACCACGCCAAAGACGAAATTGTTCCAGGAGAAGATGATGGACAGGATGAAGGCCACCACGATGCCTGGCCTGGCGATGGGCAACGCGACCAGCCGGAACACCTGCCATGAGGAGGCGCCGTCCATGCTGGCGGCCTCCTCCAGCTCCATCGGCGTGGTTTCGAAATAGCCGATCATTACCCAGACCACGATCGGCACCGTGACCACGAGATGGATGATGATCTGCGGCCACAGCGTGCCCAATATGCCGGCCCACTGGAACAGCAGGAACAGCGGGATGAGGTAGGACAGCCCCGGCGTCATACGCGCGATCATGATGACGACCGCCGACCGTTCGGCCTTGAGCCGCGCTATGCCGTAGCCGGCAGGCACGCCGATCAGCAGCGCCAAGAGCGTCGCCGTGCCGGTCACCAGCACCGAGTTCCAGAAGTAGAGCAGGAAATTGTTCTCCTCGAACACCTTGGCATAGTTCGACCAGGCCACGTGCTCGGGGATGAAGACCGGCGGCGAGGCGCCGTTGTCGATCTCGAATTTCAGGGACAGCGAGATCATCCAGAGGAAGAACAGGATCGCCGGCGAGACGAAGACCAGGGCGGCGAAGAACAGGCCGATCCGGTTGAGCAGTCGCGAACGCATCTATTTGCCCTCCGCGTCGGTCCAGCGGCTGCGCTGGCGCAGCATCAGCAGGACGAAGGACAGCGCTACGATAAGAACGAAGAACACCACCGCCATGGCGGAGCCGTAGCCGACGTCGTAATAGGAGAAGGCGATGTTGTAGAGATAGATGTTGATGGTCTCGGAGGCCGTGCCCGGTCCACCCTGGGTCATCGCATAGATGATGTCGAAGCTCTTCAGCGCGTCGATCGTGCGGATGATCACCGCGATCATCAGGAACGGCGCGATCATCGGCAAGGTCAGGTACCGGAACTGCTGCCAAGCATTGGCGCCGTCGATCTCGGCGCTCTCGAAGGGTTCGCGCGGCACCGAGGCCAGCCCGCCCAGCACGATCAGCATCACCAGCGGCGTCCACTGCCAGGTCTCGACAGCGACCAGCGAGGGGATGACCGTCCTGGCGTTGAATATCCATTCCTGCGCCGGAATGCCGACCAGCGACAGAAGGTAGTTGAGCACGCCGAGTTGCGGATGGAACATCATCGTCCAGACCAGCGCCACGGCGACGGGCGTGGCCATCATCGGCATCACGAAAATACCGCGCAGCACGCCGCGCAGCGGGAACCGGGCATCGAAGATCAGCGCCGCGACCGTGCCGAGCAGCATCGGCGCGGCCACCGAAAGGAAAGTGTAGGACAAAGTGTGCGCGAGCGATTCCCAGAACCGCCCATCGCCGACCAGTCGCAGATAGTTCTCCATCCCCGCGAAGCTTCGCGACTGGCCAAGCGTCCAGCGGTTGACGCTCATCCACAGCGTGAAGGCCCAGGGAAAGACGATGACGGCGCCGACGACGACCAGCGCGGGGACGACGAAGGGCCAGTAGCTGGGAGCCAGCTTGACGGGCCGGCCCCCCTCGCTTGCCTGTTTCGTCACCCCGGTACGATCGGTCGTCGCCCCGGCGCGATCCGTCGTCGCCCCGGCGCGACTCGTCGTCGCCTCGGCGCGCTCTGGGGCAGTTGCGGACATCAGCCTTGCTCGCTCCTGTCGAGGACCGGCTGGAACTGTTCCGTCGCCTTCTTCAGTTCCTCCGCCGGGTCGGCCCCGGCGAGCAGGTTGCTGAGCGCCACGCCATAGATGTCGCGGAATTCGGTGACCGGGATGATGACCGGCAGCGCCAGCCGGCTGACATTGCCGGAGCCGACCACGGCATCGAGCCAACTCGCCGGCATGGTCACGCCTTCGCGCACCTTTGGGTCTTCCAGCACCGATTTGCGGAACGGCACGCCGGCACCCGCCTGCAGCAGCCGCGCGCCCATGCCGGCCGACACCGCCCATTGGCAAAAGAGATAGGCGGCTTCCTTCTTCTCGCTGGCCGCTGTCACGCCGAGCCCGTCGCCGAACGTACCCGAGGCATGCGCCTTGGGGCCCTTGGGCATGACGCCGTAGCCGACCTTGCCGACCACCCTCGACTTCTCCGGATTTTCCATCGGCGGCGCGAAACCGACGCCGTCGAACCACATGCCTATCTTGCCTTGCAGGAAGGCGGATTGCGCTTCGGCCCAGTTGAAGCCGGTGACGCCGGGCGGCGCGGATTTGGTCATCAGCCGCTGGTAGAGGGCGGCGGCCTCTACCGCCTCGGGCGCGGTGGTGCGCAGCTTGCCCTTGTCGTCGAGCGGCGTCATGTCGTAGCCGAGCATCAGCGAGGTCCAGACCGGCGTGTTGGCATTCTTGAGGCCGCGCGCGACGAAACCGTAGGTGTTGGTCGACGGGTCTGTCAGCGCCTCCGCGGCCGCAACGAGCTGATCGAAGGTTTCGGGGTATTTGAGGCCCTTGGCCTCGAACAGCTCCTTGTTCCAGTAGATTATCCAATAGTCGACCGAGAACGGCAGCGAGCGCAGCACGCCCTGGCCGTCCTTGGCGAACAGCATGCCGGCATCGGCAAAGTCCTTTTCTACAAGGCTCGGATCGGTCAGCGTCGGGTCGGCAAGGTAGCCCGATATGTCGGCCAGCCAGCCGCCCTTCTCGAACTGCCGCTTCTGCACATGGTAGCTCAGATGCACGACGTCGAAGCTGGGTTTGCCGGAGCTGAGCTCGATCACCGTCTTCTGGCGCTGCTGCTGCTCGGGCGTCGCCTCGGCATTGATCTTGATGCCCGTCAGTTCCTCGAACTCGGCGAGATATTTGATCAGCGTGTCGCTGCGCGGGCTTTTCACCAGATTGACGTCGAGCGTCGTGCCCGCGAAGCGCTTCCAGTCGACGCCGGCGGCAAGGCTCGGGCGGATACCGGCAAGGCCGGCGCCGGCGAGCATGGCGGCGCCCGCAAGGAGCTGTCTTCTGGTTGGGTTGAATGGATTGGACGGCATTTCTTCCTCCCGGTTGCTGTCGTTGTCGATTGCGCCGCGACAGGCACGGCGCGGCCTGCTTCCTCAGATATGGAGCGCCAGCCGGCGCGCATTGTCGATATGCTGGCTGATCGCCTCGACCGCCTTTTGTGGATTGCGGCTTTCGAGGGCTTCGATCACGCTCAGATGCTCGCGCATCACCGGCACCACGCGCCCGTCGATGCGGAACCGTTCCTGGTGGATCAGGCGGATCTTCACCGAATTGACCAGATAGGCCTTGGCAATGATCTCGTTGCCGAGCGCATCGATGAAAGTATCGTGCATGGCCCAGTCGATGGTCTGAGCCCTGGCCTCCATCTCCGGCGTCGGGGTCTGCGCCAGCGCCTGCGCAAGCATGTCCTCATGCTCGCGGCGCAAGCGCGCGAGTTCGTCGTCGGAGGCGCTGACGGTGAACAGCGCCACCGCCTCGCGCTCCATGAACAGGCGGAACTGGAAGGCCTCGCGGATCAGGCTGATGTCGATATGCGCAATCTGCATGCCGCGCTGCGGGATCGTCGTCAGCAGCCCCTCGGCTTCCAGGCGCGGCACGATCTCGCGGATGGCGCCGAGCGGCAGGCCGGTGAAGGCGACGAGTTCGCGCTGCGACACGAACTGGCCCGGCTTGAGGTCGCGTGCCAGCAAATGCCGCGTGAAGCTGGCATAGGCCTGCTCCCGCAGATTTGTCTGGTCGCCGCCATTGGCCATTTCAGCGCTTCCCTTCCCCGTCAGGCCGCCGCGGCCGCGAAAAGAGTGTCGTAGGCAGCGCCAAGCTGCTGGCGCCCCGGCGCCGCGATCGGCTCGAGCGGCGGCCGCACCGCCAGCCAGCGCTCGTCGCCGGTTTTGCGCGCCACCATCACCTTGACCGCCGGAATGACCGGGTGCTTGAGCAGCTCGAGCACGAAACGCTCGACCCGCGCATCGTCCTGCCCCGTCTGCGCCATGGCGAGGACCTCGCCGGCGGCGAAATTGGCCATGCCCGAAATCGCGCCCTGGCCACCGATCCTGACCGCCCGCGCCAGATGCCGCTCGTCACCGATCAGGATCACCAGATCGCCATGGGCGCCGAGCAGCGCCTCGCTATAGGCCCAGTCGCCGCCGGAATCCTTGACGCCGGCGACCACGTCCGGAAACGCCTGGCGCAGCCGGCCGATCAGCCCCAGCGAAAGCTGCACCGTGGTGACCGAGGGGATGTTGTAGAGCAGCACGCCGCGGGCCAGCGGACCGAGAGCGGCAAAGACAGCGGAAAACCAGCCGAAAAGGCCATCGTCGCCGATATTCTTGAAATAGCTGGGAGGGGCAAGGAGGATGTTGCGGGCGCCGCGCTGCAAGGCATGGCGAGCCTGCTCGGCTGCATCCTCGGCCGCATCGACCAGCACGCCTGCGACAAGCTGATGCGGCGCGATGCCGGCCGCCAGCATCGCCTCGGTGACGGCCCGCCGCTCCCCGGTGCCGACCGAAGCGCCCTCCCCGGTGGTGCCGAAAAGCGTCACGCTGGTGCAGCCCTGTGCCAGGCAGCTCCGGGCCAACGTCACCATGGGTGGAATGAGGATTTGCCCCGACGCATCGAAAGGCGTGGCCAGGGCAACCGAAAGACCAAAACGCGATGTCACCAGCGAGTCTCCCAAAGAGCAGTGCGCAGGTAGTGCTATCACGCTAACATGTTAGTCGTAAATAGGGCGGATGCAAATTTACGGAAACGCAAGTTGTGATGGTTCCGGTGCAGGCGCTATCCATGCCCAGGCCCGTTTGTGCCGTTTTTCCTTTTTCCTGCCATGTTGCGTTGCGAAAGATTTGTTGCATTGCGATACGATCCGCCCCGGCCGACAATGGCCGCGGGTTGGGCTTGCACGAAGGATTTGTCGTGGCAGCATCGTTCCGACCCGATATCGAGGGAATGCGCGCACTGGCGGTAGCCGGTGTCGTCGCCTATCATTTCGGCCTCACAGCCCTGCCCGGCGGCTTTGCCGGCGTCGACATCTTCTTCGTCATCTCCGGCTATCTCATCACAAGACACCTTTTGCAGGAGATCGGCGAGAGCGGCCGGCTGAACCTGTGGCGCTTCTATGCCCGCCGCGCCCGGCGGTTGCTGCCGGCCTCGCTGTTCGTCATCCTGGCCACGCTGCTGGCCGGCGCCTTCATCCTGTCGCCGGAGGAACAGGCGCTCTATTCGAAGGGGGCGATGTTTGCCTCGGCCTATATGATCAACCTGTGGCTGATCCGCTGGTCGTTCGACTATTTCGCTTCAGACGCCGCCAACAACCCGTTCATCCATTTCTGGTCGCTATCGGTGGAGGAGCAGTTCTACCTCGCATGGCCGGCGCTGCTTGTTCTCGCCGCATGGCTGCGGCCGGGACGGCGCGCGGCCATCGTGGTCATCGGTGTCACCGGCCTGGTGTCGTTCGTGGCCTGCGCCTGGCTGACCAGCGTTTCGCCGCCCTGGGCTTTCTATTTCTCGCCGCTGAGGGCCTGGGAGTTCGCCGCCGGCGGGCTTGCCACGATGGTGCCGGCAAGTTTTCTCCGGTGCCACCCGCGGCTGCGCGCCGCGCAAGGCTGGCTCGGCCTGGCGCTGATCGTGCCCGCCTATCTGCTGCTGGACGAGGCGCTGCCCTTCCCCGGCCTGCTGGCGCTGCTGCCGGTCGTCGGCACGGTGCTGCTGCTGGTCAGCGGGGCAGGCGAGCGCCAAGCGGATGGCAAGCTGGCCGGCGGCCCCGCGGCTCTCCTGTCGCTGCCGCCCATGCAATGGATCGGCAAGCTCTCCTACTCGCTCTATCTCTGGCACTGGCCGGTCATCGTCTATGCGGGAATGGTCACCGCGGAGCTTTCCGGGCTGGACAGGTTTGCCTGCCTGGCACTGACGCTGATGCTCTCCATCTTCACCTATCACGTCATCGAAAACCCCGTGCGCCGCAACGGCTGGCTGATGGCAAGCGCCGCCCGCGCGCTCGTGCCCGCGGCGCTGCTGACCGGCGCCGGCGTGGTCGCGGCCTACGCCAATGCCAAGTTTGCCGTTCACGAACTCGATCCGGAGCAGCGCGTCATCGCCCAAAGTGCGGCGCGTCCATCCACCGCGCGCGCCAGGGGCGGCTGCGTGCTCGACTACGAGACCATCACCCCGAAGCCCTGCGTGTTTGGCGCCAAGAATGTGAAAGGCACGATCGCCTTGTTTGGCGATTCACATGCCGACCACTGGTCGACGCCGCTGATCCAGGCGGCCGAAAAGCGCGATTACCGGGTGGTTACCTGGCTCAAATCCTCGTGCCGGGCGTCCCGGCTGTCGACATGGTCGAGCAAGCTGAAGCGCGACTACGCCGAATGCGACCAGTGGCGCGAGCAGTCGATCAAGGAGATCCTGGCGCTGAGGCCGGCCCTGGTGGTGATCTCGGAAATCGCCCTGACCAGTTCGCGCAAGATGGCCGCCGGCAAGGATGAGCCCGACAGTCAGGACGCGGAGTGGAAGGCTGGCCTGCGTTCGACGCTGGAGACGTTCAGCAAGGCCGGGCTGAAAGTCGCCTTCATCCGCGACGTGCCCTTCAACGACGAGCAGGTCGACACCTGCGTGGCGCGTGCGCTGTGGCGCGGCGACACGCCCTCGCTCTGTGATCAGACGCGCGCCTATGCCGCCAACGACGCCATGGCCGCGGTGGAGCGCGACGTCGTGCGCAGCATTCCGAACGCCCGCTATGTCGATATGACCGACCAGTTCTGCAACCAGACCACCTGCCATGTCTTCATCGGCGGCAAGATCGCCTTCCGCGACCGCCACCATCTGGCGACCGCTTTCGCCGAGACGCTGGAGAAGCCGCTGGAGAAGGCGCTGTTTTAGAAGGGGTTAACGTCCCTTCTTCAAAGGCGCGCTGCCAAGGCGCCGCCCCCTCACAGCGCGCGCGGGCACGAAACATTGGTTTACCGGCTTTATGGGAACAGGGCCGCGAGGGCAGCGTTTATTAGATGAGCCTTAAAGAGGAGGTTGCCATGAAGAAACTCTTGCTCGCATCCGTGATTGCCGTCGCTTCGGCGGTGGCCGTGATCGCCCCGGCAAATGCCGCCAGCATCACGCTTGGCATCGGCAACGGCTATGACGACGATTATTATGTTCCCAGATATCGTCACCACTATCGCGATTATTCCGACGATGACGGCTACTATCGCCGCTACAGCATGTATGACGAGAGCTACCGTCCGCGTTACTACGGTCATCGTCGCTGCCACACCGAGGTGATCAAGCACTGGCGTCATCACCATCGGGTCATCGAGAGAGTCCGCGTCTGCAGGCGTTGACCTGACAACCAATCCGGCCGGCATCGCGCCGGCCGGATGTCATGCACAGCGCCATGCCCTGGAGCGGAGCACTTGTCGTGCGCGCCGCAACTCCTCGGGGCCCAACCTTATCTTCGCATCATCATCCCGTAATGCATCGCCAGCAGATCGAGCCCGATTCTCAACAGCTTTGCCGCCACGTCCCTGCCCTCGCTCATCTCTCCCGCCACGCCTCTGACCGACTGCTCCAGGCACACGATCTTCCGGACCACGTCGACCACCTCCCAATGGCCGAGCGCGCGGGTCGCGGCGGCGTGCGACCGTCCGGCATTGAGCACGCTGTCGGTGATGCCGCCGCTTGTCCTGTCGCCGTCGACGCGTTCGCTCCAGCGCATCGGCTTGATATCAGCCTGCTGGCTGGCGCGGAAATCCTCGCGGTAGCGCAGACCGGCTTCGCGCTGCTGGCGCGACAGCGAGGTGATGCCCAGCAGCGGATCGATGCTGCGCACCCGCACGATACCACCGGTGGAGGTATGGCCGTCATTGGACACCTCATAGACGCGCCGCGCCTCCGATGTCCCGGTTGCGAGCCGCTTGCGGCCGAACTCATCGTCCCGCAACGCGAAATCATGGCCGACCTCGCGGCGGATGCGCACCTGCTCGGCCTCGCCCTTCGGCAGCTTCGGCGTCTGCGGTTTGGCTGATCTGGCGGCTTTCTTGCTCATGGCTGCGTCCTTGTGGGGAGTGGATTGAGGTGCTGGCTGGCGGGGCAGCAATCCCTGGCGAAATTGGCTGCGTGCGCCGGAACCAGCGGCGAGGCTGGGCGTTGTGCCGCACCAAACCAACAGGAGGTATGCCCATGACCGCCTTCATGCCGGTGACCTTGCGCTTCTGCGACAACAAGACCATGCTGGTGGGCTCCATCGCCCAGGCGGCGACCGCGCTTCGCCGGCAATGGCCTGACAAGACGGCCACCGCCTATCTGGATGCGGCAAGGCTGGTCAGGCTCGCCATCGACGGGAGCTGCCGCCAGCGCGTCGCCTTCGAGGCTTTCACCAAGGCGGCCGGGCAGCAGGGGCTGCTGGTGGCAAAGCCGCGTAGCCGCGCCCATGAATGGCTCGACGCCGCCGCGGGCCCGTGAGGCGGCTGAAAACGTGATGCAACCGCGCCGCCGCCTTGCACGTTGATAGGGGCTGGCTTCCGAGCCGCGCGCAACGCCAAGGTAACCGCCGTGGGTACCATGAAAACAGGATCTCCGCTCAAAGTATGCCTGGACGGGCATGTCGAGGTGATCGACAGCGTCGTTGAGGCAGCCGACTTCCTGCAGCGCTGGCCGGTTGAACGGCGTGGTCACGTCTACCGCAGTGCGCTCAACGCGTGCAGTGCGGCCATCGCGGCGCAGATTTCGCACGCCGACGCGATGAAAGCGTTCACCGGCTTCGCGCGGGTTACCCGCATATTGGCCGGCGATGACGGCCGGCCAGCGATGCCTGATGCAATGAGCGTGCGGATGCCAAAGCAGGGCCACGATCTGCCAAAATAAAAGCGTTGCGTGGCCGCCGTTCTCGCCAGATCGCCAACACTGCAAAAGAAAAGCCAGCGTTGCAGCAAGCTTCTTTCTCCCCGTCTTATGGAGAGAAATGCTTAGCAGGCCAATGAGAGGCGCCAACGCTTCGATACCTTGCATCTGAACCAATCTCCCAAGCTCTCGGATGTGTTCCCAATCCTGACCGGCGTTGCCTCCTGCCGGCATCGTCTCCCGAGAACCGGGGAAGGTAGCTCACCCCGCCTCGCAGACACGCCGGTGGAAGCGCGCCTGGTGATAGGTGCAGTAGCTTTTCATCGCCCTTGTGCGCATGCCGCAGCACAGCATGTGGACGCCCGGCCGGCCTCCGGGAGCATCGTTTTCCGGATTTTGCTCCAGCGCCAGGTCGAGCGGAGCGCGGCAGCGGCCGAACAGGCAGTCGACGAAGCGCATTGCCACGCCATGCGGCTGGCGGCCGATCGGGCTTCGATGCGGCACCGGTACCTCGAGGCGGTAGGCTTGCCCGTCCGCGATCAGCACGCCGGCCTCGCGCGCTGCGAGGCGTTCCGCACCTTCACCCTTCGGCACGCGCTTGTGTCCGGCCTTGGCGGCGCGGTCGGCGGCTTTGTCATTCGCCCTCTCGGCTGCCGCGATCCGCTTGCTGTTGGCAAAGCCGATAGAACTCAGCATGGCGTTGCGGTGAACGATGCCAATGATGGCGTCGCGCGACACCGGGCTGCCTCGCGACGCGCTGAACCGAGCCGCGATGCGCGAGGCGGAAAGTCCGTCCGTCAGCCAGCCGGCGATCGCCTGCAATTCCTTGTCGCCGTAAAGTGCCATGTCCTGGTCTCCGTCCATTGCGCGGCCGCGGCAGCGCGCGACGCGGCCGGCGAGTGTCGGCCCGCCGCAGGCGGTGGGCATTGTCGGGTTCGATCCGGCCTGTCGGCCGTTGGATTGGCGGCCTCAGCCCGGCCGGCCGTCCAGCGCGGCGAGGCGCGCCAGCCGCGTCTCTGCCGTCACCCGGTCGGGTGCGGAAACCGCCCTGCCCGTCAGCCTGTCAAGCAGGATCACGGTGCCGTCCTCGGTGCGGATCAGGGAGCGGATCCGCACCGCGCTGAATTGGGGGCCGGAGCCGCGGGGAGCGGCGGCTCCGGCCGTTCCGGCCGCCGGTGACGGGCGGACCGGACGTGCGGCTGATGCATCGGGGCAATCAGCCTCGCGCTTCGCCCTGGCCGGGGAGGAGGACAGCCGGGGCGAAAGGGAATGAGCGCTGGCCGGCTCGCGTGAAGCTGGCCTGAGGGCGCTTTCGACTCGGAAGGGGTTGAGCTTTTGCATGAACGGATATAAGCATAACTCAAAAGCTTATGCAAGCCATTCTTTCATGGACGAAAGCAGCGCTTGTTGGTCACATGGGCGCCATGGTGAAAACGCAACTGTCGATCAAGGTCGGGGCGGCAATCCGCCAGGCGCGCAAGCAGCGCGGCCTGGTCATGCGCCACATCGCCGAGCACAACGACACCGACGTCGCCGCCGTCGGCAATTGGGAAACCGGTCGCAACCTGCCCAAGACGGAAAACCTCCTGAAGACTGCCGCCTTTCTGCGTGTCGACCCGGTGGCGCTCGGCAAGGGCGAGGTGGTTTTCCTCGACGATGCCGGACCGGTCAACGACGCCGAGATCGTCACCGACGCCGGGCCGCCCCCCGCCGGGCCGATGGACATCCAGGTGCTGGGCGCCGCCGTTGGCGGCGACGACGGCGATTTCACCTTCAACGGCGAGCCCGCCGGCTACGTCCAGCGCCCACCCGGCATCCGCAACCTGGCCAAGGTGTTCGCGCTGCATGTGCTCTCGGATTCCATGGTACCCCGTTACGAGCCCGGAGACCTGATCTATTGCGGCGGCCGCGATGCCGTCCCGGGCGATCACGTGGTGATCGAAACCTTCCCGGAAGAGAACGAACGCAACGGCAAGGCCTTCATCAAGAAATTGGTCAAGCGCACCGCCGCCGAACTGGTGGTCGAACAGTACAATCCGCCGAAGACGTTGACCTTCAACCGCTACGCCATCAAGCAGGTCTGGCGGGTCATTCCGTTGAAGGAATTGCTGGGCTATTGAGGGCGACGGGGCAATTCTTCCTCCCACAAGGAGAGCAGGCAAAACCCAGCGTCGATGCCACCCTCACGCCCGCCCCGATCCCTCCAGCGACATCTCGCGCTCGCTCAGCATCAGCGCCTCGCTGCGCACGCGCTGGCGCTCGTCGATAAACGCCGCCCGGATCTGGATCGCCGTGCCCGGCAGCCCGTCGGCGCGGCAGGCCGAGCAGACCAGCCGGCCCGAAAGCGCTGCCAGCGGCGTATTGCCAGTCACGCCGAAGCGCCGCAGCTGATCGGGCTTCCACCACCTGTTGCGGCCGCAATCGGCGCATTCGACCGATATCGAAACGACATCCGCAATCACTGATCCCTTGCCCGTCAATGCCATCGCGGCTCGCCTCTTTGTTCCTTGTTTGTTCGCATATTCCTGTGTTTTGAAACGAGAGTCGAGTCGCATCTTTCAGGGCTCCGCAAAAGTTTCTCTTTCGCCAATTTTTGAGTTATGCTTCTATATCGCTTGCAAAGCCGAGTCGGCGCGCGTGCAGCACCCCGGGAGAGACGATGGACGCCCTTGCCGCCGATTTCGCTCATGCCTGCGGCTATGGCGGCGACAGTCACGCTCTCATCGAGGCCTTCGCGAGAATCCGCGAACACGGCATCCGCCAGGCGCGCCTCGGCCATTTCAGGCGCAAGGTGGTCGTCGACGCGCTGAAACAATCGGAAGCGCTTTTCCTGGCGGCGATCGGCCCGGCGCTATCGGCACAAGAAGCCATCGAGGACGCCGCCCGCTTCATCTCCTTCTGCCGCAACATGCCGCGCTGGCGCCAGGAACGGCGCCTGGCGGACCTCGCCAGGGCGAGGCAACAACGCCTGCTGGCGCGCTTCTTTCGCCGCTACGGCCACCGCATTTGGGCCTTGCAGGCGGCATAGGCGGGCTCGCTAAGCCGTCGGCGACCACACTGCGCCACGAGAGAGACGCAGCCACGAGAAGGACTGGGCAATGCCGCCATTTGCGGGTTCCCATCCGCGCGTTTTCTTCCTAGATTGCCTGCGGGTGGCTGATCGTTCGACGTGCATATCAGGGAATGTTCAAGACTGCCCGTTCAAGAGTCCAGGCCTGGATGACGGCAGGCGCGGGAACCATCGCCGCGCTGTTGGCGGCCGGCCTCATGGGCGCCTTTGGCGCCCTGCCCGCTCACCCTCCGCCGCAACTGCCGTCCGATGCCGCCATCGATGCCGGCCGCTGGCGCATCAAACCGGTGCGTGCCTATGTCAGCCATGCCGACATCCATGGCGTGCCGCTGAAACCGGGCCAGAAGGCACTGGTGCTGGAGGCCGACATGACCAACCGCACGGCCGAATCCAACAAGGCCTACTTCGCTGTCTTCAAGCCGGAGGGAATCACCCTGCCGGACTCGATGCCGATGATCGCCCTGATACGCGATTCGACCCTGGCGCCGGAACTGCACCCCGGCATGACCGAGCGCCTGGCCTATGTCTGGCCGCTGGCCGGCGACGCCGCCGTGCCGCCGACGCTCGCCTTCGGCGTCACCGCGGAGATCTTCAAGCCGCGCGACAATCTCTACGGCACGCCCGGCTGGTACAATCCCTACCGTCTCGGCACCGTGACCTTGCCGCTCGCCGATATGCCGGCAACGGACACGCCGGGAGCCGGCTCATGAGGATGCGGGTCCTCGGCAATCTCGCGATTCTCGCCGCCACCGTGGCGCTGAGCTACGGTATGCAGCTTTCCAAGCCGCATTATGCCGACCTCACCGCGCCCATCCCGGTCGACGGCGCCATGCACGACACGGTGCGGGCACGCAGCTTCGACGTGCGGCTTGACGAGGTTGTCTTTGCCCGCGCGCTGAAGACCAACCAGTTCGGGCAGCAAAAGCTTTTGACGACGAGCGGCGTGTGGGCGGTGGTGACGACCAGCCTCACCGCGACCGACGCCTCCATCACGGTCGCGGACGGCATCTGGCAAGGTCCGACCGGTCTGCGCTACCGCCAGACGGAGCGGCTGGGCTATCGCCAGGACATGCCGCCGCACGGCGTCGATCCCGGCTTGCAAAAACGCGGCCTGTTCGTCTTCGAAGTACCGCCCGACCAGATCGGCGGCGCCAGGCTGCTGGTCTCGGAACGCCAATTTGGCGCGCTCGACGCGCAGGCCCGCATCAGCTTCGACGGGTTGTCTGCCGGCGCCGATGGACAACCGGCCGGCATCCTGCCGCAATACGATCTGGATGCACCACCGGGCCAGACTTCTCCGGGCCAGACACCGCAGGGCAAGCCATGAGCGCCGTCGCGACCGACATGGGGCCGGCCGCCGAGCGGCAGGTCGAGAAAAAATGGCGCAGGCGCAGCCTGGCGGCGCTTGTCATCCTGCTGCCGCTGGCGCTGGCAGAAACCAGCCATGACAGCTTGCGCGAATGGCTGGGCGGCGAAGACCTCATCGCCAGGGATGTCGAGTTTGGCCAGTCCGCGCACTTCGGCGGCAGCGACTGGAAGCTGGCGGACCTGCGCGGCGGCAAGGCCGGCCGCTTGCCCGATCAGGCCTTCGCCGTCATCGCCACCTTCTCCGTCACCGTCGGCGATCCCGACTTGCAGAAGCAATGGCTGGGCTGCAGGCTGATGCTGACCGATGCCGCCGGCCGCCGCTGGCTCCCCGACATGATTTCGGGCGTCAGACTGCCGGACGGCGTGATGAACTGCACCTCGGCGATCTTCTCCGGCGCCAAGACAGGCGACGTCATCACCATCGGCGACACCTTCATCGTGCCGGAGGATGCCATCAAGACCATCCGTCCCGCCATTGGGCTGGGAAGCGGGCGGCCGTGGTACCTGCGGTTTCAACGGCCGCCGAAGTAGCGACAGCGCCGGCAGTCCGGAGTCACGGCACGGCGATCAACAGGACGTAGGCAACAAAGACGACGAGGTGAGCAAGTCCGGTGAGAACCGTCGTGCGTCCGGTACTGAAACTTACGACACTCACCGCAAGGGCCAGAACCAGCAAAATCACGTCGCTCGGACCGAGACCGAGGTTGAGCGACTTTCCGGTGATGAGGCTGGCCGCCGCCACTGCCGGGATCGTCAGTCCGATGGTCGCGCACGCCGAGCCCAAAGCGACGTTCAATGCGCGCTGGAGCTCATTCCCCCACGATGCCTTGATGGCGGAGATCGCCTCGGGGAGCAGCACGACAAACGCAATCATCGCGCCGACGATCGCATCCGATTGCGGGATCTGCAGATAGGTAAGGCCATCTTCAACGCCAGCCGCGACCCGTTCGGTCAGCAGGACGATCCCGACCAGTCCCAGAAGCAGGAAGACGAAATGCGTTGGCACGCCGTGGACCTGCGGAGAATGGCTTTCCGGAGCGCTCTCACGCACCTGCACCTCCAGGAAGTCCTCTTTCTGGCTGTAGCTCTGGGCGAAAACGAAACTGCCGTAGAGCAAGAGCGACAGCAGCGCGACGAAGGCCAGTTGCGTGGGAGAAAATGTCCCGGGGCTGGTGGCAAGCGTATAATTCGGGAGCACCATCGTCAGCACCGTGATCGCGGTCAGCACCGAAAGAAAGGAACTTGTGCCTTGCCTTCGGATGTCCTGGTGGCGGTGCCGCCACCCGCCAAGTGTCAGGCACAGCCCCACGATGCCGGTGCAAACGATCATGACCGTGGAGAACACGGATTCTCGCGCCAGGGTCGGATTGTTGGCGCCATGTCGCATCATCGAGACGATGATCGACACTTCGATCGTCGTTACGGCCAAGGTAAGGACCAGGGTGCCGTACGGCTGTCCAACACGTCGGGCTATCGCCTCCGCATGTCGCACCACGGCAAAGACGGTTGCCAAGGTAAGGATGATCGATATGCCGGCAACGATCACCACAATCGCCGTCCGATCTTCGATCGGCTCTATGTTCGATTGCAATATCAACGCCAGCGCGCAGCAGACCACAGGCAGGCCGAAGGTCATTGCCTCACTTCGACGGCGGAAGAAGTAAGTCATGCCATTCTCTTCGATCTTGCGAGTGCAAACAGGCGGTCTGTTTACGAGACCAGGAAAGATCGCACTTTCGCCCCATCGCACGTACATGGCAAGGCGCGGCAAGGATACGCTACGGTCGTTCCCGTCGCTACCGGGAACGACCGCCCCCCTTCGAAAGCGAGAACGCCGTCTCCAGCACCGCGGCGAGGAAGCAGATGCGCAGCGGCTCGACCAGGATGCCGGTGGAGGAATCCTGGAACGGGCTGCCGAACAACAGCGTCACGCCATGCGACAGGATCTGCCAGACGTCGAGCTCGTGCGGGCCGATCAGCCGCGTCGCGCCGAGCCACAGCCAGGCCGCGCCCCAGTCGAGCAGGCGATAGCCGACGATCAGCGTACACAGCAATACGAGGCTGGAACTCACCGTCAGCCGCACGCCATTGGCGATCGGCAGATAGCGCGAGCGGTAGCCGGCGACGAAATGCTCGACGAAATCGCGCAGGAATCTCGGCAGGCCGGCATAGCGCTTGCCGACGCGTTCCAGCCGGCCGTGCACGCGCATCAGTGCCGTATCGTCGCGCACATCATAGCCATAGATCAGCGCCGCCATCACCAGCCAGATCAGCGGCAACAGCATGTAGAAGAACAGGTTGACGGCGATCGTCGAGGGCGCGATCGAGGTGATCTCGACCGGCACCATCGGCGCGGCCGTCGCCGCTGGCACCGGTCTCGCCAGCCCGTCGGCCGACGCCTGCAGAACCGACCAGAAATTGCGGCTCATCAGCCATTGCAGCGCGCTGTCCTTCCAGCGGCTGATGACGTAGAGGCCGACGAAGATCCAGTTGGTCTCGCAGATCACCACCACGATCTGCCAGAACGAGGCGGCGCCCGTTTTCGCCTGCATGAACTTGGCCAGCCGGCGCACCAGCCAGGACACCGCCACCGAGGCCAGCAGCCAGCGCGAATCCAGCACGTCCAGAACATTGGCGCTCTGGCCGAAGCCGGCCTGGTCGAGCGTTTCGCGCGAATATTGCCGCACGATGTCGCCGAGGAACCCCCAGGCCGCGTAATAGGCGAAGAAGGGCAACAGCGCGATGGTGATCATGCGCACCAGCCGCGAACCGCGCCGGTCCGCGGTTCCCTGCCCCTCGGCGACCGTGGCCTTTTCCGCGCCACGCTGCGCGGCCAGCACATGGGGCAAGCCGGGACGCAGCACATGGAACATCGCCACCGTCACCACCAGTTGCGCCAGCGCCACTAGCGTCAGCATGGCGAGCCCGGCGAAATGGTTTGCGAGCGCCACCTTGGCCGCCAGTTGCAGCAAGAGATCGCCGGCCAGAACACCGGCCAGCACCAGCACGACGAGCTGCGGCCAGAACCGCCGCAGCAGCGAAAAACTCAAGCTGATCGGTCTGATGATATCGGCAAACATGGGGTTCTCTCAGAATGCCACCCGCCCGAAATCCTTCTAGCAAAGGGGGGTTGTTTTGCAAGAAAGGTGGCGAGCTCTCCTGCCAGAGCGGCGATTTCCCCTTCTCCGACAACAAGGGAGAAAGAATTAGCGCCTCACCCGCGACTTCAGCCAGCGATCGAACGCCACCGCCAGGATCAGGATTAGGCCGATGACGATGCTTTGCGTGTAGGACGAGACGTTGTTGAACTGGAGCCCGTTCTGCAGCACGCCGATCAGGGCGGCGCCCACCACGGTGCCGCCCACCGAGCCGATGCCGCCGAACAGCGAGGTACCGCCGATGACGACGGCCGAAATGACCGTCAGCTCGTAGCCGATGCCGGCCACCGCTTCGGACGAATTCAGCCTGGCCGACAGCACGAAGGCGGCGAGCCCGGCGAAGAAGCCGACGATGACATAGACCGAGACCAGGATGCGGTCGACGCGCAAGCCCGACAGCCGTGCGGCCTCGGCATTGCCGCCGACGGCGTAGACGGCGCGTCCATAGCGCGTGTAGCGTAGCACGATGTGGCACAGGATGGCGGCCGCCGCGAAGATGATCGCCGGCACCGGCACGGGGCCGATCAGCCCGGTGCCGAACCAGCGCATAGAAGCGTCGAAGCCTGAGATCGGGCCGCCATTGGAGATGGTCAGCGTCAGGCCGCGAAACACGGTGAGCCCGCCAAGCGTGACGACGAAGGGCGGCACTTTCAGCCTGGTGATGGCAAAGCCCTGAACACCGCCGGCCACCGCCCCCACCACCACGGCAGCGAGCAGCGCCGCGAACCAGCCATAGCCCTGCGTTCCCGACGTCGACAGCGACAGTGTGTTGGCGGTGCCGCCCTTGGCGACCACGGCCGCCACCATGCCGCAGAAGGCGAGCAGCGAGCCGACCGAAAGATCGATGCCGGCGGTGAGGATGACGAAGGTCATGCCGAGCGCGATCAGCCCGGTGATCGATATCTGGCGGGTGATGTTGAACAGATTGATCGGATCGATGAAGCTCGGCTTCAGCACGGTGAAGACGACCACCAGCGCCGCCAGGAATAGCAGCGGCCCGAAATTCATCAAGAGCCGCGCAATGCTGATGCCGCCACGCCGGCTCTGCTCCTCGGCCACGCTCATCGTGCCTCCTCCTCAACCGCTCCCGGCTGGTCGAGCGCCATCAGTTCCATCAGTTTTTCCTCGCTTGCCTCGATGCCCGGCATCTGCCCGGTGATGCGCCCCTTGCGCATGGTCACGATCCGGTCCGACACAGCCAGCACTTCGGGCAGCTCGGACGAAATCATCATCACCGCTATGCCGCGCGCTGCCAATTGCACCAGGATCTGGTGCACCTCGGCCTTGGCGCCGACATCAACGCCGCGCGTCGGCTCGTCGACGATCAGCACCTTGGGGTCGCGCGCCAGCCAGCGCGCCAGGATCACCTTCTGCTGGTTGCCGCCTGACAGGCCCTCGATCGCCTGCTCGGCCGACGCCATGCGGATCGATAGCATTTTCCGGAACCCCGCCAGCGCATCGCGCTCGCGCCGCTCGGCCATGAAGCCGAAGCCATTGCTGAACCGCCCGAGCGAGGCGACGGAGAAATTCGGCAGGATGCCGAGCGCGGCGAAGATCGCCTGATGCTTGCGATCCTCAGGCACAAGGCCGATGCCGAGCGCTATGGCATCCGCCGGCGAGGCCGGCGCGATGGGCCTGCCGTCGAGCGTGATCGTGCCGCCCGCGATCCGGTCGGCGCCGAAGATGGCGCGCGCCAGCTCCGTGCGACCCGAGCCGACGAGGCCGGCGACACCCAGGATCTCGCCGGCCTTCAGGTCGATATCGACGCCGTCGAGCACGATGGCGTGCGGCGCTTCGGGGTCGCGCACGGTGCGCAACCCGCGCACCGACAGCACGACGTCGCCGGCCACCGTGCGCTGCGCCGGCCGCGCATAGAGCTCGGACGCCGCGCGGCCGACCATTTTCTCGATGATGCGCGGCAATCGGATCGGCCCGCCTTCGCGGTCGAGATTGCCGGCCAACCTGCCGTCCCGGAGCACCGTCATGCGGTCGCAGATGGCGGCGGCCTCCTCCAGCCGATGGGTGACGAACATGATGGCGACATGGTCCTTGCGCAGCCTGTCCATGATCGACAGCAGCCGCTGCACCTCTGTCTCGGTCAGCGCTGATGTCGGCTCGTCCATGATGATCAGCCGGCTCTTCAGCGACAGCGCCCGTGCAATCTCGACGAGCTGCTGCTCGGCCACCGAAAGCGCCGAGACCGGCGTCATCGGATCGATCGTGAGGCCGACGCGGGCGATGATGGTGCGGGAGTCCTGCTCCATCTTGCGCCAGGAGACGAGGCCGAGCGGACCGGTCGGGGCGCGGCCGATGAAGATGTTCTCCGCCACCGTCAGCGTCGGGATCAGGCTGAGCTCCTGGTAGATGGTGACGATACCTAGCCGCTTGGCATCCTGCGGGCTCGACGGCCGGTAGTCGGCCCCGTCGAAAATGACATGGCCGCTGGAAGGCGGCATGACGCCCGACAGGATTTTCAGCAGCGTCGATTTTCCGGCGCCGTTTTCGCCGAGCAGGCCGAGGATTTCGCCAGGCCTGACGTCGAGCGAGACATCGTTCAGCGCGGTGACGCCGGCGAAATGCTTGGTGACGCCTTCGATGGAGAGCAGGGCGGGTGCGGCTTCAGCCAATGATTGCTTCCTCGATGCGGTTCATGCTGGCTCCGTCGGCGCTCGAACGCCCCCCTCTGGCCTACCGGCCATCTCCCCCTCAAGGGGGAGATTGGCGGTATCACCGGCCGCGCTTTTCCTCGAACGTTGAAGAATTAGCGAAAGCAGAACAAACAGCCAATCTCCCCCCTTGAGGGGGAGATCGCCGGCAGGCCAGAGGGGGGTGCTGCCCCGCCGACCTCTCCATGCGAGCTCACTTCGTCTCGTTCAACCTCTCGGCCTTGTCGAGATTGTCCTTGCCGATGACGATCGGCGTCAATAGCACCAGCTTCTCCTTCGGCTCCGTCTTGTCCCTGGCGTAGGCGACGGCGATCTGCACGGCGGTGCGCGACTGCTGGCCGGGGAACTGTTCGACCGTGCCGGCGAGCTTGCCGTCGCGGACCGCGACCAGCGCTTCCGGCAGCGCATCGAAGCCGTAGATCTTGACGTCGGTGAAGTTGCGCGCCGCGCAGGCTTCGAGCGCGCCCAGCGCCATGTCGTCATTGGCACAGACGATCGCGTCCGGCTTGCCGTTGGCGGCAAGGCCGGCTTCCGTCACCGACAGCGCCTCGGCGCGGGCGAAATTGGCGGTCTGCTCGAAGACGATCTGGTACTTGTCCTTCAAGGGATCGAGCACATTGTGCACGCCCTTGTTGCGGTCGATCGCCGGCCCGGCGCCGGGTTGGCCCTGGAGGTGGAACAGTTTCGCGCCGTTGGGGAACGCCGCCACCACGGCCTGCGCTTCCGCCTCGCCGCCCTTGACGTTGTCGGCGCCGACATGGGCGAGGATGCCCTCGACGCCGTCGACGCGGCGGTCGATCGTCACCACGGGAACGCCGGCCTTGACCGCTTCCTCGATGGCCGGCGCCAGCGCGTTGACGTCGAGCGGCGAGATCACGATGGCGTTGACCTTCTGCACCAGGGCCGCCTCGATGTCGGCGGTCTGCTTGGTGGCCGAGTTCTGGCCATCGCTCTCGGTCAGGTTGACGCCTTGCGTGGCGGCTTCCGCCTTGATCTCGTTCAGCATGTGCACGAAGAACGGAAAGCCGAGACTGGGCACCGAGCCGAGAATGGTGAGCTTGTCCTGCGCAAATACCGAGGGCGCGGCAAGCACCATCGCGCCCGCGGCCACGGACGTCATCAGGAATTCACGTCTGTTCATGGGATCCTCCTCCACAAGAACGCACGGCCCCGGAAACCGGGACGGTTTCAGGAAGGATCATGCGTCGGTTCAAAGTGTTGGAGCATCCTCCTTGCGTTTGCTAACGCATGCCGCTCCAGCTGATCGCCGTTGCAAAAACTGCCTCCCGTCGGCACCAGCAAACGGATGCTAGCCCAGGCTCAACCATTTGTGCAACATCGATATAACAGGCCCAGTCGGCAATGGTCGGAATTTGGATGAGCCGGGTGCCCAGCTTCCATTCTCCGGCGCTGGCCCTAGTTTGAACCGCGCCTGAGCCCATTCCCTGGAGACACCCGCATGAAACCGCACATCATCTGCCATATGATCGCGTCGCTGGACGGCAGTCTCCACCCGAGCCGCTACACGGCCAGCCCGGACGGAACCCGGGCCGAATGGTCGAGCCTCTACGAGTATATCCATAATGATTTTGCGGGCGACGGCTGGATCGTCGGCCGCGTCACCATGGCCGAGATGAGCAAGGCCGGCGCGCACCCGCCGGCCGATGCGGGCAAGGTCGACCGACCCTATCATGTCGCGCAAACCGGTACGGGAAGCTACGCGGTGGCGCTCGATCCATCGGGCAAGCTCCACTTTTCCAAACCCGACATTGGCGGCGACCATGTCGTGGTGCTGCTTGGGCACGATGTCGCCGACAGCCACCTGGCCGAGCTCGCTGCCGACGGCGTGTCCTATATCGTGGCGGAAACGGCTGACATGGATCTCGGCCGGATGCTCGAAGTTCTCAACCGCGAATTCGCCATTCGCCGGCTGCTGCTCGAGGGCGGCGCCGGCATCAACGGCTCCTTCTTCGCGGCCGGCCTTGTCGATGAGCTCAGCCTTCTCGTCGCTCCCGCTCTTGATGGGCGGGCGGCGAACCAGGGTTTCGTCGAATTCGGCGAAACCGGCCTCGCGGGCAAGATGCAACTGTCGCTCAAAAGCTGCGAAGCCCTCGCCCACGGGCTCGTCCATTTGCGCTACGCCGTCGGCTGACGACGCTTTATCGGCGCATCATACGTCGTACCGCATGGCCTCGAGATCGGCGATCAGCGTCGGACCGGTCGGATACCAGCCGAGCCGCGCCTGGGTCAGCGCGCTGGAGGCCGGTAGATCCATCGGGGCGAACATTGCCATCCAGCCGAAATGCTCCGCCGCCTGTTCCGGAGCGATCGAAACCACCGGTACGTTGAGGCCCCGCCCGATCACCTCGGCGATCGCGCGCACTTCGACGCCTTCCTCGCCGACCGCGTTATAGCGCGCGCCGGGCTGCCGCTTTTCCACCGCCAGCCGGTAGAGGCGCGCCGCGTCCAGGAGATGGCCCGCCGCATAGCGGTTGCGGCCCTCGCCGACATAGGCCGAAACGCCTTTCTGGCGCACGATTTCGATGAGCGGCGTGATGAGCCCTTGCTTGACCGGGTTGTGAACCTGCGGCAGCCGCACCACCGAGACGTTGACGCCGGCTTCCAGCAAGGCATTGCCGGCGAGCTCCGAGGCGATGCGCGGATTGGGATGGCTGGCGTTGAAGACGTCCTCGCTGGCAAGCTCGCCATGTCCGGGGCTGCCCACGCCGACGCCGGAAGTGATCACCAGCGGCCGGTCGGATCCGGCCAATGCCTGGCCGAGTGCCGCGATGACCCGGCTATCCTTCTCGCAATTCTCGGCAAACCGCGAAAAATCATGGTCGAACGCCGTGTGGATCACCGCTTCCGCCTTTGCCGCGCCGTCGCGCAGGCCCTCGGGATCCTCGAGCGTTCCCCGATGCACTTCGGCGCCCGCCGCCGTCAGCGCTTCGGCCCCCGCTTCGGAGCGGGTGACGCCGACCACCTGATGGCCCGCCTTGATGAGCTCAGCCACGAGCGCCGAGCCGATGAAACCGGTCGCGCCGGTCAAAAAGATACGCATGCGATTCTCCTGCACGATTGCCTGCGCAGTATCGCCGGTCTATTATTCCATTAAAGTAGTGATCTTATCGTGGTATAATGGCTAACAGGATGCCCACCAATTCCGCCGGTTCGCTCGCGGCGTTTCTGAGAGACCGGCGCACCCGGCTCGATCCGGCCTCGTTCGGATTTTCAGGGCGCCGGCGCACGCCGGGGCTGCGCCGGGAGGAGGTGGCCCAGCGCGCCAACATCAGCCCGACCTGGTACACATGGCTGGAGCAGGGTCGTGGCGGCGCGCCTTCGGCCGATGTGCTGAACCGCATCGCCAAGGGGCTGATGCTGACCGAGGCCGAGCGCGAGCACCTTTTCATGCTCGGGCTCGGACGCCCGCCCGAGGTCCGCTATATCGGCGCGGAAGGCATCAGCCCCCGGCTGCAGCGCCTCCTCGACACGCTTGAAGCGAGCCCCGCCTTGGTCAGGACCGCCACCTGGGATGTCGTTGCCTGGAACCGCGCCGCCCAGGTCGTGCTGACCGATTACAGCGCCCTGCCCGCCGACCAGCGCAACATTTTGCGCTTCATGTTCCGCAGCCCGGCCATCCGCGAAAAGCAGCACGACTGGGAAAGCCTCGCCCGTTTCGTGGTGGGCGCCTTCCGCGCCGACGCGGCGCGTGCCGGCGCGGTGTCCGAGGTACGCGAACTCGTCGACGAACTGTGCAGCGCCAGCCCCGAATTCGCCGCCCTGTGGCGCGAGAACGACGTGCTCAGCCACGGCGACGGAACCAAGCGGCTGAAGCACCCGGTGCTCGGCGACATCGAGCTGGAATATTCGGGATTCGCGGTCGACGGCCGCCCGGATCTGAGCCTGACCGTCTACAATCCGGTCGACAGCGCGGTCGCGGAGCGGATTCGCGAACTGGCCCGGCACTCCAAAGCGCAGGTGTCATCGGAGCCGGTGCGATGATCCCTGCTCCTTCCTGGAACATTCCAGAAATGCGCAGCCGGTTGCGTCCGACGATGCGTCCTTGAAACCGTTATCGCGGCGCCTCACCACCGCATCCCGCCGACAAAGTCGATGAATGCCCGTAGCGGCGCCGGGATGAGGCGGCGGCCGGGATAATAGAGGAACGGGCCGGAAAATTCCTGCCACCAGGGCTCCAGTACCGGCTCGAGCCGGCCATCGTCGAAATAGGGGCGCAGCCAGTCCTCGAACAGCGAGACGATGCCGCCGCCGGCAACCGCCACATCGAGCGCAAGCGCCATAGCCGTGCCGGTGCTGACCAGCAGCGGCCCGGTCGGCTCGACGCTCACTATCTCGCCGTCGCGCTCGAACTCCCAGGGCGGCGTCAGGCCGCTGGCGAAGCGGCCGCGCAGGCATGCGTGATCGAGGAGGTCGCGCGGATGGTCGGGCCGGCCACGCCGGTCGAGATAGACCGTTGCGGCAGCGGTGGCGAAGCGCTGCCGGCGCGGGCCGATCGGTACGGCGATCATGTCCTGCTCCAGCCGCTCGTCATAGCGGATGCCGGCATCGCAGCCGCTCGCCAGTATGTCGACGAAACTGTCCTCGGCGGTCACCTCCAGCCTTATGTCGGGATAGGCGGCAAGGAAGGGCGGCAGAAGGCGCGGCAGCACCAGTTTCGCCGCCACGACAGGCACGTTGAGCCGCAGCGTGCCGGCCGGGCGGCCGCGAAAGCCGTTGACGACATCGAGTGCTGCCTCGACCTCGCCGAGCGCGGGGCCCAGCCGCTCCAGCAGGCGTGCGCCGGCCTCGGTCGGTGCGACGCTGCGCGTGGTGCGGTTGAGGAGCCGCACGCCGAGCCCCGCCTCCAGCCGCCGCACCGTTTCGCTGAGGCTGGAGGCGCTGACGCCGCTGACCCTGGCCGCCTCGCGAAAGCCGCCGGCGCGCGCCACCGCCATGAATGCCTGGAGGTCGCCCAGATCCGTCATTGTACGCCTTTCCGCACAGCCTGTGCCGATTGCGCCATATTATCGCGCAGGCGTGCATTGTCTATATCTGGCCGATGCAAAGGAGATCGAGACCATGACTGACATCAGCAAGGCCGGAACCTTCAAGCTCGGCGACCGCACCGTGAAGCGCATGGGCTACGGCGCCATGCAATTGGCTGGACCCGGCGTGTTCGGCCCGCCGAAAGACCATGACGGTGCACTCGCCGTGCTGCGCGAGGCGGTGGCGAGCGGTATCGACCATATCGACACCAGCGATTTCTACGGTCCGCACGTCACCAACCTGATCATCCGCGAGGCGCTGCACCCCTATCCCGCCAATCTCACGATTGTCACCAAGGTCAGTGCCCGGCGCGGCGCCGATGCATCGTGGATCCCCGCAATGTCGCCGCAGGAACTGACGCAAGCCGTGCACGACAATCTCCGCAATCTGGGACTAGACACGATCGAGGTCGTCAATCTGCGCTCCATGCACGGCATACACGGCCCCGCCGAAGGCTCGCTCGAACCCCAACTGAATACGCTCGCCGAACTGCAGCGTCAGGGTCTGGTGCGCCATATCGGCTTGAGCAATGTCACATCAACCCAGATCGCGCAGGGGCGCGGCATCGTCGACATCGTCTGCGTGCAGAACCAGTACAACATCGCGCATCGCGAGGATGACGCACTGATCGACGAGCTTGCCGCGGCCGGCATCGCCTATGTGCCGTTCTTCCCGCTCGGCGGCTTCACGCCGCTGCAATCCAGCACGCTGGCCGATGTCGCGCAAAGACTCGGCGCCACGCCCATGCAGGTGGCGCTCGCCTGGCTCCTGCGTCGCGCGCCCAACATCCTGCTCATCCCCGGCACCTCGTCCATTGCGCATCTCAGGCAAAACATCGCGGCGGCGGAGCTGGAGCTGCCAGCCGACGCGCTTTCCGTGCTGAACGGGATCGCGGACGAGACCGAGCAAGCGGCCTGAGCCGGCGCGACTAGCGCTTGCCGGGCGGCACCGCTGTCCGGCAAGGTCCCGACCTCGGCGGCGGCTTGCGCAACCGTCGCCGGCCATGGCATCTGGTCCGGTACAACGGATCGATCCGAAGCGGCATGACTCCACGACCACCACGACCCGGCGTCAGCCTCAACCGCGCGCTGTCGAAGCTCGGCCTGTGCTCGCGCACGCAGGCCGAGCGGCTGATCGCCGAGGGCCGCGTGCGCGTCGGTGGCAAGGTCGCGCGCGATGCTTCCCTGCGCGTCGATATGAAGCGCGACCGTATCGTCGTCGACGGCGAAGACATCGTTGCCGAGCGCAAGGTCTATCTCATGCTCAACAAGCCGCGCGGGCTGGTCACGACCCGCGACGACCCGCTCGAGCGCGACACCGTCTATGCCTGCCTCGAAGGGCTCGACCTGCCTTTCGTCTCCCCCGTCGGCCGGCTCGACAAGGCGAGCGAGGGCCTGCTGCTGATGACCAACGACACGCGCTTTGCCAACCGGCTGATGGACCCGGCCTCGCACCTGCCCAAGACCTACCATGTCCAGATCGGCACGGTGCCCGACGCGGCGGAGCTGGAAGCGCTGCGCGCCGGCGCTACCGTCGAGGGTGAAATGCTGACTGCGAACTCGATCGGGCTGCTGCGCAGCGGCGGCCGCACCGCCTGGCTGGAGATCGTGCTCGACGAGGGCCGCAATCGCCACATCCGGCGCCTGCTCGCCGCCCACGGCATTGAGGTCAAGCGCCTGATCCGCGTGGCCATTGGCCGCTTGCCGCTCGGCGACCTCGCCAAGGGTACGACAAGGCATTTGACGCCCGATGAATTGGCGCTGCTGGCGGGGTGAATAGGCGCAGGGTTGGCACTGTCGTTCGGCATATCTGAAAATCGCGCCGGCACTTCCGTCTCCTGACGGAAAGCTGTCAGGAGCCCCGGCCTATAGAAGGCCGGGAGCCCAGCCGCGGCTTCGACGATCAAGGAGCCAATGCGATGAATTTCGTCTCTGTCCGCATCATCACGTCCGATGTCCAGCGCCTCGTGCGCTTCTATGGCGAGATCACCGGCATGCCGGTGACGATGTACACGGAGGACTTCGCCGAACTGGCGACGCCGGCCTGCACGTTGGCGATCGGCAGCACGCGCACCCTGATGCTGTTCGGCAGCGACATCGCCCGCCCAGCCGACAACCGCACGGCCATAATCGAATTCCGAGTCGGCGACGTCGATGCAGAATTTGCCAGGCTGGCGGAAACCATCAAGGGCGCAATTGTCCAGGAGCCTGCCACCATGCCTTGGGGCAACCGCTCGCTGCTGTTCCGCGACCCGGACTGCAATCTGGTGAATTTCTTCACGCCTGTAACCGCCGAGGCGATCCGGAAGTTCGACAGCTAGGCCGTCCTACTTCCCGTTCCATTTGCGCACCACCGGCTCGCCGAGGTCATGCTCGTAGCCGAGCACGCTGATGCTGGCCGTATCAAGCACGAACAGCGCGCCGTCCTGCGGCGGCAAGCCGAGCCAGCGGGCGGTGAGCACGCGCAGGAAGTGCGCGCTGGAAAAGATCAGCGTGTCGGCGTTGGCCTCGCGCAGGCGATCGATGATCCTGTCGGCGCGGGCGCCCACATCGGCCGCCGTTTCGCCTTGCGGGCAGCCATCGCGAAAGACGTTCCAGCCCGGCCGTTCGGCCAGGATTTCCCTGGTGGTACGCCCCTCATAGGCGCCGTAGTCCCATTCCTGCAGGTCGTCTATCTTGACGCTTTGCGCCCCGAAGCCGGCAAGCACGCTGGTGTTGTAGGCGCGTTGCGAAGGGCTCGACCACACGGCCGAAAACGGCAGGCCTTTCAGCCGATCCGCCACACCCCGCGCGGCGGCCTCGCCGGCCGCCGTCAGCGGCATGTCGGTGCGGCCGGTGTGCTGGCCCGAAAGGCTCCACGCCGTCTCGCCATGCCGGACCAGATGGATTTGAGGAAACGCGCTGCTCATGATGGGCCTTTCGAAGCTGCCGCACCTTAGAGGACGATGCGGCGAAGGGGAATCCGGCTGGCGCGAAAGTCCGGGGGTGGAACGCTCGTTTGGGTGCGGTCCACGCGATGCCCACCACATTCCCTGGCCCTGATCCCCGCCGCATTGGCACAATGACTGGGCGCCGGGCATAACTATGTGTGGTCCATAGTTCACCAAGCACGATAGGTCACGATCATCATGTACAAACATCTGCTCATCGCCACCGACGGGTCGGAACTGGCCGACAAGGGCGTTGCCCACGGCCTCGGGCTGGCAAAGGGCCTCGGCGCCGCCGTGACCTTCGTCACCGTCTCGGAACAATTCCCGATCTTCGCCTGGGGCGGCGCCATGGCCGGCTACGCCGCGGGCGATGGGCTGGCCGCCTATCAGGAAGAAGCCCGCAAATACGGCAAGGAGGTGCTCGACAAATGCAAGGCTTCCGCCGAGGGGCTGGGCGTGTCGGCCAAGGTCGTGCACATCGAGGACAGAAGGCCCGCCGAGGCGATCCTGGAGCTGTCGCAGACCGAACGCTGCGACCTGATCGTCATGGCCTCGCACGGCCGCCGCGGATTGGGCAGGCTGCTTCTGGGAAGCCAAACAGCGGAAGTCGTTTCCTACAGCGAAATCCCGGTCCTGGTGGTGCGGTAGGCCGGTCCGGCCAGTCGGCGTTCGGCAAGCGGTGCTCAAAACGCCGCTTCGGCCACCAGATAAAATCCCAGCGCCAAGAGCCCGGCGAAGAACACTTTGCGAAAAGTCTCGACGCCCATGCGCTGGCGCAGCGCCTGGCCGACAGCCATGCCGGCGAGCGCGGGCGCCAGCACCGCGACCGAACCCGCCAGCCCGGCCGTCGGCGAGGCCAGGGCGCCGGCCCTGAACAGCCCGATGGCCAGCGCCGCCGTCGACACGGTGAAGGACAGGCCGAGCGCCTGGATCAGCTCTTCCCTGCCCAGCCGCAGCGATTGCAGGTAGGGCACCGCCGGAATGACGAAGACGCCGGTGGCGCCGGTGACCAGGCCAGTTGCCACCCCGACCAGCGGCGATAGCAAGGCCTCGTGGCGTGGCGGCGTTGAGAAGCCGGCCTTGGCGAGGCCGAGAACGGCATAGAGCATCAGTGCCACGCCGAGCGCGCCGGACGCGGCCACCGTATGCGCGCCGGTGAGCAGGCCGGCGCCGGCAACGGTGCCGATCACCACGCCGGCCATCATCGTCCATAGCCGCCTGACGAGCCCGCCGAACGAAGGACCGGTGAATAATTGCCACAGGTTGGTAGCCAGCGACGGGATCAGCAGAAGCGTGGCCGCCTCGGCCGGCGCGATGGTCACCGCCAGCAGGCCCATCGCCACCGTCGGCAGGCCCATCCCTACCACGCCCTTGACGAAGCCGGCGGCAAGGAAGACGGCGCAGATCCAGGCGACGGCGGCGGCGCTCAGCATGATGGCGTGTCCGGCAGCGGCTCAATCATGGAGCAGCATGTCGGCAGCCTCGATCCCCGCTGCCGGCCCCGCCGGTCCGGCGGCGGCGCTGCTGACAGAGGCGGATGTCATGGCGCATCCTGGCATGCCGGAATCCGAGCGCGCCACGGCCAGAAGGGCGACGGCAACCGCCAGCAGCATCGCCGCGCTTTCAGCAATGCCGAGCCCTTGCCGGTTCGATGCTGGTTTTCTCATCATGGACCTCCACCGAAACTGTTTGACGAAATTCGCCGTCACCCACAATGTGGAATTTACGGCCCCAGCCTTCGCCCGAGGCGAAGGCTGGGGCCGGAAGCGGTCGGCCGGATGCGCCGTCGATCGCGTGCGCCCGGGCTGTCTTGCGGGAGGAAAAAATGCGCTTCGACCTCGTCGATCTCCGGCTGTTCCTGCTGGTTGCCGAGCGCGGCAGCATCACCCATGGCGCCGAGCTCGCGGGCCTCGCGCTGGCCTCGGCCAGCGCCCGCATCAAGGGCATGGAGGACAGGCTCGGCGCGCCGCTGCTGGAGCGCCGCCGGCGCGGCGTGGTGCCGACCGCCGCCGGCCAGGCACTGCTGCACCACGCGCGCGCGGTGCAGAACCAGATCGAGGCGATGGCCGGCGAGCTCGGCGCCTATGCCACCGGACTGCGCGCGCGGGTCCGCCTGCTCGCCAACACGGCCGCCACCAGCGAGCTTCTGCGCGACAAGCTGCCGGCCTTTCTGGTCGCGCATCCCGGCATCGACATAGAGCTCGATGAGCGCCCCAGCCACGAGATCGCCGAGGCGGTGGCGAGCGGCGCCGCCGATCTTGGCATTGCCGCGACCTGGGCCGGCCTTTCCCATCTCGAACAGAAACCGTTCTTCGTTGACCGGCTGGTGGTGATCGCCGCGCGCAACCGCCCCGGCCTCGAAGGCCGCGCGACCGGCCTCGCCGACATTCTCGGTGAAACCTTTGTCGGCCTGAGCGCCGGCCATCCCTTGCAGGAGCACATCTCCCGCCAAGCCGCGCGCCTGGGCGGTCATCTGCATTTTCGCATCCGCGTGCCCGGCCTCGACAATGTCTGCAGGCTGGTGGCGCAGGGCGCGGGCGTCGCCATCGTGCCGGAAAGCACGGTGCGCCGCTCGGCGCCCAGCCTGCGCAGCCTGCGGCTGACGGACGACTGGGGAACCCGCCAGCTCAATCTCTGCGCCCGCCGCTTCGACACGTTGACGCCGCAGGCCAAGCTGTTGGTGACCGCGCTGGTGTGAAGCCGCCGCCACATGCTGAATTCGCGTGGAATCATGCCTTGCCTTTGAGGAATCCATGAAATAGCTTGTTTGCACATAGGCAAAAAAATCGCCTAGCTTTTTTCGTTTTATGAAAGACGGGGGACTTGCGGGAACATCTCGATCTGACCGATCGGCGGCTGGTCAAACAGCTGTCGCAGGACGCGCAGCCGGGCATCAACCGCCTTGCCGAGATTCTGGCGATCTCGGTGCCGACGGTGCGCACGCGGCTGCGCAACCTGCTCGACCGCAACCTGCTCAAGATCGTCGGGCTCCTGAACCTGACGGAGCGGCCCGAACTGATCTCGGCCATCGTCGGCATCAACGCGCAAGGGCGCGGCCGCGCCCGCGAGCTGGCGCAGCGCATTTCCGAACTGCCCTTCGTCAACTCGGCCTCGGTCGTCACCGGGCGCTTCGACATCATCGTCGACGTGACGGTGGCCGGCGACGTCGCCGATCTCTACCGCGTCACCAGCGAGTTGATCCCGGGCGCCGGCGAGCCGGGCGAGGTCGTGCGCAGCGAGACCTTCGTCGTCATGGCGTCCTGCAACAAATGGGTCAGCCTGCCGGAAGGCTGCTGGTCCGACGACAGCATTCGCAAGGAGCCGGCATGAGGATAGCGGTTCTCGGGGGCCTCGGCCTGCTCAACCCGCTGCTGCATGTGCCGGACGCGCCTTTCTTCGGCGCGTTGCCCAGGCGCGGCATCGCGGTCGCCGAAACGGCGGCCCGGCACTGAGGAGACGGATTTTCGAACGGTGGCCGCCGCTGGCAAAGGCGCCGCCGCTCAAAAAGCACCCTGTAGGGTAGACAACAAGACGACAAAAGGAGGAATGCCCAATGAAACCAATGAAGATTGCCAAGCTTTTCATCGCCGGCCTCGCACTGGCCGGTCTCACCGCCGCCGCCAGCGCCGGATCGCTCGACGACATCACCAAGCGCGGCGAACTGCGTGTCGCCGTGCAGACGCAGGGACCGCCCTTCTCGCTGGTCGGCGCCAATGGCGAACGCACCGGCAGTTCCGTGGAACTGGCCGAACTGATGGCCAAGGAAATGGGCGTCAAGATCACCTTCCTCGACTTCGACTGGGACGGCCTGATCCCGGCGCTGCTTTCGGGCAAGGCCGACCTTCTGGTCGCCGACATGACGCCGACGCTGGCACGCGGCATGAAGGTCGCCTTCACCACGCCTTACATGTATACGGGCAGCACCGTCTTCACCAAGGCCGACGGCAAGTTCAAGACCGCCGACGACTGCAAGGCCAAGGGCACCAAGATCGCCGTGCTGCTCGGCGCCACCGGCGAGAAGGAAGCCAAGGCAGCCTTCCCCGATGCCGACATCAAGAGCTACAAGGGCGGCGGTCCGCTGCTGCTCGACGCCGTCAACAACGGCCAGGCCGATTGCGGCGTCAACGACGTCTCGGCGGTCAAGGGCCAGTCGACGGCTTATCCGGCCGGGACCTTCACAATCATGCCGGACCTCCTCTCGAAGGAGCCGCTTGCCTTCGCCACCCGCTATGACGAGCCGGATCTCCTGATCTGGATGAACCTGTTCCTCAACCAGGTCACCATCGACGGCCGCCTGCAGAAGAACCTCGACTACTGGGTCAATTCGGAAGACTGGAAGAAAGATCACTGATTAGGGATTAGGGAATTAGGGATTAGTGAGTAGCGAATTAGTGAGTAGTGAATAGGGAATTCCGGATCCGCCTCACTACTCACTGCTCACTACTCACTACTCCCTAATCACCATTCACGCCCATGCTCGAGAATTTCAGCTTCCGCACCATCGTCGAATACCTGCCCCTGTTCGGGCAGGGCCTGGTCACGACAGTGTGGCTGTCGGCGCTGTCCTTTTTCGGCGCGCTCGCGGTCGGCATCCTGCTGTGCGCGATGAACCTGCAGCGCGGCTGGCTGTTTCGGGTGCCGGCCAAGGCCTATATCGACGCCGTACGCGCCACGCCCCTGCTGGCGCAGCTCTATTTTCTCTATTTCGGCCTGCCGCGCCTCGGTTTCGTGCTGCCCGAACTCGTCGTCGGCATCCTCGCGTTGTCACTGAACAGCGGCGCCTATGTCGCTGAAATCATTCGCGCCGGCATCCTGTCGATCCCGCGCGGCCAGGTTGAGGCCAGTGTTGCTTCGGGCATGACCTATGTCCAGCGCATGCGCCTGGTGGTCTTGCCGCAGGCGTTCAAGGTGACGATCCCGCCGCTGCTGGGACAAGCGATCGTGCTGGTCAAGGATTCGGCGCTCCTGTCGCTGATCTCGGTTGCCGAGCTGACGCGCGCCGGCCAGTTGCTCGCCTCCGACCGTTTCATGCCGGCGGAAGGATTTCTCACCATCGCCGCCTTCTACCTCCTGCTCTATTACGGCCTCAAAGGGCTGGCGGTTCTCTCCGGCCGCTGGCTCGGCTCGGCGGGAGCGCGCATATGATCTGGCAACAGTTGCAAAGCCTTGCGGGCAGCTATCCGCTGGCGCTGCGCGGCCTCGGCATGACCGTGGTGCTGTCGCTGATCAGCCTGGTGCTGGGCACCCTGCTCGGCTTCGGCCTGGGCATCTTGCGGACCGGCGGCAACCGGTTGATCGCCGGCGTGATCGGTGCCTGGGTAGACCTCATCCGAGGCACCCCGTTCCTGGTGCAGATATTCCTGATCTTCTTCATCTTGCCGGAGCTGGGCATCGAGCTCGACGCCTTCACCGCCGGCATCATCGCGCTGACCAACCTCGCCGCCTGCTTCATCTGCGAGATCGTCGCCGCCGGCATCCGTTCGGTTCCGACGGGCCAGGTCGAGGCGGCACTGGCGTCCGGCCTGTCGCGCTGGCAGCGCATGCGCCAGGTGGTGCTACCGCAGGCGATGCGCATCGTGCTGCCGCCGCTGGTCGGGCAATATGTGCTGCTGATCAAGGATTCTTCGGTCGTGTCGGCGATCGGCCTGACCGACCTCACCCGCGTCGGCTGGCTGGTGGTGCAGCGCGTGCCGAACGGCCTGCTGGTGTTCTTCCTCGTCGGCGTCGGCTATTTCATCGTCTGCTATCCGCTGATCATGCTCGCCCGCCGGCTCGAACGGCGCATGGGTGCCGCCCATGGCGAGGTGCAGATATGACATCGAACCCAAAGGTTCTGACCACATGACCAAAACGGGCATGATCGATTTTCGCGGCGTCAACAAATGGTTCGGCACGCTCAACGTGCTGAGGGACATCACGCTCAGCGTCGAGCCGCGCGAAGTGGTCGTCGTCTGCGGCCCGAGCGGGTCGGGCAAGAGCACGCTTATCCGCTGCATCAACGGGCTGGAGACGATCAAGGACGGCGACCTTGTCGTCGACGGCCAGCGGCTCGGCGACCCCGCCACCAACATGACGAAGCTGCGCACCGAGATCGGCTTCGTCTTCCAGTCCTTCAACCTCTACCCGCACAAGACCGCGCTCGAAAACGTCACGCTGGCGCCGATCCATGTCCGCAAAATCCCGCGCGCCGAGGCCGAGCAGGCCGGCCGCGAACTGCTGGCCAAGGTCGGGCTTGCCGACAAGGTCAACGCCTATCCTGCGCAGCTTTCAGGCGGCCAGCAACAGCGTGTGGCGATCGCCCGCTGCCTCGGCATGCGCCCAAAGATCATGCTGTTCGACGAGCCGACCTCCGCCCTCGACCCCGAGATGATTTCGGAAGTGCTCGACGTCATGGTCGCGGTTGCCGAGGAAGGCATGACCATGATGGTGGTGACGCATGAGATGGGCTTTGCCCGCAAGGTCGCCCAGCGCGTGGTGTTCATGGATGCCGGCGCCATCGTCGAAAGCGGCACGCCCGACGAGTTCTTCTCGCACCCCAGGACCGATCGCAGCCGCGCCTTCCTGAGCAAGATCCTGCGGCACTGACCGGCGCCGCCGCCTTCAAGTGACCGCCAGCACCTTGCCTGTATCGTGCTGGCGCACGAAATCCACGCGGCGGCCGTCCCAGTGGTAGCTGTAGTGCCTCCCCTGGACGGGAACGGTGATTGCATCCGGCCAGAAGATGCCGATGCACTGCCCGCTTGGCATGCGCACGCTGTTCCACACCAGCCCGTCGCTGCCGGCCGCACGCAAGGCGCGGCCTTCGGCCTGCGAGGCGGTGTAGTCGTCCGGGTCGAGCGCGCCGGGCACCGCGTTGACGTCATCGAGGTCGCGATCGACGCTGCCGATCAGCACGCGGAAATCCGCGGTCCAGCCCGGCTCCTCCTTGGTGGCGCGCATAAAATTCTGGTGGTGGTGGATGGTTTCGGCCAGCGCCACCTCCTCGCTGTCGCCGGCATAGTAGATGCCGTAGCTGCCATCGGAAAACCGCCCGGGCCGCAAGGTCGAGCAATGCACGAAGGGCGCCATCACGAAACTTGCGCCGGGTCCGGACACCCGCCTTTCGGCAGGAACCTTGCCGAGGTCGCCGAGTTCCAGCCGGATGCGCGGATTGGTCTTCTCCTCGACGGCGGCCAGCGCTTCCCAATCGCGTGGGTCGGCAATGTCCTCGAAGAGGTCGATCGGCGGATGGATGGAGCGGATGATGCGGAAGGTCTGGGGCCAGTGGACGCGGCGCCGGACCGCGAGCCCACTCACCATGCACCACGCTCCGCGTCGAGCCATTCGCGCATCGCGGCAAGGTCGGAGATTTCGCCGCGCAGCATCAGGTCGAGCGCCGATTGGCCGCCGAACGTGGCATTGGGCTTGCGGATCCAGGCATAGCCGCGCGCCGGCTCGGTGAAGAGATAGCGCAAACCCTTGTGGATGCCCATCAGATGCGCCATGCGGGTGCGCAGGTCACGGTCGATCCGGCCGATGCCGCCTTCCTTCCAGCGCGCCCAGGTGCGCGCCGACATGCCGCCGAGCAGGATGCAGGCCTCGAGGTCGGTCAAGTTCCAGGCCTTGAACAGATTGACCGTGGTGCGCGCCAGGGCGCCCGCCTCTTCATCCGAGATGGCGCTGCCGACCGCGGCCGGCGTGGTGACGATGGACTGAAGCTGCATTTTCTGCTCCCGCTACTGGCAGACATATAGCATGTATTTGCCAATTGGCAAGGAAAACAGGACCAGAGCGGCCACCTAGGTGGTGCGGCATAACAGAACCAGGGTTCCTCGCCCCCACGAAGGTGGGGGAGAGGTGGCTCGGCGAAGCCGAGACGGAGCGGGGGAATGGCGCGGCGTGGATATGCCGTGAAAACCTCCATCGCCGCAGCCCCCTCTCCGACCGCTTCGGGGCCACCTCCCCCCGCTTTGCGGGGGCGAGGAACCCACGTTCTGTGAGGGCGGCTCTTGTCCGCCTACTCCGCCGCCTCATACCCCGCGATACCCTTGATCTCCAGAAAATCCTCCAGCCCGTATTCGGCGTATTCGCGGCCGTTGCCGGATTGCTTGTAGCCGCCGAAGGGCAGGCCGGCGTCCCATTGGGGATAGTTGATGTAGACGTTGCCGGAGCGCATGCGCGCCGCGACGTCGCGCGCCTTCTGGATATCCTTGGCCTGGATATAGGAGGCAAGGCCGTAGACGGTGTCGTTGGCCTGCTCGACCGCCTGTTCGACCGTATCATAGGGCATGATCGCCAGCACCGGCCCGAAAATCTCCTCGCGCGCGATGCGCATGTCGTGGGTGACATCGGCGAACACGGTCGGCCTGACATAGTAGCCACGGTTGAGTTCGGCCGGACGGCCGGGGCCGCCCGTGACCAGCGTGGCGCCCTCGTCGATGCCGCTCTGGATCATGTCCTGGATCTTGTCGAACTGGGCCTGGCTGACGACAGGGCCGAGCTTGGTGCCGGGAGCGTCGGCCGGACCGACCACGAACTTTTCCGCCGCCGCCTTGGCGTAGGAAGTCGCCTCGTCATGACGGTCGCGTGGCACGAACATACGGGTTGGCGCGTTGCAGGACTGGCCGCTGTTGCTGAAGCAGCCGGCGACGCCCTTGGTCACCGCGGTGGCGAGGTCGACGTCCGGGAACAGGATGTTGGCCGACTTGCCGCCAAGTTCCTGGTGCACGCGCTTGACCGTGTCGGCGGCGGCCTTGGCCACCAATATGCCGGCCCGGGTGGAGCCGGTGAACGACATCATGTCGATATCGGGATGGCTGGACAGCGCCTGGCCGACGCCGGGACCGTCGCCATTGACGAGGTTGAACACGCCCTTCGGCACGCCGGCCTCGTCGAGGATCTCGGCGAAGATGATGGCGTCGAGCGGCGCGATCTCGGAAGGTTTCAGCACCATGGTGCAACCGGCGGCAAGCGCCGGACCCACCTTGCAGGTGATCTGGTTCAGCGGCCAGTTCCATGGCGTGATCAGGCCGACGACGCCGATCGGCTCCCTGACGATCAGCGAGGAGCCCTTGACCTGCCGGAACTGGAAGCTCTTCAGCACTTCCGCCATCTTGGCCAGATGCGCGAGCCCGATGCCGACCTGGCTGTCGAGCGCCATCCGGCGCGGCGCGCCCATCTCGCGTGACACGGCGAGCGCCAGGTCCGGGCTGCGCTTCTTGTAGACCTCGATGACGCGGTTGAGGATGTCGAGCCGTTCCTCGACCGAGGTGAAGCCGAATGTGCCGAAGGCGCGCTTCGCGGCGGCCACCGCCTTGTCGACGTCGACCTTGGAACCAAGCGAAATCTGCGCGAAACTATCTTCGTTCGACGGATCGATGACATCGAGCGTGTTGGGCACGACAGGATCGACCCACGCGCCATCGATGTAGAACTGCAGATTGTGTGACATGATTTCTCCTGAGGGGCGCCCGCACAGCCGTCCGGCGTGATATCTGGCTAGAAATAACGATGCGCGACCGGCACTGTCAAACGCAACCCCCGAACTGGTGAGCGAGCCGCGAGCGGTTGAACCAGCCGGGCGGATAGCTGGAATAGAACGAGTTAAAGCAGAGTATGCCCGGCTTCGCCCAGAAGCCGTGTCGCCGCGACCCGATCGGCGGCTTTCACCAGCAGGTGATCGCCGTCGAAAGTCGACACCACGAAAATGCCCAGCTCGTTTTCCGACAGCGGCCTGATGACCGACAACACGATGCCGGTTTCGTCGAAGGCGAAAGGTCCTTGGAGCTTGAAGGCGACCCACTCGTCATCCCGCTTGACGCCATCTGGAACGCGATCCTGCAGACAGACGATCGAAAGTTCATCCTCGGTTCTGGTAATGCTGACGAAGCCTGGCCCGTCCGCCCAACCGGGAATGCTCGCTCCAGGCTCGAGCCGCGAAATCGCGTACAGCCCGGGCAGTTGCTTCAGCCTGATTTTGGCAGCCATTGTCGAACTCCGATTGCGGTCTATCCAGCGAGCCTCTTGCTCATATAAACAGACGTACCGTTCATGAACGGCTCCTCCCGGTCGATCCTATAGCCGTGCCTCTTGTAAAGCGACACATTGGCCGCGAAGGCGCCATTGGTCAGCAGGCGAAGTTCGTTGCGGCCCGCTTCGGCCGCCTTGCGTTCAGCCCGCTCCAGCAACAGCCGGCCGATCCCCCTTCCCTGCGCATGCGGTGCCACGCAGACATTCTCGATCCAGACATGATCATCGGCTGGCATGGTTTCGATCGCGCCGACGATTTCGCCCTGCTCGGTCGCAAGGTCGAACTCATGCTCTGCAACCGCTATGTCGTAGTCGGCGCGCATGGGCAGCGGTTCGCGGCCGATCAGCGGCACCCATTTGGCATAGGCCAAGCGCACGATGTCCCGGATGGCTGCGGCGTCCGCCGGCCCGGCCTGCCGGAACTGGATGGAAGGATTGATGCTCATCGAGGGCTCCAGACATGAACAGCCCGCCGACGGTTGCGCGGGCGGGGCTGGGAAGAACGAACCGGAATTAACGGGCCACTCCTCGTCGTCGCGCAATCATGCCGCCTCGCAGTGTACAGGTTCGGCGTCGCATGACATTGGCGCGGGGAAGAACGAACATGGCGCCAAGCTGGCGCAGCATGAGTGGCCCGTCAAGCCAATGCCAAGCCATCTTCTGGCGGTGCCAGGCCTCTTTGCCGCGCTGCGTCACCAGCCGCAATTAGTTGCATGCCGATACCGGCCTTGGCCTGCACCGGCATTTTGGTCCGCAAGCCGGAAACCGTCCTGAAAAATCGATCATTCTAACGAAAATAATTCATTGGAAAGATTAGTTGGGGAATGGCATTCCCCGGGCGAAGTCGCCTGGAGCATGACGTTGTCTTCCTTATCCCACATTGCGAACGATATTCCAAAAAGCCTGATTTCCGCCGAACCCGCGCAGCGCCGCAAGGCGCTCGACTCGACCAAGGCCGGACCCGTGCCCGGTATGATATTGGTCGCGATGATCACTGCGGTGGCCTTCTCGGCCCACAACGTCTCCGGCTTTGCCCTGTTCAGCCCGATGATAATAGCCGTCGTCGCCGGCATGATCTACTCCAACGTGCTCGGCACGCCGGCGCACGCCAAGGCCGGCATCGCGTTTTCGCAGCGCCGGCTGCTGCGCTTCGCCATCGTGCTGCTCGGTTTCCAGCTGACGCTCGGCCAGGTGGTGTCGATCGGCGCCGGAGGTGTCGGCATCGTGGCAGCCACCCTTGGCGCCACCTTCGTCTTCACCATCACACTCGGCCGGCTGATCGGCGTCGACGCGAAACTGGCGCAGCTGATCGCCGCCGGCACCTCGATCTGCGGTGCCTCGGCAATCGTGGCCACCAACATCGTCACCGACGCGCGCGACGAGGACGTCACCTACGCCGTCGCCTCGATCACCTTGTTCGGCACCGTCGCCATGCTCGGCTTCCCGCTGCTGGCGCCGCTGCTCGGCCTCGACCAGCATGCTTTCGGCCTGTGGGCGGGCGCCTCGATCCATGAGGTGGCGCAGGTCATCGGCGCCGGCTTCCAGAACGGCACCCAATCGGGCGAGATCGCCACCGTCGCCAAGCTCACCCGCGTCGCCATGCTGGCGCCGATGGTCATCGCGCTGGGCCTGATGGCGCGCCGCAAGAGCAGCAGCGACCAGCAGGCGGCGCGCCCGCCCATGCCATGGTTCGTCGCCGCCTTCGTCGCCGTCGTGGCTCTGAACAGCCTTGTCGCGATACCCGCCGAAGTGAAATCGGCGATGGCGCTCGCCACCACCATCATGCTGACCATGGGGCTGGCCGCCATGGGCCTGCAGGCCGATATCTCGCAGCTGCGCTCGCGCGGCCTGCGCCCGCTGGCGCTCGCCTTCTCGGCCTTCCTATTCATCGGCGGCTTCAGTCTGATGCTGGTGAAGTTGGCCTAGGCCCCAAAGGTAGCGCTCTACGGCGCCCCTTCTGTCCGGCAGGAAAGCGCCTAATCCTCGAACGAACTCCCCGCCACATAGATCGCGGCCAGTGTTTCGATGCCGGCCTGGTCCGCCTTGTCGAAGCGGCCGGGCAGCGGGCTGTCGAGATCGAGCACGCCGAAGACGCCTTCATCGTCTTCGAGAAGCACGACCAGTTCCGAACGCGAATCGGCGTCGCAGGCGATGTGGCCGGGGAAATCGTGCACGTCCTTGATAAGCATCGAGGTGCCGAGTTCGACCGCCGTGCCGCATACGCCCTTGCCTACGGCAATGCGCACGCAGGCCGGCTTGCCCTGGAACGGACCCAGCACCAATTCCTCGTCCGAGGCCAGGAAATAGAAGCCCGCCCAGTTGAGATCGGGCACCATCTGGAAGATCAGCGCCGCGGTGTTGGCGGCATTGGCGATCGAGTCGCCCTCGCCCTCGAGCAGCGCCTTCAGTTGCGCGGCAAGATCGCGGTAGAACGCGGCCTTGTCCGAAGTGTCGATGGCTTTGGCTGCGAACATGGCTTGTCTCCGAACTGAGAATCGCGGTTCCGTTTTCCGCAGGCGCTCTGCACCAAACGACCACCGGAACAGTCTACCGTGAATCCTACCCGCCACGAAAGCCGCAAGATCAGGATCGCTGCCGGCGTCATCGCGGATGCGTCGGGCCGGCTGCTTTTGGTGCGCAAGCGCGGCACCAGCGCCTTCATGCAGCCCGGCGGCAAGATCGAGCCGCGCGAGGCCCCGCTCGACACCCTGGTGCGCGAACTGCGCGAGGAACTCGGATTGGCGGTCGACCCCGCCACCACCTCCTGGCTCGGCCTGTTCTCGGCCACGGCCGCCAACGAGCCGGACAGCACGGTCGAGGCGGAATTGTTCGCGCTCTCCATCGACGGCCAGCCGATAGCCGCCGCCGAGATCGAGGAGATCATCTGGCTGGAGCCCGGCTCGACCAATTCCGTCGAACTTGCGCCGCTGACGCGCGATGTGGTGCTGAGGTTGAGCGGAATGTAGCGGCGGCGGCGCCGCTATTACATCGGACGCTTGGGGTCGCCCTTTTGTGGCGTTGCCGGGTCGGGCTCGGATTTCTTGTGCTTGTCGGCGGCAATCCTGCGGATGCGGTCGAAGCGGCTTTCCTCTGTCGTTTCGGTCGTGACGACCGTCTGTGGCTTCTGCACGAACACGATCATGGATCGATCTCCTGGGCCAGAGGCCTGCGCGCCGGGGGAGAATCCCCCGGCGATAGTCGTCTCGCCTGCGGCAAAGGCCGGTTCGGCGAGATACGGATCAGGCCTGAAAGACGGCTTTTATGAAACCACCTTCGCGAGCCGGCCGAATCCTAGTAGCCGCCCATGCCGCCACCGCCGCCCGCAGGCGCGGCATCCTTGGCCGGAATGTCCGAGATCATCGCTTCGGCGGTGATCAAAAGCGCGGCGATCGAGCCGGCATCCTGCAACGCGGTGCGCACCACTTTCGCCGGATCGACGATGCCCGCCTTGATCATGTCGACATACGCCTCGTTCTGGGCATCGAAACCCTGGTTGTGATCCTTGCTGTCGGAGAGCTTGCCGACGACAACGGAGCCTTCAACGCCCGAATTCTCGGCGATCTGGCGGAGCGGCGCTTCGAGTGCCCTGAGCACGATCGAGATGCCAGCGGTGACATCGGCGTTGGCGCCGCCCAGGCCGGCAAGCGCCGTCCTGGCACGCAGCAGGGCCACGCCGCCGCCCGGCACGATGCCTTCCTCGACCGCCGCGCGCGTGGCGTTCAGCGCGTCGTCGATGCGATCCTTCTTTTCCTTGACTTCCGACTCTGTGGCGCCGCCGACGCGGATGACGGCCACCCCGCCGGAGAGCTTGGCCAGCCGCTCCTGCAGCTTCTCCTTGTCATAGTCGGAGGTGGTTTCCTCGATCTGGCCCTTGATCTGGGCGACACGCGCCTGAATGGTCGCCTTGGTGCCGGCGCCGTCGATGATCGTAGTGGTGTCCTTTTCGATCAGCACGCGCTTGGCGCGGCCGAGCATCTCGATGGTGACGTTCTCCAGCTTGATGCCGAGATCCTCGGAGATCATCTGGCCGGATGTGAGCACCGCGATGTCTTCCAGCATCGCCTTGCGGCGGTCGCCGAAGCCCGGCGCCTTGACGGCCGCGACCTTGAGGCCGCCGCGCAGCTTGTTGACGACCAGCGTCGCCAGAGCCTCGCCTTCGACGTCCTCGGAGATGATCAGCAGCGGCCTGCCGCTCTGCACCACCGTTTCGAGGATCGGCAGCATTGCCTGCAGATTGCCGAGCTTCTTCTCGTGGATGAGAATATAGGGCTCTTCCAGCTCCGCGCGCATCTTGTCGGCATTGGTGACGAAATAGGGCGAGAGATAGCCGCGGTCGAACTGCATGCCTTCGACGACGTCGAGTTCGGTGTTCGCGGTCTTGGCTTCCTCGACGGTGATGACGCCGTCATTTCCGACCTTGTCCATCGCCTTGGCGATCATCTCGCCGACGCTGGCATCGCCATTGGCGGCGATTGTGCCGACCTGCGCGATCTCGGCCGACGATTTGACCTTCTTGGCCTTCGCCTTGATTTCCACGACGACGGCCGCGACGGCCTGGTCGATGCCGCGCTTGAGGTCCATCGGGTTCATGCCGGCGGCAACCAGCTTGGCGCCTTCGCGCAGGATCGAGGCGGCCAGCACCGTGGCAGTGGTGGTGCCGTCGCCGGCGAGGTCGTTGGTCTTCGAGGCCACTTCGCGCACCATCTGCGCGCCCATGTTCTCGAACTTGTCGGCAAGCTCGATTTCCTTGGCGACGGTGACGCCGTCCTTGGTGATGCGCGGCGCCCCATAGGCCTTGTCGATGATGACGTTGCGGCCCTTGGGGCCGAGCGTGACCTTGACCGCATTGGTGAGGATCTCGACGCCGCGCAGCATACGGTCGCGCGCATCGGTGGAGAATTTGATTTCCTTGGCAGACATGATTTTATCCAGTTCGCATTTGGAGTGGAGCCGTCACCGCGCAGAGGCGCGGCGCTTCAGTCAGGCGGCCTTCTTGGCTTCGACGCTCTTTTCGATAACGCCCATGATGTCGGCTTCCTTCATGATCAGAAGATCCTCGCCGTCGATCTTGACCTCCGTGCCCGACCATTTGCCGAACAGGATCAAGTCGCCGGCCTTGACGTCGAGCGGAACAAGTGCGCCGTTTTCGTCGCGGGCGCCGGGACCAACCGCGATCACTTCGCCTTCCTGCGGCTTTTCCTTGGCATTGTCGGGAATGATGATGCCGCCCTTGGATTTGATATCGCCTTCGGCGCGCCGGATGACGACGCGGTCGTGGAGTGGCCGAAATTTCATGAGAACTTCTTTCTGGGGCCGGCATAGGCGGCCGCCCCCTTCTATAGGCTCTTTGGCACTCGATAGATAGGAGTGCCAAAATTTATTCCGAGCGGATATTGAATAATCATAGTATTATTTCGGCGCCCGGTTTCATCGGGTCGGAAAACGACCAAATATTTCAAAAATTTGAATTTTCCCGGCAGAGTGCCTATTTATCGGACAAGTTCATTTTCACGATTTCAGACGCAAGGGAGATTTCCTCGATGGCCGACGGCAACCAGACGATCATGGAAAAAGCTGAAGCGCGCTTTGTCGACAAGCAGAAGAAGACGGCGGAGCGCAACAAGGCAACCGCCGAATATATGTCCGAAGCGAGGGCCAGGGAGATCAAGACGGCAAGGCTGAGGCAATTGCGGCTGGCCAAGGAAGAAGCCGACCGCGTGGCCGAGGCCCTGAACCCGACGCCGAAGAAGAAACGCGCGGTGAAGAAAACGACGGAGGCAAAATCATGAGCCTGACCTTCCCCAACCGCAGCCGCAGCTACGACGAGGCCGGCAAGCGCATCCGGTTCGTCGGCTATGACGGCATGTTCCAGATTTCCTTCTCGGTCGCCGCCGATGCCATGACGAGGATGCAGCCGGCGACGGCAGCCAATGAAGCCGGCTATCTCGCCACCTTCGACACCGAGAGCAGTGTCATCCGCGACGTAGCGTCAAAGGCCTATGACCGCACGCGCAAGAGCATGTATGTGCTGACGGCCGACGACTTCCGCTGAGACGACAGGCGGACGGCGCTGGATCAGGATTTACGCTCCGCCTTCTCCCGGCGCTTGACGTCCCGGACATTCATCTGATCGACCATGGCGTTGGCGTCGCGCGGGCTCATGCCGACCATCGCCCTTTGCCTGACGACGACGGGCTGGCCGGTGAAGACGTCGATGATGGCCCAGCTTTGGGGCAAGTCCATGCGCAGTGCGTAGCGGTTGGCCATTTGCCTCAGCCCTGCAACATGAAGAAGACCATGCCCAGGACCGATATCGTCCAGGCGACGACCGACAGCTTCAACACCATGCCGCCATGGGCGGCCAGCGCCTCCCGCAGCCGCGGGGCGATACCTGCCGACGGGACCGGTTCCACCGTAACGGCACGGGGTCCCTTGGCGCCAAGTTTTCCAAAGACGGGCAACAGCGACGGTTCACGCACGAAAATGGCCTCGAATGTCGGGGAAAGTCGGAGCGGGCAAGCTCTTGCCCTTCCATAGCACTCTTTTGGCGAGTGCCCTGCATGCCAAATGCAAATAGGCTGCTTTAACGCCGGCCGCATGCCACGTGACCCCGATCGTCAGATGCTGAAAGCGCGCAAGTCGGCTGGGTAGCAGTCTTCTTGCCGGCACATCAGCGTCACAACGAAGACGAGGACCTGTCCGGCCCAGGTCGCAAATGCAAGCTGGCAAGACCCATCGCCCTTGATGATCCGACGCAGGCTCTACGTCATATGATTTTTTGGAGGCCTCGCCTCGGGATCGAACCGAGGCTTCAGAGATTTGCCGTCTCCAGCGTAGCCGCTCCGCCACGAGGCCATGACTAGCGAACTAACCGATAATATTTGCGCAAGCGTTAAGACCGAAGAGTCGTTTGTAGACATGTCGCCGATTGCTGCTTTGGCCGGCTCGCGCCGTGGGCAGCACTGACGGCTCCCGATCAGGAATTCGCCTGATGAACTCGCCGGGCGCCGAGCCCGTGAGCCCGCCCTCCGGCGGCCACTTCGCACCACCGGAGGACCAGCCACTTTTCCTCTTGAACAGCCTCTGGATCTGGCCTAGTTTGGGTTGAGAAAAGGTTTTTCCAAACATTTCCGAGCGGGCTCGGCCATTGGCCGGGTCATTCCGGCCTGTAAGAGAAAACCTTTTCCCAATCGGGATTTTCGCCGCAATGGCATTGGACGATCAGCCAGCCTTTCCCAAGCCCGTCACCTTGCGTGACGTGGCAGCCGAGGCTGGCGTCAGCGTCGCCACCGCCTCGAAGGCGCTCAACGACCAGGGCCGCATGACCGCCGAGACCCGCGAGCGCATCCGCGAGACCGCGCAGCGCCTCGGCTTCCGGCCCAACAGCCTGGCACAGAGCCTGCTGCGGCGACGCTCCTTCACCGTTGGCCTGCTCACCAACGATACCTATGGCCGCTTCTCGCTGCCGCTGATGTCGGGCATTTCCGACGCGCTGGTCGACGCCGGCGTTTCGGTGTTCCTGTGCAATGTCGAGGAGGATCCGCGTCTCGGCCAGCTCCATGTCGAGGCCATGCTCGACAAGCGCGTCGACGGCATCATCGCCACCGGCAAGCGCATCGACCGTCTTCTGCCGGTCGATCTGTCCAATCTGCGCATTCCGGTGATCTATGCCTTCACCCAGCCCGATCCCGACGCCGTCGCCTTCGTCTCCGACGACGCTGGCGGCGCGCGGCTGGCAGTGGAGCATTTCTGTCGGCTCGGCCGCAGGCGCATCGCCCATGTCTCGGGACCGGCGAGCTTTGCCGTGGTGCACGCCAGGGCGCAGGCCTATCGCGATGTTCTGACCGAGAACGGCCTGTCGGTCACCGAGCCGCTGCTCGGCTCGTGGTCGGAGGCCTGGGGACACGAAGCCGTGGCGAGGCTGTTCGACGGCGCGGCCGACGACGCAAGCGAAAGACCGGACGCCGTCTTCTGCGGCAACGACCAGATCGCGCGCGGCGTCATCGATGCCTTGCGCGAACGCGGTCTCGACGTGCCCGGCGATGTCGGCGTCATCGGTTTCGACAATTGGGAGATCGTGGCCGAAGCGACGCGCCCGCCGCTGACCTCGGTCGACATGAACCTGGCTGCGCTCGGCCGCGAAGCGGGGCTGACCTTGCTTTCCCTGGTCGGCGGCAAGCCCGCCGCGCCAGGCATCCGGAAACTGCCGTGCCGGCTGGTGGTGCGTCAGTCCTGCGGCCGCCTGCCGGACGGCTGAAGAACCAAACGCCGCAATCGGCGGCAAGCCGCGCGTCGCGGCCAAAACGTGGAGGAGGAGAATATGAGGACTTTGATTGCCAGGCTGGCCTTGACGGCCGCCGTATTCGGCTGCGGGCTGCAATTTGCCGCCGCCGAGACCGCCAACATCTGGGTGCGCGCCGACGGCTCGAACTTCATGCCGCGCATCGTCGATGCCTACAACAAGGGCCACACCAACCAGATCAAGCTCGACATCATCCCCAACGCCGAGATCATTCCGAAATACGGTGCTGCCGCCGCCGGCGGCACGGCGCCCGACGCGCTGTCGCTCGACCTGATCTACACGCCCTCCTTTGCTGCCGCCGGCCAGTTGGAGGACATCACCGACTGGGCCAAGTCGCTCCCCTATTTCGCCAGCCTGTCGCCGGCTCATGTGAAGACCGGCACCTACAAGGACCGCATCTACGGCCTGCCCTTCTCCGCCGACGCCTCGGTGCTGATCTGGAACAAGAAGCTGTTCAAGCAGGCCGGCCTCGACCCCGAAAAGGGCCCAGCCAATTGGGCCGAGATCGAAGCCGACGCCGAAAAAGTCAACGCGCTCGGCGGCAACATCAAGGGCTTCTACTTCTCCGGCAATTGCGGCGGCTGCAACATCTTCACCTTCACGCCGCTGGTCTGGGCCTCGGGCGGCGACATCCTCTCGCAGGACGGCTCCAAGGCGACGCTGGACAGCCCGCAGCTGCGCGGCGCCATCGATCTCTATCGTTCGATGGTCAAGAAGGGCCTGGTGCCGGAAGGCGCCCAGACCGACACCGGCGCCAATTTCTTCGCCGCCTTCGCCGGCGGCAACATCGGCATCTCGCCTTCGGGCGCCTTCGCCATCGGCGCGCTCAACACCCAGTATCCCGACATCGACTACGGCATCACCTTCCTGCCGGGCAAGGATGGCGGCTGGTCGTCCTTTGCCGGCGGCGACAATTTCGTCGTCACCAAGGGCACCAAGAAGATCGATGTGGTGAAGGAGTTCCTCGACTTCGCCTATTCGCTGGAGGGCCAGACGATCCTGGCCAAATATGGCAGCCTGCCGGTGCGCGGCGACATCGCCAAGGACGCGCTGAAAGACCTCGACCCGCGCTACCAGGTCGCAGCCGAGGCCATGGCCAAGGGCAAGACGCCCTATTCGGTGGTGTTCAACGACCTGATCAACTCCGCCAACGGCCCGTGGACGCAGATGGTCAACGAGGTGTTCTTCGGCGACGACGTCGACGGCGCCATCGCCAATGCGCAGGAGACCATGCAGTCGATCATAGACCAGGCGCCGCAGAAATAGGCGCCTGCCGGCCGCCCGCCTGTCTCCCTGAGCGGGTGGCCGGATACTGTTTGGTTCAGATACAGGGCTATCGCGTTGAGAAGACTCACTAGCATCGACAGCTTGGGACCTAGCGCACTTCGCCTCCCCTTCTCCCCTTGTGGGGTGAGAAGCGGTCCGCGCAGCGGAAGAAAAGCCAACTGCTTGGCTTTTCGAGCTTCGAACGCCCTGAGCCTGCGAAGGGCCGGGTGGTGGCCGATCCACTCTGCCGGGTCCCCGCTGCTTCGCAGCGTCCCGGTGTTCGCCGGCCTTTCATCGTGCCACTGGCACGATGAATTCGCCTCCGGCGAACCGGCCGCTCACCCCACAAGGGGAGAAGGAAAAGCGGGCCAGCCATGACCACCATCACAGCAACCACCGCCCCGCCCCGCCCCCGAAAACTCGTCGGTGCCGGTCGCCGGCAATGGATCGGTCTCATCTACGTCGCGCCGGCCGTGGCGCTGGTCATGGTGTTCTTCGTCATCCCGCTCGGCATGACGGCGTGGATGTCGCTGCACAACTGGCCCCTGATGGGCGGGCACTCCTTCATCGGCCTCGACAATTACGTCGCGATCCTGCGCGACACCAGGTTCTGGAATGCGCTGAAATTCACCGGCTATTACACGGTGATCGTCACCATCGCGATCTTCGCCGTCGCCTTTCCGCTGGCCATCTTCATCGAACGGCCGCGCCCGCTGACCAATCTCTACCGCACCGCCTTCTTCATGCCGGCGGTGGTCGGTTTCGCCTCGGCGAGCCTGCTCTGGTCATGGCTGCTCAACGTCGATTCCGGCCTGTTCAGCCCGGCCGCCTACAACCTCGGCCTGATCGACAGGAAATTCAATCTTCTGGCCACCTTCCAGCCGGCCTTCTGGTCGATCATCGCGATGGTGGTGTGGAAGGTCGCCGGCTTCACCATGATCATCCTGATGACCGGCCTGCAATCGATCCCGCAGGATTTGCAGGAAGCGGCCGTCATCGACGGCGCCGGCCCGTTCGCAAGATTCCGGGCCATTACCTTGCCGCTGATGCGCCGCACCCTGGCGCTGGCCCTGATCCTGTCGGTGGCCGGCTCGGTCCTCGCCTTCGACCAGTTCTACATCATCCTGCGCGGCGGCCCGCGCAACCAGACGCTGACGGCGGTGTACTGGATTTTCAACCAGTCCTTCGTGTCGTTCAAGCTCGGCTATGGCGCGGCGCTCTCCATGGTGCTGCTGGTGATCCTGGTGGCGCTCAGCCTCGTGCAGCTCTGGCTGCTGAGGAAGCCCGAGGGCCTCGACTGATGGCGCAGGCAATGTCCGCTCAAGGCAAGCTCGCCGCCAGCGTCGTCAGGCACTCCACCGGCATCGTCGCCTCGGTGCTGTTCGTGGCGCCGATCGTGTGGGCCGCGCTGTCGGCCTTCAAGCCGGCGCAGGAGGCGCGGCAGCCGCCGCTGCCGCCCTGGCCGACGACAGGCTTCTCGCTGGAGAACTACGCCACGCTCAACACGTTCGGCGACGGGCTCTGGGTCTCGGCGCAGAACAGCATCTACGTCTCTGTCATGACGGTGCTGGTCTCGGTCGTCGTCTCCGTGCTCGCCGGCTACGGTTTCTCGCGTTTCCGATTTCCGCTCAAGGACCTGTTCTTCGTCCTCATCCTGTCGACGATCATGATCCCGTTCCAGTCGATCCTGACGCCGATCTTCCTGGTGCTCACCAAGCTTGGCCTGCACAACACGCTGACCGGGCTGGTCGGCGTCTATGTGACGCTGCAACTGCCGTTCTCGATCTTCATGATGCGCAACGCCTTCGACGCGGTGCCGCGCGAGATCGAGGAGGCCGCGCGCATGGACGGCGCCGGAAACGCCACCATGCTGTTGAAGGTGATGCTGCCGCTGGTCTGGCCGGGCGTCGTCACCATCGCGCTGTTCGCCTTTCTCGGCGCCTGGAACGAGTTCCTCGCCGCTTTGGTGCTGATGACCGACCAGTCCAAATTCACGCTGCCGGTGATGATGACCGCACTCCAGTCCGGCCGCTTCGGCGCCATCGACTGGGGCGCGGTGCAGGCGGGCGTCACCGTGATGATGGTGCCGTGCCTGATCCTGTTCCTGGCTTTGCAGCGCTTCTACATCCGCGGCCTGATGGCCGGGGCCGTCAAGTGATCGATCGAATGGAGTAAGTTCATGACCGCATCGTCTTCTGCCAGGCCTGCCAGCGCCTCCAGGCCCAAACTCGCCTTCCGGCCGCTACCGGTACCGCAGGTCGACGTGCACGGCTTCTGGGGCGACCGTGCCGATGCCGTCGCCGCGCGCACCGCCGATATCCTCTACGACCGCTGCGTCGAGGCGGGCATGCTGGAGCAGATCGATCCGGACCGGCCCTCGCCCGGCGTCGTCATCCCGTTCCATTCCCCTTCGCCCGACGAGGCGGCTTCCCCCGGCTTCACCGGCTCGACGGTGACGACGCAGATGTTCTGGGACTCCGACTGGGGCAAGACGATCGAGACGGCGGCCTATTCGCTCTACCGCGCCAAGAACCCGGAGCTGGAGAAGAAGATCGACGCCGTCATCGACCTCTACGAAAAGCTGCAGCAGCCGGACGGCTATCTCTCGAGCTGGTACCAGCGCATCCAGCCCGGCCTGCGCTGGACCAATCTGCGCGATTGCCACGAGCTCTATTGCGCCGGCCACCTGATCGAGGGCGCCGTCGCCTATTACCAGGCGACCGGCAAGCGCAAGCTGCTCGACGTCATGTGCCGCTATGCCGACCATATCGCCTCGGTGCTCGGGCCCGAGCCGGGCAAGAAGAAGGGCTATTGCGGCCATGAGGAGATCGAGCTGGCGCTGGTGAAGCTGGCGCGGGTGACTGGCGAGAACAAATACATGGAGCTGGCGAAATACTTCATCGACCAGCGCGGCCAGCAACCGCATTATTTCGACGAGGAGGCGCGCGCCCGCGGCACCGATCCCAAGGCCTATCATTTCAAGACCTATGAATACAGCCAGTCGCACATTCCGGTGCGCGAGCAGGACAAGGTCGTCGGTCATGCGGTCAGGGCGATGTATCTCTATTCCGGCATGGCCGACATCGCCACCGAATATGGCGACGACAGCTTGCGGGTGGCGCTCGACCGGCTGTGGGACGATCTCACCAGCAAGAACCTCTACATCACCGGCGGGCTCGGGCCGTCGGCGCACAATGAGGGCTTTACCAGCGATTTCGACCTGCCCAATGAGAGCGCCTACGCCGAGACCTGTGCCGCCGTCGGCCTGGTGTTCTGGGCCAGCCGCATGCTCGGCATGGGGCCGAACGCCCGCTACGCCGATATCATGGAGCGGGCGCTCTACAACGGCTCGATCTCGGGCCTGTCGCTCGACGGCTCGCTGTTCTTCTACGAAAACCCGCTGGAAAGCCGGGGCCGGCACAACAGATGGAAATGGCACCGCTGCCCGTGCTGCCCGCCCAATATCGGGCGCATGGTGGCCTCCATCGGCAGCTATTTCTACAGCCTGGCGGACGACGCGCTTGCCGTCCATCTCTATGGCGATTCCACCGCTCGTTTCGACATAGCGGGCGTGCCGGTGGCACTGACGCAGGCGAGCCGCTACCCCTGGGACGGCGCGGTCGCCATCACCATCGAGCCGCAGGCGCCGGTCGCGTTCACCCTGCATCTGCGCGTGCCGGCATGGAGCGCTGGCGCGGCGCTCAAGGTCAATGGCGAGACGGTGAAGCTCGAGGACGTCACCAGCGATGGCTACGCGGCGATCCGGCGCACATGGAAGAAGGGCGATAGCGTCCGCCTCGATCTCGAAATGCCGATCGAACGGCTCTACGCCAACCCGCAGGTGCGCCAGGACGCCGGCCGCGTCGCGCTGTCGCGTGGCCCGCTGATCTACTGCGTCGAGGCGACCGACAATGACGGCAGCCTGCACCGCATCGCATTGCCGCGCACCGCAAGCATCGAGGCGCATGACGAGCCGGACCTGCTGGGCGGCGTGGTGGCGCTTTCGACCACAGCGCTGGCCGACACCGATGAGGGCTGGCAAAACGGGCTTTACCGCACCGACCCGCCCGCTGCCAGACAGACGCGGCTGACCGCCATCCCCTATTTCGCCTGGGACAACCGCGAGCCCGGCGAGATGCTGGTATGGCTGAGGGACGGGTGAGGTCAGGAGGGCGCGAAGGAGCGCGACAGGCTTCGTTCTGCCCGCCGCGTTCTTCGGTGCCAGTTACACGGAGCCTATCGCCGGGCCCTTGACTTGTTCAGAGCGACGGCGGCGTGGATAAGCGCCTTGAACGCTTCCTCGTCGACCTCCTCGCCCTCTTGGAAATCGATGGCGCGCCTAGTGTTTCCTTCCAGGCTGGAGTTGAACAGGCGCGACGGATCGGGCAGCGCCGCACCCTTGGCAAAGGTCAGCTTGACGACGTTCTTGTAGGTCTCGCCGGTGCAGATCATTCCGGCATGCTCCCACACCGGGACCCCGCGCCATTTCCACTCCTCGACGATCTCGGGGTCGGCCTGCCGGATCAGGCCGCGCAGCCGGCTCAGCATCTCGCCGCGCCAGTCGCCGAGTTCCTCGATCCTGCCGTCTATGAGCTGCGAAGGAGACCTGCCTTCTGGCGACCCGCTCTTCGTCATGTCCGTTCTCCTTCAGCCTTGAGGGCGATCACCGCCCGTCCGCCCGATCATAGGCGCTCTGTTGCGCGCGGCAAATCCGGGCCCGGCGCGCAAATCTCACATCCGTTCGCCGGGCAATCGGCTCGCCTGTTTCACCCACTCGGTGAACTGGGCCTCGTCGAACTGGTCGTCCTCATGAATGTCAAGGTAACGCGTGTCCTTGCTTTTGGACTGGCCAGGCGGCACCGGGTCCAGCGACATGCCGCGGAAGAAGGCTACCTTTATGTATTTCGTGAAGCAATGAAAGCTGAGGAACCAGCCCTCGCCTTCCACGCCATAGAAGGGCGAGTTCCATTTGACGGCCTTGCGCACATCAGGCACGGCACGCTCGATGAGCGCGTCGAGGCGGCCGCCGGCCTCGCTCTTCCAGCCCGGCATGGCCGCGATATAGGCCTGGACGGGCGCGTTGCCTTCGCCCTTGGCGATCTGCGGATTGCCGCCAGAAAGCAGGACCGGACCGGCGGTTGCAGGCCTGGCGGCGCCTTTGGCTGATTGCCCCTGCCTCTTCGCCATCCATCCCGTCCTTACTGGCTCGCGCGCTGCCGCCCGTCAAGCCGCTTGGCGGCGTATGGCAGCACGAACATGTAGAGGCCGCTGAACAGCAGCAGGAACAGCGGCAGCAGCGGCGAATAGACCACCCAGGCGGGCGGCTGCCCCAAGCCCATGGCGACGAAGTTGGCGAGGACGGTCCCCGTGAAAATGATCGACAGCCAGCGATGCGTTTGCCGGACCCATTTGTTCCAATCCATGCTATCTCCTCCTGGAAAATGAACGAAACGCCGCTTACCAGCGCGCCAGCTGCGTGATCTGGATGAGGTTGCCGCAGCTGTCGTTGAGCTGCGCTATGGTCGAGCCGGTCACTTCGGTCGGCGCCATGGCGAAGGCCGCGCCCCGCGCCTTGATGCGCTCGTGATCGGCCTTGATGTCGTCGGTGAAGAGCATCAGCGCCGGCTGGCCCTGCTTGAACAAGGCCTGCTGGTAGGCCTTGTTCGCCGGGTTGTCGTTCAGCGCAAGCTGCAGCTCGGTTCCCTCAGGCTCGTCCGGCGAAGCCACGGTCAGCCAGCGAAACGGACCGTTGCTGAAATCGGCCTTCTTGGTGAAGCCCAACACGTCGGTGTAGAAGGCAAGTGCCTTCTCCTGGTCGTCCACATAGACGCGGGTCAATTTGATCTTCATCGCATATCCTCCATAGGTTCGTTTGCTCCGGGCTGCCCTCGAACAGTCTTGCTATGACCGTGCCGACCGACCTCAGTCCGTCCGTGCCAGGAGCTCTTCCAGCTTCTCCAGGAATTTCGGCCATCCCATCTTGGCGCCGCCGTAGGCCCGCCTCTGCTCGGGCCGGAAACCGGACTGCTCCATGCGCAGATGGGTCCCGGCGGGCGTCGGGGTGAGCGTGAAGGTCACCACGCTCCTGAGATCGAAGGCCGGGTCCTGGTGCGCGAGGTTCCAGGTGTAGGACAGCGTCTTGTGCGGCTCGACGGCAAGCACCTCGCAATCCAGCACGCCGCCCCAGGCGGTGCTGAGGTTGAAGCGATGGCCCACGACCGGATTTAAATCGTTCTTCATCAGCCACTCCTCAATCAGATGCGGTTGCGTCAGTGCGCGCCAGAGTTTTTCCGGCGGATGCGAAATCTGCCGCTCGACGACGACAGTGCGGGTGTCGGCGGCAGTGTCGTTCACTGGTCCATCCTTTTGAGCAGATCCTCGAGATCGTCGAACCGGCTTTCCCAGAACCCGGCCATCTCACGCGTCCAGTCCATCAGCGGCGCCAGCGCGCCGAGCTGCGCGCTGTAATGCGTCTGGCGGCCTTCATGGCGGTCGCGCACCAGCCCGGCCTGCTTCAGCACGCCCAGATGCTTCGACACGGCCGGCTGCGAGACCCCCGACTGGATCGTCAGCGCTCCCACCGTCTGCTCTCCCTGGCGGCACAGCCGTTCGAAGATGGCGCGCCGCGTCGGGTCGGCGAGCGTCCTGAAGAGCGCATCATGAGCATCCGGCATTTAATCGATAACCCGTTGGCTATTGATCAACGTATAACCGTCGGGATATGTATTCGTCAAGCGGAAGATTTGGAGTGGCGGGAAAGCGTCCGGAACTTCCGGGTCGCGCTGCGCTGGAAACGCCGATCGCTAAACCGGGGCGTGGACGCGGTTGATCTCCTCGGCCACCAATGCCTGCAACTGCCACAGGTTGCGATCGCGAATGCCGCAGGCGTCGAGGTGGCGGATGGTCTCGAACAGATATTGCGCGCCCGAGCCCCAATGGCCGGCGGCCCGGGCCAGCGTCGCCGCGATCGCCCGTTTGTCCAGCCTGCCGACATAGCGCGCATTGGCGGGATCGACGACGAAGCCGAGCGCGCGGCACATGCCGCCCTCGGTCCTGACCCGCAGCCAGCGCGGCACGTTGACGGCGGGCAGGATGGTCATCTCGCGGCGCAGCAGCGCCTCGAGATTGTCGGCAACCGGCTCCGCGATCTCGAACACCATGCCCTGGCATTGGCCACCACGGTCGAGCGCCATCATCAGGCCGGGCTGCTCGATCGTGCCGCGAAACCGCTGCACGGTGAAGCAGAAAGAGCGGTGCCAGCCGGTCGCCACCGCGCGCTCGCTTCCCCTCACCTCGCCCGCCGGCTTCCACAGCAGCGAGCCATAGGCGAACAGTTTCAGCGGCCCGGCCGGCGCATCGGCCAGGATTTCGTCGCTGAAACGCGCATAGTCGGCATCGGTCATGTAGACCATGCCCGGCGTCGGCCCGGCATCCTCGACCGCGCGCAAGGTGCGGGCGACCAGCGCCTCCGTCAGCGCCATCGCCGCGGTTCGCGACGTGGACTGTGAACGTGCGGCGGATATCGGACTGTTCATCTTCGTACTCCAGCCTTGCCGCCATGTTGCCCAAGGCAAAGGGATTCTCAAGAGCCAGAGCCACTCGGACGCTGACTCAGAAGCTGAGCGGACCTGCCCAAGCGTTTGAAAAGCCTCGGCGCACCGCCGTCGCGACAGAAGTGGCCGCAAGTCCGCCTGGGTCGGCGCCATCCGCCGTCGGCGGAACGAGATCGCCTTCCACGCGTTTCATTGGGTTGGGAGGGAACTATGAACGATGCGCCGGCAACGCCCATCGGCAGGACGCTTTCGCCCAGCGAAATGGTCACCGTGATGTCGCATTTCCATCGCGCCGAGATTGCGCGCATGGCGGGATGGCGCGACCGTATCGACAGGACCAGCAACTGGGCGATCACCGTCGTGGCCGCGATGCTGTCGGTGTCGCTGTCGACGGCCAGTGCCCATCACGGCGTGCTCCTGTTCGCCATGCTGCTGGTGCTGCTGTTGCTGTGGATCGAGGCGCGGCGCTACCGCTTCTTCGACGTCTACCGCGCCCGCGTGCGCCAGTTCGAGCGCCACTATTTCGCGCAGATCTTCTCGCCGCAGCCGGACTTCGCCTCGGACTGGCTGCTGATCGTCGGCGAAAGCCTGCGCACGCCGAAATTCCTGGTCTCGCAGCGGGTGGCGCTGGCGCGCCGTTTGCGCCGCAACTACATCCATATGATGCTGATCCTGCTGCTCGCCTGGATCCTCAAACTATCGACGCCCAGCCTGCTCGACAAGGCCGCGCCGGTGGGTTTCGTCGGCACATTGCGCGAGGCCGTCAGCGCCGCCGCCCTGGGTCCCGTGCCCGGCCTGGTCATCGTCACGCTGGTCGCCGTCCTCTTTGCCGGCCTGCTGGCCGTCGCCTTACTGACGCCCGACGACAACGGCGAACTCTCCTTCGGAGACGTGCATGTCTAGCCCGCCAACAGACAAAAACGCTTTGCGAACAACCGGGTGAGGCGCCATCCTGAATCAAACCGCGAATGAGCGCCTGTGTGCCGGCTTGGAAAATAGCCGCATGGATGCCATCTAGAGGGAGAGAGCCGGCCTCTGGGCGGCCGGCCACGGAGCATCGAAACAAGTGACGCAGCGAAGCGGCAGCGCCGACCTGCCGCTGCATGGCGGACGGGTCCCGAAGTGGCTGGGCGACCGCATGACGCGGCTCGGCGCGGTGCTGTGTCAGGCGATCATCCACCATTACGGCCGCGACGAGCTGCTGCGCCGGCTGGCGCATCCCTTCTGGTTCCAGTCCTTCGGTGCGGTGATGGGCATGGACTGGCATTCGTCCGGCATCACCACCAGCGTCATTGGCGCGCTGAAGCGCGGGCTGACGCCGCTGTCGGGCGAGCTCGGCATTCATGTCTGCGGCGGTCGTGGCGCTCATTCGCGCAAGACGCCGCACGAGCTGGAGATGATCGGCGAACGTGTCGGCTTCGACGGCGCGGCCCTTGCCACCGCCAGCCGCCTGGTCGCCAAGGTCGACAGCGCCGCCGTGCAGGACGGTTTCGACCTCTATCTGCATGGTTTCATCGTCACTGACGACAGCCGCTGGGTGGTCGTCCAGCAAGGCATGAACGGCGACAGAAGGCAGGCGCGCCGTTACCACTGGCTGTCGGAAGGGTTGAAGAGTTTCGTCGACCAGCCGCACACGGCCATCGAGGGCGAGCGGCAGGGCGAGATTGTCAACCTCACCGACCATCGCGCCGAGGCCTCGCGCAGCGGCCAGCTCGATCTTCTGCGCCAGCTCGGTCCCGACCGGATCGTGCACGAATTCGCCGCCATCGAGCCTGCGGCGACTGAAGCAAAGCGCGACAGTGCACAACCAATGCTGCCCAATCTGGTCATGCCGGCGCATCATGACGTGCGCGAAAGCGACATCGTCATGCGCCGGCTGCACGGCAACATCTCGGCCGCCATCGAGAGCGGCCCGACGGATTTTCCCGAATTGCTGCTGGTGCCGGGCGTCGGCGCCCGCACCGTGCGGGCGCTGGCGATGGTGGCGGAGGTGGTGCATGGCGCGCCGTGCCGCTTTTCCGACCCGGCGCGCTTCTCGCTGGCGCATGGCGGCAAGGACCGGCATCCCTTCCCGGTGCCGCTGAAGGTCTATGACGAAACCATCGCCGTCATGAAGTCGGCGGTCGCCAAGGCCAAGCTCGGCCGCGAGGAGGAGCTTGCCGCCTTGCAGCGGCTCGACGGCCAGGCGCGGCGACTGGAGCGCTACGTCACAGGCCCGAGCCTGAAGGAGATCGTCGCCGGCGAGTTCGACCAGTCGCACCTGCTCGGCGGCCGCAGCGTCTTCGGCCCGGAGCCGCCGCCCGCCTCACCGGCGCAGCCCTTGCCGGCAGCCAGTCCGAAGCGGTCGGGCTAAAATGTGTCGCGCAACCTTGCGCGGCATTGCACGTTTATAGCAGCGATGCGTGCGGACCTGATCCGATCCTGCCGGAGCAGGCCAGCCCTGCCGAACGGGAACAGTGTTCCGGAAATCATCTGTTGAGGGCTGGATGGACCGGCAGCGCCTGCAAACGACATCTCTCCTGGCCGTCTTGACCATCGCCGCGAGCGCCTCGCCGTGCCCGGCCTGGGCAGCCCAGGCAAGCAGCCACGCCGCGGGCATGGGCGGCTCGGCGGAGGGCGTTTTCGTCGCCGAGATCGTGCTTCTGCTGCTGGTCGGCCGTGGCCTGGGCGAAATCTTCCAGCGCTACGGCCAGCCGGCGATCATGGGCCAGCTGATCGGCGGCATCCTGCTCGGGCCTTCCCTGTTCGGCTGGCTCTGGCCCGGCGCACAGCAGCTGATCTTCTCGACCGACCCCGCGCAGAAGAGCATGATCGAGGCGGTCTCCCAGCTCGGCGTCCTGCTGCTCCTGCTGCTCACCGGCATGGAGACGGACCTGCGCCTGGTGCGCCGGGTGGGCGCGGCGTGTTTTTCGATCTCGGTCACCGGCGTCGTCGTGCCCTTTGCCTGCGGTTTCGCGCTGGCGCAAGTCCTGCCCGACACGCTGCTGCCCGACCCCGGCGAGCGCGTCGTCGCCGGGCTTTTCCTTGGCACGGCGCTGTCGATCTCCTCGGTCAAGATCGTCGCCATGGTGGTGCGCGAGATGAACTTCATGCGCCGCAATCTCGGCCAGGTCATCATCTCCTCGGCCATCATCGAGGACACGATCGGCTGGCTGATCATCGCCGTCACCTTCGGCATCGCCACCAATGGCAGCCTTCAAATCGTGCCGCTGGTGGTGACCGTGGCCGAAGTGGCGCTGTTCATGGTGTTCTCCTTCACCATCGGCCGCCGGCTGGTGTTCACGCTGATCCGCTGGAGCAACGATTCCTTCCGCAGCGAATACGCCGTCATATCGGTCATCCTGATCATCATGGGCGTGATGGCCCTGATCACCAACCTGATCGGCGTCCACACCGTGCTCGGCGCCTTCGTCGCCGGCATATTGGTCGGCGAATCGCCGATCCTGTCCAGCCACATCGAGAGCCAGTTGCGCGGCGTCATCACGGCGCTCTTCATGCCGATCTTCTTTGGCATGGCCGGGCTTTCGGCCGACCTCACCGTGCTCGCCGACCCGACACTGGCGCTGCTGACGCTGGCGCTGGTGCTCATCGCCAGCATCGGCAAGTTCGGCGGCGCCTTCATCGGCGGCCGCTTCGCCGGCATGACGCTGAAGGAGGCGACCGCCGTCGGCAGCGCCATGAACGCGCGCGGCTCGACCGAGGTCATCGTCGCCTCGATCGGCCTGTCGATGAACATCCTCTCCCACAATCTGTTCACCATGATCGTCACCATGGCTGTCATCACCACGCTCGCCATGCCGCCGATGTTGCGCTGGGCGCTCGGCCGGCTGCCCGTCGAAGACGCCGAGAAGCAGCGCGTCGACCGCGAGCTGCTCGACGAGCGCGGCTTCGTCTCCAAGCTGGAGCGGCTGCTGCTGCTGGTCGACGACAGCTCGGTCGGCAAGTTCACCGCCTATCTCGCGGGCCTGGTCGGCGGCGGCAGCGGCATGCCGACCACGCTTCTCCACCTCAAGGACGGCAGGCTTGCCGGCCCGGCCCGCGACAAGGGCCCGGAACGTGCCTTGAAGGAGGTCAAGAAGGGCGCCGCCAGAAGCGCCAAAGCGGTGAGCAAGGCCGAGGACACGCCGGTCGAGAAGGTGCATCTCACCGCCCGCAGCGAACGCGACGCGACAGCACGGACGATCGCCGAGGAGGCGCGCAAGGGCTATGGCCTGCTGCTGGTCGGGCTCGAGGCCATGTTGACCGAGAAGGGATCGTTCACCGAGGCGCTCAACGACATGACCAGCGGCTTCGACGGTCCGCTCTGCCTGGTGCTGAACGGTGCCGGCGCCGGGGGCAAGATGCCGGTGCTGCGCGCCGGAACCACCATCCTGGTGCCCGTCAACGGCACGGAAGTGTCGCGCCGCGCCGCCGATTTCGCCCTGGCGCTGGCAAGGCCGCACCGGGCGCGGGTCAAGGTGCTCTATGTCTCGCAGGCGCGCAAAGGCGCCCAGCAAGGCACCGTTTCGCATCGTCGCGAGGAGGCGGTGCTCAAGGATGTCGTCGATCTCGCCGACCGCTACGGCGTCGCCGTCGACACCGCCATCCGCGCCCGCGCTACCCCCGACAAGGCGATCGCCAGGGAAGTGGCCAAGGGGGCGGCGATGGTGGTGATGGGCGTCACGCAGCGGCCGGGCGAGGAACTGTTCTTCGGCGACACCGCCATGGCGGTGCTGGCCGCCGTCCCCTGCCCGGTCGTGCTCGTGGCAAGCGACCGCATCCGCGCCGAAGCAAGGCCCGAAGCCGCGGCCGAAACCGGTGCCTGATGGCCGAGCCTATAGGCCGAAGAACTGCCTGCCGATCACATAGCCCAGCGCCACCACGGCCAGCGGAAACAAGGCCGGCGCGACCTTGCCGAGGGCCGAGCCTTGCGGCTCCTTTGGCGGCACATAGCGTGCATTGCCGAGATTCTTGGTCATTGCGTACCCCCGCGCGAACCAGTTCATTAGCAGATGCTTATTAACAGCACGGCCGAATTAACGGTTCGCGAAGAAATTCGCTCGAAAGCCGGCCATTTGAGTGGAGAGCTGGCGAATGCGGCTTGGCTCAGTCTCGTTCTCTGAACCGGTTTTGCCTGCGGCTCGCGCACCCGCCCGCGGCTTCCGCCGTCGTGGCGGAGCGCTATGTCCGGCAAACCGCCATGACGAAGAACTCGCGGTAGCAGAAGTCCGGATCGTCGAGCAGGCGATCCGGCCGCTGCTTCAGGTCCTGCCAGTAGGCCTGGTCGGCATCAGGCAGGGCATAGCTCGGCGCGACGCTTGCAAAATAGGCCAGCAGGTCGGCAACATAGTCGCGCGTGAAGCGAGGCGCGGGCGCCCAGCGCTCGACCAGCCAGCCCTTGCGGCTGACGACCTCCAGGCCAGCCTGGCGCAGGCGCGCCGGAAGGGTCGAACCGCAATCGGTGCCGAGCACGCCCCGCTCGCGAAATCCCTGGAGCCTGGCTGCCATGAAGCGCGCCAGCAGCGCCCGGTCCATGGGCAGGATCTGCAAGATGGTCGAATCGAAATCTTTGACCGCCAAGATGCCGCCCGGCTTCAGCACGCGCCTGGCCTCGCCGACGGCAAGCTCGAACTCGGCCGGCGTCAGATACTGCATGACATTGCCGGACCAGACGCAATCGAACGAGGCGTCGGCGAAGGGCAGCGACAGGATGCTGCCGACATGCGTGGCAATGTCCGGCGGCTCGGACAGCGTGCCCGCGAGCGCCTCGACCCGGGCGATGTTTTCGGGCGCGAGGTCGAGCGCGGCAATGAAGCCGGAAGGGCCGACGGCGCTGGCGATGAGCGGCAGGAAGCCGCCGCTGCCGCAACCGGCATCGAGCACGCGCCAGCCCGGGCGGATGCCGGCATCGAGCAAGGCCGCCTCATATTCGGGCCGCGATGATTCGAAATGAAGGTCGAGCCAACCGGCCTCGCTCGCTTCGTGGCCGGTGGACGTTTCGTTCCTGGCAGACAATTGATTACCCCCCTATTGGCGGCACGGATAGAAGCGCACCGAGCGGCCTCACGCAATGCCCACGAAGCTAAGTGGGACCAACGCTGGTGATTGCCCCTGTCATTTGAAGGCTGGATGAACAGAATTCGGCGCAAGCCGGCCGCAGGACGTTAATTGCGCTTACCAAAAAGCAGACATCTGAACCCGGCATGGCGTTGTAGGCGCTACAAGCGATCCGCAGTCTGGACCGGCAACTCGCACGGCCTGAGCATCCACCGCCATGCGGCGCACCCATGGCTAAGTCGGTCGAGCCGGGCCATGTCATAGCCTGCTGGAAACGCGCCGACTGATCACGGCTACAGACAAGATCTTCGTGCTTCGGCTAGAGTTTCGCCAGGCACCAGGCGAAGGGAGTATCGGGATGGACAGAGCCAGTTCAACGCCGGCCGGGCAGCCCAGGCCGCTCGCCGAGATCGCCAGCTACCACGCCCACATCTACTATGAGGGGGAGGCCGAGCGGCAGCACGCCGAATGGCTGCGCCAGCGCATCGGCGAACGCTTCCGCGTGCGCCTCGGCAACTGGCGCGACGAACCGGTCGGCCCGCATCAGCAGGCCATGTACCAAATCTCCTTCGCCACCGAGATCTTCGCCACGCTGGTTCCCTGGCTGATGCTGAACCACGGCGGCCTGAGCATCCTCGTCCACCCCAACACCACCAACCCCAAACGCGACCACCTGGTCGACCCAATCTGGATCGGGCGGCCGCTTGAGGTGAAGGGTGAGGTGCTTGGCGAGGAAGATGAGGCGGAGGAGGCGCTGGAGGTGAATACGGAGCCGACGCTGGGGGTGTGAGGGGCATGCTTGGCCCGACCGGCATTGAGTCGCCGAAAAGGTGCTCAAAGAGACTCTAGGCATCCGAATGGATGCCATTTTCTCAGGGCGAGAAAATGGATACACCACTATCACCGCATGGCAAACCATCATCGATCAAGTTCTGCAGCTAACCTAGACAACAGGGCATCGGGGTCAGCGGTTTCGCATTCCCAAACGACAACCACTCGCCATCCCAGTTCCGTAAGTGTTGCAGCATTGGATGCATCACGTTCAGCGTTACGCCGAAATTTCGCTTGCCAATAGCTTGAGCGAGATTTGGGAATATGGGCAATTTTGCACTGCCGATGTTGATGCCAGAAGCACCCATGCACAAAGAGAACTATTTTACGCGACGGGAACACTAGATCAGGTTTGCCAGGTAGATGCCGTCCTTGTAGCCGATACCGGTATCGTGCCTTGTGCAGCAAGCGTCGAACCTTCCACTCTGGCTTTGTGTCCTTGCTTCGGATACGCCGCATTCGTTCGCTGCGCTCTTCGGGTGTGAGGGTATCCGCCACTTCATCAACTCTTTCTAGTGTCCATCCCCTCCCTTTGCCCAAATGGTATGGACATAGTTGGGCGAATTGCGAAAAAATGATAGTTGAGAGCATATTGGAAAAGAGAATCGATGACAGCTGTCGAACGAGAACGACTTCATTTCGATGTAAGCACGGGCCTCAAAAGTGTGCTTGGAAGCGAACTCATCACCGATGATGAGGTGGCGATATTTGAACTGGTAAAGAATTCCTTCGACGCGGAAGCTGCGCTTGTTGAGCTGTATTTCAGCGAGTCAACAATTACCGTCGCAGACGATGGCATCGGAATGTCATATGACGACATCAAAACAAAATGGCTTTTTGTTGCCTACTCTGCGAAACGCGAGTCCGGCCGTGACGCTGATTTCCGAGACGATATAGCCGAGCGTCGGAACTATGCGGGGAGTAAAGGTATAGGCCGGTTTTCTTCGGACCGGCTTGGTCATCTTGTCCGCCTGCAAACACGACCAAAGTCCGAACCGAATGGTCTTGTAAATTGCATTACTGTCGATTGGGATCGCTTCGACAGAGATCATACTGAGCACTTCGAAAAAATCGGCATAAATTATGCCGTCCAACCTGAGGGTTTCTCTCTCCCCAGCGAACTCACCGCTCCGAAGCATGGCACGGTCATAACGATCGAAAGAACCCGTCGCCATTGGGATCGAGACAAAATCCTCAGGCTGAAATCCGCGTTGGCTAAACTGATAAACCCATTCGGAGTGTCAACGGATGGATTTCGCATCGTCGTATATGCACCATCCGAGTTGGAAGCCGATGAAGTTGAGAAGCTTCGCGCCGAGCGGGCCACAAAGCAAGGAAAAGGTGATGGTGTAAATCCAAATGCTGTCGTAAACGGGGAGGTTGGCAATTTCATCTTCTCTACCTTGCAGGAGAAGACAACATACATTGATGTAGCCATTGACGAGACTGGAGAATATATCGAGAGTACGCTAACAGATCGAGGCGAACTCATCTATCGGGTACGGGAACCTAATGAATTTCCGCTTTTGGCGAAATCCGGCTTCCGTTGCCAAATCTTTTTCTTAAACCAGTCAGCCAAAATGACTTTCGCGCGACGTATGGGGGTGCCGTCGGTCAAGTTCGGGTCGGTATTCCTTTTTAGAAACGGTTTTCGTGTGTACCCGATTGGGGAGGAGGGCGACGACTGGTTTCAGATGGATCGACGCAAAGCGCAAGGTTATGCCCGGTTTCTCGGAACGCGCGATGTAATTGGTCGTATTGATGTGTTCGGCGGCGACATTGATTTTCAGGAAGCATCCAGCCGTGACGCTGGTCTCATCGAAACCCCCACCGTCGTCCAGTTGCGGAAATGCTTCAGGGATTACTGTCTGACCAGATTAGAGCGATATGTTGTCCCGGTCACATTCGTCGACAAAGAAGATAAGAATACCAGCGACGTCTCACGTCTGCTAACCGATCCGGGCCGGGCGCGTGTCGCGGCAGCAGTCGCTAAGCTTGTCGACGACAAAAACGTTCAGCTGCTTGAGTATAGCAGACGTCTAATTGGGATACTTAGCGAGCGCTCGGCGCAGTTTGAGGCGTCTCTGAGCAGCTTGCGAGCCATAGCTGAAAAGACAAAAGACAGGAGTCTATTCGACAATATCGAGGCAGCAGAGCGTCGCTTTGAGGAGCTTCGAGAGGCTGAAGAGCAGGCTCGCCGACAAGCGGATGAAGAGCGGCAGGCAAAAGAGGCGGCAGAGGCACGCGCCTACGCAGCCGAGAAAGTAGCTACGGAGGCCTCAGAAAAATTAGCAGAAGAACGAAAACGCAATCTCTTCCTTTCCTCTATTTCTACACTTGATGAGGACACGATTATATCGTTGCACCATCAGATAACGATCTATGGAGGCGTCGTTAGGCAGAAGATTGAAAACTTCCTGGTGAAAATCTCGGGCCGGGCCGCGGTGCCAGTTCCAGACGTTGTAGATGTGATGGAGGCAATTGCCTTTTTGAACAGCAAGATACTCGGCGTCTCCAAATTTGCGACCAAAGCCAATTTCAGGCTCGAGTCCGAAAATATCGAAGCGGATATGGGGGAGTACGTCGAGCAATATATCAATGGTGTCGCAAGGGATTTTCTGTCTGGCCCTCTGACTGTCGAAGTGACAAATGACGGGAAGGGTTTCGATCAAAGATTTAAGCCTATCGATATATCGGTGGTTGTGGACAACCTGATCGCCAACGCCCGAAAGGCGGGGGCCACTCGGATGGTATTTGCGATCAGCCATCCCAGCAAAACGACCCTTCATCTGCAAGTCACGGACAATGGACAAGGGTTCGGTCGGGAAATTGATGACCTAGGACGCGTTTTTGAAAAAGGCTTCACAACAACAGACGGTTCTGGCCTAGGCCTCTACCACGTTCGACATGTACTTGGTGAAATGAACGGAACAATCGAGGCGGCGCGAATCGAAGGACGTCGCGGGGCATCTCTTCTTATTAGGATTGCGAGATGAGGCTGGATTTCAATGTTCTTTGGGTTGAGGACCAGCCCAACAACGTATCGGACCAAAGGGAGCGCATAGCATCGCAAATTCGAAAAGAGGGATTTCGGCTCGCTGTCAGATTTGCGTCATCAGTCGACGAGGCTACCGGATATCTCGCGGATGACATTTACGGAGACCACATCGACTTGATTTTAATGGACTATGATCTCGGCCCAGGAAAATCTGGAGATCAAGGTCTTACAGAAGTTCGAGCCATATTTCCGTATAAAGACCTCATCTTCTATTCCGCAAAAGCCACTGCGGACTTGTCACGGATGGCGGGCGAAAGGAATATCCAGGGCCTTTTTACTGCCTATCGACCTGACTTGCCCGGCGTAGTGGAGGAAGTATTCAAGAATCTAGTTCGTAAAGTTTTGGATATTGATCACTCACGCGGGATTGTTATGGGAGCCACGAGTGATATCGATGAGGTGATCTCCGTGAGGCTATCAAAAGCCTTTGACGATAGCAACGACGAGCAGAAGAAGATTACCTTACAGGCAATTCAGAAACGACTCGAAGAGAAGCGCGAATTCTTTGAAGAATCATTAAATGCTCTCAAAGCGGTTAAGCACGTATCTGAACTGATCGATCATCACGGCGTCTACACAAGTGACGATCGTTTCAGATTGCTTCAAAAATTGATGAAAGAGCTGAAATTGCATAAGGAGCGTAGTGGGAATTTTGATGGCTATCGTACAAAGATAATGCCAAAGCGTAACGATTTAGCGCATATACGGGTTGAAAGGAACGGATTTTCCCGCAAGTTCTACGATCGCAAAGGTGTCGAACTCACTGCGGCAGATATGCGTATGCTCAGGGTTGCGCTTCTTGAATTTCAGGAGATACTCGATGAGGTTTTTCCATAGTCAAATATGCTGGCTTTCCGCCTTCTCGCAACAGCTTTGCTATTGTCAGGCCAATAGCCTCTGCAACTAGCGGCGGAACGGCATTTGCCACCTGGGTGAAGCGGGGCACTTCTGTTTTTCGCCGCTCGCCACCTGTCGTATATTTCCCCTTGAAGGCAAACCAATCGGGGAAGCTCTGAAGTCGCGCGTTTTCCCTCACACAAAGGGCACGAGGCTCTGAATAGTGAATTAGATCATCCGGCATGCTCGTGACCGTGGGAGATGGTAAATTTGGGTCAAGAACCCGTATTGCACTTTTCTTTAACCCGAAGCTTGCTTTTATCTCTGACGATAATGACACGTTTAGCCGCCCATCTGCATGACATAGATCAATGATCTTGCCAAAGCGCGCTGCAATTTCCGGCCGGTGTCGGGCGAGCCGTGTATCGGGGGGGATTCCTACCCACCCATCGTTCATCAGCGTTTGATAGGCTGTAAGCGGCCCTTGATATGCGATGTCCTGAAACCCGGGACTGTCGCGGCTCGGTATTTTGCCGTTGCGGGAGACCTCCAGGTCTGAAATCGCAGCCTTACTGGAGACTGGAACGCTGGATATGTTTTTATGACGAAGGAAAGTCTGTCGATCTCGCTCTACTGCATTGAAGAGTTGGAGAGGTTCTATTCCGCTTCCCTTTCTAAAGCCAACAATGAAGAACCTATGGCGTTTTTGCGGAACGCCGAAGGAGGATGTATCAAGCATCTTAGTGGAAACATCATAGTTCCTGCCAAGAGCTTTAATGATCCACTGAGCGTAATTTAGCTTGCCACCGTCCGAGGAGCTATCGTCAAAGTCAGTTGTGATTCCTCGAACATTTTCAATCAGGACAACGCGAGGCTCCAGAAGGTGCACGAATTCAAGGTATTGTTCGACGAGCCGATTTCGCGGGTCATTTGGATTCCGTTTCCCAGCGCTTGAAAATCCTTGGCATGGGGGCCCCCCGACCAGCATATCCACCTTGCCGGCGTACGCCGCAAGCCGCTGACGCTGGGACTTTAGCAGCTCAGCGACATCATTGGCGGTCTTGGAAAGCCAATCTGGCCATGCAAATTGGAATCGCGCTTCTGGCGCGATTAGATTATCATGTAATGTTTGGAACGCATTGGCGTCGTGCTCTACCGCGAAGAGTCCTTTCCAACCGGCTTGCATTAGGCCGAGGCTCAGCCCACCGCAACCTGCGAATATATCTACGAAGCTATATGTCGGTTGGTGAGCGTCCGCTCGAACTTTCTTGACGTTAGAAACTCTCATATTTTCCCCATGCCGACGCGGACACATTATGCCGACAATTGTCAAGAAGCGCCAGATTGCGCTTGCAACAAGAGCGGTTAAATTTTTGTTGGCATATTCAACCCGGCTGAAGTGGTTCTTATGATTACGGCTTCAGCGACCAAATTTATCCCCCTGGCTTACGGAGCGAGATAGATTCCGGTCAGGCAAACATAGTAGATGGATTGGTTCTTAGTGGGCTTCTCAGTCAGCTCTCGACCATCGAGGCTGCAGTCTACGCCCCCTCACCCCCCAGCCAACCGCGGCAGCAGAAAAATCTCCGCCCCCTGCGGCAGCTTCTTCCCCCACGTATCCCGGTAAATCACCCCGTCGATCGCCACCGCGATCCCCCGATCGATCAGCGGCTCGAGGCCGGGATACTGTTCAGCCAGTTTCCTGAACAGCTCCCTTATGTCCTTGGCCTCGACCTCGACCTTGCTCTGGCCTCCGGCGGTCGCGGCAAGCGCCCCCCAGAGCGTCACTTGCACCATCAGCCTTCCCGTTCCGCCTCGATCGCCGCGAGGATGCGCGGCGGCGACATCGGGATGTGGGTCATGCGCACGCCGGCGGCGTTCGACACCGCATTGGCGATCGCCGCCAGCGGCGGCACGATCGAGGTTTCGCCGACGCCGCGCACGCCATAGGGGTGGTTGGGGTTGGGGATCTCCAGGATTTGCGTGTCGATCATCGGCAGGTCGGAGCAGACCGGGATGCGGTAGTCGAGGAAGCCGGCGTTCTGCAGCCGCCCGTCCTTGCCGTAAATATATTCCTCGTTGAGCGCCCAGCCGATGCCTTGCGCGGCACCGCCCTGGTACTGGCCCTCGACATAGGTCGGGTGCACCGCCTTGCCGGCATCTTGCACCACCGTGTAGCGGATCACCCTGGTCGAGCCGGTGTCGGGATCGACCTCGATGTCGCATATATGGGTGGCGAAGGAGACGCCGGCGCCGTCGGCGACGAGCTCGCTATGGCCGGCGATCGGCCCGCCGGTCTTGCCGGATTGCGCCGCGATCTCCTTCAGCGACAGCTTGCCGAGATTGCCGTGCTTCTCGCCCTTGGCCACCGCATGGCCCTGTTCCCAGACCACGTCGTCGACGGAAATGTCCCACATCTGCGCGGCGCGCTCGCGCAACACCTTGATGGCGTTGCGGGCAGCCGAGATGGTCGCCATGGAGGAGGAGAAGGTGCCGCGGCTGCCGTCGGTCATGTCGTTGTAGCCGAGGCTGGACGTGTCGGCGACGACGGCCTTGACCTGCGAATAGTCGATGCCCAGCTCCTCCGCCGCCACCAGCGACAGCGAGGCGCGGGAACCGCCGACATCGACCGTGCCTACGGCAAGCGAGACAGAGCCGTCCATGCCGATGTTGAGGTCGGTGCAGGTCTGGCCGCCGAAATTGAACCAGAAGCCGCAAGCCATGCCGCGCCCCTGGTTCTTACCCAGCGGCGCCTTCATGTGGGCATGGTTCTTCACCGCCTCCAGCGTCGGGCCGATGCCGATCGGGCCATAGACCGGGCCGTAGGATGATCGCGTGCCTTCCTGCGCCGCGTTCCTGATGCGGAAGTCGACCGGGTCCATGCCGATCTCCTTGGCGAGCTCGTCGACGGCGCTTTCCACCGCGAAGGCCGCCATCGGCGCCGACGGCGCGCGGTAGGCCGCGGTCTTCGGCCGGTTGACCAGCACTTCGTAGCCGACGGTCTTGACGTTCTCCAGCCTGTAGCAGGCGAACGCCGTCATGGCGCCGATCTCGGCCCAGGTGCCGGCATAAGGGCCGCTTGTGTAGCGCAGCGTCGCTTCCGCCGCAGTGATCGTGCCGTCCTTGCGGGCGCCGATCTTGACGTCGATCGAGGTGGCGCTGGTCGGGCCCGAGGCGCGGAACACCTCGTCGCGGGTCATCACCAGCTTCACCGGCCGGCCGGCCTTGCGCGACAGAGCGAGTGCCACCGGCTCGGCCCAGACATGGGTCTTGCCGCCGAAGCCGCCGCCGATCTCGGAGGAGGTGACGCGCAGCTTCGAGGCTTCCATGCCCAGCAGCTGGGCGCAATGCTGGCGGTAAACGAAATGCCCTTGCGTGCAGACCCACAGGTCCGCCGTGCCGTCGGAGCTGACATTGGCCACGCAGGCATGCGGCTCGATATAACCCTGGTGCGTCTGCTCGGTCTTGAAGGAGCGCTCGACGATGAAGTCGGCCTGGCCAAAGCCCTGATGCACGTCGCCATGGCCGAACTGGCTGCGCTTGGTGACATTGGACGGCTTGACCGGCTTTTCCTCCAGCCCCTCGGTGAAGACGGCGTCGTTGATCAGGGGCGCGTGGTGCTGCATCGCCTGGTCGACATCGGTGACATGCGGCAGCACCTCGTAGTCGACCTCGATCAGCTTCAGCGCCTGCCTGGCGGTGCGGGCGTCGATCGCGGCGACAGCGGCCACCGCATGGCCGTCATAGAGCGCCTTGGTGCGCGCCATGCAATTGTCGAGGATGTCGTACATGGCGGCATCGCCGTCGGTGAGGTCCGGCAGGTCGGCCGCGGTGATCACCGCCTTCACGCCGGCGAGCTTTTCCGCCTTCGAAGTGTCGATCTTCCTGATTTTGGCGTGCGCGTGCGGGCTGCGCAGCACACGCCCGACCAGTTGGCCGGCCATGTTGAAGTCGGCGCCGTAGCGGGCGCGGCCGGTCACCTTGTCGACGCCGTCGGGACGGATGGGACGCGTGCCGACCGAAGCGAAATTGCGATTGGAAAAACGCGGATCGAAATTCATCGTCAGGCTCCCTTCATCACGCTTGCGGCGTCCTGGACGGCGCGCACGATCTTGTCATAGCCGGTGCAGCGGCAGAGATTCCCGGCCAGCCCGAAGCGGATCTCCTCCTCGGTCGGGTCGGGGTTCTTGGCCAGAAGATCCTTCGCCGCGATCAGGAAGCCCGGCGTGCAAACGCCGCATTGCAGCGCGGCGTGCTCCAGGAACTTCTGCTGCAGCGGATGCAACTGGTCGCCATGCGCCATGCCCTCGACAGTCTCCACGCGGCGCCCTTGCGCCTCCGCGCCCAGCACCAGGCAAGAGCACACCAGCCGGTCGTCGAGGATGACGCTGCAGGCGCCGCAGTCGCCGGTGCCGCAGCCCTCCTTGGCGCCGGTCAGCCCGAGCCGGTCGCGCAGCACGTCGAGCAGCGTCTCGTCGGGCTGGCAGAGATATTCGACGCTGTCGCCGTTGATCGTGGTTGAAACTGCTACACCGGCCATCACTTGCCTCCTGCACGCTTGTAGGCTGACGTGGCGGCCCGCCTGGCCAGCACGCCCGCGACTTTCCGTCTGAACTCGATCGTGCCCCGCTTGTCGTCGATGGGCCGGCAGGCCCCGGAGCAGACCTTGGCGAGCCGCTCGAGCGCGGCTTCGTCCAGCGTCCTGCCGATGAGGGCCTCGGCGGCCTCCTGCACCAGAAGCACCGTGGGCGCGGCGGCGCCCAGCGCCACGCGGGCCGCCTTGACGACACCTTGCTCGTCGAGCGTCAGGTTCACGCCGGCGCTGACCACCGCGATATCCATCTCGGTGCGGGGGATGAACCTGAGATACGCGTCGCCCGAGCGCGGCGCTTGGCTGTCGAGCAGGATCGCCTCGATGATCTCGCCCTTGGCGAGCGACGTCTTGCCCGGTCCGGTCGGCACGGCTTCCACGGCGATGGTGCGCCGGCCCGCGGGCCCGACGATCACCGCCCTGGCTCCGGCCGCCACCAGCGCCGGCACGCTGTCGGCCGCCGGCGAGGCGTTGCACAGATTGCCAACGATGGTGCAGCGTCCCTGCACCTGCTTCGAGCCGATCAGCTTGGCCGCCTCGACGACGCCGGGCCAGGCCTTCTTCAGGGCCGCGTTCTCTCCCAGCACCGCGCAAGGAACCGCCGCACCGATGCTGAAGCCGTCGGCCGTCTCCCTGATTTCGCTCAAGGCCGCGATCGCCTTGATGTCGACGATCAGTTCGGGTTCGATGAAGCCGCCCTTCATCCTCACCAGCAGGTCGCTGCCTCCGGCGAGAATGGCCGCCGTTCCGGCCGATCCGGCCAAGTGGCCAACGGCATCTTCGATTGAAAGTGGACGTATGTAGCGCATCGTCTCCCCTTGGTCACAGCGATCTCAGCGACCGTTATAAACAGTCTCCTCATAATGGCTATCCGGTTCGTCATTTTCGACGATTGGGCCAGCCGCCGCAAAATCGAGTCCCAACCCAGCCTGAACTGGCGTAAGCCAGTCGCGCAGGCCGCGGCCGAGGCTCTGAAAAAATTCCAGGAGCCGGTGTCGGACTGGCCGGGCCCCGCTCGTCCTTGGGGCATCGAACAGGCATTATGAAAGGATATGATATGCCCGGCACCGTACGTTTGCACCGTGTTCTCACCACCAGCCCGGAAAAAGTCTATCGCGCCTTCGTCGAGGCCGACGCGCTGGCGAAGTGGCTGCCGCCGAACGGCTTCACCTGCACGGTTCATCACTTCGAGGGCAAGGTGGGCGGCACGTTCAAGATGTCGTTCCGCAACTTCACCACCGGCGACAGCCATGCCTTCGGCGGCGAGTATCTCGAACTCGTTCCCGGTGAGCGCCTTCGCTACACCGACAGGTTCGACGACCCCAATCTGCCGGGCGAGATCCAGGTGACCGTCACCCTGAAAAAAGTGTCTGTCGGCACCGAGATCGACATCACCCAGGCCGGCATTCCCGACGTCATCCCGGTCGAGGCCTGCTATCTCGGCTGGCAGGAGTCGCTGCGGAACCTGGCAAAGCTCGTCGAGCCCGAGATAAATCAATAGGCCAGACGGTGGCGGTTTCAGCCATTTGCCGCTAGCTATCCTTCCGACGCGCCCGGTCGATCGGGCGCGTCGTGAGCGATACAGCGGAGGCCAAAATCATGACTCTCACCAACCGGGACATCGTCGAGCTGACCGAATGGCGGCGCAAGTTGCACCAGCAGCCGGAAATCTCGAACGAGGAGGAAAAGACGGCAAAAGCCGTCGTCGACTTCCTCGCCGATACCAATCCCGACAAGGTGCTGACCGGATTGGGCGGGCATGGTGTCGCGGCCGTCTACGACAGCGGCAAAAACGGACCAACCGTCCTGTTTCGTTCGGAACTCGACGCGCTGCCGATCGAAGAACTGTCCGGCGTGCCGCATGCCTCGCGCGTGCCAGGCAAGTCGCATATGTGCGGCCATGACGGACACACCGCGATCCTGGCGGCGCTCGGACGCCAGTTGGGGCGCGAGCGGCCCGCCAGCGGTCGCGTCGTGCTGATGTTCCAGCCGGCGGAAGAAACCGGCAATGGGGCCGCCGGGGTGGTGGCCGATCCCCGCTTCGGCGAGATCGCGCCCGATTTCGCTTTCTCCCTGCACAATCTGCCCGGCGTGCCGTTCGGCGAGGTGCGGCTCAAGCCGGGCGTGGTCAACTGCGCCTCGCGCGGCATGCGCATCGTGCTGGAGGGCAAGACCGCGCATTCCTCCATGCCCGAGACCGGAATTTCGCCGATGCCGGCGATCAGCGCGTTGATGCCTGCCCTGCCCGCGCTCGGGCACGGAACGTTCGCCGACGACGATTTCGGCATGGTCACCGTCACCCATGCCGAGATGGGCGAAGCCGTGTTCGGCATCGCGCCCGCCCACGCCGAGGTCTGGGCGACGCTGCGCACCAGGCGCGACGAGCGCATGGCGGATCTGTGCGCCGCCGCGGAAGCGCTGGTCACGAAGATCGCGGGCCAGCATCGCCTGTCCGCAAGCTGGGACTACCACGAGATCTTCGTCGCCAGCGTCAACGCGCCGGACGCGGTGGAGCATCTGCAACGCGCCCTCGACGAAGAGGGCGTCGCGCACACGCAAGAAGCCCTGCCGATGCGCGCCTCGGAGGATTTCGGCTTGTTCGGCCACAGCGCGACGTCGGCCATGTTCTTCCTCGGCGCCGGCGAGCGCCACCCTGCCCTGCACAATCCCGACTATGATTTCCCCGACGATTTGATCCCGATCGGGTCGAAGATCTTCATGCGCACGGCGCGCAACTTGCTGGGGTGAAATAGGCCGGATGGCCGATCGGGGCGAGCCGGCACGCCACGCCCGGGCTGTGGCGGAACGGCTTCGCTAAACGTCGAGAACAACCGTCATTCCACGGACCTCGGCCATCTCGAGCAGCAGATCCTGCAGGCTGTCCTCGGTCACCGTCTCGCCGGTTCGCTCCAGCAATTCCTCGATGCTTTCCTTCATCGAAATGGCGGCAACCCCGGTTTTTTCGGCGAGCAGCCGCCCTATGGCAGCGCGGATTAGGGCATTCTGGTCAGGCATGATCCCCCTTTCATGCTGGGGTGGCGGCATGAGTTTTCTTCAATGCATGCTTCTGCCGCAACTTCTGCGAGCTTCAGCTTACGCTTGCAAGTCGTTTTGAGGGACTGATATTCACTATTTGGCGAATAGTTGCCCACGGACTGCACCAGAGGCGCAACTCCTCGTTGCCGGATCCGGACCTCGCCGCTCCAGAAGGCACCTGACGCGCCGTCTCTATTAGAGGTTGCATCGGTCAGCCGCTTTTTGCCAGTCGGGATATGCAACCGCGGCACCGTGCCAGGACCACCGTCAATCGCGATTGGCCCTTGCCGAAGCCGGCGGCCTCGCTCATCCATGCCTGGAAACGATCGCCAGGGGCCAGAAGATGACCGATGCCAGCCTTCACATCGTCGAAGCGACGATCGAACAGTTGCGGCGCGCGCTCGACGACGGCACGGTGAGCAGCGTCGAACTTGTCGGCGCTTATCTCGGGCGCATCGCGCATTTCGACCGGCACGGCATCAGCCTCAATGCGGTCCCGGTTCTCAATCCTGATATGTTCGAGGAAGCCGTGGCTTCGGACCGGCGCCGCAGCCAGGGCAAGACGCTCGGCCCGCTCGATGGCATCCCCTACACCGCCAAGGACAGTTACAAAGTGTCTGGCTTGACTGTTGCCGCCGGCTCGCCGGCCTTCGAGCATCTCATCGCCAACGAGGACGCCTTCACCATCGCCCGGCTGCGCGCCGGCGGCGCGGTGCTGATCGGCCTCACCAACATGCCGCCCATGGCCAATGGCGGCATGCAACGCGGCGTCTATGGCCGTGCCGAAAGCCCTTACAATGCCGATTACCTGACCGCCGCCTTCGCGTCCGGCTCCTCGAATGGCTCGGGCACCGCGACGGCGGCGAGCTTCTGCGCCTTCGGGCTTGGCGAGGAAACCTGGTCGTCCGGCCGCGCGCCGGCCACCAACAACGCGCTGGTCGCCTACACGCCGTCGCGCGGTGTCATTTCGGTGCGCGGCAACTGGCCCCTTGTGCCGACCATGGATGTCGTCGTGCCGCACACGCGTAGCGTGCCCGACATGCTCGAATTGCTGGATGTGATCGTCGCCGACGATCCCGAGACGCGGGGCGATTTCTGGCGCGCGCAGCCCTGGATCGCGCTGCCGAAGAGTTCCGAAATCCGGCCGCCGCGCTATACCGATCTGGCGCTAGCGGGGTCGCTGAAAGGCATGCGGCTTGGCGTACCCAGAATGTATATCGGCCGCGACAGCGGCGCCGACCGGCGGATCGAAACCCGCGCCTCCGTGCTTGATCTCTGGGAGCAAGCGGCGGCGGACCTGAGACGGCTTGGAGCCGAGGTGATGGAGGTCGATTTTCCTGTCGTCTCCAACTACGAGCGCGATCGCCCCGGCGCGCGCACCATGGTCGACCGCGCTCTGGTGCCGCCGGACTTCGCCGATCGCGAGATCTGGGACCTCTGCATCTCAGCCTGGGATGATTTTTTGCGCGCGAACGATGATCTGAACATTCCCGATCTCGTTTCGGTCGACGGCCCGAAAATCTTTCCGCAGCCACCGGGCACGCTGCCCGACCGTTATGAAGGCGGTTTCGACTTGGCACAGTATGTCGAGCGCGCGAAATCAGGCGTCACGCCGTTCCGGGCCATTCCGACGATGGAGGACGGGCTGAAAGGGCTGGAAGCGACGCGGCGGCTCGATTTCGAGGACTGGCTGGACGCGAACAGGCTTGATGCCGTCGTGCTGCCTGCCGTCGCCGATGTCGGGCCCGCCGATGCCGACATCACTGAGGCCTCCGCGGCGCTTGCCTGGCGCAACGGCACCTGGGTCGCCAACGGCAACCTGGTGTGGCGGCATTTCGGCATCCCGACCGTTACCGTGCCGATGGGCACCATGGCCGACATCGGCATGCCGGTCGGCCTGACCTTCGCCGGCAAGGCCTATGACGATGAAAGGCTGTTGCGCATGGCCGGCGATTACGAGCGCTCCACGCGGCGCCGCACACGCCCGCCGCGCACGCCCGAACTGGCCGATGACGTGTTTTCGCGCCGGCCCACTCAAGCCGGCAATGGCGAGGCGCCCGCGCTCGCAATCAAGCTTGCGGCCGAGACGCGCGACAGCGGCGATCAGGACGAGATCGTCATCACGCTCGACCTCCCCGTCGACGCAACCGAGACGGAGCACGCCAGCATCAAGGTGCACGTCAACGGAGATGCCGTCGCGATGCGCCGAGCCGGCGCGCGTCTGACCGGCCGGGCGTTTGTCCCGGCCGCGGAGCATCAACGGATCCACAGCGTCTGGCGCGGCCCCTACGGCTCGATCGTCACGGCGGTGATGCGGCTGCGGGATGGACGCAGCGCGGGCGCCTATGTGGTCACCGGCGGGATTGAATGACGATGAGCCCACGCGGGCCAATTTCGCGCCGGGCTATGTGAACCTGCGAAATTATGAGGAGCCAGCCATGATCAAGGTCAAACAACTCGCCCATGTCTGCATCTTCGCCAATGATCTGGACGAGACACGGCGCTTCTACGAGGATGTCCTGGGCATTGATATCCAGTTCAATTTCCTGCGCGACGGAAAGATTTTCGGTTTCTACCTTAATTGCGGCGGCCGCAGCCATATCGAGGTTTTTCACAAAGAGGGTGCGCGGTTCAGCGAGACGAACCAGATCAACCATTTCTGCCTGGAGGTGGAGGATATCGACGCCGCGATCACGCATATCGCGTCCAGGGGCGTGGAGGTCACCGCGAAAAAACTCGCCTGCGACGACACCTATCAGGCTTGGCTGCGCGACCCCGACGGCGTGAAGATCGAACTGTTCGAATACACCGGCAAGAGCGCGCAATTCACAGGCGGCGATCGCGTCGCCGATTGGTAGGCTGTCGCGGTTTCAGTGGGCAGCTACCCCCGCGCGGCCCAGAGCAAACCACGCTCGACGATGACAGCCATTTCCGGCATCGCGAACTCATCCGCCGTGTGTCCGAGCGAACTGTAGAAGACCTTGCCTGCGCCATATCTTCGCTTCCAGACAACCGGCATGTCGACGCCGCCGATGCCCGGGAAATGCTCGTCGGTGAAGGTGGTCGTCGCCAGCACCTCGTTGCTCGGGTCGACATGCATGTAGTACTGCTCCGACCGGTAGGCGAAGTCGCTAATGCCTCTCGTGATCGGATCGTCCGGTTTGGTGATGACCACGCGATAGTCGATGATGTCGCCGGGATGCGCGACCCATTGGCCGCCGGTCATGAACTGATAGTCCGGCTCGTTGCGGAAACTGTCGCCCATCGTGCCGTGGAAACCGCCGAGTCCTGTTCCCTGTCGAACCGCGCGCGTCAGATTCTGCAGCTCGGACTTTTCGATCTTCGACATGGTGATGACGGGCACGATGAGATCGAATGAGTTCAGCTCCGGATCGGCAAACATCCCCGTGCCCTCGCCGAGCGTGACCGTGTATCCATTGCGCTCCAGCATGTCGCGCACCACAGTGGCGCTGCGCTGGGGCGTATGGCCTTCCCACCCACCCCAGGCAATCAAGGCCTTCTTTGCCATGCAGTGAACCTCCTGAACTGTCCGCAGCAGCGATGGTTACACGGCTCGGCTGTCAGCGCCAACCCAGCGCCGGCGCGACATGGGTCAGGATCGCCTCGATGGCATGGGCGTTGTAGTCGACGCCGAGTTGGTTGGGCACGGTGAGCAGCAGCGTGTCGGCCTCGGCGATCGCCTCGTCCTCGGCCAACTCCTTGATCAGCACGTCCGGCTCGGCGGCATAGCTGCGCCCGAAGATCGCCCGCGTGTTTTCCTCGATGAAGCCGATCTGGTCGCGGCCCTCATTGCCGCGCCCGAAATAGGCGCGGTCCCGGTCGTCGACCAGCGCGAAAATGCTGCGGCTGACCGAGACGCGCGGTTCGCGTTCATGGCCGGCCGCCTTCCAGGCCTCGCGATAGATCCGGATCTGCTCGGCCTGCTGGATATGGAAGGGCTTGCCGCTTTCGTCGAATTTGAGGGTCGAGCTCTGCAAATTCATGCCCAGCTTCGCCGCCCACTCCGAAGTGGCGTTGGTGGCGGCACCCCACCAGATGCGCTCGCGCAGGCCTTCAGAATGCGGCTCCAGGCGCAGCAAGCCGGGCGGGTTGGGAAACATCGGCCGCGGATTGGGCTGGGCGAAGCCCTCGCCGCGCAGCGTGTCGAGGAAGACCTCGGCGTGATGCCGCGCCATGTCGGCGTCGCTTTTGCCTTCCTGCGGCGCGTAGCCGAAATAGCGCCAGCCATCGATGACCTGTTCGGGCGAGCCCCGGCTGATGCCGAGCTGCAGGCGCCCGCCTGCGATGATGTCGGCGGCACCTGCGTCCTCCGCCATGTAGAGCGGATTCTCGTAGCGCATGTCGATGACCGCCGTGCCGATCTCGATGTGGCTGGTCTTGGCGCCGACCGCCGCCAGCAGCGGAAATGGCGAGGCGAGCTGTCGGGCAAAATGGTGGACGCGGAAATACGCGCCGTCAGCGCCGAGTTGCTCGGCCGCGACGGCGAGATCAATGGATTGCAACAGCGCGTCCGACGCCGAGCGCACCTGCGATTGCGACGAGGGCGTCCAGTGCCCGAATGACAGGAAACCGATTTTTTTCATGGCCCTGACGTATATACCGGCGACACGTGCTTCAATGCCAAAAGAGCAGGGTTACACACCGTCGCCCCTGCGTGACACCAAAAGTGTGCCTTACCGAAAGTTTGAATGCCGTGGAGGGTGGGATGCTCAGGGGAATCCGCATCGTCGAGATCGAGGCGTTGGGGCCGGCGCCCTTTGCCGGCATGCTGCTCGCCGATCTCGGCGCCGACGTGATCGTCGTCCACCGCAAGCATGCATCCGTGCCGGGCCTTCCCGAGCGCTCGCTGCTCGATCGCGGCAAGCGCTCTATCGCGCTCGACCTCAGGGATGCCGAGGACGTTGCCGTGCTGATGCGCCTGATCGCCACCGCCGACGGCCTGATCGAGGGCTTCCGGCCGGGCGTGATGGAGCGTCTCGGGCTTGGTCCAGATGTGTGTCTGGCCGCCAACCCTCGCCTGGCCTATGGCCGCATGACCGGCTGGGGGCAGGAAGGCCCGCTCGCCCGCACCGCCGGCCACGACATGAACTATACCGGCGTGTCGGGCGCACTCTGGTATGCTTCCCTGCCGGGCGAGCCGCCAATGGCGCCGCCGACGCTGGTCGGCGACATAGGCGGCGGCGCGCTCTATCTGGTGATCGGCATGCTGGCCGCCATCATGAACGCCCGCGCCGGTGGTGAAGGCACGGTCGTCGACGCGGCGATCGTCGACGGCTCGGCCCATATGATGAACCTGTTGATGTCGCTCGCACCATCCGGCGGGCTTGCCGCCGAGCGTGGCCGGAGCCTTCTGGACGGACCGCATTGGTGCCGCGTCTACCGCACGTCTGATGGCGGCTTCATCAGCGTCCAGTGCGTCGAGCCGAAATTCTATGCGCTGTTCCTCGACAGGCTTGGTCTGGGCGGCGATCCGCAGTTCGCCGCTCAGTTCGACCGCGGCCTCTGGCCTGAGCTCGGCAGCCGGCTGGAAGCGATCTTTGCCGAAAAATCCCGAGACGAGTGGATGAAATTGTTCGAAGGAACGGATGCCTGCGTCGGGCCTGTGCTCAGCCCGCATGAGGCGGCGCTGCATCCGCACATGGCCGCACGCGGCTCCTGGTTGGTCGAGAATGGCGCCCTCCAAGCTGCCTCCGCCCCCCGTTTTTCCAAACGGACGGCAAAGGCACCGGCGAAAAGTCCGGCACGCGACGAACATGGTGCGGAGATTCGTGCCGAACTTGCGGATCCAGCCGCAAGTCGTTGAATAGGCTACCCGCCTTTGCTGAGGAAATCGCCGACTGGCCTGCGCCCGGCTCGGACCGAAGACGATATCGTGGCGGCACTTGCGGCAGTCGTGGGCGGCATACTTGAAAAGCATCTCGTATACGAGTATACGAGATGCTTTCATTGGGAGGAGGCTGCGCTCCATGTCCTTCAACTCGACTCGCGTCCAGACACCAATGGATGCCGTGGTCATCGGCGGCGGCATCGCCGGCTGCACGCTCGCCTATGAACTGGCCCGCCACGGTCTCAAGACGACGATCCTCGAGCAGAGCATGATCGCCGCCGAGTCCTCAGGACGAAACACCGGCACCTTGCTCACCGGCCCGCAGAAAAAGGTCGTCGAACTGCTGGACGCCAGCGTCGCGATCTATGCCGAGCTTGCCGACGGACCCGTTCCCTTCGAATTCGCCGCCATCGCACATCTGCTGATTTCCGAAGACGAGGCGAGTTTCGAGGCGGCTGCCGCCGTGGCCGACCGCTACAGGGAAGCCGGCGTGGCAATGGAAAAGATCACGGGCAAGGAACTGGCGCGCGACCACCCTCGTGTCGGCTTCAACGTGGCAGGCGCCTATTCCGTCGGCCGTGCATGGACGCTGGAACCCATGGGCGCGACACATGCCTTCGCCCACGCCGCCCGTGAGGCCGGCGCGACGATCCGCACCGGCCTGCGCGTCGCCCAGATCTTCTCCAGGGGCGGCAAGGTCCAGGGTATCTTGACCGACCAGGGGATCGTTCCCGCCGATCTCATCTTCATCGCCAACGGATTGTGGATGTGGGACCTTCTGCGCCGCACCGTCGGCGACGGACCGCTGCCCGGCCTGCCCTTCACCGCCGGCCGCGGCTGGTTGATCCAGTTGGGAAAACTCGACTTCGAGCTGCCCTGGATCGTCGAGGAATTGACCTGGCCGGATCAGGAAGAGCTCGGCCGGCGCATGAGGCTCGACGGCCTTGCCGATGTCGCCGCGCAGCGCGACGACCAGCCGGCGGTGGAAGCCATCTGCCTCAACCCCATGGGCGGCGGCGATGCCAGGCTTGGCGCCTCCGTCCAGCCGGCCTTCCGCGATCTCGTCCGCAACACCGACATGGCGAGCCGGATCGCCAGCCGCACGCTGCGCATGCTGCCGGGCCTCGGCGCGCCGCAGGTCAGGAACGTCTATCCCGGCAACCGCCCGATGCTGTCCGATGGCTTGCCGGTCGCTGGCAGGACGGCCGTCGAGGGCCTGTTCGTGCATGGCGGCATGGGTTCCATCGGCATGCATGCCGCCCCCGCCACCGCGCGCTGGCTGGTTGACGCCGTGTTTTCCGGCAATGGCAGCCCAGCCCAGACATGGCTGCGGCCGGACCGCTTTCCCGGATGGGAAGCGTCATGAGCCTGCTTGCGGAGCGGTCGGCCCGCTATTTTCCGCAATGGTGATCGTTGATCTTGTTCAGCGCATTCGCATCCGGCCCCACCCGGTGGTAGGAACAGGCGCCGGCGGCCGTCGTGACAAGCTGCCGGTCATAGTAGCGCGGGCCGCCGAACAGTATGTCAATAATATCGCCGTCAGCGGGAACATAGCGTTCGGGTTCGCCCTGGTGGTGGCGGTGCCTGGCCCCGGCGGACGCCGAAGAGACGATGCCGCAGCCCATCACAAGGGCGAGAGCGCAGATCGCGAAGCGTTTCGTCGTCATCGACAACACCTTCCTGGCCAACCGGATTTCATCTTATATCCAAAAATCGCCGGATAAAGAAAAGTTCCTGAGAACGGGCGCCGGTTGATTTGCAGCCGGCGTGCATGAGCGGCAGCGTGAGAACCGGCGGCGCAGGCCGGCTCGCCTGACAAACCGACAAAAGCCTTAGTCGGTCTGGATCCACACCGACTTGGTCTCCAGATATTCGTGCAGATGTTCGATGCCGCCCTCGCGGCCATACCCGGACATTTTCATGCCGCCGAACGGCACGGCGGGGTCGATGGCGTGGTACATGTTGACCCAGACGGAACCCGCCTTGACCCGGCGGGCAAGCTTGTGCGCCGTGCCGAGATGGGTGGTGAAGATGCCGGCGGCCAGCCCATAGGGCGTCGCATTGGCGCGGGCGACGGCTTCGTCAAGCGTATCGAAGGGCATTGCCGAGATAACCGGCCCGAAGATCTCTTCGCGCGCGATGGTCATTTGGTCGGACACTGCGCCGAAGACGGTCGGCGCGATGAAGTTGCCGCCGTCATAGAGGCCGCCGGTCAGCCGCGATCCGCCGGCGACCAGTTCCGCGCCCTCCTCGCTGCCGGCCTTGATGTAGCCCTCAACCTTGCCGGCCTGCCGCGCATTGATGAGCGGCCCCATTTCGGTTTCGGCTTCGATGCCGTGGCCGATGCGCAGCCTGCCGGCGAAGTCAGCGAGCCGGCGCACGAACTCGTCATGGATTTCGCGCGCCACGAACAGCCGCGAACCGGCGATGCAGACCTGGCCCGAATGCACGAAGACAGCCATCGCCGCGATCGGAACGGCCTTGTCGATATCGGCGTCGCGGCACACGATGAGCGGCGACTTGCCGCCGAGTTCTAATGAAACGCGCTTTAGATTGGCAACACCCGCCCGGGCGATCGCCTGGCCGGTGAGCGTCGAGCCGGTGAAGACGATCTTGTTGACGTCGGGATGTTCGGCAAGCCGCGCGCCGGCTTCGGCCCCGGTTCCGGTGACGATGTTGACAACGCCGTCGGGAACGCCCGCTTCCTGCATCAGCCGCGCGATCAAAAGCGGCGTCAGCGATGCATCCTCGGAAGGTTTCAGCACGATCGTGCAGCCAGTAGCCAGCGCCGGCGCGATCTTCCAGATCGACGCGGCGGTCGGCGCGTTCCAGGGAATGATGGCGCCGACCACGCCCACCGGCTCGCGCCGGGTGAAGGTGACGATCTCGCCCGGGATCGAATTGTCGATTGATTCGCCATGCAGCGCGGTCGCCATCCCGGCATAGAAGCGCAGCATGCCGATGACCCGGCGCCGGTTGGCGAGCGTGCGCGTGATCGGCAGCCCCATGTCGAGGGTGTCGGAGACGCAGAGCTCTTCCCAGTTCTTCTCGAAGAGATCGGCGATCCTGAGCAGCACGCACTGCCGTTCGTAAGGCGAAAATCCGGACCACGGACCTTCGAAAGCGGTGCGCGCAGCCGCCACCGCCGCGTCGATGTCGGCGGCGCCTCCGCGCGGCACCGTCGCCAGCACCTGCCCCGTCGCCGGGTTGAGCGCCTGCATCTCCTGTCCGGACTGCGCAGCGACCCATTTGCCGCCGATGAACATCGGCCGGAATTCGCCATGGTAGAGCGTCGCGGCCTTCGCCCTTGGGTCGAAGTTCAGCGTCATATCCTCCTCCTCGCCATTCCGTCGCGACTATTACCCCGGTGCAGGCACACCTCAAGCAAGTAAGCCGACAAGTCGTCGAAATGACCGAACTGCGTCCCCTGGCTATCGGCCGCTCAACCGCTGGAGGCGAAGCGGTAGCCCTCCAGCGCCTGCTGAACCGCGGCCACCAACACCGCCTCCGGATCGAGCGGCTGCCCGGCAAAGCGGTCGAGCGCGGGCAGATGCTGATGGAACAGCGTCACCGGCACGGCCTTGCCCGACAAGGCGGCCGTCAATCGCTGGACAGCTTCCATCGCCTCCTGATGGTTCCAGTAGTAACGTATGCGGTCCGACAGCGAATAGTGCCGCTGCACGCGCTGTTGCGCCGCAGAGCCGTGGTAGTGGCTGTGCCAGTCCTTGGCATCGGCCGTCATCAGCGCTTCCATGGTCTGATAAAGCGGGCGCGCGCCGTAGTCGGGCAACAGATCGGAGGCGATCAGGTCCAGCCCATAGAGCGCTTGGCGCAGTTCGAAAGTCAGCTGCGGCCCCACCTTGAGGATGGCAAAGCCGTCCTCGACCAGTTCGCGTAGGGCCGCTTGCGTCTGATAGTCGGTGGAATGGGCTTCGTAGACCAGGCCCGCTTCCTGGTCGAGCAATTCGCGCAGATGCAGCGCCTTGGCGCGATCGTAGAAGACCACGTTCTCGTTGCCGAACTCCACGCCCGGCTGCACCACCACGGCGATGACCCGCGAGAAGGCGTCTGCGAGGCCGTTCTCGTGGAAGATCTGCCGATGCACCGCCAGTGTGTGCTGGACCGCGGACAGGCTTGTGGGGCTGATTTCGCCGATGAGATGATCCGCTCCGCCCGGCGGCGGAACCTCGGTGCCGATCACGTAGAGTGGCCGGTCGGTCCCGCTGGCGGCGTCCTCGGCCTTGCGCGCCAGGCGGGCGGCGCGCCTGGCAATCGTAGCGTCATCCAGCGCCGCCGGCTCGCCCGCGCATCCCATGGAGGCATCGAGATGGATCTTGCGGAAACCGGCCCGGACATAGGCGGACACCATGTCCTCGGCCTTCGCCATGGCCGCGCCGGCATCTTCCTTTCGCCATGGATTGGGACCGAGATGATCCCCGCCGAAGATGACCCGCTCGGGCGCAAGGCCTTCGGAGCCTGCAATAGCGGTCACCGCCGCGACGAAGTCAGCGGGCTGCATGCCGGTATAGCCGCCGAACTGGTTGACCTGGTTGCAGGTCGCCTCGATCAGCAGCGGCCGCGAGAACAGCGCGGCGTCGCGCACTGCGGCCCGGATCACGACCGGATGGGACGAGCAGACGGAGGTGATGCCTTCCGCCGCGCCCCGCCGCCGGGAATTTGCAAGTTTCAGCAATGGATCGGTCACGGGCGTCGCCTCGGCGTGTTGGCAATGAACAGATCGAGTTCGGCGCGCGTACCGGCTCCTTCCATCGGGCCTTGCCGCGTGACGTTGCGCGCGCCTGCCGCATTCGCGTAATCGAGCGCGGTCACGGCAGGCATGCCGAGCCTGCGGCAGGCGATGTAGGCGCCGCCAAAACAGTCGCCCGCGCCGGTCGGATCGATCTCCTCGACCAGGAAGCCGGGCGACTCGACGCGGCTGCCGTCGGCGCCGAACAGGGACGCGCCCAACGCGCCCCGCTTGACGACGACCTCGCCGGCGCCGCGGGCAAACAGCGAGGCGAGCGCGTCGGCTTCATTGTCGTTGCCCGAAGCGGTGTGGAGTTCCTCACCCGACGGCAGGATCAGATCCGCAATGTCGAGAAGCCGTGCGAAGCGCTCGCGCGTCTGGCCATGGCCGAGCAGTTCCTTGCGAAGATTGGGATCGAGCGAGATGCTTCCGCCACGTCCCTTGACCACATCGATGGCATGGTCGAGCACCTGCCAAATGACGGGAATGCTGAGTGCCGTGCCCATGACGTGCAAATGGCCCGAACGCGCCAGCAGCGCCCTGGCCTCAGGGGTCAAGCCGACCCGCGCCGCGGCCGATTTGCCGATATTGTAGACGAAGTCGCGCGAACCGTCCTCACGGTAGCGCACGAAGGCGCTGCCCGTCGGATAGTCTGGGCTGACGGCGATGGCCGAGACATCCGCACCGTCCCGGCGCAGGCGCTCGACATTGATCCTGCCGAAATCATCGTCGCCGACGCAGGCGATGATGCCGGCCCGCCCGCCAAGCCTGGCGCATTGGTCGACGAAGATCGCCGGCGCCCCGCTCGGATAGGGTCCGGTCAGCGCGATGGGCTCGAGAAAGCCGTTGCCACGGCTGGTGGCCATGATCTCCACCAGGATCTCGCCCACGGTGACGGTCGGCCCGAATCCATCGGGCGCCAGTGTCTTCAATGGGGATTTGCTTGGCATGGCGAAGGCCCCGTGTGAAAGGCAAGGGAAATGCGGATTCCAAAAAACGGATAGAGCGGTTCCGCGATTCTATCAAACGTTGGACGGCCCTGGCTCCGGCCTTCCGAACGCCCCGGGCGTCGGCGTCGTCACGATGACGGCGTCGCCGGCCTGAAGCACCGTCTGCTCGCAGGCTTTCAGCACCTCGACCGTGCCGTCCTTGCGGCGCACCTTGGTCGAGCCGGCCTCGCCATCGCCACCGCCGTCCAGCCCTTGCGGCGGCCGGTTGCGATGCGAGGACAGGATGGCGCATTCCATCTTCTCCAGGAAGCGGATGGTGCGCTTCGTGCCGTCGCCGGCATTCCACCTGCCCTTGCCGCCGGAGCCCTCGCGGATGTGGAAATCCTCCAGCATCACCGGAAAGCGCAGCTCCAGTATTTCGGGGTCGGTAAGGCGCGAATTGGTCATATGGGTGTGAACGCCCGACGTGCCGGCAAAGCCGCGGCCGGAATTCATCTGGCCGGCGGGCGAACCGGAACAGATCGTTTCGTAATACTGGTACTTGCTGTTGCCGAAGGTCAAATTGTTCATGGTGCCTTGCGCATTGGCCATGGCGCCCATGGCGCCGAACAGGGCGTTGGTGACGTGCTGCGAGGTCTCGACATTGCCCGCGACGACGGCGGCGGGATAAGCGGGTTTCAGCATCGAGCCATCCGGGATGATGATGTTGATGGGCCTCAGGCAACCGGCATTCATCGGGATCATGTCCTCGACCATGACGCGGAAGGCATAGAGCACCGCGGCCCGGGCGACAGGCTCTGGCGCGTTGAAATTGTTCTTCATCATCGGCGACGTGCCGGTGAAGTCGACCGTCGCCTCACGCTTTTGCCGGTCGACCGATATCTTCACCTTGATCACCTGGCCGGTGTCGGTGGGATATTCATAGGCCGATGTATCCGGCAGCCGCTCGATCACGCGCCGCACGCTTTCGGCTGCATTGTCCTGCACATGGCCCATATAGGCTTCGACGACGTCGAGCCCGAAATGCGCCACCATCTTGCGCAGCTCCGCCACGCCTTTTTCGTTGGCGGCGAGCTGCGCCTTGAGATCGGCGATATTCTGGTGCGGATTGCGGGCCGGATAGCGGTGATCGGTGAGCAGCGTCTGCAGCTCGGTCTCGCGGAATTTTCCGCGATCGACGATCCGGAAATTGTCGAACAGCACGCCTTCCTCGTCGACCGTGGTGGCAAGTGGCGTCATCGAGCCCGGCGCGGTGCCGCCGATGTCTGCGTGGTGGCCGCGCGAGGCCACCCAGAAGAGGATCTTGGGCGATTGGCCAATCTCCCCTCTTGTCGGGGAAATCGGCTGCTCTTCCTCGAAAACCGGCGTCACCACCGTGATATCGGGCAGATGCGTGCCGCCATTATAGGGAGCATTGAGCGCAAAGACGTCGCCGGGATGAATGTCGCCGGAGTTCAGCCGGATGATGGTCTCGACCGAGCGGTCCATCGAGCCCAGATGCACCGGCATATGCGGCGCGTTGGCGACCAGCGCGCCGTTCCGGTCGAAAACGGCGCAGGAGAAATCCAGCCTTTCCTTGATGTTGACGGAATAGGCGGTGTTCTGCAGCGTCACGCCCATCTGCTCGGCTATCGACATGAACAAATTGTTGAACACTTCCAGCATCACCGGATCGGCCTCGGTGCCAAGTGCCGCCTGCCGGCGTTTCTTGCTGGTGCGCCGCATCAGCACATGATTCCTGGCCGTGATCTCGGCCTGCCAGCCCGGCTCGACGACGATCGTCTGGTTGGGCTCGATGATCAGTGCGGGGCCGGCGACCCGATCGGACGGCCGCAACGCCTCGCGCCGACAGACGTCGGCTTCGTGCCATTTTCCTTCCGTATAGATCCGCCGGACCTCCTCGGCTCTGGCTTTTGATGGCTGCCCCGCCTGCGCATAGACTTCGGTATTCTGCTCGCCGCCCGCCTCCGTCCCCTCGACGCTCACAGCTTCGACGATCATCGGCTTGTCCTCATAGACGAAACCGAATTGCGCCTTGTGGGCAGCCTCGAAATCGGCCCTCGCCCGCAACATCGAGCCATGGTCGAAATGCACCGGAAGTGCGGTGTCGGTGCCGTCATAACGGATCTGCAACGCCGGTCTGGCGGTCACCGCGTCCTCGGCGATGCCTTGTGCGGCGAGTTCCGCGACAACGGCGGTTTGCAAGGCCGCGATCAGGCCTTCGATTGCCGGCCTCGATTCTTCCGCGAGCGGTGCAAGCAAGGCCTGCTGGCGTGAGGCAAAGACCGAAGACAGGCCGATGCCGTAGGCCGACAGCAAGCCGGAAAACGGATGGATCAGCGCCGCCTCCATGCCGAGTGCGTCGGCGACCAGGCAGGCGTGCTGGCCGCCTGCGCCGCCAAAACAGTTCAGGAGATATTCGGTGACGTCGTAGCCGCGCTGCACCGAGATCTTCTTGATGGCGTTGGCCATGTTTTCCACCGCGATTGTGACGAACCCTTCGGCCACCGCTTCGGCCGAGCGGCCGTCGCCGATTTTAGCGGCGAGCGCGGTGAATTTCTGGCGCACGATCTCCGCGTCGAGCGGCTCGTTCTGGCCGGGGCCGAAGATGGCCGGGAAAAAATCCGGCTGCAGTTTGCCGAGCATGACGTTGGCGTCGGTGACGGCGAGCGGGCCGCCGCGCCTGTAGGCGGCGGGGCCTGGATTGGCGCCGGCGGAGTCCGGGCCGGTGCGAAAGCGGCCTGCTTCGTAGTGCAGGACCGAGCCGCCGCCGGCCGCGACGGTGTGGATGCGCATCATCGGCGCGCGCACGCGCACGCCTGCGACCTCGGTATCGAAGGCGCGCTCATATTCGCCGTCATAATGGGCGACATCGGTGGAGGTGCCGCCCATGTCGAAACCGATCACCTTTTCGAAGCCGGCGAGCCTGGCCGTCTCGACCATGCCGACGACCCCGCCGGCCGGGCCAGACAGCAGCGCATCCTTGCCCTGGAACAGGTCCGCGGCGGTCAGCCCGCCAGAAGACATCATGAACATTAGGCGGGGATTTTCCCTTCCCCTCGAGGGGAGAGTGGCGGCGAAGCTGCCGGGTCGGGTCGGGTCGACGGGGTTCGACGTCTTGGTGGTGCCTTCTGCGGCGATCCCCTCTGCCGGCTTCGCCGACATCTCCCCCTCGAGGGGGGAGAGAACGCCGAGTTCCTGGCCTACCCTTTGCACATATCTCGACAGGATCGGAGACAGATAGGCGTCGACCACGGTGGTGTCCCCGCGGCCGACCAGCTTGATCAGCGCCGACACCTCGTGGCTGACCGAAACCTGGCCGAAACCGAGCTTGCGGCAGACCTTTGCGACGGCCTTTTCGTGATCGGGATATTTCCAGGCGTGCATGAAGACAATGGCGACCGCGTCGATGCCGTCCGCCTTTGCCTGTTCGATTGCCGGGCGACAGGCAGCGATGTCGAGCAGCCGTTCGACACAGCCGTCGGCAAGCACGCGTTCGTTGACCTCGATGACGCGCTCGTAGAGCTGTTCGGGGAGGATGATCTCCTTGGCGAAGATGTCAGGCCGCGCCTGATAGGCGATCCTCAGCGCATCGCGAAATCCCTTGGTGATGAGCAAAAGCACGCGGTCGCCCTTGCGCTCCAGCAGCGCATTGGTGGCGACCGTTGTGCCCATCTTTACGTCGCCTATCAGCCCGGCGGGTATAGGCTCGCCGGGGCGCAGGCCGAGAAGGTCGCGAATGCCCTGGATGGCCGCGTCGGCATAGGCCTCGGGATTTTCGGACAGAAGCTTGCGCGGATGCAGGCCGCCCTCGGGATCACGGCCGATGACATCGGTGAACGTGCCGCCGCGGTCGATCCAGAAATCCCATTTTTGTTGCATTCCGACACCCTCTTTATCGCGAGTATGGCAGCAAAGTCATACTCTTTGATACCCGAGTTCGCGCCGGAACAAGTCGTCGCGCCGGCGCCTCTTCGATGACGGTGGCTTTGGATGTCTGAGGCGATGGCAAGGCACGTGCCGCCGCGACGCGCCGGCCGGAGCCGTGAGCGCGGCCGGGCTGGCTCGCCGGCCGCTATCTGGATCCAGGGTGGAAGAATGCGAGATAGGTCCAATCCTGCCCGCCGTGCAGGCCGACCCTTCCGTTAGTCGACCAATGCGGCAACCACCGAGACGCAGTCCCCGGCCTTGACCAGGCCGGGGAAATGCCGCGCCGCCAACATGCCCGACATTTTTGCCCGGATCTCCTGGGGGGCGATGCCGGTTCGGCCGGTGGAATGGATGCGCGCCAGCACCGCGCCCTTCTCGACAGGCTCGCCGAGATCGACCATCGTCTCGACCATGCCGTCTTCCTCCGCGAAGGCAAAGCAATCGCCGGACGGCATGTCGAGCCATTGGGTTGGCGTCTTTTCGACCGCACCGGCAACGATGCCGGCATGCCTCAGCACGTTGAGCATGCCGCGCCGGGCGATCCGCACCGTCTCGGCTCTCGACGTGCCTCCACCGCCGAGCTCGGTGGTGACGAACACCTTGCCCATGTCCTCGGCGGCGGTATCGTACATGCCGACGGCATCGATTTCGATCATGCGCATCGAGAACGGCGCCGCGAAGGCTTCGACCGCCGCGAAGGCCCTCTGCTCCAGGGCCTTGTTCGGCAGCGTATGGGCGGCGCAGAACGGCACGAAGTCCAGCGTCTTGCCGCCGGAATGGAAGTCGAACACGATATCCGCGCGGGGAAGCAGCTCCCGCTGGAAATAATCGGCGATCTTTTCCGTCACCGTACCGTCTGGCCGGCCTGGAAAGCTGCGGTTCATGTTGCCCTTGTCGATCGGCGAGGTGCGCGTGCCGGCGCGGAAGGCCGGATAGTTCATCGCCGGCACGATGATAACCGTGCCGCTGACTTGGGCGGGATCGAGCGTGCGCGCCAGATCATAGAGCGCCAGCGGCCCTTCATATTCGTCGCCATGATTGCCGCCGGTCAGCAGGGCCGTCGGCCCCTTGCCGTTGCGCAGGACGCAGATCGGGATCATCACCGAGCCCCACGCCGAATCGTCGCGGCTGTAGGGCAGGCGCAGGAAACCGTGCTGTGCGCCGTCGCGATCGAAATCGACCGAGGGCGAGACCGGCGACGGACGAAGGTCGGACATCGGTTTCAATTCTTCACCACCAGCTTGCGCGGCACATTGGCCAGGCACTCGACGCCCGTCTCGGTGATCAGGATGGATTCGGTGATTTCCAGCCCCATCGTCTCCAGCCACAGGCCGGTCATGAAATGGAAGGTCATGCCGGGCTTCAGCTCGGTGCGATCTCCGGGGCGCAGGCTCATCGTGCGTTCGCCCCAGTCCGGCGGATAGGAAAGGCCGATCGGGTAGCCGGTGCGGTTGTCCTTGACGATGCCATATTTCTTCAACACCGCGAAGAAGGCGTTGGCGATGTCTTCGCACGTGTTGCCGGGCTTGGCTGCCGCGAGCCCCGCGTCCATGCCTTCGAGCGTCGCCTTCTCCGCATCGAGGAATTCCTGTGTTGGCTTGCCGAGGAACACTGTTCGCGACAGCGGGCAATGATACCTGTTGTAGCACCCGGCGATTTCGAAGAACGTGCCCTCGCCCGACTTCATCGGCTTGTCGTCCCAGGTCAGGTGCGGCGCCGAGGCGTCGGCGCCCGACGGCAGCAGCGGCACGATCGCTGGATAGTCGCCGCCGATGCCGTCGACGCCACGCGTGCCGGCATCATAGATCTCGGCGACGAGATCGCATTTGCGCATGCCGACCTCTATCTTGTCGACGATGCGCTGGTGCATCGCCTCGACGATGCGGGCGGCCTTGCGCATATAGTCGATCTCGGTCGGGCTCTTCACAGCGCGCTGCCAGTTGACCAGCGCGGTGGCGTCGACGAAACGGGCATTGGGCAGGTGCTTCTGCAAAGAGGCGAAGGCGGCGGCCGAGAACCAGTAATTGTCCATCTCGACGCCGACGGTCAGCTTGCCCCAGCCGCGATCGGCAAGCACGCTCGACAGGAAATCCATCGGATGGCGCTCGGTCGACTGCACATAGTGATCGGCATAGCCGACGATGTTGTCATGCGCGAGATAGGCGGTGCGCTTGGCGCCGTTGGCGTCCTGACCGCGGCCATACCAGACCGGCTCGCCCGACGGCGGCACGATGACGGCCTGATGCACGTAGAAGGACCAGCCGTCATAGCCGGTGAGCCAGGCCATGTTGGAGGGGTCGCTGACAATAAGCAGATCGACGCCTTTCGCCGCCATGGCTTTCCGCGTTTTGGCGAGGCGATCCGCATACTCGCTTCGCGAGAATTTCAAATTCGGTTGCATTTTGTTGGTCCTCGTTTGTTGGGCCCTGGAACCCGCTTCAACTTCCGTTGAATCTGGCTCCAGGTAATTTTTTGTTTGAGCATGATCTCCTCGGAAAACCGGTTCCCACTTTTCCGGATCATGCTCTTGCGGCCAGCATCAACTTTCAAAAATGGTTCCGGCTTTCGCGACCCGGGCCCGGTCACGGGCTAGCGTGGCGATCGCGGTGTCCTGCACGCCGGTGCCGGTCAGGTCGGCGATGGTGATGTCGTCCGCCGCACGCCGGCCATGCCGTTCGCCGGCGATGATCTGACCGAGTTCGGCCACCTCCGTGTCCGCCGCCATCACGCCGGCGGAGATGGCATGGTGCAATTCACCGAGCCGGCGCGTCTGCCTTGCGCTGTCGGCGACATAGAGATCGGCCATGCGCAGGATTGCCGGTGCGATCTCGTTCTTGTGCTCGGCGTCCGAGCCCATGGCGGTGATGTGCTGGCCGGCCGAGACGAAGCCGGCCTTGATCAATGGTTCTGTCGAGGGCGTGGTGGTGACGATGATGTCGGCGCCGGCGGCCGCCTTGGCCGCATCCGGTTCTGCGCGCACCACGATGCCCAGTTTTTCGCTCAAGGCGCCGGCCGCGGCTTGCGCCTTGGCCGCGTCGCGCGCCCAGATGCGAGCTTCTTCGATCGGCCGCACCAGGCGCAGCGCCTCGAGCTGCAATCCGGCCTGCACGCCGGCGCCGAAGATCGCGGCAATGGATGAATCTGGCCGCGACAGATGTTTTGCGGCGACCGCCCCGGCGGCTGCGGTGCGGACGTCGGTGAGATAGCCATTGTCGAGCAGCAACGCCTCGACCAGACCGGTTTTTGCCGACAGCAGCACCATCATGCCGTTGACGCTGGGCAGGCCGAGCTTGGGATTGTCGAAGAAGCCGGGGCTGATCTTGAGGGCGAAGCCGTCGATGCCGGGCACATAGGCGGTCTTCACGTCGACCTCGCCGCGATGCTCGGGGATGTCGAGCCGCAGGATCGGCGGCATCGCCACCGGCAGGGTAGCGAGCGCCCGGAAGGCGTTTTCGACGCAGGCGACGGCGTCGAGATCGAGAGCTACGATCTCGCGTAGTTCTTTCTCGGTAAGGATGGTCATCCGGCTCATCAGGCGCGCTCCGCAACTACTTCGCCGCAAACGATCTTTCTGTGCAGGCTCATATCGATATTGCGACCGGAAAGCAGAACGACCACCGGTCCGTTTGGCTTCACCTTGCCGGCAAGCAGCGCAGCGATACCGACCGCGCCGGCACCCTCGACGATCTCGCGCTCCTGTTCATAGGCATAGCGGATGCCGGCGGCGATCTCGTCCTCGGAAAGCAGCACGACGTCGTCGAGCAGGTCTCGGCACATGGAAAAGGTCAGCCGGTTGTCGAGGCCGATGCCGCCGCCGAGCGAATCCGCCAGTGTCGGCAGTTCCTCCACCTGCACCGGGCGCCCTGCATCGAGGCTGGCTTTCATCGCCGCGCCGCGCGCCATCGAGATGCCGACGACCTTTGTGCTCGGCCTGACGCCCTTGACCGCTGCGGCAATCCCGGAGGCCAACCCGCCGCCGGAGAGCTGCACCAGCACCAGAGCGGCGTCAGGAACCTGCTCCATGATCTCCAGCCCGAGCGTGCCCTGCCCGGCGATGATGTCGGGATGGTCGAAGGGTGGCAGCATCACCAGACCCTCTTGCGCCACCAGCCGCTCGACCTCCTGCTGCGCGTCGTCCTGGCTGTCGCCGACAATGCGGATTTCCGCGCCGAGGCGGCGGATGGCATCGAGCTTGTTCCGAGGCACCAGCCGCGACATGCAGATCACCGCGCGCATGCCTTCGAGCCTGGCGGCATGGGCGAGTGCGCGGCCGTGATTGCCGGTCGAGGCCGCGACAACACCGCGTGCCCGCTGCTCGGCATTGAGCGAAGCAATGGCGTTCGAGGCGCCACGCAGCTTAAAGCTGCCCGTGGTCTGGCGGTGCTCCAGCTTGAGGTGAACGGGAAGGCCGAGCCGCTCCGACAGGCTCTCGGACGGCACGACCGGTGTCGGCTCGACCTTGCTGGTGATGCGTTGGCGCGCGGCGCGGATGTCTGAAAGGGCGACGGCGTGCGTCATGGGTCGCTCGTGCGTGCAGGACATGACCTTACTGTCCAAGCGGCAAGGTCGTCAGCCGCCCGAACTCCGGACGCGGCACATCATCGCCACACAGTCGCAGGCAATTCCACGCGCTCGCCTGGTTGCTGGTGACGACCGGGCGGCCGATAGCCTGTTCCATCGCGGCAACCGCCAGCGCCGAGCGCAGCGCCGTGCAGGACACGAACAACGCCTCGGCCTGCGGGTCAGTCGCCTCGCGCGCCAGATCGACGAGGGCTGCCGGCGCAATGCGCGCCATCTCGCGGTCATCCTCGAAGCCGAGACAGGTGAAGCTGGCGATCTCGAAGCCGCGTTCGGCGAAATAGGCCGCCATCGGCCGGCTCGTCTCGACGGTGTAGGGGGTGAGAATACTGATCCTCTTCGCGCCCAGAGCCCTCAGTCCGCGCACGCCCGCCATCGGCGGCGTGACCACGGGCACGCCAGGCTTGGCCGCCTGGATCGCCGCCTCGATCTCGGCATCGCCGATCACCACGGAGGCCGACGTGCAGGAGTAGCAGATGGCATCGAGCGGTTCGTCCGGCAGGATCAGCGCCGCGCCAGCCGTCAGTTCGGGCTGCATCTTGCGCAGATTCTGAGGCGTGGTCGGATTCTTATAGGGGATGCGGGCGACATAGATGCCGATCCTCTCACTCGCCACCATGCGACGGAAGTCCGGCTCGCTGGTGTGGTCGGTGGCCAGGATGATCAGGCCGACGCGCTTTTCCAACGGGCGCACCTCGAGTGCGGGCCTTGTCGGCATCAGCCTGATTTCGGGAAGCGGCTTCATGGGAACTACCTTTCGATCTTGCCGTAGCGATGTTCCAGCCAGCGCAGCAGCATAACCGAGAAAAGGCTGATGATCAGGAAGAAGGCGCCGACCAGCGTCATCGGCTCGACATAGCGGTAATAGGTGTTGGCGACGCTCTTGGCCTGGTTCATCAGCTCCAGCACGGTGATCGCCGACAGCAGCGGCGTCTCCTTGAACATGGCGATGAAATAATTGGCCAGCGCCGGGATCATCGGCGGGATTGCCTGCGGTATGACGATGTGGGTCCAGGTCTGGCGAGCGCTGAGATTGCAGGCTTTGGCCGCCTCCCACTGGCCGCGCGGCACGTTCTCGATGCCGGCGCGATAGACCTCCGCCGTATAGGTGCCGTAGTGCAGCCCAAGACCGATAACGCCGGCCACCAGCGGCGGCAGCAGGATGCCGAAATCGGGCAGCACGTAGAAAATGAAGTAGAGCTGCACCAGCAGCGGCGTGCCGCGGATGAATTCGGCCGCCCAGCCGACCGTGCGCGACATCATCTTGTTCGGCGAGCGGCGGGCCAGTGCGATGCCCAGCCCGACGATTGCCGCCAGCACCGAGCCGAGCACCGTCGCCAGGATGGTGATCTTCACCCCCTCGATCAGCGTCGGCAGTATCTGCCGGACGAAATCCCAGTCCCAATCCATTACAGGGCCCAATCCATCAGACGCGCACTCCGTCGAGGCCGCGCGCCATGCGCCGCTCCAGCGACCGCACGCCCCAGGAGATGACGAGCGCGAGCGCGAAATAGATCACCAGGATGGTGGTGAACGGCATCAGCGTGCTGCCGGTCTGCGAGCGCACCACCTGCGCCTGGAAGGTGAGATCGGCGAGCGAAATCAGGGAGACGACGGATGTCGCCTTGAGCAGTTCGATGGCGTTGTTGCCGAAGGTCGGCAGCATCACAAGAAGCGCCTGCGGCAGGATGACATGGCGCATGCCTTGCCAGCGGCCGAGATTGAGAGCCGTGCAGGCCTCGTACTGCTCGGCGCCGACCGACTGGATGGCACCGCGTACCACTTCCGCCGCATAGGCGCCGACATTGAGGCCCAGCGCGAGCACGCCGGCTTGCAGCGGAGTGAGTTCGACGCCCGCCAGGGGCAACACGAAATAGGCCCAGAACAGCTGTACGAAAATCGATGTGCCGCGGAAGAACTCGATATAAGCGGTGGCGAGCGCCCGCAACGCGAAGAAGCGCGACAGCCGCCCCATGCCGGCCAGGAAGGCCATCACGAGGGCCAGCACCGACCCCATCAGCGTCAGCTCGATGGTGACAAGCGCTCCCTGCAATATCAGGCCGAGATAGCCGGACCATTGGGTCATGTATCAGAGGCTTCCAACGTTTGGTTTTAGCAACTTCTCCTCTCTCACGGGGAGAAGTTGCCGGTTCACCCTCCTTAGCTGCAGCGCAGCTGCCGCGAAGGACGGGCAGGCGGATGAGGCGCGGCTCCAAGCTCGCAAAACGCGCGCTGCCCCTCATCCGGCCCTTCAGTCACCTTCACTCCGTGGACGGGGAGAAGGGAAAAGCGCTTATTTCGCCGCGCAGAGCTTGTCGCGCGTCGTCGACATCGCCGCCGCCGCCGAGAAGCCGTAGGGCTCGATGATCTTGGCGAACTCGCCCGACTTCTTCATCTTGGCGAGCTCGACGTCGAAGGCGTCGCGCAGCGCCTCGTCACCCTTCTTGAAAGCGGCGCCGTCGCAATAGACGGGCGCGCCCTGCACGGGTGCTATGACTTCGAGGCTCGGGTCATTGGCCTTCTTCATCAGATCGTTGATCGACAGGACGGGGAGCGAATAGGCGTCGATGCGGCCGTCCTGCACCATCTTCAGCCCGCTCTGGCCGTCGGGCACGACGATGACGCGGTCACGCGGCACGCCGGCGTTGAGCGCGAGCTTCTCCTCGGTGCCGCCGCCGGGCGCGCCGATGGTGGCGGAGGTGTCCTTGGCGACATCCTCGTAGCTCTTGAAGCCCTTCGGATTGCCTTTCTTCACCAGCATCGCCTCGGCGTCGCACAGCACCGGCTCGGAATAGGCAACCGCCGCACAACGCTCCGGCTTCATGAACAGGCCGGCGGTGACGACATCGAAACGGCCGGCCTGCAGGCCGGGGATCATGGCACCATATTCCGAGATCGACGCGGCGACGTCGGCGACGCCCAGCCGCTTGAAGATTTCCCGCGCCACGTCGGGCGCGGCGCCCGAAACCTTGCCGTCGGCGGCGACCGCCGTGTAGGGCGGCTCGTTGGCGATGGCGAGGCGGGCGAAGCCTTGCGCCTTCAGCTGCTCGAGCTTGCTGTCGTCGGCCGATCCGACGTTCGAGGCCGCGAGCACCGCGGTCAGCGCAAGACCGGCGACGCCGGCCAGAATGCCAAGTTTTTTCATTGTTCCCAACTCCATGTTTGTGTTCTTGGTTGCAGTCATTTCAGGACGGCAATGCCGCCCTTGCGGACGGTGTCGCCGCCTCTGGCATGGCGGTCAGACGCGATGTCCGGCCGCGATGATCTTCTTCAGGAAACCTTGCGTGCGCTCCTGTTTGGGATGGCGGAAAATCTCATCGGGTTTGCCCTCCTCGACGATGCGGCCGCGGTCGAAGAACAGCACCCGGTCGGCGAAGTCGTGGGCAAAGCCCATTTCATGGGTGACGAGCAGCATCGTCATGTCGGTTTCGGCCGCGAGCTTGCGCATCACGTTGAGCACCTCCTCGACCAGTTCGGGATCGAGCGCCGAGGTGACCTCGTCGAACAGCATGATCCGGGGCGACAGTGCCAGCGCGCGGGCAATCGCGACGCGCTGCTTCTGGCCGCCCGAAAGCTGTGCCGGCATGGCCTTGGCCTTGTCGGCCATGCCGACCATGTCGAGCAATTCCATCGCCCGCTTCTCGGCGGCAGCGCGCGGCGTGCCCTTGGTCAGCATCGGCGCCAGCGTGACATTGTCGATGACGCATTTGTGCGGGAACAGATTGAACAGCTGGAAGACCATGCCGATCTTCTGGCGCATCCTGGCCAGATGCCGCTCGTCGGCAGCCAGCAGCTGGCCGTTTCGCTCCATGTGATAGAGATGCTCGCCGTCGATCTGGATGTGGCCGCCATCGATGCGCTCCAGCGTCATCAGGATGCGCAGGATCGTCGTCTTGCCCGAGCCGGACGGGCCGATCAGCGCCAGCTTCTCGCCGGGCATGACCTGCATGGACAGGCCATCCAGCACCTTGAAGGTGCCGAAGCTTTTCGAAATGCCATCGACCTTGATGATAGGCGCGGATGCGGACAAACGAATTTCCCGTGCTGGAGAAGCCTATGCCCTTAACGATGCGGAACCCGCCAAATCATGTCAATTGGGAAAATAATATCATGACAATTATTCTGATCCCGCACAATTCTTGGGCATTCAGTGCCTAGCAATGTGCCGAGATCGAAATCAAGTCGAACCGAAAATGACAGCACCGGGGACGCCTTTGGCGATCGGCATCGTCTGGATAGCGGCACATCTCGCTAGATTGCGAGCAGCAGATGCTCAGGGTCGCCAAGCAGCAACTTGGTGACAACGCCGAGGCCGGCGCGCAGTTCCCCCTCGGTGGTCGAACCCAGCGAGATGCGCACCGCCGGTTGCCAGGGCGCTTGCGAGATGCGGAAGGAAGCGCCGGGCGCGATCGCCACGCCTTGCAGGCGCGCCTGGGCGACGAAGCTCTCCTCGGCACGGTCGGCCGGCAACTGCAACCAGACATGCAGTCCGTCGCGCCGGGTGCGATAGTCGACGCCGGCCAGCACCTCGGCGACGATGTCCTGGCGTCGCCGCAATGCTGTGCGTTGCCAGCGCACCAGTTCCATCGCGGTGCCGTCGGTCACCCATTTGGTGGCGATTTCCGCCACCAGCGGCGTCGCCATCCAGTTGGAAACCAGATGCCGGTTGGCGACCGCGGCGACATAGCGGTCGGGTGCGGCGAGATAGCCGATGCGCAGGCCCGGCACCACGATCTTGGTGAAGGACGTGACGTAGAGCGTGCGTTCAGGCGCGAAGGCGGCGACCGGCGGCGGCCGGTCCTCGACCAGCGGCCCCAGCACATCGTTCTCGATGATGGCTATGTCGTGCCTGCGCGCAACCGCCGCAATCTGCTCGCGCCGCGCCGCATCCATCAGCGTCGCCGTCGGGTTGATCACCGAAGGCTGCACGAACACGGCGCGGATGTCGGAGATCCGGCAGGCCTCGTCCAGCGCTTCCGGGATAAGGCCATTGCCGTCTATCGGCAGGCCTTCGAGGTTGAAGCCGAGATAGCGGGCGAGCGGCACCAGCGTATGGTGGCCGATCGCCTCGGTGGCGACGGTCGAGCCGGGCGGCGCCACGCTCATCAGCGCCACCGTCATGCCGGCGGTAGCGCCATTGGTAAGGCTGATATTCTGCGGCGAGGCATCAAGACCGCACAGTTTCAGCCACTCGACCGCCACGGCGCGGTGACGGGGAAACACCATGTTGGGCCGGAACGACAGCGCCGAGCTCGACGGCAGGTTGTCGGCCAGCCAGCCCAGCGCCTGCTTTAGCCGCTCCAGATGCATCGGCTCGCAGACCGGCTTCAGGATCGAAAGATCGATCACTTCGCCCAGCCGCTCCGGCAGATAGGGCGGCTCAGGCTCGCGCCGCTGCGTCTGGACGAAGCTGCCGCGGCCGATCTCGCCCGAGATCAGGCCGCGGCGAATCAGTTCCTCATAGGCGCGACTGACCGTCTGCACCGACAGCTTCAACTCGTCGGCCAGCCGGCGATGCGTCGGCAGCCGCGCGCCGTTTGCGAGCCGCCCGTCATGAATGGCGCGTGCGAACTGGTCGGCCAGCGACTGGTAGGCGGGCCGCCGGATGAGCGCGGGATCAGGTTGCCACAATGTCATGACTTATTAGAGATCGAAATCAGTGCAATTGACAATCGAAATAATGCGCCGTCATGGTACGGCGGACCAAAAAGTGGATACAGATGGCCGCCGCGAAACTCGACCCGATCGACCTCAGAATCCTCGACGCCATCCAGCGTGACGGGCGCATCACCAAGCTGGCGCTGGCCGACAAGGTCGGCCTGTCGCCGACGCCGTGCTGGATGCGGCTGCGCAAGCTGGAAAAGGCCGGCATCGTCTCCGGCTATCATGCCTCGATTGCCATGCGCGTCGTCGCACCCGTCGCCACCGTGCTGATGGAGGTGACGCTGGCCAGCCATCGCCAGGCCGATTTCGACCGCTTCGAGCGTGTCATCCGCGACATACCTGAGATTGTAGCCTGCTGGTCGGTGGGCGGCGGCGTCGACTACGTTCTGAAGGTGATGGCGCGCGATATCGATACCTATCAGCGGCTGGTCGATGCCTTGCTCGAACGCGAAATCGGCATCGATCGCTACTTCACCTACATCGTCATCAAGACGGTGAAGGACGAGACCGTGCTACCGCTTGCCGATCTGTTGCCGGTGCAGTCCTGAGATCGAAACCAGCGTTCATCTGGCACCGTACGCTCGGAGAATGCGCGAAAGCACCCGCCCCACCCCTGCGGCTAGACAGATCGTCCTGCTCCCCAGCCGAATAGAGAGAATCTCTCTATATAGCTGCACCTAAACAGCCTCATCCTTCGCGCCGACGCCCCTAGTCTTGCGGCATCACCCCAATCGGGAGCAATCGATGATGTCCGCGCACTTTGCCCGTTCGCACCGCCATGAGGCGCTCGACCGCCTCGCCGACCGCCGGCTGCTGCGCGAGCTTGCCTATGTCGACGGGCACTGGACGGCAAGCGAGGCGGCGGAGAGCTTCGAGGTCACCGATCCCGCGACCGGCGCCACGGTGGCCTTCGTCGCCGCGCTCGATGGCCGCCAGACGGCAAGTGCCATCGACGCGGCGGCGCGCGCTTTCCCTGCCTGGCGGGCTCTGTTGCCGCAGGAGCGCTCGAAAATCCTGCGCAAATGGTTCGACCTCATCATCGCCGCGAAGGATGACCTCGCTCTGCTGATGACGCTGGAACAGGGCAAGCCCTTGAAGGAATCGCTCGGTGAGATCGATTATGCCGCCTCTTTCGTCGAATGGTATGCCGAGGAAGCAAAGCGCCTCAACGCCGAAAGCGTAACCAGCCATCTGGCGAAGGCGGAAATGACGGTGCGGCGCGAGCCGCTCGGCGTCGTCGGCGTCGTGACGCCGTGGAACTTCCCGTCCGCCATGCTGACCCGCAAGGCGGCTGCGGCCCTTGCCGCCGGTTGCACCATCGTCGCGCACCCCTCTTCGGAAACGCCGCTCTCGGCGCTGGCGCTGGCCGAACTGGGCGAGCGCGCCGGCCTGCCCGCCGGCATCTTCAACGTCGTCACCGGCAAGGCGTCGATCATTGTCGGGCGAATGTGCGAGGACCCTCGCGTGCGCGCCATGAGCTTCACCGGTTCGACCGAGATCGGCAGGCTGATCGCGGCCCAGAGCGCGCCGACGATGAAGCGGCTGGTTATGGAGCTTGGCGGCCACGCGCCGCTGATCGTCTTTGCCGACGCCGATCTCGACAAGGCCGTGCGCATCGCCGTCGACGCCAAATTCGCCACGTCCGGCCAGGACTGCCTCGCGGCCAACCGCATCTATGTCCAGCGGCCGATCTACGATCGTTTCTGCGCCGCCTTCGCCAAGCGCATCGAGGCGCTGCGGACCGGCAATGGCCTTGCCGACGAAAGCGACATCGGCCCGCTGATGCATGAGCGCGCCGTCAAGAAGGTCGAGGAGCAGGTCACCGACGCGCTCGCCCATGGCGCCCGCTGCCTCGTTGGCGGCATAAGGCACCAGGCCGGCCCGTTGTTTTACCAGCCGACGCTGCTGGCTGACGTATCTGACGAGGCACTGATCATGCGCGAAGAAACGTTTGGTCCGGTCGCAGCCGTGACGCCGTTCGACAGCGAGGACGAGGTGACCGCGCGCGCCAACGCCACTGAATATGGTCTGGTCGCCTATGTCGTGACCGAGAACGGCGCCCGCCAGCAGCGCCTGGGCAGGGCGCTGGACTACGGCATGGTCGCCATCAACCGCGTCAAGATCACCGGTGCGCCGATCCCGTTCGGCGGCGTCAAGCAGTCCGGCATTGGCCGCGAGGGTTCGCGTCAGGGGCTCGAAGCTTTCACCGATCTCAAATATCTTTGCCTGGACGTCGCTTAAGCCGCGTCCACGTTCCTCAAGGAGTCAAAAGAATGCTCGACCAGTCCAACGAACTCGCCGCCTGGGATCGTGATCACTTCTTCCATCCCTCGACGCATATGGGCACCCACGCGCGCGGTGAATCGCCGACGCGCATCATGGCCGGCGGTGAAGGCGTCACCGTCTGGGACAGCAACGGCAGAAAAAGTATCGATGCCTTCGCCGGCCTCTACTGCGTCAATGTCGGCTATGGCCGCCAGAAGATCGCTGACGCCATCGCCGCCCAGGCCACGAACCTCGCCTATTACCACGCCTATGTCGGCCACGGCACCGAGGCCTCGATCACGCTGTCGAAGATGATCATCGACCGTGCGCCGAAGGGCATGTCGAGGGTCTATTTCGGCCTCTCCGGTTCGGATGCCAACGAAACCAACATCAAGCTGATCTGGTACTACAACAACGTGCTTGGCCGCCCGGAGAAGAAGAAGATCATCTCGCGCTGGCGCGGCTATCACGGCTCCGGCATCATGACGGGGTCGCTGACCGGGCTCGATCTCTTCCACAATGCCTTCGACCTGCCGCGCGCGCCGATCCTGCACACCGAGGCGCCCTACTATTTCCGCCGCGCCGACCGTTCGATGAGCGAGGAGCAATTTTCGCAGCATTGCGCCGACAAGCTCGAGGAGATGATCCTGGCCGAGGGCCCCGAGACCGTCGCCGCCTTTATCGGCGAGCCGATCCTCGGCACTGGCGGCATCGTGCCGCCGCCCGCCGGCTACTGGGAGAAAATCCAGGCGGTGCTGAAGAAGTACGACGTGCTCCTGGTCGCCGACGAAGTGGTGACGGGCTTCGGCCGGCTGGGCACCATGTTCGGCTCCGACCATTACGGCATCAAGCCGGACCTGATCACCATCGCCAAGGGCTTGACCTCCGCCTACGCGCCGCTGTCGGGCGTCATCGTCGCCGACAAGATGTGGCAGGTGCTGGTGCAGGGCTCCGACAAGCTCGGCTCGCTCGGTCACGGCTGGACTTATTCGGCGCATCCGATCTGCGTCGCCGCGGGTGTGGCCAACCTCGAACTGATCGATGAGATGGATCTGGTGAGGAATGCCGGCGAGACCGGCGCCTATTTCCGCGCGGAATTGGCCAGGGCCGTCGGCGGCCACAAAAACGTCGGCGAGGTGCGCGGTGACGGCATGCTGGCGGCGGTCGAGTTCGTCGCCGACAAGGACGACCGTGTGTTCTTCGATCCGGCGCAGAAGATCGGACCGCAGATCGCCACGGCCCTCGCCGCAAGCGGGGTCATCGGCCGCGCCATGCCGCAGGGCGACATTTTGGGCTTCGCCCCGCCGCTTTGCCTGACGCGCGAGGAGGCTGACACCGTGGTGGCCAAGACCGCCGATGCCGTGAAGAGCGTGTTCGCCAATCTCTAATTGCCGAGATCGGCGCTGCCCCCATCCGCCTGCCGGCGCCTTCTCGTCGTTCACGGAGAGAGGGTAAAGGTGAGGGGCAGCGCTGACCTACAAAGTATTCGGAAGTGAACGCGATGACCTCTCATCCCACCCTCCCAGTCACCATGGCGGCCGTGCAGCTTACCGGCCACGGCGGCCCGGAAAAGCTCGTCTACCGCACTGACGTGAAAGTGCCTGCGCCCGCCGCCGGCGAAGTGCTGGTCAAGGTGAGCGCCTGCGGCATGAACAACACCGACGTCTGGGTTCGCCAGGGCGCCTATGGCACGGAGGAGGACGCAGGGGCCGTGTCGACATGGCGGCGCCAGGGCAACACCCTGACCTTTCCGCGTATCCAGGGCACCGACACGGTCGGCACCGTCGCTGCCGTTGGCGCAGGGGTCTCGCCGGAACGCATCGGCGAACGAGTGATGGTCGATTTCTCGATCTACAATCGCGACGACGATTCGCTCGCCGACATTGACTATATGGGTCACGGCCGCGACGGCGGTTACGCCGAATACCAGGCTGTACCGGCCGAGAACGCCCATGTCGTCGACACTGACTTGAGCGATGTCGAACTCGCCACCTTCTGCTGCGCCTATCTCACCGGCGAGCAGATGCTGGAACGTGCAGGGCTCAAGGCCGGCGAACGCGTGCTGGTCACCGGCGCCTCGGGCGGCGTCGGCTCCGGCATCGTGCAATTGGCGCGGGCGCGCGGAGCCATTCCCTATGCCGTCGTCGGCAACGGCAAGGAGCAGGCAGTGCTCGACATCGGCGCCGAAGCCGTGATCACCCGTGGCGTGGCCGACCTGCCGCAAGCCGTGGCCAAGGTGACCGGCGGCCAGCCCATCGACGTCGTGGCCGACCTTGTCGGCGGCGCGATCTTCAACGATCTGTTGCGCATCCTGAGGCCTGAGGGCCGCTACACCACCGCAGGCGCCATCGCCGGCCCGGTCGTCCAGCTCGATCTCAGGACCATGTATCTCAAGCAGCTTCAGCTCCACGGCTCGAGCCAGGGCACACGTGCGGATTTCCGCCGTATCGTGCGCTATATCGAGGAAGACAAGATCCGGCCGCTGGTCGGCGGCGTCTACAGGCTTTCCGATTTCCACCGCGCCCAAGCCGATTTCATCGCCAAGGATTTCGTCGGCAAGCTGGTGGTGGTGCCTGATGCCGTGGCTGAACGGCGGCACCCTAAATAAGAGGACGGAGCAGCAGCGCTTCTCGGCGCCGGGATGACAAGCTGCGTCACCGTGCCAAAGGACGACCGTCAGGTCTTGCCGTCAAATTCATCATGTCGGCCGGCATGGCGCACCATGCGCCGAAAGCTCATCGAGATATGGGCTCGCCTGATGTGCCCGATCGATTCCCAATCCCCGATTTCCGCCGCGGCCAGCACTTCCTCCATTTCGCGCCGGAAGGCCGTGAACTCCTCCACAAGGCCGAGTTGCGGCATCATCTTGAGGACTACGCGCGCAACCTGAAAATACAGTCTTTCGCTTATTTCGCGCAGGGGCTGGTTCCCGGTCATGCCGGATAGTTCAGTGAAGAAGTCCATGTTCAGCTGCAGAAAGGCACGCTGATCCGGGTTGAGCATATCGGAATCGCAGCGCGCGATGAGCGCTCGGATGCGATCGAGGTCGACCGCCGTTCGGGGAATTGGCGAAAGCTTGCCGACAAGCAGCGCGAGTTCCAGTCGCAGATGATAGACCTGCTGCAACTCCTCGATGTCGACGTCGGTAACGATCGTACCGACGCCGTGGATCGATTGCACAAGCCCTTCGGCCTCGAGCCGCGCCAGCACGCGTCGGACCGGTGTGCGGCTGATCTCGAATTCCTGGGCGAGTTCTTCCTCGGAGAGCCGGCTCCCCGGCGGATAGTCGAGAAGGCAGATACGGTCGCGCAGGATCAGGTAGATGCGTTCGAACCGTTCGCGCGCCGAAAGCGGACGCGAAGGCGGCACGGTCTTGGCCGAGGCATCCGTATCAAGCGTCATCCAGCCTCCAGGACAGCGTGCAGGAACTGTCGCGTCCGCTCATTCTTGGGTGCGCCGAAAAGCTCTGCCGGCGGCCCCTGCTCGCAAATTTTGCCCTGATAGAAGAAGCAGACGCGATCGGAAAATTCCTTGGCGAAGCCCATCTGGTGGGTGACCATGAGCATCGTCAGATCATGCTCGCGGCCGATTTGCCTTATCACTTGCAGCACTTCGCCGACAAGTTCCGGATCGAGCGCGGACGTCACCTCGTCGAACAGCATTATCTTGGGCCGCATCGCCAGCGCCCTTGCAATGGCGACGCGCTGTTGCTGGCCGCCGGAAAGCTGTGAAGGATAATGATCCTTCTTCTGCGACAGCCCGACCATGTCGAGAAGCTCGGCCGCCCGTGCCTCGGCATCGGCCCGCTTCATGCCAAGCACGGTCATCGGCGCCTCGATGCAATTGGCCATCGCCGTCATGTGTGGAAACAGGTTGAAAGACTGGAACACCATGCCGATCTTCGCCCGGATGCGGCGGATGTGGGCGAGATTGGCGGGCACCAGCTTTCCGCCTTGCTTCATATGGGTCAGTGGCTCGCCTTCGACCCAGATGACGCCGTCGTTGATCGTCTCCAGCGTCATCAGCATGCGCAGGACCGTGGTCTTGCCGGAACCGGACGGTCCGATGACGGAAACCTTCTCGCCGCGCGCGATTTCGAGGTTCAGCCCGTCGAGCACGGTGAGCGCGCCGTAACGCTTCGAGACATTGTCGAAACGAACCATCGGTTGTTCGGTCATCGCGCGGTCCTTCGGTTGAGCAGGCGTTCGAGGGCACGGATGAGCGCGGCCGAAACCAGGCTCATGGCCAGGAAGAACAGGCCGACCAGCGTGATCGGTTCGGTGTAGCGGAAAGTCTCGGAGCCGATGATCTTGGCCGTCTGCATGAGTTCCAGCACGGCGATGGCCGACAGCAGCGGCGTCTCCTTGAACAGCGCGACGAGATAGTTGCCGAGCGCCGGCACGATCGGCGGTATCGCCTGCGGGATGATGATGTCGCGAAAGGTCGTCCAGGAGGAGAGGTTGAGTGCGATCGAGGCTTCCCACTGGCCGCGATGGATGTTGTCGAAGCCCGCGCGGTAGACTTCCGAGCAATAGGCGGCGTAGTGAATGCCGATGGCCAGAACGCCGGCCGTGAATGCGTCGAGCACGACGCCGAATTTCGGAAAGACGAAATAGAGGAAGAAGATCTGGATGAGCAGCGGCGTCGAGCGGATCAGTTCGACCAGCACCGAGATCGTCCAGCCGGTCCAGGGCACCGCGATACGGATTACCGCGAGGACCAGCCCGAGCAAAGCCGCGATGACGAAGCCGAGCAGCGTCGCCTCGATCGAGACGACGGCGGCGCGTGCGAGCACCGGCAGGATCTCGGCGGCAAAACTCCAATCCCAGATCACGCCGCCCTCCCCCGCGCCAGACCGAGCGAGGCCCGCCTTTCGAGAAGCCGCATGCCGATAGAAACGGTGAGCGACATGGCGAGATACATCAAAAGCACCAGCGTGAAGATAGGAATGGTCTTGAAGGTGTTCTGGTTCATCTGCTGCGCCTTGAAGGCGAGGTCCGTGAGCGTGATCAGCGAAACCAGCGCCGTCGATTTCAAAAGCTCGATGAACAGATTGCCCCAGGGCGGGATCATGGCTACGAAGGCTTGGGGCAGGATGATCCGGCGCAGCATTTGCGCGCGGCTCATGTTGAGCGCCATTCCCGCCTCCCATTGGCCGCGCGCGACCGACTGGATTGCGCCGCGCACGCATTCGGATCCATAGGCGCCGACATTCAAGCCAAGCGCCAGCACCGCGACGGGAAACGCGTCGAGCGTGACCCCGAATTGCGGCAGCACGAAAAACAGCCAGAACAATTGCACCAGCGCCGAGGTGCCGCGAAAGATTTCGACATAGACCGTCGCCAGCCATCTGAGGGGCGCTGGACCATACATGCGCGCCAGCGCGGCGAGCACCCCCATCACGACCGCCAGCAGGCTGCCGAGGACGGCGATCTCGATCGTCAGGACGGCACCCTGCAATAGTCCCGGTAGGAACAGCCTGTATGTTTCCTGCGTCGCCAGCACCGCGATCACGGCCAGCGAAACGACCAGCATGGCAACGAGCGTGCGGATACCCATCTGCTTCTCCGAGGAAAAAAGAGGGCGGCGTTTTCACGCCGCCCAGCAGTTGGGAATTTATTCGCCCTTGCAGAGCTCTGCAGTCGTCTTGTTCGGCAGATAGTCCTTGCCGAAGCCGAGCGGCTCGACCAGCGCGATATGCTCCGGCGTACCGAGGAACTTCTTCAGTTCGGCGTTGAACGCTTCCTGCAGATCGGTGTCCTCCTTGCGGAAGCCGAAGCCGCCATGGCCCTTCACCGACTTGCCGGCAACTTCACCGAAGGGCTTGGTCGATTCGACGCCATCGGCCTTCTTGGCCATGTCGGCGATCGAGAGCGCGGTTAGCGCGGCAGCATCGGCACGGCCAGACTGGACCGCGGCGACCAGGCTGGATTGGTCGGGCAAGGAAACGACTTGTCCTTGGGCAACGCCGGCGTCCTTCGCATATCCCCCCTCGACGGCGCCCGCCATCACGGCGAGCTTGAGATCGGGATTGTCCTTGATGCTCGAATAGTCCTTCACGCCTTTCGGATTGCCCTTCGCGACCAGCATGGCCTGGCCGATGCCATAGGACGGTTCGGAAAAATTGATCTCGGCGCAGCGCTTGGGATTGATGAACATGCCGGCGGCGATGATGTCGAAGCGGCCGGCCTTGAGACCCGGAATGAGCGAGCCGAATTCGGTCAGCACGCCGTCGACCTGCGCAATGCCCATCTTGGCGAGCACCGCCTTGGCGACTTCCGGCGCTTCGCCGGTCAATTTGCCGTCAGGCGTGGCGAAACCGAACGGCGCCTCATTGGCGAAGCCGACGCGGATATAGCCGTCCTTCTTGGCGCGTTCGAGCGTCGTTTCGGCATGGGCCGGCAGTGACGTGAATGCGGTCGCGGCGAGCGCAAGACAGGCTGCGGCCTTCACGAGCGCGCGGCGGGATATCTGTGACGTGAACATGCATTCCCCTTTTCTTCTTCGATAGTTGTCGGCTCGAACGATGTTTCTCCACCATCGCGTCAAGCGCACTAAGACGTATACAACTCATCTGGACATATCGCAAGACGCACTGTACGAATCTGGAAAAATCGCCATAGAGCTTGATTGTGCGGCTTTGTGATGCGCAAGTTGTGCACAATTAAGATGTGCTTTCTCGATGCGGATACGAACCGCCCTTTGGATGAGGGCAGGAAGGAAAACGGCTTTGGACGCGTCGGGCGGGTTCAGCAAGGCGGAATACGCGCAGCGCCTGGCCGACGTGAGACAACGCATGGCAAGGCCGGCTTCGATCTCATCATCTGTCAGGACCCCAGCGTCACCGAAGGCGGCGGCGAGCGGCTCTGCGACGTGGCCCCCGATCCCATCGTCATTGACTGACCATCAGCCCAGGACCGGCAACTCAAGGACACCTCAATGGACCGCAATCCCTTTTCCGAAGCCGAGATCGCCGGCCGCTTGTCGAAAGTTCGCACGGCATTGGCAGAGCGCAAGCTCGACGCCGCCGTCTTCGCCTCGCCGGAGACTGTTTTCTACCTCACCGGCCTCGACCATTGGGGTTATTTCGCGCCGCACCTCCTGATCGTCACGCTCGACCGGCGCCCTATCCTGGTCACCCGGTCGATGGAGAAGGTAACGATCGAGAACCAGGTAAGGGCGGCGGAATTCCGTGGTCACTCCGACAGCGAGACCGCGGCCGACCTCACCGCACTCGTTATTTCCGAACTCGGCCTGGCCGGCAAACGGATAGGCCTCGAACACTGGACCTCCGGACTCAGCCACGGCCTCGCCCTGAAGCTCGAGGCGCAGGCCGACGCCAAGTGGAGCGACGTCTCCGGGCTGGTCGACAAGATGCGGTTGGTGAAGAGCGCCGAGGAACAGGTGCTGATGCGCCGCGCCGCCAAGGTCACGGATGCTGCGGCAGGTGCCGCAATCGCTGCCATCTCCGACGGCGCCGCCGAGCAGGAGGTTGCCGCCCAATGCGTGGCGGCGATGGTGCGCGCCGGCGGCCACGCGCCGGGCTTCGGCCCGTTCATCCGGCCCGCCGCCCGGCTCGGCGAGGAGCACACGACCTGGGGCGACGGCATCTATCGCAGCGGCGAGCCGGTCTTCGTCGAACTGTCGGGCTGTGTCTCGCGCTATCACGCGCCGCTTGGCCGGCTGATCCGCATCGGCAACATCAAGGACGAAGATGCCGCCATGGCCGAGGTCACGGCCAAGGCATTCGAGGCCGTCGTCAGGGCGCTCGAGCCAGGCGCCAGGGCGCGCGATGTCTACGCCGCCTGGCAAGGCGTCGCCGACGAGGCCGGCCTGTCGCATTATCGCCGCCATCATTGCGGCTATCTCGTCGGCATCGGCCAGCCGCCCTCATGGACCGGCGGCAATTCGGTGACGGGCCTCAGGCACGATTCCGATCTCGAAATCGAGACCGGGATGAGCTTCCACATCCTGTCCTGGCTGATGGGCACCGGCCGCGGCGACCATTTCATCTCCAACACCGTGCTGCTGACCGATGCGGGGGCCGAAGTGCTGACCCGCACCCCGGCCGGCCCGATCGTCCGCTAGACCATGAACATGGCGCGCTATTCGGCGTTTTCGATTTTCCGCAATGCCCTTTCCGGCCAGAAGAACTGGCGGCGCGCCTGGCGCGCGGCCGAGCCGAAGCCCGCCTATGACGTGATCGTCGTCGGTGGCGGCGGGCATGGCCTTGCGACGGCTTTCTACCTCGCCGAGAACCACGGCATCCGCAATGTCGCCGTTCTGGAAAAGGGCTATGTCGGCGGCGGCAATGTCGGCCGCAACACCACCGTCATCCGCTCCAACTACCTGCTTGACGGCAACACCCAGTTCTACGAATTCTCGGTCAAGCTGTGGGAAGGCTTGTCGCGGGCGCTGAACTTCAACGTGATGTTTTCGCAGCGCGGCCAGATCGTCACTGCCCATTCGGCCGATCAACTCGACACATTCAGCCATCGCGCCAACATCATGCGTCTGAACGGCATCGACGCCGACATACTCGACCGCGACGCTGTGCGCCGGCTGGTACCCTATCTCGATTTCTCCGAAACCGCGCGATTTCCGATCCATGGTGCGATCTTGCAAGGCCGCGCAGGCACGGCGCGTCATGACGCCGTCGCCTGGGGCTATGCGCGCGCTGCCGACGGCCACGGGGTCGACATCATCCAGAATTGCGAGGTGACCGGCTTTGTCCGCAACGGCGAAAGGATCGTCGGCGTCGAGACCAGCAAGGGCCGCATCGGCGCCGGCAAGGTCGGCCTCGCCGTCGCAGGCCATACTTCGCTCCTTGCCGCCAGGGCCGGCCTGGAACTGCCGATCGAAAGCCACGTGCTCCAGGCTTTCGTCACCGAGCCGCTCAAGCCGCTGGTAGATCACGTCGTCGCTTATGGCGCAGACCATTTCTATGTCAGCCAGTCGGACAAGGGCGGGCTGGTCTTCGGCGGCAATCTCGACGGCTACAATTCCTACGCCCAGCGCGGCAATCTCGGCGTCGTGCGCGAAGTGGCGGAGGCGGCGATAGCCCTGATGCCCTGCATCTCGCGTGTCAGGCTGCTGCGCCATTGGGGCGGCGTCATGGACATGACGCCGGACGCCAGTCCGATCATCTGCCCGACCCCGATAGAAGGGCTCTATCTCAATGGCGGCTGGTGCTATGGCGGCTTCAAGGCGACGCCGGCCTCCGGCTGGTGCTTTGCCCATATGCTGGCCACCGGCAAGCCGCATCCGCTGACCGCCGCCTACGCGCTCGACCGTTTCCGGACCGGCCACACGCTCGACGAGGCCGGCGCCGGACCCTCGGCCTGGCTGCAATAGAGAGCGAGAGAAATGCTTCGCATCGACTGCCCATGCTGCGGCCCGCGCGACCATGACGAGTTCCGCTATGGCGGCGACGCTTCCGCGGTGCGCCCGGCGCATGACGATCCCGATCCGGAGGCGTGGTACCGCTATGTCTATGTGCGCAAGAACCCGGCGGGACCGCACCGTGAATTCTGGCAGCACGTGACCGGCTGCCGGCAATGGCTGGTCATCGAGCGCGACACGAGGAACCACGCTATCGCATCGGTCGGCTTCGCCAGGAAAATGCCAGCATGAAAATGATTGGAAATCGTCTGGCCGCCGGCGGCCGCATCGACCGCACGCAGCCGCTCCGCTTCACATTCGACGGCCGCGAGCTGGGCGGCTATCGAGGCGATACGCTTGCTTCCGCGCTGCTTGCCAATCGGCTCATGCTGACAGGCCGCAGCTTCAAATACCATCGGCCGCGCGGCATCTTCTCGGCCGGCCCGGAAGAACCCAACGCGCTGGTTACGCTCGGAAGCGGTGGACGGCGCGAACCGAACCTTCCGGCCACGACACTGGAACTGGCTGAAGGTATGACTGCCGAAAGCCAGAATCGCTGGCCGTCCCTTGCCTTCGACGTGCAGAGCGTCAACGGCCTGTTTGCGCCCCTTCTTTCTGCCGGCTTCTACTACAAGACCTTCATGGGTCCGACCCGCCGCGCCTGGATGTTCTACGAGCATTTCATCCGTAAAGCCGCGGGATTGGGCCGGGCCGGCACCGAACCCGATCCCGACCGTTACGAGACCCGGCATGCATTTGCCGATGTTGCAGTCGTCGGCGGCGGCCCTGCCGGCCTGTCGGCGGCGCGCGCCGCGGCAGCCAGCGGCGCCAGGGTCGTCCTCGTCGAACAGGACTTTCTGCTCGGTGGCCAACTTCTTGCCGAGCGCACCGATGGCAAGGCGGCAGCCTGGCTGACAAAGATCGAGGCGGAGCTTGCAGGCCAGCCCAACGTCACCCTGATGCGCAAGACGATGGCCTTCGGCACCTATGACGGCAACACGCTGGGGCTGATCGAGCGGCATGACGGCCAGGTCGCGCAAGGCGCTGCGCGGCAGGTTTTCACCGTGCTTCGCGCCGGCTCGATCATCTTTGCGGCCGGTGCTATCGAACGGCCGCTGGTGTTCTCCAACAACGACCGGCCAGGCATCATGCTGGCGTCCGCCGCCCGGACCTATCTCAACCGCTTCGCCGTGCTGCCGGGGAAGAATATCCTCGTGGCCACGATGAACGACGGTGCCTATCGCGCTGCTTTCGACCTCGCCGCCGCCGGCGCGCGAGTGACGGTCGCGGACCAGCGCGGCGCTCCGCCCGCCGGTCTGGCGGCGGAAGCCGGACGCCTGAACGTAGAGATCCGCTCCGGAACCCGGATCGCCGATCTGCGCGGCAGCCATGCGGTGAAGGCCGTACGGCTTGCCGGCCCGAGCGCCAAATCGGAAATCGCCTGCGATTTCGTCTGCGTCTCCGGCGGCTGGTCGCCGACCGTGCATCTCACCTCGCATCTTGGCGTCAGGCCCGTCTATCGCGACGACATCGACGGCTTCGTTCCGGGCGGCTTTCCGGCAGGCCAGTTCGGCGCCGGCGCGATGATGGGGCGCTTCTCGACCGCCGACGCGATCGAGGACGGCCACCGCGCCGGCGTCGAAGCGGCATGCTTCTGTGGAAAACCGGCGGCCATGCCGGCGCCGGATGAACTCGATCTCGAAGGGGCCCCGGCCGCTCCCTTTCGTGCGATCTCTTCCGCGGGGCGCGGCAAGGCCTTCGTCGATCTACAGATGGATGTGACCACCAAGGACATCGAGCTCGCCCATCGCGAGGGCTATGAATCCGTCGAACACCTGAAGCGCTACACCACGCTCGGCATGGGGACCGACCAGGGCAAAACCAGCAATTTCGCAGCACTTTCGGCCATGGCGGCGCTGCGCCGGGCAACGATTGCGCAAACCGGAACCACGACCTTTCGCCCGCCCTACGCGGCGGTCGCGATCGGCGCGCTGGCCGGTCGCGCCGTCGGTCATCACTTCAAGCCGGTCCGTCGCACGCCGATGCACGACTGGCACCTGGCAAACGGTGCCGAGATGCTCGAGGTCGGTCTCTGGATGCGTCCGTATTTCTATCGCGATGCCGGACGCGACGTGAATGAAGCCTATGTCGCGGAGATGCGGATCGTGCGCGGCGGCGCCGGGCTGATGGACATTTCCACCCTCGGCAAGATCGACGTGCGGGGGCCGGACGCGGCCATATTCCTCGACCGTGTCTACGCCAACGGTTTCGCCAAGCTTCCGGTTGGCCGCGCGCGCTACGGCGTCATGCTGCGCGACGACGGCGTCGTCTTCGACGACGGCACCACCACGCGCTTGTCGCAAAATCGCTTCTTCATGACCACCTCTACCGCCAAGGCCGCCGACGTCCTGTCGCGGTTGGAATTCCTGCTCGACACCGCCTGGCCGGATTTGCGTGTCGCGGTCTCTTCGGTAAGCGACGAGTGGGCGGCGATGTCGGTCGCCGGGCCGGCAAGCCGCGATGTCCTTGCCGCCGCCTTTCCCGCGCTCGATGTCTCCAACGAGACGCTGCCGCATATGGGCGTCATCGAAGCCGGGTTCGACGGACGGGCCCTGCACGTTATCCGCCTCAGCTATTCCGGCGAGCGCGCCTACGAAATCTATGTCGGTGCCAGCGCCGGCGAACAGGCCTGGAGCCGTCTCATCGAAGCAGGCGCGCCGTTCGGCCTCAAACCTTATGGCGTCGAGGCACTCGGTGCGCTGCGCGTCGAAAAGGGCCACGTCGCCGGGCCCGAGATCGATGGCCGCACCACGCTCGACGATCTCGGCCTCGGCCGCATGGTTGGCAAACGCAGCGGATTCGTCGGCGACGTCCTCCGACGCCGCCCGGCGTTTCAGGCGCCCGACCGCCAGCGCCTCATCGGGCTGGAATGCATCGAGGACGGCAAGCGGCTGCGCGGAGGCGCCATATTGTTCCTGCCTGGCGATGCCGTCACCGGCCACGGGCGCGGCCGGATCACGTCGGTCACCTTCAGCCCGGAACTCGGCCACTATGTCGGACTGGCGCTGTTCGCCGGCAATGCCCCGGCCGAAGGAGACGAGATCACCGCGGTCTACCCGATGCGGACAGAGACGGTTCGCGCCCGCGTCGTGCCCTCCGTCTTCCTCGATCCCAAGGGAGAGCGCATGCATGGTTGAACCTGTGCTGTCGAAGGACTTCAACCTGTGGGCCTCCGATTGCCCGATCGTTCAGATCGAGGGCTGGGAAGAAACGCTGACAAGATTCGAAACGAGCGTCTCGCAGGCCTTGGGCGCGACGCTTCCTGCCGACGTCGGCGAGACGGTTCGGCATGCTGGCGCCCTCATCGTCAGGATCGCGCCCCGCCGTCTTTGGCTGATCGTCGAGACAGGTGCGGAACCGCCGGCCATTGCGATCGATCCTGAATTGGGCTGCTCGGTTCTGCTCGGCGAAGGCCGGGTGCGATTCAGGATGGAGGGTGCGCGTCTTCAGGACATTCTCTCTGCCTGCATGCCGGTCGACTGGTCGTCCGCCGCTTCGGCTCCCGGCCGTGCCGTACAGACGTCCGTCCATCACGTGCCGGCGCTCTATCTGCGAACGGGCGAGAGCAGCTGCGACCTGATCGTGCCGCGAAGCTTCGCCCGCAGCCTTGCCGACTGGATTGCCGCCGCGCGTTAAAGCAACCCCAGGAAAAGTGCGTAACGTTTTTCCGCTCGCGATTGCGTAAGGAAAAAGCTGGACCTGTCCGGCGATCCTGTCGGCCGCTAAACCGGCAGGACGCACCGCGCGCATACCTTTTGCACGACGGTCGATATAGTTGTCCGCATCGGCGAAGGCCTCGGTATCACTGTGGAGGCCGACACGCCACGGCAGCGCGCCGGCCTCCACCTGGTTCGTGGCTCAGTTGTGGCGGATTTCCGTGCCGAGCACTTTCAGGCACTCACGGATGAAGGCGGCCAGCGCCGTCCATCCCTTGGCCGACACCATCGTACCATCGACATAGGCTTCCGTCGGCGAGAGGTCGATATAGGTACCGCCCGCGAGAGTGACTTCCGGCTCGCAGGCGCCCAGCGCCCCGACCTTCTTGCCGCGCACGACGCCGTCGACCGCAATCAGGATCTGCACGCCATGGCAGATCGTGAAGATCGGCTTCTTGGTCTCGTGAAAGTGTCGAACGATCGTCTGCACCCGCTTGTCGGTGCGGATGTATTCCGGTCCGCGTCCGCCCGCGCAGTAGACCGCGTGGTACTGGTCGAGCTGCTTTTCCGCATCCGAGAACGTCTTGTTGATCAGCGCGTAGTGCCCGAGCTTTTCGGTGTAGGTCTGGTCCCCTTCGAAATCGTGCAGCGAGGTCTTGATCAGGTCGCCCGCATTCTTGTCGGGGCATACGACATGGACCGTGTGACCAACGGCTTCCATCGCTTGCTGGTAAACGAAAATCTCGTATTCCTCGGTGAACTCACCGGTCAGCATCAATATCTTCTTGCCTGGCATAGCTCTTCCTCTCTGTTGTTGGCATGCAAGGCGCATCACGCGCCTTGCCTCATTCGGATTGCGGGCCTCAGAACGGGGAGTCGGGGAAGTAATATTCCTTGGCGTTGGCCTGGGTTATGAGCGGGGCGTCGAGTTTGACGGCACCGCGAACCGGAGCCTGACCGATCAAGTTGGCCACGGTCATGTAGATAGCGGTCTTGATCATCGCCGGCGGATACGGCGTCTCGACCGGTGTCATCGCATCCCCGTCTATCACCTTCTTCACGATGTCCTTCATGCCGTTGCCGCCGAGCGCTAGCTTGATATCGGTTCGGCCGGACTGCTTGACGGCCTCGAGCACACCGAGAAGCATGTCGTCGTCATTGGCCCAGACCGCATCGATGTGCGGGTGCTTGGCCAGGTAATCCTGCATGAGCTTGAAGGCCTCGTCGCTGTTCCAGTGGGCATACTGCATGTCGAGCACCTTCAGGCCGGTGCCCTTGATGGTATCCTCGAAGCCCTTGATGCGCTCATCGTCGATGACGGTGGGAATGCCGCGCAGCACGACGACGTCACCTTTGCCGCCCAGTTTGTCGATCATGAACTTCGCTGTGTTGGTGCCAACCGCGATGTTGTCGCCGGCAAGATACAGGTCCTGAATGGAAGGGTCGGTCAATCCCCTGTCGACGACGGTGATGAACGTGCCCATGTCCTTGATGGCTTTCACCGGCTGGGTCAGTTCCTCGGAGGTGTAGGGCAGTATCACCAGCGCATCCAGCTTGCGGCTGGCCGACAGATCCTCCAGCGCGCTTACCTGGTCGGCCGCCGAGGGCGACGTCTTCACGACGACTTCGACATCCGGGAAGGCCGCGTTGATTTCCTTTGCAGCGGCCTGCGCGTGATAGACGATGCCGGCCGTCCAGCCATGATCCGCCGCCGGGATCGACACCGCGACCACCTTCTTGTCGGCTGCAAGCGCCTGGCCGGCCACCATCAGTGCGCCGACTGCCGCTACGGCAACCCATTTCCTGCTAAACATAAATACCTCCCAGAGATATGGACCACACAACAGGCGCCCGTCCGGTCCGAAGACGGGCTATTTCGAAAATCTTTGCACGAGCATGGCGATGATGATGATGACGCCCTGCACCGCGGCGACGAGGTATTCGGAAACGAAATCCGACAACACCATCAGGTTGGCGATCAGTTCCAGGATCACCGCACCGGCGATGGTGCCCCAGATGCGGCCCTTGCCGCCCCGCAGCGCCGTTCCGCCAATGACAACGGCCGTTATCACCTGCAGCTCCCAAAGCTGTCCGGTGGTCGGGGTGGCGGCTCCGAGACGAGGCACGTAACAGATGGCGGCGACCGCCACGCATGCACCCTGGATGACATAGGCAATGGTGCGCGTCTTGACGACCGAGATGCCCGAATAGCGGGCGACGTCCTCGTTCGCGCCCACCGCCGCGCATTTGCGGCCATATTTGGTCTTGTAGAGGACAAATGCGCCGACCACCGCAACGAGCGCCGACAGAAGGATCGGCACCGGAATGCCCGCGACGGCGCCGAAATAGACCGGCCGGTACGCGTCCCGCAGCGAGCGATCGATCGGGATCGTGCCGCCATCGGTCATATAGGTGATCAGTGCGCGGAAGATACCCATTGTGCCGAGCGTGGCGATGAACGGCTCGATCCTTCCGACCGTGACGATGAGACCGTTCGCGAGGCCGCATAGAAGCCCCGCGACGACTGCTATCACCATGCCTGCCGGGATGGCCCAAAGGCCGAGGCTGGGGGCCATCATGTTCATGAACATGATCGTGACGCCGGCGATGAAGGCGACCATCGAGCCGACCGAAAGGTCGAGCCCGCCTGATGAGATCACGAATGTGGCGCCGACGGCTATGATGGCGACATAAGCGCTGCGCGTGATCACGTTGCCCAGGTTTGTCGCGGAAAGAAAATCCGGATTGATGAGGAATCCCGCCACCAGTAGTGCGAACAGTGCAAGGAAAGGGCCGGCATCCGTCCACGAGAAATGGTGCTGCCTGTCGCTTCGGGCAGACATGGAATGGGTAAGCGCCGTCACTGTCTTCCTCCTTGGGCCGTGTCATGGCCTTTGTCACTGGTCGCCAGCAGCGCGATGTTGCTTTCGATCATCGTTTCGCCCGAGACCTCGCCGCTGATCCTGCCTTCGCGCATGACCAGGACGCGGTCGCAGATGCCGACCAGCTCCTGCATCTCCGAGGAGATGACGATGCAGGCTTTGCCTTGGCTCACGAGTTCCTGGATGAAGGCGTAGATCTGCGCCTTGTTGGCGATGTCGATCCCGCGCGTCGGCTCATCGATGATCACGACCGAAGGATTGGTCAGAAGCACCTTGGCCAGCAAAAGTTTCTGCTGGTTTCCGCCCGAAAGCTGCCCTGCCCTGGCGTTGTGGCTCTTCACCCGGATGTCGTAGCTGAAGACGGCCCGGGCGAGCGCCTCGGATTCGCGACCGCGCAGAACCAGCAGTCCCGGATGCAGAAGGCCAAGCGACGAGAGAGTCAGGTTCGGCGCCAGCCGCTCCTGCAAAAGCAGGCCCTTGCCCTTGCGATCTTCCGTCAGATAGCCGATGCCCGCCTCTATGGCCTCGCGCTGCGAACGTATCTGTATCGGCGACCCGTTGAGCTCGATCGTAGCCGTCGCCGGCCTAAGCCCCACAATGCCTTCGAACAACTCGGTTCGCCCCGCCCCGATCATGCCGGCGAAGCCAAGAATCTCGCCTTTGTGAACGGTAAAGGACACGTCCCGTGCATAACCCGGAACAGTCGCGTTTCTGACGGTCAGCATGGGCCGGCTCGTCTGGACCTCGCGCTTGTGAGGATAAAGCGCGGCGAGTTCGCGCCCGACCATAAGCTGCGCCATGTCGGCCTGGCTCAACGCATGGCCGGGATAGGTGCCGATCATCTTGCCGTCGCGCAGGACCGTGACCTTGTCCGCCAGCCGCTGCACCTCGTCGAGGCGATGGCTGATGTAGAGAACCGCGATGCCCCGCGCCCTGAGCCCGAAGGTGATGGCGAGCAAACGCTCGACCTCCCCACCGGTCAGCACCGCTGTCGGTTCGTCGAAGATGACGACCCTGTGGTCGTCGAGCAACGCGCGGGCGATTTGCACGAGCTGGCGATCCGCCAGCGAAATGTCTCGGACCAGCGCGGTCGGCGACACCTCGCAACCGATCTCGGCCAGTTTCGCGGCCGCTATGCGGCGCATGGCGCCATCATCGACGATTCCGCGCCTGGAGAGCTCGCGGCCGAGAAAGAGATTGTCAGTCACCGTGAGCGCTTCGGCCAGGAGGATTTCCTGATGCACCAGCGCGATGCCTGCCGCCTGCGCCTGGTGAGGTGTCCTGAAACTCACGCGGTCACCGGCCATGGACAGGCTGCCGGCGGTCGGTTCGATGTAACCGGAAAGCAAGCGCATGAATGTCGACTTGCCGGCGCCATTCTCGCCGATAACGGCATGGATCTCGCCAGGGAAAATATCCAGCGTGATGTCCGACAACACGGTCACCGGGCCGTATTGTTTGCAAAGCCCTTCCGCGCGCAGCACCGGAGCCACAGCCGGTGTGGGCTCCGGCGGCAAAGCGGTGACGCTTCCGTCGATGCGAGTGGCAACTGACATCGCGGCCTACTCGAATGCAGGCAGGAGCCTGTCCCGCGAATTCTCTATGTGCACGCGCATCGCCTTTTCGGCGGCAACCGGATCGCTGGCCGCGAAAGCGGCGAGGATGGCTTCGTGCTCGTCGAGCGCCTCCTCGGTGACCCGCGAGTGATACATCAGGCGGAAAATGTGGAAGTGGGTGTGCTGGTGGTTCAGCGTTTCGCGGATGAGCTCGTTCTGCGCGAACTCCATGACCTTGTCGTGGAAGATGGCATCCTGGCGGGCGAAGTTCGAATAACGCAGGCGTTCGTCCTTGCTCACGCGCCTGGCCATCACGCCAGCCGCCTCCTGCAAAATCATCAGCCGGGCTTCGTCGAGCGCAGCGGCTGCCTTGGCGGCGGCTGCAGGTTCGAGCAGCAGGCGCAGTTCATAGAGTTCGTCGAAACGGCGCCGTGTGATCTGGGGCGCGGCCCGGTACCCGATCAGATGGGTTTTCACCACCAGGCCCTCGCCTTCCAGCCGCCCAAGAGCTTCGCGGATCGGCGTATGCGAGACGTTGAACTCCTTGACAAGGTTGTCGACGGTGATCCGCGATCCCGGAGCTATTTTCAGCGACATCAGCTGCTGGAAGATCGCCTCGTAGACGTCGCCCGACAGGCTGTTGGCACGCTGAATGCGGCCTGTCAACCGAGCGTCATTGTCGACGGTAAGGTCTGGATTCTGCATGTTTTGCCTCTTGACAGGGGCGACCTCTAACACGATGCTCCGCGCAATTCAATCCTATATCCTATACGATTTTATAGAGGATATTTCGTGAGGCAGGAAAACTCGACGACGGCTCTGGCCCGTGCCTTGCCCGAACCACGCCACGCACGCTGGGCAAGCGGTGATCTCCGATCCCCCGCTCCCCAATCCATATTCGAAGGACACAGTTCATGACGCTATTTGCAGCAGCCCGGTTGCCGCATGAGATTCTTTTCGGCAAAGGCCAGCGCCACGCGCTGCCTGATATTGCCGCCAGATATGGCCGGCGCGCATTCATCTGCACGGATGAGCGTTTCGCCGGGACGCCAATGTTCGCGCAGATCAGCGCGGCACTGAGAGCAGGCTCGATCGAAACGCTCGTGTACGATCGCATCCTCCCGGATGTCCCTCGTGACAGCGTTGCCGTCTGTGCCGCCCATGCGAAGGACTTCAAGCCGGACATGGTGATCGGGATCGGTGGCGGCAGTTGCCTGGACATGGCCAAAAGCGCCGCGCTGCTGATCAGTCACGGCGGGTCGCTTCAGGACTACTACGGGGAGTTCAAGGTGCCCGGCCCCACGCTTCCGGTAATCGCGGTCCCGACCACCGCCGGCACCGGTTCGGAAGTGACGCCGGTGGCGGTGATCTCCGATCCGGAGCGGACGCTTAAGGTCGGCATTTCCAGTCCCCATCTCATTGCCGCGGTCGCGCTCTGCGATCCGGAACTCACCTCGACATGCCCGCCCTCCCTCACGGCAATTGCCGGAGCCGACGCGCTCACCCACGCGATCGAAGCCTTTACGTCCGCCAAACGCGGCGCCGATCCGCACTTGCCGCAGCGGCATGTCTTCGTCGGCAAGAGCGCCCTTACCGATCATTTCGCGCTGCTGGCCATCCAGCTCCTGGGCCGCAGTCTCGAAAAGGCGTACAGGGACGGCTCGGACGAAGACGCACGCGCCGATGTCATGATGGGAGCGCTGGCGGCCGGCTGCGCTTTCGGCACGGCCGGAACGGCGGCTGCCCACGCCGTGCAATATCCCGTCGGCGCGCTTACCCACACGCCGCACGGATTGGGCGTGGCGACGATGCTTCCCTACGTGATGAGCTACAATCTGCCCGCCGCGACCGACGAAATAGCGGCGGTCGGCGCCGCTCTGGGGGTGACGGAGACAAAGAGCGCCGAGGCGACCGCGCGCGCCACCATCGATGAGGTGGCCCGGCTGTTCGCGGCGATCGGCATCACCCGCACGCTGGCCGATCTGGGTCTTCCACACGACAAGATCGACTGGACCGCCGAGCAGGCGCTCGGCATCGATCGGCTGATCAAGAACAACCCTCGTCCTTTCGACATCGCCGCGATGCGGCGGCTGGTGAGGGCCGCCTATGACGGCGACATGGCCGCAAGCTCAGTCTGACCAGAGGTGATGAGATGAACGTACCCCAAGGGCAACTCAACGAAGATCCGGACATGTTCGACTACACCACATTCTCGCACGGCCTCTATATCGACGGACACTGGCGACCGTCTTCCGACGGTCGTCTCATTGAGGTGATCGATCCTTCCACGGAGGCCGTGATTGCGGCTGTCCCGGACGCCACGATTGCCGATGCCGCCGCTGCCGTCGAGGCGGCTGCGAAGGCGGCGGCAGGCTGGCGCGCAACCGCGCCGCGCAAGCGTTCGGAAATACTGCGGCGTTGTTTCGAATTGATGGTCGAACGGTCCGATACGCTGGCGGCGCTGATCTCGCTGGAGAACGGCAAGGCGCTGCGCGACGCGCGCGGCGAGGTCGCCTATGCGGCTGAATTCTTCCGCTGGAATGCCGAGGAAGCGGTGCGCATCAGCGGCGAGTTCGGCCTGGCGCCGTCAGGCGCCAACCGGATCGTCGTCGATTATCATCCGATCGGCATCTGCGTGCTCATAACGCCCTGGAATTTCCCCGCCGCCATGGCGACACGCAAGATCGCGCCGGCGCTGGCCGCCGGCTGCACCGTCATTCTGAAGCCCGCCAGCGAGACGCCCCTGACCGCCTACGCGCTCGCCGCGCTGTACGAGGAGGCGGGTGTGCCTCCCGGCGTCGTCAATGTGCTCACCACTTCGAACCCCGGACCAGTGACCTCCGCCATGCTCGCCGACCCGCGCGTCCGGAAGCTATCCTTCACCGGTTCGACCGGCGTGGGTCGTGTTCTGCTGGCCGAAGCCGCCAAGCACGTCATCTCATGCTCGATGGAACTCGGCGGCAACGCCCCGTTCATCGTCTTCGATGACGCCGACCTGGACGCGGCCCTCGACGGCGCGATGGTCGCCAAGATGCGAAACGCCGGCGAGGCCTGCACGGCAGCCAACCGCATCTACGCGCAGGCCGGCATCCATGACGCGTTTGCCGAAGGTCTGCGCCAACGCATGGCCGCGCTCAAGCTCGGTTCAGGCACCGACCCGGACACCGAATGCGGTCCGATGATTACCAGGAAGGCCGTCGAGAAGATCGATCGGCTGGTCAAGGACGCGGTCGGCCGTGGGGCCAGGATCCTGTGCGGCGGCGCGGTCGCCGACGACAAGGGCTATTTCTATCCGCCGACCGTCCTTCGGGACGTGCCCGCGAATGCCGAGATGGCGCAGGAGGAGATATTCGGTCCGGTGGCCCCGATCAGCCGCTTCGAGAACGAGGACGAAGTCATCGCGCGCGCCAACGACACGGAATACGGCCTTGCCGCCTACATCTACACGCGTGATCTGGCCAGGGGCATGCACGTGGCATCGAAGATCGAAACGGGCATGGTCGCGCTCAATCGCGGCCTGATGTCGGATCCGGCGGCACCTTTCGGCGGCGTCAAGCAGAGCGGCCTTGGCCGCGAAGGCGGACAGAAGCACGGCATTGCCGAGTTCATGGAGGCGAAGTACATCGCCGTGACCATGTGAACGGGCACCCCATGCAGAATGATCCTTTCCGCATCCGCGATCACGTCGCCGAGTTCGACGACATCGTCGCCGAGATCGTTCGTCGCAGCACGGAGGTGCGGGCAACCATGCCGATGGTTGCCGATATCGCCTATGGAGCGGATGCCACCGAGACCATCGACCTGTTCTTTCCGGAGGGCAAGCGCGACCGCCTGCCGGTCCATATGTTCATCCATGGCGGCTACTGGCGCATGTTCTCCAAGCGCGACTATTCCTATGTCGCCGAGACGGTGACGCGCGCCGGCGCAATCGCGGTCATCGTCGATTATGCGCTGATGCCGGCTGTGAGGATGGCCACGATCGTCGACCAGGTGCGGCGCGCCAAAAGCTGGGTGCTCGACCATATCGGCGATCACGGCGGCGATACCGAGCGCCTGACCGTGAGCGGACATTCAGCCGGCGCCCAACTTGCGACGATGCTTTTCAATGACGACGGCCGGACTTCGACAATCAAAGGCGCGTTGCTGCTTGGCGGTCTCTACGACCTGAAGCCCCTTCAGACCTCTTTCCTTGCCGCCGAGATCGCGATAACGGACGAGGACGCAGCCAGGTTCTCGCCGCTCACCCGCCGTTTCGATCCGTCGGTGTCGGTCGAGATCGCTGTCGGCACCGATGAAACGCCGCCATTCCACAGCCAGGCCGAGGCGTTTACGCGGCATCTGAAGGAGCAGGGACTACAGGTCTCGCAGACCGCCCTTCCTGGAGCCAATCACATGAGCAGCGTTCTCGACCTCGGCTTGGCCGGCACCGAGGCGGCAACCATGCTGACAAACCTGGTTTCCGGCTGAGGCCATTGGCGTTCCGTCAAAAGCTGGCACTTTCAGCTGTCACCCGCGTCCCGAGCGCTTTACCTGTCTCCATCGGATCTGCTCTCACCGCGCGGGGTTGGAAACGATCGCTCATGCGATGCCAGCGCCAGCTGGCTGAGCATGACGAATTGACGGACATCCACCGGCCGCGCAACGAGGTCGTCGAGCTTCCCGAACAGCGGCATCAGATGTGGCATGGAGAGGTGCCTGTCGAGATCGTCCTTCGAACGCCAGTTCTCGTAAAACATGAATACGCAGGGGTCAGCCGGGTCGACATGGAAGTCGTAGTTGATGCAGCCCTCCTCGGCACGTGTCGGTTCGACGAGGCCCGACAGGATTCTTTGCAGTTCATCGCGGGTTTCGGGTTTGGCAACCACGGTGCCGATGACCGTATAGGGAACCGTCATCTCATTTCCTCCCCTGGCTGAGTGCAACGGCAAGGATGATGATGGCGCCGCGCGCGATTAGCTGCTGGCTGAACTCCAACCCCATCAGAATCAGGCCGTTATTGATGAGGCCGATCATCAGCGCGCCGACAATTGTCCCGATCACCGTGCCGGAGCCGCCGAACAGGCTGGTGCCGCCAAGCACCGCCGCGGCTATCACCGACAGTTCGTCGCCTTGGCCGAGTTGGAAGCGCCCCGATTGCAGCCGGCCGGCGTAAAGCATTCCGGCCAGCGCCGCCGCCATGGCCGAGATGGTAAGCACGCGGAACTTGACCGACTTGGTGTCGATGCCGGAATAACGCGCCGCGATCTCGCCGCCGCCGGTGGCCAGCACGCGGCGGCCAAAGCTCGTTCGCCTCAAAACGACGTGGCCGACGGCTCCCAGCACCAGCATCCAGATCAGCAGCACCGGCACCGGCCCGACATTGCCGCCGCCGAAGATCCAGGAGTAGCTCTTCGAGATGATCGGCACCGCAGCCGTATCGCTGATCCACATTGCGGTGCCGGTAGCGATGCCCATCATAGCCAACGTGGTAAGGAAGGATGGAATTCCGACCCGCGTCGTCAACAGGCCGTTGAAGGTGCCGACGACGGCGCCTGTGGCGAGCCCCGCCATCACACCGGTGATCGGTCCGCCGGCGTCGATCGCCATCGCCGTCGTCACCGAGGCGAGACCCGCGACGGCACCAACGGACAGGTCGATCTCGCCTGCCGACAGAACATAGGTCATGGCGATCGCCATCACCGCGATCATCGCCGTCTGCCGCACGATGTTGAGCAGGTTGTTGAGGTTGAGGAAGCCCTTGTCGAACAACGTTATCGCGAAAATGATGAAGATGACGACGAAACCGATGTAGATGATGTTCTGCCGCCAGTTGGTGAGCCCAAGCCTCGCTGCCAGCGAGGACTGGGACGCGGCAGCCTGACTAGTGGACATGTATTCCTCCCTGGCTCTTGCTCAGCGCTTTCTGGATGACGATCTGCAGCTTGCGCTCGGCCGCCTGGAGTCGCGCAACCGGATCGTTCTTTGGCGCCGAGGGATCGTCGAGATCGGCGCGGCTGACATCGTTCACGACGCGCCCCTCGGAGACGACGATGATACGGTCGCAGGCCGACAGCATCTCGGACAGCTCCGACGAGATCATGATGATTGCCTTGCCGGCGTTGGCGAGCTGGCGAACCAGCAGGATGATTTCCGACTTCGAACCGATATCGATGCCGGAGGTCGGCTCGTCGAGGACCAGGATCTCCGGATTCCTCGAAAGCCATTTGCCGATGACGACCTTCTGCTGGTTGCCGCCCGAAAGTGTGCGCACCGGGCTGTCGCGCGATGCAGTCTTGATCCGCAGCTGGGCGATCTGGCGATCAGTCAGCTCGCGCATCTTTTTCGTCGACACAAAGGCCTTGCTGCTCAACTGGTCGAGCACGGCGAGCGTCATGTTGGAGGCGACCGAATGCTCCGCGATGACGCCCTGCCGTAGCCGATCCTCCGGCACCAGCGCCACACCGGCCTCGATGGCGTCACTTGGTCTGGCGATCGCCACCGGCTCGCCGGCAATGCGGATCTCGCCTTCGACGATCGGATCTATGCCGGCGATGACGCGCGCGATCGCCGACCGCCCGGAGCCCAGCAGCCCGGCTAGGCCGACCACTTCGCCGCTGTGGACGACGAAGCTGACGTTCTTCGGTTTCTCCACCCCTGAAACACCGTCGAGCTCAAGCAGCGGCGCCCCGACATTCGATTCGCCGCGTACCACGTCGGACAGACCACGCGAGCGTTTGCCGACAATATGCTCAATCATCGTTTCGATCGGCAGTTCCGACATCGGCGCGGTGATGACGTTGCGGCCATCGCGCAAGATCGTGGCGCGGTCGGCGATGCGGGCTATCTCGTCCATGCGGTGCGAGACATAGATGATGGCGACGCCTTCCGATCTCAGTTTGCGCAGGAAGGCAAACAGCCGCTCGACATCGGATACCGCCAGCGCCGTCGACGGTTCATCCAGGACCAGCACTTTCGCATTCTGCGAGATCGCCTTGACGATCTCCGTCAACTGCCGTTGGCCGGCGCCGAGATTGCCGACCGTCGCTTTCGGATCGACCTCGACCTGCAGCATGTCGAACAGGTCCTTGGCGCGCTTTTCGGCGGTGCGATCGTCGATCAGGCCGAACGCGACCTTGGCTTCGCGGGTCAGGAAAACATTCTGCGCCACGGTCAGCGTGGGGATGAGGCTCATTTCCTGGAAGATCATGGCGATGCCCGCCCGCCTTGAAGCTTCGGGCGAGATTTCGGCGAGTGGCTTGCCATCGACTAGAATGGTACCGGTGTCCGGCACATGAACGCCGTTCAACACTTTCAGGATGGTCGACTTACCGGCACCATTGCCACCGAGCAATGCGTGGATTTCGCCTTTCTCTACCCGCAGGTCGACATCGACCAGCGCCTTGACGCCGCCGAAGGATTTGGTGACGCCTTTCATTTCCACCGCATGAACAGGCGCCGCGATTGTCATGGTCGGACCTTGGTCCACTGGCCGGATTGGCCGGATTCGATCAGCGCGTCGGCCACCCGCTCGGTCTTGTAGCCATCCTCGAAATTGGGCAAGGGCTGCTTGCCCGAAACAATAGCCGAGAAGAAATCGAAACACTCCACGATCTTGGTTTCGGAATAGCCGATGCCGAGCGCCGGGATTGGCCACAGACCCGACCCATAGGGGTGCGCCGGACCGGAATAGACGGACCTGAAGCCGCGTGCATCCGCAGGATCATCGGCAAACATCACCTGCAATTCGTCGCGCCGTTCGTAGTTGAAAGCAATGGAGCCTTTGGTGCCGTGGATCTCGAAAGTGATGAAATTGTTGCGGCCATAGGCGTTGCGGGTCGCCTCCAGCGAACCGATCGCGCCGTCGGCGAATTTCAGCAGCGTCATCACCTCGTCGTCGACGTCGACCTCAGCCCGCTCGGTATCGGTATTCCTCTCTGCCGCGCCGAGCCTGTCGAGATTGCCGCGTTGGATCGGTCGCGTTTTGTTGTAGGTGCGCACCAACGCGCTGACCTCGGCGATCTCGCCGACCAGATAACGGGCAAGGTCGACGACATGGGTGCCGATGTCGCCGATCGAGCCGGACCCGGCGATCTTCCTCTGAAAGCGCCAGGACAGAGGCGAATCCGGATCGGCCGACCAGTCCTGCAGATAGGTGCCGCGGAAGTTGAGAATCTTACCGATGCGGCCTTCCTCTATGTACTGGCGGGCAAGCGCCACTGCCGGCGTGCGACGATAGTTGAAGGCAACCATGTGGATGACGCCGGCTTTGTTCACCGCGTCGAGCATGGTCTTTGCCTCGTCGCCGCCGCGCGCCAGCGGCTTTTCGCAGATGATGTGCTTGCCGGCTTCAGCGGCCGCGATCGCGATCGCGGCATGGCTGTCGTTCGGGGTGACGATGTCAATGACGTCGATGTCGGATCGCGTCACCACCGAACGCCAGTCAGCGGATGATTCCTCGAATCCGTAGCGACGGCGGCCTTCGTCGGCCAGTGCCTCGGTGATGTCGACCACCACCTTGCGCACGGGGATGGCGGGGGCGGGCCAGAAGAACATCGGCATCGTCGCATAAGCGAGCGCATGGGCTTTACCCATAAAGCCGCCGCCGATCATCGCCACGTTGAGCGTCTTGGTCATGATGGTCTCCTGTCGAATTGAGAAGAGGTGCGGCCGGCTGGGAGTGCGCCGGCCGCAGGGCGCGCTACATGCTGCCCTTGATCTTGTCGGTCGCCTCGGCGTGATAGACGGCTTTCCAGCCCTCGAGCAGCGTGTCCTTGGTGACGGGCAGCGCCGGCAAGGCGACGAAGGCCGGAGCCTCCTTGCCGAGCAGACCGTAGCCTGCGAGCAGGGCTTCGGTGACGCCCTGGTCAAACGGACGCTGGGCGCCCAGGCCCTTCACGAAGCCCCCGCCCGCCATATTGATTGCGACGTTCTCGCCGAGGTCGCAGGTGGTGATGACAAGGTCGTCGCGACCAGCGGTGCGGGCCGCCGAGATGACGCCTTCGGCCGGCACGTCCCACACCGCCCAGATGCCGTTGATGGCAGGGTTGGAAGTGAGGATGGCCGATGCCGCCTTTTCGGCGTCGCCGGTGAAGTCCGGGCCGCCAATGCCTTGTTCGGCGACAATCTTGATATCGGGGTAGTTGTCGGCGATCGTCTTCTTAAAGCCATCATAACGCTGTTTGGTGACAAAGAAGTCGGCGGCGTGGAAGACCAGACCAATGTCGCCCTTGCCCCCCAGCGCCTTGGCCAGCAGATGCGCTGCGGCGACGCCGTTGCCATAATTGTCGGCCGAGACTACGGAGACGTAATCCTTGCCCGCGACGAAGCCGGCCGGCACGTTGTCCATGAACACCAGCTTCACGCCCTTATCGGCAACTGCCCTGTACGCGGACGCCGTCGCCGACGGGTCGGTGGGAATCGAAACGATGATCTTGGGGTTCTGGGCCATCACAGTTTCGAGGTCGGCGACCTGCTTTTCCGGCTTGAATCCGGCATCGGTCGTGGCGATCACCTCGATGCCCATCTTGCCAAACTGGTCTTTGAGGCCGGCGATCTGCGCGCGTGACCAGTCATTGCCGCCATAGTGCATGACGATCGCCGCCGTCGCCTTCATGTCCTTGATCTTGGCCAGTTCCTCCTGCGTCAGATTGACGGACGCCGCCGACGCTGGAGCTTCGCCGTTCGGCCCCTTGGAGAGCACTGTCTTCTGCAGTTCGGCGAGTGCTGAATCGGGGTCGGCGAAAGCGGGAGCTGCGGTATAGAGGCTGGCGGCCAGCAATGCCGCCGTGAACGTCCCGGCTATTGTGTTGAAACGTGTCATTTGGGTCTCCTCCCTGATGACAGGCTTGGTACCTGTCGGTTCAACTCTGCTTCAAAGCGCTCTTCAGATATTTCATGCTGAGTTCCGCCCCTTGCTTGGGGTCTGGCCAGGCATCCAGCTCGGTTGCGATCCAGCCGGAAAATCCGGTGTCCTCGAGCGCCTGGATGATCGGCTCCATATCAAGGTCGCCGCGGTCGAGCGGCGTGAAGGCGAAGGGATCGCGCTGCCAGCCCTTCAAATGCACATAGCTGATGCGCTTGCTGAATTCGCGAATCTGCGCGGCCGGATCACCGCCAGCGGCTGCCAGATGCGCGGTGTCCGGACAGAAATCGATCGCGGTATGTTTGAAAATCTCGCGAACTTCGTCGGGACCTTCGACGATGGTCGACAGATGCGGGTGATAGTGCGCGCGCAAGCCCGCCTTGGCTGCGATGTCGATGACCTTGTCGAGCGCCGCGCCGAGGCGCTTGAAATCATCTGGCTGCCGGCCTTTGGCTCGCTTGGCGCCACCGCCGACGACCAGATGCTCGCCGCCGAGTTCGGCCACGGCAGCCGCTCCGCGTTCGATCCGCGCCAACTCCTCGCCAAGGATATCGTCGAAGATAAAGTTGGCACCGGAGTAGCCGGCCACGAGCACGACGCCGGACTGGTCCAAGGCAGCGCGCAGCGCGCCATTGCGTCCTTGATAGTCGAGGAGATTGCCGTCGAAGAGTTCTGTTCCGGTATATCCGGCCGATCCAATGTCGCGGATCGCCTGCTCCATGTCACCGAAGGTGCGATAGGTAAGCTGGGTGATCGAAGTGACGCCGACGGCGTTGCCACCGAGCGCACCCCAGCAATTGGCGTGATAGGCCAGTTTCACCGGCATCTCGTATCCTCCCTGCCTGTAGCCGATGCATCACCGCGCGCAGCGCGGGGCCGGCATCTTTGGCTGGAGAAGAATTCGGACAACGGACGTGCGACATCCTTCGCCTTCGCGAGGGCTGTCGACGTTAGGAGCCCTCCTCCGAGCCTGGCTGATACTTATGCCCGCCTTTCGCCGCTCGTCAATCATTAAAATGCAAAAGTCGGCATACTTTTGTTTGTAAAATACATAAGTTCCTGCTTGATCCGTAAATGAGGCCACGGTACCCATGGCTAACGGCGTGATGACCCTGAGCCGGCAGCGATAGAGATCGGGAGATGAGCCTCGGCAAGACTATGGACGAGCGCAGCGCCACAGACCCCGTACAGTCGGACCAACCGCGCCGCGCCGCCGGCCGGCCGCGTGCCAGCGAATCCGCGCATGGCAGCCTGGCCACGCTGCTCAACCTTATACGGACCGAGGCGGCAACGACCCGCCAGGAGCTAGAGAACCAGTCGGAACTGGGGCGCGCCGTCGTCACGGATCGTCTCGCCACGCTGCTTCGGCTAGGGCTGATAGAAGAAGGCGAACTCGGCCCGGCGATCGGCGGACGCGCACCACGCCATGTCCGCTTCCGGCCGCGCATTGGCATGATCCTGGCCGCCGTGCTCGATCATTCCTCGCTGGCAGTCGGTGTATCAGACCTGTCCGGCCGCCTGCTGGCCGAACATCACGAAGCGGTGGAACTGGCCGCAGGTCCCGAGCCGGTGGTCCAGCGGCTAGCAACGCTGTTTGCCTGGATGCTGGAAGAGCATGGCAGTGAGGCCAGCATCTGGGGCATCGGGCTGGCGGTGCCCGGAGCCGTTGAGAAATGCGATGATCAGCGGCTGTTCGCGCCGGCGCTGAATGCGTTCCAGAACTGGGATGGATTCCCTTTCGTCGAGCAGTTGGCCACGCTTGTCGGCGCGCCGGTATGGGTGCGAAGCGGCGTCCAGACGATGACGATGGGCGAACTGAAGTCCGGCAGCGGCCTCGCCGACATGATCTTCGTCAAGCTCGGCCGCTCGATCAGCGCCGGCGTGGTTTCGGAGGGAGCGTTGCACCGTGGCGCGCAGGGCGCTGCCGGCATGATCGGTCATACTTTCATCGAGGGCAGAAATCTCGAAGCTGTTGCCGGCAGCGAAGCGCTCGGACGCGAGGCCCGCCAGGCGGCCGAGAGCGGGAGCAGCCCCTATCTGGCCGAGATGCTTGCGCGCGCCGGCGAAGTGACGGTCACCGACGCTGGCCACGGCGCCCAATTGGGCGATCCGTTCTGTATCGACCTTCTCGGGCGTTGCGGCCGTGCGGTCGGCGAGGTACTGGCGCCATTGGCCAATCTGCTGAACCCGTCATTGATCGTACTCGGCGGCAGCGTGGCCCAGACCGGGGACATACTGTTGGCAGCCGTACGCGAGGCGGTCTATCGCCAGTCGCATCCGATCGTCACCCGCGACCTGCGCATCGTCCGTTCGCAGATGGGCGGCTCGGCCGGACTGGTCGGCGCCGCCCAAGTCGTTGCGGAAGCACTGTTCGATGCGAAATTTCTGCAGGGGTGGATTACGCTCGGTTCACCGCGTGAGCATCCGGAATTCAAGGATTTTCTCGCGCGGGCCGCACTCGGAACCAGCGCTCGCCCGGCAAAGCCACGGCCACCGGGAGGAGCGCTTGCATAGCATCGCCAAGTCGGCCGGGCCGCGTGAACCTGGGGAGGGTTGAGGAATGGCGATCACCGGCCTTGGGCCGCATGGCGAACGGGCGGTTCCAGCCGACCAGGTCGGGTTGTCGAATGCCGACGCCGATCTCGCCCGCAACCGGCGCTTCTCGGTCGCCATCGTTCTCCACACCACCAAGAGCGACTGGGCTAAGGAGGAATTGGCCGGGATCGTCACCACGCTTGGCCGCTACGGAGCGGCGGTGGTCGAGGTCGTCGACTGCGGCTTCGACATCGAGCGGCAAATTTCGGAACTGAAACGGCTGGCCGGCGAAGCCGTGGATGCGGTGGTCTCCATTCCAATCGGCAGCAACCGTGCCGCCGACGCGCATCGTGCAATATCGGCGGCCGGAAAGAAGCTGTTGCTGCTCGACAATGCCCCAACCGGCATGCTGCCCGGCAAGGATTACGTCAGCGTTGTTTCCAGCGACAATTTCGGTCTCGGTCAGATCGGCGCAGAACTCCTGGCGCCACATATACCACAGGGCGGAAAGGTCGGCGTTCTGGCCTATGGCATCGATTTCTTCGCGACGCATGAGCGCGAGATTGCTTTCCGAAAATGGATGGCTGCTCGACGTCCCGACCTGACGCTGGTTCGCGGCAAGTTTGCCGACGTGTCGCAAGCGAGAGCCGCGACCGCCGACTTGCTGCAGGCCAATCCGGAGCTCGCCGGACTGTTTGCCGTCTGGGACGTGCCGGCAATCGCTGCCGTCGCGGCGATCCGCGATGCGGGCAAGGCTATTCCGGTGACGACAGTCGACCTCGGCAACGACGTCGCCACGGACCTCGTTGGTGGAGGCCTGATCAAGGGCATCGCCGCGCAACTGCCTCACGATCAGGGCGTTGCTACGGGCATTGCCACAATTCTCGGCCTGCTCGAACGCCAGCCGCCGGCCTGGATCGCGCTTCCCGGGCTCAGTGTCACGGCCAGCAATGTAGTAGAAGCCTATCAAGTCGTCTGGCGCACACCAGCGCCCGCCGCCTTGCTAATGGCGCGCAAGCCACGAAACAGCCTGCCTTGACCGACAATGTCGTCTTCGCGAGGGACCGCGCGGCAAAGAGCAACGGCACGCTGATCACAAGCGGTCCGCGTCTCGTCGGCGCCATCATGGCGTCAAATGTTTGCCTGGGCATCCGCAAGCAGGAGCCCGAGCTTCAGGCGATCCTCAACAAGGCGCTCGGCGAGATGGCCGCTGACGGTACGCTCGCGCAGATGTCGAAGAAGTGGTTTGAAGTGGGCTTGAGCCCGAAGAGCTAAAACAATTCCAGGAAAAGTGTAGAGCGGTCTTCCCGGAAAAGCGTGTAGCGCTTTCCCTGGAGAATTGCATAAAAGTGATAGAGCGCTTCGTCATTTCCATCGAACGATGAACCGCTTTAGGATATCGAGCCGCGCGCCGCTCGGCGCCGCAGCTATTGCGAGGCGGACATTCGGCCGCAGGTTCTGCGAAAACTCAGCTGGATACGGCCGTGATCTGGGCGGCCTTGTCGGCGCGCAGCAGCATGCCGAAGAGGTCGCGTGGCTCATCCGGGTCCGCCAGCAGATCGAGCTCCTCGTAGAGGCCGGTGCGCTGAAGCTGGTCGCGGACGTAGCGCAGCGCGGAAAAGTCCTCGATCGCAAAGCCGACGGAATCGAACAAGGTGATCTGGCTGGCATCCCGGCGGCCGGCGGCCTTGCCGGTCATCACTTGCCACAACTCCGTCACGGGATGGTCCGGCTCGAGTTGCTGGACTTCACCCTCGATGCGCGACTGCGGCGGGTATTCGACGAATATGTCGGAGCGCAGCAGAATATCGCGATGCAATTCCGTCTTGCCGGGGCAATCGCCGCCGACGGCATTTATGTGCACGCCCGATCCGACCATGTTATCCGTCAGGATGGTCGCGGAGCGTTTGTCGGCGGTGACCGTCGTGATGATGTGAGCCCCTTCCACCGCCTCCTGCGCCGAAGCGCAGATCGCGATGTCGAAACCGAACCCCGCAAGGTTTTTCGCGCACTTCAAGGATGCCGACCGATCGATGTCATAGAGGCGAAGCCTGTCGATGCCGAGCAGGGCCTTGAAGGCGATGGCCTGGAATTCCGACTGGGCGCCATTGCCGATGATTGCCATGCAGTCCGCCGCATTGGGAGCAAGGTATTTGGCCGCGACGGCCGACGTCGCCGCCGTGCGCAACGCGGTCAGGATGGTCATTTCCGAAAGCAGCATCGGATAGCCATTGCCGACATCGGCCATCACGCCGAACGCCGTCACGGTCTGGCGCCCGTCGCGCGTGTTTTTTGGATGACCGTTGACATACTTGAAGCCGTAGAGCTGTCCGTCGCTCGTAGGCATCAGTTCGATGACGCCGTCGATGCTGTGCGAAGCGATGCGCGGGGTCTTGTCGAACAATTCCCAGCGTCGGAAATCCTCTTCGATATAGGCAGCGAGATCGATGAGAAAGCGATCGATGCCGACGGCAAGAACCAGCTTCATCATGTGATCGACGCTGACGAAGGGCACGATGTTGAGATGGGGGGTCACAGTTCAATAACTCCGTGTGGGACGGTCCATGATCCGCCGGCCCATCAGGCTCGCGGTCAGGTCCACGAGAAGGGTTGCGGTGCGGTTGCGTTCGTCGAGTGCGGGATTGAGCTCGACCAGGTCGAGGCTGGTGACGAGATGGCTGTCGTGCAACATCTCCATCACCAGATGAGCCTCGCGGAAGGTGGCGCCGCCCGGCACGGTGGTGCCGACGGCAGGCGCGATCGAAGGGTCGAGAAAATCGACATCGAGGCTGACATGCAGCATGCCGTTTTCGGCACTGACCCGCTCGAGAAAGGCGCGAAGCAGCGGGGCCATGCCGTATTCGTCAATCATCCGCATGTCGTGCACGGTGACGCCCGCCTTGCGTAGCGCTTCGCGCTCCGCCGGATCGACGCTGCGGATGCCCAGTGTGCAGATACGGGCCGGATCCACGCAAGCCGCCAGGCTGGGGAAGTAGCCTTCGAAGCCGGGTTGCCCGCTGGCATAAGCCAGCGGCACGCCATGCAAATTCCCGCTGGTCGTGGTGTCGAGCGTGTGAAAATCAGGATGTGCGTCGAGCCACAGCACGAACAGCGGGCGGCCGGCTTCCGCCGCCCGGCGGGCGATACCGGCCAGCGTGCCGGCGGAAATGCTGTGGTCGCCACCAAGGAAGATCGGCATGGCGCCGGCGCTGGCTGCATAGGCCGCCTCGGTAATCGCCGCCGTCCATGCGACGATTTCCGGCAGCGCCTTCAAGGCGGCATTGCCGTGGCTGATCGGGCGCAGATCGGCAGAGGCGACGGTGCCAAGGTCGGCCAGCGTATGCCCGAGTTCAGTGAGCGCTGCCGCCAGGCCTGCGGTACGCAGCGCACTAGGCCCCATCTCGCAACCCATCCGGCCCGAGCCGACCTGGATCGGTGCCCCGACGATCGTACAATGCATCCGTATTTCCCCGCGCGTTTTCTAGGCCTCATTGGAGCGCGGATAACTGGCAGGATGAACATATCAAATTGGCAAATTTGTCGAAATGGGCTATCAAAATGGAATGATTTGATTGCATTCTGAGCCATGGATCAGCTTGACGAACAGCTCATCACGCTTTTGCGGCATGACGCGCGGCGCAGCATCTCGGACCTTGCCATGGATGTCAGCGTCTCGCGGGCAACGGTCAGGTTTCGCATAGAGCGCCTTGAAAAAGCCGGCGCGATCATCGGTTATACCGTCATCCTGCGAGCCGATGCCGTCGACCAGCGTGTACGCGGCATCATGATGGTGGAAATCGAAGGGCATGCCGCCGATCGTGTGATCCGCGCTCTTGGCGGCTTCTCGGAGGTTTCGACGATCCATACCACCAACGGCCGCTGGGACCTGGTGATAGAACTGGGGACGCAGACACTGACCGAATTCGACGCCGTGCTGCGGCGCATCCGCCTGATCCCCGGCATCACCGGCAGCGAGACCAGCCTGTTGTTGGCGACACCCCGGAGCACCAAGGCGCGGCTTTGATCGCTGTCTGCGAATAGCCTAGCTGGCCAAACCGGCAGTGCTGCTCCTGCACCGTTGTGCGGCGCAACCCTAAATGAGCTCGGACTTGGCCAACCTGTGGCAACCTCCAGCGGGGGCGGACCTTGCTGAGAAGAACAGAGCTGCGTGAGCGGCGAGATCTGTCATCGACCCGCGTCACGCGACACCGATTGAGCGAACGCGTCAAGTCGCGCAAGTCTGCCCCGTCCTAGTGTTGGTGGCCTTCCGGCTCAACCATCTTGAACGGCAGGACCTGTTGCTTGCCCTTAGAGGTCAGGATCAGCCTCGCCTCGAACTCGTGCGGCTCGGCGGGGGCGACGCTGCTTTCACGGCGGTGGTGATTGCCGGCGACAGGCCCGAGCGAAAGCGTCTCGGGACCTTCGGACCGGTCGATGATCACGGTCGCCCCCAGATCGTCGGCATGGCTGTCGATGGTGAGACGCAAGCGCTCGCCAGCGGGCGTATCGACGATTTCGAGCGTTCCCGTTGCCAGGTCGCTGACGACCTTGAAAGGCTCCGGCGCATGATCGGCGTGGGCCGAACCGCCCGCCACGGATCCGCCTTCGCCTTCCAGACGGATGTTCGCCTCCGAGAGCGCCGGCAGGTGGTCGAACAGCTCCCCTCTCAAAGCCTCCGCGATGCCGACCACATCCTTTGCGCTCGCTGTCTCGGCCACCTTGATGGCGACATCCGCATGCAGCCTGTGGCCGATCCAGCGCGCCCGCACCTGGGCGACCCGTTGGATGCCCCTCACATGTTCAGCCGCATGATGGATTTCCTCGACGATGCCCGGCTCGACGCCATCCAGCATGCGTGTCAGCACCGCCTTTGAGGACTGCCAGACGATGGCGAGGATAGCCACAGTGATCAAAAGGCCGATGATCGGGTCCGCGAGCGGGAAGCCTAGCCAGACGCCGGCCGCGCCAAGCACCACCGCAAGGCTGGTGAAGCCATCGGTGCGGGCGTGATAGCCGTCGGCGATCAGGGCCGCGCTGTTTATCTCGCGGCCGACGCGGATGCGGAATACCGCGACAGCCTCATTGCCCAGGAAACCGACGAGGCCGGCGGCGGCAACCCAGCCGAGGAAGCTGATGGCTTGGGGATGGATCAACCTGTCGATCGCCTCATAGCCGGCGACGATGGCACTGAAGAGGATAATCAGGACGATGATGATGCCGGCCAGGTCCTCGACCCGGCCAAGGCCGTAGGTGAAGGTCTTGCTGGGCTTGCGCCGCGCCAGCATGAAGGCGATCCACAGCGGGATGGCGGTGACCGCGTCGCCGACATTGTGGATGGTGTCGGCAAGCAGCGCCACGCTGCCCGAGAGGAATACGATGACCAGTTGCAGCACCGCTGTGAGGGCTAGCAGCACGAACGACCATTTGATCGCCCAGATGCCGCGTGTGGTCGTCGCGATTGTGGGATCGACCACGCCATGCGTGTGGCCGTGTCCGCCCTCGCCATGGTCATGGCCATGCCCGCCGAAGCCTTGAGCTGCCGGGCCGAAGCCGAACCAGCCGCGAATGCCGTCCATCATGGAGCGTGTCTCACAAGTATTTGGTGATGTCCTTGAATTCATCGATCGAGCGGCGCTGCTCACGCGGCAGCGGCCCCACGACATCTTCCAGGCAGTGGTTTAGGTGATCCTGGATGAGCGTCTTCTTGGCCTGGGAAACAGCCCTTTCGACCGCATGAAGCTGCTGGGCAATGTCAAGGCAAGGCCGGCCTGCTTCGATCATCTCAATAACGCCCCTCAGATGACCGTCGGCCCGCTTCAGCCGTTTGACGATGTCGGGATGGGTCTCGTGAATGTGGGGACGCTCTTTCATTCTGAAGTGCTATCCCCCCGGAGGGGATATTGTCAATTCGGGATGCTCGATTCCCCGCAGCGTCCCGAACGCTACTTTCGACGGTTGCATGGCTGGTTCTGGCGATCGCGGCGCCAGCGACATCGCCCTGACGCTGCGCACCACTGTTAAAATGCACCGACGCGATGACGTAGCGCGGCGCCCCTAAATGTGATCATGCCGTATCGGCTGCGGGCGCACTCAAAACCCCGTGCGGCAAAGGTTTTCAAGATCCGCCTTTGCTATTCCCTCGAGGCCGAGCGCGGGAAGAATATCGTTATCCCCCTTGAGATCGCGACCGTAAGCCGCCGATAATATCGAAACTCCAGACTCGTGGAGCGTCGCCGGTTTCTCGGTGATCTTACCCAACAATACGGTCGGCAGCAGTCCAAACGGAACATCCTCGAGAATGTAGCGGCTTTCGATTGTTGTCGGACCAAAGCCGCCACGGCCTTGACGATCCATCTCCTGGTTCATCTCCGAAACGGTTCCCTTCGGAACATGAAACGACAATGAAAAATGCTCCTGGACGGTGCGAACCGCGATACCAAAATGGGCCGCGATGGCTAGCCGTTCGGCATCCAGAGCCTCGATAAGGCGGCCAGCGGCAGGGGTGACGTTTCCCCCCTGGCTCCATTGCTCGGCTTTTTCCATGCGTGTCAGGTTGAGGAGGGCAATTCCCAAGTGGTTTTGCGGATTGAGGTTGCTGAGCGCGATCGCAAGCATGCCGTCGCGCTTGACAAAACGATCACCAAATAGGCTCGTGCAAAATCCGTATCCTTCATCCTGAGCTTTGAAAGGCAGCGTCGCGACATCAAGCTTCTGGCGAATGGTGGTGACATGGACCTCGGTTGGCCCGAGTTGCCGCCCGGTCAACAGTGTTGTGCCCCACAGGACGATCGGCAAGCTGACCTTGCGCTCCGCCAACCGCCTGGAGAGATACAGTGCCCCGAACGAACAATGCGAACTGATGATGACCGGGATTCCATCGATCAGATGGGGGGCGGCAGCATCCATCACCATCCTGTGGCCGTAAGCCGGAAGTGCAATCACCACCACGTCCGCGTTGGCGATGGCATCCTTGCAATCCTTGGCGATGCGCACCGGTACCGTCGCCGCGATGTCCCCCGTCGCTTTCAACAATTCGCCGGTAGCCAACCCCTTGGTGCGCTGCCCCGACGGTGACCAAAGCATTGGCGAATGCCCCGATCCTGCCAAATAGGCGGCAAGGCCATAAGCAATTGCTCCGGCGCCCAGAATACTCACGCGCATAATATTCCTCCTGTCGCAGGCTTTGTGGTTCGAGAATCCTTGCCGCCGTCACCTGAATTCTTTTCTTCAGGAGGCTTCGCAAGCTGGAGCCGCGTCTGACGTCCCTGTCCGCCTCCGACCCGGATTCTGGCGCTGAGGCCGGCATATGCACAAAGCCCGTAACGAACATTCGTTTCCGCTTGACATATATCAAAAACGAATGAGACGATGTCAATCATACGGATTACGCATGTAGGAGAAACATGGAAACCCGGGACCTTCAGACCTTCCTTGCGGTTGCTGCCAGCGGCAGTATCACCAGGGCGGCTGACATGCTCGGGCGTTCCCAGCCTGCGGTGACGCGCACCATTCAGGAGCTCGAGGCCGAACTTGGCTTCGAATTGCTGCATCGGATCGGTCGACGGGTGCAGTTGTCTGAAGAAGGAGTCGCGTTCGAGGAGGAAGCACGACGCCTGCTGATGTCCTTCACCGAACTCGCAGCGCGGGCCAAGATGATCGCCGCCGGCAGAGGGCGAATCCTGCAGATCGTCACCACCTCCGCGATCGGCACCGGCTTGATCCCTACGGCCTTGGCTGAACTCCAAGGTGCCGAGCTTCCGCACGAGACGCATCTCGGGCAGTTCCTTCCCTCGACCGTCGCTCAGGAAGTGCGCAGCGGACGTGCCGAGGTCGGGTTTTCAAGCCTGCCGCTCGATACGCCCGGTCTGGATGTCCTGCGGCTCTATTCGGCGCCTGATGTTGCTGCCGTGCGGGAGGATGATCCGCTGGCCGAACTAGATGTCATACCGCTTTCCGCTTTTGCCGGCCGCCGCGTCGCCACGTTGCTCAACCCGCTGCGTTTCCAGTTGCATGTCTCCAAGGCGTTGGCGGCCAGGGGCATCGACACCGGGCCAGTAATCCGCACGAATACCGCCTATGGCGCGTTGCAGATCGTACGCCGGACTGGTGTTGCGGCTGTCATCGATCCCCTCACCGCCTATGGCGTGGGCTTGCCTGGGGTCGTCATCCGCCCGATCGACGTAACCGTCCTCTTTTATTGGGGTGTTGTGGCTGCCGAAAAACGCCCCCTTCGTCCAGTCGCGCAGGCGTTGGTGGATGCGGTCGAGGCGGTGGCTGAACGGTCGATCGTTGGCTTCAAGAAACTCGATCCGACCCTGGCCGGCCAATTGGTGACCGATCCTGCCTCCGGCACGAATCACGGAACGGGAATATGAAGCACACCCCCAGTTCGCTCCCCCCGAGAGGTCTTGCCGCGCTCGAAGCACAACTTGCTCAGGATCTCGATGTTCTCGAACTACCCGCCAAGCCATGGGTCCCCGCGCGTTCGCGCGATGGGGTGCCGGTCCGTGACGTCGTGGTGATCGGCGCCGGCATGTGCGGACTTGCTGCCACCGCAAAGCTGGTGCTGACGGGGATAACCAATGTCGTCGCCTATGACGCGGCTCCGGCCGGCTTCGAAGGGCCATGGATAACGTTTGCCCGCATGCAAACGCTCCGGTCGCCGAAAACGCTGCACGGTCCGTCGCTCGGCCTGCCGCAGCTGACATTCCGCGCCTGGTTCACGGCACAATGGGGCGTCGAGGCATGGCGGTCGCTGGACAAAATCCCCAAGGGCCAGTGGATGGACTACCTGGTCTGGTATCGGAACGTTCTTGGTCTGCCGGTGCGCAACAGCGTGCGCATGACAGGCGTTGCAGCCGTTGGCGATCTGATTGCGATCGATGTCGAGGGCGCGGAAACCGGCCGGGTTCTCACCCGTCGTCTCGTTCTAGCCACCGGTCGGTCCGGTCTCGGCGGTTTTGCCGTGCCCGATTTCCTCAGGGGCATCGATCGCTCCTATTGGGCCCATTCTGCCGACGATATCGATTTCGATGCACTGAAGGGCAAGCGTGTGGCGGTTATCGGCGCCGGTGCCTCTTCGATGGACAATGCCGCGACGGCGCTCGAGGCGGGCGCCGGTTCAGTCGACATGTTGATCCGGCGCAAGGAAATGCCGCACATCAACAAGCTGACCGGAATCGGCAGCCAGGGTGTCATCCTCGGCATGTATCATTTGCCTGACGCCTGGAAGTGGAGATTCTTCGACTACACCGCCTCGACCCAGACGCCGCCGCCGCGTTCATCGACGCTTCGCGTGTCTCGTCATGCGAATGCCCGCTTCTTTCTCGACTGCGGCGTGGTCGCGGTAAAGGAAGATGCCGGAGGCCTTCTGGTCGAAACCACGCAAGGACCGATGCGCTACGATTTCATGATCGCTGCGACCGGCTTTTCAAATGACTTCAGTGGTCGCCCGGAATTCGCTGCCCTCGCCCCACACATTCGCACCTGGTCGGATGGTCGATATACGCCGGACATGGGGCCGCCGCGCGCAGGCATGTTGGAGGCACCGGATCTCGGCCCCGCCTTCGAATTCCGCGAGCGCGTCCCCGGTTCCTGCCCGATGCTGGCGCATGTCCACTGCTTCAACGACGCCGCCATGCTGACCCATGGTAAGGTCTCCGGCGATATCCCGGCCGTCAGCGCCGGTGCCGACCGTCTGGTCCGCGGCATTGCCGCGTCGCTGTTCGCCGAAGACGTCGAAACCCACTTCGCCAATCTGATCGCCTATGACACCCCGGAACTTCTGGGCGACGAATGGGTCGATTCAACACCCTTGTTGCATAAGGAGGCCGCACTGTGATCGACGCAATGGACAAGGCTGCAGGTCTTTCACCGGACGATGCCCTTTTCGCTGCACGGCGGTTTCGGCCCGAATTTGTGCGAGGGGCCGAGGAATGTCGCCTCTCCGTCCTGCAGCCGGCAAACGATCAGGGGCTGGCACCGAATTTGCGGGTCGCTCTGGCCCGTCGCATGGCAGCTCTGAACGCCGATCCCGTCCTGATGGCCGAATATGATGTACAACTGGCTCAGCTTGGTCCCACGGAGCAGCTTCTGTCCTTGGCCTGGGGGGAAAGGGGTTTGAATGAACCCCTGGCGACCATCGCCCGACATGTTGACCTGATCACCCTGACGCCGAAAAAGGCGGAGGCGAGCCACATTGCCCTGCTCGCCCAAGCCGGATTGGACAACCCCCAGATTGTTGCACTCTCCGAATTGATTGCCTTCATCAACTTCCAGACCCGGGTCGCGACCGGCTTGCGATTGATGAGGCGGGCATGATTTCCTCGGTGCGCCTGAAGCCGCTGAATTGGCATCCCTATATCGCACCGGTCGAGCTATCGGAGGCAACGCCGGAACAGCTCGAAGCAATGAAGGTTACGCCGTCGGCCAAGAAAGTTTCGGAATATGTGCGCACCCTTGTGCATGATCCCGAGAGCTATCTTGCCCGCACGGTGTTGTTCAACGCGATCATGTACGTCGAGGGCGGGCTTGCCCGTCCCGACCGCGAGCTTGGCGCACTGGGTGCCTCGATCGTCAATGGCTGCAAATTCTGTGCCGTCGTTCACGCCCGCCGGCATGCAGAGCTGACCAAGAGCGATGAAGTGGTCACGGCGCTGTATCTCGACAAACCTGAAAAGCTTGGGTCGCGCGATGCGGCAGTCTACAACTTTGCCCGCCGCCTGTCGGCGGCGCCGTCGGAAGCGACGGCAGACGACGTCGCCTCGCTGCGATCAGTCGGCATGAATGATGCCGAGATCATCGACCTCGTCCACGCCATAGCGATCTTCGGCTGGGCAAACCGGCTGATGCACGTCCTGGGCCATGCGGAGAGCGGGTGATGACGTTGCATCCGGTCAAGCCAGTCCGTCCCACACTTTCCGAAGGGCCAACCAGCAATGCTTGAACTCAAAGATATAAAGCTGTCTTACGGAAGCACGCAGGTCCTGAACGGCGTCAATCTCTCGGTAAAGCGGGGTGACGTGGTGTCGATCATCGGCCCCAGTGGCACCGGCAAGACCACGCTGCTGAAATGCATCAACTACCTGGCCAAGCCGTCGTCAGGAACCATCGCGTTCGATCAGATTCGGATGGACTACCAGCGTTCCGACAAGGCCGCTGTCCAGGCGATCCGGTTGAGGACGGCGATGGTCTTTCAGCAGTTCAACGTCTTCAAGAACATGACGGTCCTCCAGAACGTGATGGATCCGCTCGTTGTGGTGCAGCGCAAATCCAGGGAAGAGGCGCGGGAAATCGCGCTCAGAGAGCTCGATCGGGTCGGTCTCTCGTCGAAGCGAGACAGCTATCCATCCCAGCTCTCGGGCGGCCAGCTCCAGCGCACCGGCATCGCACGCGCGCTGGCGGTGCGTCCTGACGTCATCCTCTTCGATGAGCCTACGTCATCGCTGGACCCTGAACTTGTCGGTGAAGTTTTGAAGGTGATCAAGGATGTCACGTCGTCAGGGATCACGTCGCTGCTTGTGACCCACGAGATGCAATTCGCAAAGAACATCTCGAACCGGATCGTCTTTATGGACCGTGGCGTGGTTGCCGCCGACGGCAGTCCGGCTGAAATCTTCGACGCGCCTTCCAGTCCACGACTGGCTCAATTCCTGCAGTCAGAACTCGCTTTTCAATAGCTCAACAAGTAGGGAACCCAAGAAATGTCTGCAATCACATCCGGTTTTTCCCGCCGCTATGTCCTGGCCGTCGCTGGTGGCATCGCAATTACCCTCGCAACCGCTGGGATCAGCTATGGTCAGGCCGTCCGGACGGTCAAGATCGCGACGTCTGCCGAATCCAAGCCGCTGGCCTGGGGCGCGATCGGCGTCGAACCGCAAGGCTATGAGCCCGATCTTCTGAGGGCGATCAATGCGAAGCTGCCGCAGTACAAGTTCGAAATGGAAGGTGTCTCTGACATCGCCCAGGAAACCGGCCTTGCCACCGGGAAGTACGACATCGCCGTAGGTGGCTACTACAAGTCGCCCGAGCGAGAGAAGCAATTCATCATTCCAGAGAACCCGATGGGCGCCAGTCTGATGAAAATCTACAGCAAGAAAGACAGCGGCATAAAGGAAATGAAGGACCTGGTCGGCAAGAGGATCGTTCCGACCACGGCAGGTGGCGGAACCTACAAGTTCATCATGAACTGGCAGAAAGAGAATCCGCAATATAAGCTCGACGTCACGGCATCGAGCGCCGGGATCCCCTACCCGAACCGCCTGGATGAAGTTCAGAACGGCAAGTTCGACGCATTGGTTCTACCGTCTAACCTCGGTGAGCAGGCGGTCATCGACAACAAGAAGCTCGATATCGTCGCATCCGATCCGGTCTACAGCAACAACACGTACATGCTGATTCACCGGTCAGCGGAAAACAAGATCCTGGCCGAGGACGTCAACAAGGTGCTCAAGGAACTGAAGGACGACGGCACGATCGACAAGCTCTCGCAGAAGTGGTTCGGCGAGGACATCGTGAAATACATGAAGTAACAAGGCGTCCTCAGCTGCATCTGGATAGCCGGCGTTGAGGCAGAACTGCAAGAAGGAGTGTTCCAAGTGGACGTTTCTGCTATGATTCCCGAGTTGCTCTCGGCGTTGCCGCTGACGCTGGCCATCACTTTTACGGCCCTCATTGCTGGGTTCTGCCTAGCTCTCCTTGCGACAACACTCCGGGTCCGCAGGGTGCCAGTGATCAGTCACCTGGCGGATCTCTACGTATCCTATGCCCGGAGTGTTCCCGTCGTCCTCCAATTGTTCGTTGCGTTTTACGGGCTTCCCTTGCTGGTAATCCTGTTCGGCTCCGAAGATTTTTTCTCGCCGACGATCGCTGCGATGGTGGCATTGAGCTTTTATCACGGCGGCTACCTGTCAGAAGTCCTGCGACCTGCATATCTGGCCGTCGATCGCGGCCAGCATGATGCGGCAGACAGTCTTGGATATACCTTTCGCCAGAAAATCACGCGCGTCATCGGGCCACAAGCAGTGCACTTCGCATTGCCGGGCTACGGGAACTCCGTCATCTACCTGATCCATAACGTTGCGCTGGTGATGTACATCGGGGCGGCGGATGTCATGGCGACCGCGCATTTGATCATGGAGCGCGACTATAATCAGTACCAGTTCGAAACCTATCTCGTGCTGGCGGTCATCTATTCGGTGATGTGCCTGATCGCATGGCTCATCGTCCGCTTCTTCGAGCTTCGTTCCCCGATGCAGGCACCGGAGGCTACGACATCTGCTCAGATCAAGAACACACTGATCGCGAGCGTGTGACCTAACAAGGGTATTTGACCATGTTTGAGACCGATATCCTGCTCCAGGACTCGCGGGAAATTCTGGGCGCCGTACCCGTAACGCTTGCAATGGCCCTCACGATCTTCGTGCTCTCGACGATGGTCGGCAGCCTGTTTGCGCTTGTGGAATATAGACGGATTCCCGCACTGCGAGAGCTCGTCATGGCCTACAAGGTCGTCTTCAAGGGCGTTCCGATGGTGATCGTGATCTTCCTCGCCTATTTCGGTCTTCCCCCCGCGCTTCAGTTTCTGTTTTCATTGGTTGGCATAGACTTCAACGCCCACCAAACGCCCAATTGGGTTATCCTTGTCATTGCGGTGACCGGCTGTGTCGCCGCGTTCCAGGCCGAGATTATCAAGGGAGCCCTCAACGCCTTTGACACCGGTCAGGCAGACGCAGCCTATTCGCTTGGCTATACAAGGGGGCAACTGTTTCGACGGGTGCTATTTCCCCAGGTCGCCCTGACAGCAATTCCCGATCTGACAACCTCGATGATGGTTATCATGAAGGCGCTTTCACTCGGATTCGCCATCGAAGTTGTCGATATCTTCGCGCAGTCACAGCTGACCGCCGCGTTGAATTTCTACTATCTCGAAGCCTTCGTAATTGCCGTCGTGATCTACATGGTGATTGCCTATCTCGTCACACAGATCGCCGACAGGCTGGAGCAAGCGCTTAGGGTACGGACGTGAGGATGTAGAATAGAATCTTCTAGCAAGATCGGCTTGTCTTCCGCGGAAGCATCCTGGTAGTCGGCGCCGCAATCGATGCGCGCCTCGAGCCGTGCGGCGTCAAGTTCCGCGAACCGTCACGGCGACCGACCTTATCTGGTGCAGAATCGAGGGATAGAGCCGAGACAATTTGAGGCCTCTCGTTAAGAATGCGATAACCAATTGGTAACGGTGCCTGCCTAGCTTCGTGATCCGATGGCCGGATCGCCCGGCCACATTTTACACGGAGCGGCGACGGGCGGGCGAATGTATCTGGTATTGGAGAAGCTTGTCGCCTTGCCGGCGTCATTGTTGAAATTCGCCTTGAGGATCTCGGTCGTCATCGTGTTTTGCGCCGCCTCTGCTTCCGCCGTGCAGGCCAATTCCAGATTTTCAGCCATTGTCATCGATGCCAAGACCGGCAAGACCCTCTACAGGGATCATGCGGACGTTCCGCGCTATCCAGCATCTCTCACCAAGATGATGACGCTCTACCTCATCTTCGACGCCCTCGAGAGCGGCAGGATCTCGAAAGGCACGGCAATACCGGTATCGGCCAATGCTGCCAACGAGGCGCCCTCCAAGCTCGGACTGAAGCAGGGTCAAACGATCACCGTCGAACAGGTCATATTGGCCCTGGTAACGAAGTCCGCCAACGATGCCGCGACGGCCATTGGCGAGTTCCTCGGCGGGTCGGAGGCCGGCTTCGCACGTCTCATGACGCAAAAAGCACGACAGTTAGGAATGACCTCCACCACGTTCAGAAACGCCAACGGACTGCCCGACACAGCCCAGAAGACCACGGCGCGCGACATGGCACGCCTTGGCCTGGCGCTCAGGGATCATCACCCTGGCTATTATTCCTACTTCAACACCCGATCCTTCAAATACAAAGGTCGGCGCTTCGGCAATCACAACCATCTGCTCGGCCGGGTGAAGGGCGTGGATGGGATCAAAACGGGATACACGAATGCCTCGGGCTTCAACCTGGTTTCTTCCGTCGAGGCGCAGGGCCGCAGCATCGTCGCGGTGGTGATGGGCGGACATACGGTCAGGAGCCGAGATGCACGCATGAAGCGTCTCATCAGCCGCTATCTGGCTAAGGCTTCCAACGGTCCGGACCGGTTCAGGATCGATCGTGGCGGAGAAAGCGCATTGGTCGCCTCCGCGGTTTCGAACGCATCGGTGCCCACTCCGACGTGGAAGCCGGCTCAGGTGGCCGATTCCCGAGCCGCTATCGCCGCCGAGGCGATGGGCGATGTGCCCAGGGAGCAGGCCCTGTCTGCCGATGCCATCGATCCGATCAGCACCGCTTCCACCCAAGAAGGTCAATGGATCATCCAGATTGGATCGATGCCAAGCAAGGCCGCAGCTCGTGAAATCCTTTCACTCGCGGCTCGCAAAGCGCCAAAACTGCTTTCGAACACTTCTGCTTTTACAGAGGCCTTCGAAAAAGATGGCGATGTGTACTACCGCGCCCGATATGCCGGCTTCGATAACAAGTCGGAAGCGTGGCGCGCTTGCGGGCGACTGGCGCTCAAAAAAATCGATTGCTACGCGCTCACTCGGTAGGTGGGATCGAACGCCCATGCGCACGCTGCAACTCGCCTCTCCCGACGTTGTCTCACCAGGACCACGCGGCAATATCGAAAGATGTCCTCGAGCCCTCTTCAATCCTTCGCATGGGGCTTCGCTGTGAGACGCCGCGGTTGTGCGCCTCGGAGCAACGTCGTCTCGTCGACTTATCAAGACACCGGTTGCGGCTTTTTCGTCACGGGTAGCGTCCTTCGTTGTTGCCTCATCGCTGCACTATGTGTTGCAACTGTCACAAAGGCCGGCCCTCAAGCTGCTGTCAACGGGATTGCCTTGCCCCGCTTCGCGTCGTTGAAGAGTTCTCCTGTGAATATGCGGGTCGGACCGGGCACCCAATATGACGTCGAATGGGTTTATGTCCGGCCCAGGATTCCGCTTGAAATCTACCAGGAATATGGAAATTGGCGGCGCGTGCGAGATTGGCAGGGAACATCCGGCTGGGTCTTCGGTCCGCTTCTTTCGGGGCGAAGGACCGCTGTAACCGCCCCATGGAGCAAGGACAAGATCGCGCTGCGCGGGAAGCCTTCGGTTTCCAGCCTCGTCACCGCATGGCTGGCGCCGGAAGTAATTGTCGAACTGGTGCGCTGCGACGGCCAATGGTGCAGGGTCGCGGTCAATTCGCTGGCAGGCTTCGTCAGGCAAACCCGCCTTTGGGGCATCTATCCTAACGATATACTCTAACAGCAGCACTCGTCGGAAGGCTGCTGCTGGTCGGCCGGTGATCGCATCTCGCGTCGCCTTCAGCCAAATCAAACCTCGCGAGAAAAACGCCGAGTTGAAGGCGTTCCGCACAACTATGGCTGACATCTGGCCGCCGACAGAGCCCCTCCCACCTGTCGCGAGCCTTCGCGACGGCCTGCCCGACTATTCCGGCGGCCGTCGGACAATGGACTTCCTCAAGTCAGCCATCGCCCAACACCACCTCCGCGGGCAGTTTCCAAACGTCATTCGGCAGCTTCGACCGATCTCGATGCCGGCACGATCCGCGCGGCACAATATTTGAACTCGGGGATCTTGCCGTAAGGATCGAGCATAGGATTGGTAAGCATGTTGGCCGGGCTCTCGTTAAAGCAGAACGGCATGAACACCATGCCATCGGCGACCTCTCGATCGGCCCGCAGAATGGCTTCGACAATGCCGCGCCGCGTCTCCACGTTGATCACGTCTCCCTGCGCCAGCCCGCGGCGCTTGATCTCGTAGGGATTCATCGCGGCAATGCCGTAGGGCTCGATCGCGTTGAGCACCCCGGCGCGGCGCGTCATGGCGCCCGTGTGCCAGTGCTCCAGCAAGCGACCAGTGGTTAGCACCAGAGGATATTCGTCGTCGGGCACCTCGTCGGGAGGCAGGAGGTCGGCGGGCACGATGCGCCCGCGGCCATCCGCGGTCGGAAACCCGGTGGTGAAGACGATCTCGTTGCCAGGAACATCAGGACCATCGGCAGGATAGACGACGGACTCCTCGCGTTCGATGCGCTCCCAGGAAATGTGCTTCAGCGACGGCATTACTTGCGCCATTTCGCCGAAGACGTCCGAAACGTGCCTGTAGTTCCAGTCCAGCCCCATGCGTCTGGCAAGCTCGATGATGAGATCGAGATCCTGCCGCGCCTCGCCCGGCAGGTTGACGGCCGGCCGGCCGATCTGCACCTGCCGATTGGTATTGGTGTAAGTGCCGAGCTTCTCAGCATGCGCGGAGGCAGGGAGCACCACGTCGGCATGCCACGCTGTTTCGGTCAGGAAGATGTCCTGAACAACCAGATGCTCTAGCTTGGCGAGTGCGGCGCGCGCATGGCTCTGGTCCGGATCGGACATGGCCGGGTTCTCGCCCATGATGTACATGCCCCGGATCTCGCCGTCATGGATCGCGTCGACGATCTCGACGACGGTCAAGCCGCGTTTGGGGTCGAGCGTCTGGCCCCAGAAATTCTCGTACTGGCCGCGGATATCGGCATTCTCCACCGATTTGTAGTCGGGGAAATACATCGGGATGAGGCCCGCGTCCGAGGCGCCCTGGACATTGTTCTGGCCGCGCAGCGGATGCAGGCCTGTGCCGGCGCGCCCGACATGCCCCGTGATCAGCGCCAGCGCGATCAGGCAGCGCGAATTGTCCGTGCCGTGGGTGTGCTGCGAAATGCCCATGCCCCAAAAAATCATCGAGCGCTCCGCCTTGGCATAGGTGCGCGCCACCTCGCGCAGTACACCGGCCTCGATGCCGCAGACGGGAGCCATCGCCTCGGGCGAAAAATCCTTCACCTTGGCCTTCAATGCCTCGAAGCCGGAGACATTGGCCTGGATGTACTGCTCGTCATAGAGCCTCTCTTCTATGATGACGTGCAGCAGCGCGTTGAGCATCGCCACGTCGCTGCCCGGCTTGAAGCGCAGCGCATAGCTGGCGTGGCGCATCAGTTCCTGGCCGCGCGGATCCATCACGATCAGCTTGGTGCCGCGCTTTGCCGCTTGCTTGAAATAGGTGGCGGCCACTGGATGGTTTGTCGCCGGCCGCGCCCCGATGATGATCACGCATTCGGCCTTCATGGCGTCCATGAAAGGCGCCGAGACCGCGCCAGAGCCAACGCCCTCCATCAGAGCGGCCACGGAAGAGGCGTGGCAGAGCCGGGTGCAGTGGTCGATATTGTTGGTGCCGAAACCCTGCCGGACGAATTTCTGGAAGAGATAGGCCTCCTCATTCGACCCCTTTGCCGAGCCGAAGCCAGCCAGCGCCTTGCCACCATGCTGGTCGCGGATGCGTTTCAGCCCGCTGGCAGCGCGCTCCAGCGCCTCTTCCCAACTGGCCTCGCGGAACACTGTCAGCGGGTCGACACTGCGCAGATCAATGTCGCCGGCCTTCGGCGCGTCGTCGCGACGGATCAGCGGCTTCGTCAGCCGTTCGGGCGACATCACATAGTCGAAGCCAAAGCGCCCCTTGACGCAGAGCCGGTTCTCGTTCGCCGGACCGTTACGGCCGTCAACCTGGACGATTTTATTGTCCTTGACAGCGACCTGCGTCTGGCAGCCAACGCCGCAAAACGGGCAAACCGTATCGACGACCTTGTCGAACGCCTGGACGACACGCGTCTTGCCGGTCTCGTCCATCAGCGATTTCTCGTAAAGCGCACCAGTCGGGCAAGCCTGGACGCATTCGCCACAGGTGACGCAGGTCGACAGGCCCATCGGATCGTGCATATCGAAGACAGGAATCGAGTGATTGCCGCGCTCGGCCATGCCGATCACGTCGTTGACCTGCACCTCGCGGCAGGCGCGCACGCAAGCGCCGCAGGTGATGCAGGCGTCGAGATTGACGGCAATGGCCGGATTGGTGATGTCGAATTCTGGCGCTAGCCCCTCCTCGGTGAACTTGGAACGGTATCGGCTGCCCGAAATCCCCATCGAACCGGCCCATTGCCAGAATGCCGACTGGTTGTCTGGACCGTCGCTCGCCGGTCGCATGTTGCTTGCGAGGAGCTCGAATACCATCTCGCGCGATTTGCGGGCGCGTTCGGTATCGGTTTTCACGACCATGCCGGCGGAAGGCTGGCGAACGCAGGAGGCAGCCAGCACGCGCTCGCCTTCGATGTCGACCATGCAGGCGCGGCAATTGCCGTCGGGACGATAGCCCGGCATGTCGACATGGCACAGGTGCGGAATCTTTGTTCCCTGGCGCTTGGCGACATCCCAGATAGTCTCGCCAGGGGCGGCGCTCACGGTTTGCCCATTGAGGGTGAATACCACGCTCTCGGCCATCAGAGGTCACTCCGGAAATGCGTCAGCAGATGGTTGATCGGATTGGGCGCCGCCTGGCCCAGGCCGCAGATCGACGAATCGCGCATCACGGCTTCGAGGTCGCGAATCTTATCTTCCGGCATCGGGCCCTGCTCCTGCAAGATAGCCACCAACTTTTCGGTTCCCTCGCGACAAGGCGTGCACTTCCCGCAGCTCTCATGTTTGAAGAATTTCATGAGGTTGAGCGTGACCTGCTTTATATTGTCGGCCCGCGAGAACACGACTATAGCATGGGAGCCGACGAAGGCGCCCTGCTTGGCCAGATCGCCGCCGAAATCGAGCGGAATGTCCCCCAGTGCTGCTGGCAGGATGCCGCCTGAGGCGCCACCCGGCAAATAGGCCTTGAACTCATGACCGTCCGCCATACCGCCGCAATAGTCGTCGATCAATTCGCGTACCGTGACGCCGGCCGGCGCCAGCTTGACGCCGGGATTTTTCACCCGGCCGGATACGGACCATGAGCGGATGCCGGGGTGGCCGGGCCTGCCCTGCGCAGCGAACCATTGCGCGCCCTTTTCGACGATGTCGCGGATCCACCAGAGCGTCTCGACATTATGGTTGAGGGTCGGCCGTCCAAACAGGCCGACCTCGGCGATGTAGGGGGGGCGGTGGCGCGGCATGCCGCGCTTGCCCTCGATGCTTTCCAGCATCGCACTCTCCTCGCCGCAGATATACGCGCCAGCGCCGCGGCGGAGCTCGATGAAGCCCGGCTTGACGATGCCGGTGGCCTCGAGCGCGGCGATCTCCTGACGAAGAATGGCGAGCACCGCAGGGTATTCGTCACGCATGTAAAGATAGATCCGTTCCGCCTCGACGGCGTGCGCCGCGATCAATGCACCCTCAAAGGCACGGTGCGGATCTCGCTCGAGATAGATGCGGTCCTTGAAGGTGCCGGGCTCACCCTCGTCGCCATTGATCGACATCAGACGCGGGCCCGGATAGGAGCGCACGAACTGCCACTTCTTGCCAGCGGGAAAACCCGCACCGCCCAGACCCCTCAAGCCCGCATCGCCCACGGTGGCGATGAGCTCGTCCGTGGTCAGCGCCCCAATCCGTACCCGCTGCAAAAGCTGGTAGCCGCCCGCCTGCCGATACGCCTCCAGCCCGACATAATCGGGCACGTTCACACCGGTCTCCGCTGCCGCGGCCATGCGCCCCAGGCCCTCGGCGGTTGCCTGGTCGACCTCGCGATCACCGATACGCGCGGCAGGCGCGCCAGCGCAACGGCCCATGCAGGGCGCGCGCATGACCCTGATCGCCGCTGGATCGGCGCCCGCTTGCAATTCAGCCAGGAGCGTGTCGGCGCCCGCCAGCATGCAACTCACTGAATCGCACACGCGGATTGTCAACGGCGCAGGCGGCGTCTCGCCTTCCTTCACAACGTCGAAATGGTCGTAGAAGGTCGCCACCTCGTAGACCTCGGCCTGCGACAAGCGCATGTCTTGCGCCAGCGCCCGCAAATGCCGCGCCGACAGGCAGCCATATCGGTCCTGGATCAGATGAAGGAATTCGATCAGCAAGTCGCGCCGTCGCTGGCGCGCGCCCAGGAGCGCCTGGACCTCGGCGAGCGCGGCGTCATCCAGCGGCCTGCCCTTTGGTCCGCGATCACGCGGCCGTCGTTCCTGGATCGTCATGTGCTCACCTCCCCGAGTGAAACGCCCTTACCTCTTAACGATACCCCGCGGACCAGGATGTCGACTATGAGGCACGACATGTCCCCTGCACGACCAGCGCAAGCATTGCCTCGCAAATCTTGGGGCCGCCGCCGACGGGGTGCAACTCGTCACATCGTCGCGGGCTGCGTCTTTTCGATCATGAACACGACGCGATCGCCGTCGCGTTCCGTCGCTTCAAGTCGCTCGCCCATCTCGTTGAGCAGATTGGGGATATCGATGACCGCCAGCGGGTCCGTGCAGTGAACCTCGAGCCGCTCGCCTGGCTTCAAGGCTTTCAGCGCCTTACGAGTCTTCAGTGCTGGCAAAGGGCACTTAAGCCCGGTCAGATCCAACTTCGTCGTGGTTACCATGGTCGGCATGATGCCCGACGGGACCTGGCCGCGTCAATCGAGCCTGGGTTGCGGCTCTCGTTTCGAGGACGCGATCCGACGGCGCTCACATAAGACTGGAATAGGGGAGGAACTGGACCGTGTGACCTGGCTCGACACGGACTATCTCCTCTCCCAACTCGACGAGACCGTCGGTCGCGACCAGGGATGACAACAGTCCTGCGCCTTCCCTGGGAAACTTCGTCGCTTCGTAGCATCCATCCTCGGCCGCGCGTACGCTTGCTCGCACATACTCCCGCCGTCCCTGCTTTTTGCTATAGGAAAAGGCGGCCCGCATAGCGATCGGGGTCGGCGGTGGCTGGAGGGCCCCCGCAAGGGCGAGGATTGCCGGGCGGGCAATATGCGCGAAGGTGACGAAGCTCGCCACCGGATTGCCAGGAAGTCCGATCAGCGGGGTTCCATCGATCACCCCCATGGCGACCGGCCGGCCAGGCTTGATCGCGACGCGCCAGAACACCAGGGTTCCGGCACTCTCGACGGCGGCCTTCACGCAATCTGCCTCGCCCGTCGACACACCGCCCGAAGTCAGGATCAGGTCATGGCTCAATGCCGCTTCGCTCAGCTTTTCAGCGATCAGTCTGCTGTCATCCACGAGGATACCGAGATCGGTGATGTCGCAGCAGAGTCGAGCGAGCATCGCCGTCAGCATGAAACGGTTGGAGTCGAAAAGCTGCGCCGGTCCGCGCATGTCTCCCGGCGCGACGATTTCGTCCCCGGTCGAGAACACTGCGACGCGTATCCTGCGCCTTACCTGGAGTTCGGTGAACCCCAATGCGGCGGCGAGCGCGATATCTTGCGGCCGCATCCGGTGGCCCGCCGGGAGGACGGCCTCGCCCAATGCGACATCTTCACCCGCAGGGCGTACATTGGCACCCTTTTTCAGGCCGGGCGGGAGAAGGATCCTGCCGGAGCCGTCGATGCTCACGTCTTCCTGCATGAACACCGTGTCGACCCCGTCGGGCATTGGAGCGCCAGTGAAGATGCGTACCGTCTGGCCCGGCGGCACAGGTTCATTCGCCGCCATGCCGGCCTGAACCCTCCCGGCAACGGCGAATGCCGTCTCGACGGTCTGCGGCAGATCTGCCCCTCGCACGGCGTAGCCGTCGACCGCGGAATTCGTGAAGGGCGGCAGCGGCAGCGATGCCACCATCTTTTTTGCCAGGACGCGCCCATCCGCCAGCAAGAGCGGGACCGTCTCGACCTCCTGTACGGCGCTGAGTTTCGAGGCGATCAGCGCGGCAGTCTCGTCGATGGGCCGCATCTGTCCGCCGAAAGCGAAGCAGTCATCCGAGATTTGCGCCATTTATATTCCCACTCTACGAGCGTGTCGGCTTCTTCGTAATCGCATCAATCCGGCTTTTTTTAATCAGCTTCGGTTGAACAGCCTGTAAGATACGGCAAGCTAGCGCAGGCGCGAGCCAGAATACGACGTCAGGAGACTGCCATGCCTTTGATGCTACGCCAACCGGAACACGCTATCATCACACCCGATCCGCAAGACCAACGGCTGACGGAGCTGGTTGCGGGCATCGACCATACAGGCGCGGCGGTAGAGGTCCGCGTACCGATCGAACGTGCCCTGACGCTCTATCTCAACGCTCAGGAGATCGTCACGATGATGACGGTCAACGACTATCCTGAATATCTTGCGCTCGGCTATCTGCTGAACCAGAACATGCTTCTGCCCACCGATGTGGTGACGGACGTCGAGTATGACGAGGACCTCCAGGTCGTGGTCGTTCGCACCGAGCGCAACACCGACTACGAGCAGAAGCTCAGAAAGCGAACGCAGACTTCGGGTTGCGCCCAAGGCACTGCCTTTGGCGACGTGCTGGAGGCGATCGAGGACATCACGCTCCCGCCCGCTGAGCTTCGCACCTCCTGGCTCTACGAGCTGACGCACAAAATCAACACCACGCCGTCGCTCTATCTGGAGGCAGGCGCGATCCATGGCTGCGTCCTTTGCAGGAAGGGCACGCCAATCTGCTATATGGAAGACGTCGGCCGCCATAACGCTGTCGACAAGATCGCCGGCTGGATGTACCGCCACGCCATCGATCCGGGGGACAAGATCATGTACACGACCGGGCGGCTGACCTCCGAGATGACGATCAAGACGGTTCGGATGGGCATTCCCATCCTGGTTTCGCGTTCCGGCTTCACCGCCTGGGGTGTGGCGCTGGCCCGCCAAGTGGGGCTGACGCTGGTCGGCCGGGCGCGCGGCAAGCGCTTCACCGCACTTTCGGGCCAGGAGCGGATCGTCTTCGACCAGGATATCGCTTCGGTCGATGAGGAAGCGCCGCGCCACCGCCGCAAGGGTGCCGAGCATGACGACTGAGCGGCCCATGACGCTGGGCGTCGTGCTCGCCGGCGGTCTGGGTCGGCGCATGGGCGGCGGGGACAAGCCGACGCGCGTGATCGGCGGACGCACGATGCTCGAGCATGTCATCGAACGGCTAGGACCTCAATGCGACGGGCTCGTGCTTAATGCCAATGGCGACCCCGTTCGCTTTGCCCGTTTTGGCCTGCCAGTCGTTGCCGACACGATCGAGGATTATCCTGGGCCGCTCGCCGGCATGCTCGCCGCGCTCGATTGGACGGCGGACAACAGGCCCGACGTCGAGTGGGTGGTCAGCGCCGCCGGTGATTGTCCTTTCCTGCCGCGCGACCTCGTTGCACGCCTCCAGCGGGCGCGCATGACCGAGGGGGCGGATTTGGCGGTGGCGGCGTCCGGCGGTCAGGCGCATCCGGTCATCGGGCTCTGGAAAGTCGCCCTGCGGGACGAATTGCGGCATGCGTTGACCAACGAGGGCCTGCGCAAGATCGACCGGTGGACCAGTCGCTACGGCCTTGCCACCGTATCCTGGCCGGTAGAGCCGGTGGACCCGTTCTTCAACGCCAACACAGTCGATGACCTCGCCGAAGCCGAGCGGCTGGCCGCGTTGCTTGCCGCTAACCCGGCCGGCTGAACCCCGCGCGCTCCAGCGCCGAATGCACCTCGTCGGCCTGGAGGACTTCGAGGAACGCGTGCACCGCGGGCCGATCCTTTCGCGCGCAAACCAGCGCGAAGTCGTAGTGCTCTTCGGTCAACGGGATAAGACCGAGCCCGGCCGCACGCGCGACCGGCGCGATGGTGACGCCCCAGTCAGCGCGCTTCTGCGCTACCGCCGCGGCCACGGCATTGTGTGTGCGCGGCTGGTTCCAGTAGCCGTCCGGGCGTTCCGCGCCGAGGAGTTGGTCGATCAGGATACGCGTTCCCGAGCCTTGGTTGCGGTTGACCATCATGCAATCGGGGTCGGCGAGCGCGGCACGGACCGCGTCCTCCGCGCCGAGGCCCTCGAAGCGCTCGTCCCCTCGGCGGAACACCAAACCTTGCATGCGCCGCCAGCCTGGCACGAGTTCGAGACCGTCACCGAGGAAGGGCGCGTTGTAGTTCCGCGTCTTCGGGTCGAAGAGATGGATGGGAGCGAGATCGCACTCGCCGCGCTTGGCCGCCGCAAGACCGCCCAGGCTTCCCACAGACAGCGAGCGCACCGAAATCCCGCGACGCGAAAGTTCGCCAACGACCAGATCGAGGCCGACACAATGACTGCCGATGACGACGAGGTCGGGAACGCGGACCCGCGGCGTGAACAGCGTCACCGCTACGTCGGCACCGGCAGGCACGTGATCGGCCAGGGCCTCGATGCGGATGAAGCCATCCGCCTGGGTAAAGGATGTTATCGCTCCCGAGCCCTTACCAGTCGGATAGGCCGTCAATCCTCCCTGCCCTTGCACAAGGGAGACCATCGCGAATTCGGTCCGTCCGAGTTCTGAAGGAACCCGCAACGGAAGGCTTACGGTGATCTGAGCATCGACGCGCGGCGGCAGCCCCGCCATGCGCCGCAGGGCGGGTACCACCATGTCATGGAAGGTGAACATGGCCGAGGTCGGAAATCCCGGCAGGACGATGACCGGCTTGCCCCCGCACACCGCCAGGCAAAGCGGCTTTCCGGGCTTCAGCGCCACGCCGTGGGCGATGATGCCGGGTTTGCCCAGTCGGCCGATAATGCGATGCGTGACATCCCCTGCCCCTTTGGACGTGCCGCCCGACAGGATCATTACGTCGTGGGCGGCGAGCGCCTCGCGCATAGCCGTCTCAAGCGTTGCCTCGTCGTCCGGGAAGGCGCCGAGAAAATGCGCTTCGCCGCCATTTTCAGTGACAGCCGCAGCGATGATCGGCCCGTTGGCATCATAGATGCCGGCCGCCCGCAGCGGCTCGCCTGGCTGAACGAGTTCATCGCCAGTGGAGAGCACAGCCACGCTTGGCCTGCGCGCCACGGCCACTTGTGCGATTCCGCACGCGGCGAGCATGCCGATTTCGCGCGAGCCGATTTGCGTTCCGGTGCGCAGCACGACCTCTCCTCGCGCCATGTCGGATCCTGCATTGGAGACAAACTGGCCGGGCGAGATGCCGCGCCCCACCTCGATGGCACTCAACCCCACCGGATGCGTATGCTCCACCATGACGATGGCGTCCGCGCCACGCGGCAGCGGCCCGCCGGTTGCGATGGGCGTGGCGGTTCCGGTCAGAACGGGGAGTTGCGGAACGGTGCCGCAGGCAATCGCTTCCGCATTCAGCTCAAGCCGAACGGGACGGATTTCAGAGGCGGCAGCCAGATCGGCCGCACGTACCGCGAAGCCATCGACATTGGAGCGGTCGAAGGGCGGCACGTCGACCGGTGCCGCCACGTCCTCGGCAAGAACCAGCCCGAGCGCGTCGGCCAGCGTCCGCGTCTCGGTCGGCAACGGGCGGGGAAACAGCGCTGCCTCGAAGCGAGCCAGCGCAGCTTCGCGCGACAATATCGTCAGGAACTGCTCCTGCCCGCTGTTCTGCCGGGCCGATGATGGAGAATTCGTCATAGCGGCTCAATCGATCAAAAGTTGCGGAGCGGAAAGGCGGAGACGGGCGTACCGGCGGCATACCCTTCGCTATCGCCCGGGACCGCAAGCCAGGCGTCGGCAAGCCGCATGGCGTCCAGCGAAAAGTCGCCGACGGCGAGCGGCGTCCACATCTCCCGTTCCTTCCCGAGCAGAACGAGCTCGTAAAGTCCGACCGCGGATGAGATTTTCCGCGAGAGCGGCAAAATGATGCCGGACCGTTCAGATCTGCCCGACAGGCGGTCCAGGACTGGCTGGACAAGCGCAAGGAACCCGGCGAAGGCTTGGTGCGGCGATCCGGCCAATGCGACCACCGGTGTCTTGCCGAGCCGGCCTATTGCCGTTGTCCCTCCGGGCCGTAAGGCAATGCCGTGCCCAATCAACACCCCGCGCCGCGCCAGAGCCTCGGCGGTCACGTCGGCGTGGCCGTCACCAGTACCGCCGATCAGGAGCAGAAAATCGCAGGCCTCGCCATCAAGAGCGACAATGATCGATGCCGCGTCGCGCTCTACGGTCTCTATACCGACGATCGAAACGCCCGAGGCACTCAGGCTCTCGACCACGAGCCGCATGGAGAATGTCTCGTGGCTGTCGGCAGCGACATCGATCACGCGCACGCGCGGGCTCCGTATGGCAAGCTGGCTCAGCCCCACTTTGCGGGCGACCAGCAGGTCGGCGACGCCGATCGCCTTTCCCTCAAGCATTGGCGGGCGGGCCGCCGCCAAATCCTCGCCCGCCCGGCGCACACCATGACCGGGCACGGCTTCAGCTGCTGCTTGGATCATCGGTCCACTGCAATCGACGAGGCCGGCCTGCAGCACACAGTCGCGATCTTCAGGCATGGCCTCACCCGTCTCGACCCAGATCGGCGCGACCGGCAAAACTAAGGGCGAATAGGCTGATGCCCCCACGAGGTCGAGGGCGCGACACGCCCAGCCGTCAATGGCAGCGATATCTCGCACAGGCTGAGCCGGCACGACAGGCGGCATCCCGGCAGCGACATAGCCCAAGGCTTGTTCAAGCGGCACCAAGCGGGGGGTGACGGGCATTACACCATCGAGCAGCGCGTCGAGCGCCGCTTCCAGGAGAGTCAGCGGGCCCGTCGAAGAAAACGTTCTCGTCATGGCGCGATATTGAAGCAGACGCGAGCCTGTTTGCAACCAGCTTCAGGAACGCCCGCGCTGCGCGTTCGGGAAGAAGAGCTGCTGGCCGTCGATCTTGTACTCTCCGATCGCCTTCTGGCCTTCCGGAGAAATCAGCCAATCGATGAAGCGCTGGCCGGCCTCCACTTTGACGCTTGGATGCTTGTGAGGATTCACCAGCATCACGCCGTACTGATTGAACAGCCGCTTGTCACCCTCGACGGCGATGTCCAACTCGCCACGATTCTTGAACGACAGCCAGGTGCCACGATCGGAAAGCGTATAGGCGTTCATGGCTGCCGCGGCGTTGAGCGCCGCCCCCATGCCCTGCCCGATCTCCTTGTACCACGGGCCCCTGGCCGCCTCGATGTCGATGCCGGCCGTCTTCCACAGACCCAATTCGGCCGAATGGGTGCCGGACCTGTCACCACGCGACACGAAGGCCGCCTTCTTGGCTTTGATGGCGATCAGCGCGGCTGCGATGTCCTTGGTCCCGCTGACGCCCGCCGGGTCGCTCTTGGGGCCAACGAGGACGAAGTCGTTGTACATCACGTCGAAGCGCTTCACCCCGAAGCCTTCCTCGATGAACTTCTCCTCCTGCGCCTTGGCATGGACGAAGACCACGTCGGCATCGCCACGCCGACCGGTGTCGAGCGCCTGACCGGTGCCCTGAGCGACAATCTTCACGCCGATGCCGGTTTTCTTCTCGAACAGCGGCAGGATGTGATCGAACAGGCCGGAATCCTGGGTCGAGGTCGTCGACGCCACGACGATCGACTGGTCCTGGGCAGGCGCGCCGCCTGCTAGCATCAGAAGCACCACAAGCGCAGAGAATATTCGGCGGGTCAGCATCTCAATCTCGGTCCAGTTGATCAAAGCACGAGCTCGCCGCGCACGAAGGCAGCGGCTTGCGGGGTCGCGGGGCGGTCAAGGAAGTCGTCGGCGTCGGCATGCTCGCAAACGCGCCCCCGGAGCAGAAAGACGACGTCTGCCGCGATCCTGCGCACTTGGCCGAGATGGTGCGACGCCATGATGATCTTCGTGCCCGATTGGGCAGCCGTGATGATGATCTGCTCGACAAAACGCGTCGCCGCCGGATCGAGGCTGGCTGTCGGCTCGTCGAGCAGCAGGATTTCGGGCTGGCGCGCCAGGGCCCGGGCGAGGGCCAGCCGCTGCTGCTCGCCACCGGAGAGATGCCGTGCCGGACGTGCCGCGAGATCGAGAAGACCGACGCGCTCGAGCAGTTCCTCCACGCGCGGGGCCCGGAGCCGACGCGGACAGCCGGCTTGAGCCAGTGCATAGGCGACATTCGCGGCCGTCGAGCGGCGCAGCATCACCGGCTTCTGGAACAGGATTGCACGCCGTGTCGGCGGGGAAAACGTTCGTCCCCCCCAAGTCAGGGTTCCAGCAGAAGGTGCAACAAGCCCCATGCAGAGCCGCAGCAGGGAGGTTTTGCCCGACCCGTTCGGGCCGACGACCAGAGTCGGCGCGCGCGGCCCGATTGTCAGGTTCACCCGGTCCAGGATGGTCGTCGCACCGGCGACCAGCGACACGTCATCGAAGACAAGTGGAAGATCGCTCTGAGCAGCCCGCATCCCTAGCCAGCCCGTTGCTCGGACCAAACTCGCACGCCCCAGGCGGCGGCGTTGATCAGCAAGATGAGGAAAATCAGCATCAGGCCGAGCCCCATGGCGAGCGGCAGATTTCCCTTCGAGGTTTCAAGTGCGATTGCCGTCGTCATGGTGCGGGTGAAGCCATCAATGTTGCCGCCGACGATCATCACGGTGCCGACCTCGGCCGCCGCCCTGCCGAAACCCGCGAGCAGAGCCGTGACGAGGCTGAAGCGGCCGTCCCACAAAAGCGTGGCGACCAGGCTCGCCGGCCCGACCTGCATCGCAGTCAGTTCCTCACGGTACTCGCGCCACAGATCCTCGACCGTCTGGCGAGTCAGCGCGGCAATGATGGGCAGCACCAATAGCGCCTGTGCGATGACCATGGCGGCGGGTGTGAACAAGAGGCCGAATTCACCCAGCGGCCCGGATCGCGATAGCAGCAGATAGACCGTCAGCCCGACCACCACCGGCGGCAGGCCCATGAAACCGTTCAGCAGCACGACGATCGCCGAACGACCGGGAAAGCGCGCCAGCGCGATAATTGCGCCCAGCGGAAGGCCGGCGATCATGGCGATCGCGACAGCCGAAAGGCTCACGGCGAGCGACAGGCGCACGATGGCAAACAGCGTGGCGTCGCCGCTCGCGATCAGTTGCCATGCGCTTAGCCCTTCCGACATTGCTCCTCGCAGTCCTGTCCCGTGTCAATGTCCTGCAACTCCTCCGTCACTGTCAAATCCTTGAACCTGAACAGGAATATGCATATCAATGCAGGATGGATTTGCTGACGACGTCCGAAGCCGCCGACTATCTGCGCATTGGTGAGCGCAAGCTTTATGAGCTGATTGCGGAGGAGCGTGTCCCGTGCAGCAAGGTGGCGGGCAAGTGGCTGTTTCCACGGCATGAACTCGACCGCTGGGTCATGTCGGGGTTGGTCCGGCCCGCAGGAATGACCCAATCCGAGCCGCCGCCGATCGTCGGTGGCAGCCAGGACGACCTGCTCGAATGGGCTCTCCGCCAGTCAGGCTCCGGCCTGGCCTTTCTGACGGAAGGCACGGAAGCCGGCGTGACACGCCTGCTACGCGGCGAGGTGTCCGTCGCCGCGATCCATTTCCACTGCCACGACCCGGACCCGAATGTCGCCGCGATTGCGACCAGGCCGCGGCTTTATGATGCGGTGCTGGTCGGATTCGCCCGCCGCGAGCAAGGCCTGCTGCTCGCGCCAGGCAATCCAAAATCGCTCAACAACCTGACCGACGTACTTGCGACCGGCGCACGCATCGCGGTTCGTCAACGCGGCGCAGGCGCGGACATGCTGCTCACGCAATTGCTGGCGGACTCCGGCGCGAAACAGGACGACGTCAACCGATTGGAGCCGCCCTGCCTGACCGGACCCGATCTCGCGGCTGCCGTGCGCATTGGTAGGGCCGATTGCGGAATTGCCACGCGCGCGGCCGCCCGCGCCGCTGGCCTCGATTTCGTTCCATTGGCCTGGGAAAGCTTCGATCTCCTGATGCGGCAGCGGACCTACTTCCAGCAACCGATCCAGGCGCTCCTGCGTTTGCTAGGGCAGGAAATCTTCGCCAGCCGCGCCGCCGAGCTTGGCGGATACGATCCATCGCCGGCCGGGCAGATACGGTTCTTCAAATAGCAGCCGACCCCGATCAAGCCGCAGCTCTCATCCAAGATCGATCTCGCCCTCGACGACATGGCGCAAGCCTGCCGGCTCCGAGGTGATGACGGCCCTCACGGTCAGTCGGCCCTGTCCTTTCAGGCCCTTCTCCGCCACGGCTTTCTCGATTGCCTGCTGCGAAGTCACGCCGACCTGCTTCAGGAACTTGCGCATGGAGACGTTGAAGGGATCGGTTTCCATATTCTGGGTCATATGATTGCCTCGAACGGTGTGGACGATATGGCCGGCCCGGCAAGCTTGGTGCCCGCAACGGCGGCGCTGCGCTAACGGAGCACGGAATGGCCCGGGGTGCAACGAGGACGACGCCCGCACTATGTCTGACGCGGTCCGTTCCTCTGTGGCGTAACAACGCGTGGTGCCGAGATCCCTGGTCATGCCGGAGCGCCGCGGGCGATTGCCGTGACGGCCGATGGGTAAACGGCGATCACCGGTGGTTTCGCAGCAAGTGGCAACTGATGAAGGGCATGATGGGATAGGCCGTTTTTCGCCCGTCAGCGCGCCCTAAGCAATCCTGGTGCCACTACGAGCATCGAACAGATGCACCTTGGATACCATGATCTCCAACCCAACCTCTTGATCAAGTTTGAAGGGCGGCTGATCCCGTACCTCGGCCACGAGGTCGACTCCACCTGCACTTAATGTAAGCTCCTGGGCCTCACCGGTCGGCTCGACCACTTGCACCCTCGCCTGAGAGTGGTCGCCACCAACCGAAATGTGCTGCGGACGAATCCCATAAACTACCCCATCCTTGTCGCCCATCCGAGCATCCGCCGGCAAGGGTAAGCGCAAGCCCTGATCGGCGACGAATGCGCCGTTGTCGATGCGGCCCTCGATCAGGTTCATTTCCGGCGAGCCGATAAAGCTTGCGACGAACAGATTGACTGGGTTCTCGTAGAGCTCGGAGGGGCGGCCGATCTGTTCGATCCGGCCTTTGTTCAACACCACGATGCGGTCGGCGAGCGTCATCGCCTCGGTCTGGTCATGCGTGACATAGATGCTTGTTCGGCCGAGCCGTTGGTGAAGCTTCTTGATTTCGGCGCGCATCTTGACACGCAACTTGGCATCGAGGTTGCTGAGCGGCTCATCAAACAGGAAAGCGGCTGGATCGCGTACGATGGCGCGGCCCATGGCGACACGTTGGCGCTGGCCGCCGGACAATTGCCGCGGCATGCGGCCAAGCAGATCCTGCAGGCCAAGGATTTCGGCCGCCGCCTTGACCCTCGAGACAATCTCTTCCCTAGGGACCTTCGCCAGTCGAAGCGCGAAGCAACGACAATGGTGGCCCCGGAGGGTCAACGTTTTCTAGAGGAAGTCAACAAATTAGCGGAGGGTTCGGCAACCCGTTTCCTTCATATTCTCTGGTATGATCTGGCGAACCTAAAGAACCGGGGGAGCACTAGTTTTTACTACGCGTGGTATCTCTGTCTTGTCCCGCAAAGGGGTCGATGCATGTTGACCCAGGGCATGAGCCCGACTGGTTAGGAGGCCAATAGCGGACGCGCGACTCCGAAGATATAAAAACCATAGGCCAACGTTATCCTGCGGTCCAACTCGAGGCGTAACACCCAAGTGACAACTACTCGTTTCCTTAGTATCTGGCGATCGCTCTCCGGTGTCGGCATGGCCCTCGGCATGCTGTTCTTCGCGGCCGCCCTGACGCCGACGCTCGTTCCCCGCACCGACCTGACGCAAGGCGTACTGGCGGGCGCGTGCTTCGCCATCGGCTACAGCCTTGGCGTCGCCTTGCGGTGGCTGTGGAAATATCTCGAGATTCCGGAACTGCCGCCACGGCCGCGTTTGCTGTCCAAGGCGATTATCCTGGTCCCGTGCCTCGGCCTTGCCGTTGTGGCACTGTGGCGATCCGGCGCGTGGCAGAACTCCATCCGCGCGGTGATGGGCATGCCGGCTGTCGATGGCGCTCATCCCCTCAATGTCTGCGCCCTGGCCATTTGCACCTTCATCGTCGTGCTCGCGCTGGCGCGCCTTGTCGCTTGGCTGGTGCGCGCCATCGCCGGGGCACTGAGACGCTACATACCCCGGCGCCTGGCGAATATCGCCGGCGCCGCTGTCGCCGTGCTGCTCATCTGGTTGCTGGTGAGCGACGTTGCGATCCGCGCGATCTTCGGCGCGCTCGATTCCTCGTTCGCCAAGTTCGACGCACTCATGGAACCGGAGCGCCAGCAGCCGAGCGAACCCTCCAGGACCGGAAGCCCCGCCTCGCTGGTCAGGTGGGACGAGCTCGGCCGCGCCGGCCGCGAGTTCATCGCGGACGGTCCCGCCGCCGCCGAGATAGGGACCTTCACCGGCCGGCCGGCGCAACAGCCGGTCCGGGTCTATGTCGGGCTGGGAGCGGCGGACAGTGCGCAGGCCCGCGCGAAACTCGCGCTGGAGGAGCTGAAGCGGGCGGGCGGCTTCAGCAAATCCACGCTTGTGGTCATCACGCCGACCGGGACCGGATGGATCGATCCGGCCTCGATGGATGCGCTCGAATATCTGTGCCGCGGCGATGTCGCCAGCGTCGCCGCGCAATATTCCTATCTGAGCAGTCCGCTGTCGCTGCTGGCGCAGCCGGAATACGGCGCCGAGACGGCCCGGGCGCTGTTCCTCGAAATCTACGGCTACTGGACCACCCTGCCGAAGCAGTGGCGGCCGAGGCTTTACCTGCACGGGCTCAGCCTTGGCGCCATGAACTCCGAAAGATCGGCCGGGCTGTTCGAGATCTTCGGCGACCCGATCAGCGGCGCACTCTGGAGCGGCCCGCCCTTCGAAAGCCGCATCTGGCGCTCGGTGAGCGATACGCGCAACAACGGCTCGCCGCAGTGGCTGCCGATCTTCCGCAATAGCAGCCTGGTCCGGTTCATGAACCAAAGCGGCCCGGCGGTGGCGCCCGACACGCCCTGGGGCCCGCTGAGGATCGTCTACCTGCAATATGCCAGCGACCCGATCGTATTCTTCGATTATCGCGACGCCTACCGGCAGCCGGATTGGATGAAGGCGCCGCGCGGGCCGGACGTCTCGCCGCAACTGAGCTGGTACCCGGTGGTGACCATGCTGCAGCTCGGTCTCGATATGGCCGTGGCGACAACCACGCCGATCGGCTACGGCCATGTCTACGCGCCGCAGGACTATGTGGAAGCCTGGAGTGCGGTGTTGGGCGTGAAGGACTGGTCGCGACAGGACCTCGCCGCCCTCAAAACCCATCTTGCCAGCAAGGTTGCAGCACAGGCCGACAGAGGCGGCTAGCTGGGGCTTCAGGGCACGGCCGAAATCAGCAGGAACATGGCGAATATGCCGAGATGGACCACTCCCTGGAGTCTCGTCGTGCGGCCCGTGCCGAGCGTGGGCGTGCTGACGAACATGGTGAGCAGAAGAAACACCGCGAGCCCCGACATCCGTTCAGGCTCATGATGCAGTCGATTTGCCACTGACGTAAATGGCGGAAAACGGCAGCGGGCGTAGGGAGCCCGCTGCCGCCAGGAGCGAGGCACGACGACGGACTGACGTGCTCGGCTCCTTGTTCCCGCAGCGGCTTGGCGGCAGACATCGCCGCGGGAAATTGCTGGATGTTCGCGGCTATCGCGGCGGCAGCATTTGGGGCGGGCGCCCTGAAACCAACAGGCTCCAGGCCGCCTTCTGTCAGGCCTTGCCCACGGGCAGCGCGACGAACCGGCTCGAGTCGTCGCGGGTGATCTGCATCAGTACGGCATTGCGGCCAGCCTTGGCTGCATCGGCCATGGCCTTGGAGACGTCATCAGTGGTGTTCACCTTGGTCGAACTGACGGCGGTGATGACATCGCCCGGCTGGATGCCACGATCGGCCGCATCGCTATTGGGATCCACATCGGTGACGACCAGTCCTTTGCCATCGTCTGACTTGGCGATGGTCAGGCCAAGATCGGCCAATGCGTCGGCCTTGGCAGGCGCGACCTGCTTGCCGTCATCGCCGGAGGCCTGTTTGTCGCTGGACGGCAGTGTGCCGAGATCGACCTTGATCGTCTGGCTTTTGCCATTACGCAATACGGTAAGATCGACCGACTTGCCCGGCGCATAGGCGCCGATCGTGCGGGCGAGGTCTTTGGGCGAATCGACATCCTTGCCGTCGACCTGGGTGATGACGTCACCGGCGGCAATGCCTGCCTTGTTGCTGGGACCAGCGTCCTGGGCGTTCGAGACCAGTGTGCCCTTGTCGGATTTCAGACCAAGGGATTCAGCAATTTCAGCGGTGACCGGCTGGATCTGGACGCCGAGCCAACCTCGCTTGATGGAGCCTTCCTTCATCAGGTCTTCCACGACCTGCTTGGCGGTCGAGGCCGGGATGTCGAAACCAATGCCGACACTGCCGCCCGACGGCGAGAAGATGGCTGTGTTGATACCGATCACCTGGCCATTGAGATTGAAAGTCGGGCCCCCCGAATTGCCATGATTGACCGGAGCATCGATCTGGATGAAGTCGTCATAGGGGCCGGCGCCGATATCGCGGCCCCGAGCGGATACAATGCCGGAAGTGACGGTGCCGCCGAGGCCGAACGGGTTGCCGACTGCCACCACCCAATCACCGATGCGGATCTTGGAGTCGTCGGCGAAGTCGACATAGGTGAACTTGCCGCCGCCATCGACCTTCAGCACAGCCAGGTCCGTCCGCGGATCGGTGCCGACCAGCTTGGCGTCGAGTTCCTTACCGTCACTGGTGACGATGGTGAAGGACGAGCCTTCCGAGACGACGTGATTGTTGGTGACGAGATATCCGTCCTCCGAGATGAAGAAGCCTGAACCCTGTGCCACCGGGCGCGGCTTGCCGTCACCATGTTTGAAGCCGCCCTGCTGCCGGTTGTCGGGCAGGTTCTCGAAACCATCCTGATCGTCGGAACCGTCGTCGGCGACCGGCTGGACCGTGGACTTGACCTTGACGCTGACGACCGCCGGCGAAACCTGCTCGACGACATCGGCGAAGCTCGGCATCTGCGGCGCCTGGACATGCACCGCGTCGGCCAGCACGGGGGCAGTGCCGGAAACAACAGCTCCGACGCCTACAGCGCCTACAGCGCTCAGCGACACTACAGCCGCCGCCAGGCGCCGACGAGTTCCGGAATACGAATTGGGGACAATATTCATGGGGTTCCATCCTTTTGAGTGAGATGCACTGAGCATCCTTGGCCAGGATGGTTAGAAGAACCTACATTACGGCATCATTGCCATATCATGAAAGTTTTGTCATTTTCATTCCATAGTATTTATAAAGACGATATGTATAGTTATTTTCACTAATATTGCAAATTTGTAACTTGCACGTTCGATTATTATTCAATTCTGTGACATCGAATTCGGTGGATTTGCGATGTCACGACAATCTAAATCGACACTAGAAAAAGTGAATGTGCCTTCCGATTTATTCGGAGTTTACGCGACATTGGGCCGGGGCTTGCCGGGCGGCGATTTCAGATCGAATTTCATCGCGAGTTCTCTATGTGTTGATTGCATGGCAGGCCATTTGAAGGTAGCGCGCATGGCATTGGGCGCGCCTTTGTCGCCGGGACGCCAAGAGGCCGCTCCGGGCGGTGATTTTCAGCAGGGTGAGAGCCTCCCCAGGAGGTGATTATCGTCCAAGCGAGGCGTCGAGAGGGTCTGTCGCTAGCTCGCTAAAGACCGGCGCACCGCTACCATACCACTGGCCCTCCGTCCCGCATCGCCACCGGCATTCGAGCAACACTGGTGGCGCCTGTCGCGACGGGCGTCATTGGCGGAAAGACATGCTGTTCGACTAGCCTCATTCATACCGCAAGCAAGAAATAAACGCTCGATCCACGTTTGGGATTCACCGCATATTCCAAGAAAACCAGGTACTGCCTTAAATTACTTGGCTTTGATGCCATCCGCAGCAGCAGGTCGCACGGCGGGATGAAGTCCACGGAGAAGCATATGAGGCGCATCATCGTCGCTGCGATCATCGCAAGCATGGCAGCCCCCACCTGGGCAATGCCCGTCGGAGCGCTAAGGCCGTCGGCTTCCGATACGGTCACGAACATCGACCTAAGGAGGCCTTCCCGCCATCGACCGGGACATGGAGTACGGCCACCGCACCACAGGCCACCCCACTATCGGCCCTCGCGTCCGCCACGCCATCACCGGCATTCGAGGAACAATAGCGGCGCCGTCGCCGCGGGCCTCATTGGCGGAATGCTGCTCGGCGGGATGGCGATCTCGGCTGCCCGCCAGCACAATCACAGCGCTTGGAACAACCATGTGAACTGGTGCTCGCAGCGGTACCGCTCCTACCGGGTCTCGGACAATAGCTGGCAGCCCTACAATGGCCCACGCCGGCAGTGCATCTCGCCCTTCTGAGTGCGCTCTGGGCTCGCTGGTGCTAGGAAGCCTACTGGGATTTGTTGAAACGGCTGAATGCAAGCTTGGACGGGAGCAAAAGCGAGCCTGGCAAAGGCCGGCGGGGCCATTGGCGTGAGCCAGCGGAAGTATCCCGCCTGTTCAAAGAGCATCTCCGCGAAGGCGTTTGCCGATCAATTGATACATGTCCGGCGTTCTGGTCGATGCGACGAATCTCGGTCCGAAAGTCGCAGGTCCGCAGGGAAGACATGGTTCTCTGTTTTCATCCACGTCGATGCGCCAGTTGGGAGGACTATTGTGCTAAAAAATCTATCGATCGCGGCAATCAGCGCCATCATGATTGTAAGCTTCAAGCATTCCGCGTTTGGCACGTCGATCGGCGTGGGCAATCCCTACCCAGTCAGTCACTACGAGTGCCAGGACGGCACGCGTCTGGCAGTGCGTCTCCTCGGGGATCGCGCTTCTGTATCCGTCAACGACGCGGCCGAGGTCGATCTGCCCTCCAAGGGACCGGAAGGAACGACGTATTCGAACGGTCAGTGGACGCTGACCATCATACAGGGACGCCTGTCCTGGGGTGTTGGCCGAGCTGTGCCATCTCTATGCGCCGGCGGTTGAGCCTCCCACCTCAGGAAAACTGATGAAGACTATCCAGTTCGGTCGCGCACTTCATCGCAGCTTTCGAGATCCAGATACGCGTCGGCTCCTCGTGCATTGCAGTGTTTCTGGACGCCTGGTGCCTCGGCGCGGCCGGCGGCAGGAACAATGGCACCCATGACAATCTCCATCCGTCAAACCAGCGGTTAATGCATGTCGCCCAGAAGTGCGCAGCGGTTCTGGGCGACATGCATTAAAACAAAGACTTAAAGCGAGTCGCCTGAATCTGTTTCGACGCGACACGCTTTAATCCCAAGAGATGCGCTTCGACAATAATACCGAAAACGCACGCGCTCTGACGGCAGAGCATAAAATGCAAAGAATCCAGAAACTAGGCATTGTGTCTCCAAATATCCGAGCCACCATGCAGAATTATTGACAACGTGTTCGCATGCGCGTGATGTCGGCTTAATTCACCAAAGAGGACGAAAGATATGCGGAGATATGCACTAGCTGCCCTGTTAAGTGCCGCACTCGGCTTTGGTATTCCTCTTGCCGCTGTGTCCCCAGCGGGAGCTGTGACCGTAAATATAAATATCGGATCAAACCTTAACAACGGCCGCGCGATTACTTGCGCTCAAGGCCAGCGATTGATTCAGAGCAGAGGCTTCAGGGACGTGCGTCGCGTGGACTGCCGGGGACGCAATTTTGTTTATCACGCGCGTCGCATTGGCGGCAGCACTTTCGAAATAGTGCTGAATGCCCGTACTGGCCGCGTGGTGGATTTCCACCGCATTCGTAGATGACTCAGAGAGGCAAGGGAATGACGCAGTTGTCCGAGACCCAGCAACCCAGACGATCTGCGTGGACGAACTCGGCGATCGGAATCGTCTTTATCCTGGCAGGGATCTTCGTGTTGGGCGATCTGGCGCTGGCCACGACCATCAGCGCACTTGTCCTGGGAATTGCGATCGTATGCGCCGGCTTTGTCGAGATCGCCCTCGCCATCTGGGCCGGCGGGTGGCGTGGTTTTCTCTGGCAGACGATGCTCGGCATCCTGTACGTCGTTTTTGGCTGCCTGCTCATCAGCTTGCCGGTGCTGGGATCTATCATCCTCACATGGGTGCTCGGTGTCGTGCTCGTGATATCTGGGCTCGGAAGAATGTCTTTGAGCCTGCGCTACCTGTCCACCGACCGATGGATGATGCTTGTTTCCGGCCTGTTCGGTCTCGCGGCTGGCTTCTTGATACTCATCGGATGGCCATCGACCGGGGTTTGGGTGATTGGGGCGTTCATGGGTATCGACCTAGTTCTTCACGGCCTGGGCTGGCTCGTTACAGGCTTTCGGCCAACGGATACGACCCGATGATCCAACCATTTTCACCGTGACCGTTACCCGCTTTGCGGCATTGGCTCCTGTCCTGCCGCGACGGTTCCCAAGCGCGGCAAGCTTTTTGCGTAGGGTTTCATTTTGTCCTGGACGTCGCGAACGGCCCGTCGATGCGCACGATGCCGCATGATCGGGATCAGCCACCCCTCGAGACCAGCAGCGCGCCTCTGATCACATAGGAGAAGTTCGGGCGGCTCCGGACGAGAATTCGTCGCGACAAAGCCGAGCGCAACGGACGAAGCGGCCGACAACCAATGTCGAGACCGCAGGCTTGCCAGTCGGACAGGCAAGCAAAATGAGACGTGCTGCACACTATTCGGATTTCCGGCTCAATCTTTCACCTTCTAGGATGTGTATTACGTGCCCTTGGAAAGTCTTAGCCTAGGAGGGTCCCATGTCCGATCTGATCGTCATCGTCTATCCAAACGAGGCCAAGGCTGAAGAGGTACGTCAACGGCTCATAGGACTTCAAAAGGAATACGTTATTAAACTTGGCGACGCGGTTATTGCCACCAAGACCGAGGCGGGTGCGATAAAGCTCAATCAACTTGTGAATACGACGGCGGCAGGCGCTGTATCCGGTAGCTTCTGGGGCTTGCTTATCGGTGTTCTCTTCCTGAATCCGTTGATCGGACTTGCGGTCGGCGCCACCTCCGGAGCCCTTGGCGGCGCTTTGACGGACGTGGGTATCAACGATGCGTTCATGCGCGATCTGTCAGCCAGCATCCAGCCTGGGGACGCTGCCCTGTTCGTGCTCGCGCACGAGATGACAGCGGACAAGGTGCTCAAGGAGATCCAGGCCTTTGGCGGCGTGGTGCTTAAGACGTCGCTGGATGAGACGAAGGAGCAGGTTCTGCGCGATGCGCTTCAACGCGCTTCCGCGATGGCCGGCCAAGGCGCGGCCGCGACCGCCTGACCGCGGTCACGGAACATCCCGGAATCGGAACTCTGCTGGTCGGCAAGGGCGATGGATGGCCCGATAGTAAGTGGGCGATGCAAGCATGTCCGGCCTTGAGACAGCGGCCCTGCTTTTGATTGAAGCCATCTGCGGCGCGGGCGGAGCTTTCGCTACGACTTGGTTTTGGCGCATGGCTGCGCTGGGTTGGAAATCTGTCGCGGCGGCTGGCGTCGTGGGAGGACTGACCCTGACAGGGCTGGCCGGTCGGATTCCCGCCTTGGCAAACTTCCTCGGCAACGTCGAAAATGCTGTCGATGCCACCGCTCGTGGTGTCGGCACCCTCACGCCCGGCGTGCTGATTGGCGTCGGCATTGCCGGCCTTCTTGGCGGCATCCTGTCGGTTTGTATCATCGGCCTCGTCCGGGGCGCGGGATCCGGACGTCGCTAGGGGCCCGGCCAATCGAATTTCCTGGCGGCAATCACGCGTTCCGCCGATCGGCGGACCCAAGCAACTGAGCGATCCAAAGGGTCGCCGGCGATTGCGAGCAAAAAGTAACCAGCGCGATGGTGATGGGCACACCTATGAACGCGCCGAACACACCCCAAAGAAACGACCAGAAGAAGACCGAAAACAGCACCACAAAAGGCGACATCGCCAACACGTAACCGGCAACCCGCGGTTCTATGTAGCTGCCGATGACGAACTGAATGATGTTGAGGCCGGCAAAAATCGAGACGGCGGCCTGTGGCGATCCGAACTGCGCGAGCGCGTAAAGCGTCGGCAAGAATGTCGCGACGAACGGCCCGATAAACGGAATATAGTTCAAGGTGAAGGCGATAACGCCCCACTCGGCGGCAAACCGCAGTCCGAAAGCCGCCGAAAGCGCGCACACCATCGAACCGGTCGCAAGGCTCATCAATGTCCGAACCAGCATGTAACGTCGCCATTTCGATGCTGTCTGACTGCTGCCATTGATCAGTGCGGCCGCCGCCTGGGCGCTCAGCGCTACACGAGCATTGCGAGCCGCCGCTTCAGCGTCGAGAAGACCCAGAAGCACGTAAACGACGACAACGATCCAGAACGAGATCACGGTATTCAGCCTTGCGGTCACGCCTTGAGCTATCCGCACGAACCAGCCGACATTGAAATGCTCGGCCCAGGCGCCGGCCATCACGACACCGTGCCCTTCCAACCACTCGGCGAGTTGACTGTAGAGTCCTTGAAAGCGGGCGCTGTCGGCGAGGACCGATCGGCCAATGCGGCCAAAACCCCAACTGGCGATCGATGCAAAGGCGAAGAATGCCAGGACGACGACACAGACGACTATCGCCAGTGCGATCAGCTTTGGAAGAAGCCGCTGCAGGTTGCGCTGCAATGGCCACACCAGCGCGATGAGGAAAAGAGCGCACACGACTGGCGCGAAAATTGAGGCAGCGGCCTGCAGCGCCCATATGACGGCGATAACCGCCAGAATATACGTAGGCGCAAAGAGCGTTCGCTTCGCCATGGTATAGTCTGTTCCCGGCCGGCTGGATGACGTTACAGACAACTCCGAAATTGGTCCGGAAGCTTGCTCAGCGCCCAGACCAATGTTCATCGATATCGCTTAACCAGCTCGATTCGTGCTGAATAAAGCTGATCTTACGCATCGCGCCTAGCACCGTTTTGTGATGGGTCGACCCTGACGATCGCGAACCGTGTGACCCCAGCGATCACGAACCCAGCATTCGCGATGATGCGCGCGCGGTGCCGTGGCAGCGCCGACCACAGCCCCTGTGCCGCCACCGACCGCCGCGCCTACAAGGGCACCTCGACTGCCGTTTGCAAGGCCGCCGATGACCGCACCCGTTCCGGCTCCTGCCAGCGCCGTGCCTGCTGTTCGCTGTTCCGTGGCAGTACAACCCGCAGCCATCAGAGCCAAAGCAGAAACAAATATAATACTTCTCATGATTTCATCTCCTGGGTACATTTACATCCGCTCGCCAACAACGAGCATTCCGTCCAAACAATGTGCCGATTGTTCCTAAAGGATTGGGAGCGAATCCAACGCTCTATGAGCAATTCTGGGGTAGACGGTCTTTATGTGCTGGAGGCCGTCCGACAGGCATGGCCTTCAGACTATTTGGGGGGCCGACCGGCCGCCTGTACCGAGCCTGGCCGGATTGCTATCAATAGTCGACCGCATCACGAATGATGGGACATGTCATGCAATGACCCCCGCCTCGGCCACGGCCGAGCTCCGCGCCTGAGATAGTGATGACTTCTATGCCTTCCTTGCGCAGCAGCGTATTTGTGTACGTGTTGCGATCGTAGGCAAAGACGACACCAGGCGAGGCGCAAACCAAGTTGGCGCCGCTGTCCCACTGGGTGCGCTCGCGCATGTAGTCGTTGCCGCCGGTTTCAACGACGCGCATCTTCTTGAGACCAAGCGAGTCACGCACCGTCTCAATGAAACTGCCTTTGTCCTTGTGGAGTTCGACGCCCCCCTTCCCGTCAGGGCGATAGGAGAATGCGTCAATGCCGTTGACGATGTCCGGATACATCAGCACGCAGTCGCGATCGGCAAACGTGAATACCGTGTCGAGATGCATCGCCGCGCGCAGCTTAGGCATTGCGGCGACGATCACACGTTCGGCAGCTCCTTTCTCAAACAGGGCCGCCGCCACTTGGCTGATAGCCTGGCGCGAAGTGCGCTCGCTCATGCCGATAAGCACATTGCCCTTGCCGATAGGCATGACGTCCCCACCCTCGAATGTGGCAAGCCCCCAATCCCTGGTCGGGTCACCCCACCAGACATTGACCTTGCCGGCGAAGTCCGGGTGGAACTTGTATATCGACGTGGTGAGGATGGTCTCCTCGTGGCGCGCAGGCCAATAAAGGGCGTTCAGCGTCACGCCGCCATAGATCCAGCAGGTGGTGTCCCGGGTGTAGAGCGTGTTGGGCAAAGGCGGCAGCAGATATTCGTTGACGCCGGCCGCGTCACGGATCAGCGCCAGTTGTTCGCCGCCGATGCTTTCCGGGAATTCGAAGGTCGACAGCCCGCCGATCAGTGTTTCAGCGAGGTCGCGATTAGAGAGGCCGTCGAGATAGGAGCGGACCTCGTCGATGAGGCCGAGGCCGACCTGGTTCGGTACGATCTGCTGGTCGAGGATCCACTTCTTGGCTTCCGGAATGGCGACCGTCTCGGCGAGCAGATTGTGCATCTCGATTACCTCGACGCCCCTGTCGCGCATCTTGGTCATGAAGTCGAAATGATCGCGCTTGGCATTGTCTACCCAGAGCACGTCGTCGAAGAGGAGTGCGTCACAATTGCTGGGTGTCAGCCGCTGGTGGGCGCGGCCGGGAGCGCACACCATGACCTTGCGCAACTGACCAACCTCTGAATGAACGCCGAATGAAGTATTGTTTGTCATGACCTTCCTTCTTTCTGTTCAAGGTGCGATGGCGCCCGTCAGCAGCCCGTAGGCTCCGATCAGGCCAGCGATGAGCGTGACGGCGAACACGAAGAGTTCGGCGAGCGTGAACAGCTGCAATTTCTGCTCGCGCCGCGCCCAGACGTAGAGAATAGTTCCGGGCGCGAAGAGGACGGCAACAAGCAGCACGTATTTGAGCCCGGCGGCGACGAACATGAAGACCGTGTAAATCACCGCGATCCAGGCGAAGATCTGGTCGCGGCCGCGCTGATCCGGCGTCTTTTCATAGCCAACGCCGCTACGAGCGAGCAGGATGCCGTAGCCAGCGACGAGCAGGTAGGGCAGCAACGCGGTGACGCTCGTCATGTCGAGCATGAAGTTGAACGCGTCCCGCGACCAGTAGGTGGAGATCACGAAGAGCGATACGACGATGTTGGTGAGCCAGAGTGCGTTAGCGGGAACCTTGTTGCCATTCTGCGCTGCGAAGAGCCTTGGCATATCCTCCGATTTCGCCGCCGCGAACAGCACCTCGGCGCAGATTAGGGACCAGGCGAGATAGGCGCCGAGCACCGAGATCAGAACGCCGATCGAGATGAAGACCGCACCCCAGTGACCGACGACCGCTTCGAGAACGCCGGCCATCGACGGCTGCTGGACACCGGCGACAGCCGATTGCGGCAGAGCCGCGTAGGGCAGCAGCGTGACCGCTACCATCAGGCCTGTGACGCCGACGAAACCGAGAATCGTCGCCGTACCGACGTCGGAACGCACCTTGGCAAAGCGGGAATAGACGCTGGCGCCCTCGATGCCGAGGAAGACGAAGACCGTGATCAGCATTGTGTCGCGCACCTGGGCGATCAGGGACTTCGGCGGCATGTCCAAGCCGCCGAAGAAATTCTCGCGGAACTGCCCGAAATGAAAGAAGAAGATCAGGAGCAGGATGAAGACCAGGATCGGCACGATCTTGGCAATCGTCACGACAGTGTTGATGAAGGTCGCCTGCTCGACGCCGCGCAGGATCATGAAGTGGAAAGCCCAGATGCCGATCAACGAGACGATGATGGCGATGGCGCTGCTGCCGTCCCCAAAGATCCCGGGAAAGAACCGCCCCAGCGTCGAGCCGATGAGCACCCAATAGAAGACGTTGCCCAGGCAACTACCGAGCCAGTAGCCGAAGGCGGACAGGAAGCCCATGTAGTTGCCGAAGCCGGCCTTGGCATAGGCGAAGACGCCTGAGTCGATGTCTGGCCTCTTCTCGGCCAACGCCTGGAACACCCGCGCCAGCATGTACATGCCGGTTCCCGCAATTGCCCAGGCGATGATTGCGCCGAACGGACCTGTCGCAGTCGCGAACCGGCCAGGCAGATTGAAGATGCCCGCGCCGACCATCGATCCCACCACCATGCTGGTCAGCGCAAACAGCGAAAGCTTCTGATTTTCGTTTGAAGTCATAAACCGCTCTCCTGGCTGCGCGAACCAGAGTTCGCGATCAGACGCCTCGCCGACACGTCTCGGTCCAGCAAGGTTAGGTCTGATCAGAAGCAGTAAATGCGAATGTCGGCAACCGGTTAAACGAGCCAAGGCAAAGGTTTTGGACGTCAGGTATACTAGTGGGATTTTATGCCAATCACGTGGGCGCTAGATTCGAGATAGGTTGCAGGCGTAACAATGAGGCCGCTGGACCGCCGTCCGCCAAGGAATTGTTGATCCAAATTCAATGAACTCGACCGTTCAGCAAAAATTCTCGATATGGACCCTGACGGCTATGGTCGTCGGTTCGATGGTCGGCGCGGGCATCTTCTCTTTGCCGCAGGCTTTTGGTCGCGAGACCGGTCCGTTCGGGGCCATGATCGCTTGGGCCATCGCTGGCGTCGGAATGCTGATGTTGGCCTTCGTCTTCCAGACCTTGTCGGTTCGCAAGCCGGACCTCGATGCGGGCGTGTATGCCTATGCCAAGGCCGGCTTTGGCAATTATCTCGGCTTCCTCTCGGCCCTCGGTTACTGGTCTGCCGCCGTTCTCGGCAACGTTTCCTATTTCGTGCTGATAAAGTCGACGCTGGGGCTTTTCTTTCCTGTGTTCGGCGATGGCAATACGATCACGGCGATCGTCATTTCCTCGATGCTTCTGTGGATCGTACATTCGCTGATCCTGCGGGGCGTCAAGGAAGCGGCGGCCATCAACACCATTGTCACTTACGCCAAGATCATTCCGATCTTTCTCTTTATCATCTTCGTTATCTACGGCTTCAGCGCCGATGTCTTCACGACCAATTTCTGGGGCGGGGAAGAAGTCAGCGTTGGCAGCATCGCGAGCCAGGTTCGCGGGACCATGTTGGTGACCGTATTCGTCTTTGTCGGAATCGAAGGCGCGAGCGTCTATTCGCGTTACGCACGCAACCGCGGGGATGTCGGGGTCGCGACGCTCCTTGGTTTTCTCGGCGTGCTCTGTCTGCTTGTGCTGGTCACCATTCCCTCCTACGGGATCATGCTTCGTCCTGAACTGACAGCGCTGCGCAATCCCTCCATGGCCGGCGTATTGGAAGCGGTGGTCGGGCCATGGGGCGCCAAGTTCGTCAGCTTCGGCCTGCTGATCTCCGTTGCCGGTGCCTATCTGTCCTGGGTGCTGCTGGCCGCTGAAATCCTGTTCACCGCATCACATCACCAGACAATGCCGCGTTTTCTTGCGTATAAAAACAAGCATGGCGTGCCGTCGCGGGCGCTCTGGCTGACCAATACGGTCGTGCAGGTTTTTCTGGTCCTGACGCTCTTTGCTCAACAGGCCTTCAGGCTCGCTCTCGAGCTGACCAGTTCCATGATCCTCATCCCATATCTTCTTGTCGCCGCTTACGGGGTCAAGCTCGCATGGGGCGGCGAGAGCTACGAGAACGACCCCGTAGCGCGGCGTGTCGACTTCGCAAGGGCGGCGATAGCATTGATCTATACGGCCGGTCTCATCTACGCCGCCAGCGCCAAGCACCTGCTGCTCTCGGCCGTCATCTACGGACCGGGCACGATCCTCTTCGGCATGGCTCGGAAGGAGCGGGGGCAGAGGGTGTTTACTCCCGCCGAGATGGGGATGTTCGTCGTCGCCGCACTTGGCGCGGTCGCGGCAATCTACGGCATCCTTGCCGGCGCCATCGCAGTCTAGGGCCCAAAGCTGTTTCGCAGCAGAAGACCACTCAGCGTGTGCGCCCTGCTGTCAGGCTGGCTGATCTGCTGCGAGCTCGTGTCCTGGGCGCCTTGCCAGCCTTCCACGCGTGCCTCCTTTGGCGTAATGCCGAATTCCTTCCTGAACATCCGGCTATACGCCGATGGATCCGTGAAGCCCCAATCCCCGGCAATGGCGGAGATCGGGCGCCCATCCAAGCTGTCGGAAAGTATATCGCGTGTCTTGAGCAGGCGTTTGTGGCGAATATAATTCGAAACACCTCCGGCCGGTTCGAATATCCGGTAGAGGCGAGAGCGGGACACACCGAGTTCGCGGCAAAGCCTGTCGGATGCCAAGGACTGATCATTCAAACTTTGTGCAATGATTTTGGCAGCGCGCTCGGCGATCACGGCGTCGATCACACGCTTCGCCTCGGTGATGCGGTCATGTGATGGCGACACGCACGCAGCCAGCAGATTGGTGGTGGCAGTGGCAATGTGCGACACATCCACGGCCCTCAGATCGGAAAAGGAACGGTGCAGCAGAAGCATGTAGTCTGCCAGGAGTCTTTTCGACTCCTCACGTATTTCAATCCTGGACGATTGGATGAAAGGCAGGTCGCGTGGCAGGAAAACGGCAAGGAGGGCGTCGTTCTCCATCACGCATTCGTAGGGCTCTGCAAAAGATTGCAGGGTCGTTCTCACGACCTGCCAACTTCCAGGAAGCCTGCCCTTGGACAAGGGCAGGCTCAAATACCAATTGTCCACCGAAGGGTTTTTCAAATGCCGCCAGCGACAGCGGTAGCCACTGCCAGGCAATTCGAGGAACATGACAGCCAACGTTCCCAGATCCCACACTGTTTCATGTGCTGGAAACGAATGGCTCCGTTCTTGCATAAGTTCAGTGTCGGCAACGCCTTGATACCAGGTTCGAAACAGGTCGAATTGCTTAGCAGGCGGTGCCGTGGAGGTATCGATGTCGACGGCGCATTGCAGGGACTTCTCGGCACCTGCTCCTCCAGATAGCCCGGCGGCATGAACCATAGCATCCATAGCAACTATCCGTCTTTGTTGGTGCAACACGGGTTATTGCAAGAACATTAGTTAATTCTAATATATACAACTCCGGCAAGCAATGTTGAAGGTGGATGTAATACCCTGTCTACTACCAGCATAGAAGCATGTTAATCAATCGTTAACATGCCATCTGGCCCATTTGAGGTATCCACCAGGAATTCGTGAACTGGGCTTAATTGTACCCGACGGAAGTTGTGGAGGTGGCTGCGTGATATCCGAGGCTTATCAGACCGGTTGTGGTGGCTCTCAACTCAGTATGCAAGGCATCCCAATCATAGACCACCAGTCCATTTTTCTTGTTGGAGGCTGTACTCCCTGAAATGTCTTGTGGGACTAATGCCCGGATACCACGCGCACAACGGGAATAGGTAAGGACGATCTAGCCGCCCTCGCAGGCGTCACCGCGAGATCTGCAGCATGATCCTCATCGGCAGGGACCACACAGCCATGGCGCATGAAACCAGCGAGGGCCTCGGACGTCGCGACTTCATGATCGCATCGGTCGCTACCATCGGCGCTGCCGCTGCGCTCATGGCCGGGCCGGCGCAGGCGCAAACGGGCTCGGCACCTGCAAGCGCGTCTCCCGCAGGGACGTCGGGGACCGTCTATACCGGCGATGTCATCGACGGAAAGAAGGTCATCAGTTCGCTTGACATCTCGGATCTGAAACCAGGCAAGCACAGCCTTTATTTCCAGGGCGTACAGATGCCGACGGGCCAGCACTGGTACGTCTCGGTGATGGTCGCCAAGGGGGCAGCCCCAGGCAAACGACTGGGGCTGATGAGCGGCGTGCATGGCGATGAAATGAGCCCCATTCAAACCGTGCAATCCGTAATGCGTGAGCTCGATCCGGCCGCGATGTCGGGATCGGTGATGGCGGTACTCGACATTTCGCGCCCCGCAATGGAAGGCATGGAACGGAGATGGCCGAATTCGGGGCGCGGGATCGACCTGATCGACATCAATCGGTTGTTCCCTGGCAACGAGGACGCTCCCGACGCGCCGACGCGCCACGCCGGCCTGATATTCAACCGGCTTCTGCGGTCAAACCTCGACTACGGGATCGATTTTCATACAGCCGCCACGGGCATGGACGCGACGGCGTTCCACCTTGCGCGCATGGATCTCCCCGAAGTGCGGGCGATGGCGGAACTCTATCCGGTCGATCAGATTTTCGACAACTTTGGCGAGCGAGGTCTTCTCGCCAATGCCCTCATCGATGCCGGCATTCCCGCCTTCACGCCCGAGATCGGCAAGCCGCGGATCTTCGATCACGACATGATCGCCCTGTTCGTCGAAGGAACGATGAACGTCATCAAGCACCACGGAATAATTTCAGGCCCTATCGGCAGAACCAGCAAGGATTCGAGCGTTTTCGTCGCGGACGGCATGTTTCCCGTCACCGCGACGCATGGCGGTTTCATCGAATTGTTGGTCGAACTCAATGAGACCGTTCGGCCCGGACAGAAAGTTGCAGTCCAAAGGAACACCTTCGGGGAAATCGTCGCGGAATACTCCGTGCCTCTCGGCGGCGAAGTCGGCGCCAGGCGGACCGATGCAACAGCGGAGTCGGGGACTCCGATCGTATTCCTCATCTTTGACAGCGCCAATCCTGTCGGCGGCGATGTGTTGGTCGAGTAACGGGACCTGAAATGACAAGAACCGCGACACGAAGCGCCGTCCGGCAGGTGTCAGTGTCGCTCAACCGAAAGCAAAAGACATGCTGCGGCTAGGCTCGAAGTACGGTCACCTCGTTCACAGTTCTGGTTGCGGTTGTCTCAATCCCGATCTTCAACGAGTCTCTCGTCGTCTGGAGGCCTTTTCCAGGCGTAGTTTTCTCTCCGGTTTCGGGGCTGCCGCCATCGCCGGGGTGCTGACAAAGCCGTCCTTCGCGCAGACGGCCGCGCCCCCTTCCAAGATCCTGTTTCGCGAAGTCCGGCTATTCGACGGCAAGTCGGGTACGGTGAAGGACGGAGCGCAAATCCTGGTGGAGGGCGGCAGGATTTCCGGAATCGATATGACGAACGCCCCTCCCCCGGAGGACGCCACCGTCATCAAATGCCGCAATGGCGTCCTCATGCCAGGGCTCATCGACGCGCATTGGCATGCGATCTTCGCGGCGGTCCCGGTCAACATCCTGCTTAACGGCGACCCGGGGATTATCTTCGCAGCGTCCACCGCCGAGGCGGATCGCACGCTCAGTCGCGGCTTCACCACCATACGCGATCTGGGAGGTCCCTCCTTCTCCTTCAAGCAGGCTATCGACACCGGGCTGATCCCTGGCCCGCGCATCTATCCCTCCGGCGCGATGATCACGACCTCCGGGGGCCACGCCGATCTTCGCCTGCCAAGCGAGATTCCGCGCGACGGCGGCAAGCTCAGCAAAGGTGAACTCCTGGGGGGAGCGGCCATCGTCGACGATATCGGCGACCTGAAGATGCGGATCCGGGAGCAGCTTCTCCAAGGCGCGTCACAGATAAAGTTGGTGGGCGGCGGTGGCGTATCATCGCCCCGCAGTCCGCTGGACATCGTCACCTTCAGCGAAGAAGAGCTGCGGGCAGGCGTCGAGGTGGCACAGGATTGGAGCACCTACGTTACCGTGCACGCCTATACGTCTCGCGCGATACGACGCGCGCTGGCAGCTGGGGTGCAGTCGATCGAGCACGCGCATCTGATGGACGAGGACACGGCGGCGATGATCGCCGAGAAGGGCACATGGCTAAGCACCCAGCCCTTCCTGACGGCGGAGGACACCGGCCCGCTGACGGGACCTAGCGCCGACCGCGCCCAGGAGCTTTTCTCAGGGACGCCGAGGATATATGCCTTTGCTCGCAAGCATGGCATCAAGACGGCCTGGGGTTCCGACGTGCTGTTCTCGCCTGCGTTGGGTCCGCGCCAGAGCATGATGCTCACGCATTTGGCCAACTGGTACAAGAACGCCGAAGTCCTGCAGATGGCCACCTCCGGCAATGCCGAACTGCTCGCACTCTCCAATCTGCGCAACCCTTATCCGGGCAAGCTCGGCGTCATCGAAGAAGGAGCTTTCGCGGACCTCTTAGTCGTGGACGGCAACCCGCTCGACGACATCCGGCTGATCGAGGATCCAAATAAGAACTTCGTCGTCATCATGAAGGACGGCCGGCTTCACAAGAGCACCCTTTGAGAGTCAGCGGAAAACCGTATGCCGCCTTCACTTCCCAGCAATCAGTTAATCCGACACGGCCTCATGGTCCTGACGAAGCAAGGCCGCGAGAAAATCTCGACTAGGCAGTCGTCGTCATCGGGAAATCTCGCCGCGAGGCAACCAGACAGGCTCCTGACGCTCCGTCCGGCAGACTTCTTCCTGATACTTTCCATTGACCGCTCTCGGCTCTCTTCTCTGCCCGCAGGGTGCGAGATCGATATTTAGAACCTGCATGGAACGGGGACATGCCAGAAAAATCGGATCACCCACCTGCAACGCCATATGAACGGGCCGAAATCGAGCAGGGCAAGTGGCGCAGGTTTCTGCTCTTTGGGCTCCTCCTGCTTGCGGGCGGCGTGTTTTCAGTCGCAGTTCCCAGCGTTTCCAATTTCGCATCCAACGTCGTGTTCGCCGTGGCCCTGATGGCAGTCGGCGTCATCAAGGTCATCCAATCGCTCTGGATCAAAAGTTGGGTGGGCTTCGTGTGGCAGGAACTGACCGGCTTCTTCGAGCTCATCGGCGGCATCATGATTTACTTCAATCCTATCAAAGCATCGGCCGTAATATCACTGTTCATAGCGTTTGTACTATTTGTCCACGGTGTTCTTCAATTAATCATCGCCGCTGAAGTCAGGAAAGTCGGCGGCTGGTATTGGTTCGCCGTTTCCGGAATCGTGGCCATATTCGCTGCTTTCTCCATACTGCTGAAGTGGCCGATCGTCAGAGAGATGCCGACTGGCTTGGTGGCCGGATTTTCCATGATGATTGCTGGACTGGCGTATCTCGTCATTGCCCTGAGCGTGCGCAGGACGAAGATTTTGTCTTGAGAGCAGGATCCGACGATGATGAAAAGCAATTTTGACTTTCGAGCCAGGGTCGTGGCGGCCGCATTGCTAGTCAGCGTGGGCGGCTTCGCGGGAGCGGCACGTGCGCAGACCGCGGCGACGGTGCCAGTGGTCGTGCAGAAGGTCCAGTCCGGTCCGGCAAACGCGCCGCTGACATACAACGCGCAGGTCGAGGCGATCGATGCGGTCGACATTCAGGCGCGCGCGTCCGGCCTGCTCAAGGAGATCAGGTTCTCCGAAGGCCAGCACGTGAAGGAGGGCGATCTGCTTTTCGAAATCGAGCCGGATCAACTGTCGGCGGCGGTAATGTCCGCACAGGCGCAGGTGGCCAGGACCGAAGCCACCCGCATTGCCGCGCGACAAAGCCTCTCACGCGCCAGGGACCTGCTCAGCCGCAGGACTATTTCTCAGGCCACGTTGGATGACGCGCAGGCTGCATTCGATGTCGCCGCGGCGGATGTTCAAAGCGCCAATGCAGCCCTCAATACGGCCGAACTCAATCTTTCCTATGCTCAGATCAGGTCTCCCATCAATGGCACCATCGGCCGCTCCCTGGCGACGCGCGGTAATCTCGTGGGGCCCGGCTCCGGATCATTGGCGCGCATCGTACAACTCGATCCTATCCGCGTCGCATTCTCGATCGCTGACAGCACTTTGGTCGACATCAGGCAGAAACTTGCCGGTGGCCAGAAGATCGATGCGAACAAATTCCACCTGAGTCTGTCTCTCGCCAACGGCACACAATTTGCTTTGCCGGGGCGGGTGCAGTTCATCGACAACGAGGTCAATCAGCAGACCGGTACCGTCGCTGTCCGCGCGCTGTTCCCCAACCCCGACCACATTTTGGCGCCTGGCCAGTTCGTCCGGCTAACAATCGTCGACGAAGAAGCCCGGAAATTGCCGATGGTGCCGATGGCGTCCGTTCTTCAGGACCGCCAGGGCAAGTTCGTCTTCGTGCTCAACGACAACAATACCGTGACCAGGCAGGCGATCACGACCGGTGCGCGCATCGACAATCGCTGGGCGGCGACGAGCGGATTGGAAGGCGGCGAAACGATCGTCGTCGAGGGCCTGCAACGCGTTTCCGATGGTCAGCAGGTCACCCCCCGCGAAGCGGAGGGTACGCAATGATCTCGGACCTCTTCATCAGCCGCACCCGGCTCGCGATCGTCGTCTCGATCATCATTTCGATCGCCGGCGGGATCGCGGTGTTTTCCCTTCCCATACAGCAGTATCCGCAGATCACCCCTCCAACGGTGACGGTGTCGGCCTCCTATCCGGGAGCAAGCGCGGAAGTCATCGCCGACGTGGTGGGCGGCCCGCTGGAGACGGCCATCAATGGCGTGGACCACATGATGTACATGTCGTCCACCAGCTCCAATGCCGGCCAATACACGCTATCGGTGACCTTCGAGGTCGGAACCGATCCCGAGACAGCACAGATCAACGTGCAGAACCGCGCTCAGCTGGCGATCTCGCGCCTGCCGGCAGCGGTCGCGCAGCAAGGTGTCTCCGTGCGTGCCCGCTCGCCGGATTTTATCCTCGGCATCGCTTTCTATTCGCCGGACGACAGCCTCGATTCGCTGGCGATCACTAATTTCATCACCACGACCGTCGCCGACACGATATCGCGCGTGCGGGGCGTCGGCGAGGCTTCGGTCGCCGGGGCTTCGGAATACTCGATGAGGGTGTGGCTCAACCCGCAGCGCATGGACGCGCTTAGCCTGACGCCCGACGATGTCTCGGCCGCCATCCAGCGGCAAAACATCCAGGCGACGCTCGGACAGGCCGGCGCCCCCCCGCAGGCGCAGGGCTCGGAGCTGCAATACACTCTGGTCGCGCAGGGGCGGCTGAGAAGCGTCGAGGAATTCGGGGACATCGTCGTGCGCACGGGCTCGGCGGGGGCCAAGGTCTACCTGCGCGATATCGCGCGGCTCGAGCTTGGCGCGCTAAGCTATGCTTCGAGCGCCAGCTTCGCCGGACACGCCTCGGCGATGATGCAGATCAACCAGTCGCCCGGCGCCAACGCCATCCAGACCGCGGCGTCGGTCCGCGCCGAACTGGAGCGCCTCTCGTCACGTTTTCCCAAAGGCATGCAGTATCACATCGTCTACGATGCGACCCGCTTCGTGAATGCCAGCATCTCGCTGACGGCCAGAACCCTGCTTGAGGCGTTCCTGATCGTTCTCGCAGTCACCTACGTCTTCCTGCAGGATTGGCGCGCCATGTTCATCTCGGCGCTTGCCATCCCGGTTTCCATGCTCGGCGCCTTGGCGGTGCTGTTTGCCGCCGGCTATTCGCTGAACATGATTTCTCTTTTGGCGCTGGTGCTGGCGATCGGCCTGGTGGTGGACGATGCCATCCTTGTCGTCGAGAACGTCAAGCATGTGCTGGAGGATACCCCTGACATCGCGGTCGCCGACGCCACGCGCAAGGCGATGCACCAGATCACCGGGCCGATCATTTCCACGACCTTGGTGCTGCTTGCCGTGGTGACGCCGACTGCGTTTCTCGGCGGCATAGGCGGCCAGCTCTACCGGCAGTTCGCCGTGACGCTGTCTTCGGCGCTGGTGATTTCCTCCTTTGTCGGATTGACCCTGAGCCCGGCGCTGGCCGCACTGCTTTTGCGGCGCGATGTGGGCCATTTCAAGCGTGGCCCGCTGGCCTGGTTCACGGCATTCATGAACAAGACGCGTGACGGCTATGGACGCCTCGTCGGGTTTCTGGTGCGGCATTGGTACGTGCCGATGGCGGGATTGCTTGCCTGTTTTGCCGCCGCCTATCTGATCTTCACCGGGCTACCGTCGACTTTCCTGCCCGACGAGGACCAAGGCGCGTTGTTCGTCGACATCCAGTTGCCCAATGCCGCTTCGCTCGACCGCACGAAAGCCATCGTGGAGGACGTGCGCAAGATTCTGACCGACACCGGAGGCGTGCAAGACGTCATCACGGTTGCGGGGTTCAGCATCCTTCAGTCGACGAGTTCGCCGAGCGGCGCAATGGCGGTCGCGGCGCTGAAGCCCTGGGACGAGCGCAGGTCCAGCGAACTGCAGCTCGCCGGCATCCTGCAGGCGCTGCGGGTGAAGTTCTCCCAAATTCCGGGCGCGAACGTCGCCGTGTTCGCGCCGCCGGCGATTGCCGGCATCGGCTCGGTCGGTGGCCTGGACTTCCGCCTGCAAGCGCTTGAAGGACAGCCGCCACAAGAGATCGCGCAGGTCGTCGGCGCCCTGCTTGGCGCCTTCAATCATCTGCCGGAGCTCGGCGGGGCCGCCACCACCTTCAGCGCCAGTGTCCCGCAGGTCTATGTCGACGTCGACAGAACGCGCGCCGAAGCGCTTGGGGTAAGCGTGTCGGACGTCTATTCCACCATCGGCGCGGCCTTCGGATCGCGCTACGTAAATGATTTCACGCTCAATGGCCGCGTGTTCCAAGTCAATCTGCAGGCCGATGCCGATTTCCGTGCCCATGCGGAAGACATCTTGAACCTGCATGTGCGTAGCCGGAACGGCACCATGGTGCCCTTGAACAATCTGGCGTCGTTGACGACGATCCTGTCGCCATTCGCCATCCAGCGTTACAATCTCTCGGTCGCCGCTCCCATAAACGCCATTACCGCACCTGGAAGCAGCAGCGGCGGCGCCATGGACGCGATGGAGAAGACAGTGGCCCAGCTGTTGCCGAATGGCTATGGCTTCGAGTGGTCAGGCCTGTCGTTTCAAGAGCGCCGCGGCAGTGGCCAGGAGGGGCTGGTCTTTGCGCTGGCGTTCCTCTTTGCCTATCTCTTCCTTGTCGCCCAATACGAGAGCTGGTCGCTTCCGTTGATCGTCATCCTTTCGCTCGGAGCGGCTCTCTTCGGCGCCATAGCGGCATTGAAGGTCTTCGGGTTGCAGAACAGCCTCTACGTGCAGATCGCCATCGTGCTGCTGATCGGACTGGCGGCGAAGAATGCCATCCTGATCGTGGAATTCGCCAAGGAGCGGCGCGATGAGGGACTAAGCATAATGGAGGCGGCGCGGATCGGGGCCGAGCAGCGCTTCCGGGCCGTCATGATGACCGCGGTTTCCTTCATCCTCGGGATCATTCCTCTTGTCGTGTCGACTGGCGCCGGCGCGGGCGCGCGGCGGGCTGTTGGCGTCACAATTTTCGGGGGCATGGCCGCGGCTACGACGATTGGCCTGTTAATCATCCCCTCCGTCTATTTTGTCGTCCAGAAAGCAACCGAGTATCTGTCGTCCCGGCGTCCCGGTGATCGTACGGAACGCCTCGATATGATCGAACCATCACATTGAGGTTCGTTCTCGCCAAAGGGCGGTCGAAATGGCCCGCGGCAACCATTTATATTCTTGGAATCTCAATTCTTGGCTTTGCGTCCATTTTTTCGCCGAACGGACTCCTTCTCCGAAACGCGACGATGGACTGAAGACCGGATGTAGGTACATTCGGCGCAATATTTGGCGAAGTTGCCCCCAGAGGCCGGTTTCCGGGCGGCCTTCGAATTCAGTGACGCATCGTCTGGAGGCTGCAACCGTGAGTCCAAAGTCCTGCTCATCCTTGCCGTTGGCCGCTTTGCTCGCGGTGTTGTCGCTGTACGCCACCGCAACGAGCAATGCGGAGGCTGCCTCGTTGGCTGCACGCGGCAACGAACCCGGCTGGCAAATCAGCATCTCGGACACCGCGCTCAGCTTTAACGCCTTAGGGGGCGAGACCTTCACAGTTCAGCCGGCTCCGCGTCCCACAAGGCAAGGCGACGCCGACACCTATCTGGCGACTGTCGACGGCCGGCAACTCGCGCTGACCATCGCTGCCAAAATATGCGTCGATACCATGAGCGGAATGCCATACCCCCAAACCGCGACCGTCATCCTTGGCGACCGGAAATTTGAAGGCTGCGCCGGAGAGCCGGGCGACCTCCTTCGCGGAGATTGGCTCGTGGACGAGATTCGAGAAGAAACCACGGTCGCGAGTTCGAAACCCACCCTTGCCTTCGAGCCGGATGGACGCATCCATGGGAATGGTTCGTGCAATCGGTTCTTTGGCGGCTTCGCCTTGACCGGAGAAGCGCTGACGATCTCGGAAACCGGCTCGTCCAGGATGATCTGCGATCAGCCCCTCATGGATCAAGAGCGCAATCTTCTGGAGGCACTCGGGTCCGTCCGTCGCTTTGAAGCCCCACAGACAGGACGAGTGCAACTGTTGGACAAGGATGGCCAAAGGCTGGTGAGTTTACGAAGATAAGCCGGCGCGGCCAGCAGCATGCAGAACCCCGCAGGACGATTGGTGTTGGTTATCTCGCTGGCATTGCTGGTGCAAAGCTGCGCCGGTCCAAGAGCCGTGACGGGCCTTGCCTCGCCTGTACAAATTAGCAACGAAATGTCGGCCATTTCCTTCCTGATCGCCACCACGCGCACAAGATCGCCTATCTCCGAACCGCCCTATTCGCGGGATCGTTCCCCGATATTGAGCTTTTCGCAGTTGACTGTCGTCGTGCCGGCCACACACCGGCCGGGCACCGTCGAGACGTCATCGACATCACCCGATCCGAAGCGCCATTTTTCCGCTCGTGATCTTGTCCGCTTCGAGAACAGAGCATCCTTCGCAGGTCGGTTAAACGGTATGCTGGCGAAGCGTCCGCCTTCGGAGCGCGAGGTGTTTATCTTCGTGCACGGCTACAACAACAATTTTGCCGAAGGCCTGTTTCGTAATGCCCAAGTCGTCCACGACTACCGCATCTCCTCGGTTCCGGTTCATTTCTCCTGGGCGTCGGCGGGATCTATCGGCGCCTATCTTTTCGATCGCGATAGCGCTCTCCAGGCGCGGGACGGCTTGGCCGAAACGATCGAAATCGCAGCTCGATCGAACGCTAGCGGTGTTTTCATCGTCGGCCATTCCATGGGCGCGTATGTCGTAATGGAGGCGCTTCGCACCCTTGTATTGCAAGGTAAGGCGGCGGTGACCTCAAGAATCCGCGGCGTCTTGCTTGCCGCGCCCGATATCGATCCAGATGTCTTCAGCAGCCAAGTCAGGGACATACCCCAACTGCCGCACCCCTTCACGATCGTTGTCTCTCGGCGAGATCGCGCCTTGAGCCTGTCGCGGCGCATTGCAGGTGGCCAGCCACGAGTCGGCAGTGGCTTCGATATCCCGCTCCTCCAGAAAAAGGACATTCAGGTTATCGACATTTCCGACGTGGACGGCGGCGGCCACAGCGGCTTTGCAACGTCGGAAACACTGATGAAGCTGTTGAGGTCCGGGCCCCTGCTGCGCCGTCTCATCGTGAACGAAGATATGCCGGTCGAAGACAAAGCCGAAGAGACCCGGCAGATCATCTTCGATAACGCCTCCCTCGTTCTCCATCTGCCGCTCACAATCCTGAAGCGGTCGGCATCCCGGCAATCCGTGTCCCAGCAGCCGGCGTCCGAGATCGGCGCCATGTGATGAAAGCCCCTGCATTTTGAATCAGACGGAATGAACATTTGGAAGCTGAAGTCGCGATAACTCAATCAATCCTGCTGAAGCTTGTGCTTGCGTTGCTGCTCGGCGCGCTGATCGGTGCGGAACGCCAGTACCGGCAACAATATACAGGACTTGTGACGCACGCGCTGGTCGCACTGGGCGCGGCGGCATACTCCTCGCTGCCGGGCGCTCTTGGCTCAGGTCTCGATCTTAGAATGGGGGCTCAGGTCGTAACCGGCATTGGCTTCCTTGGCGCCGGCCTGATCATCAGGGACGGTTCCAACATAAGAGGGTTGAGTACGTCCGCGACGATCTGGAGCACTGGCTCTGTCGGGGTCTTCGTAGGCTTTGGCTTTCTGCTGCTGGCCGCGGAAACCGCAATGCTCATTATTATACTCAATTCGCTTCTTCCTAATTTCTCAAGATTCTTTCGAAGGCACTCTCAGGAACAACCTGCCGTCGAATACACGTACACCATAGAGATCGTATGCTCACGAGATAATGTTTATTCGCTCAGATCGATTCTGCTTCAGACCATCAATACAAACCTCCTCCGCCTACGCTCCCTTAACAGCCATCCCATCAATGAGGGCGACGCCATGAGAATAGAAGCAACGTTGTTCAGCAACCGTGATGATGTGCAATCAGTCGAACGCGTCGTCGCTCACCTCGCGCTCGACTCGAATGTTCAGTCGGCTTCCTGGGAGCCGGAAGAAAAGACCGAATAGAGCGAAAGCCAGAAAGACCCTCGACACCACCTCGAAACGTCAAATTTTAAGGAGCTGCTACAATGGAAGGAAACACCAAGGCCTTGTTGGCAAACAAATTGATAGCTATCGGCCTCTTGCTCATAGGCTTTCTCATTTTTGCATCGGGCTATCGCTATGGCTCTCCATCGAGCATCATGGTTGGCTGTCTTCTCTTTGCTATCGGAATCATTCTTCTGATTATAAAGATCGCCCGCAGAAACAAGCCGGACTCGGTTGCTTGACTTATCGAGTTGGACGAAAGCGATCGCGTCCAACTCCAGTCCGGACAAAAGACTTGGAGAGGCCCTCGTTGTTGGAGGCTCCTAACTGGTACGCCCGCCAGTATAATTCCGTGGTCGCGCGCACCCGCGAGTCCGATCCCGACGCGGAATTCCATATCCAGCAGATTGGCGAGCAGCGCCATGCATCGAGCCTTGCAACGATAGACTATGGCGACGCGTTCATCCTCGATTTGCGGGACAAGGGTGGCATCGCCATGTCCGGGGCGATCAATGACGATGCGTTGACGGCGGTGTTCCTCTGGGGCGAAGGCACGACCTTCAACGGACAACGGAGTGAAGTACCGCAGTTGCGGATCATCGGCCCGGGAACAGAATTCAAGCTGGAGATGCCAGGAAGCTATCGCCTCATGCGGATCGGTCTGCGTGGGTCCGCGCTCGAGTCTCTGCGCACGGCATCAGCCTCCCACCTGGGCCAGAGGACCGCGCTGATGCCAGGGATACATGAGCAACGCCTCACGGCAGGAGCCGAGCTAGAGCTTCAGCAGAGGCTGCTGCGAACCGTCGGGTTCGCGGAAGCTGCAGCACAGCGTGGCTATGACCTAAGTGCCGGCCTGGCCGTTGCGGCGAGCGAAGCGGGCGCCGCGCTCGCGCGGGTGCTTTCCCTCACGGAGCAACCATCCCCCCGCACCCTCGGCTCCAGCGATCAGCGCGATATCGTTGATGCCACCCTGGCCATTCTGGAGGCAAGGCCTCATAGCCCTGTTTCCGTCAGTGCAGTCTGCGAGGTACTGGGCATTGGCGAGCGAATGTTGGAGCGCGCCTTTCAGGAACGTCTGGGAGTCAGCCCTCGAGCTTACGAGCGGGAGCGGCGGCTTCGGGCCGCGCACGGCCTTATCCTGACGCAGGGCGATCGCCTCTCGATCACCGACATCGCCATGAGCTTTGGTTTCTGGCACCTGGGCCGTTTCGCTGGAGCCTATACGTCAATCTTCGGATGCTCCCCCAGTGAGGCGCGTCGGCGCTTCTGGAGACACGCAGCACCAGACTGATGGGATGCTCAAACCTGCCGATCCGAGGCTGGTTAACGCGGTGCCCCAGGCATTTTGATCAGGATGGAAGACGATGAAGCCGTCGGCTCCTGTGGACGGAGGCAGTCGGCAGAAATGCCGGATCCCCCGCGGTCGGCGAATCCTAAAGCCAACCACACACCTACGCGTAGGGCCTCATCACAGCTATGTGCAGCCCGCATTCGGCCTAGTTGCCTGCTGAACCACCCCTTTCCGAGAGCTTTCGGGCACTCCGTCGGAAAGTGGATAGAAATTGGTTGGCCGTCAGGAGATTCTGATGGCGCGACCTCAGTGGGGCCGCGACAAACCTTCCGACCGGTTGGTCGCAAGCAAGAGAAACGCAAGGTCACTCCACATGGCGCGCTCGGCGCCGATGAGAATGGCCATAGTCGCAAGGGTAAATACGATGCGAAAACGCTGTCCCAGCTTTCACGAGAAATAAACGCATTGTCTACGTTTGGGATTCCTAGCCCACTCTAGGGGAGCATCTCCGGCTTAAGATCGCCTCAAAATCAATCTCATCCGCGGCGGCAGGTTGAGGGTGTGTTTTATTGTCGGTTTCCTTGCGGGAAACGGCCTGCCGACCTCTTGATCTGCCTATACTTCGGCGTCTCATGTACGACAGGAGTTTGTTATGGACGCGAGAGTAACCGCTGCCGGCATTCCCACCGACCCTTTTGCGGATGAGCCTCTAAGATGCGCCATCGACGTAAATAGCTTGTCGGCACCCCCAGCCGAACAGTTTGATTTCTATCGATCATGGTTTGCCGGGGTTGCCGAAATACAGCTTCTTCGGGCCGAGCACGCCGTGTTCCCGGCTCGTCATCAGGTATGGCAGTTGGGCGATCTGGCGTTGAGTTCCATCGAAATCCCAGGCTCCGGCTACGAGATACAATGGGAACATCGCAGACGGTCCCTGTTGGATCACTGGATGCTGTCCGTGCCGTTCTCGCAGTCTGCTGCCGGCGAGATGATATCTCGTCGGCCCCGCATGAGGTGTCTGGCCTTGCCCGATGTTGGAGTGAGCAACGATGATCTGTTCATCACACTGTTTCTGCCCCGCACATGGCCGGCAACCAGATCATCGAAAATCGAAGCCAGCGACGAGGCACTGGATTTTCTTGCGCACTACGCCGTTCTGCTGCACCGCTCACTTCCTCATTTGAGAGAAGCGGATCTGCCCCATATCGTCACCGCGACTGCCAACATTTCCGCGGCTGCTCTTATGCCGACAAAAGATCATCTGGCAGAGGCGCAAGGGCCTGTGAACGCGGTGTCTGCCGCTCGGATTGCCAAGCGTATCGCAGAGAGGTTGAGCGATCCCGACTTGACGCCCAACAAACTCTGCCGCGCGGTCGGTGTCTCACGCTCCCGTCTCTACCGGATTTTCGAGCCGGTGGGCGGTGTGTCCAACTATGTGCGGCGCAAGCGGCTGCTGAAAACGCGCGACGCTCTAGCGGACAGTTCGGACAGGCGAACGATCTCCAGCATTGCCGAAGTATGGGGCTTCCAAGATCCGTCTACCTACAGCCGGATGTTCAAAACAGAGTTCGGCATCTCTCCAAGGGAAGCGCGCGAACTCGGGTGGCAGGGCGTCAAGCATTCGACCTGGCTGACTGTGGATGAGCCCCTCGCGGATGCTGGCATCCTGAGCAACCTTCTCATCAACAATTCATTGGGATTGTCCCTTTCTTCAAGACAGTGACGGATTCCTGGCAGAGGTCGGGGCGCCTGGAGATCATCCCACAAGCTACAAGAAATATACGTCAAACCCATATTATGGATTCCTCGCATATTTTTCAAAAATCGATGACCGTTTAAGCTCGGCCGTGTCCTCGTCATTAGCATCACGATTTTCGATAACTCCACTCTGGATTTTTAATTGTCAGGACCGTCTCCTTGCGAAAAGCACATCGTTCATTGTTGATCTGCTAGCTCGATAGGAGCTTGTGATGGAGGTAACAGTACGAAGCGATACTCTTGGCGAGCCGATCGCTGGAGCAGTTGCCATACACGCTGCCGACATCCGCACATCATCGATTCTGCTGGCTGGGCGAGATGTTCTTGTCGACTGGTACTATACCACCCAAGCAGGTGCGGGTGTCGGGATTTCAAGTCCCATAACCTCGATCTCGCCGCGGCTACATCCGCCGGGGATGAGCCCGATACGTCTGGTCTCTTGATCGAGAATTCCATGGGGTTGCCGTCACCCTCTTTCAAGCAATGAGTTTGCCTCAATGCAAGACAAGCCATCAATTGTCAGCGAAAGCGAAACGATCGGGACCCCAGAACCTCTAAGATGCGTCGTAGACGTTGATACCTCGCAGGCGCCACCGCCCGAGCAATTCGACCTTTTCCGGAGTTGGCACTCAAATATAGCCGACGTCGAATTGCTGCGAGACGAGTTCGGCTCGTTCTCTGCGCGCGAGCGGGCGTGGCGGTTGGAGAGCCTCGTGCTGGCTTTCATCGAATATCCCGGGATGGGGTACCGTCGGCGGTGGCGCAGCAGAAAGAGTCCGGTGTTCGACCACTGGGCTCTTTCGGTGCCCCAGACAATCCCCGCGGGCGGCGGCACGCCAAGAATGGGACAGCTGCGCTGGCAATGCCTGGGTGCACCCCATGAAGACCAGGGTGAGGATGACGGTGTCCTTGCGCTATTCCTTCCGCGGGATTTCGCCTTCTCGCAACCCTTCACGCTCGATATCCGGCCCGAGATGGCCGCATTCGTCGCCGACTATGTTCTGCTGCTCTATCATTCCTTCCCCCATCGCACGGAAAGCGACGTCCCGTATGTCGCATCGGCGACCACCAGCCTGCTTGCCGCGTGCATTTCCCCGTCCCGGGATCACTTTTTCGAAGCACAGGAGCCGATCGACGCGGTCATCATGGCCCGCGCGAACAAGATCATAATAGCCAATCTGGCCGACCGGAATCTGACACCGGGAAAGCTCTCGCAAGATCTCGGCATTTCACGCTCTCGACTTTATCGGATTTTCGAACCAGCCGGAGGAATCTCGCACTATATCCGGCGACAGCGGCTGCTGAAAACGAGGGACGCGCTCGGAAACATCGCGGATGGACGCCCGATTTCGAGCATTGCGGAGGAGTGGGGCTTCATGGATCCCTCGACATATAGCCGGACATTCAGGCGCGAGTTCGGAATCTCGCCCAAAGAGGCGCGGGAGGCGGGCTGGCTGGGCCTCAAGCACCCTCCGTTGGCGGAGCGGTCGAACAACGGCAAACCTTCTCTGAACAGCCTCCTGGCCAACAATTGCCTTCTCAGCCATCAGCTTTCGACTACGTGATTGGAGTCTTCGGCTGAGGTAATCTTGTCGAAGACAAGAGTGAACCCATTCCTTGGCGAAGCTGGAGATTGGACGCCGGTTCGAACTGCCCGCCGGGAACACCACGCAGTCTGACGAGGCGCTCGTATGACATAAGAGATTGCACCCTCAGCGGAGAGGCCGATGTCAGAAATGTTTGTCCCGATAGCGCAGGCTCATCGAAGCTCATAAAATGCCAGCCAAGAAGTCATTAAATTTCGGAGGTTCATTTGGTGAATTCTTTGAGCAGACGATCCGTGATCGTTGGGGGAATATCATTTCTGGCGCTGTCCGGGCATGCGGAAGCTTCCCAAAAGAGTTGGTATATCGGGAGAATTCCGGATAAACCCTTTTGACATCCCTCTCGTAGACAAGACGCGCATCCCCCAGCAATTCCGTCGGCAAACGGTGCCTTACTTGGGTAGAGAAACCGCCGGAACAATCCTAATCAACAAGCAGGAGCGCTTCCTGTACTATGTCGAAGACGCCGGCAGGGCGATCCGTTTCGGCATCGCAGTCGGTCGGGACGGACAGAGATGGGGTGGAGAGGCCATCGTTGAACGAAGAGCCCGATGGCCGACCTGGACCCCCACCGCCAAGATGCGACGCCGTAATCCGACCTTGCCGCAGCGCGTTCCGGGAGGCCCAAACAATCCTCTCGGCGCCCGGGCACTGTATCTGTATCGCAATGGCCAGGACACGCTGTATCGCATTCATGGGACCAATGAGCCGTGGACCATTGGAAAAGCTGCATCATCCGGCTGCATCAGGATGTTGAACGAGCATATTTTTGAACTCTTCGGAACGGTGCGCAACGGTGCCCGCGTTATCGTTGTCTAGCCTGCGGCAATCATGAATGCCATTGCGCGGCACCTCTAAATGCCGAGGCCGACGCGTGGAGACATCCTCGTCACAGGACACCGTCTCTCCGGAAGCTTGAGCGCAGAGGAAGCCGGCGCTTCTCCGGTTTCGTTTGGCTACCGCACGACCAAGACAGGCACACTTCCATCCGCGAGAACCTCCGACGTCTGGCTTCCCAGCAAAAGCTTTCTGATGCCACGACGGCCATGGGAAGCCATCACAATCAGGTCGCAGCCTCGTGACTTGGCGGTGTCGATAATCGCCTTGGCCGGGTAGGTATCCGGGACATGTAGAAATTCTGCGGAAACCCCCATCCGGTCGGCTGCCTCCCTGACTTGATCGAGGACTTGCCCTGCGAATTCCTTGCTCGCGGCCTCAAAACTATCAACCTCCTCCTGCGAAGGAATAGACCCGGAGGTAAATCCGGTTCCATAGTCAATCAGCATTGGCTCCGTGACCGTGACAACTGTCGCCTTGGCAGCCAAGGCTTTCGCCAGGGCTATCCCCTGCTCAACGCCCTTCCTGGCGACGTCGGAGCCATCCGTGCTCACGAGGATATGAGTGTACATCTGAGTTCTCCCTGCCTGGTCGACCACGGTTCCGGCAACACCAACACTCGTCGAGATATGCACGTTGGTGCACCGCAAGCCCTCTCTTGGACATCCAACTCACGCCGCTTGTATCGCGACGCTGGGCACATTCGGGAGCGGACGCACCATCTCCAAACCGCGGAGGAATAGCGCTAGCCCGGCCCGACGATCACCAATTGCCTTTTCGTGTACCAGCTATGGTTAAATCACAGACAAGACGACAGATGTTCGCAATGCCTTTGTTGCCCGCTCAACCTACAATTCATCGAGTCATTGCGTTATGTGCAATTTATCCCAATGAATTGCATCTCGTCCAATTCTCCTTATTGCGACGTGCATATGTTGGCGATTCCCCTTTCGACCCCAAAATCGAACAATATGATTTGATCAATGTATCTTTCGGTGAGTATCTCCATGTGAAAAGAAGCACATTATTGACTGGAGGGGCGGCAGCCGTCACCGCCTGTCTGCAAAGCCCGCCTTTTCGCAGTCGATGGGACGTGCATCTTGGGGTTAAAGGCGACGCGCCCCTGCACCGCGCGAATGACTCGGGCGGAAGCCCCGAGCCCGAGCGACCAATCGATCTTTTCTGATCCCGGCACAGGATCGTTTTCGGTCATAATTCGAAGAAAGCAGACAACCAGATCCGCGACTATGCCGATTTGCGTCCGGCTTTGGCTTTGGGGCGGTCCTTGATGCCTTCCTTGGCGAGACTCTTGCGGAGAACCGACGCCAGATCGATAACGTTCTCCTTGGGCGGGAGCACCGGTTTGGGCGGCTGCTTGCCCTTGCGTTTTGCGTCGATCAACGCGATGAGCGCATCCTCGTAGGTGTCTTCAAATTTCGACGGATCAAACTTGGTCACTTTTTTGTCGATCAGCAGGCCTGCGATTTCGAGCAGTTCCTGGTCATATTCATGGCTTTCCAGGTCTTTGAATACGGTCTCTTCCGAGATCATCTCGTCATGGGTCCGCAACTCGGTAAGCAGCATTCCCTTGCCATATGGCTGTATCACGACTTCGCGCCCGCGTTGGTACAGCACCACGCAGGACCGCGCCGCCACGCCCTTCTTGGCCATCGCTTCGCGCAGCACGGAGAAGGCCTCGGTGGAAGCACCGTCGGCAGGGATCAGGTAATAAGGCTTTTCCAGGTAGCGCGTATCGATATCCTTGATGGCGACAAACTCGTCGACCTCAAGCGTGTGCTCAGACGTCATCTTTAGCTTTTTGATCTCGTCCGGTTCGACCTTGATGAAATCGCCCGCGTCTGCCTCGTAGCCTTTGACTTGGTTTTCGCTATCGACGACATCGCCCGTCTCTTCGTCAACATAGGCAGCCTTGACGGGCAATCCATCTTTCCGATTCAAAATCTTGAAGTGGATTTTCGATGCCTCACTGGTTGCACCCACAAGCTTCACTCCGCACGACACGGACCCGACTTTCAGAAACCCTTTCCAAACTGCTCGTGGGGCCGCCATGCAGTCCTCCTGTCGCGCCGATCCTTGGCACAAACGTCAGCCGGATCGTTCCGTTCCGCCCGCCTGATCAGCATCGACGCACGCGATCGCATCACGGATGGTGCGGCTTTCCATGCCAACGGTGCCCCCGCGCGGCGTCAATCCTGCTTTCGCCGCGACAAATGCGAGAGCAGCGCGGTGATCAGGCTGCTTACCACAATCCATGCGGCGATCTCGCCGTCATGCACCTCAGGCCGGCGCGGCGTGTCTATCTTGTCGCCGCTCAACGCCACTACCGGCGCAAGGTCTGGCCGGCTTCCGCGCCTGACCGAGTAAGCGCGCGTAATTTCTGCACCGAAGAGGAATATCTGCGCTGAATAGTAGACCCAAAGCAGCACCACCATAAGCGCGCCTGCCGCTCCGTAGGAAGTCGCTATCGCGCTGGTGCCGATATACCAGCCGATCAGCGACTTGCCGATGGTGAACAGCAACGCAGTAACCACCGAACCGACGGCAACATCGCGCCATTTGAGCGTGCGATCCGGCAAGACCTTGTAGATCGCGGCGAAGAGCAGCCCAATTAGCAAGAAAGAGACAACGGTGTTGACGGTGCCGAGCACCAGTTCGCCGAACGGCAGGTGGTGATTGATGACATCGCTCAGCGCGGTGATCGCTGCGCTTGCCGCCAGCGATACCAGCAGCATGAAGCCCAACGCGGCAACCAGGCCGAGGCTTGCCGCCCGCGCCCGCACCAGGCGCGAAAGCGACAGGCCGTCGGCTTTTACCTTCCAGATCTCGTTCAACGACTGTTGCATCTCACCGAAAACACCGGAGGCAGTGAAGAAGAGCGTCACCAATCCGATGAGCGTGGCAAGCGTCCCGGACCATCTGTGCGAAGCCGTCTCGATCGTCGCCTTGAGCAGATCGGCACTCTGCGCGCCCATCGCGCCGGATATCTCCGCTGACAGGGCGAGCTGGGCCGCATCCTTGCCCACGGCCAGACCGGCGATCGCCACGACGATCAGAAGGATCGGCGCCAGCGATGTCGTGGCGTAGAAAGCCACCGCCGCCCCGTGGCTCAACGCATTATCGTCGATGAAGCCGGTGACGGCGTCCTTCAAGAGAATCCAGGTACCGCGAACCCAGTGTGGCATCTCCCCTCACCAGTCACGCCATATGGGACGCGGAGCGTCGCGACCTATCTCGATCATGCCTGTCACGGCTCGTCGCACAGGGCTTCCCGTAGCCGATACAGCGCGCGGGTTGGGGTCAAGCTTCATCGAGCGCAGCCCGTCGGTAAGGCTGGCGCGGTGAGATGGCGTGGATAATCCCATCCCGCGAGCTCGGCCTCGTTGGCGAGCCTTACGTCGCAGGGTGATGCGTCAGCCATTTCGGGCCGCGCAATTTTTCTTGAGCCTTATGATCGCCGATTTGTGGACGGTAACCACCCCGCCACAGTCAATCCGTACGCTCAGCTTGTTGGTTTCAGGATCGACCCGAGTGACGTCCCCAACAAGAACGACTTTGTCTCCGACGTGAGTTCTGGGGGGCGCATCGATCGCATAAGGACGATCATAGGAGGGGATGCTCACCCTGGCGCGCCCACTGGGAAGCATGTCCATGACCGTACTCGTCAGGGCAACTTCATCACCGATTGCAACTTCTCGAGGCAGGTTGAATTGCAGCATGGCATTTCTCCCGAGACTATCCCAAATCAATGCTGGCAGCTCGAGTTGGTTGCCTGAAATCGCACCTACATAGCAGGCAATCGGAGACGTGCCGACGCGGATCGCGAGCCGCGGGCTCAACAGCTCGCCGGGGAGGAGCACACGGGGGCGGAACCTTTAAGAGCCAAGCCAACCGATATTGCGTGATCGCGAAACGTCCCAGCGCGCAACGGCGTCTCGCCCGAGGTTGGGTTGCATCTTGTAGGGCTCGCGTTCGCCGTAGCACCCGCGGTACCCCCGAGTTGGACATTTGCTGTCCGTTTCCGCAGGAGAAGCATCCAGCCTGCAGCACGTTAGGCGCAGTCTCTTTTCGCGAAATGTTGAGGCGAATTGCGTGGCCGACAAGGCAGGCCGACCACACGGGCGCCAGCTTGCCGTAACGCTGACGTAGAACAAGTTGAGATCGGAGCATGGGGCGCGCGAGACGCTCCGTCATCTCGATGCAGCGCCCTTCGCCGTTGGAGACAAAAGCGCATCTTTGCGGAACAAGCAGCCCGCGCCTCAGTTATGCAGGTACTCATCCCCGGGACGGCGGCTGGCTAAGATGTTTTCCAGTGTTACACCGTTGTAGTCGAGGCCTATCGCTTCTCTGGATTTTCGCGGCGGTAACCCTGTCGGGTTGCGCGGGAGGCGTGCTCGACCCGCAGGGACCGGTCGGCGCGGGGAACCGCACGATCCTCCTGAACTCACTGGCCGTCATGCTGGTCATCGTCATTCCGACGCTGGTCGCGCTGCTTGCCTTCGCCTGGATATTCCGTGCCTCGAACCGCAGGGCTCGGTATGATCCAGAGTTCACCTATTCCGGCCGGATCGAGCTCATCGTCTGGTCGATTCCGACGCTGACCATCCTCTTCCTCGGTGGCTTGATCTATTATGGATCGTACCATCTCGATCCTCGCAAGCCGATCGACTCCAGCCGGCCGCCACTCGAAATCCAAGTGGTGGCGCTCGACTGGAAGTGGCTGTTCCTCTATCCCGATCAAGGTGTCGGAACGGTCAACCAGCTGGTTATTCCAACCGGCATGCCGGTGCGTTTCAGATTGACCTCGGCCAGCGTCATGAACACCTTCTTTGTGCCCCAGCTCGGCAGCATGGTCTATGCCATGAACGGCATGCAGACCGAGGTCAACCTGCAGGCTGATCGCGAGGGCGAGTATTTCGGCCTGTCGGCGCATTTCAGTGGCGATGGCTTTTCGGACATGAATTTCCGTGTCAGGGCAGTCTCGGCTGACGCCTTCGCCAGTTGGGCCTCCTCCTTGCATGGCGGAGGCGGCGTGCTCAACGCCAGCGCCTATCGCCAGCTTGCCAGGCAAAGCATCAACGCGCCGGCATCCTCGTTCGGCCATGTGCAGCCGGGCTTGTTCGATGCGGTCGTGCACCAGACGCTACCTCCGGGGCCGGGACCTGCTGGAACCGCCGCCGGAGAGCCGCAGGTGAGCCCGAAAGCTGAGCCCAAGGCGGGAGCGCCGCCCATGGCTCACCAGCACGATGAAGGAGGATGACGATGCTCGGCAAGCTCGACTGGTCGGCCGTTCCCTTTGACCAGCCTATTCCGCTCGGCGCGGCCCTGATCGTCTTCCTCGCCGCCGCCGCCGTTCTGATCTGGGTAACGATCAAAGGCTACTGGCCCTACCTTTGGCATGAGTGGATAACCTCCGTCGACCACAAGCGGATCGGCGTCATGTATATCGTGCTGGCGGCGCTGATGCTTCTGCGCGGCTTCGTTGACGCCGTCATGATGCGCACCCAGCAGGTGCTCGCCATCCACGGGCCGGGATACCTGCCGCCGGAGCACTACGACCAGGTCTTTTCGGCCCACGGCACGATCATGATCTTCTTCGCCGCGATGCCCTTTGTCATTGGGCTGATGAATTTCGTCATCCCGCTGCAGCTCGGCATCCGCGACGTCGCCTTCCCGACGCTGAACTCAGTGAGCTTCTGGCTGACCGCGACCGGCGCGCTGCTCGTCAACATTTCGCTCGTCGTCGGCGAGTTCGCGCGCACCGGGTGGCTACCTTATGCACCGCTGTCGGAGACGACCTACTCGCCAGGCGTCGGCGTCGATTATTATTTGTGGTCGATCCAGATCTCCGGCGTCGGCACCCTGCTCACGGGCGTCAACCTGGCGACCACCATCCTCAAGATGCGCGCGCCAGGCATGGGCTATCTGCGCATGCCGATGTTCTGCTGGACCTCGCTTGCCTCCAACATGCTCATCGTCGCCGCATTCCCTATCCTTACCGCAACCCTCGCCATGCTAACCCTCGACCGTTATCTCGGCTTCCATTTTTTCACCAACGAAGCCGGCGGTAACCAGATGATGTTCGTCAATCTCATCTGGGCCTGGGGTCACCCCGAGGTCTACATCCTCGTGCTTCCCGCCTTCGGGATCTATTCGGAGATCTTCTCGACCTTCTCGTCGAAACCGCTGTTCGGCTATCGTTCGATGGTTGCGGCGACGATGTTCATCTGCATCGTCTCCTTCATGGTCTGGCTGCACCACTTCTTCACCATGGGCGCCGGCGCTGATGTCAATGCGGCTTTCGGCATCGCCACCTCGGTTATCGCCGTCGGCACCGGGGTCAAGATCTACAACTGGCTCTTCACCATGTATGGCGGGCGCGTGCGCTTCGAAACGCCAATGCTGTGGGCGCTAGGCTTTGTCACCACTTTCATCATCGGCGGCATGACCGGCGTGCTGCTCGCCGTTCCGCCGGCCGATTTCATGCTGCACAATTCGCTCTTTCTCGTGGCGCATTTTCACAACGTCATCATCTCGGGCGTGCTGTTCGCGGCCTTTGCCGGCTTCACCTACTGGTTCCCGAAAGCCTTCGGGTTCCGGCTGCATGAGGGTTGGGGCAAGGCGGCGTTCTGGGTCACGCTTGCCGGCTACATTCTGGTGTTCGTGCCGCTCTATATCGTCGGCCTTCTCGGCATGACCCGCCGCCTTCAGCATATCGACATGGATATGTGGGCGCCGTGGCTTGTCGTGGCGGCCTTCGGAATCGTGGTGATGATCGTCGGCGCCGCATGCCAGATCACGCAGCTCGTCGTCTCGATCAGGCATCGCGACGAGTTGCGCGACGAGACCGGCGACCCTTGGGACGGGCGCTCGCTGGAATGGTCGACATCCTCGCCGCCGCCCGTCTTCAACTACGCGCGGCTGCCGCATGTCGAAAACGAGGAGCCCTACTGGACCATCAAGCAAAGGGCAATGGACGAGCAGAGTCAGGAGACCGAAGAGGACTACGAGGCGATCGAGATGCCGCGCAATAGCCCCACAGGCTTCGTCACCGCCTTCTTCAGCACTCTGATTGGCTTCGCGCTCATCTGGCACATCTGGTGGTTGGCGGTTGTCGGCTTCATCGGGGCCTATGCCACCTTCGTTGTATTCGCCTGGCGCGAGCATGGCGATTACGAGATCCCTGCCGACGAGGTCGGCCGCATCGATCTTGACCGCAAGGCAGCCCAGCTTGCCTGGATGCGTAGACGCGAGCGTGTGGCATGAGCGACATCCCCGCCGGCACCGCAACGCGCGATCCCTACCGGCTGGGCCGCACCGCAGGGCATGGCCATCACGTGTTCTCGGCGACCGGCCACGGCGAGGGAGGCCCGGCCTCGAAGTTCGTCACGGTTGCCTACGGCTTTTGGATCTTCCTGTTGTCGGACATCATAATGTTCTCGGCTTTCTTCGCCGCGTATGCCGTCCTGTCCAATTCGGCGGCGGGCGGGCCAACAGGCAAGGAGCTGTTTGAGTTGACGCGCGTCGCGGCACAGACGGCGCTGCTGCTCACCTCGAGCTTCACCGGCGGCCTTGCGATGCTCGCGACCCACCGCCGGTCAATGGCCGCCACCCAGTTCTGGTTGCTGGTGACCGGCCTGCTTGGTGCAGCCTTCCTGTTCCTGGAGGTGCAGGAATTCGCGGCCATGGTGAATGAGCAGGCGGGCCCATCACGCAGCGCCTTCCTGTCCGCGTTCTTCGCCCTTGTGGGCTGCCACGGAACTCATGTTGGACTTGGCCTGCTTTGGCTCGGCACCATGATGGCGCAGCTCTGGATAAAAGGCTTTCTTCCCGACATATTGCGCCGGCTTCACTGCTTCAGCCTGTTCTGGCACGCGCTCGACATCATCTGGATCGCCATCTTCACCCTGGTCTATCTGCTGGGAGCGTCATCATGAGCGAAATGGACAGCCGGAACGAGGACATGCTTGACCGCCGCGATTCCGCACCAGGCGAAGAACGCAGCGAGGAACACGAGGTGGCGGGAGGCCTTTCCGGCTATCTGCTGGGCTTTGGCCTGGCAATCCTGTTGTCAGTGGCGTCCTTCATTGCGGCACAAACCGATCTAATTTACCAGCCGGCCGTGATCTCGGCCCTGACGGTGCTTGCCATCGCACAAATGGGCGTCCATCTCGTCTTCTTCCTGCACCTGACGACAGGACCTGACAACACCAACAACGTGCTCGCGCTCGCTTTCGGTGTGCTGATCGTGACCTTGGTCGTTTTGGGCTCGGTGTGGATCATGAATCATCTCAGCCAGAACATGGGAGCGATGGATGCGCAACAGGCTCACATGATGCCATAACGCGGTTCCAGGTCTGTGGCCTGGGCGCAAAACCGCCTGTCCGTCGGTTCGGTTACCTTGCGCATAGCGTCTGCACTTTCAGGCGTCGAAAATCCATAGGTGCGGAGAGCGGTGAGGAGCTGGTCGAGCTGTTTGGCCCGGCAATGTCTATATCGGCCCGCTCACGGTCGGCGGCAGAATGAGCTGCTGCCCATGGTCGCAACGTCTGTGCCTTCCATCATAATTTCAGGAACTAGGAACATAGGGGCCTCGTCCGAGTTCCATTGAAAGTGTGGGAACATAGCTCAGTTTGCCAAGGGATCGGGCGAGGATTCCTTGCTCTGTGAGCGCTCCCACTTTCCACATTGTGTTCAACGAATGCTCCGGATCATGGGTCGCCCACAGCTTTCCTCCCTGGCTTTCAGCCTCCTGGTACTCGTTAATTGTGCATTGCTGCAAAGCAGGGCCTGGGCACAGCTACCCTGCCCCGCCGACCACGCCAAGCTCCTGGCTGCCCTCAAGGCAAACGTCAAAGCAAGCGGAGGCCCCGCCAATGGCGGCTTCGAGACCAATGAATGGGCGGCGATCGTTACGCGTGACGGGACAGTTTGCGCCGTTGCTTTCAGCGGCCCCACCAGCGATGCGCAGTGGCCCGGCAGCCGGCTGATCGCAGCCGAAAAGGCCAGCACGGCCAACGGGCTCAGCGTTGCCCAGATGGCTCTCTCGACGGCGAATCTATATGCTTCTGTTCAGCCGGGTGGCCCCTTGTTCGGCTTGCAGCTTACCAATCCTGTCAACCAGGCAGCCGCTTATGCCGGCGACAGCAAGAACTTTGGGAGTGCGAGCGATCCGCTGATTGGCAAGCCGATCGGCGGCGTCGTGGCATTTGGCGGCGGCCTTGCTCTCTACGACGGCAAAACGATTGTCGGCGGGCTTGGCATCAGCGGCGACTCCTCCTGCGCCGATCACAATGTCGCTTGGCGCCTGCGTGCGGCCCTGGGCCTGGACAAGGTTCCGGCGGGCGTCAACCCCAACGCCAAGGACGCCATCGTCTACGATCTCGATCCTGGCGGAAAGAGCGCCTCCGGCTGGGGTCATCCGTTGTGCGCGGGAACCGAGGCGGACGTCGCGGCCGAACTCGGCGCCGGAGTGGGAGGTTCGATCCGCAAATGAGGGGATCTCTGAAAGTGGCGGGGAAATACGCATCTGCGACACCAGACGGCCGAGGAGCGGAAAGGGGCCGCGGTTTCGACTTTAGGCCGTTGAAGTGGCTGGTGCTGGCCGCAGGCTGCTCATTGCTGAACGCCGCGGCCGCGCAGTCCGCGGTGACACCTGCCATCACACCGCCCGCCGCGGCCGCGCCACCTGATGACGGCCAATGGACAATGCCGGCTAAGAATTATGCCTCGACGCGCTACAGCGAACTGGCGGACATTAACGAGGACAATGTCAAGAACCTTCAAGTTGCCTTCACTTTTTCGACCGGAGTGAACAAGGGTCAGGAAGCGGCGCCACTCGTCGTCGGCAACACGATGTATATCGTGACACCTTTTCCAAACATCGTCTACGCGCTCGATCTTTCCAAACCGGGCGCGCCGATGAAATGGAAGTACGAGCCAAATCCTGAGCCTGCCGCGCAGGGCGTTGCCTGCTGCGACGTGGTCAACCGCGGTGCGGTCTTCGCCGACGGGCGCCTCTTCTTCAACACGCTGGATGGTCACACGATCGCGCTGGATGCCGCCACTGGCCAACCGGTCTGGAACGCGCATGTCGGCAACATCAATATCGGCGAGACCATAACCATGGCGCCGCTTGTGGTGAAGGGCAAAGTGCTGGTCGGCAATTCCGGCGGCGAGATGGGTGTGCGCGGCTGGGTCAAGGCGCTGGACGCGGGCGACGGACATGTCGTCTGGACGGCTTACGGCACCGGACCGGACAAGGACGTGCTGATCGGGCCGGATTTCAAGCCGCATTACGACATGGACAAGGGCAAGGACCTTGGCGTGACCACATGGCCGCCGGAAGCCTGGAAGATCGGCGGCGGCAACATGTGGGGCTGGATCTCTTACGATCCGGACCTCAACTTGATCTATCACGGGACCGGCAATCCAGGGCCGTGGAATCCGGACCTTCGGCCCGGCGACAACAAATGGACCTCCGGGATTTTCGCGCGCGATCCCGATACCGGAGCCGCGAAATGGTTCTACCAATGGAGCCCGCACGACCTGCACGACTACGACGGCATCAACGAGCAGATCCTGCTCGATATGAATTGGCAGGGTAAGCCGCGCAAAGTGCTCGTCCGCCCGGAGCGCAACGGCTATCTCTACATTCTGGATCGGACCACCGGGGAAGTCCTGTCAGCGACACCCTATGGGGTCGTCAATTCCAGCAAGGGCGTCGATCTGAAAACCGGGCGCCTGATCGAAAACCCGGACAAGAAAACCGGCACCGGCAGGGTGATCCGGGATATCTGCCCGACAGCATCCGGGCTCAAGGATTGGCAGCCATCTGCGTTCTCGCCGAAGACAGGACTGCTCTACATCCCACACAACAATCTGTGCATGGACGAAGAAGGCCTCGAGGTGAACTACATCGCCGGCACCCCCTATGTCGGCATGAATGTGCGCATGATCCCGGGCCCGGGTGGCAACCGCGGTGCCTTCACCGCCTGGGACATCGCGGCCGCAAAGCCGGCTTGGAACCTTAAAGAGAATTTTCCGGTGTGGAGTGGCGCGGTCGCCACCGCCGGCAACGTCGTGTTCTACGGCACAATGGAGGGCTGGTTCAAAGCTGTGAGCGCAAGGACAGGGGAATTGCTTTGGCAGTTCAAGACCTCGTCCGGGATCATCGGCCAGCCGGTCACCTATCGCGGCCCCGACGGGCACCAATACGTCGCGATCCTGTCGGGCGTCGGCGGTTGGGCCGGCGCGATCGTATCGGGCGACCTCGACCCGCGCGACGCTACCGCCGCGCTCGGCTTCGTCAATGCGATGAAAGACCTGAAGAACGCGACCACGGCGGGAGGCACGCTCTATGTGTTCCGGCTCCCCTGATGCTTTCGAGTTGAAGGCAGTTCGAAGACGCGAGGCGAACGGGCGTCTTGTGGTCGCGGTGGTAGCGTTTGCCTCGCTGCTCTTCGCGGTTGCCGCCGACGCACGTGAACTCAAGGTATGTGCCGACCCTAACAACATGCCGTTTTCAAACGCCGCTGGACAGGGCTTCGAAAACAAGATTGCCCAGATCATCGCCAAAGAGCTGGATGCAAGACTTTCCTATACCTGGTGGGCCCAACGCCGCGGTTTCGTTCGCAACACGCTCAAGGCAGGCCTGTGCGATCTCATACCTGGCACTCCCGCCAATCTCGAAATTCTCCGCGCCACCGCTCCCTATTACCGCTCGACCTATGTCTTCGTGACGCGGCGGGACAGTCCCGAGATCACGTCTTTCAACGATCCACGCCTGCGCACTCTGCGCATCGGCGTGCAGCTCATCGGCGATGACGGGGCCAACTCCCCACCGGCCCAGGCACTCGGCCGCCGCGGCATTGTCGGTCATCTCGTCGGCTATCCAGTCTATGGCGACTATTCGGCTCCCAACCCGCCCGCGCGCATTGTCGAGGCGGTGGCCAGCGGCGAGATCGATGTTGCCGTCGTCTGGGGCCCGCTCGCTGGTTATTTCATCGCCAAGCAGAAGACACCGCTGCGCATCACGCCCGTGACACCTCGAATCGACGGGCCTCAATTGCCAATGGTCTACGACATCTCCATGGGCGTCCGACGCGGGGACGACGCGCTGCGCGACGAAGTGGATGCAGCCCTTGCCAAGCACAAGGCTGAGATCGACGCGACCCTGGCCCGATACGGTGTGCCGCGCCTTGATACCGGCGGGAGCGCGGACCGATGAGGCGGAACCTCACCGTGCTCTTGTCGGCGATGCTGGCCCTTGCCGCTTGCCAGCGGGAAGAGCGCGACACACGTCCGCAATCGGCCCTTGGGTCCGGCCAACAGCCAACGCCGGTGACTGCGCTGGAGCCAGGCGGCCAAAGGCCGCTCCCGAGCGACAACAAGGCGGCCAGCTTCGAGGCCAACGCCTTTCATCTCAGCGAGGGCAAGCGCCTGTTCAGCTGGTTCAATTGCTCGGGGTGCCATGCCAATGGCGGCGGCGGCATGGGACCGGCGCTGATGGATGAGAAGTGGGTTTACGGCGGCTCGATCGAGAGTATCCACGCAACGATCCGGGACGGGCGGCCTAACGGCATGCCTAGCTTCCGAAACAAGATACCCGATGATCAGATTTGGGAGCTTGCAGCCTTCGTACGTTCGCTGAGCGGCAACGCCCCCTCCTCCGCCGCACCGCAGCGTAACGACGACATGATGGTCCATCCGTCGGAAAATCGCCTCCCCGATGCCGCGACGCTGGGGAAATCGCCGTGAAACGATTTTTTCCCAAAGCGTGTTGCGCAGCCGCTCTCCTGGCGCTTTCAGGTTGCTGCGGCTGGCAGTCCGCTCTCGATCCGAAAGGCCCGGCCGCGGGCGAGCTAGCCTGGCTGATCTGGTTTTTCACTGCCCTGTGCGCGGCCGTGTGGATGCTGGTGATGGTCGTGCTGGTCGCTACCCTGTTCCAGCGAGTTCGAACAGGAAAAGATCCGCTCGTGCTCGACCTCGCCTCCGAACATCGCAAAATGCGCGTGGTCTTGACCGCGGTTGGGGTGACTGCGGCGATTCTAGTTGGGCTGACCCTGTTGAGCTTTTTCGCCAACAGGACGCTTGCCGGGATCGGCTCGGACGAGGCGCTGACGGTCCGCGTGACCGGCCACCAATGGTGGTGGGAAGTGCGCTACGAGAATGCTCAGCCAAGCCGCATCCTGACGACGGCGAACGAGATCCATATTCCGGCCGGCGAGCCGGTTCGGCTTCTTTTGACTTCAACAGACGTAATCCACTCCTTCTGGGTGCCGAGCCTTGCCGGCAAGCTCGACCTCATCCCCGGACATATGAATGTGCTGGACATCAGGGCTGACAAGCCAGGCGTCTATCGTGGTCAATGTGCTGAGTTCTGCGGCGCGCAGCACGCCAACATGGGCACCTTCATCATTGCCGAGCCGCGGCCGCAGTTCGATGCCTGGCTGGACGACCAGTTGCGGCCTGCCGCCGCTCCGACCAATGCCGAAGCCAAGGCCGGCGCGGATCTTTTCCTCCAGCGGCCCTGCGTGATGTGCCACAGGATCGGCGGCACACCCGCAGGCGGCACGGTAGCGCCCGATCTTACCCATATAGCCAGCCGGCAAACTCTCGCAGCCGGAACGCTGACGATGAGCCGCGGCAATCTCGCCGCTTGGATCACCGACCCGCAAGGCATCAAGCCCGGCTCCCACATGCCTGTAACGGCTCTCAATGGCGACGAGCTCAATGCCATCATTGCCTACCTCGAGGGGCTGAAATGACCAGCGCCGACCTGACGAGCGGACGTGACCTGCGGGCGGAGGCGCAAGCAAAGGGAGATCTCGCTCCCGAGCATGACGGACCGCGCGATACCGGCATGGAGCAAGCCGATCTCCAGCGGTGGCTGGAGCGCACCTGGCGTACGCCCCCGGGCATCATCGGCGCGCTGTCGAGCGTCGACCACAAGGTGATCGCCAGGCGCTATCTGATCACTGCCTTTGTCTTTCTGTGTCTGGGCGGGCTCAACGCAGTGGCTATGCGTGTTCAGCTCTCGGGACCACAGCGTGGGCTGATCGGGCCGGACCTCTACAACCAGCTGTTTACCATGCACGGCGTCACGATGATGTTCCTGTTCGCGGTACCGATCGTGCAGGCGACCGGCATTTATCTCGTGCCGCTGATGGTCGGCACCCGCAACATCGCGTTTCCGCGGCTGAATGCGTTCAGTTATTGGGTCTATGTTTCGGGCGGCCTGTTCGCCTGGGTGTCTTTCGCTCTCAACATGGCGCCGGACGTCGGCTGGTTCGCCTATGTGCCGCTGTCCGGTCCCGAATTCGCCCCTGGCAAGCGCGCCGACGTCTGGGCGCAGATGATTACCTATACCGAGGTGTCTTCACTGGCTGTGGCAGTGGCGACGATCGTCACGATCTTGAAGCAGCGTGCTCCCGGCATGTCGCTGGACAAGATCCCGCTATACGTCTGGGCGATGCTGGTCACCTCCTTTGTCATCGTCTTCGCAATGCCGGCGGTGATGATCACCTCGACATTCCTGATCCTCGACAGGCTGGTCGGCACACACATCTTCAACCCGGCCGAAGGCGGTGATGCCTTGCTGTTCCAGCATCTGTTCTGGTTCTTCGGTCACCCCGAGGTCTACATCATCTTCCTGCCGGCGACCGGCATGGTCTCCTCGATCATCCCGGCTTTCGCCCGGCGACCGGTGTTCGGCCATCTCGGCATGGTTCTGTCGTTGATCGCGGTCGGCTTCCTGTCCTTCGGCCTGTGGGTCCACCATATGTTCGCGACAGGCCTGCCCAAGCTCGGCGCCAGCTTCTTCACCGCTTCCAGCATGATGATCGCTATTCCCAACGGCGTACAGATCTTCTGCTGGCTGGCAACGATGTGGGACGGCAGACCGGTGATCCGCACGCCAATGTTGTTCGTGTTCGGCTTCTTCTTCATCTTCGTCATCGGCGGTCTCACCGGCGTCATGCTGGCCTCCGTACCGCTGGATCTGCAGGTGCACGACACCTACTTCGTCGTCGCGCATTTCCACTATGTGCTGATCGGCGGATCGGTATTCCCGCTGCTGGGTGCGGCCTATTTCTGGTTTCCTAAAGTCACCGGCCGAATGATGAGCGAGCGCCTGGGCCGCTTGCATTTCTGGCTGGCCTTCATTGGCTTCAACGCCGCCTTTTTCCCGATGCACATCGTGGGGCTGTGGGGCATGCCGCGACGGGTCTACACCTATCCGGCCGAGCTTGGCTGGGGGAACATCAACCTGTTCATAACAGCAGGCGCGGTGGTCTTCTTCCTGAGTTTCGTCCTGTTCACCTTCAATCTTGTGCATGGCGCGTTGAAAGGCGCAGCGGCAGGCAACAATCCCTGGGAGGCCGGCACCCTGGAATGGGCAACGCCCTCGCCGCCGCCGAGCTATAATTTCGCGCGCATTCCGGTCGTCACCAACGCGGAGCCACTCTGGGCCGAGCGCGACGCTCTTCCCGTAGCGACCGGGCTTCGCGTCGACGCGCGCGAGCTGCTGGTCTCGACAGTCGCTGAAGCCCATCCCGACATTCGCGAGAAATCGGCGACACCGTCGATCTGGCCGCTCTTTGCAGCGTTCGCCGTAGGCGGCACGTTTCTCTATTCGATCTTCACCCCCTGGGCCATCGTGTGGGGCGCCCTGCCAATCGCCGTCACCTTGATCGGCTGGTTCTGGCCAAAAGGTGATCCGGAGGACGAGGAATGAACGAGCGTCCCGTCACAGATGTTTCCGGTCTCCCCACCTTTGGGCATGGTCCGCGCAGCCCGACCTGGTGGGGCACGCTCGCTTTCATGGCTCTGGAGGGCACCGGCTTTGCGCTCGCCGCAGCCGCCTATCTCTACTTGGCGGTCTCTTGGCCTGAATGGCCGTTGAGTGCACCGCAGCCGAACCATTGGCCAGGAACGATCGTCACGCTGCTGCTGATCGCCAGCCTGGTGCCGAACCACATCCTCGATCGCTATGCCAAGCAATGCGCCATCGTGCCGGTGCGGATCGGACTGGTTGTCATGTCGCTGCTCGGCCTCGCCCCGCTCCTTGTGCGCTGGTTCGAGTTTCCGGCCTTGAACGTTTACTGGGATACGAACGCCTACGGCTCGATGCTTTGGGTGCTGCTCGGGCTCCACACCACGCATCTGATAACAGATGTCGGCGATACGATCGTGCTGACGGTGCTGATGTTCACGCGCCATGGCTATAGCGGGCGACGCTTCGGCGACGTCGGCGACAATGTTTTCTATTGGGATTTCGTGGTCGCAACCTGGCTTCCGATCTATCTGCTGATCTACTGGGTACCGAGGCTCGGCTGACATGCGCGCGGTCCGGTTGGGAACTTCCTGGGGTGGGCTTTTGTCGGGCCCGTTGGCTTGGGCGGTCTCGACGCAACTGAACTACTCGCTGGTTCCCTGGCAATGCAATCACCAGGTGCCGGTCGTGCTTCCCTTAGCGTTGCTGCTCGCCTTGTTCTCGCTTCTGGGCGGTGCTCTGTCCTGGCAGGCAAAGCGGCAAGGCGGCGCTGCTTTCAAAGCAGAACGCACGCGCGGTACCGAGCATTTCGTCGCCGATCTCGGCATGCTGGCGGCTCTCCTGTTTGCACTGGTCATCATCATGCAGGGAAGCGCCGCACTTATCCTGGACGAGTGTCTGCGATGAACCTGGCCACGCTCTTCTCCACCTCGATCTGCTATGGCTCCGGCGCGCCCGAGGCCGGATGGACACTTGCGCTTCCCATCACGGCCCCGCTGACGGCCGTCGCGCTCATCTACATGGCCGGTGCGATGCGGCTGTGGCGCCGCAGCACTCGCGGCCGTCCGCTACGGATGCGTCAGGCGCTGCTGTTTGCCGCCGGCTGGAGCGTACTGACGGCAGCGTTGGTCAGTCCGATCCATGCTCTCGGCGAGCGGCTGTTTGTCGCGCACATGATCGAGCACGAGTTGCTGGTGGCAGTGGCGGCGCCGCTGCTGGTCATCGCCTGCCCCGCCCCTGCTCTGCTGTGGGCATTTCCCGTAACGTTTCGGCGTGCCCTGGGTATGGTTGGGCATGGCAAATCGCTGCGAGCGCTCTGGACCTTTGCGAGCCGGCCTGTCACCGCAACGATTGTTCACGGGATCGCGATATGGGTGTGGCACATTCCGGTCCTGTTTGAGGCAGCGCTCGAGCATGGCGTGCTGCACTATGCCCAACATGCGAGCTTCCTCGGCACAGGCCTGCTCTTCTGGTGGGCGTTGCTGCCGCGCCCAAGCCAACAGCAGACCTATGGAAATGCCGTGATGCATCTTTTCTTCACCTCCCTGCACACCGGCCTGCTCGGCGTCCTGCTTCTTCTATCGCCGAAGCTCTGGTACCCGGAGAATGCTGCCGGGGCGGCAGTGTGGAATTTAAGCCCGATCGAGGACCAGCAGCTTGCCGGGCTCGTTATGTGGGTCCCGGCCGGCCTTATCTATGGCGGGGCAGCGCTATTGCTGGCCGGCCTCTGGATAACGACGAGCGGAACCAGGAAGGTCGCGCATGCGCCCTGGCCCATCTAAATTGATCATCGCCGTGTGCATTCTGCTGGTCGTCGCGGGCGGCGCGCTCGCATTGTGGGCCGACCGAGCCCGTCGGGTGCAGCAAGAGGCGGATGCCGCTACCGGCGGCGTCGGTGCACGTGCGATACCGATCATGCTGGCGAATGGCTGCGCCGGCTGCCACACCATCACCGGTGTACCCGGTGCGGTAGGCCACGTCGGCCCACGCCTGGACGCCAGTCTATCTGACAGGATCTATGTTGGCGGTGTGCTGGCTAACAATCCGGAGAACATGATCCGCTGGATACGGTCAGCAAGGGACATTAATCCGCACACCGCCATGCCATCCACCGGCATCACCGAGCAGCAAGCGCGTGACATCGCCGCCTATCTCTATGCTTTGAGATAGACCGCCGCTTCGGCGGGACCACGGGCTGCGCCCAGGACCATAGCCGACGACGGGGAACAAAGCTGCCCGATCACGGTTTGGACAGCAGCCGGCGCAGTACAAATTCAAGTCCGCCGTGCTGCTGGGCCATAAGCCCCAGCCAAGAGCCCGCTTCCCCCTCCCTCAAGAGCGGGCTCTTTCCTTGTGGATCGGATGCGGAGCGATCAGGGGCGAGGACTGAGGCGACATGAAGCAACTTCTGTCAGATCTCGCCGCAATGGCCGAACCCGGCTTCTGGATCGCCTTGGGGCTTTTAGCCCTGCCTTACTCCGTGGGAGTAATCTTCCTGATCAAGACATGCCACTGCCTCTGATCGCCCAGCCGTCCGGTCGTACGGGCTTTATTACCTGCCAGCGCAAGATGTGAGTGACCATCACGAACTGGGATCGTCGCCAAGGCCATCCGCGCCGCTCGAACACCCATAAGGTTGCCGACCATGCGTTGGAGGAAGCATGCATTGCCGCGGGAGGAGCCTCCCGCACTTGTATGTCGCCTTCGGTGGCCCTGAACGATGCACAGAAGCGCGCGTTCACAGCATCGAACTGGCCGGTTGAACATACCGCGACGTTGGTCGAAGGAACCGGATTGCGGCGAGCACATTTCTCCCCTTTTTCGGTCACATTTTATCGGGCGGATCCCACTCACACCGATGCGGCAACCATCGAGTCTGAGGACACACTGGACAAATCGTTCTGTTGCTGGCGGCGAAACCAGTCCAGGGTGAGGCGCACACCCTCTTCAAGAGGTATTTGACAGGCCCAGCCGGGGATGATCCTCCGCGCTAGAGTTAAGTCCGGACAGCGGTTCGTCGGATCTTGGGGGATCGGATCAACATGCACGATTTTGGTGCCTGGCACCAAGCCCGCGACGTAACGGGCAACATCGACAACGGAAATCTCGCGATCGTTTCCGATGTTCAGGGGACCAATATAACCATGCTCCTCCCCCCAGAAGAATTGTTCTAGGCCGTCCACGATATCGCTGACGTATCCCCAACTCCGCGACTGCAAGCCGTCGCCAAAAACGACTATAGGTTTGCCGAACAGCGCATTCGTGATGAAATTTGATACTGCACGTCCATCGTCAGGTCGTGTCCTAGGTCCGTAGACGTTGAACAATCTTGCAACTCGAATGTCGAGCCCGCTCAATCGGTTACTCTCAAAAAGCAGGGCCTCGGCGCAACGCTTACCTTCGTCATACGATGAACGCGGCCCCGTGCAATCAACGGAGCCCCTGTAAGTTTCCGGTTGCGGCGTTACCAGCGGATCGCCGTAAACCTCAGACGTGGACGTGAAACAGAAACGGCCCCCGGCGCGAAGAAGGGTCAGAAGCCGCATAGTTCCTATTACGTTGGCCGAGATGGTTCGTACCGGATCTTGCATATACCAGGGAGGCGAAGCAGGCGAGGCGAGATGATAGATCTCGTCAAAAAGGCTCCCCTGCTGAAAATCTTCAACAGCCACATCTACCACGACCAAGCGAGGGTCGGCGATATGATCCAGATTGGCACGCGTACCAGTCCAGAAATTGTCAACAGCAACAATTCGATTGATTTCTTGCCTTAACAACAGTCGATCAACCAAGTGGGATCCGATGAACCCGGCTGCTCCCGCGACAAGAACACTTTTCATTTCCGACCCAAAGCTTTGCAGCTTGCTCAGGAGCTATGAACGCTGACTCGTCAAGCCGTCTGAATTGCCAATGAGATGTCACTCCCTCCACGCAATGATGGTTCGCGCAACGCGCATCGCCCGAACAACCCAAATCCGCGCAAATAGTACCACCCCATTGGACAATGGCACATCTTAAGGACCCTGTCACCAGCGGTGCAGTGCATACACTACACTGTAAAAACGAAAGATTTCTGTAGCCTGACTATCTTCGATGGGCATAACATCACCACAAGTTCAATAGGGAAATGTATCCTCGACAACCCAGCACAGGTGGGAGAATAGCGGTAGAAACTCAGACGGCCCGGGCAGGTGTTCGTTCGCATCCGGATCGAACGTAAAGTCCGTGTGCGAGAAATGCCCTCCGTCTGGTTGGACTTATCGAACAACGGGGATATGCGGCGCGATCTCGCGCCTCCGGAGGATCTGGTCGAGCATTGAGGGCGGCTGCTATGCGCTCTCGAATGGTGAGGCTCGTGAACGGCAGGCACCATCAAAAGTGCTGATTGCACTGCGCGGAAATGTAAGCCTCAATGGGGCTGTCAAGGGAGGCGGACGCCATCATCGTGTCGGACCAGACAGGCGCGCAATCAGCTGTCGTGACAATCATCGATCCGTCCCGCAAGCGAGGACTGTTCGAACCTTCCGAGCTTTGGCGATATCGGGAAGTTGTGTTCTTCCTGGCCTGGCGTGATTTCAAGGTCAAATACCGGCAGACTTATCTGGGCATCCTTTGGGCAATGCTGCAGCCGCTCGTTGCTATGTCGGTCTTCAGCATCTTCTTCGGCAAGCTCGCAGGCATTTCGTCCAACGGCGCGCCATACCCGCTATTTGTTCTGTGTGGGCTTGTGCCATGGAGTTTTTTTTCGCGAGCCGTCGCCAGCATGACGGGCAGCCTCGTCAGAAACCAGGAGCTGGTGAAACGCGTCTATTTCCCGCGTCTGATCATTCCCATCTCCACGATGGCCTCATGCCTGACCGATATGCTCGTCGGCTTCGCTCTTTTGTTCGCCGCCATGCTGGCATTCGGAAGCTGGCCGGCACCACAAGCAGTCTTCTTGCCGCTGTTCGTGCTCGTAATGGCTGCGTCAGCGACTGGAGTGGGCGTGGCATTGTCGGCGATCAACGTTCGCTTTCGCGATGTGGGCTATCTGTTGCCGTTCAGCCTTCAGATACTTCTGTTCATGACCCCGATCGTGTATCCAGCCAATCTCGTCCCTCAATTGTGGCGGCCGCTCTATGGTCTGAACCCAATGGTTGGGACAGTCGAAGCCATCCGCTGGAGCGTGCTGGGCACGCCTGCGGACTGGCTCATGATCTCGATATCAACGCTCTCCTCGCTAGCCCTTCTCGTTGCCGGACTGACTATCTTCTCAAAATCCGAACGCGCGTTTCCGGACCTGATCTGAGTGATGACCGACATCGTGATCCAGGCTGCCAATCTCTCCAAGGCGTATAGACTTGGTGTGGCGAACAACAGCTTCCCCACGCTGCGAGACGCGCTCGCCAGCAAAAGGCGGGGTCTTCGCGGGGAGGCCGATACAAGCCACCGCAAAGGTGCGGACGAGCCGTTCTGGGCGTTGAAAAACGCCTCCTTCGAGGTGCACGCAGGCGAAGTCCTTGCCGTGATCGGTCCCAACGGTGCAGGAAAGAGCACCATTCTCAAGATACTGGCGAAGATCGTGGAGCCGACTTCCGGCCGCGCGACGATACATGGACGGCTGGGAGCTTTGCTGGAGGTCGGCACGGGGTTCCATGCCGAACTGACCGGCCGTGAGAACATTTATCTCAACGGGGCCATACTCGGCATGCGGCGCATCGAGATCAATTCCAAGCTTGACGAGATCGTGGATTTCTCCGGGGTCGAGCCGTTTCTCGATACGCCTGTCAAACGATACTCAAGCGGCATGTACTTGCGTCTGGCCTTCGCGATTGCCGCCCACGTCAATCCCGACATTCTGGTGGTCGATGAGGTCTTGGCCGTCGGCGATGCCACGTTCCAGAAGAAATGCATCGCCAAGGCAGCGAGCATCGCCGGGACAGGCCGCACCGTGCTGATCGTCAGTCACCAGATGCCGGTTCTGCAGCGACTTTGCACCCGCGCAATCCTTATCGACGGCGGGACGATCCAGGCGGACGGTCCGACTCAGGACGTGGTCCGGGATTATCTCCAGACGCTTGAGGCCCGCGCAGGAACCGATCTGAGTGTGCGATCCACGCGCACCGGGCGCGGCCGCCTCCGTGTGGTCGGCATCGAAGTTTTCAATGAAATGGGTCCCGTCGCGTCCGGGCAGCCGGCAACTTTTCGGCTTCAGGTTGATGGGCCGCGCGAAACATTGCAGTGCCTTGTGACTATCATTGATGATCTGGGGGATCCTGTGACCTCCTTTGATAGCCGGGAGCATTCCCTGCATGACCGTCACGGCGAAGTCTACACGGTACATGTGGACAGCCTTATGCTGAGACCAGGGCGCTACAGGATTGACGTAGCGCTGGTGGCGGACGACAGGGTGGTCGAAGACCATGTCGAGACGGCCGCTGTGTTCGATGTCATGCCCGGTTTGCTCGACGATCGACCGGTCAGCGCCCAGCCTGGCTTTGGCAATGTCAGCTTCCCGCATCGATGGGTGGTCAGGAAGTGACGCCTGTTTTCACCTGGCCACGTGCGCAAGCTGTCGCCAAACCCTGCGCCGCTGCTTTGCTGTCCACATCATGATCTTCAGGGCAAGCCGTTCGGCTTTGCTTCCGATCGTTGCAGGCGTGACATAGGGCGCGCGTGCCAGCCGCAGCGCCAATTGGAGGCGGAAATCCCGCGTTCCACTTTCCATCATATGCTCCGCGATCCAGTCCAGAAAAGCGGCGCGGGCGGGGTGTTTCCCCATCCGATCGTAGAGCCCTCGCTGAGTGGCAATCGCCGAGGCCGAACAGGAATGCTGCCGGTAACGTGCGAGAGTTACAGGAGTGATAAAGGCTGGGAATCGCAGGAATAGCTTCGCCCACAGAGCCTGGTCTTCATAGAGCTCAAAGTGCTCCTCAAAGCCACCAACCGTGCTAATCGCGCTTCTCCGCAAGAGCACGGAACAGGTGCACGGCACGTGGCCGTCCTGCATCAGCAGCAGCCGACCCAAAAGCCGGGGAGGCTGATGTAAGCGTGCGGCAAGTCCATCCGTCGGCTCGACCCAGTCGGAGCGCGCTCCATCCGGGTACCACCATTTGGTCGGCCCGAAAATCATTGCGGCATCCGGGTTGGCATCGGCTGCCGCCAGGACCGTCTGCAGCATATGCGGCTCGTACAAATCATCTGCATCCAGGAAGGCAAGCAAATCGCCGCAGCTGGCCGCTATTCCGGCGTTTCTCGCTGCCGCGGCGCCACGCTTGGATCCGGGAGGCCTGCGCAGCACCTTAATTCGAGGATCGATTGCCGCGGCATCATTGGCGATCCTGATACTGTCGTCCGTCGAATTGTCGTCAACCAGCAAGAGCTCCCAATCTGCAATCGTCTGGGCCCGGACGCTGGCGATCGCTTCACCCAGATTTGACGCCGCATTGAGGAAGGGGGTTATGATCGTCACCCGCGGCACGGAAGTCATCGCTGCAGCCGTCTTACGATGCTTCGCTTGCTCGTCTTCCAGGTTTCGCGCGCGAGCACTTTCCAGATTGCGGAACGAATGCGGAAGGAGGCGCCCTGATCCGCCATCACCCCATTCAGCCATCTCAGAAACGTGATACGCGCGGCTTCGTCAGCGCCTGCCCTGGCAGAAGCGGCAGAGCAGCTTTCGACGTGCTGGCGGTATCTCGCCCAGGTCTGGCCGGACACGTAGACGGGCGCGAATGCGAGCGCCTTCGCAAAGAAGGTCTGGTCTTCGAACATCAGGCGGAAGCTGTTCTCGAATCCCCCGAGCGTTGCCAACAAACTTGAACGCATCAGGGCGTTGCAAGTTGTCGGCGTCTGGGCTTGGTTCTGCAGCAGCAGTTCCAGCAGCACGGGCGGATCGTATCGGGCGTTCGGTTCGACTCCGAGCGGGTAATAGTAGTCCGCACGACCAGCAAGCTTTGCCCAGCTATGCCAGATCAACGTCCGGCCGTAGATTAGACCGAGCGCCGGATCGTTTTCCATGATGGAGACTTGTTCGGACAGCTTTTCGGGCAGCCATGTATCGTCTGCATCGAGAAACGCGACATAGGCGCCCCGCGCCTCGGCCAGCCCGCGGTTGCGCGACGCGCTGATACCATGATTGCCCTTGTCGGGATGGGAGAGTAGTCGCACCTTGCCTGGCAAGCGCTGCGCATAGTCGCGCACGATGACAGATGACCGGTCCGTCGAGCCATCGTCGACGACGAGGAGTTCCCAGTCGGTGAAGCTTTGACCTACAACGCTGTCAATAGCTTCTCGGAGATATTTCTCGCCGTTGAACACGACGATGATTCCCGTGACGCGCGGTTCTCGGCATGCATGGTCAGCCATGGCAAAGGACCGCGCGCCGGAACTCTATCTCACCCCAATCAGCGACCGTGACCCGCGGCAGTCGGAAAGGGTCGACCCTGAGCCCAGCTTCACGCGGCAGGGTGGTTACTGCATAGTCCATGCCAGCAGATCTTACCGCTTCGGCGGTGCTGTCGTCGAAGTCTCCGAAGGGGTATGCGAATCCCGCCACCCTCCGCCCTGTAATCTCTTCGCATTGTTGACGGCTAGCAGAGATCTCGCGTTCAAGACTGTCCCGTTTCAGCAACGGCAGGGATGGATGCGTGCAGGTGTGGGCACCGATCGAAACGCCATCGGTGTCGGCGAGATGCCGCAGCTCCGAATGAGTCATGGCGCGGTCACGCCTTCGGGGGCTGGCGTCGGTTCCTGCCCATCTTGCCAGCTGCTGCAGCGCCCTCCTCCGTTCGTGTACTCTCAACGGCTTCAGCAGTGCGTGCAAGCCGAAATGGAGCGCCGTGCGGCTGATGACGAGATTCGATTTCGCGCGCGTGGCGTCCTCCGTCACGAGCCAATCATAGTTTCGGCCTGCGATCTGGATCGCGAGCCTCTCCGGGAGAGCAGGCGTTTCCAAAGTGATGCGCGACAGAATATCCCACCAGAACACTGAGGGGTCGCTGAGCGCGTGGGTAGTGACGAAGACGGTCACAGGAGCGTTCATGCGTAGCATGACCGGCACGGCATTTTGCACGACATCCGCATAACCGTCGTCAAAGGTAACTGCCGCGGCATTTCTCGCTGGCTTTCCGTCCCGAAGCCGTTGTGCCAGCCATTGCAGGGGAACAATATCGCGCGCCTTTGTCAGGATTTCGATTTGGCGTGCGAAATTTTGTGGCGAGACCGAGAGTTCCCAAGGATCGACGCGTGGTTCTCCGACGCGATGATACATCAGCACGAGCGGCCGGTTGTAACCGGCAAGCAATCGGCCCCGTCGCAGGAGCTTGCTAAGAGCTTGACGCACTGTCACGCCGCTCGTCGCCTGAAAGCGCGCGCGGCGACAATCACCGGGCAACATGGGTCATGCACATCGAGCATTGCCGAATTCAGCTCATGCTCCGCCAAGCCATAGAGAAACCCGGTAGCCGAATAGGCGTTTCCATAGTGGCGGACTTCGACATTCTCCACCCCGAATCTGTCTGAGAGAAGCCGGCCCAGCGCCGCCGGGGTTATCGACCAGAACCAGCTCTCGCCCCATTCTCCTCGGTCAATCGGGCTTACCCAAGGGACCGTGACCAGAAGCACGCCTCCCGGTTTCAGCATCCGCCATAGGGTTGCAACCGCGACAGGCATGTTGAAAAGGAGGTGCAGGGTCTGGGTGAGCACGATGCAGTCAAATGTCTCGAGCGGCAGGTCGTCGCCGTTGGCCAGATCGCCAACGAAGGTCGTCAGCGGGTGGCCTTCATATCGGTTTAGAACGTCGCTCCTGGCAACTCGACTGCCTCCGAAGCGGGTCGTATAGGCGTTGTCCCCGATCTCCAGAACCCTGCCGGATATGTTCAGCGAACATGATGCGAGGAAAGTCTCGACATAGCGGCGGTCCACTGGCTTGCCGCGATCAAAACCGAAATTTGTACTGAAGGGCAGCGGGCGGCTGAGGTCACCGAACCGGACGCCCGATCGGCGCCGACTTGACCAGCCCTTGAAACGCTGCCGCAGCATCATGGTGGTCTGCAATGGCGCTGCGAGCGAAACGGCAATGGTGTTCAGGAGCTGACCGCCGAGCGAAGAACGGGATCGAACCGCTGTACTAAGCTGTCCCAGTTGCATGTGCGCATAATAGCGTTTCCAATTTTCGACGCCCTGATGGTAGGCGGCCGTCCAGTCTGGATTGGTCCGCGCAAGATTCCTCTGCCGGCCAAGGACTTTGAGCGCCGCGCGCAACATCATCGGATTGCTGTTGGACATATTCGTTGCGTGCCTGCGGTAATCTGCGAGACACTCCGGGGTGCATGCGGCCTTGTTTGCCCGAGACAGGCGAAGGTAGACGTCGTAATCCTCGCAAGCCCGCAGGGATCGGTCAAATCCGCCAGCAGCCTCCAATGTGCTACGCCGATAGAGCACTGTCGCATGCATTCCAATCAGGTTGCCGGTCAAGAATCCGGCATACGGGTCCTCTCCCACCGGCCTCAGCGGAACTGAATTCCTGACTGCGCCGGCCTCATCGATGTAGCAATAGGCTCCATAGACAAAGGCGCAATCCGGACTGTCATGGAACAAAGCAAGATTGGTAGCGAGCGCCGTCGGGCGCAGCCTGTCATCGGCATCCAGGAACGCGATGAATTCGCCACGTGCTGCCTTCATTCCCGTATTGCGGGCAGCGGCTAAACCCTGGTTTTCTTGGCGGATGTAGTGGACGTCGACATACCGGCGAACAACATTTTCGGGATTGTCCAACGAACCATCGTCCACAACGATGATCTCATCGGGCCGCACGCTCTGGTTCCGGACACTGTCGATCGCTTCCGCGAGAAATCGAGCATGGTTATAGGTCGTAATGACAACCGAGACACAGGCTGCGGCGGGTCTGACGGTCATCTTTCGCCCACTTGGCTCTGCGCAGTCGGGTAGCCGGCAAAGGTTAGCCATGCGACTGAGCGCCGACATGCCTCCTCGAAGCCGACCACCGGCTGGTATCCGAGCTCGCGCTCGGCCTTAGCCGACGGGAGTTTCACCCGACACCGGTGCAACAGCGCACGTTCTTCAGATACCTTGATCTTTGGAGCCATAGGCGGCCTCTGATCGAGCCCTGATTTCCGCCACTCGGCATAGCCTACCTTTAGTCCGCTACGAACGGGTCTCGGGAGGCTTCGGACAAGCCGCCGGTAAAGGTCGCCATCTCTCAGCCATTGTGTCCAGTTCGGCGCGAATGACAATGGCGCGGAAACCGAAATCGCAGCCAGGTCGAAGCCCAATGCCTCGGCTATCGGGCGGCAAAGATCTGCCCAACTTATCCTTTCGCGGTCCCCGACCAGATAAGTTCGCCCAGCCGCCTCGGGCACTTCGATGGCAAGCTTGATCGCATGAACGACATTGTCGACATAAGCGCTGTTGCAGATGCCATGGCCGCCATCCACCAGATAGGCAGAGCCGTCGAGGAGATCGTTGGCGAAGCCCCCCGTCCAGCTGGAGCGCGGGCCAAAGACAATTCCGGGCCGCAGCACCACCACCTGGACTGCACCGTCCCGTGACAATTCCCCGAGACGACGTTCAGCACGAACCTTGGCATTGTTGTACTCGACCGTCTGGCCGTCGTGCAGCGCGCTCGTTTCGTCCGTTCCGGGCAGCGGCGATTGGCCATGAACGGATGCGCTACTGAGGTAGACCAGGCGAACGACGCCCGCAGCGGCGGCGGCAAGATAGACAGGCTCGACGGCATCGACGATCGTGCGACTATCACCGGCAACTGCATGAACAACGGACTGACAGCCAAGAAGGGCCGCAGTAAGAGCCGGAACGTCATGCGCGTCCGCCACCCTTCCATCGATCGCAAAGCGGGACAGGCTGGCGAAAGCACTCGGCCTGCGAACGATCGGCCTCACCTCAGCCCAGCCGGAAAGATGCAGCAACTCCACTGTCCGGCAACCTATGAAGCCGTTGGCGCCAAGCACGGCAACAGTGCCGGTCATTGTCTGGTCTCGGCGGAAGCAATGACGTGGCGAAAGTCTTCTGCTCCGAGCCAAGGCATGTCCAGCCGTTTCCGTCTGGCATAGCATTCCTCGATTCGCTTGAGCACGTTGCGCCCCGCTGTGGCTGACCCGGAAAGGAGGGTTCCATTTCGGACCGTGTCGACCAAGTCCGAAATCTGATCGCAGAACGCGTCGACGAAATCGCGCGACCGGTCGTCGGTGTTGGTGAAGGAGGCGGTGGCTGCCGTGCGGCATCCTTTCAAGGCGATCTCTACAAGCTCCGTCTCATTGACTGCCCAAGAAATCGAGCCACGTTCGCCCTCAAGACGGTAAAGGTTCGGACGAGCCCAATCACGGCTCAGCCGGACCGTTGCCTCGAAGCCGCCAAAACCTAACCGGACAAGGCAGTTCGCCTCGACGCCGCCCATTGCGTCATCGGCGTAGTGGATTTCATGGGGCTCTCCGAACCACCAGGTCAGGAGGTCAAGGCAATGCGTGCCTATGTCCTGAAGCACGCCACCGCCGGATTCCGCGGGGCTGAAATAGCTCGTCGAAGCGACAGGCCACTGGAAAGGGCCACCCTCAAAACAACAGACACCTTGAATTTTTCCGATCAATCCGCCCTCGACCATGGCCTTTATCGATCGGGTGGCAGGGAACTGCCTTCTGACGAGGCCTGTTGCCACATGTAGATTGTTGGCTGCCGCTACCGCCAGGATAAGGTCTGCGTCGGAGCTGCTCGTGGCCATCGGCTTCTCGCACAGAACATGCATGCCGGCCCGCAACGCCTGCATCGACTGATCAAGATGGTATCGAGGCGGGGAAGCGATGATCGCCACATCGGCGCCCACAGCCAGAAGGCCGTCGAAACTGGCTGCAACCTTCGCTCCGGGCAGCCGCGCCTGTACGACCGCGGCGGATTTCGCTTCGGGATCAAAGATGGCTGCGACTGCGATCTGGCCTCTGCCTTGAAGGCGCGACAGCGCTTCCGCATAGTAGAGCTTCGTGACGGCGCCACATCCGGCCAAAACGAGACGGACAGGCTCACCTTGCCGCAGCCGTGCCGGCTGCCGTTGCACAGTTTCAATTTGGGCGGACAATCTCGCCTCCCTGCTTCGCAACGAGCCACAGCATACGTCCAATTGTCTTGAGCGACGGATCGAGGTGGAAGGCTTCACTCATTTGCGCGAGGCATCCAGCCCAATCACCAGAGCTAAGCAGCCGCCGTCCGGTTTCGAGAGCGCTTTGCGAATAAGTCCGCCGAGCCGATGCGGCGACATCGTCCGCGAGTTCGCTTGGAAGATAGCTCTTGAAAATATCAATCGCCATTCGCGTGTAGGCCATGTCCGCGGCATTCCGGATATGGCGCCCTGTGTTCGATTGCGGGTGCATCCGATAAAGCGCAAGGGCTTGCGGTTCGTACCAGACAGGAAAACGAGAAGCGATGCGTATCCACATCTCCCAGTCTTCGCTGCATTTCAGCCGCCGGTCGAAGCCGCCGAGTTCTTCGTAGACCGCGCGTCGGACCGCGATGGACGGCGTCATGATGCGCTGTTCGAGCGCCAATCGGATCACCGCATTCTCAAGCCTTCCGGAGACTGACTGCATTGCAGGTTCGATCGACAACTCCTGTCCGTGGGCGTCCATGAAGACCGTCCGGCAGAACGCCGCTCCTACTCTCGGATCCGCATCGAAACCCCGACCGAGCAATTCGTAAAATTCTGGTCGGACGGCATCGTCGCCGTGCAGGAGATGGACAAGTTCCCCCTGGGCTCGGCTCAGACAGGTATGGAAGTTGCCGATGTGGCCGAGGTTTTGCGGCTGGCGGAAAAAGCCGACACGCCTTCCCCCGATTTCGTTCACGACTTTTTGCGGATCGTCGGACGAACAATCGTCAACCACTTCGATCTGCATATGAGCCGGGTCAGGGGCTTGCGCGAGCACGCTTTGCAGCGTTGAGGCAAGAAAGCGGGCGCTATTATAGACGGGGATCATCACCGACCACTTCGGACGAACAGCCGCCTGTGGCAATGACGGGACCGGATCGCGATTCTCGAAGTTGCGGAAAGCCGTCATCTCCCGAGCACCGAGGATTTCAGCAGGAGCAGTGCCAACCGCGCGATATCGCGTTTCGGCACGTTGTTTCCGCCAGTGCCGCTTCGCAGCAATCGTAGGAAGCACGATCTGGCCGACGGCAAGTCACCTCCGTTCAGATACTGCTTCGACCATTCGTAAAAGTAGCGGGAACAGCCGCCACGGGCAAACTGTGCCCCACGGGCATCCATGACATTCGCCATTCGCCGGTAGAATCCCTCGATCGCATCAAGCCTGAGCGGGCTTGGCAGCGCCGATACAAGCCCACCCGGGTGCAGACGATAGATACCTGCCACCTCGTCGACAAAGGCGAGGTCTGCTGTCTTTGCGCAATGCACATACAGCGGCCAATCAGTAATCGGAAAGAAATCTGCATACCAAGACGGTACATCCCGAACGCACGCGGTTCGCATCATACCGCCGCAAGTGGCGAAGGGATTGCCTTCCCAAATTTCCCTTTGTGTGATTAAGGGCTTCTGATCCCGTGGCGTCCACCGCCGCGACGTGATCTCGTCGCCGTGCGCCACGAGCGCATTGTAAAATATGGCCGAGAGCTCAGGATGCGCGTCAAGATGGGCCACCTGATCTCGCAGCTTGGTCTTGGATGTCCACAGGTCGTCGCCATCAAGGATCGAGACATAGCGCCCGCGCGCAACCCGGAGTCCTCTCGCAACGACCTCGTTGGATCTCAAATTGCTGCCAGAATAGATCGCCGATAGTCTTTCGGGATAATCGGATACATACCGCTCCACGATCTCCCGGGTACCGTCCGTCGAAAAATCTTCGCTGATCAGGATCTCGACACCGGATTCCGTATCTTGCATGAGAACGCTGTCGATCGCTGCCGCTACGTAGCGAGCGTGATTGTAGGTGACAATGAGCACGGTCACACTGACCGTCGGTTCATTCACTGTCCGCTCAAAAGTGCATTCTGCCCTCTGAGCCAAATTGCGGCCCGACGACATCTGCTCTTCCGACAGCAGCAGCTTCTTCATTCCAAGCCTCTAAGGAGAAACGGGCTGTCTGAGCCGCTGCCCTCTTGGGGCATTGCAAAGGTTCCTCGTTCGGGATGCTGCGCCAAATAGCCTCCGCAGGGTCCAAGTTTGCTGTCCATTGCAGCCAGATTGTTGAGCAAGGCACGGTAATCGGTATTCTCGCCGCGATCGAAAAGCTCATCGACAGCGTAGTCCCAGAACGGTTTCCCGATCCCCGAGCTGCGGCCTTCGCGTTCCAGTTTGGTTCCTTGTTTCGCCTTGCGCCGGAAAATGGCAAGCGTCGCACCGACGACTTTCGCGAACTGCGAGGGCGATCGCCAGAGCACTCTGGCGAAGTTCATGCCGACGGCAGCAAAGCGGCGCCTTTTAAGCCCGAGCCTGGCGATCTCGACATCGTTACGGAACATCACATCCGATAGGATCGGGCTCACCATCTCGCTGCAGCGAGCAAAGAGGCTCTCGAGCACCATCCGACGCGAGATGAGCATTCGGACGAAATCTTGCGACATGGCTCCTGGCGTTCGGCGGTATCCGACCAAGTGCTCCTTGACGACATCGAATCGGTATTTCGAGGCGATACTCAATTGGAGGAAGAAGTCCTCACAACCCTCCGCACCGTTTTCGCGCAGTCGCGAGGAATAGCCACCCATTTCGAGTAAGACATCGCGCCGGAACATTGCCGAACTTCCGTGACCGATAAAGTTCTGTCCGAGATGCTGCATGAATACCCATCCGTGCGGGTGCATGCGCTTAGGCGTAATGATCGCCTTATCATCGGCATCAATCGTCCGGTAAAGCGTATAGACAAGCCCAACATCATTGCCTGCTGCAGCGAAAACACGCAGCTGCTTTTCGAGTTTGGTTGGGTGCCAGAGATCGTCGGCGTCTATAGGTGCTATATAGATGCCCTTGCTTGCACGTATCCCCGTATTCCGCGCCGACGCGACGCCACTGTTCTTCTGTTGGAGCAGCTTGATACGCGGGTCGTCATTGGATAGTCGGCGGACGATTGATGCAGTTTCATCAGTCGAACCGTCATCAACGACTATTATTTCGATGTTTCTGTAGGTCTGGTTTATCACCGACGCCAAGGTGCGTTCGATAAATTGTTCTGCGTTGTAGGCAGGGATAATGACAGCCACGAATGCGTGAGTAGGACATTGTGAGTTGCTCGTAGAACAACTCCCCTTGGTGCGGCCACTTCCCTTCACTGTCACCCGGCCTCTGAGCTCTGCATGTACTGCTAAACGGCCGCTGTCCGGCTCACTAACATTTGGGGCCACGCACACTGGACGGCCCTCGCGCGGCCTTCTTAGGTGGCCGATCCATTCTCTTTGTGCCACAGCCCATAGCGTATTTTCCTTTCGCCCCTGGCCGACTTGGGGTTCGAAAACTCACGCAATAGCCCACGCTGCACCCTGACTAAGTGACCCAAAATGATCTCGCCCGTGCGTAGAGCCGCCCACGCAGAGTGGCGGATCCGAGAGTATCTGCTGTTTCCTGCAATCTATGCCCCTGGATGGCGAGTAGATAGATCGTCAAAAGCGGTACCCGTTAAGGAAAATTCGCGACCGTTTCGGGATGCCGCGAGAATAAACGGTCTCTTTGCTGCGCGCGTTCACGAATGTCACGAGCTGACTGAATCGCACCCAAGACTGCGGAAATTCGCCTTCCATCTGGAGTTCGCCCCTGGGACCGGACAAATTGAACAAGCAGGATTGCCGGCTGATGGCGCGCGATCAACCTACTACGATCAGCCCGACACCGCCGTGGATGACACAGCGCTCGTCGAGACGATGGGTCAAATCTCCGACAGCTTCGAAGCTTACGGCTATCGCCGCATGCAGGCGGCGCTGGCAGCGCGGCATCGTCGTCAGCCCCAAGAAGGTCAAGCGGTTGATGCGCGAGCGTGATCTGCAGCCCAGGATCAGGCGCCGCTTTGTCGCTGGCTGCCTCCGCCCGCCCGATGATGAAGAGCGGGGGTGCCTCGCCCTGATCGATGCGGCACAGGAATTTCCAGATAGACCTTACTGCCATCGTCGAAGGGCGCGCGTCGGCCTCACCCGGTGCCCCGGCGACGGCCGCCTTCAGCGGCAGGACATCGCCGTATATGTCACGACCTTTGCCGGGAAGAATGCTTGCGAATCGCTGCGGAGATCGCCGCCAGGCCACCCCGCAGTTCGTCCTCAAGAGGATAGAGGAAGCCGACACGCATGTGGTTGCGCGGCATCTCGAACCAGTGGCCCGGACCGACATAGGTGCCATAGCTTTCCAGCAGGTCTGCGTAAAAGTCGTCGAAATCGAATCCCGGACCATGACGGAAACGGGGGAAGCAGACCACGCCGCCCTGGGGCTCGACCCATTCGATCAGCTCGTCGCTCTCAATCCAATCGCGCATGATGGCAAGGCGTCCGGCTAGCACTGGCGCCTGCGCGGCGAGGAAGGCGTCGCGGCCTTCCAGGATGCGGGCGCCGATCCACTCGTCGACGACGCTGCCGCAGATGCCGATCTGCTCCTTCGCCGCCAGGAAGCGCTCCATCAAGTGCACGTCGCGCGTCATGATCCAGCCCACGCGGATGCCCGGCGCGCCGTAAGCCTTGGACAGCGAAGCCACACTGATCGCGGCGGGGCTGAGCGAGGCGGCGGGGGGCAGCATCTCGCCATGGGTCAGGTCGCGGTAGGTTTCGTCCACCAGTAGCCTGCATCCCGCCTTTTCGACCAAGGCGATCAGCGCGTCCAGTTGAGGGCGGCCGATCATCGTGCCGGTTGGGTTATGCGGGCAGGTGATGCTGACATAGCGGGTGTTCGGGCGCAGAGCGCTGGCGACGGCATCGATGTCGAGGCCGAACCGATCGTCGAATTTGAGGTCGATAAAGGTGATGCCGCAGCCGATGGCGCGCGGCGTCTCGATGTTAGTGGCATAGTTCGGCCGCACCACGACAAGATGGTCGTCGCGCGATAGAAGCGTGGTGGCGATGATGAACAGCGCGCCAGCGGCGCCGGCGGCCACCAAAACGTTGTTGGGGCCGAGGCCCTTGCCCTGCGCGGCTACCAACGCCCGAAGCTCAGGGTCGCCGCGATGCTCGCCATAGGGCAGCAGCAGGTCAGGGACGGAGAGATGGAAATCGGACAGCTTACGGTCTCGTACGGAGCTTTCCGACAGGTTGAAGCGAATGCGGTCATAGCCGTATTCCTCCGGTGATTCCTTCTCGATCACCATGCGTGCGTAGTCCATGCTTTCCCCCGTCAGGCTGCCAGCCGGGCGACGGCCAAAACGGCCTGGTCGACCTCGTCTGCTGTGGTGTAATGCGATAGGCCGAGCCGAGCGACTCCGCCTTGCTCGCGCAGGCCGAGCAGGCCGGAGGCTTCATAAGCGTAGAAATCGCCGGCCCAGCCGAAGATGTTTTCGCCCGCCAGCGCGGCTGCGATCTCCTGCGGCGACCTCTTGGCCAGCCGGAAGCTGAAGGTGGGCACACGGGCGTCCAGCCGGTTGCGGCTGGCGATGCCGCAGAGCTTGAAACCGGGAATGCCGGCAACACCCGCCAGGAACCGGTCCATCAGTCCGGCTTCGTAGTCGGTCGCCGCCTCCAATCCCGCCACGATGCGCTGGCGCAGCGGCGCGGCAACGTCGACGCCGGCGCACTGCTCGCCGAGCCAAGCGATGTGCTCGATCGCCGCCTGCGTGCCGGCCTGCGCCTCGAAGGAGGGAGTGCCGGGGGTGTGGCGCCACGGCATGTCGAAGGAGGCGGGCCGCACCTTGAGCGGCGTGAGCCGGTCGCGCAGCTCCGGCCGTATATACATGACCCCGGCGTGCGGACCGAAGAACTTGTAGGCAGAGCATGCGAGCAGGTCGCAGCCGATCGCCGACACGTCGAGGGCCAAATGCGGCGCCGACTGCACGGCATCGACCATGGTGACGGCGCCGGCAGCTTTACCAGCAGCCACGATACGGGCAACGTCGTTGACGGTGCCGAAGATGTTGCTCGCGTGATTGCAGGCAACCAGACGCGTGCGCGGGCCGATCAGTTGGTCCAGCATGTCGTAGCGATATTCGAAGGTTTCGGTATCGAACTCGAGCCAGCGGACGGTGACGCCACGTTCCTCGGCTGCGATGATCCACGGGCCGACATTGCCATCATGGTCCATGCGGGTAAGCACGATCTCGTCGCCCGGTTTCCAGTCGCGTGCCACCATGCGCGAAAAATGGAAGATCAGCGAGGTGCTGTTGAGGCCGAAGACGATCTCGTCCGGCTGTGCACCGAGCAAGGCGGCCGCCGCTGCATGCGCTCCCACCAAGATGCGGTCGCTATCACGCGAGGTGTGGAAGGCACCGCCCTCGTTGGCGCAGCTTCGCAGCATCACCTCGCTCATGCGCTCGACCACGCGTGCCGGTACTTGCGAGCCGCCCGGCGCGTCGAGATAGATACGTGGCTTGCCGTCGTCGGTGATCGCCAGCGCCGGGAAGGCCCCGCGCACCGCCTCGATGTCCCATCGTCCAGTCGTCATGGAATTCCCTTTCAGGTCGGTCGCACCGCCGCGATCGCGGCCGTCAGTTCGTCGTAGTCGAAATTCCCGCCGCACAGCACGATCGCATTGACTTGGCCGCGGTACCGTTCCGGGTGCTTCATCAGCCCTGCCAGCGCTAGGCCGGCTGCACCCTCGACCAATAGATGCTCTTCGATCGCGAGACGGGCGAGCGCGCCGGCGATCTCGGCTTCGGAACAGATGACCACATCGTCGACGACCGACCGGGCGAGGCCGAGCGTGACTGAATCCTCATCCATGCCGCCGGCGACGCCGTCGGCCAACGTCGGCAAGTGCTCGACATCGATCACCTTGCCCGCTTCCATCGACGCTGCCAGCGCCATGCTGTTGGCGGCCGCGCAGCCGATGATCCGCGTGCGCGGACTGAAGGCCTTCATCACGGCGCCGATGCCGCCGATCAACCCGCCGCCGCCCATGGCGATGAAGACATTGTCGATACGCGAATGCTCTTCCAGCAGTTCGAGCCCGATCGTGCCCTGGCCAGCAACAACGTCGGGATCGTTGTACGGAGATACGTAGACGAGTCCCTTCTCCTCGCCCAGGCGGCGCGCGTGCGCCTCGGACTGGCCGCTTTCGTCGCCATGCAGGATCACGTCGACGCCAAAGGACCGTATGCGCGCCAGTTTGGCCTTCGTGACATTGTGCGGAAGCACGACCGACAATTTTCGGAACAGGCGCGACGCCGCGAAGCTGGAGGCTATGCCGTGGTTGCCGGACGAGGCGGTGACGAACGGCCGGCCCCCGGTCGCATCGTCCATCGCGGTCAGCTTCGAGAAGGCGCCTCGCGCCTTGAAGGAGTTGGTGAACTGGAAATTTTCGCATTTGAACAAAACGGTGCTACCGATCGCGTCGCCGACGGCGGACGCGCCCAGCAGCGGCGTCTTCGCGATGTGGCCGCGGATGCGGGCATGCGCCCGCACGGAACGCGCGGCAGCGGCGGCGATGTCACCTTCGTTCGACATGGTTCTGTCCTGGGTCAAGAGTTTGCGGCTGTGCCGGCGCTCGCGAGGATGGCGCTGGCGATTGCCGCGTCCTCTGCGCCGAGGCCGGTCAGGTCGGCGATGCTGATGTCGCCAGGCTTGCGCGTCAATGAGCCAGTCCGCAGCGATACGCCGATCTCACCGATCCGCTCTGGCTCGACGAGGCCGGCCACGATGGCATGAGCGAACTCGCCATGGTCGATACTCTGCAGGGCCGAATCGGCGAGCAACGTGTCGGCGCGCGCGACCAACGTATTCTCCAATTCCTGTTTGCCGGGCGCATCGGCTCCGACGGCTGTAATGTGCGTGCCGGGCGCGATCCATTCAGCGCGTACCAGCGGCGCGGTCGCGGGCGTCGTGGTGACAATCACTTGTGAATCGGAACAAAGGTCGGCGAGCGAGCCGACTGGCGATACCTGGAGGCCAAGGTCGGCCACGTCGGCGGCGAAGCGTCCCGCCGCCGCTGGGGAGCGGCCCCATACCGCGACCGAAAGCGGCTCGCCGTGAGCCAGCGCTCGCAGCGCGCGTAACTGAATGCGTGCCTGGGTTCCGGTGCCGACGATGCCGAGGCGCGTCGCGCCCTTAGGCCAGCACAGCCGGGTCGCCAGCGCGCCGGCATAGCCAGTGCGCCAGTCGGTCAGCATGCCTTGGTCGAACAGCAGCGCTACCGGTTCGCCTGTCGTGGCCGACAGCGCCACCATCATGCCGTTGCCGCTTGGAAGGCCCTTGGTCGGATTGTCGTAGAACCCAGTCGCGACTTTGACGACGAAGATCGACGCGCCCGATACATGGGCGCATTTCACATGGCAATCGCCGTTCGCCGCCGCGAATCCCATATGCACGACGGGCGGCTGCTGGACTGCCCCGGCGCTGTAGGCGACGAGGCTTTCGCGAACGGCCGCAATACCGGCGGCGTGGTCGAGCCGCCGCAGGATCTCCGCCCGGTCGAGGATGAGCGGCATGTTTGCGGCTGGCCTAGCCATGGTCGTTCCGTTCAGGCCGCCGAGCGGGCAAGGCCGCGCAGGAAGAGCTGCACACGTTCCAACCCGTCTTCCAGGACATGCGCCGGCGCGCCGATGCCGACGCGGAAATAGCCGTCCATGCCGTAGACGTCGCCCGGCGCGACAAGCACGCCCTGCTCGTCCTTGACGCGATGCGCCAGTTCGGTCGAATTTATCGGCAAGTGATAGCGCATGAATGCCATCCCGCCTGCCTGCGGCGGCGCCAGCGAGACCAGCCCCTCGTTGGCGCGGACCCAGCGCACCATCATGTCGACATTGCGTGACAGGAGGTCCCGGCTGCGGTCGAGGATCGCCTTGCGGCGCGCCGGCTGCAACACCATCGACGCGACCAGTTCGCTGACCGCGCCGGTGGTGATGGAGGTATAGTCCTTGCGCTGCCAGGAGGCATAGATCTCGGCGGCAGGGCCGACCAGCCAGCCGATGCGCAGGCCCGGCATCGCCATCGCCTTCGACAAGCCGTTGGTGACGATGGCTTTCTCATAAAGGTCGACGCTGCTCGGCGGCTCGACGGTACCGTATTCGGCGCCCTTGTAGACCTCATCCGTATGTAGCCAGATGCCGTTGGCGCGTGCGATGGCCACAATTTCCCCGAGCAGGTCCGCCGGCACCACGCGTCCGGTCGGATTGTTGGGCGTGCAGAGCGTGATGACCTTGGTGCGGGGCGAAATCGCCGCGCGGATACTGGCCGGATCGGGCAGCCAGCCCAGTTCCTCGCGCAGCGGCACATCACGTACCACCGCGCCGAGCGCCTTCGCCCATCCCCTGATCTGCAGATAGTTGGGGACGACGACGATGATCTCGTCGCCCGGCTCCAGCAGCGTCATCGCCATCAGAAAATTGGCTTCGGCCGAGCCGTTGGTGACCATCACCTCGTCGGCCGTACGATTCTTGTATGTGGCCGCGATCGCCTCGCGAAGGACGACGGCACCGTTCGTCCAGCCGTAACCGAGTTCGGCGGCAAGCACCTTTTCGCGTTCCTCCGGGCTCAGCAGTTCGTTGAGCGAATAGGGGTGTACCCCGCTATCGGAGAGGTTGTACTCGACGATGTTCTCGTAGAGCGACTGGATGCGTTCGAGGGTGAATTCTTCGATCTGCATGTGTGTACGATTCCTCTTCTTCAGGAAGCCGCGCGGGCCGGTGAGGTCGCGTTGGCCAGGATGCCTAGCACAGTTCTGTGCAACTCAGGTGTGGCGCTGGCCACGACGGAACGGCGGCCGGAACGGATCGTCAGCTCGCCGCCCTGCCAGTCGGTCATGACGCCACCGGCGTTACGCACGATCGGGATCAGTGCGCAATAATCGAAGGCGTCCAGCCCCCCGTCCACATTGATGTCCAGCGCGCCGTCGGCGACGCGGCCATAGGCATGGCAACCGCCGCCATAGACGCTCCAGCGCACCTGGCGGCGCAGCCTCTTGTAGGCGGCCGTATCCTTGTCGTCGAAGGATTCCGGGTTGCCGTTGCCGACAAGGGCCTCGCTAAGGTCCTGGCAGGCGCGCGTGCGTACGGGCTTGCCGTTGAGGGTGGTCGGCGAACCGTCGGCGCCCAGCCAGCGCTCGTTGGTGACGGGATTGTCGATGACCCCGAGCATGGGAACGCCGTTGCGGGCCAGCGCGATCAGCGTGCCGAAGGTCGGAATGCCGGTGATGAAGGCTTTGGTGCCGTCGATCGGATCGATGACCCAGACCCATTCCGCGTCGAGGCCGACGGACCCAAATTCCTCGCCGAGGATGCCGTGGTCGGGATACGCCTCCTGGATGCGCGCGCGCAGCCTCTCCTCGACCTCCCGGTCTACCGCGGTGACAGGGCTTGCATCGCCCTTGGAAACGAAGCCGTGTTGCTCGCTGAGCGCTTCCTGGATTGTCGCCCGGCTGACGTCTGCCAGCGAACCGGCGAAAGCCGTAAAGGTCTTGGGGTCAGATGCCGGCATTGTCGGCTCCCTCTATGAGTGGGGTTGCGGGTTCGCCCAGAGGACGCGTGTGTCGTGAAAGCCTGTATTCGAGGGCGCGCAACGCCGTGGTGAGCACGTAGGTAATGGTGAGGTAGATAAGCGCCGCGGTGATGAAGAGCTCATAGGGCGCGAAGGTGCGGGCGACGATCGTGTTGGCGGCGCCGGTCAGCTCCATGACGGTGATGGTCGAGGCGAGTGATGTGGATTTCAGCATGCTGACCACCTCGTTGCCGTAAGCCGGCAGGGCGATGCGGAAGGCGCCCGGCAGGATGATCGTGCGGTAGGTCAACGCCGTCGACATGCCGCAGGCACGCGCCGCCTCGATCTCACCGGCTGGCACCGCCTCGATGGCGCCGCGCAGGATGTAGGCGGTGTAGGCGGCCGTGTTCAGGCTGAAGGTCAGAATGGCGCACACCCAGGCCTGGCGCAGATATGGCCACAGAAAGCTGTCGCGAACGACCTCGAGCTGGGCGAGACCGTAATAGACAAGGAAGATCTGGACCAGGAGCGGCGTGCCGCGGAAGAAGTAGATGTACCAGTGCAGCAGGAGGCGCACCGGCGCCGGGCCGCTGACGCGCAGGATGGCGACGGGAAGTGCCACCGCCATGCCGCAGAAGAGTGAGGCGACGAGCAGTTCGATCGTCGTGACGGTGGCCGACAGCAGCGCCGGCAGGCTCTCGACCATAAGCTCGAAGTTCATCGCGCCAGCTTCCTCTCGCCGCGCGTCGCACGCCGTTCCAGCGCGTCGACAATCGAGGTGTTCAGTATGGTGAGCAGGAGGTAGATCAGCGCCGCGGCGAGGTAGAAGCGGAAGGGTTCGCCATTGACCTGCGTCGCCATGGTGGAGATGCGCATCAGCTCCTCCAGCCCGACGATGGAGATAAGCGACGTGTCCTTGATGAGCGAGATCCAGTTGTTGCCGAGGCCGGGCAGCGCGTAGCGCCACATCAGCGGCAGGCGGATGTGGATGAAGCTGGTCGCGGCCGACATGCCGAAGGCATCTGCCGCCTCGATCTCGCCCTTGGGAATGGCGAGATAGGCGCCGCGCAGCACCTCGGCCGCGTAGCCGCCGAAGACCAGGCTGAGCGCGAAGACGCCGGCCGGCATCGCCGGCACTTCGAGAAAGCGGATGCTGGGGTCAATCATCTTCGCCAAGCCGGTCAGGGCCACCGTGCCGCCGAAATAGGCGATGAGGATGATGAGGAGTTCGGGCGTGCCGCGCACGACCAGAGTGAAGCCCCGGCCGATGGCGCGCAGCACACAGTTCGAGGAGAGCTGTGCCAGCGCGCCGAGAATGCCCCAAACGAGGCCGACCGCCAGCGACAGCAGCGCGACCTCGACGGTGGTCATGAGCCCGCGCGCGACCTCCAAACCCCATCCCTGGAAAATGTCCATCTGCCGCTCCTGCGGTGGCAAGAAGAAAGACGCCGGCCATCGGGTGAAATGGCCGGCGATGAACCGTACGGCTCGGCCTAGTTCGATGCCGGCAGCACGCTGAACGACCAGTACTTGTCGTTGATGGTCTTGAACGTGCCGTCGTCGATCATGGCCTTCATCGCCTTGTCGAGCTCGTCGCGAAGGCCGGCATCGTCCTTGCGCATGCCGATGCCCACGCCTGGCCCGAAATACTTCACGTCCTTGATCTCCGGACCGATGAATTTGTAACCCTTGCCTCGGTCCTTGTTGAGGAAGTCGTTGGCGAGCTTGATCGGGCCGGCGAAGACGAGATCGGTCCGCTTCGAGGTCAGGTCGAGCAGCATGTTGTCGGCCGTGTCGTAGAGCTGGATCGTGGCCTCAGGAAAGTTGTCTCGCATGTAGTTCTCGTAAGTTGAGGCACGCTCGATCCCGATGGTCTTGCCCTTGAGACCATCGGGGTTGGGCTTGCCGTCGTCCGTCAGCGGCTTGGCATCGCTTCCGTCCGGACCGACGAACCGGGCGGTGGAGGAGCGGTACGGGATCGAAAAGTCGATGCTCTTCTTGCGCTCGTCGGTGATCGACATCGACGCGGCGAGAAGATCGAACTTGCCGGCGACAAGGCCCGGAATAAGCGAATCGAAAGGCATGCAGACAAAGGAGGCGTCGGCGCCGAGGCGCTTGACAACTTCCTTCGCGACATCGATGTCGAAGCCGCGCAACTCGCCGTTCGCGTCCTTGTAGTTGAACGGCGGGTATGTGCATTCACTGCCGACGCGCAGGTCGCGCGCCGAGACCTGCGTGGCGAAGGCGGCGAGGCCGGCCGCAAGCATCAAGACAAGTTTTTTCATCATGTTCCCCTGTTGTTTGTCCTGTTCAAAGAACGCGCTGCAGGAAGGCCCGGCAGCGCGCCGATTGCGGATCGCCGAGAACCTGTCCCGGCGGGCCACGCTCCTCCACCATGCCCTGGTGGAGAAAGAGCACCTCGCGCGAGATCTCGCGCGCGAAACCTATTTCATGAGTGACGACGATCATCGTGCGTCCTTCTTCGGCGAGCGTGCGCATGACCGAGAGCACCTCCCCGACCAGTTCCGGGTCGAGCGCGGAGGTCGGCTCGTCGAACAGCATCAGCTTCGGCTCCATCGCCAGCGCGCGGGCGATGCCGACGCGCTGCTGCTGGCCGCCGGAAATATGCGCGGGGTAGTGGTCGCGCTTCTCGAACAGCCCGACCTTGGCGAGATAGGCCCCGGCTCGCTGCCGGGCCTCCTGTTTGGACAGGCCGAGCACCTTCATCGGTGCAAGCATCACGTTGTCGAGCACGGTGCGCTGGCTCCACAGATTGAAGCTCTGGAAGACCATGCCGATGCGGCTGCGGATGCGATTGATCTGGCGCGCATTCAGCTTCGCGCGCCCCGAACTGCGATCCAGCGTCAATTCCTCGCCTTCCACCGCGATCGTGCCGGCGTCGGGAATTTCCAGAAGATTCATGCAGCGCAGGAAGGTGCTCTTGCCTGACCCGCTGGCGCCGATCATGGTGATCACGTCATGGGCATGGGCGACCAGGTCGACGCCTTTCAAGACTTCCAGAGCGCCGAAGCTCTTACGGATGTTATTTGCCCGCAGAACGGTGTTTTGGTCCATGTCCACTTGGTGCCCTTGCCTCCCGATCGGCTGGACACGGAGATTGTCCCGGAAGCGCGGCTGCCCAAAGAGCCAATTTCGCCGACGGGCAGCGGACCAATTCCAGTCCCGTGGGCTGTGAATGCGTCGTCAACCGTGTTCGAGGATAGTCTGCGCGAGGATGTCGACGCAACGCGGGATGCGGCGGACCGACGTGTTGCCGAAGCCCAGCACAAGACCCTTCGGCTTGGTTTCCCGGCGTGCGTAGCGCGAGAGTGGTGGGCAGTCCAGCCCCTTCTGGAGCAGTGTTCGCGATACGGCCACGTCGTCAAACGGTTCGCGTGCGTGGACGGTCAGGTGCAGGCCGGCGTGAACGTCGGGAACGTCGAAGCCGTCTCGCAGCTTTGCGCGCAGGCATTGTGTCAGGCAGGCGGCGCGATCGCGGTAGATGGTGCGCATACGCCGAAGGTGCGAGGCGAGTCGCCCCTGGTCCATGAAGTCGGCGACCAGCGCCTGGTCCGGTAGCGGTGCGTAGAAGGAGAAAATACGCTGGGCGAGGGCGAACGCCTCGACCAGCGGCATCGGCGCGATCAAATAGGCGAGCCGCAGGCCGGGCGCCAGCATGCGGTTGAACGAGCCGGTATAGATGACCCGCCGCGGATCGCGCGCGTAGAGCGTCGTCTGCGCTTCGCCCGACCAGCGGATCTCGCTATTGGAATCATCCTCGAATATCCAGCCGGGCCGGTCCGCCGCCCAATCAAGCAGCTTTTGCCGGCGATCCGCCGTCATCGTGCAGCCGAACGGCCATTGCTCGGTCGGGGAGACAACGGCCATACGCGCCTCTCGGACCATCACGCCGGCGGCTTCTGTGTCGAAGCCTTGCCTGTCGAGCGGGGCGGGAACGGTGACAAGGCCGAAGGCTTCCAGCGTGGCGATCTCGGGCATGTGGCAAGGATCCTCGACCAGAACGGTGTCGCCGCGGTCGAGCAGAACATGAGACGCGAGAGCGGCCGCTTGCAGCGTATTGCCGATGACGATGATCTGTTCGGGACGACAGTTGATCGCTTTAGCCTCCGCCAGATAGCCCGCGATGCGGGTGGCCAGCAGTGGCGCGCCGCGCGAATAGTCATAGCCGGTGTGGGCGCTGGCGTGCTCGCGCCAGCGGCGGCTAGCGATCTGAGCGAACTCGTCATAGGGGAACTCGTTCAGCGCCGGCACGCCGGCGCTGAGATCGTAGGTCTCGATGCGTTCGGCTGGCAGGTTCATGTCGAGCAGCGCCTGGCCGCGGCGCGAGGGTGCCGGGAGCGCATTTGGACCTGACACCGGTGTGACCGCCGTCTCGGCTCGGGGGTGATTGTCTTCCGGCAGCATGGTTTCGACGAAGGTGCCGGCGCCGATCCGACGTGCGACATAGCCCTCCGTGGCAAGTCGCTCATAGGCGAGGACAACGGTGTTGCGCGAGAGCCCGAGTTCCTCGGCCATGACGCGGCTTGGCGGCAGGCGCGCTCCTGGCGCCACGATGCCATCCCGTATCCAGCGGCGCAACTGCTCGAAAAGTTGCTCGTTCAACGGCGTGCCACGGCTGCGGTCGAAGACGATCCTGTTCCAGCTGGGATAGTTGAAAGCGTGCATGTCTGTTCACCGGCTACGGCGGGACCTCACGAGCGGCGACGCAGCCATAAGGATGATCTTCCTATCGAATTGAAATCACCCTATCACATGACGAACGATGAGCAGAAAGCCTTCTCTGCATGCGTCGAATGCCAGCTTTCAGCCACTGGCAGCGTTCACCAAATGGCCGAGATGCACGCGCAAATTGTTCACTGCTCCACTCGTGAAGTGGAGCCGCTGTTGATCACACCGCAGTTGCCTCGGCAAGTTCGAGAGCATCTTCTACATCGACTCCCAGATAGCGGACCGTGTTCACGATCTTGCTATGACCGAGCAAAGACTGGATGGCTCCCAGAGGATAACTGACCTCAATCCAACAAGCATGTTTCTGACAGCTCAGCCTCCGCACGTCGACAGAGCCGGTTTGGGCTGGCCCGGTCCTTTCCGAATGATTCTCTCTGCTTGCTCAGCCGCCGCCAACGGTTTGTGCCCCTCCGAGCACAGGAACCGTTATTGACCGCTGAATGCCGCAAAGCTTTTTTCGAAGCGGTCGACGACATCCTCGACATCGGACATTGCCAAGCAAAGCGGCGGACACATGCGGATGACATTGCGGTACGGTCCCGAGCGGCTGGCGACGAGCCCGTTGCGGCGCGTTTCCTCGAAAATGGCGAGCGTCTCCTCCGGCGCCGGCTCTTTCGTCGCGCCGTCCTTGACGAGTTCGATCGCAAGCATAAGCCCACGGCCCCTGATATCGCCGATGATTGGAAAGCGCTCCTTCATGTCGTTAAGGCGACCCTTGAGCACCGCGCCGACATCCCGGGCGTTCTCCCGGAGTCGTTCCTCTTTTATGACCTTTAGCACGGCTCGGCCGGCCGCGCATGCCACCGGATTGGCGCCATAGGTGTGGAACAGAAATTTATCGGCCATGGATTCAGCGACATCTCGCTTGGCGATGACCGCGCCGAGCGGGATGCCGTTGCCCACACCTTTGGCGACGACGACGATATCGGGCACAATGCCATGGGATTCAAACGCCCAGAAGGCATCGCCGGTTCGGGCGACACCGGATTGCACTTCATCAATGATACAGAGACCGCCGGCCGCGCGGACACGCTCGACAGCGCCGGCAATGTAGCCCGGCGGCATCGGCACGATGCCGCCATAGCCCTGCACCGGCTCGATAATCATGCCGGCCAGCCCGCCGCTGGTTGAACTCGCTATGGCGCGCTCGACCTCGTCGAGATAGGGCTGCAAGCCTTCGCCGTGAATGCCGCGATACTGGTTGGGCTCGGCCACGAAAGTGACCCCGCCAAGCTGGGGCACGGGATGGCGAAAACCCGCTATCCCGGTCACCGACTGCGCGCCGAAAGTGGCGCCGTGATAGCTCGAGGCAAGCGCCAGCATGTCGATGTTGCCGGTATGCGAGCGCGCCATCAGCAGCGCAAGATCGATCGCTTCGGCCCCGCTGTTGGTGAAATGTACGACCCAATCGTGACCGGCCGGCATCGTTGCCACCAGTTCCTCCGCGTACTGAGCCGGAACCGGGTGGTAGAACATCGTCGTGCAATGCGTCAGTTCCGCCAGTTGCTCGGTGGCCGCCTTGACCACCTGCGGATGCGCGTGGCCGACCGAGATGCAAAGATTCATGCCGAGCAGGTCGATGTATTTACGATCCTTCTCGTCCCAGACATACTGGCCCTTGCCGCGCTTGAGGATCAGCGGGTCCTTGTAAGGAACGAACTTGCGCTGCGTGGCCGAATAGAAGCGGTTCCGCCGATCGACGATGGCCTCGGTCGACCAGTCGATGTCCAGGTTGGAATGGACGTGCGGAGCGTTCATGCCGTGTCTCCCGTGTTGCGAACTCCTGGATTGAAAACACGGAATGCGCGGCGCGCACACCGCCAAACCTCCTTATCAGGATAACTGATGGAGTTGATTAGTCATGCGACGAGGGGCGATCGACGGCATAGCAGTCGGCGGGAAGGCCAGGCAAGCGGGTGCTGATCGCGTTGGTCAGCACTTCCGCGGTACGCGTGGCGAAAGCCTCGGGGAGGTTTCCGAGCTCCCGCTCGCGCGCGACCAGAAGGATGTTGCGCGACAGCCCGGTGAACGGCAAGGGATGGACGTCAATCTCCATACCCTCCGCCAGCCCGTCGATGAGCAGGGTCGGCGTCAGGATCGCAAAGCCCATGCCGGCCGCGACCGGCGCCATCACCACGCTGGAGCGGTCACCTTCCATGGCACGCGGGATCTCGATGCGCAGGCGGCTCAGATGCTGGTCGACGCGCAGGCCAACCGGCGTCTCGCGCGAGAAGCGCACGAAGGCGAGCTTCTTGGAGAGCTTGACGATGTCACCGACATCGCCGGCAAAACCCTTTGGCGTCACCAGCAGGAATTTTTCGGTCATCACAGGATAGCGCGTCAGTCCCTCGATCTCGAACAGCTCGCCGGAGGTGACGGCGAGGTCGGCGCGGCGGGCCCGCAGCAAGGCGACGTGGTCGGTCGCCAAACCCGCGAACAGGCTGAGCTCGGGAATGCCGAAACCCTTGCGGGCAAGGACCGAAAGCGCCGGCGCCAGTGTTGTCGCGATCGACGCCAGAAGCGCGATGCGCAACAGCGGCAGCGGTGCTGCATTGACGCGCCGCGCGTCGGTGCGCAGGCCCTCGACCTCGGCCAGTATGGCAACGGCGCGGCGATGCAGCGCGATGCCGGCTTTGGTGAGCTCGATCGGCCGCAAATTGCGATCGATCAGGCTGACGCCGAGCGCGCTTTCCAGGTTCTTCAGATGCTGCGAAGCGGCCGATTGAGTCATGCCCAGCATCTGTGCCGCCTGGGTGACGTGCCTGGTCTCGACGATGGCGACGAAAACCTCGATCGATCGGAAAAGGTTGAAATCGAAACTGCCGCTCTTCACCCGCAACTCCGCCCGTGAAGCATCATAAGTTTTCCTAATGTTGCGAAATTTGGGTTGAGCGCAAGTAGTTTAGCGGGAAAAGATCGCGCTGTTCCAATCCAGCGAAGGTATCCCACAAGGTGAATGGCAGCGCACGCATCGTGATCATTGGCGGCGGTGTCATTGGCCTCGGCATAGCCTATCACCTTGCCGAACTGGGCGTGAGCGATGTCGTCCTTCTGGAGCGCCACCAACTGACCAGCGGCACATCCTGGCACGCCGCCGGAATCGTCGGTCCGTTACGCGCCAGCCTCAACCTGACAAGGCTGGCGCAATATGCGACCGAGCTGTTTCCACGCCTCGAGGAACTGACGGGCCAGGCGTCCGGCTACCGCCGCACCGGCGGCCTGTGGCTGGCGCGACGTGCGGAGCGCATGGACGAACTGAAGCGCATCGCGCATTTGGGCAATGTCTGCGGCCTCACCGTTGGGATTGTCGATCAGGCGGGCGTGGCCGAGCACGTGCGCGGCATCGTCACCGATGGCGTCGAGGGCGCGCTGTGGGTCGAGGAAGACGGCCAGGCCAATCCAGTTGATATCTGTGCGGCCTATGCAAAACGGGCCCGCGCCGCCGGTATCCGCATCCTCGAGGGGTTAGCCTGTTCGGGCATCGTGACCCGCAATGGCCGGGTCGCTGGCGTCAAGCTGGCCTCCGGCGCCACCATCGATTGCGAGACCGTCGTCAACTGTGCCGGCGCCTGGGCGCGCGATATCGGCGCGCTCGCCGGCGTTCCTGTGCCGCTGCAGGCCGTCGAGCACATGTATGTCGTGACGGAGCCGAGCGCCGGCCTGCAGGATCCGTTTCCCATCCTGCGCGACCTCGACGAAGGCATCTACATCAAGGGTGATTCGGGCAAGCTGGTGCTGGGCGGCTTCGAGCCGAACGCCAAGCTCTTCGACGTTCGCGGACCGGTTGGCGACAGGCCATTCCTCGAACTGCCCGAGGATTGGGAGCAGTTCGAGCCTTTCCTGTCGGCCGGGCTGAAACTCCTGCCGGCGCTGTCGCAGACCGGCATCAGGCACTTCATGAATGGCCCGGAGAGTTTTACCCCCGACACGCGGCCGCTGATGGGCGAGTCGCCCTATCTGCGCGGCTTCTATGTCGCCGCCGGCTTCAACTCGACAGGCATGATGTCGTCGGCCGGCGCCGGCAAGGCCATGGCCGAATGGATCGTCGACGGCGAGCCCAGCCTCGATCTGTGGGCGCTTGACATCGCCCGTTTCGACCGCGCCGCCGCGGCGCGCTCTTTCGTCGGCGCCAGGATGGAGGAAGCGGTTGCCGACCTCTTCCGCATGCATTGGCCTTACAAGCAGGCCGCCGCCGGGCGCGAGGTGCGGCGTTCCGCCTTTCACCGTACGTTCGCCGAAGCGGGTGCTGTGTTCGGCGCGCCGACCGGCTGGGAGCGACCGCTCTGGTTCGGCGGCACGGAGACGCGCGGCTATTCCGTCGGCGCTCAGAAATGGTGGAGCCCGGCCAAGGCCGAAGCCGAGCGAATGGCGCAAGGCGTTGGCCTGTTCGAGCTTTCGCCCTTCACCAAGATCGATGTGCGTGGACGCGACGCGATCCAGCTGATGCAAAGCCTGTGCGCGGGGGACGTCGACAGGCCCGAAGGCCGCGCCGTCTATACGCAGATGCTCAACGCACGCGGCGGCATCGAGGCCGATGTGACGGTCACGCGAGTCGACGAGCACGGCTTCCGGGTTATTTCAGGTGCCGCGACCAGACAGAAAGATTTTGCCTGGATCGCGCGCCATGCTGAGGATCTTGGTCTCAACGTCTCGGTCTTCGACGCCACGTCCGCGGAGGCCGTTCTCGGGGTCATGGGGCCGAATTCGCGGGCGCTGCTGCAGAGCCTGACTGACGTCGATCTTTCGGACGCAGCCTTCCCGTTCTCGACTTCGCGCCGCATCGACATCGGCACCGCGAATGTGCGGGCCACACGTGTCAGCTTTGTCGGCGAGCTCGGCTTCGAGCTTTATGTGCCGGTCGAACACGCCGAGAGCCTGCTTGCCATGATCGTCTCAGCGGGCGGCGCCCATGGCCTGACCTTTTGTGGCCACTACGCGCTGGATGGCTGCCGGTTGGAAAAGGGCTATCGCCATTGGGGCCATGATATCGGGCCGAAGGACACGCCGCTGGAGGCGGGCCTGTCCTTCGCGGTGTCCTGGAAGAGGGATGATTTCATCGGCCGCGATGCCCTGCTGAAGCAGAAGGCCGATGGCCTGAAGCGCCGGCTCATGCATTTCGCCGTCGACGGCGACAATCCGCTTCTGCTGCATGACGAACCGATCTATCGCGACGGCAAACTTGCCGGGTTGACGACGTCAGGTGGCCTCGGCGTTCGCACGGGGCTCAGCCTTTGCCTGGGCTACGTTGCCTGTGATCCAGGCGAGACGAAAACGCAGCTGCTTGCCTGCGACTACCAGATCGCGGTGGCCGGTGCGCGCTACAGGCTGCGCCCACTCGACAAGCCACCCTATGACCCAACCGGATCGCGCATGCGCGTAAGCGCGGAGGAAAATTCATGAGACAACAGGCCCGCGTGGTCGTTATCGGCGGCGGCGCCATGGGCGTGTCGCTGCTCTATCACCTGGCCAAGCGCGGCTGGAGCGATGTCATGCTCGTCGAGAGGCAGGAGCTGACAGCAGGCTCGACCTGGCACGCCGCCGGGCTCTGCACGCATTTCGCCCACAATGCGACGATCATGGAGATGCGCGCGCATTCGGTGCGGCTCTATCGCGAAATCCTGACCGCCGAGACCGGGTTGCCGACAGGTTTCCACCCAAGCGGCGCATTGCGCATTACGCGCTCGCCGGAGCGCATGGACGAATTCCGCCATGTGCAGGGGCTTGGCCGGTTCGTCGGCCATGACTTCCACATTCTCAGTCCCGATGAGCTCAAGCAGATCTATCCGCTCTGCCATACCGACGGCATCATAGGCGCGATCTACGAGCCCAATGACGGTCATGTCGATCCGACGCTGGCGACCAACGCAATGGCCAGCGGCGCGCGCTCGCGCGGCGCCGAGATCGTGCGCCACAATCCGGTCCTGGCAATCGAGCGCAAGCCATCGGGCGAGTGGCTGGTCCGCACACAACAGGGTGACATTGTCGCGGAGCATGTGGTGAACGCGGCCGGCACATGGTGCCGCGAGATTGGCGCCATGATGGGGCTCGACCTGCCCGTGGTGCCGATGCTGCACCAATATGTCGTGACCGATACCGTCCCCGAGATTGCCGACCGGATCGCCGCCGGCGCCAAGGAACTGCCGATCATCCGCGATCCGGAAGAAAGCTGGTATCTGCGCCAGGAGCGCGACGGCTTTATCGTTGGCCCCTATGAAAAGTCGGCTCACCCCTGGGCGGTCGATGGCGTGCCACCAGAATTCGGCATGGACTTGCTGCCGCCCGACCTGGATCGGGTCGAGCACATCATCGCGCTGGCGATGGAGCGTGTCCCGGCACTCGCCAATGCCGGCATCAAGACGGTGGTCAACGGGCCGATCACCTTCACGCCGGATGCCAATCCGCTGGTCGGTCCGGCATTCGGCCCCGGCAATGCCTGGCTGCTCACCGGCTCAAGCATGGGCGTGATGGAAGGCGGCGGCGCCGGTCGCTTTCTCGCCGACTGGATCGTCGACGGATCACCGCCAATGGATGCGCTTGCCATCGACCCACGCCGCTTCGGCAATTATGCCGACCGCGACTATCGCATCGACAAGGCGGTGGAAGGGTTCGGCCTGCAATTCGGCATCCACTATCCCAACGAGGAACGCGAGGCCGGCCGCCCGCGCCGCACGACGCCGGCGCTCGAACTTCAGAGAAGCCAGGGGGCAGTGCTGGGCGCCGCCTATGGCTGGGAGCGGCCGAACTGGTTCGCTGCCAACGGCGCCGACCGTGACCCGCCACTGACCTTCCGCAAGCCCGGCTGGTTCGACGCGGTGCGCGGCGAGTGCCGTGACGTGCAGGCCAGCGTCGGCGCCATCGACCTTTCGGCCTTCTCCAAATTCGAGATCGGCGGACCAGGCGCCAGCGCCTTCATGGCTTCGCTCGGCGCCAACCGACCACCGGAACGTCACGGCCGCATCGGGCTCATTCACGCGCTGACGGCAAAGGGCGGCGTGGCGTCGGAATTTACCGTGACCCGACTCGGCGACGATGGGTTCTACTTGACCAGCGCAGCACTTGCGGAGCGACATGACGAAGGTCTGCTACGCTCACGCGCCGCAGCCTTTCCAGGTGTGACGATCGACAACGTCACCGAGAGGCGCGGCGTGCTCGGCGTGATGGGGCCGCGTGCCCGTGACCTCTTGGGAAAGATCTGCGAAGCCGATCTATCGAATGCTGCATTCCCCTGGCTTTCCGCGCAGATCATCCGCGTGGCCGGCATCAAGACGGCAGCGCTCCGGGTCTCTTATGCCGGTGAGCTCGGATGGGAACTGCACGTTCAGTTGGCGCAGTTCGGCAAGCTCTACGAAGCGATCACCAAGGTCGGAACGCAGTTCGACCTGCGTCCGTTCGGCATCTACGCGCTCAACGCGATGCGGTTGGAAAAAGGTTATCGTGCTTGGGGCGCCGACCTGACCACCGAACGTACGCCGCTGGAGGCTGGGCTGGGTGCGCTGGTCAAGACTGACAACCGGACGTTCGTCGGCCGTGAGGCGATGCTGGAGCGCATCGGCGAAAGCGCCTGGTCCATGCTGCTGCTCGAGATCGATGACGACGGCGAGAGGCTGCCGTTCTACGCCCACGCCGTGATGCAGGCGGGGCGCCCGGTCGGGGTCGTTACCTCCGGCAGCCACGGCTTCCGCACCGGCAAGACCGTTGCGCTCGCCTATCTGCGACCCGGTGTTGCGGCTGAAGGCCTGACCGTCTCGATCCTCGGCAGGGAACTGACGGCGCGGGAGCTGAAGAAAGCGCCTTACGATCCGGACAATCTGCGGCTGCGCGGCCTTCAGGCCGATGCGCCGGCCGCCTTCATGCCTGCCTGATCACGGAGACGAAAATGGACAAGGACGCGATGATCGACGCTCCAGCGCCACGAAGCGGGGGCCGAGCGGGAAGGCAAGGCCAGCGCCTGGCCCAGCAGGCGCCGCGGCGTCCCTACATCAGCCGGCGGATCGGCACGTTCAATATCCTCGACGAGGAAGGCCTGAGCCTGATCGAGGCGAATGCCGACCGGCTGCTCAAGGAGGTCGGCATGGAGTTCCATGACGATCCCGAGATCCTCGACATCTTTCGCGATGCAGGCGCCGACGTGCAGGGCACCAGGGTTCGCTTCGAGCCCGGCATGTGCCGCAAGATCGTCCGCGCCACCGCGCCTTCGCAATTCAAGCAGCACGCCCGCAACCCGGCCAACACGGTGGTGATCGGCGGCGACAACACCGTGCTGTGTCCGTCGTGGGGGCCGCCCTTCGTCCACGATCTCGATCGGGGACGGCGCTACGCCACGATCGCGGACTTCCGCGATCTGGTGAAGATCCATCAGATGATCCCGCATCTGCATCATTCGGGCGGCGTCGTTTGCGAGCCTGTCGACCTGCCGGCCAACAAGCGTCATCTCGACATGCTCTACACCCACATCCGCCATTCGGACCGTGCCTTCATGGGCGCGTTCATCGGTTCGAGGCGAGCACAGGACGCGGTTGACATGGCCAAGATCGTCTTCGGCGAGGAGTTCGTCGCCAACAACGCTGTGCTCTACAACGTCTCCAACACCAATGCGCCGCTGGTGCTCGACGCCAACATGTCGGGTTCGCTGAAGGTCTGCGCCCGCAACAACCAGCCGGTCGCCTGCACGCCATGGACGCTGGCCGGCGCGATGAGCCCGTGCACGGTCGCCGGCACGCTGGCGCAGGTGCTGGCCGAGGCGCTCGCCTGTCTCAGCCTCGTACAGCTGATCAACCCCGGCGCGCCCTGCCTGATGGGAAGCTTTGCCAGCACGATCTCGATGCAGAGTGGAGCGCCGACCTTCGGGACGCCGGAAGCGGGCAAGATGGTGCTCGCCTGCGGGCAGTTGGCGCGTCGCGTCGGCGTTCCGTTCCACACCGTCGGTTCGCTGTCGGCCTCAAAGCTTCCCGACGCACAGGCCGAGCAGGAAGCGACATGGGGCATATTGATGTCGATGTTTGCCGGCGCCAACGTGATCAACCACGCCACCGGCTGGCTCGAGGGCGGACTGGTCACCGGTTTCGAAAAGACGGTCATCGACGCCGATCTCTGCGGCAAAGTCGCCAGCCTGTTCGAAGGCATCGATCTGTCGCTGAATGCCCAGGCGATGGAGGCGATCGAAGCGGTCGGGCCGGGATCGCATTTCCTGGGCAGTGCGCATACGCAGTCCAATTTCCTCTCGGCCTTCTATCGCTCCACCAGCAGCGACAACAATTCCTTCGAGCAATGGAACGAGGACGGCCGGCTCGACGCCGCGCAACGCGCCAACCGGCAATGGAAGAGGCTGCTCGACGACTACCAGGATCCGGGGCTCGATCCGGCGATCGACGAAGCGCTCCAGGCCTTCATCGCCAACCGCAAGGCCAGCGAGCCGGACCAGGCTTATTTCTAGAGCCGGCACCGCATCTTTGATGGCCCGTTCGTGAGATGTTGACCGGCCGAATTCCGCGAGAAGATCGTTCCCAAACGGCTTTATCTGGTTCGTCCTTGCACGATACGGTCGATGATCATGGCGCAGAGAAGTATGGCGAAGCCCGCGAGCAGTCCCTGCCCGACAGCTGCGTATTGAAGCGCATTGAGGACATCTTCTCCCAACCCTTTGGCGCCGATCAGGGAAGCGATGACCACCATTGAAAGGCACATCAAAATGGTCTGGTTTATGCCGGCCATGATGGAAGGCATCGCTAGCGGGAGATCGACCCGGGTCAGGAGAAACCATCTTGTTGCACCATAGGCTTGCGCGGCCTCTCTAATGGCCGGCGGGACACCCTGCAAACCGAGCGCAGTCAGGCGCACCACTGGCGGAGTACCGAAAATCAGCGTGGCGATGACGCCGGGCGGCTTGCCGATGCCGAACAATGCGATCACCGGGATCAAATAGACAAATGCCGGCATGGTCTGCATGAAGTCGAGCACCGGCCGCACGGCGGCATAGACGCGCGGTCGGCGTCCGCACCATATCCCAAGCGGAATTCCTATCGCGAGGCAGATAATGGCCGATGTGCCCAACAGGGCGACTGTTTCCAGGCTCTTTTCCCAAAAGCCAAGCACGGCAAGATAGGCGAGCGCAGCCGCGGTGAAGATGGCGACGCGCGGCCCCGCCAGTTGCCAGGCCAGGGCTAGAATGATCGCCATCGTCACTGGCCAGGGCATGCCCGTCAGTCCATAGGCCAAGGCATCCAGCACCAACGATATTGCGCCTGTGATGCCGCCGAAAAAGCCCTCCCCGAGATGCGACACCGCTCCCATCAGGCTGTCCAGACCCGATGACAACGCGGCCTGCCACTCGCGATTCGAGGGCGCGGCAATCAGCCAGACGGCTGGTGTCGGCGCGGCGAAGCGATAGACCGAAAGCCCATAGGCTGCGATGCAGAAGGCAAGGGCGCATAGCGCCAGCGGATGATTGAGCCCGCGCTGAAGCGTCGGGTTCGAACGCCAGCGCGCGAAGCGCCGCTCCAGCATCCGGTTGGCGAGGAAACCGGCGATCAACCTGGCGAAGAGCAAAGTGACAATACCGGACCCGATTACAACCGGCGCCTTCGCCTTTGCGGCGTCGGCCCGCATTCTGGCCGTGTTGGCAGCTTTCTCCAGAGCGGCCGCTGATGATCTCAGGCCAGCTGCATTGTCCGCCCCCGCTGCCTCGGCGGCTTTTGCCTGTTCCGCGCGCGCCTGTGCCTGCTTGGTCACGCGTTCGGCTCGTGCTCGCTCTGCGGCGCCGAGGTTACCAGCCGCGCCGACGCCGATCTGAACCACCGCAAGCGTCTCCAGGAAGAAGATGAGCCAGAACAGAAGTGTGATGCCTCGGGCAGCGGCCCAGACCGGCCCAAGCAGTGCGGCCGCCAGGTTGAACGGCCAGACGGCACCGGACGCCCGCCGGATGCGGGCGAACACATCGATATAGTAATCGGGGTTGCGGAGGACGAATTCCCGAACGAGTCCTTCCTCTGCCGGTTGGGCGTACTCTATCGATTGCACAGCGACAGGATCATGGGCGTTCACGGATTTCGCCCTTTCGCAGACCGTGGAGCAGGATCTGCCTGTCGACGATGCCGACGACAGACCCACCGGGATCTGTCACAGCAAGCGGTGCGGCATCCCGTGCCGCGAGTTCGACGAGTTCGGCCAGGGATTCTCGAGAATCCACCCTGCGCAACCGCTCGACGTCCAATTCCGGATGAGACCGGCTCTTGAAACTCTCGACCGACTCCATGATGCGCCCGGCGGTGATCACCTTCAGGCGCGAGATGTCGGCGACGAATTTCGCGACATAGTCGTGCTTCGGAGATGTGACGATCTCCTCGGGCGTGTCGGTCTGGACGATGACGCCATCTTTCATGATCGCGATGCGATCGCCGATCCGGATCGCCTCGTCGAGGTCATGGGTGATGAAGATCACTGTCTTTCCCATCGAGCGCGAGAGGGCCAGGAACTCGTCTTGAAGTTGCCGCCTTATCAAGGGATCGAGCGCGCTGAATGGCTCGTCCATGAGCAGGATCGCTGGATCGGCAGCCAAAGCGCGGGCGAGGCCGACGCGCTGCTGCATGCCGCCTGAGAGCTCATGGCAGTAGCGATCCCCCCAGCCCGACAGGTTCACCTTGGCAAGTGCCGCCTCGGCCGCGTCAAATCTCCGCTGCTTGGTCGCGGCTTGGATCTCCAGCGGGAGCGCGACGTTGTCGCGTACGGTGCGATGCGGAAGCAGACCGAAGCTCTGGAACACCATGGCGATCCTGCGAGACCGCAATGCCCTCAACTCAGCGGGCGACTTGGCCATGACGTTTTCACCGTCGACGAAAATCTCGCCGGCGGACGGCTCGAGCAGGCGGTTTATATGGCGGATCAATGTCGATTTGCCACTGCCCGACAGGCCCATGACGCAGAAGATTTCACCCGGCCGAACCGAAATGTTGACGTTGGCGACGCCCACGACACATCCGAAGCGCCTGGCCACTTCGTCCTTGTCCAGGCGGTCGCGCAAAATTGCCATCATCGCCACTGGCGCGCGGGCGCCAAAGATTTTCCAGACGCCCTTCAAAATGATGGCGGCACCGTGGCTTGCCGCGTCTCCGCAGTCCGCCAGGCCGGGTCCTCCCGGCGCAATGATCGGTGCGGTGTCCACCGTCTACCGCTCCCGTCCGATCACGGATTTGAGCGGCCGGGCAACAGTGCAGGCCGGTTCAGAGCCTGCAATGCCGGCCCTGGACTTCAATGACCGAACCACTTCGCCACGTCGTCGGGGTGGGCTTTGATCCATTCCTTCGCCACATCGCCTGCCGGCTTTTTGTCGACGATGATTGCATAGGCCCATTTGCTGATGTCGTCCGGATTGAAAGTAATCCGATCCAGGGCGGCGGTCAGTTCCGGTTGCCGCTGGGCCAGCGAACCAGCATAGGCGATGTGCACGGTGGTGTCAGCATATGCCGACGACACTTTCGATTTTTCGAACCATTGAGGATCCTCGCTCGGCTGCAGCATCATGAACTTGGCTGGGTCGTGTTTCGGTTCGGTGAGAAAGGCAAGCTTGTAGCGGGCGAAATTCTGGTGTGGGCCGTAGCAGTAGCCGACCCATGGCTTGTCTGCCTTCGCGGCCCGGTCGAGCGATGCCGCGGCCACCGCTTCGTCGGTCACCTGGAGATCGAAGAAATCGGCGAATCCATAGTCGCGGGCCCGCACCTTTTCGATGTTTGTCGACTGCCAGCCTGACGCGCCGATCCAGATTTCGCCCTTGCCGTCGCCATTGGTGTCGAAGATCTTGGCGTTGTCCGGATTGGTGAGATCCGCGACATCCTTGATGCCATATTTGTCGACCGTGACCTGGGTGACGCAATAGCCTTGCTTGGCTTCGTAGCCGTTCTGCGCGAGTTTCACCGTGCCGGCGCCTTTGACATATTTGTCTACCAGGCCCTGCTGGTTCGGCAGCCAGACATCTGGCCAGATGTCGACCTCCCCTTTGTTGCGATCCATGGCTTCCCAAATGACTGGGACTGCGGTGGTGGTGACGGTGGAAATGTCGAGCCCAAGCTCCTGTTCGGCCGCGTTCTTGATGACGTTCATGACCGCCGTTGCGGTAGCATAGTTTGGATCCGGCATAGTCACGTCTGCACCGAACGCCGACGATACCGGCGCCAACAATAGAACGCCCAGAGATGGTGCAAGAAGTCGGTTTTTCATATCGTTCCCCAGTTGAGTTGCGCTGATTTTTCTCAGCTTATTGGTCAAGTTAGCGAAACGTGCAGGCAATCCATCCCAAATTGTGCCGCATTAGCAAAAACGATGAAGCGCATTAGGCGGTCGTTGAGATTCCGATACCCGCTCTGTAGGCAGAGGGTGTCTCCATGCTCAGGCCGTCACGTATATGCTCCCTGCTTCGACGGAGACTGGGAACGTCCTCGCGCGAACGGACGGGTTGACCAATGCTGCGCCCGACCTGATGTCGAATTCCCACCCATGCCAGGCACAGCGAACGATTTCATTCTCACGGTGATAGATGAATTCGGCTCGCTCGACGGGAGCAGTCGTTCCGCATTGCGGTCCCTCACAAAGGGGGGCCCCTCGATGCGGGCATACATTCAGCAACGCATGGAAACTATCGCCGATCCGGAACACGCCGATCGACAGGCTGCGCACCTTGGCGATGAACGGCGTTCCGACCTGGATCTCGTCGGCGCGACAAATATAAGTCTTCTCAGCCATGTCAGGTCGTCACGCTGCAGCAGCGGCTTGCGGGCGGGGAATGCGCTTGTAAACGTCCAGCGCATTCTGGCCGAGCACCTTGCGGCGCCATTCCGGCGGGATGTGCAAAGTGTTGACGTCATCGTAGTCCCAATGGGGGTAGTCGGACGCAAACAGCAGCGTGTTCTCCCCGTCCATGGCCTCCAGGATCGCCCAGAGGTGGTTGACATTCGAAGGCTGCTCCAGCGGTTGGGTGGAAAAGCGGATGTTGCGCCGGCAATATTCCGACGGCAGCATTTTCAGCCATGGCGTCTCTTTTCGCAGTGCTTTGTAGTCGGCATCCAGGCGCCACAGGACCGACGGGACCCAGGCGACGCCGCACTCGATGATCACGAAGTAGAGGTCCGGCCATTTCTCAAAAACGCCATGCGCAATCATGCTTGCCACATGCGACATGGCCGACATGTGCAGGATCGCATGGGTCTCCCAGAAGAAAGTGGTGGGCGCTGGCGCGACAGCGTTCCAGTTGATGCCGCCATGTCCACCAAGATGTATGGCGAACGGCAAACCGACCTCGGCACAGGCCTCGAAGATCGGGTGATAGAACGGGTCGCCATACGGCCGCACAGAGCCTTGGGAGGCCAGAACTTGCGCCATCCGAGGATGCTCGCCGAGGCGCCGGATCTCCGCCGCCGCAAGGCGCGGGTCTTGCGGTGCGATGATGATGGAGCCCATGAAGCGGCTGTCTTTCGGCAGCCATTCATTGATCTGGTAGTCGTTGTAGGCGCTTACCAGCGCGCTAGCGTAATAGGGATTTGCCAGTGTCGACGCTTCGATGGGCTCGTCGCCAGTTAGGATTGCCACTCCGACATTGTATTTATCGAGGTGCTTCTCCTTCATGATCAGGTAGTTGTCCGCCTCCACCTTCGGTCGCACATCCTTGCGGGAGAAATCCTGCGGATGAAACCAGGGGCGATGGCCGTGCGGAAAAGCGCCGACCGGGCCGGTCTTCTCGCCCTCGATGAACATGTCTTTCCAGACACCGGACAGGTAGGGCTCCAGCACCGTCGCGTTGGACCAATAGTTGTGGCAATCGCAATCGACTATGAACATTTTTCCCTCTTCCTTTGATGCGGCCGTCACTGACGCCGTGGCTTCTGCACCGAACTTCCGCTTTGATAGTGCACGGATCAAGCGTATGAACAGCTAGATACGATCGCAAAAATCGATGGCTCGCCTATGCAGTTGGAACAAATAGAAACGTTTCTCGACATCATTGAATCGCGAAACTTCAACCGGTCGGCGGAGCGCCTCGGACTGACGCAATCGACGGTCAGCACCCGTGTCAAGAACCTGGAGGCCGCCGTGGGGTCCGAACTCTTCCATCGCGGCCGCGCCGGTGCCGAGCCGACCGCGGCAGGGCGGCGGTTTGAGGTTTACGCGCGGTCAATGCTGTCGACCTGGTCCCAGGCCCGTCACGACGTGCGCGCCTTTAACAGATTCGAAGGCAGCCTTCGGGTCGCTGCCCAGGTTGGAATGACCCGCTCGATCCTGCCTGGTTGGTTGGAAATGCTGCTGCAAGTCTTGCCGCGGTCCTCGATCCATGTCGAATCCGACTACTCGCCGCAGATGATATCTGATCTGAGCCTGGGAAACCTCGATATTGCTGTTGTTTATGCTCCACGCTACCTGCCCGAGATCACATATGACCAACTGATGGTTGAGGAATATACAATGGTCTCGACCAAGGCACGCCGGCTTAGCGATGTAAGCCCGGACAATTACATCCGGCCGGGTTACACCGTTGCGCTCGAGAAGGCTCATGCCGAGGCGTTGCCAAATCTGACTGCGTGCCGGCTTTCGATGGGCTCCGAAACGCTGGCCGACAATATGCTGAGGCGCGCAGGCGGCACCTGCTACATGCGCGCCGACGATGCGCGTCGCTTCGCCGCCGAGCAACCCTCCCACATTGTGGAAGGTGCTCCAACTCTGCATCAGCCCGTCTACACCGCAATTCTCGCGCGACGCCGGCATGAGCCAAACATAAAGAAAGGCATTCGCGCGCTTCATCTTGCGGTCATGTCGCTGGAAGGTTGATCGATATTGTCGATCATAGATGCTTGAGGTTCCTCCTGTATCGAACGTAGGCCTGCTGGCATTCTTGGCCCCTTAATGGGAGCCAGATGATGAACGCCCTCGTTTCTTTCCCTCCCTCCTGCCGATCCGACCGCGTCAGCGGACGTCACACGCTGATCTGTCGCGGCATCGTTCAGGAGACGCACGACGTGAAGACCTTCGTCTTTTGTCCAAAGCGCGGGCAGGCCGGCCAGTTCAAAGCCGGGCAGTTTATCACTCTGAACCTCGTGATCGACGGCGCTCCGGCCGTCCGGACTTACTCGATCTCTTCGCCGCCAACCCGGGTGGGAGACCTCAGGATAACCGTCAAGCGCGTCCCCGGCGGCCTCGCTTCCAATTGGCTGCATGACAATCTCGAACAGGGAAGCGAAATAGAGATCGACGGCCCGTCCGGCAGCTTCAACTGGGATGACCTGCGGAGCGACCGGCCGCTTTTCCTCTCCGGCGGCAGCGGCATAACACCGGTGATGTCGATGCTGCGCACGCTCGCCGACAGTGGCTCCGACAAGGATGTCTGCTTCATTCATAGCGCACGCTCGCCGAAGGACATCATCTTCGGTGACGAGCTTGACAACCTGGCACGGGACCATCGCAATTTTCACGTCCATGTCGTCTGCGCCGAAGCTGTGCATAATTGGGCCGGTCCAACTGGATTGGTTGGTGAGTCCATGTTGCTGAAGTTTGCTCCCGACATTAGGGAGCGCACCGTTTATGCCTGTGGGCCCGAGCCTTACATGAACGCAGTCCGGAACGCCCTCAACAGCATCGGCTTGGATCCTGGTCGGTATCATGAGGAGAGCTTTGGCGGCCTGCTGAAGCCTGCACCGGTGTTGCAAACAGCCCAGGCCGCTTCCGTGCGTTTTGCTCGCACAGGTGTCACCCACCAATGCCGTTCGACACAGACCCTGCTCGAAATCGCTCGGAGCGTTGGTCTGTACCTGCCAAGCGCTTGCCAGCAAGGGATTTGTGGGACCTGTCGTGTGCTGAAGGTCAGCGGCGACGTGGAAATGGCTGATTTCGGCGGACTCAGCGCACAGGAGAAGGACGCCGGATATGTGCTCGCCTGCTGCACACATCCCATGGGAGCGGTGTCGATAGACTTGTAACTGCAGGCGCACACCGCGGCCGTGCAAATCACAAAGCAATTCAGTACCGATATTGTCGTGGAAGGCACCGATAAGACATCGGCAGCATCGATCTGGTGTTCGATGTCATCGGTGGCGACATCCAGAAGCGGTCTGCAGCCCTGATCCGGGGCGAGGTATGCTGGTGACCGTCGTCGGACCAGCCGAGGCGCAGCCCGCGGATGGGTTGGCGGTCGATTTCGTCGTCGAGTCCGGTCGTGGCCAGTTGAGCGAGATCGTCCAGCAGGTGCGGAACGGACGGCTGCGGACGAACATTGGCAAGGTCGCGATCTCGACGAGGCGATCGCCGCCTCAGGAAAAAATACTGTCAGAGCATTGTCACCCGACAACGCTTCACTCACAACAACGCGTGCATGTCACGACGCGATTCGCGGCCGCCCGGTGGCTGTCGCGACGACGATGGCTTCCACGAAACTGCGCTCGCCTTCGATTGTAGCAACTCTTATGTCGCGTGCGATCTCGATCCGAGCCTGATCGGCCCCGGCGCGCTCGGCAAGACCTGCCGCCAAGACTCGAATGTGGGCTTCGGCTGCGGCCATCGCCTCGTCCTCGGTGTCATAGTCGTCCAGCCGCTCGCCGGAATTGAGACGGAAAAGCCCGATCTCCGGTTGGCTGACACGCGCTTCCGCTGACATTCGCACCTGCCCAACCACGGCGCCCAACGCATTTGCGACATCGGCGTGTTCGGCAATGCTGCATTCATTGCCGATCAATTGCGGCAGCCCGGCAAAGTGCAGCGAAGCCGACGCCCCGAGGCCGATCACCGGCCGGTCGAGCGCGATCGACAGCCGCGCCATGCCGCCTCGCCCGCCAACCGCCCGCTGAACCAGCGGGTTGGCAACGGAGACGCCGCCCTCCAGCCCGTCCTCGGCAAATACCGATTCAAGAATTACTTCGGCAGAACGCCGGGTGACGGCGGCAAGAACCATCTCGGAAAACGCTTCTGCGCCTTTGGCGACACGATGCCCCTGGCCGTCGCGCTTGCGTGAGAACAATTCGGCGCCCAGTCGAGCCGCGACAGGATCCCAGTTCCCTTGCCGGCCGAGCACATGGGCTGCATCGGATGGCGTGAAGCCGACGATATGCACCAGGCCACGTGCGACGAGGCGATTGAGCGTCGCGACCTGTGACGTCGATACGAGCAACCGGTCGAGCGCGGCGGGAATTGCCGAAATGTCAGCATAGAGCCGCGTCTCGGTAACCGTCAGGCCTGCGGCTAGACGTTCGGGCACACCTGTGCGCAATGCGAAGCGGCCGTCCAGCCGGCTGGTGTTGGGACTGAGCAATTGCCGCTTGAGACCTTGGTATATGGCATCGCCATGTTTCACCGCAGCGAGCGCGAGCGGTACCAGCCGCCGGGGCCCGAGCACGATCGTCGAAGCCAACGACTGCTCATGAAGCGAAACTTCCGAATCCCCACCAAGGCCAAAGGTGCGCATGGCGACGGCTTCCACCATGGTTCGCATTCCGCCGACGGTGGCGCCTTCCGGATCGAGCCGCAGGCGGCCGCCGTCCAGAACTGCGATGTCGGTGGTGGTGCCGCCGATGTCGGACACCACCGCATCATCGATGCCGGTCATGTACCGCGCCCCCACCAGGCTTGCCGCTGGTCCTGACAGAATGGTCTCGATTGGCCGAGCGCGGGCGAATTCTGCGGTAATGAGCGCGCCGTCGCCGCGCACGACCATGAGCGGAGCGACGATCCCGCGTCTTGCCAGAAAGCTCTCGGTGGCGTCGACAAGGCGATCGATCATCGAGATCAACCGGGCGTTGAGAAGCGTGGTCAGCGCCCGACGCGGGCCGCCGAGTTTCGACGACAATTCATGCGAACAGGTCACCGGGAGCCCGGTGCGCTCGCGGATGACGTCACGTACCGCGATTTCGTGTTCGGGATTGCGAACGGCAAAATAGGAGGCCACGGCGACGCCTGAAACTGTGTCGGCGAGAAACGGCAGCGCAGCCACGAGAGCGTCGAGCACCAGCTCACGCGGATCTCCGTGGACGTCATGTCCGCCCGGGCAAAAGATCACGGGATCGGAGCCGAGGGCTTTTGACAATCCGTTCCGGGCAAGGTCGGCTTCAGTGAAGCCGATCATCACCAGCGCGACCCGCCCGCCCTGCCCTTCGACGAGGGCGTTGGTGGCCAGCGTGGTCGACATCGAGACGAGCTTGATCGCGCTGGGCTCGATGACTGCCTCGGACAAAACAGCGTCTGCGGCGCCGGCGATGCCCTCGGCAAGATCGTGTCGCGTGGTCAGCGACTTGGCCTTGGCCACGATGCCTGTGGATTCCGACCACAGCACGGCATCGGTGTACGTGCCGCCAGTGTCAATGCCCAGATAAAGTGGCGACGGCTGGTGCGCACATGCGTTCATTTTGATCAGTCACCCGACCCAGGTTCCGGCGAAAAATATTTCGCGAGCTTGTCCGCTTCGCCGTCGAACGCCTTGGCGTCGGCGGGTGGATCGCGCTTGATCGCAATATTGGGCCACACAAACGCATACTCGGCGTTCAGCGCGAGCCAATCGTCGAGACCAGGCTCGGTATCGGGAAAAATGGCCTTCGCCGGGCATTCCGGCTCGCAGACGCCGCAGTCGATGCATTCATCGGGATGGATGACGAGCATGTTCTCGCCTTCGTAGAAGCAGTCCACCGGGCAGACTTCCACGCAGTCCATGTATTTGCATTTGATGCAATTGTCGGTGACCACGAATGTCATTCGGTGGCCTTCAGACCAAGCCGTAGGTCATATCGAAGGGAATGCGATGGTCATCGATAGCCCGCACGCCAGCGGTGTTTTCAGCCAGGACGATCGAGGCTTTCCGCTCCTGCTCCGACAGATACGTTCCCCACAGGGTGACCACGCCGTTGTTCACGATCACGTCCGAACTCGAGGGCCACGATTCGGATCGCAAGGCATCGACAATCTCCATCCTGATGCTGCTGTCGTCATGCAAGGCCGGAGCGCGCCACCCTTTCCTGGCAATGACCAGCGCTCGCACCAGATTAGCGCGACTGACGATCCCAACCACCTGCCCGTCGCGCAGCACTGGGACACGCTTGATCCGATTGTGCTCAAGCAGGATTGCGATCTCGGCGACTGGCGTACTCTCGACCACCGTCGCAACCTGCTGTGTCATGACGTCGATCACATGATCGGAATGAGATTTGACATAGTCTTCCGCCTGAACCGCGTTGTTGGTGAATAAATGAAGCCACCAGGAACGACCCTGCGGTGCTGTTCCGATCTCCGCCCGGCGGATCAGGTCTCCTTCACTGACGATGCCCAGCAGCGCACCTCGATCGATCACCGGCACGGCGCTGATCCCGTGCGACAGAAGAATATCGGCGACCTCGTCCACCGTACTGTCAGGCCCTACCGCGATGGCCGGCGACGTCATGACGTCCTTGGCGATCAGCATTTCGTTCTCCTTCACCGGCCTGCAGGCGGCAGTACCGGCGGCAAGGTCGTTCCAGAGCCTTGCCCGTTGCCAGCATGGAGATGGATCGCGCGACAAAACTCCCTTGCATGGAAAGCGTACGCTTCCAGATCGGCCGGATCGCCAGCGAACAGCCCCATGTCCTCGGCTTTGTGGAAGAACCAGGGAGCGGGCAAACCAGGATCGAGCGCGTTCACGGCAACGGCCGCAAGCAATGGCAGGCCTTCGTCCGCATCGTCGTCCATCAGTTGTTCGAGTGCACCCTGGATCACGCCTGTTGCTTGCGAACCAACCATGCTCTTGGCCAGTCTTGCATAGGTGATCGGCAGCCGGGTCCGTGCTTGCAGGAGCAGTTCCTCGCGCAGCCGGGTTTTGAGAGCATTGTCATCCACGGGTACGATTGGGATGCCGTCATCTGCGTCAGGGCGATTGGCAGATACCATTCGACCGACGACATGACGCCGAATGTCCGGGCCAGAAAGGATCCTGCCGAAATCGTGTTCAAGCCTGTCCATTATTGTCATTGCCGAGCCCAAGGTGCCCTTCGCGCGATATCGCCAAACAGTCCCCTAGCGTTGAGACCTGCTGGCTGGCACCCAATCTGTCGTTTCGCTACGCACGAGCTTCACTCATCCTTATCTGCAAGACAAACGAAATTTATTGCCGCTTCAGCACAATTATTTTGCATCATGATTCGATCGCGGTGAGGGGCGCAACCCTTTCCTTTTCGGATTCGATATGCATTTTTTACGGACGCGGCCGTCGCACTCCCAGCGTCCTGGGTTTCAGCAGGCGGCAATTCGCTCCCAAAGCGATCCAGAAGGAGATTTTGAGGATGATCACTGGTGCTCAATGCCGTGCCGCTCGCGCACTGGTCGAATGGACCCGTGAAAAGCTCGCCGGCAATTCAGGCGTGGATGCGCTGGTCATCGAAGAATTCGAGCGCCGGATCAACCTTCCTGACCGAGATATCTGCGACACGCTGCAAACCGCGCTTGAAAGCGCCGGCGCCGTTTTCATTGCCGAGAACGGCGGCGGTATTGGCGTTCGCCTGAAGCTCAACCGCTCGGAAGTCAAGCGGATCGGCGTTCTGGAGAATGAAGGCGGCATTGTCGGAACAGATGCCGTTCCATAAGCAAGACCTTCGGGGCCCAATGAATTCATGGTCGCAGCCCGTCGCTGGACAATCCAGGATCGGCATCGGCTTGATAGTGCACACAAGGGAGATGGCTCTCATGACAGTTATCTGGGACGATCTCACCAAGGAGGAGCAGACGGCACTCAAGCGAATGAACCGCGGACCCTACCCATCTCTATCGAAAGCCTTGGCCGAACGTCTTGTCTTTCTCGGGCTGGCTGAAGAAAGACCCAGCGGGACCGGGATAAACCGGGCCGGAAGAGAGCTGGTGATAAGAACGTTGCTTGGCGCCCGCTCTGACTAGTTTAGGATTGATACCCGCCAAACTGCACCGAGGTGGCTGACTTGACTTCCCGGATTGCTTCACCAACTATGGTCCTATGAACGCCGCAGTCAGAATTCGTCGCGATTTTCTTTTCCGGGTTTGCCCCATAGCGGGAATGTAGCCCCCGGCTCGGCTGCCATGCGTGCCCCGAGCCGAGGGGCGGTGCGATTACCCACATGGGATGGTTCCGCAGGACCTCAAGCCTCCGGAGCATTGGCGTTCCATCAAGATTTTCACGAATTGGCTCGATTCCGGCACCCTCCGTGGCGGCTGGTCCGAGCGGAAGCACGAGTATTCAAATGCAAGACAACACGAAAACGCGGCGCAAGCCGAACATCCGCATCTCACAGTCAGACCATGCGCGTCTGTCGGCGGTTGCGAGCACCGTGGCCGCGCGCAATCCGGAGGCCTCCGATGAACTGCTCGCCGAACTCGAGCGGGCACGTATCGTCGCCGATGATTGGGTCTCCGCCGGCACCGTCCAGATGGGTTCGACGGTGACATTCAAGCCCGATACTGGCAATGCCAAAACAGTCACGCTGGTTTTTCCTGGCGACGCGGACATCTCCGAAGGCAAGGTTTCAGTCCTCACGCCGATCGGCACGGCCCTGATCGGCCTCTCGGCCGGACAGTCGATCATGTGGACAGCGCGCGATGGGCGCCGGCACAAACTGTCGGTGCTTGCCGTAGGCCAACCCGCTGCGGAAGGCGATGCAGTCGATCGGCGCGCACCAGCGTCTTCGGCGATCCCGGCAGACGCCTAGACATGGGCGTTTCCACCCGTCTCCTCAATCACGCAGGCAGCCTGATCGCGGGAGTGTGACCCCTGCGCCGGCCTGTTCTGGTCCGGCACAGGGGTAGCTTCCACATCCGATCAAATGCTTGACGCCGGAACCCTTTCACGGGTCCGTCTTGGAGACGCACCATGCCCACTATCGATAGCTGCCAACTGACCACCAAGGACTTCACGATTCTTGAAGTGATGCAAGAGCGCCATCCCCGCGGCGATGCCTTGTCCGTTGTCCTTCAACGGAAGATTTCGAGCGCAATTGTGATGTTTCGAGAAGACATTCCGCCAACGGTCGTGACGCTCAGCACCCGAGTGACCTATCGTGTAAACGACGGCCCTGCCGAGACCCGCATCGTCGCACATGACGAGATGCGCGGTCTGGTTGGCATGCTTTTGCCGATCACCAACCCGCGCGGCCTGGCGCTGCTTGGTCTGGCCGAAGGTCAGTCCATGTCCATTCCGACCGCGCAGGGCGGCCATGAAACGCTGACTGTGCATGAAGTGGTCTACCAGCCGGAAGCGGCAAGGCGGGAGAGATTGGAGTTGACGGGGGGTGCAGCGCCCGACCCGTGGCGACCGAACGGACCGGTTTTGCGCGTCGCCCATCACTCTGATGAGTCACAACCCAAAGCGGAAAACAGGGTCATGGCGGCTTTCAACGACGGGTTCGACGACCCGGGGCCGTCGGCCGCCTGAGGCCTTGACTATCCAGAACGCTGGGAAAGCGGGTAGACAAGCGTTCCGTCGAGCCTTGCCTCCACACCGTCGGTGAGCTTCGCCGGCTCGACCTTGTCATGGCCCATCAGATGAAAAACGGACTCGCCACGACTGATCAGATAGTCCGCGACGATTCTTCTGTGGCAACGCCACCAAAGCGTTTCCGAGCACATGATGGCGCACCGCTGCTGCCTGCCAAGGGACACAAGCCGCTCCAGACCGCCATGAAACTCCGCTGACAGCGCGTAGTCGGCGTAGTTGTGAAAACTCTGGTTGAGCCAGAATGCGTTGAGCGTCGGTGGAATGGCGTGCGCCCTGCCGCGCAGGCCGCCAAGCTCGGCAATATGCTCATATCCGATCGCGAAATCCGCAAGGCTGTCCGGCAGCGTTTCGCTGTTGAATTGCGGGTTAGTCCGCGATCGCCGGATGGTCCTTATGTCGACCACGAGCGTAATCTCGCCAACCCGCAACAGGGCGACGAATTCGGCGATCGACCGGGTCGAGTGGCCGATGGTGTGGAACGGATAAGGCATGTTCGATCAATCCATGGCGGTGGATTTCTTTCCGGCCGCATGATCAGTGATTTGGAACTGACAGAACACGGTCATTTCACCACCTGCTTCAATCCACGTAGCGCCTCCTGTACGTCGGTTCGCGACGCGCTTGCATCCGGATAGACTGCATAGGCCGGATAGGTGAATTCCGGCGCGCCCTCCACGACCTCCAGCTGCCCGGCCTCGATATGGGGCGCTGCCGCGCCCCTACGGAAATAGCCCATTCCGCCGGCGCGCAGAATGTAGCTCAGCCCAAGCGGACCAAGGCCGACCATTAATCCCGGCTCGCCGAAGGCAGAGGAACTGGCGCCATGTTGGGCCGCAAACAGCGGCCCCCAATCGACATAGACATAGTCCCTTGAGGCGTCCAACTCTGAGTCCCTGTCCGTGCTCCGAACCAAGACGAGCTGCTCCTCCACGAGGAGCTCCACCCTGAAGCCTGGCAGCAGCTTCGGCGCATAGAGCACCGCGATGTCGAGAACGCCAGTCCTGAGCTGCTCGAGGAGCTGGTCCGGCACGCCGACCTGGGCTTGGATGGCGATTTCCGGCCTGGCCTTCTTCATCCAGACCAGCCAATCGAGCAGCAGCGGGTTCCACAGGCTGAGCTCCCCGCCCAGGGCAACGACGCTTGTCCGTCCCGATGGGATGGCGAGCTGGTGGCGTGCTCGTTCCCAGATTTGCACGAATGATTGCGCGAACCGCTCGAACTCCCGGCCCGCCTGCGTCAACTGCGCACCATTGCGATTGCGGACAAAGAGCTGACGTCCGAGCTCTTCCTCCAACGTGCGTATCCGCGCGCTGACAGTGGTCTGGGTGACGTGGAGTCGGTCGGCAGCTCTCAGAAAGCTGCCGGAATGGACGATTTCCAAAAACGTGCGCGCGCGGTCGATGTCCATGCTGGTTCCCGATTAGTGCAATAATCTTGCATCAATACAGCATTTAATTCCGTTTGCCTTCCTGTTTTACGCAGCGCAACGTCCACGTAGGCGAGGGTCTCCGCTGTAACGGATATGGAGCGTGCGATGTCTGATCAGGAGGATGTTTGTCCGGAGACGAGAGAATACGCCTCTCCACCATGCTTTATGCATGAGCTTGTCCCGGGGTACGGCACTGAGCCGGCCGTTCAGGACGCATGGCCCGATGTCTGTCGATGGCGCAAGGCGGAACGCAAGCGTCTAATCGATGAGCGTCTCGCGATCGACGCCGAGGAACGCAATGCGAGGTCTTTACGCATCGCTTCCGTTCTCGACCTGGCCGTCGGTCGGGTGAGCGGGCGGATCGTCAGCGGCTATTGGCCGTTCCGCGGTGAGCCCGACCTCCGCAACTGGGCGATAAAGGTGATCGAGCGCGGCGGGCGGATTGCGTTGCCGGTCGTCATAAAAAAAGGTTGGCCGCTGGAGTTTCGCGTCTGGCGACCCGGAGATCCGCTGGAACGCGGCATCTGGAATATTCTTGTCCCGCCACACGGGCCATCGGTCCAACCGGATGTGGTCATCGCGCCCGTTGTCGGTTTCGACGAGGCTAACTATCGCCTGGGTTATGGCGGCGGCTTCTTCGACCGGACCCTGGCCGCGGCGCCCAGGCGGCCTCTCGTCGTCGGTGTCGGTTACGCCCGTAGCAGGATCCGAACCATCTATCCGCAGCCGCACGACATTCCGATGGATGTGGTCGTCACGGATGAATGAATAAACGCGGGCAAGAGCTGGCCTCGTGTGATGGCGGATCGCAGGGATCGTCCATCGTTGAGCCCGTCTGCCTGCCGGCAGTGGAGAGCAGGAAGCACATCATGTCCAATCCAGCCTCGACCTTGGATGATCACAAGCCCCGGTTTCTCGTCCGATGGCTGTTCTCGACCAACCACAAGGATATCGGGACGCTTTACCTGCTGTTCTCGATCATGGCAGGCGTCTTCGGTACGGCGCTTTCCGTGTTGATCCGCATGGAGTTGCAGGAACCGGGTTTGCAGATATTTGGCGATCCGGGCGTCTACAATGTCGTCGTCAGTGCCCATGGGCTGGTCATGATCTTTTTCGTGCTCATGCCGGCGCTGATTGGTGGCTTCGGCAACTGGATGGTGCCGATCATGATTGGCGCACCCGACATGGCTTTCCCCCGCTTGAACAACATCTCGTTCTGGCTGCTGGTGGTGTCATTCATCCTCTTCATCACCTCGATGTTCGTTCCGGGAGCGCCCGGTACGCTCGGCCATGGCGGCGGCTGGACGCTCTATCCGCCTTATTCGACGGAGGGCCAGCCAGGTCCCGCCGTCGACCTCGTTATTCTGTCCATCCACCTTTCGGGGGCCTCCTCGATCCTCGGCGCGATCAACTTCATCACGACCATCTTCAACATGCGCGCACCCGGCATGACCATGCACAAGATGCCTCTGTTCGCCTGGTCGATGCTGGTCACCGCCTTCATGCTTCTCATGTCGCTGCCGGTGCTCGCCGGCGCGGTCACCATGCTGTTGACCGATCGCAATTTCGGAACGACCTTCTTTTCGCCGTCGGGCGGCGGCGATCCGATCCTCTACCAGCATCTGTTCTGGTTCTTCGGCCATCCCGAAGTCTACATCATGATCCTGCCTGGCTTCGGCATCATCAGCCACGTCATCTCGACCTTAGCCAAGAAGCCGATCTTCGGCTATCTCGGCATGGCCTATGCAATGGTGGCAATCGGCGCGATCGGCTTTGTCGTCTGGGCGCATCATATGTATACGACCGGCCTGTCGGTCGACACGCAGCGCTACTTCGCCTTCGCATCGATGGTCATCGCCGTTCCAACCGGCGTGAAGGTGTTTTCGTGGTTGGCGACCATGTGGGGAGGATCGATAGAGTTCAAGACACCCATGATGTGGGCTCTCGGTTTCGTCCTGCTGTTCACCATTGGTGGCGTCACTGGCATCATGGTTGCGAACCCCGGTATCGACCGCGTGTACCACGACACTTATTTCGTGATCGCTCACTTCCACTATGTGCTGTCTTTGGGGGCGGTCTTCGCGATCTTTGCCGGCTTCTACTACTGGTTCCCGAAGATGACCGGCTATATGTACAGCGAAACGCTCGGCAAGCTGCATTTCTGGCTGATGTTCATCGGCGTCAACCTCGTCTTTTTCCCGCAGCATTTTCTGGGCATGGCCGGCATGCCGCGACGTTACGCCGACTATCCCGATGCTTTTGCCGGCTGGAATTTCGTCTCGTCGATCGGTTCCTACATCTCAACGGCCGGGCTCATCGTTTTCTTCATCGCGGTTGCCGAGGCCTTCAGCCGAAGACGCCAGGCAAGCGCCAATCCTTGGGGCGAAGGGGCGACCACGCTGGAATGGCAGCTGCCATCGCCGCCGCCCTTCCATCAATGGGAGAAGCTGCCGCGCATTGCCTAGTGTTCGCTCCGGTTCCGAACCGGCGCCTGTTTCGACATTCTGTCGGGAGAACGTCATGAACGAAACCACAGATCCAAACAACCAGATCCTGCTCGTGGCGATCATAGCGTTTTATTGGGCATTGCTGGGCAGTTGGGGCCAAACTCTGCCGCGCTCGGGCAACGACAAGGCCAAGCAGGACGATGCGCCGACAGAGCAGCGAACCGGCAGTATCGACGATATATCCTATACGGACACACGCTTGGATGCGATCCGAGAGATCGACCCAACTTTCGACCTTGCCGCGTTTCTGACCGGTGCCAATATGGCTTATGAAGCTATCCTGCGCGCGTATGCGGACAGCGACATCCCAACGTTGAAGCGTCTCGTCGGGCCGGAAGTGCTCGATATCTTCGGACGAGCGATTGCCGGCCGCCGGGATCGGGGGGAGATGCTGCAACTCACCTTCATTGGCACGAAGGAAGCAAAGGTCGTCGACGCTCTTGCGGAGAATAGCACCGCTGAGATTGCCGTTCGCTTCGTTTCCGACGTGGTCAGCGTTACACGCTCGGCCAACGATGCAATCGTCGCCGGCGATCCCCAGCAGATCGTTGAGGTGATCGATACGTGGACGTTCGCCTGTGACACCCAGTCAACAAAGCGCAATTGGATGTTGATCGCCACGGAAGGCGAGTAACGAGTGCATACTCACCCGATGCCTGCCTGACAGCCTTGTCACTATAGATGGGCGGTCAACCCGGAGCGCTCAAGCCGCGCAGAATTTCCAGCTTTTGACAATGTGCATCCACGACTTGTGTATCACGATCAAATCGGCATGACCGGTTCAGTCGATCATTCTCAAGCCGCGAGCGGGTAGCACCGCCAAAGATCCACTCCCTGAACCTGCTGTGGCCTCAGGCGCCGGATATGGTCAGATCCGCATGCATCGCATCGGCCACATCAGCGATTGATCCACCATCAGATCTTTCCGGAAACACGTCAGCCTTCGCCGTTACGCCGTGGCTCGAAAGGAAGGCGACGATATTGTTCAGGCTGTTCCAGGTTTCATCGGTCGCGGCATCCTCGATCGTGATTGCACCAACCCCCTGAGCCATTTGCAAAAATGGCATGGCATCGGTAACCGGACGCTTCGCTTCACGCGTATCCTCCATCCGACAAGAACCTTGTTGCGGAAATTTCCTGGTTGGTCGAGGCGACGAAGACAGGCCGTCCTGCCTGGAGGATCAGGCTACCAGGTGGGTGGAACGATGAAAATTGCCAGAAGAGGCGCCCTCGGGCGACGCTGCAACGATGCCGGCTTGGCCAAGGGGAAAACGTCAACAGACACCCTGCCGCGCAACGCGGCTTCACAACGCGACAACCCTCAATGCCGGAGGTCTACCTGCACAGTTTCAAAAAAGTCGATGATGAACGGAACGATGGTTGTGGTGAGAAGTACGCCGGCCGACGTGATCGTGAATGTCCTCCCTACTCGAACATGATCCGAACGGTGCCTCTTTTGGCAATCAACAGTCTCCGAGCCTCTTGGATCCGCTCAGCCTGTTGTTTGGAATAAGGACCCATTGGCCGAGTCTTTTCATCGCCGCGACGGACCCTGCAGTACCAGCGGCCCCTGTCCGAAAAGATTTCGACCGAGGTCGGCGCCTCATCGGACGCTTCCCTGGCCACACCGGTAGCGAACTTGACGATCTTTGAATGAACGGCGTCCAATCCGTTGGTGGTGCTCGGTTCCTGTTGCATTGTGGACATAAGTCGAACTCCTTTCAGTCACAGCGACGCACCGCTGCGCCATACGGGTTGCACTGTCTATGGATCGCGGTGCCCAAGAGCGCTTGCTACCTTGCCATTTGGCGCTCCATTTCCATCTCCGCCCCTAGACTTTCGATGTCACGGAAGATCGAAGCGACAGCCAGCGTGCGCCCTTCGCGCTTGAAGCGCAGCAGGCAGTCCCTGGCACCGATGTCTCCATCGACAGCAATCTCGTCCCATTGCCCGGCATGGCCGACATAGTTGATAGGAACGTCGTAGTGCTGGCTCCAGAAGAACGGCACGGCCGCGAATTTCTCGCGATGCCCGAGCATGTTCAGGGCCGCGGTTTGCCCCTGCCTCTCTGCAACCACCCAATGCTCGACCCGAATGTTCTCGCCAGTGTGAGGATCCGGCCACCGCGCAATGTCGCCGGCCGCGAATATGTCCGGTGCGCTCGTCTCCAGAAAGGCATTTACGGCGACGCCGCGGTCAAGAGTGAGCCCCGCCCTTTCGGCAAGCCCGGTCCGCGGACGCACGCCGACGCCGGCGACGACGAAATCCGCCGTCAACATGTTGCCACTGCTTAGTTTCACTTTGTTGCCGTCGATGCTGCTCGCGGTGTCCTCGAGATGGAACACGACTCCATGCTCCTCATGGAGTGCGCGGATGAAGTCACCCATTTGCGGACCGAGGACCCGTTCCATGGGTCGTTTATCCGGCGCCACGACATGAACGTCGATATTGCGCGCGCGCAGCGCTGCGGCAACTTCCAAGCCAATGAAACTGGCGCCAAGCACGATGGCGCGGCGCGCAGTCGTGGCTCGCTCGATGATCACCTTGCAATCTGCAAGCGAGCGCAGCGTGTGAACATGTGGCTGATCCGCGCCGGGGATGGAGAGGCGCACCGGTTCGGCCCCCGTGGCAAGTAGCAGTCTATCGTAAGGAATCCTGCTTCCGTCAGCCAGAATGACCTCGCGAGAACGCAGGTCGATATCGACGGCCTTCGTATCGAGACGCAGGTCGATGTTGTTTTTTGAATAGAATTTCTGGCCGCGCAGCGGAATCCAATCCTCCGGAGCCTTCCCTGCGAGGTAGTCCTTGGAGAGATTCGGCCGGTCGACGGGCGGCGCATGGTCGTCGCTGATCATGACGATGCTGCCCTGGTACTGCTCTCGCCGCAGCATTTCGGCCGCCGCGAAACCGGCCGCGCCGCCGCCGACAATGACGACTTTCTCGGGGACCCCGCCCGCGCTTCCGCCGCGCGGCTTCGGCGCCGTCCGTTTGAGTTTCTCGCCCACGAATATCCGCCCATCGCGCTGTTCCACCGACCAGCAAGCGAGTGGATTGAAGGCAGGCGCTCGCAAGGCCTCGCCTGTGCGCAGATCGAAGCAAGCGTGGTGCCACGGACATCGAATGGAATCCGACACCACAAGACCGTCACCGAGCGGCCCGCCGTAATGTGTGCATGTCGCGCCGATGGCGAAGATCTCGGCCCCGCGGCGCACCAGCAACACCTGCTCGTCGCCGCAATGGCCGACAAGCTTTCCGCCATCGGGAAGGTCGGACAGCGCGATCCCCTGGACCAGATCCGGTCCGTTTGATTTGGTATCAGCTTCAGCCATATTCTCGTCCTTGGCGATCCGTGTCAAAACCGCTCGTGCGGCGAGGCGGCACACTGCTTCGGGGTACCTTCTGCCTGGCTAGTGCGCCTTCAGATTCTCAGCATTATCCGCGCCGACATTCCGACTGCGTCATGTACTGGGCTGAGTGGCTCAGACCGCAGTCTCCCGCTCTCGCGGACATCATGCAAACGAATTTAATCGATAGTTGAGTGCAGTTTTCATGATGGCTTTCCCTCCGCGATTCCACTGCGCACAACTACAAGATCGCCTGCCCAGTCTTTCCCCAGTCGGCAAGAAACGACTTGAGGCCCTTGTCGGTGAGTGGATGTCTGGCGAGGTTTCTGAGTATCGCTGGTGGTACGGTCGCGACATCCGCGCCTGCGATCGCCGCCTGTTTGACATGGAGTGGAGTGCGAATTGAGGACGCCAGGATTTCCGTCGTGAAGGATTTGCCGTTGTCGTAGATCGCACTTCAGGTTCGGGAGCGACTCCGGCTGGCACGGTCATCTGATGAGGCGTTGGCGACTCTCGAAACTGAGCCACATCGGGAATTCCCCGCCAATTTAGATACTTCCGGCCTCGGGCCTGGGGTGATGTCCAGGCAGTTCGGAAATGCCTAGGATTAAGGGCTCGTCATTCGCCGCTTGGTCGGACAGACCCATTTCTGGTGCGGCATCACGGCGTCTTGCCACGCAATAAGATAGATTGATAATATATCTTATATAGAGGATCACATCGAAGAGCGAACCAAGGCTTCAGCCAGCTTGCATCGGAGAAAACAGGAGCTTCGGAATGACCGCGAACGGTCGAAGCAAGAGAACAATCGTGGTCGACGGCGTGCCATTGCCCAACATACTCGACGAGGCAATGATCCGCGGTGTAGTCCACGGGTTTTATGACGAAATTCGCCGTGATGACCTTCTCGGTCCCATTTTCCACGATCGGATCGAGCCAGATAAATGGCCGCAGCATCTGGCGAAGATGTGTGACTTCTGGTCCGCTACTCTACTTCGGACATCCCGATACGACGGCAGGCCACTGCCGCCGCACCTGGTCATAGCCGGCCTCGGCGCGGCGCATTTCCGTCGCTGGCTAATATTGTTTCGGACAACGGTGCGTCGCATTTGCCCGGCCGAGGTGGCGACGCTTTTTATGGATCGCGCGCTGCGAATTGCTCACAGTTTCCGTCTCGCGATCGCCTTCAACCGCGGCGAGACCACGATCGGCATCGAACCTATCGTCGAGAGAGACTTGTGATGCACGACCGGTTTGTGAGTGGTTCCTACAATGCACAGCGATCGACAGGGAGCCGTGATTCATGCGGCTGACCAGCTTTTCGGATTATGCATTGCGGATGCTGATGTACACTGCCGCCGCCGGTAGCCGGCTTATAACGATCGAGGAGGTTGCCCGCACCTTCAACGTGTCGAAGACGCATCTGAACAAGGTCGCCAACACCCTGACCCGTGGCGGCTATATGAAGGCAATCCGCGGCCGTTCCGGTGGTCTCATTCTCGGGCGCCGGCCTGAGATGATCCGGATTGGCGATGTCGTGCGGTTAACCGAGCCGGATTTCGCGCTGGTCGAATGTTTCGCGACCGGAAACCGGTGTGTGCTAACCGCCTCCTGCAAGCTTTCAGGCATGTTTGACGAAGCGACAGCCTCCTTCCTGAACGTCCTTGACCGCTACACGCTCGCCGACATCACACTGATGCCCGAAGACTTCCTCGGCGGTCAGATACCACCCGTTCGCACCGGGGCGACACGCAAGACCGTATAGTGTTGCGCGGCTTCGACGCGCGCTGTTTTTGCTCGGATGTGAGATGGGCCATGGCTGAACCAAAGAAGAATGATCAACAGGTCACAAAGGACATTGATTCTGATATCGACCCGGACAACACTCTGCTGCCGATGCTTATCGGTGGGCTTGTCCTGATAGTTATCGGAGCGATCATCGTGATGATGTTTGTGTAGTTTCGCAACGATGGCGTGTGACTTTATCGGCCCGGCTGTTGTCTGGGCGCCTGCAACCCCAATTGCGATTTGGCGGATGGAGAACTGTCGGCCGAGGAGGGGAAGTACAGAGCGCGCGACCGGCGGGCGCTTGGACAGCGCATAGCCGGCGACGATGAGCTGCAGGAGGTATATCGTCGTCTGCGCCAGCCCGGCCCCGATGATCCGGCAGAGCCGATCTCCACGGCCGAGATGCGGCGCAAGCGCCTGCTGCTCACCCCGCGGAGACGTACGTCGTCATTGAGTTCAGAACTTGCATTCCGCTTCGTTAAACTACCATTTCGCACTGCTCTTGTTCCGAGCCCCTCATGACGTCGGCGTACCGTTTTGGGTTGAAGTGCAGATAGAGAAACGCTGTGACGGTCACGCAGCCGAGATGCATGATCCATCCGCTGCTGAAGCTCCCGCTCCAGCCATGCAGGAGCGCGGTGGCGAATGGACCAAGCGCGGCGATCAGAAAACCGCCGCCCTGCATCAGCGCAGCCAGCGCGCCCGCCTGCTCCGGCCGCGGCAGATGATCGAGCGCCGTGACGATTGCAAGCGAGAAGCTTCCGCCAAGACCGGCCCCGCATATCCCCACCCACAGAACGGGCGACAGTGCGGGAAAAACCGCAAGTCCGGCAAAGCCCGCCGCCTGCAGCAGCAGCGTCAGCCAGAGCCAGGGACGGCGGTCGATGCCTCGACGCGCCAGGACAGGCAGCACCAGGGCCGAAGCCGCCTGGCAAATGGCCATCACGGCCACAAGGTTGCCGCTGGCGGCACTGCTCCATCCTTGCGCCTGGTAGTAGGGCGCAAGCCAGGCGACCATAGAGGAATAGCCGGAGTTGACCAAGCCGAAGGCCGCCATCAGAACCCAGGTCCGTGGGCGGCGAAGCAGAAAACCGGTCAAGGCGCGATCGGGTCTTGAAGCCTTGGCGTCGGACAGGACGCGGAATGCCGCGCACAGCGCAATGGCGGCGGGAGCCGCGAGCCAGGCAAGGGCTGCCCGCCAGTCGTATCCGTTGTTGACGAGCAGGGGCGCCAGACGTGCGCCGAGCGCCCCACCGCCCATGATCATGCAGGAATAGAGGCCGGTCACGGCGGGTGTGCTGGTCGGGAACTTTGCCTTGATGATCCCCGGAAACGCGGCCTGGATGAAGGCCACCCCCGCCCCGCAAAGTGCCGCCGTCAGGATCAACGACAGGCCGCCGGGCACGACAAGCCTGAGCAGCGAGCCCGCTGTCAGCACCGTTAGCGCCGCGAGCAGGCCCCGGCGCGTTCCGACGGCCGCCTGGATACCCGGTGCAACGAACGCACCGAGGCCCATCAGCAGCATCGGCAACAGCGTCAGCATGGCCAGGCTGCCATAGCCCATCCCGGTGTCGGCCACGATATCGACCAATATCGGGCCCGGCGCCGTCAGAAAGGGACGCAGGTTGATCCCGATTAGCACGACGAGGGCAAGCAGGGTCCATTGCCTGTCGGTTGCAGGCTGCGCGGTCATCGACATTTTCGCGCTGTTCATCTGGCGCCCGCTTGCACCAGCAGGGTTATCATCTGCGCATAGCCGTTCCTGCGCGCGTGCCGCAGCGGTGTCGCCCCGTCCTTGTCGGCGAGATTGACGTTGGCGCCGGCCTCGATCAGCCGCCTCACGATCTCGACATGACGCTGCCCGCCATCGCCGAGGATGATGGCCTCCAGCAACGCGGTCCAGCCGAGCTTGTTGACGTGATCGACATCAATACCGGCATCGATCAGCGCGCCGACGGTCTCGACATGTCCGCGTTCGGCAGCGGGAATGAGCGCGGTACCGCCATAGCGATTGGTGCTCTTCAGGTCGGCGCCGTGCGCAAGCGTCATCTTCAGGATATCGAGATGCCCGCGCGCGCCGGCGTAGAGATATGGACTATCCTGGATATCGTCCTTGGCGTTGACGTCCGCGCCAGCCTCGATGAGAGTCCTGGCAGCGCTGACCTTGTTGCCGTGGGTCGCGACGAGAAGAGCCGTGCGGCCGTTCTCGTCGCGCGCGTCGATCCGGGCTCCCTCGGAAACAAGCATCTTGATCATGGAGACATCGTCATTTGCCGCAGCCGAGTGAAGCCTTGTCTCATTCATGTTCTGCCCCAACGCTATCAATGGAATGCAGGCGACGATGACGCCCAAAAGTCTGCGCTCGATCATCGGCATCAGCCCCCCGACAGGCCAAGGGTGGAAGCCGGGCAGGTTGCCGCGGCGAGCGAAGCTGTCATGCTCCGCCGAGAGGTGGCGAAAGCATCCTGCCTGGGACGGAGCTCCAGGCCGACGAGCAATTCCGCGAGCCTGACAGCCGCCGACACCCCTTCGACGACCGGGACACGGTGAAGGCTCGCCAGTCGCCTCGCCATGTCGGCCATGCCGGCGCAGCCAAGCACGATGGCGTCGGCACGATCGACCCGCAGCGCCTCCTGGATTTCTTCGCTGATGATCGACAAGGCCGCCTCGCCATTAGCTTCCAGCGCCAGGACGGGAACGCCGCTCGCCCGCACGGTGGCGAATGGCGAAAGGCCGTAGCGAACCAGATTGTCCTCGAGAATGGGAACGGAAACCGGCAAGGTGGTAATCACCGTGAAGCGCCTCGCCACGATGCTGGCGACACGGGCGGCAGCCTCGCCTATGCCGATGACCGGCTTGCGCGTCAGCATCCGCGCAGCGTCGAGTCCGGTATCGTCGAAGCAGGCGATGATATAGGCGTCCACGGCGTCACTGCGCTCGGCCCCTTCGATACGGTCGAGAAGACCCGGGACCGCCTTCGCGCCATCGATCGCGCCTTCGATGGAAGCCGGGCCGCTGTCGTTCTGCATGGCGATGATTTCGGTACCCGCCTGCGCGGTTCGCCGCGCCGCGACGGCGATGGATGCCGTCATCGACACGGTCGAATTGGGATTGATGATGCCGATGCGTACCATGCGAAAAATTCCTGAAGCCGCCGCCCGGCCGAACGTGCATCGCTGCCGTTCCGCATCGCTGATGGGACTGTCTCGATATTGAAGCCTATTCGATCAGATCCGTGTCGCGGCTGTGCCGCCAGAACCGGTCCGGGGTCCTGAGCAGATCGCGCAGGCCCAGCCGCTCAATCATCAGTTCCGTCTCCCGTTGCGCAGCATCGAGCACGGCATCCTGATCGACATGAACCGGCTTGCGGTCGCGCAACAGCACGCGTCCGCCGACCAGCACGGTGTGGACGTCGTTGCCGTTGGCAAAATAGGTGACACGGAATTCCGGCATGTTGGCCGGGTAGAGATGCGGGCGCCGCAAGTCGACCAGAATGACATCGGCCTTCTTGCCCGGCTCCAGCGATCCGACCTGATGGTCGAGGCCCAGGACACGCGCGCCGTCGATGGTGCACATCTCCAGCGTCTTGCCCGGCGGAAGCCAACTCGGATCGTGGAAATGGGTGCGATGATAGTGCATGCATTGCTGCATATGACGGAACATGTCCGCGGAGCGGTCCGGCGCCGTCGCATCGGAGCCGATGGCCACCACGACGCCGGCATCGAGAAGTTCCGTGACCGGGCAGCGCGCGAGAATGGCGGCCACGGCGCTCGGATTGTGCACGATGCTCGTGCCGGTTTCGGCGCAGATCGCTATTTCCTCATCAGTCAGGGCGGTCGCATGCGACAGCAGTGTGCGCGGCCCCAGAATGCCGATCTCCCTGGCGATCTTCACGCTGCCCTTGGTATGACCATCCTGGGTGAAGATCAGGCCGCGCTGTTCGGCGATCTGCCTGACCTTGCGCGATTGCGCGATGGCGTCCCCTGCCCCGGGACCATCAAGATGTTCCTGATGCATGGTCGGCGTCAGCAGGGCGAGATGCAGACGATCCTCGTGGGTGCCGTGCCAGCGGTCGGCCAGCTTTTGCGAGGTGGCAAGCTGCTGGTCGAATGACACTGGATAATCGGCACGGCTGGCGCCTTCCCAACGTGCATAGGTCAGGGGGTGCGGCGGGCGCGTGGTGCCGACGGCGACCACGGAGCGCGTGCCGATGCCAAGCACGCCTTCCATATGGGCGTTGCCATAGGCTGGATCGTCGGTGCGCATGACCGAATCGCCGCCGCCCAGCAAGGACACGCCGGTCGTCACGCCGAAACGCAGGCGTTCCAGCGCCGCAAGCTGCGCCTCCGCATGCCAGAATTCCGGCGTCGAACCCACCGTATAGGCACCTTGGCATGCCCTGTACCAGAGGTCGCTGCGGCCGCCGCCCATCGTCTTGATCAGCCCGTGCCCGGCATGGGCGTGGCTGTCGACGAAGCCTGGCATGACGGCCATGCCGCGGGCGTCGATCGTCTCGCGCGCCGGATGGTCCCGCGCCACGTCTTGCGAAGCGCCGACGGCCACGATGCGGTCTCCCTCGATGGCTACGGCGCCATCGGGAATGATCCGCCGATCGGGATCGACAGCGATGACGGTGCCGTTTCTGATCAGAATGTCTGCCATCACAGGCTCGCTTCTCTTTTTTCGCTGCAAAGGATGCGGTCGAGCGAAGGCGCGAGGCGCAGGAGTTCGCGCGTGTATTCGTGAGTGGGCGCGGAGAACAATGTTTCGGTATCCGCGAGTTCGACGATCTCGCCGCCTTTCATCACGGCGACCCGGTCGCACATCTGCCGTATCACCGCGAGGTCGTGGCTGATGAACAGCATCGACAGCCCGGCAAGATCTCGTAGGTCCTTCAACAGGTTGAGAATTTGCGCCTGCACCGACACGTCGAGCGCCGAGGTCGGCTCGTCGCAGATCAGCAGCGATGGCCGGGGGCCGAGCGCCCTCGCAATCGCGATGCGCTGGCGCTGGCCGCCTGAAAAGGCATGGGCGAACCGAGAGCCGGCCTGCGCCGGCAGGCCCACCGCCTCGAGCAATGTCTCGGCGTCCAGGCGCGCTTCCGCCGTGCTGGAGGCAAGCTTGTAGAACAGGATTGGCTCCGCGATCGCCGAATTGATCCGCAGTCTTGGATTGAGGGCCGAATACGGATCCTGGAAGACCATTTGCAGTGACTTGCGCACGGTTTTGTCGCGACGGGCGGCCAATGCCGTGCCCTGAAAATCTATGGTTCCCGAACTCTGCGCCACGAGACCGGCAATGGTGTTCGCGACCGTGGTCTTGCCGCAACCTGACTCGCCGACAAGCCCGAAGATTTCGCCGCGGCGCACCTCGAAGGAGACGTCCTTCACGGCCTTGAAGACCGATGCCTTGCGGCCCGGGATGAACGAGCGCTGGCCGTATTCCACGCAAAGATTGCGTACCGTCAGCGCGGGTTCGCCGTTGCGCCCCGCAGCGGTGCCGGTGTTCTTGGAGCGCACGGCTTCGCGCGCCTCCAGTGTCGTCCTCGTTTCCTCGCTTGGGACCGGCAGACGGTCAAGGCGAATGTCGATCGGCGGAACGGCGGCGATCAGCGTGCGCGCGTAAGGCGCCTTGGGCGCCGTCAGCACATCGCGTGTCAATCCACTCTCGACCACGCAACCGTTCTGCATGATCGTGACCCGGTCGGCAATTTCCGCAACCACGCCCATATTGTGGGTAACCAGCAGGACGCCGACGCGGCGATCATCGGCAAGTTCGCGGATCAACTTGAGGATTTGCGCTTGCACCGACACGTCGAGCGCCGTCGTCGGCTCGTCGGCGACGATCAGCCTTGGGTCGCAGGCAAGTGCGGTGGCGATGACGACACGCTGGCGTTGGCCGCCCGACAATTGATGCGGATAGTTGCCCAGCCGGCGTTCCGGCTCGGGAATGCCGACGGCTCTCATCAATTCGAGCGCGCGGGCCCTGGCTTCGCGGCGCCCGATCTTCAGATGCGCCAGCATGCCTTCGCACAACTGGCTTTCCACGGTGAAAAGCGGGTTCAGGCTTGTCATCGGATCCTGAAAGATCGCGCCGACGTCACGGCCTGGAATGATCCCCTTGGTGCGACCGGTTCGGATGTCGATCGGCTTGCCCGCTATGGTGATGGTGCCGGAAGCAATCCTGCCGGGAGCCTGCAACAAACCCATCAGCGCATTGCCGACGGTGGTTTTTCCCGCACCGGATTCTCCCACCAGCGCATGTATCTCGCCGGGCCGGATCGTCAGGTCGATGTCGTCGACGGCAGCGAGAATGCTGCCGTTGGCAAGCGGATATTCGACCCGCAGATTCCTGATGTCGAGTGCGTGTGGCGTTGTGTTTTTCATCAGTTCGCCATCAGTTTGGGGTTGAAGCGATCGCGCAGGTAATCGCCGATTATGTTGACTGCCAGAACCAGGACGACCAGCACGACGGCGGGCATAACGGCGATCCACCACAGGCCAGAGAACAGGAACTCGTTGCCGATGCGGATCAGCGTGCCGAGCGAGGGATAAGTGGCCGGCATGCCGGCGCCGAGGAACGAGAGGGTCGCCTCCGTCAAGATCGCGCCCGCCAGATTGATGGTGGCGATCACCATGACGGAGCTCATCACGTTGGGCAGGATGTGCCGCATCATGATGCGGCGGGAGGGAAGACCGATGACCTTGGCGGCTCGTACATAGTCGCGGGAAATTTCCACCATGCTGGAGGCCCGCACGGTGCGGGCATATTGCACCCATTCGTTGACGGCGATCGCGAAGATCAGGATGACCGGTGCCCAGTTCGAGACCGTATCGGCGCTCAATTGCGCGCGGGCTATGCCGCTGATCAGAAGCGCGACGAGGATCGTCGGAAAGCTCACCAGAACATCGGCGATCCGCATCACGATGCTGTCGATGATACCGCCGAAATAGCCGGCTATCGATCCCAGCGTGACGCCTATGGCAGCGGCCAACAATACCGCCCCGGCGCCGATCAGCATCGATATGCGCAGGCCGAAGAGGATGACCGAGACCAGATCGCGTCCCTGATTGTCGGTGCCCAGCAGGAAGCGCGGATCGCCACCGTCCATGAACACGGGCGGGACTTCCATGTCGATCAGCGAATATGAGGAGACATCGCGCGGATCGATGGGTGCGATCAACGGAGCGAAGATCACCAGCACCAGCATGGTCACCAGGATCAAGCCAGCGATCATGACCGAGATGGGAGGAAGCCTGCGAGACAGAGATACCTGCGTTGCCATCATTTTGTCCTCAGCCGCGGATCGATCAATGCGTAGAGCATGTCGACGACCATGTTGATCACGACGAACAGGAAGCCGACGAACAGCAGATAGGCCGCGAGGACGGGGATGTCCGGATAGCCGACGGCGTTGGTGAAAAGCAGCCCCATGCCCGGCCACTGAAAGACGGTTTCGGTGACAATGGCGAAGGCGATGAGTTGTCCGATCTGCAGCCCGGTGACGGTCACGACCGGCATCAAGGCATTGCGCAGCGCCAGACGGCCGTAGATGTAGCGGCGGGGCAGACCGCGCGCGAAGGCGAAGCGGACATAGTCCGAAGAGAGCACGTCGATCATCTCGGAGCGCACGAGGCGCATGATCAGCGTCAACTGGAACAGCGCCAGTGTGATCGAAGGCAGGATCAGCGATTTGAGGCCGGAGGCCGTCAGGAAGCCTGTCTTCCAGAAGCCGAGATCGACAAGCTCGCCACGCCCCGAGGACGGCAGCCAGCGCAGACTGACGGCGAAGATCAGGATGAGCAGCAGGCCGGTGACGAATGTCGGCATGGATATCCCGACGAGGGTCAGCGACTGGATCAGCCGCGACAGAAAGCCGTTCGGTTTCAGGGCGCAGAGAACCCCCGTCGGGATGCCGATGAACAGCGACAGGAGGGTCGCGACCACGACCAGTTCCAGCGTTGCGGGAAGCCTGGTCAACAGCAGGCTGACGACAGGCTCCTGGTAGCGAAAGCTGGTGCCGAGGTCGCCATGAAGCGCGCGCCCGACGAATTCGAGGAACTGTACGAAAAGTGGCCTGTCGAGTCCGAGAGCGACGCGCAAGGCATCCTTCTCAGCCTGGCTCGCGCCTTCGCGCACCATCGTGGCGACCGGATCGCCGACGAAACGGAACATGATGAAGGCGATGGCGGTTACGGCAACCATCACGAGGATGGCCTGCAACAGCCGCACCGATAGAATCCGGATCATCAGGAAAAACCTTTCAAGAAGCGCGGATCGAGACAGGCGGGGCTTGCGCCACCGCTGGAGCAGCTCGCGATCCACCACGGATAGCAGGCGCTCCAACCGAGTCAGGCGTGTCCGCGAAAGCTCCCTCGCAAGCGCGGGCACGCCTTACCGGCGCATTTTCCTAGTTCATATGCGCGAACCAGGGACGCACATACTCGTCGGGGAATTGCGGCATGTCGACCTTGTCGCTCATCGCCCAGGCGACCGGCTGCTGGTGCAGCGGCAGATAGAGGGCCTCATCATGCGTGATCTTGAAGGCCGCCTTCAGCATATCCACCCGCTTGGCCTCGTCGAGTTCGGTCGATGCCGACCGGGCCAATTCGTCAATCTTGGCGTTGGAAAGCCCGTTGGGGTTGCTGCCGCCATAATTGCCGTCATTGGTCGCCAGCAAGGCTTGCAGCACGCTGTAGCCATCCATCGGCGGTAGCGAGGCCCATCCGAGCATATAGATATCGAGATCGCCCTTATCCATTCGAGGGAAATAGGTCGTCTTGCTTTCGACGTGCACGTCGGCCTCGACGCCGATCTTGGCCCACATCGACGCGATTGCCAGGCAGATCTGTTCGTCGGCGATGTAGCGGTCGTTGGAACAGGCCAGTCCAACCTTGAAGCCGTCGGGATAGCCGGCTTCCGCCAGCATGGATTTCGCCTTCGCGACATCATAGTCCAGCGCTACGTCGATCGACTGATCGTAGCCGGTGACCTGTGGCGCGACCAGTGTGCCGGAGGTGCGCGACTTTCCGCGCATCAAACGCTTCTGGATCGTGTTCAGGTCGACCGCGTGCCAAAGCGCCTGGCGCACTTTCACGTTCAGCAGCGGATTGGGCTTGCCGGGCGCTGCATGAAGCTCCGGCCGGAAGCTGAAGCCGAGAAAGATCTCGCGCAGCGACGGGTTCTCGACAACCTTCAGGCCGGCGGTGTTGGCGACCCGGTCGATGTCCTGCAACGGGACCGGCGCGATCATGTCGAGTTCGCCCGAAAGCAGCGCCGCGACGCGCGTGGCGTTCGAAGCGATCGGGCGGAATTCCACCCCCGTCAGATTGTGCTGCGGCTTGTCCCACCATTCCTTGTTGACGGCGAAGACCGAGCGCGAGTCCGGCTCGTAGCTGACCAGCTTGAACGCGCCGGTGCCATTGGCATGATTGCTGGCGTAGGTGACGACCCCCGTTGAGGCATTGCCGGGCTTGAGGGCATTGTGCTCCTCCATCCATGGCTTGCTCATCATGTAGATGGCGACGAGATCGTTCAGGAGCAGCGGATAGGGTCCGCGCAGGATCAGGTCGACCGTGTAGTCGTCGACCTTCTCGACGCCGGTTACGGCGGAGAGGTTTTCTCGGTTGCGCGCGCCGGGATCGATCTGACGTTGGATGGTGGCGACGACATCGTCGGCATTGAAGGGTTGACCTTCGTGGAACTTGACGCCCTGCCGCAGCTTGAAGCGCCAGCGCGTCGGCGAGACGATCTCCCAGGAGGTCGCAAGCGCAGGCTCGATAGCCATTTCCTTGTTGCGGCGCACCAGCCCGTCGAACACCATGTTCTGGACGCTCTGGGTAAAACTGTCGACCTGGGCATTCGGATCGTACGAAATGACGTCGCCGGCCGATGACCAGCGCAGTGTCTGTGCAAGCGAAGGCGCTGTCACCGACATCACCATCGCAAGTCCGGCGAGCAGGACCCTAACGCATTTTCTCATTTTCTTCTCCCACTTGTATACGAAGTTTCCGATCTATTGGATACCATTTATCCCCATTGATATCGTACACACATTGTGCACAATATCAAGGCAGGCATGTTCGATTTCGTTTCTCATGTGCAAAACCGCTCAAGTGACCGTTCCGAAAAGGGATTCCGAATGACCCAGGCCTTGCTGATAGAAAACGGTGTCATCGTCACCATGGATGCGAGGCGCCGGATTTTCTCGAGGGGTCATGTCCTGGTGGAGGATGGCCGGATCGTCACCGCCGGCGACGGCGCGGCCCCCGCCACAGATCAGAAGGTGGCGCGCATCGATGCTTCGGGAATGGTTGTCATGCCGGGTCTCGTCGACACGCACGCGCATGCGGGTCACATGCTGACCAAAGGCCTGGGAGACGATTCCGAAGCCTGGATGACTATCGCGGGGCGTATCTATGCAGAGGCGTCGGATACGGAATTCTGGGCAGCCGAGGCCACATTGTCGGCCCTTGAGCGCATAAAATGCGGAACGACCACCGCTGCCCTGCTGTTTGGCGGCGGGCCGGACATCATGCGCACCGAGGCGCCGGGGGCAGCACGGGCACATCTTGCCGCCATCGCCGAAATGGGAGTGCGCGAGATACTCGCCGTCGGGCCGAACCGGCCGACCTCGTCCCATGTCTATCGGGACCACGCATACGTTCCGTCTGTCGAAATCACCATTTCGCCGGAAACCCAGTTGGCAGTGTGCGCGGAAATCATCGATGATTGGGCTGGTCGCGATGGCCGCGTGCGGATTGCGGTCTCTCTCCCGGTGTTCACTCGGCGCGAACTTGACGAACAAACGGTATACAATCTGTCCCGCAATGCTCGCGACCTTGCTCGCGCAAAAAACGTGCTGTTCATCCAGGATGGCCATCGCGACGGTTCCATCGCCGCCAATGCGGAACGGCTCGATCTGTTCGACGAGCATTCGCTGCTGGCGCACTGCATCGAACTGACCGAGGCAGACATCGCCGCGCTGAAACGCAGCCACGCCAAGGTGGCGCATAATCCAAGTGCTCTGATGTCGGTCTCGGGCCGTTGTCCGGCGACGGAACTGATGGAAAGGGGTGTCACCGTGTCGCTCGGCACCGACGCGGCGGCGCCCGATCGCTCTTTCGACATGTTCCGCAACATGTTCCAGGCGCACCGCTATCATGCCCGGCACTTCAGGAACGATGCGGTCCTGCCGCCGATGCAATTGCTGGAGATGGCGACCATCGAGGGCGCGCGTGCCCTGTCGATGGAGAACGAAATCGGCTCGCTGGAACCGGGCAAGCGCGCCGACATCATCCTGGTCAACATGCGCCAGCCGCATCTGTGGCCGCCGGCGCACCCCGCGCAGCGGCTGGCACGCTTCGCCAACGGCGCGGATGTTGACACGACGATCGTCGACGGGCGTGTCCTCATGCGCGGACGCCGCCTCGTCGATCACGATGAAGACGCCATTCTGGATCGCGCCGAAGGAGCCTTCCATCTGATGATGAAACGCGCCGGGCTGGCATAGGCCGAGTTCCGGGGCGCAAACAGGGAGACCCAGATGACCGAAGACCTTCTCATTCGCAATGTCAGGCCCTTGAGCGGCGCTGTCACGGACCTCTACATTCGCGACGGTCGGTTCGCGCACGCAACCAGCGGGAAAGCGGCGCATGAAATCGACGGGCTTGGACAGGTTGCCCTGCCCGGCCTGGTCGAGGCGCACACGCATCTCGATAAGACGCTTGTCGGCATGGACTGGTTTCAGAACCGTGTGGGACCCACGCGCAACGACAGGATCCTGGCCGACAGGAAGGCCAAGCGGGAACTCGGCATCGATGCGCGCAGGCAATCGGCGCGTCAGATCGTGCAGACGCTGGCTTTCGGCGTGACGCATATCCGCAGCCATGTCGACGTGGATACGGAAATCGGCATTACCAACATCGAGGGTGTCGTTGCAACGCGCGAAGCCTTCAAGGGATTGGTCGACGTGCAGGTCGTCGCCTTCCCGCAAAGCGGCATGCTGGGACGCGAAGGCACGCAGGCGCTGATAGAGGACGCATTGAAGGCGGGGGCCGATATTGTCGGCGGCATCGACCCGGCAACGATCGAGCGGGATCCGGTTCGCCACCTGGACGCAATCTTCGCGCTCGCGGATCGATACGGCAAGCCGGTCGACATTCATCTGCACGAACCGGGAGAATTGGGCGCCTTCTGCCTTGAGCTGATCGTCGAACGGACCAAGGCGCTCTCCCTTCAGGGCCGCGTCATGGTGAGCCATGCCTATTGTCTCGGCATGCTGGACACGCATAGGCAGCACACGTTGATCGACGCGCTGGCGGCTGAAGACATCGCCGTCATGACGGTCGGCAGCCCATCCGCGCCGGCGGTTCCGCTGCGCATGATGCGCCAGTCCGGCCTCGTCGTGGCATCCGGTTCCGACGGCATCCAGGGCACCTGGGAGCCATGGGGCAATGGCGACATGCTGGAGCGGGCCAAATATCTTGCGCAGCGCAACGGCATGACCAACGATGCCGATCTGGAAGAGACGGCGCGCGTTTGCACCTTTGGCGGCGCGCAAGGTATCGGCCTGACGGATTATGGGCTTTCGCCCGGTTGCCACGGCGATGTCGTGCTGGTTTGCGCGCGGACCCTGGCGGAAGCCGTGGCCCTGACCCCACGGAAGCGCACGGTCATCCGCGGCGGCCGCGTGCTCGTGCGTGACGGTGCGCTGGCCGGAGATCTGCCCGATGTCGCATAGTCGTCGGACGAACCAGCGTGACGACGGACCCGTCCTGCTCACCGCACGATGGGTTGTCGGCCACCGGGACGGGCGCCATATCCTTCTGGAGAATGGCGAGGTCGTCCATGAGAACGGCAGGATCGTCTTCGTCGGCCATCGCTACGGCGGGCCTGTAAAGCGGCGGATCGATCATGGCAGGGCGCTGATCGGCCCGGGTTTCATCGATCTGGATGCGCTTTCGGACCTGGATACGGGCGTGCTCGGCCTCGATCATCAACCCGGCTGGAAGAAGGGCCGCGTCTGGCCGCGCGACTATGTGGAAGCCGGGCCGGTAGAAATGCTGGCGCGCGAGGAGCTGGCGTTTCAAAAACACTATGCCTTCGCGCAACTCATCCGCAACGGCATCACTACTGCATTGCCGATCGCATCGCTGTTTTATCGTGCATGGAACGAGACATCGGACGAATTCGCATCCGCCGCCGAAAGCGCCGCAGAGTTGGGCCTTCGCGTCTATCTCGGGCCTGCCTTTCGCGCCGGCCATTCCGTCATCGAAGCGGATGGCGGCATCGTCGTCGAGGTGGACGAAGAGCGCGGCGCGGAGGGTCTGGACGATGCCGTTGCCTTTTGCCTGGAGCACGAAGGACGCTTCGGCGGATTGGTGCGAACCATGCTTGCACCGGACCGTGTCGAGTTCTGGACCGCCGACCTGTTGCGCAGGACCGCCAATGCCGCGCGAGACCTCGGCGTGCCGGTCCGTCTGCATTGCTGCCAGTCTTCATTCGAGATCGAGACAGTGCGTCGCCGGTTCGGCACGACATCCGCCCGCTGGCTCCAGGACATCGGCTTTCTCAGCGAAAGAGCGTTGTTGCCGCATGGCACCCACGCCGACGGCGATGATCTCGAAATCATCGCCGGTTCGGGTGCCACATTGGTGCATTGCCCGCTGGTGATGGCGCGGCATGGCGCGGCGCTCGACAATTTCGCTCGCCTTCGCGGCCAGGGTCTGCGCATCGGCATGGGCACGGACACCTGGCCACCCGACATGGTGCAGAACATGCAGGTCGGCCTGATGCTCGGCCGCGTCATGGCGGGCAATCTGGAGACGCCGAAATCAGCCGATCTCTATGACGCGGCAACGATTGGCGGCGCCGACGCGCTCGGCCGGTCGGACCTGGGACGTTTGCAGGCGGGAGCAGCCGCCGACATCGTCGTGTTCGACCTGTCCGGCAACCATCTGGGACAGGTCCTCGATCCGATCGCCTGCCTGACGACGTCCGCAAGCGGACGCGATGTGCACACGGTCATCATTGACGGGCGCACCGTGATGAGCGCCCGAACCATTCCGGGTTTCGATCTCGATGCAGCCCACCAGCGCGCACAGGCCCAGTTCGAACGGCTTGTCCAGCGTTATCCGCAACGCACCTGGCGACATCCGACGGTCGCCGAGATTTTCCCTCCCAGCTATCGGATGTTCATGGCATGAGGGCTCCAGAAACGACACACAACGATTGGAATAAACCTTGATGGCACGCGAGCCGACGGCATTGGCCCTCGACGCCGGGCCGTTTGCATCTCTAAACTCCGGCTTTGCGAATGCTTTTCTTCTTGTGTGCTTGGATATGAGTTTTCAGGATCGGTCATGACAATCAACATTCGCAATAAAAATCCGAAATCCGCCGTATCCAAGTCCGACGCGGTCTATCGCACGTTGAAGCGCGTCATACTCGACCAGGCGCTGACCGCGGGAACAAAGCTGCCTGAGGATTCGATCGGCGAGCGGCTGGGCGTCAGCCGCACCATTGTCAGGCAGGCGCTGGCAAGACTGAACGGCGAAGGCCTGGTCGAATTGCGCCCGCACAAGGGTGCCTGCGTCGCGCAGCCGAGCCTGGAGGAAGGCCACAATATATTCGAGGTGCGGCGGGCGCTTGAAGCGCTGGTGGTCGGCACGCTGATCGGCAAGCTGACGCCGCAAAAGATCAAACAGCTCGAAGCTCATGTCGACGCGGAAGAGATGGCCAAAGCCAACAATGCCGCGTCGTCGATTCAGCTGGCCGGCGAATTTCATGTGCTGCTTGCCTCGCTGACCGGAAACGAACTGTTGCTGCGCTATGTCACGGAACTCGTTTCGCGTTCATCGCTCATCCTGTCGCTCTACGGACGGCCGCATTCGTCCGACTGTGCCGTATCCGAGCATCACGAGATCATTGCCGCCCTGGCCGCGGCCGACCGGAACAAGGCTGCTGCCTTGATGGACCATCATATTGATGCAATCACCACACGTGCGCTGCTGAAAGCGAAACCCGAAAATGACTTTCCGGACCTTCTTGCTGCCTATGCGCGGGAGGAAGGGCTATGATTTATTGGATGAATGCCGAAGAGACGAGGAGTGACCCGAAAATAATCAGGACGAAGGTGATGCCAGGTTAAATCCGCCTCCTCATGCGGTCGTGGCGACCAGCACTTCGGTCGGCTGGAACTTCAACACATCGATCAGTCCGATGTCGGAGATGCGCAATTCCGGGATGACGACAAGCGCCAGCAGAGAGTGCTGCATATAGGCATTATTGAGGGCGCATCCGCAGGCAAGCATCGCCGCGATCAGGCCATTGGCTTCTTCTGCCACGATCTCGGCGCGCTGGTCAGACATCAGTCCGGCGATCGGCAGCCTGACAAGCGCAAGTTCGCGTCCTTCGCTGAACAGCACGACGCCTCCGCCGACCTGTCCCAGCCGATTCGCCACCAGCGCCATGTCGTTCTTGTCGGTACCCACCACGATCATGTGATGACTGTCATGGGCGACGGTGCTGGCGATGGCGCATGGTTTGTCGTAACCGAAGCCGGAAACAAACGCGTTGATGACCTTTCCCGTGCCGTGATGCCGTTCCACCAGCGCGATCTGGCAGACGTCACCGGTCCGATCCATCTGAACGATACCATTCAAGACGCCGAGCGAAGCCTCCAGGGCACGGGTCGGTGCCTGGTTCTCGAGCACGCCGATGACCCGCGCCGTGACCTGGTTCGCACCCTCGGGCGCCACGATGTCGAAGTCCGCCGCGGAGAGCTTCTTGCCCAAGCGAACCGTGTTCTTGGTCGAGGCGGGATAGTCGTAGGGCGTGATGTCGGCGACGAGCTTGCCGTCGTTCGACACCACACAGCCGCGTGCGATGACGGTTTCGACCGGGAGTTCGGTGAGATCGGAGGTCAAAACCAGGTCGGCGCGCCGCCCGGGCGTTATCGAGCCAAGCTCACGCTCCATGCCGAAATGCTGAGCAGTATTCAGGGTGGCCATCTGAATCGCGGTGATCGGCTTTAATCCCTGGGCGATGGCATGGCGCACAACGCGGTTCATATGGCCGTCATTGACTAGTGTGCCGGAATGGCTGTCGTCGGTACACAGCACGAAATTGCGCGAGTCCAGGCCGAGCTCGGTCAGCGCCTTGATCTGCGCGGCGACGTCGTACCAGGCGGAGCCAAGCCGTAACATGGCGCGCATGCCCTGGCGCACCCGCGCAACGCAGTCGGCCAGGCTGGTGCCTTCGTGATCGTCGGACGGACCGGCGGCGACATAGGCATGGAAGGGCAGACCGAGATCCTTCGAGGCATAGTGGCCGCCCACCGTCTTGCCTGCCGCCTGAGTGGCAGCGATCTCGGCCAGCATGTCGCCATTTCCGGCGACCACCCCAGGAAAGTTCATCATCTCGCCGAGGCCGACGATGTTCGGCCACGACATCGCCTCACGCACGTCGGCGGGACCGAGGCTGGCACCCGCGTTCTCGAGGCCCGGAGCGCTCGGCACGCAGCTCGGCATTTGCACGAACACATTGATCGGCAGTCCGGCAGCCTCGTCGTGCATCAGCTTGACGCCCGGCATGCCTAGGACGTTGGCGATCTCGTGCGGGTCGATGAACATCGAGGTGGTGCCATGCGGGATGACCGCACGCGCGAACTCGGTAACGGTAACCATGCCGCTCTCGACATGCATATGCGCATCGCACAGCCCCGGCAGCGCGTAGCGGCCCTCTCCGTCGATAATCTGCGTCTCGGGGCCCACGGCATGGTCGGCATTCGGGCCGACGAAGGCGAAGCGGCCGACCGCGATGGCAATGTCCGTCGCGGGGATGATCTCGCCCGAATGGACATTCACCCAGCGCACGTTCCGGACCACCATGTCGGCCGGCGTGCGTCCCATGGCGACATCAACCAACTGCGGCGCGCATTCGAACCAGCTCTGGATCATCTGTTGTTTTCTCCCCCGGCGCGCGCGCCCGCAAAGGGCCGCACGACCTCGACGCAATATCTTGGCGAACTGTAAGCGGCGCGCTGGCGGTAATAGTCCAGGCAGAAATCAAGGAAAACGGCGAACTTACGCGACACATACCGGCGTCGCATGTAGAGCAGATTGATTGGAACCAGTGGCGAGCGCCATTGCGGGAGCACCGGCACCAGATCGCCGTTCTTGCACTCGATCTCGGTGAAGAAGGCTGGCAGATAGACGATACCCTCGCCGGCTACGGCGAAGTATTTCAGCATCCAGTAGTCGTTCGCCATGCACTGCGCGGTCGGCATGAAGTCGACCGTTTCCGCGCCGCGCTCGAGATGCCAGGATTGCACGCCGCTCGGGCGGCGGAAGGCGACGGCCCCATGGCCCGCCAAGTCTGCGGGCGTCGACGGTTCCCCGAATTGCTCAATGTAGCGCGGGCTGGCGTAGAGACAGAAGGAAGCCTCCCCGAGCTTGCGAGCGATGTAGTCTGAGTTCGCCGGCTCGCCCCAATGGAATATGCCGTCGAAAGGCTGGTGCTTTTCGGGCGCCAGGAAATAGCCGAGCGAAAGGAAGATCACGTCGACATTCACCTGCGGATACTGTTGACGGAAGGCGAACAGCAGTTCCGAGGTGAAGGAAGTGCCGAACTCGCCGGTCGAGCCGATCGTCAGCGTGCCGGCGATATCGTGGCCCGCCTCGGCGATCGCCGCTTTGGCTCCTTCGCAACTTTCCTTGATGCGTTGCGCATGGTCGAGGAACTCGGCCCCGGCATCGCTCAAATGCAGTTCCCGACCGTCGCGCACAAACAGTGCGACACCGAGCGAATCCTCCAACGCGCGCACTTTGTGACTGAGGCTGGACTTGGGCAGTCCATACAGTTTCGCGGCGTGCGAGAGCGACTGCGCCTCCGCCACTTTGATAAAATAATCGATCGCTTCAAAATCCATCGATCGTCCAAGAATTTGAACGGTGCGTCCAGAACTAGCCGGAAACTGCCATTTGCATGGACGACCCTAATACGACAGGATCAGAGCGCGCAAGGTGGGATTTTTGGCGCAGAGAAGCTTGGTCCCAAGCCCGAGCGAGGCCACACGAGCGGAGATGAATTTGTCCGACATACGCGAATTCATCCGTGCTGGTCGCGCCGAGCATAAATCGACTCTCATCGTCACCGGCGGCACACTAGTCAACGTCGCTTCGGGTGAGATTTATCCGGCCGACGTCGCCGTCTACAAGGATCGCATCGTCGCTGTCGGAGACGTCTCGGAGTACCGCGGCCCCGAGACCGAGATGATCGATGCTACTGGTTATTTCCTCTGCCCTGGCCTGATAGACGGCCACCTCCACGTTGAATGTTCCAAGATGTCGGTAACTAGCTTCGCCAAGGCGGTGGTGCCGCTCGGCACCACTTCGATTGTGTCGGGCCTCGACCAGATCCTCGTGGTGTCCGGCCTGGAAGGCGCCCGCGAATTCCTCGACGAGGCCAAGGCAACCCCTCTCAAGATCTTCTGGGGCGCACCATGCAAGACGCCCTACACACTGCCTCGCTCCAACGTCGGCTATTATTTCGGACCGGACGATCACCGCGCCACCCATTCCTGGCCGGAATGCATCGGCATATGGGAGACGGTGCGCGAGTTCGTCGACACGATGGATGAGCACGTTCTGCAGGCGGTCGAGATCGCCGAAAAGAGCCGTCTGCCGATTCTCGGCTGCTCGCCGATGTGTCGCGGCAATCGATTGAACAGCTACCTGCAGGCCGGAGTGCGCTCCGACCACGAGAGCTACACGGCGGACGAGATGCTGGAGAAGCTGCGCAAAGGCATGCATGTCGTCATTCGCGAATCTTCGATCTCCCATTTTCTCGAAGAGAACCTGCGGATGGTCACCGAGATGGGAATAGCCGCGACGAGCCGGGTCAGCTTCTGCACCGATGACGTGGTCGCCTCGGATATCCTGGCCCGCGGCCACCTCGACAACATGATCCGCATGGCGGTCGCGATGGGAGTTCCGCCGCTCACCGCCATCCAGATGGCGACCATCAACGGCGCCGAGGCGCTGCGCATCGGCCAGAAGGTCGGCTCGATCTCGCCCGGGCTCGCCGCCGATATCCTGCTGGTCAAGGATATCGCGGATTTCCATGTCTCAGGTGTCATCGCGAAGGGCAAGCTGGCCGCCCGCGACGGCAAGCTCGTGGACGATCTTGCGCCGCCTGCCCGCAGCGCCGTTGTCACCAACACATTCAAGGTAGCGCCGGTTTCACAGAAAGACCTATTGGTGCGCGCGCCCGGAGCGGGCGACAAGGCGGCCGTGCTGGCGATCGCCGTTACGCCCGAGAGAATATTCGTACGCACGCGACGTGATGTCGTGCTCCCGGTCCGCGACGGCTATATAGACGCGGATCCATCACAGGACGTGCAGTATCTCACCGTCGTCGAACGCTACGGCCGCACTTCCCATCGGCCGGTCGCGTTCGCTTCAGGCTTCGGACTGCGCTCCGGCGCACTCGCCACTTCGACGGCGCCTGATGATAACAACATCGTTTGTGTGGGCACCAATCCCCACGACATGTCGTTGGCAATCAACCACATTATCGAGAACAATGGCGGCCAGGCGGTGGCGGACGGCGGTCGGATCGTGTCATTCCTGCCCCTGCCGATCGGCGGAATCGTATCGGACATTGATCCTCCAGAGATGGCGAAGAAAGAGCAGGAGCTCGACGCCGCCGCGCGCGCGCTCGGCTGTAGGCTGCCATGGCCTTTCATGTACATGTTCGTGCTGCAGATCACCGCGATACCCGATTTCGCGATAACCGATCTCGGCCTGATCGATTGCATAAACCTGACGGTGGTCGATCCGTTAAGCCGGCCTCATGACTGGGAACGCTAGAAAAGGGAGGGAACCATGCTGAAAAACCTTGTTGTCGCTGTTTCGCTCGTGGCCGCGACGTGGCTGTGGGGCGGCCGCGTACAAGCCGAAGAGCCGACCAAGCTCAGGATCGCCGGCATTCTTTCGGCGGGCAAGGAAGCACCGTGGGAATCATCCTTCGTGAGTTCCATGGACCGGATCATCGCCGCCAAGCCCCACGGCCTCGACATCGAGGTCAATTATACCGAGAACGTTTACGACAATGCCGAGCAGGTGTTCCGCACCTATGCTGAGACCGGCGACTACGACATCTTGTTCGGCGACACCGCCTATGCAGATGCGATCGAGAAGCTGAAGGACGAATTCCCCGATACGATGTTCGTCATGAGCGGTTCGGGCAATCGCGGACTCGGCGGCAATGCCTATTGGATATTCGTCCACGCGCACGAGCCTGCCTACGTGATGGGGCAACTGGCCGGCAAACTCACGAAGTCGAACGTCATCGGCGCCATCTCCACCTTCCCGGCCGAAGATACCAACGATCAGATCAATGCCTTCTTCACCGGCGCCAAGGAAGCGAACCCAAAGGTGAAACAGAAGATCACCTTCATCCAGTCCTGGTTCGATCCGGCTAAATCGAACGAGGCGACCTCGGCGCAGATCGCCGCCGGCGCGGACATGATCTACCAGATGTCGGGCGCCTTCGAGGTTTGCGAGGAGCGCGGCATAGGCTGCTTCGGCAATTATGTGGACATGTCGAAAGTGGCGCCGAAGTCGATCGTCGCCTCCACCATCGTCAAATGGGATCCGCACATTAATTGGATCATCGATGAATGGTGGAAGGCAAAGACCATGAACGCCAAATTCGACGCGCCGAAGGAACCAAGGTGGTTCAGCTGGCAGCAGGGTTCGGGCGACCTCATCCTCAATCCTGCCTGGGAAGCCAAAATGCCCGATGACGTAAAGGCGCTTGCGGCTGAAACGGCCAAGGCCATCCAAGGCGGCAAGAAGAAAATCGAGCTCAATGTGAACGAGCCGAAATCGGACTGACGCCGGAGGTGGTGCCGGGCCGATCCGAGATGAGCAAGATACCGCGCCTGTCGGTTCGGCACCTGACGAAGCGTTTCGCTGCGCTTGCTGCCAATGACGACGTCTCGCTCGACGTCATGCCCGGAGAATTGCATTGCTTGTTGGGGGAGAATGGCGCAGGCAAGTCGACACTGTCGTCCTGCCTCTACGGGCTCTACCAGCCAGACGCCGGCGAAATTCGGGTGGACGGCAAGACCGTCCAGCTAGGCTCGCCGGGCGAAGCCATCCGCGCCGGCATCGGTATGGTGCACCAGCATTTCGTCTTGGTGCCCAACTTCACTGTGCTGGAGAATGTGGCGGTAGGAACGGGCTCCGGCTGGCGGCTGGGCCGGGCTGAGGCTCTCTCCAGGATCGAGACGATCTGCTCCACCTACGGCATCTCGCTCAACCCACACCGGCACGTCGGCGACCTTTCCGTCGGCGAACAGCAATGGGTCGAGATCGTCAAGGCGCTCTACACTGGCGCCAGACTGCTTATCCTCGACGAACCGACGGCGGTGCTGACGCCCGAGGAATCGCGCCGCCTGTTTGCGATCGTGCGGCGGCTCACCAGTGAAGATCTGTCGGTCGTGCTGATCAGCCATAAGATGTCGGAAGTGATGCAATCCGACCGGGTCAGCGTGCTGCGCAAGGGCAGACTGGTCGGAACGGTCATAACCTCGAACGTCAGCCGCGACCAACTCACCACCATGATGGTCGGCCGCTCCGTTGCGGCGCCGGCGCGCGCCGCAGATGCGAAAGCGACCGGCGAGACGGTGCTTTCGGTGCGTGGGCTCACGCACCTGCGCGATGGAAGGCCCGTGCTGGACAACGCATCGCTCGACATCGCAGCCGGCGAGATCGTCGGCATCGCCGGCGTTTCCGGGAATGGCCAAGACGAGCTGTTCGAGTGCCTCGCAGGCCTCGCCGCGCCCGACGGCGGCACGGTCTTGCTCGATGGCGAAACTCTGCAGGCGTACTCACCGGCGACGGTTGCTGCGAAAGGCATTGGCTACGTGCCCAGCGACCGCTTCCGCGACGGGCTCGTTGCCGATCTCGATATCGGCGAGAATCTTGTCCTTGGCCAACAATGGCAAACGCGCTGGCGCAATGGGCCATTCATCGACACCGCGGCGCTCGACGCAAATGCGCGCATGGTCATCGCTGCCTATTCGATTGCCGCAACCGGGCCGTCGTCACCCTCTCGCAAATTGTCTGGCGGCAACGCGCAGAAGGTCATCCTCGCCCGCGAGTTCGCCAAAGCGAAGCGGCTTCTGCTGTGCAACCAGCCGACGCGCGGACTCGATGTCGGCGCCATCGAATTCGTTTACCGACAACTCCTGCACAAGCGCGACGAAGGCTGCGCCATCCTGCTTGCGAGCGAGGAACTGGAGGATCTTTTCGCTCTCAGCCGTCGTATATGTGTGATGTTTCGCGGCCGCATCCTTGCGGTGCTCGATACGGAAAAAACCACCTATGACGAAATCGGCAGCCTGATGGCCGGCCATGGGAGCGAGGCTGCGGCGTGACCGATTTCAATCTCGTGGAGTGGCGCCTCGAGCGCCGGCTGGAACCGCGGCCGACCGCGCGCATTGTTGCACTTGCTTTGGCGGCGATCGCGGCGGTTTTGGTTTGCAGTCTGCTTTTCGCCGCCGCGGGCGCCAGCCCGGGTGCCGCCTTCACGGCTCTCCTGAAAGGCAGCTTTGGCTCGTTGCGCGCCGCCGGCGAAACGCTGGTCAAGGCAACGCCCCTGATCTTCACCGGTCTTGCCGCCTGTGTCGCCTTCCGCGCGCGTATCTGGAACATTGGCGCCGAAGGCCAGGTTTTTGCCGGCGCCATGTTCGCTTATTGGGCGCAGCACAATCTCACCGGATTTTCGCCTTTCATCCAAATTCCTGTGGTTATAATCGGTGGCATTGTCGGCGGCGCACTCTATGCCGGCCTTGCGGGCGTGCTGAAGACCCGCTTCTCGGTCGATGAGGTGATCTCGACCGTCATGCTCAACTACATCATCGTCTATGTCCTTTCGCTGCTGCTGCTGCGCGGCCCATGGAGCGAGGCGGGCGCCTTCTTCGAACAGACGCCGAAGGTCGATCCGGGCTCGGTGCTTCCGTTGCTGTTTTCCGGTTCACGCCTGCATTCCGGCTTCCTGCTGGCGATTGTGGCGGCTGGCTTGGTTCACATGCTGTTGACGCGCACACCGCTGGGCTATGAGATCAAGGCTGCCGGGTCCAACATGCGCGCGCTCGATGTACAGGGCACCAATACTCGAAGGCTGGTCATAGTTGTGCTTCTGGTTTCCGGCGCGCTTGCGGGGCTCGCGGGGATCACGGAAGTCTACGGCGTCCATTACCGCCTGAAGGCAGGCGTAATAGCAGGTTACGGCTACAGCGGCATCATCGTGGCCATCCTCGGCCAATTGCATCCGCTTGGCGTCGTCGTTGCCTCGGTGCTGTTCGGAGCGTTGCTCAACGGCGCTACGCTCATGCAGATCAAGACCGGCGTGCCCTCGGCGCTGATATACGCCATCCAGGCGATCCTGCTTTTGTTCTTCCTAGCTGGCTGGGCAGCGTGCAATTTCCGCCTGCGGAGGGTCGGCCGTGCTTGACGCACTCTTTCAAACCTCAATCCTGGTCAGTGTGGCGGCGGCCACCATCCGCATCAGCACCCCGCTCCTGCTCGCCGCACTTGGCGAACTTATCGCCGAGCGCAGCGGCGTCTACAATATGGGTCTTGAGGGCATGATGCTGATGGGAGCCTTCACCGGCTATCTCGCCGCCTATGAAAGCGGGTCGTTATGGCTGGGCGTCCTCGCTGCCGGATTTACCGGCGCGCTGATGGCTCTCGTCTTTGCCGTGCTGGTGATCACGCTGAAAGTAGAGCAGATCGTCACCGGTCTTGCCGTCAACCTGCTCGGCGCCGGCCTTTCCACATACTGGTTGCGTTCCGCTTTCGCTGGCGACGGCAAGACGCCGACCATCCCTTTCTTCGCCGATGTGCCGGTGCCAGGGCTGAGCGATGTTCCCGTGCTGGGCCCCATCCTGTTTGACCAGCGGGTGCTGACCTACATAGCCTTTCTGATGGTGCCGGCGGTATGGCTCTTCCTGTTCCGGACGCGTTATGGACTGATCGTGCGCTGCGCCGGCGACAATCCCAAGGCCCTCGATGTTAAGGGGGTAAAGGTCGCGCCGGTGCAATATGCCGCCGTGCTCTTCGGCGGCCTGATGGCGGGCGTTGCCGGCGCGTTTCTCTCCGTCGGCCAGGCGGCGCGTTTCGTGCCGGACATGACCAACGGGCGCGGCTGGCTGGCCATCATCATCGTCATCGCCGGCCTATGGCGCCCCTACCCGATTTTCGTGGCGGCTCTGGTGTTCTCCTTCCTCGACGCGCTGCAATTGCAAATCCAGGGCGTCGGTATCGCCATTCCCTACCAATATATGTTGATGATGCCTTATGTTGCGGCGATCGTTGCGTTGATGATCCGTCGCTCGCGGACCAGCGCACCGGCTATGCTGGGCGTGCCGTACAGGCGGGAATAGGGTGGTCGGTTTTCATTCTGCTGCTGTAAGGCTGCCTGTACGTAGCTGCCATGCGGCATGGCTCAACCCGTGACCGCGGCAGCAAGCTTCCAGCAAGATCGACCGCTTTGGCGAAGCCGGTATTGTAGCCCAACCCGCCCAGGTAGGGAGACCTGACCGTCAGTCACGGGACGTCACAGGGCAAGCAATTTGCCGCCCTGGAAATCTGGATCGTTGGAACTCGACTATCCCGCTGGTGGTTAGCCAGAAGGCTGCATAAGCCTCGCTCAGGAACGCCAGCCACCACTGCCGAAGTGACCTGAACTACGGAGCGTCGCCAGCAGGATGTTGGCTGCTCCGCGTTGATCAATCTTCGCTTGCTCACCAAGCGGAGACGCATTCCAGGCAGCCAGTTCTGACACCAAAAGAGCGGTATCCCCGTCTACCGATGCGCATCTAAGTTGTCCGTTCTTCCCCATCACGATTATAGCTGTACCTATCACGCCATATCCAATCGCAGCTATCCGCTGAACCCAGGTATCGCCGTCAACGCGGACATCGAACAGAACCGACCCTTCGGTTTTTTCCGCAGCGTCCGCCACACGATCACAGAACGGTCGATTGAGGCCTTCGATGTTGCCGAGTGACTGCTCAAACAAGGCCAATTCGACATGCTCTGCCACCATAGCTGTGAGAGTGCGCGCTAGCTGGCCCAATCAGCAAGACACCAGGACCATTATCCACAGCAGCCACAGCTGGTCCCCTTTTTGCCTACTTAATGCCCCCCGTCGGACCGCGAGCCGGGCAACGGCCTCTATGGCTTGGTCGACCTCGTCCGTCGTGGTGTAGTGTGACAGACCCAGCCGGGCGACGCCGCCTTTTTTCGCGCAGTCCAAGCCTGCCGGAGGCTTCATGGCATAGAGTCGCCGGCCCAGCCGAAGATGTTTTTCCTCAGCCAGCGCGGCCGCGTTTTCCAGCGGCGAGCGATTGGCCAGCGGCGAGGTGCCTGTTGAGCGGCAGATTCAGGGCCCTGATATCTGCGCACGCGGCACATCTTGCCCACCCCGGTTGATCGCCTAAATGTTTGGTCCCGGCATTTGCTGGAGCGGATTGAGTCTGAAGCGTTCCGGCTGTGACGCCCACGCCTTGCAGATGAACTCGTAGCGATCCTTCCGCAGTCAGCCTCCGGTTCAGCGGTCAGCTTCACTCCAATTTCTTCAAGCGATTGCGGGCCTCATCTATTCTCGGCACTACAATTGTCAGCCTACTGAATCCAGCATTCTCTTTATCACGGAAAATTTGAAGGTTCGCGCCTGCGACGCCACGCCATATGGATCAACCCCGGCATGGGACGGTCATCAGGCCCCGGGTCGAACAGGTGAGTATAGAACTTCTCTCCACCGCTCATGCTTGGATGTTGCGAGTGCGTCGAAAATTCCTTGGATTTCCGTTGTGCGCGTCCTTCCAAGTCACCAGCATCTGCAATTAGAGAACGTTTGGCTTCGTTCCAAGATGGTTCCCGGGCGGCAGCGCAAAGTCCGCTCGGCGTGCACACCATATGTGTCTCAGCTCGGCCCTTTTTTACTTTGCGTTGGATTCAAGGTGAAATTAGGGGCCGCAAGCGAGAGGTCGGCTTTCGGCATCAAGCGGGCTAAGCAGTCATTCAACTCCTGGCCTCAAGCAGCTCATGCACGCTCCACTTGACGGTGCGTGCCGCCCCAGCCGATGTCGGGTTTATCTATGTCGACGGCGAGACATGCCTTTGACCACGCTTATTGGGGGCGCCGACTGGCGAGCCGCTTCGCCATCATTAGCGATGGAACGGAAAAGAAACCATTCTGCATAAGACTGCTGCTTTTCGACGCACCTTTTCGAAACGTCGGAACGAGCGCTTTTCGCGCAGGCCTCGATGCCCCCATAGGTGAACCGGTTCCATGACGAGTCTGACAATACGCCACCGCATCCTCGTCAGTTTCGCTGCCGTTCTGGTGGTTATGTCCGTGATCGCCGTTATCGCGTACGCCTGGTTTCTTCAGGCGGAGCGGGAGGCAACTGAGGTCGAGAAGGGCATCCTTCCAGACCTCTATCACAGCACCGAGATCATGATGGGGCAGATGAAGGCACATAGCCTGCTTCAGGAATATGCCCTCCAGGACAACCCGTCGGATAAAAGCACGCTTGAAAGCACGATCGCGACCAATCGCGACCAAGTGCGGCGGTTGATGGACGAGTATGAAGCAACGATCGTCTCCGACATCGACAAGCAGAATTACGCAGTCGTCAAAGAACTCGCCAACCAATTTCGGCTGGCGGAAACTGCTGTGCTGGACACGAGCCGAGCTGCCTTGTCGAAAGGTGAAACTCCCAATGAAAGCCCGGTCATCAAGAACACGGTAGAGCCGATCTTTGTGAAATTGCAGTCCGCTCTGCAAGCCATGCTCGAGGATCACAGAGGCGAGGCAAACAGCGCGACGCAGCGAATCAGCTCAATCGTTAGCACGGCGGAAGTCGGTTTGAGCGTGGGCTTGTTGATAGCCCTCGGACTAGCCCTTCTTTTGGGTTACCAGCTGTTCCGCGCTATCACAGCTCCGCTCACACGTTTGGTCGACGCAGTTCAAATGATACGGCAAGGCGACTTCAGCGAACGCCTCGATCTGAGGCGCCGGGACGAATTCAGCGTGCTTGCCGACGGCTTCAACGCAATGGCAGACGATCTCACAACTCTCATTGGTCAGGTACAAAGGTCCAGCATACAGGTCGGCACGTCGATAACTGAGATTGCTGCAACCTCCAAGCAGCAGCAGGCAACAGCGACTGAAATCGCCGCGACCACAACTGAGATCCGCGCGACAGCCAAGGAAATTTCCGCCACTTCAAACGAGCTGGTTCGCACGATGAACGAGGTCTCGACAGTTGCCGAGCAAACGGCGGCCGTCGCCGGCGGAGGGCAAGAGGGGCTGACCCGTATGGAAGGAACCATGCAGCAGGTCATGGACGCGGCGGGTGCGATCAATTCCAAACTCGCGATCCTGAGCGAGAAAGCTGGCAGCATCAATCAGGTGGTGACGACCATCACCAAAGTGGCCGATCAGACGAACCTGTTGTCGCTCAACGCTTCCATCGAGGCTGAGAAGGCCGGGCAATATGGCCGGGGCTTTGCAGTGGTGGCGACAGAGATCCGAAGGCTTGCGGACCAGACGGCCGTCTCCACTTACGATATCGAGCAGATGGTCAAAGACATCCAGTCGGCAGTCGCTGCCGGTGTGATGGGCATGGACAAGTTTTCCGAGCAGGTCCGCCGGGGCATGCACGAAATCCAGCAGGTCGGCGGTCAACTCTTCGAGATCATCCAGCAGGTCCAAGGGCTGGTGCCACGTTTCGAAGTCGCCAATGAAGGCATGCAAGCACAGGCGATCGGCGCGGGACAGATAAGCGACACGCTAACCCAGCTAAGCGAGGCAGCTCAGCAAACAGTCGAGTCCCTTCAGCAATCGACGCTCGCGATCGACGAGCTCAATCAAGTCTCAGGCAGCATGCGAAGCAGCATTTCAAGGTTCAAGCTGAGAGCACAGTGAACTGGCAGTAGGAGGTGATAATGTTATTCCTCGCCTTCAGTATGGGTTCGGATCGCTACTTGATCGATGTCCACCAAATTGAAGAGGTGCTGCCCTATATCGATGTGAAAGTTCTGCCGGGTGCGCCAACCGGTGTGGTGGGCCTGGTCAATTATAACGGAATACCCATTCCCCTGATCGATGTTACTCTTCTCGCGCTTGGCCGGCCATCGGAGCGCCTATTGAGCACCCGGATCGTTGTTACGCGCTACCCGGCGCGAGATGGCGAGCAACGCCTGCTTGGGTTGGTCGCGGAACGGGTGACGGATACGGTCGAGCGAGACCCTGCCGACTTCGCGCCGTTCGGCCTCGAGCCAGAAACGCCGTCTTATCTTGGTCCGGTGGCTTCGGATGGCACGGAGATCATTCAGTGGGTCAAAGCGGAAGCGCTGCTTTCGGAAGAGATTCGTACCGCATTGCTCCGCCAGGCCGCGATGAGTGTTTAATGACCGGCGCAATAGAAAAGCTCCTGATGGAAACCATTGGACTGGACAGTGCCAGCGTTGGCCCGACAGTGGTCCGTCAGGCGGTCAGAGACCGGATGGCAGCGTGCCGGATTGCCAATCCTCAGGCCTATAGGGAACACTTGACCGGTTCCCCGCAGGAGCTGCAGGAGCTGATCAATGCGGTGGTGATCCCGGAGACTTGGTTCTTTCGCGACCGAGAAGCGTTCACGATGTTGGCGCGGCATGCGCGCGTGCACAAGCGTGCTCAGCCGACAAAAGTCTTGAGCCTGCCATGTTCAACCGGTGAAGAGGCCTATTCGGTCGCAATGGCCATGTTCGATGCCGGCTTTGAAGCGCACGAGTTCAACATCGATGCGGTGGACGTCAGTACCCGCAATATCGCGTTGGCTGAACGTGCCGTCTACGGGCGCAATTCCTTTCGCGGCAGCTATCTCGAATTCAGGGACCGCTATTTCGAAGCGGTCGAGGGTGGGTTGCGGCCCAGTGCTGCGGTGCTGAAACAGGTTCGCTTCAGGGTCGGCAACCTATTCGGTACTCGCGCAATTTTTGGGCAAGAGGTCTATGACATCCTACTCTGTCGGAATTTGCTGATCTATTTCAATCGCGAACTGCAGGATCGCGCATTGACCCGCCTGAAAGATCTCTTGGCCACGGACGGACTTCTTCTGGTCGGTCCCGCGGAAGCAGCACTTCCAAGGCTGCATGGCTTTATTTCCGCTGAATGGCCCTTGGCCTTTGCCTTCCTGGAATCGGAGCCCATCAAGGCCGCGGCGCCGACAACTGCTATCCCGGTGCGGACATCAACCCCGAAGCTCAACAAGAGCAAGCCCGTTCTTCCGCCACGACTGACCGTCGGCAAGGAAAACAGTGCGCCGGCCCTGGCCAAGCCCGTTGATCAGGTCTCGGAAAGCCTAGTCGCGGTTGAACGGATCGCCAATGCGGGTCGGGTAAAGGAGGCACAGGAGGTCGCCCTCGCCCATCTCGAGAAATTCGGTCCTTCCGCGCAAATCTTCTACCTGCTGGGCCTCGTTCAGGATGCGGATGGCGCTGCATCCAAGGCCGCGCAAAGCTATCGCAAGGCACTCTATCTCGCGCCAAATCATCGAGAGGCTCTGGTCCACCTGGCTTTGCTGCTTCGCAAGCAAGGCGACCACAGCGGCGCCGAGGCGCTGGCCGGAAGGCTGGTCCGGGTCCAGAAAAGGAGCGGCACCTGATGCCGGCTTCGACAAGGATCGCTCTGCCAGTGGAGCAGATTGAAATCGACGACTGCTGGCGGCGGATAGGCGTTCGGGGTGACAAGTCCTGTCCCCAACTGGAGCAGCATCTCCACTGCCGGAATTGCCCGACCTATAGGAAGATTGCACGGCGCCTCCTTGATCGTGCGGCGCCCTCGGCATATCGCGGCGAATGGCCTGATGACGCTGGTCGTGCAGCGGTCGTTTCGGCGGACGATGAAGCGCCGCAGACGGCCGTTCTCTTCCGGTTGGGGCACGAATGGCTGGCGCTTCCAGCTGGCATTTTTCATGAAGTGGCTGAATCCCGTCCCGTTCATTCCCTTCCACACCGCAGGAATAGTGCAGTGCTCGGCATCGCCAATGTCCGGGGCGAATTGCTGATTTGCCTGTCGCTCGCTGAATTGCTCGGGATCGACGAACCCAAGGAGGAGGAACAAGGCAGACGAGCCAAGATATTTCGCCGCCTCGTCGTGGTGGGCGAGCGGGACAAGCGGGTTGCTTTCACGGTTGATGAGGTCCACGGCTTACATCGCTACCGGGCACGCGACACTCTCGCTGTGCCAGCTACGATCGGCAAGACGCTGTCGGCGGCTACTGTTGCCGTTTTGCCCTGGCGGGAACGGGCTGTTGGCTGTCTCGACCCGGGACAACTGCTCACGATGATGGATCGGAGCATGGCATGACAGATGAGGACTTCAGCCAGGTTTCGATGTTGAGCCTTTTCCAGGCCGAACTGGAGACGCAATCACAGGCTTTGACCTCCGGCCTTCTGGCGCTCGAACGCGATCCTGTCGCCACCGACGCACTGGAAGAATGCATGCGGGCCGCGCATTCGCTGAAAGGAGCAGCCCGCATCATCGATCTGACGCCCGCCGTCAAAGTTGCAAATGCAATGGAAGATTGCTTGGTCGCCGCGCAACGTGGGCATCTGAGGGTACGCAAGGAGCATATAGATGCGCTTCTGCAAGGCTCTGACCTTCTGAAATTGATCGCATCGGGATCATCGAACGAGAGCGTCAACCCGGAAGTCGAAAGCTTTCTGGCGAAGTTCGAGGAACTGTCCCTCCCCGAGCCCGCACCCCAAGATTCGGCAGCTGATTTCGCAACGCCAGAGCATAGCCGAAAGGAGCCGGCGGCAACCTCGTCAGCGAACCCCCTTGTCGAGCCGAAAGCTCAAGCCCGAGGGAGCATCGGCTCAGATAGAATGGTTCGGGTGACGGCAGAAAGCCTGAACCGATTGCTCGGTTTGGCCGGCGAGTCGCTGATGGAAGCTCGGCGGCTCAGGCCATTCGCTGACGGGCTGCTGCGGCTGAAGCACCTTCAATCAGACATCGCAAGTGCGTTCGACAATCTTGATGCAGTGCTGCTGCCGGTCGCAAAAGATGCGGCTGTGGTGGAAGCGCTGGTTGAAACGCAGCGAAAGCTTCGGTTGAGCCAAGCCTTCTTGGCGGAGCGTCTCGATGAGTTGGATTCAGTCGATCGGAAAGCCACCGATCTTGCCAACCGATTGTACGAGGAGACGTTGGCGAGCCGGATGCGACCTTTTGAAGACGGGGTGAGACACTACGCAAGAACGGTCCGCGACCTCGGTCGTACACTTGGGAAGCGGGTGCGACTGGAGATCGTAGGCGGCTCGACCGGCATCGACCGCGATATCCTCGAGCAGCTGGATGCCCCCTTGGGGCATCTTCTGCGCAACGCGGTAGACCATGGGCTTGAACCGCCTGATGAGCGCCTCGCAACCGGCAAACCCGAAGAGGGACTCATCAGGCTCGAAGCTAGGCACAATGCCGGACTGCTGCAAATAGCCGTGGTGGACGACGGCAGAGGGATCGAGCTCTCGAAGCTGCGCGAGACTGTCGTCGCCCGGCAGTTTGCAACCAGGGAAAGCGCCGACGCGCTCAGCGAAACGGAATTGCTGGCATTCCTTTTTCTGCCCGGCTTTTCGATGAAAGTTGGCCTGTCCGACGTCTCCGGCCGTGGCGTGGGTCTCGATGCAGTGCAGGCGATGACGAAGGAGGTCCGCGGAATCATGAGCGTCTCCTCGGAATTTGGTCGAGGAACCCGGTTTCAACTGCAACTGCCGCTGACGTTGTCAGTCCTGCGCACCTTACTCGTCGAAGTCGATGGGGAGCCCTATGCGTTTCCACTCGCTGCCATCTCCAAGACAATGAAATTGCAGCGGATGGAGATCAACCTCCTGCAGGGCCGCCCGCATTTTCGCTTGAACGATCGACAGATCGGGTTGGTGACAGCGCGCGAGGTGCTGGATCGAGGAGAGTCTGCGTCCGAACCAGAGGAACTCTCGGTCGTCGTGGTGGAAACGGGTCGGGGGGGAGCCTACGGCCTAATCGTCGACCGTTTTCTCGGGGAACGCGAACTGGTGATCAGACCTCTCGATTCCCGGTTTGCCAAGATCAAGGACATCAGCGCAGCGGCCCTGATGGAGGACGGTTCGCCTGTTCTGATCTTCGACGTCGATGATCTGGTTCGATCGGTGGAAAAGCTTGCGTCGTCCAGCGGATTTCGAGCCCTTCGGCGAGCCGCGGGCGGTCCCGGACCGAGCAGACGCAAGCGCGTGCTGGTGATTGACGATTCACTCACGGTTCGCGAACTCCAGCGCAAGATGCTGGGCAATCACGGTTATGACGTCGAAGTGGCAGTCGACGGTATGGACGGGTGGAATGCCGTCCGATCTGGTCCTTTTGATCTCGTCGTCACTGACATAGACATGCCGCGCATGGATGGTATCGAACTGGTGAGCCTGATCAGAAAGGACGCCCATCTCAGGAACACACCCATCATGATCGTTTCATACAAGGATCGGGAAGAAGATCGCTCGCGCGGGCTTGACGCCGGTGCCGACTATTATCTGACCAAGAGTACCTTTCAGGACGAGGCGCTGATCCATGCCGTCGTGGACATGATCGGCGAGGCGACTGAATGAGATCGAAATTGGCGACCAACGAATGAGAATTGGCGTAGTCAACGACATGCCGATGGCGGTTGAACTTCTGCGCCGGCTGGTCATGTCGACCGGCGAACACCAAGTCGCATGGATTGCGACCAATGGGCGTGAGGCGGTCGAGGTCTGCAGACGTGATCTGCCGGATCTGATACTCATGGATCTAGCGATGCCAGAGATGGACGGGGTGGAAGCGACCCGCAGAATCATGGCGGAAACCCCATGTTCAATCTTGCTGGTGACAGCCAGTATCGAAGCCAACGTCGCCGGCGTCTACGAAGCGATGGGGCATGGCGCGCTCGACGCCGTCGATATTCCCTCAGTAGGCATCGAAGGTGATGCGTCCTCGCAATCCGCACGGCTGTTGACCAACAAGATAGCAACGATCGGCAAGCTGATTGGCGATGCGCCGGGCAAGGCAAGAAGGAGGATGTCCCGTGCGGCTGAGCCGACAGCTCGACGGCTAATTGCAATCGGTGCCTCTGCTGGCGGGCCGGCCGCCGTTGCCGCAGTCCTGAGCGCGTTTCCCGTTGATTTCGCCGCCGCCATCGTGCTCGTACAGCATCTCGATGCCCAATTCGTTCCAGGCCTTGCTGATTGGCTCGGCCAGCATACGCCTCTCCCGATCCGTCCAGCGCGGGAAAACGATAGTCCTCAAGCGGGCACCGTTCTCATTGCCAGTTCCGCGAATCATCTGGTTTTCAAGTCAGCTCAGCAACTTGGCTATACGCCTAGCCCCGAGGACAGCGTTTATCGGCCGTCCGTAGATGTGTTCTTCGAAAGTGCCGCGCAATGGTGGCCTGGCTCGGTGATTGGAGTCCTGCTCACAGGCATGGGCAGGGATGGTGCGCACGGGTTGAGACAGCTCCGCGACAAGGGGCATCTCACAATCGCGCAGGATAGAGCAACCAGCGCCGTCTACGGCATGCCGAAGGCCGCCGCCGATGTCGGCGCGGCTGTTGATATTCTTCCTTTGAGTGCGATCGGCTCACGCATAATCGAAGCCCTTTCAGCGCTCCAGGTGAAAGGGTTCGTCCGATGACGCTAGAACCACAGCTGGTCCCACCACTTGCAGATAACTATTCATCCATGGTTCTGCTCATCGATGACCAGATCATGGTTTGCGAGGCGGTCAGGCGCGCTCTAGCCAGCGAGCCTGATATCTCGTTACACTTCTGCACCGACCCATTGAGAGCGATCACGGTCGCCGACGAGGTAAAGCCAACCGTCATCCTGCAGGATCTCGTCATGCCCGGGGTCGATGGGCTGCATCTGGTGCGAGAATACCGGAAGCATGCTTCGACACGCGCGGTACCAGTCATTGTGCTGTCGAGCAAGGAAGACCCAGCCACCAAGGGCGAAGCGTTCGCTGCGGGAGCGAACGATTATCTCGTAAAGCTTCCGGATCGTATCGAGCTGATTGCACGCGTTCGATATCACACGCGGGCCTATCTGGATCACGTCCAGCGAGAAGCTGCATACCGAGCGCTAAGGGAAAGCCAGCGACAGCTGATCAGTGCTAATCTCGAGCTTGAACGTCTGACGCGGATCGATGGCCTGACGGGCCTCGGCAACAGGCGCTATTTTGACGAATATCTGGCGTCTGAATGGAAGCGTGCTTTTCGCGCACAATCCCCATTGTCGCTGTTGATGATCGATGCCGACAACTTCAAACGATACAATGATACCTATGGCCATATGGCCGGCGACGAGGTGCTCAAGCAAATCGCCCGCGTAATCCAGAGCGGTTCCGGCCGTTCCACCGATCTCGCTGCGCGGTACGGAGGCGAAGAGTTCGTCGTCGTGCTGGTCGACACTTTACTGGAACAATCCAGTGCGATCGCAGAGCAGCTCGTCCAGAGCGTGCGGGAGCTGAACATACCCCACGGCTCGGATCGCGTGACCATCAGCGTTGGCGTCGCAACAGCGGTGCCCACCGAGAACGAAACGCCGAAGGATTTCGTCAATGCCGCCGATCTGGCTCTTTTTCGTGCCAAATCGGAAGGACGAAATCGTGTTGCGCTTCAGATGTCCCGCGCTTGACGAGTGGCTAGGCAAACTGTTGGGCCATGCAAGCCGTATTGCCGGTCGTGAGCTCATGGCGGCAGGATGCTACACTTTCGCCAATTGCATGATAGCGGACGTGCTGCGGCCGCCGACCTGTCGGCCTATCCGAATACCGCAGCAGGCTCCAAACATTTGAAAATACGTTGAATGCACCCCGCTCGCCGGCCTTCAAGAAGGTCTATGCCGACCAGCTCGCTCATTCCGCGGTTGGACATCAAAAACTCATCGCCATTGCATTTGGCTGAAGCGGGCGCCGCAGTTCTGCTCTGACAGGAGCGTGGACCGCAAGCAGTTCGTTCCACTCCACCGAGTTTTCTGCTTGAATACCTCTAAAGCCATCCATGGAGGCCCCTTCCATTCTGAATGATCCCTTCGCCCCCTTACGACAGCGTTTCCTGGCTCGGTGCGCCACTCAACTTGCGGAGTTGAGGGCGGCGCGTCAGAGAGGCCCGTCAGTGGGCTCCAACGACACCCTGATTCCCACCGCGCACTCGCTCGCCGGGGCCGCGGGGACATTCGGGTTTGCGGAGATCAGCGCGCGGGCATCGGCGTTGGAGACATTGCTGATCGAGCAGGCGGACGATGGGGCCTCGCACGCCGCACTCGATGCGCTTATCACGGAGATCGAGCGGACGCTGAAGTGACTCAGCAGACGGGGCTCACTTCTTCGCGCCGCCCAGGCCGGTCCTGGTCATCTCACCCCAGCTCTGGTCGGCCCGAAGAAATTGCCACCAGCCCTTCACGCGCCAGAAATTGTTGAGCTGGCGGTAGCCGAAATTCTCGATCACGGCGACCGCCGTCAATACCGCGAGGTCCCTGGCGCGGGGAAAACGCTGCAACTCGGCCTCTTCGAGAACGAGGGAGCATACGCTCACGCAGACGCCATAGGTGAAGATGAGCGAGGTGAAGGCCAGAAGATATTCGGCCGAAAGGACACCGAGCAGCCAGAAGGCGGGGATGAGGATATAGCCCAGCACCTCCGCCACCGGTCCCAGAACGTCGACAATGAAGATGTGGCCGAAGCCGAGAAAGCCGACGCGGCCATAGCGCGGGTTGAAGAGCATGGAGCGGTAGCGGAAGAAGCATTCGAGCGAGCCGCGCTGCCAGCGCGTGCGCTGCCGGGCAAGGACGCTCAGCGATTCCGGCGCCTCGGTCCAGCACACCGGCTCCGGAATGAACTGGATGCGGTATTTGCGCTTTTTATCCCGCATATAGCGGTGCAGCTTGATGACGAGGTCGAGGTCCTCGCCCATCGAACCCTTGGTGAAGCCGCCGACCGCCACCACTTCGGCCCGGCGAAACATGCCAAAAGCGCCGGAGACCAGCATCAGTGTGTTGATGCGGCTCCAGGCAAGCCGCGCCATCAGGAAGGCGCGCAGGTATTCGACCACCTGGAGCAGTGGCAACAGACGGCGTGGCAGACGGACCTCGCGCACCCTGCCTGCCTCGATCCTGGAGCCGTTGGCGATGCGGATCGTGCCGCCGACGGCAATGGTGCGCTCGGGGTCATCGATGAATGGCTGGGCGGCACGCATCAGCGCGTCGGGCTCAAGGATAGAGTCGCCGTCGATGACACAAAAGAGCGGCGCGCGACAGACATTGATGCCGGCGTTCTGGGCGTCGGCCTTGCCGCCGTTCTCCTTGTCGACGACGAACAGCCGCTCGGTCATCGGTGACGAATAGAGGCCGCGGATCGGATTGTGCGCGAGCGCCTCCTCATAGGGCCGATGGAACTTTACCAGGTTGAACGCCTCGATGAGGCGCAGCAAGGTCTCGTCTTTCGAGCCGTCGTTGATGACGATGACCTCGAAATTGGGATATTCGAGCGCCAGCATGGAATGGACGCTCTCGACCACGTTCAAGGCCTCGTTGTAGGCGGGCACCAATAGCGCGATCGGCGGCGCGACATCGCCATAGCGGTGCCAAAGCAGCGCCGAGCGCGCGACCGGTGGGCGCTTGGACAATGCATAGCCGGCGACGATGAGCTGCAGGAGGTATATCGTCGTCTGCGCCAGCCCGGCCCCGATGATGAACCAAGACAAGATGGTGGCGGCAAGAACGATCTCGTCGCTCCAGTCGGCGATCATACGGCTGGTCCCTCGGCAAGAATGAGCGAGGCGGTGCGCTGGCTGCGCGAGACCTCACTGTCGGCAATCTGGCGCAGCAACCGCTCTCCCGGCTGGCCGAAGGAGCGCAGCGCGTTGGCGGCGGCATAGCGCACGTTCCACACCTCGTCGCCCATCAGCTTGGATAGCGGCCGGCCAAGTTCGGCGAGGCCGAGGCGGCCGGCGGCATCGGCGGCCGCGCTGCGCACCTCCCAGTCGCCTTTTGTCATCGCGGTCGAGAGGATCGCCGGCGCGTCGGCATTTCCGGTGAGGCCGAGCGCCCGCAGTGCCGCCGCGGCAACCTCGGACGAGGCGTCGTCGGCCAAGCGGGCGAAGAGATCGGCGAAGCGGAAGCCGCCGGCGCGGGCCAATGCGTCGATCGCGGCCGCCCTTATGAAGGGCACGGCGTCGGCGCGCGCGACATGGTCCGCCAGTTCCTCCAGGCGCGCGTGCGGAAAGCGCCTGAACAGCTCGATCAGGCGTCGCGAGCGCTGCCCGGCCACGCCGATCTTGCGCAGCGCAATGCCGAGCGGCGGCAGGCTGTTCAGATCGCAGAGCGCTATGGCGACGGCGATCCTGACCTCGCGCGAGCGGTCGTGGTTGAGCGCGGAAAGCAGGCTTGCCACCGCACCTTCCGAGCGCAGCGCCGCCAGCATCTCGGCCGCATGGATGCGTTCGGCGCCGTTGCCCTTTTCCAGTTGCCTGCCGACAAGGGCCGGCAGGCCACATTCCTTGAAAGCAGCAAGGACATCGTCGTGCTCCTCGCCGCGCAAAAGCGAAATGAACTCGAAGCCGGTATTGATTGCCACGCCTGCCGATACCGAAAGAATGGTCGTTTTCAACACCTCGCGGTCTCGGTTCTCGGTGAAGGCGATCAGCGCAGTCAGAAGCTGACGCCGCTGGTCGGCCGCAGCCTTGCTCCGGCGCTCCTGCAGGACGCGTCTCGCGATCAGGAACAGCATGATCACCAGCGAAAGAGCGCTGAGCAGTATGGAGAGATCCCAGATGTACCACATGGTCAGAACCGCGCGGTCAGGCCGAGACCGAATGTATTCCGGTCGAATCTCGGTCGTTCTTCATGCGCGATGCTGGCGCGCAACGTCAGCGGATCGCTGATGTCCCAGGAAACACCACCAAAGACCGTGCGCGTCGGCACCAGCGTGCCGTCGGAGATTTCGGGAGCGTCGGCATAACCGCCGAACACGTTGAAGTGCGGTGTCGCAGCAAGGTCGACGCGAAGCACATAACCGTCTGCGCCCGTGCCGATATCATCCTGCGCATGAACCCAGCGGGCGGAAAGCCCCAGGCGGCCGTCTAGGATAGAGGTCTGCACCCATGGCGAGATGCTGGTGACATTTGTGTCGGCGAAATTGTCGTAGCGGGCGTCGATGTTGAGCGAAAGCGGGCCGAACGGCTTTGCCGGCGCCATGACCTGCCACGAAGCCCCGGCGCCGATCGAATAGCGCGCGAGGAAATCAGCGTCCGGCGTTGCCGCCGCCAGAGCATAGGCAGAGAACGCCGGCGAGAAGGCCTGGTCGATACGACCTTCGATCTGGACGTCGGTGCGGCCGAAGCGTGTGGCCAGCCGGGTGCGACCGGAAATCGTGGTGCGCGGCGACAGCCGATAGGAAAGGCCAGCCGAACTGTCGGTCCAGTCGCCGAGCCCGCTGGTGAGATCGCTCACCTCGCTGCCGAGGTCGAGCCGCCATTTGCGCGGCGGCGGCACGGCCAGCCTTTGCTCGATATCGAAAGAGCCAGGCTCGACGGCGAGCGCTTGGCTGTAGGCATCCCGCGCGTCCTCCTCTTTACCCTCGGCGCGGCGCACATCGCCGAGCCCGACCAGCGCCTCGGCATTGCGCGGATCGGCCGCAAGCACGCGCTGGAACGACTGCCCGGCCCGCGTGTAATCGGCCTCGAGCAAAGCCACTCTCGCATCCAGCTCGAGCGCCTCGACATTGCCTGGCACTGAGGCCAGCACGCCATCGACCAAGCGGCGGGCGCTCGGCGCGTCGCCCCGCCAGATCGCCAGGCGCACCTTGCCGAGCCGCGCGTCGAGAAGGCCCGGCTTGATCGCAAGCGCGCGGTCGAAGAAAAGCCCCGCCTCGTCGAAGCTTTGGCTGGAGCCGACGACCAGGCCAAGGGCGACGAGGATGTCGGTGTTCTTCGGCGCCAGTCCCAGTGCCCGGCGATAGACTTTCTCCGCCTCGGGCAGCTTTCCCGCCGCTCGCAGGCGTCTGCCCTGCTCCATCAGACCGGCGACGGGATCGGGCCGCCGGCTAGTCGGTTTCTTTGTCGGCGCCGGAACCGCGGGAGACCGTCTCACCTCACTGCCGGCGGCTTGCTTCGCCTTCTGGATATTCGCGATAAGCGTGGCGGCGTCAGCGTTGCCGGGCTCCGCCCGCAGGGCCGTTTCGGCTAGCGGAAGCGCGGCATCCAGATTGCCCGAGCGGAACTCGACCTCAGCCATGCCAAAGCTGGCGTCCCGATAGGTTGGGGCCAAGGACAGGGCGTTGGAAAAAGCGTCGCGCGCTGCCGACAGATTGTCGCGGCCGAGTTCGGCAAAACCGAGTTGCACCAAGGCGTCGGCGTTATCGGGTTTAAGCGCAAGGGCGCGCCGTAAAAACTCCACCGCCTCGTCAAAATGCTGCGCTTGCCTGGCCTTGACGCCGAACTCGTAAAGTTCATCCACCGTCTGCGCCAGCACCGCGCCCTGGGGCGCAGCGATCGCCAGGATCAGACATGCGCCAAGGGCTGCGCACCGGCAGCGCCGCATCAGCGTTTCCCGCTCTTTCGCGCGAGCAGACGCGCCAACCGCGCCAGAAGCTCCTCGGGGATGAATGGCTTCACAAGGTAGTCGTCGGCTCCTTTTTCGAGGGCCGAGACGATGTCCCTTTCGCCCTTGCGGGCGGTCAGCATGACGACCGGGGTTTCGGACAAAGCCGGATCGCCCTTGATGCGGGCAAGGACCTCCAGGCCGTCGGCCTTGGGCATCATCGCGTCGAGCACGATGATGTCCGGCGCCTCATGCTCTGCCTTCGAGAGCGCTTCCGCCCCGTCTACTGCTTTGATGACCTCATATCCCTTTGCCCTGAGCCTGAATTCCATCAGCTCGATCAACAAGGGATCGTCATCGCAAATCAGAACTCTTGCCTTCGCTCCGTTCACCAGCCTTGCTCCGGTTCCGTCGCCCCCCGGAGTGATCCCATGAACCGACATCCGCCAATGCGGTCCATGCAGACAGAAATATTCGTCTCGACTCTCTCATCGACGTCCGCCGATGCCACGCGATTATAGACAACCTGATTCGCTGCGCCTGCACCTCGGCACAATCAGTAGATGAATAAGGCGACATGGTATAGGAGCCCTGAACGGCATCGCACAGTGTGCAGACAAACTGCGCTCGGTGGCCAAGCCATACGTCGGCTCAGGTGCGCGATAGAAGCAATCTTTTGACTTCACCGGCAAGCGCAAGCGGGTCGAAAGGTTTGGCGATCACCCCCACCGCCCCCATAGCCAGATAGCGTTCGACCTCATGCGTCTGGGTGCGCGCGGTGATGAACACCACGGGTATCGACGCCGTCGGCCGGGACTCGGCCAGGCGCCTCAGCGTCTCCGGTCCGTCCAAGTCCGGCATCATCACATCGAGCAGGATGAGGTCGGGCCGCCATTCGGCGGCATCGGCCAGCGCCTGCATGCCCGAAGAACAGGATCGCACCTCGAATTCGGGCTCGAGCTCCAGCGACATCTGGGCGATTTCGCGGATATCGTCCTCGTCGTCTACATAGAGGATCCTTGCGGGCATTAGCATCACTCCTTGGCGTGCGCGGCAGGCCGAGTGCCATTGCGGGACGAAACCAACATGTTCCGTACCAACTTTGCCACATCGATTTCCGACGCTCTGGTCTTGGTCATGATCGCCTGCACCCGATCGCCGAGCTTCTGGTCGAGTTCCGCCGCCGAGAACACGATGACCGCAGTCTCGAGCGGCAGATCGGTCAGGAGGTCGAGGCCCGATCCGTCGGGAAGCGCGATATCCAGGATGACTAGGTCGAAGCGATGGCGGGCGATCGCCTCCTGGGCCTGCTTTAGTGTCTTCGCCGAGGTGATCGAGACGCCCGAACCCAGCCCTTCTGACATCACCGCAAGCACGCCCTCATCGTCTTCGACATGCAGGATTTGTGGCTTCGGCTCGACCCTACGGCCGACGATCTTGGCAAGAGCGGCGTGAAGCCGTTTCGAATCCACCGGCTTCTCCAGCCAGTCGACGATGCCGACGGCGCTGCCGTTCAGCGAGCGCCTGGCCTCGTCGGCGACGGCGGAGATGACGATGACCGCAATGTCGGAATTCACCGGTGATGCCCGTATGTCGTGGAAGAGCTTGATTCCGGATTCCCCCGCCAGCTTGATGTCGAGCGTCAGCGCCACGTAGTCGCGCGAGCTCAGCAGCGCCTTGGCGGTGTCGATATCGGGCGCGACGTCGCTGGCAAAGCCTTCTGCATCGAGAAGTGCTGCGATCACCACAGCAATGTCAGGCTCGTCCTCGCAGATGAGGACACGCAGGCGGCCATCGCGCTTGCGCGCCCGGCGCTCGACCGAAACCGGCTTCTCGGTCTGCCTGTGCGCTTCGGGGAGGTCAATGTGAAACGAGGTTCCCTTGCCTTCCTCGGTTTCGAAGGAGATGCCGCCGCCCAGCTTTTCAGTGATGGCCTTGACGATGCTCAAGCCCAGGCCAGTACCGCCTATCTTGCGAGTGCTGGAGGCGTCCGCCTGCTCGAACTTCCCGAATATGCGACTGCGGAACGCCTCGGGGATGCCAGCGCCCTGGTCCACGACCGAGATGCGCAGCATATCGGGGGCACGACGATGGAGTTTCACCGTGACGATGCCATCAGTGTGCGAGAACTTGATCGCATTCGACAGCAGGTTGGCCATCACCTGATGCAGGCGATCCGGATCTATGTTGGCTTCGGCGCGCGGGGCATCGTCGACCAAGACGATCCTGATTCGGCTGTCGGCCATGTAGTTGGTGCTGGCGGCAATCGCCTGTTCCAGGACCGGGCGGACAGCCATCTGCCTGATCTTGAAGGTGATCACGCCAGATTCGATCTTCTCCATATCAAGGATGTCGTTGATGAGAAGAACCAGCCTTTCACTGTTGGTGTGGGCGATGTTGACGAGATTGGCGGCCTTGGGCGGCAGTTCGCCGGCGACGCCGGCCGCGATCAAACCAAGTGAGCCGCGGATGGAGGTCAGTGGGGTGCGCAATTCGTGGCTGACCGTCGAGATGAAATCGTTCTTCAGCTGGGCATTTCGCTTTTGCTCGGTGATGTCGCGATTGTAGGTGATGACGCCGCTGATCTTGCCGGTCTCGTCGCGGAACGGTGCCTTCAGCGTGTAGAGCCAGCCTTGTCTGCCGTCCGGGAAAACCGCCGGCTGGTCGATGCGCAGCGTCTGCCCGGCTTCCAGAGCGCCCATCTCATCCTGCCGGAAGCGCTCGGCCACGTCCTTAGAGTAGAAATCGAAATCCGTCTTGCCGATAAGCTGTTCGACCGAAGCGGCGCGCATCATTTCGGCAGTGGCGGGATTGGCGGCGATGAACCGGCCGTCGACATCCTTAATGTTCAGGCAATCCGGGAGTTCGCGGACCATGGCCCGGTAGATCATGTTGGACATCGCAAGATCGCGCCGCCGCTGCTGCCGGTCCAGCAGAACGCTTATGAGGACGGTGCTGAGGAAGCGGAACACGAGTGATGGGAGTGTGCTCTGCTGCACCAGGTCGGCAACGACTTGCGAGGGGATGATCAGGAGCGTGATCAGCCCGGCGAAAGCTACCGACACGCCGAGTCCGAATATGTCGAACATGGTGCGAGACCGGGCAGTAACGATGTGGTGCCACGCAATACCGACTATAGCGGTGATGAGGATCCCCACGACACCGACGCTCGCGCCCTGTCCACCGAGATAGATGCGATAGGCAATGGAGCCGGCAGTAGCGATGAACATCGCCGGCCATCCACCGAAGAACGCGGCAGCCGCAATGAAGGCGGCGCGGAGATCGACGACGAAGCCGGAGACGGACAAGCCCGTCGCCATGGAAATGATCGCGCCCATGCACATGACCACGCCAAGAACCAGCGACTGCATCCGCGTCGACAGACGCCCGGTGAAGTCCGCCACAAGATCCCAGGCGACCACGAGGATGGAGACCAGGGCAAGATTGGCGAGGAGTGACTGCCAGAACTCGGTCATGACTTTCCCGCTCCTTTTCCCGATAGATACCGCCAAAACCTATCCGAGGTCTAAAGAAGCTACAGACTCCGGCCCTCTGCCAGTTGAGGCTCGCTGCTCGAAGTCGCGTTGGTGGTTAATCCGCGCGTCGACAGCCCTCTGGCCGAGCCTGCCATAGCCCGGGCGGAACCATCCTCTCCACTCGCGGTTTGGGCAGGCAACCCAAGGGAGACCTTCATGACACAATCGCGCGATTGGTTGATACAATGGCTGAGGGACGCTCACGCTATGGAGGAGCAGGCGGAGACGATGCTCTCCGGGCAACTGTCACGCCTCGAGAGCTATCCGGAGCTCGGCGACCGCATCCGTCAGCATCTCGACGAGACGCGACAGCAGGCCTCACGGCTGAGAACCTGCCTTGACCGGATCGGAGAGGGATCTTCCGCGATGAA